>NZ_JBIBSF010000003.1:272740-510608 GCF_043077165.1 Streptomyces kanasensis
CGGACGCACGGACGGACCCCCCAGGCGGACGGGCAGACCCGCCGGACGCACGGACGGACCCCCCAGGCGGACGGGCAGACCCGCCGGACGCACGGACGGACCCCCCAGGCGGACGGGCAGACCCGCCGGACGCACGGACGGACCCGCCGGGCGGCGGACCGGCGGACCGGCGGACCGGCGGGATAATGGGCCCATGCGAATCTCGGCCAAGGCGGACTACGCGGTGCGCGCCGCGCTGCTGCTCGCCACCGCCGGTCCGACGGCGCCCCTGAAGGCCGAGGCCATCGCGGAGGCGCAGGACATCCCGCACAAGTTCCTCGAAGGCATCCTCAACGACATGCGCCGCAGCGGGCTCGTCGTCAGCCAGCGCGGTGTCAACGGCGGTTACCGGTTGGCGAGGCCGGCGCGGGACGTCAGCATCGCGGACGTGGTGCGGGCCGTCGACGGGCCCCTGGTCTCCGTACGCGGGGTCCGCCCGCCCGAGCTCTCCTACAGCGGCCCCGCCGAGTCGCTGCTGCCCCTGTGGATCGCCCTGCGGGCGAACGTGCGGAGCGTCCTCGAAGGGGTCTCCCTCGCCGACGTGGCGTCGGGCGAGCTGCCCCCGTCCGTCGGCGCGTTGGCGGAGGACCCGGCCGCCTGGTCCAATCCCTGAGCCGGCATCCCGCCACCGCGCCCTTCCCCCAGGGGGCGGCGAGGGGGCACCGCCCGCCACGACCACCCGGTTGCGTGCGCGGTGACGGCCCGCCAGTATCCCTACCCAACCGGTAGGGAACCGGGTGGTCTGGAGGCGGCCGTGAAGACGCTGGTCCTGCTGGCCCTGGCGGGGCTCGGCGCGCAACTCGTCGACGGCGCCCTGGGGATGGCCTACGGCGTCACGTCGACGAGCCTGCTGCTCGCCTTCGGCACGCACCCGGCCAGCGCCTCCGCGACCGTCCACCTGGCGGAGATCGGCACCACGCTCGCCTCCGGGGCGGCCCACTGGCGGCTCGGGAACG
This sequence comes from Streptomyces kanasensis, assembly GCF_043077165.1. Lineage (NCBI taxonomy): Bacteria > Bacillati > Actinomycetota > Actinomycetes > Kitasatosporales > Streptomycetaceae > Streptomyces > Streptomyces kanasensis. The sequence continues at coordinate 273,736 of NZ_JBIBSF010000003.1, forward strand.
TCGACTGGAAGGTCGTCGCCCGGATCGGCGTTCCCGGCGCGGCCGGTGCCTTCGCCGGCGCGACCTTCCTGTCCGGCCTCTCCACCGCCCTCGCCGCGCCGCTGACGGCGCTGGTCCTGCTCGGCCTCGGCCTCTACGTGCTCGGCCGCTTCACCCTGCTCGGGCTGCCCACCGGCAACGTCGGCAAGCCCCTGCGCAGACGCTTCCTCGCGCCGCTCGGCCTGGCCGCCGGGTTCCTCGACGCGACGGGCGGCGGCGGGTGGGGCCCGGTCGGCACCCCGGCCCTCCTGGCCGGCGGCCGCCTGGAGCCGCGCAAGGTCATCGGCTCGGTCGACACCAGCGAGTTCCTGGTCGCGGTCGCCGCGAGCCTCGGGTTCCTCGTGGGGCTCGGTTCGCAGGGCATCGACCCCACCTGGGCCGCCGCCCTGCTCGCGGGCGGCCTCGTCGCCGCGCCGCTCGCCGCATGGCTGGTACGCCACCTCCCTGCGCGCGTCCTCGGGGCGGCCGTGGGCGGTCTCATCGTCCTGACCAACGTCCGGACCCTGTTGCGCTCCGACGGCGTCTCGGCCGGGGGCGCCACGCAGGGAGCGGTGTACGCGCTGGTGTGCGCCGTGTGGGCGGCGGCCGTGGCCCACACGGTCCGCGCACACCGCCGCCAGAACGCCCCCGCCGCCGCGGACGCGGACGCGGATGCCGACGCGGACGCGGACATCGCTGCGGATGCGGTTGCGGCCAGGACGGCCGCGGTGGCAACGGTGGCAGTGACAGTGGCGGCGGTGGGCGCACCCGATCCGGGGCCCGATCCGGAGGCCGCCGGCGCGGTGCCCGCCCCCGACGCCGCCCGGCGTGGCCCCGCCGGATGACGGACCGCCACGGCCGACGGGTCACCTCCACCGGCGGGTCACCTTTGCCCGGCGGTTCCGCTCCTGCCGGGGGCCTGTTGCGTCCCGTCGGCTCCCTCCGGCCGGTGGGCTCCCTCCGGCCGGTGGGTCCGCTCCGGCCGGTGGGGGGTGATGACCGGTGCGGCGCCCGCCGCGCGGGCCGCGCGCAGCAGGCGGTCGACCGCCCCGGAGGGGACGAGCCGCAGTCGCCGCCGGTCCCGCTGCCACCACGCGACGACGCCGAGGAGCGCCGAGTCGCAGAAGGTGACCGCCGTGGCGTCCAGGACGAGTCCGCGGTACCCGTAGACGGCCGCCACCGTCAGCACCACCCTCAGCGGGGCGGCGCTGTACCGGTCGACTTCGCCGGCGAGCCGGATGGTGAGCGTGTCGGCGGCGGTCGTACAGGAGCGGACGCCGACGCCACCGGGCACGGCGGGCCGGGCGGGCAGCACATGAGGGACGACGGGCCCGGCGGGGGCGACGGGCGCGGGCGGCAGCGCGGGCGCGGGCGGCAGCGCGGATGCGGGTCCGGGCGTACCCGGCGTACCGGTGAGGGGCGCGCGAGGCGCCGGAGGCACAAGGGGCAGTATCGGGCAGGTCGTCGAGTCGTTCACGGGGTGATCAACAGCGGTCGGGCGGGCCCCGGACACGGGCACCACGGCCGGTTCACCCCCGCGGGCCGCGGCGGGGCGGGAGACCGCCGGCGGAACCCGGCCGGTCGACGCCGCCGAGTACCCATCGAGGTCCGGGGCAGGGGCCCGACGGGGCCGAACCCTCCCCCGAGGAGCGGTTCGAGGCGGTCGGCCAGGTCGTGCCCCGGCCTGGTCCGGCCTGGTCCGGCCTGGTCCGTGCGACCGACGCGCACCTCGGGTGGGGCGCCGGGGCGGGCCACGGGCAGGCACCGGCCCGGAGCGCCGCGCACACCGGGGACGCCGGGCGCCGGCTGATGGCGAAGCGTGACGACGGGGGTACGGGGCGGGGTGCGGGCGGCGCTCCGGGCGGGTCGGGCGGAGCCGGCTTGGGTGCGGGGGCACCACTTCGCCGCCGGGGATTGTAGGTTCGGGGCATGACGAAGCCTGATGCACTGCTCGTGAACGTCGCGGCCACCGTGGAAACGGAGCAGTCCAATCAGATGTCCCTCACCGTCGTGGTCAACGGTGCGGTCATCACCGGGCGGCTCGCCCCCGAGGCCGCGTGGCGGCAGCGGGTGGCGGAGGTCCTGCGGGACTCGGAGCGACTCGGCGCGTTCGCCGCGGGGTTCGCGTCGCCGCCGGAGGAGGCGCGTCCCGACGAGGACGCGGCCCCGACGTACCTGCACTTCCACGTGGCGCGGATCCTCCAGGGCACCCTGGGGATCCCGGAGACGGGCGGGATGTACCGCGTGGCCATCGCGGACGTGAACGCGTGGACGGTGGGTGACTTCAGCTACACGGACGACTGAGCGGCCGGGGGCGGCCGGACCCCGGCCGCCCCCATCACGTCTCGTCCTCCGCGGCACGTGACGCCGTGCGGCGCGCGGTGCCGGAGGCGTCACGCCGTACGCCTCCGCGCGCGGGCACGTCCGCGCACACGGCACGTCCGCGCCCTCGGCACCCCGGCCGCGCACACGGCACGGTTGCGCACGCGGAGCATCCTCGTACGCGGCACGGTTCCGCACGCGCGGGACCGCTCTCCGCCACGGCACGCTTCCGCACGCCGTACGCGCGGCACGCCGTGTGCGACGCGTCACATGCCGTACGTACCGTCGTGCCGGCCGGCACGGGGCCGGGCCGGGGCTGTGGCGTGCGTGCGGTCAGCCCAGCGGGTCGGCGGAGGGCGCCGGGGCGGTGACGCAGGTGAAGCCGAGGCGTCGCAGGGCCCGGGTCACCTCGGCGGCGGTGAAGTCGCGCCGGTCCTGCCGGGTGATCACCTCGCCGACCTGCTTGACCGGGTAGGTGTGGTCGCCGATGACCGCGCAGGGCCCCACGGCGGGCTCGGGCGTGACGCCGGCCATCAGCGTCTGCACCTCGCTCTGGACGAAGTCGAAGGGGAAGCTGGCGATCACACAGCGCATGGCGGCCTCGCAGGGTCGTGTCGTCGGTCGGTGGACGGGTCGGGACGTCCGGGTGGGGTGCGCGGCGGCGTGTGTGGGGTGCCGCCGCGCGGGGTCACCGCTGGGTGCTCGCTGCGCCACGCGCCGGGCGGCGGCCCCGCCGTGCCCCGCCGCGTCGGCCGCGGCCGGCGGCGGCGGGCTTCGCCGCCGCGGCCGGTGCGGGGGTGGGGACCGTGACGACGACCGGTATGCCGGACGGCGTACGGGCGCCGGTGATGCGGGTCAGCTCGGCCTCGCCGGAGCGGACGGCGGTGGTGCGCGGCTTGATGCCGGCGTGCACCATGAGGCGGTCGACGTCGCGCCGCTGGTGCGGGAGGACCAGCGTGACGACGCTGCCCGACTCGCCGGCGCGGGCGGTGCGGCCGCCGCGGTGCAGGTAGTCCTTGTGGTCGCCGGGCGGGTCGACGTTCACGACGAGGTCGAGGTCGTCGACGTGGATGCCGCGGGCGGCGACGTTCGTCGCGACCAGCACCGAGACGTGGCCCTCCTTGAACTGGGCGAGGGTCCTGGTGCGCTGCGGCTGGCTCTTGCCGCCGTGCAGCGCGGAGGCCCGCACGCCGCTCTTGAGGAGGTGCTTGGTGAACCGGTCGACGCCGTGCTTGGTGTCCAGGAACATGATCACGCGACCGTCACGGGCGGCGATCTCGGTCGCCGTCGCGTTCTTGTCGGTGTCGTGGACGTGCAGGACGTGGTGCTCCATCGAGGTGACCACACCCGCCGACGGGTCCACGGAGTGGACGACCGGGTCGGTGAGGTAGCGCCGCACGAGGGCGTCGACGTTGCGGTCGAGGGTGGCGGAGAAGAGCAGCCGCTGCCCGTCGGGCCGGGTCTGGTCGATCAGGCCGGTGATCTGCGGCAGGAAGCCCATGTCCGTCATCTGGTCGGCCTCGTCGAGGACGGTGACGCTGACGTCGTCCAGCTGGCAGTCGCCGCGCGTGACGAGGTCCTTGAGGCGACCGGGGGTGGCGACGAGGACGTCCGTGCCGCCGCGCAGGGCGGCGGTCTGGCGGCCGATCGACACGCCGCCGACGACGGTCGCCTGGCGCAGGCCGAGCGCGCGGGCGTACGGGGCGAGCGCGTCGGTCACCTGCTGGGCGAGTTCCCGCGTGGGGACGAGCACCAGCGCCGACGGCCGGCGGGGTTCGGCTCGGGTCCCGGCGAGCCGGCCGAGCACGGCCAGCCCGAAGGCGAGCGTCTTGCCGGAGCCGGTGCGGCCGCGGCCGAGGACGTCGCGTCCCGCCAGGGAGTTGGGGAGGGTCGCCGCCTGGATGGGGAACGGCGCGGTCACGCCTTCGGCTTCGAGCGCCCGCAGCATCGGCGCGGGCAGGCCGAGGTCGGCGAAGGACGCGACGGGCGGCAGCGGCGGCGTGTGGGTGACGGGCATGGCGAAATCGCCGGGCGGGGGCGGGGTGGAGCGGTTGCCGCCCCGTGTCCGCGCGCTTTTCGCGCCCTTCGGACTGTTGTCCGTCCGGTCATTCCGCGCGCCGCGCCCGGCGGGTGCCGGGGCAGACTGGCGGGTTCCCGAGTGATTGCCCCGGGAGCGGGGGGTACGGGCCATGGAGACATTCCTCAAACAGGGGATCGAGGAATTCACGGCCCTCGATTCAGCCGGGCGGGCGGCACGCCGAGCCGAACGGCGGCGCCGGGGAACGGCGCGGGGCCCGCACCCATGGTGCGGGCCCCGGCGGCGTCGTAACGCCTACGTCGTCAGGCGGGGAGGATGTTCTCCGCCTGCGGGCCCTTCTGGCCCTGCGTGACGTCGAAGGTGACCTTCTGGCCTTCCTGCAGCTCGCGGAAGCCGGAGGTCGCGATGTTGGAGTAGTGGGCGAACACGTCGGCGCCGCCACCGTCCTGCTGGATGAAGCCGAAGCCCTTTTCAGCGTTGAACCACTTCACTACGCCAGTAGCCATGATTATCTCCTCAGGGGGATATTCGGACCCACACCGTGTGAGCCGCGCGTCGCCGCGATGATTACCCCGTCCGGAAGAACCGGCCACACAAAAGTGCTCCTCCGCCCGTGGGGGGCGGGGGGGCACATGAAGCTCTGGGAACCACAACTGCAACTCCTTCGAGGCTAGCACGGCATTGCCGCACGGACCCATAATTCCCGGCGCCGAATTGTCTGCGGGAGAAAAGCTGCCGCCGCCCCGCCCGCGAATCTGCACCGGCCGGAATAGACATTCGCCACCCGCGACGGTTACGGTTCCCGCGTGAGGGGGGTGCCGTCCCGGTGGCCGCCCGGCACGACGCCCGAGACGAAAGGCGCGCATGGCTCCAGGAGCGCGACGCAGCACCCCCGCCGACAACCTCGACGACGACGACTACCCCGCGTACAGCATGGGGCGCGCCGCGGAGCTGATCGGGACGTCCCCGGCCTTCCTCCGCGCACTCGGGGAGGCGGGGCTCATCACACCGCCGCGGTCCGGCGGCGGACACCGCAGGTACTCGCGGCGCCAGCTGCGCATGGCGGCTCGCGCCCGCGAGCTGGTGGACCAGGGCACGCCCGTCGAGGCGGCGTGCCGGATCATCGTCCTGGAGGACGACCTGGCCGAGGCCCTGCGCATCAACGACGAGCTCCGTCGGGACGACCCCGAGGACGCCGGGCCGGGAGACGGTGCCGCGCCGAGAGACGGCTCCGGGCCGGGGGACGACGCCGGGCCGGTGTCGGGGCACGACGCCGGGCCCCCGGACGGCTCCGGATCCTGAGACGGCGGCTCCGGCTCGTCGGGTGCCGGCTCGGGCGACAGCCGGTGGACGGGCCCGGCGGAACGACCCCGGTCGTGCCGGCTCGGGCGGGCGGCCCGCACGGCGGGCGCAGCCGAGGCAGGGGACGTCGGGCATGCGGAGGCTCCCCGGGGCGCCGACTCGGGGATCTGCACCCGACTCGGAGCTCTGCAGTGGCGCGCCACCCGGCGGGCTCCGCGGGCTCCGGTCGGTGACCACCGCAGGACCGCTCCGGCGGTGCTCCGGCAGGCTGCGGTCGGCGGCCACCCGGCGGACCGGCCCAGGAGGGACGTCGTCGGGTCCGGCGGGGTCGGAGCGGCCGGTCGTGGACGCGCCGGTGGTGGTCGGAGGCTCCGGCGGTGGTCGGACGCGCCGGCCGTCGCGGTCAGACGCGCTGGTCGCTGTGGCCGCAGACCCACGCCAGCGCGTCGTGCACCCCGCGGACGTACTCGCGTGCCTCGTGCGGGCACGCCGGGTCGTCGAGCAGGACCGCCGCCGCGTCAACCTCCGCCGTCAGCCGCCACACGTCGGGCACGTCGCGGCCCCGTACGCCCGTGATGGGCCCCTGCGGAGCGCGGGCCAGCGCCCACCGGTACGCCTCGGTGGCGCCTTCCCGCAGGGCGCGGGGCCTGTCGCCGTCCCTGTCCCGGAGCGCCCGGCCGCCGCGGGCGTCCCGCCCGGGCCCGGTCGCCTCCGCGGCGAGGGTCCGGTACGCGGACTCGACCTCGTCGACGGGGCGGACACCGATCCGGGGACTTTCCCTTCGCACCGCATGGCGCGTCGTCATACGCGTACACCCCATCCTCCGTGCTTTCCCACTCTTCTTCTCCGGGTCCCCGCCATCGCCCGGGATATACGCGCCGATGCGCCGCGGGTCCGCGCGAGGGCCCCGGCTTCCCGCGGGCGTCACCCGTTCGGGTCGACGCGGTCCGCCGACGAGCGCATGGTGGTTCCAGGACCCAGGCACGTCCCCGGCTCCACCGGGACCCGCCCGCAGGCCCCAGTCCAGGGCCCCGACCGGCGCCGCGTCCCGTGCCGCGGCGTGTTCGGCACGGCGAAAGGGGTGCGGCCATGACCGGCTGGGCTTCGTGGACGACGGTCAACGTGATCGCGGGAACGGGGGGCGTCCGCACGGAGGAACTGGGTGTCCTCACCGGGGACCTCACCGTGCACACGACGTGGTACGGCACCGAGGCGGACGTCGCGGTCCAGTACAGCGGTGGTTCGGAGTGGTACACGATGTCCGGCAGCCCGGTCCCGTGCCACTCCGAGGAGGAGAGCCGCTCCCTGCACCAGACGGCGGTGGAGGCGGTACAGGAGGGCCACGGCGCCGTCGTGACCCGCCTGAAGCAGACACGACCGGGTTGACGGCGCGGGAAGGGGGAGGGACCCCGCGCTGCGTGTGGGCCCGGGCGCGCGGGCTCCCGTGCGTGCGCGGGGCGCTCCTCCGCCCGCCTCCCGGAGCCGTCCCCGGCACGGTGGGGCGGACTCCCTGGCCCCCCTGGCTTCCGGCCCCCGCTCCCCGCGTCACCAGGTCGCGCCGGAGGGTTCCCGGACCATGGCGTTCGGGCGGTCGCAGAAGTTCGTGGCGGCGACCACGACGATCAGAGCCGCCGCGCAGGCGGTGGCGTTCGCCCGGTTCGGCGAGGTGCCCCCCCCCCAGGCTCGTCAACGGCACCCCGGGCGCTCGCCCTGGTGGACGGTCGCCCGGTGTCGCTGAGGGCGTTCACGCTCGTCGAGGGCCGCGTCACCCGTCTCGACGCCTGCACCGACCACACCCGCCTCACCGCCCTGGACGTCCCGGCCCTCACCGGCTGACGGCCACGGGGCCCTGGGGTGCGGGGGTGCGGGGGCTCCTCGGGCCGGCGGCACCGGCGGTCCGTCTGAAGTACCCCCTGGGCCCTTCCGAGTACGTCGCGGTGACGACGGGCGCACACCCGTGTAGCACTCAGGTATGACCCCTGACCAGCGCGGAGGGGGACTCGTGGAACCTCCCCGCGCTCATACCGTCTTGACCGGTAAGGAACGCATAGGGAAACGGGTGTGACAGTGGGTCAGACGACGCAGACGGTGGGGGCGGACCGGCGCGGAGCGGGGGCGGCCGGGCGGCCGCGGGGGAAGGCGTTCGCACCCGAGTACCAGGGGGCGCTCGGGTCCCTGTCGGTGAACTCCTCGCTCACCGACGTCCTGGAGACGGGCGTGCGCGAGCTCCGCGCCGCCGAGGCGGCCGGCGAACTGGGCGAGGTGGCGCGGTGCGGGCTCGCGGTGGCGGAGGCGTCCCGGCGGCTCGGGCGGATCGACGAGGCCGACCGGGCGTGGAAGGCCTCCTACCGGGCCGCCCGGGAGGCCGGTGACGTCGGCGCGATGGCCTGGGCGCTGTGGAGCGGCGGCACGCTCGCCCGGCAGCGGGGCGCCCTGGCGCTGGCGTACCGGCTGCTGCGGCTCGCGGCCGAGCTGGGCGAGCGGGGCGGGGACGTCGTCGTCCGCGGGTACTCCCTCGCGGGGCTCGCCGAGACCGGGCGGATACAGGGCGACTACCAGGCCGTCGGCGAGCTGCACGAGCAGCTCCTCGCGGAAGCCCGCCGCCGCGGTGAGGCCCGGCACACCGTGTGGGCACTGGAGGGCATCGCGCAGATGCACCGCAACACCGGCTCGTACGACCGGGCGCTGGAGCTGTTCGAGGAGGCCGCCGAGACGGCCGGCCGGGCCGACGACCGGCGGGGCCGGGCGTGGGCGCTGCGCGGCATAGCCGACGTCGTCTCGGTACGGGACGGGGACGTGGAGCGGGCGCTGGCGCTGCTCTCCGAGGCCGAGGTCGCCTGCCGCGAGATGGAGCTGTCGAGCGCGCTCGCGTACAACCACAAGATGCGCGGCAACGTCTTGTACCGGGCCGGCCTGTACGCCGAGGCGCGGGACACGTACGCGGGGGCGCTGGAGGAGTTCCGCGCCATGGACGAGCCGCGCGGCACGGCGCTGTCCCGGCTGGGACTCGCCAAGGCCCTCGCCCGGCTCGGCCGCGACACCGCGGAGACCGCCGCCGAGCTCGCCGAACTGCGCGACACACTGAACCGCATCGGGCTGCGGCACGCCCGCGACATGGTCGAGAAGGCGGCCGCCGAACTGGGCGTCGGACCACTGCCGTCCGGCGAGGAGGAGGCCCCGCGATGACCTCCGTACCGGTGACCGCGTCGGCTCGCACGGCCCCGCCTGCTCCCCCGCTGCCCCCCACGCCCTCCGCACGACGCGGCGGGGGCGGGGAGGGAGAGGCAGACGGGAAGGGAAGCAGGAGCCGGGGCAGGGGCAGGGGCAGGGACGGGGACAGGGTGTACGCGGACATGGTGGACGCTTCCGGCGCCGCAGGCGCGGACGCGGCCGGGAGGGCGGGCGCCACGGGTGCGGGCGGGGTTGTCGGCGCCCTCGACGTGGTGGACGCTTCCGGCGCCGCGCACGAGGGGGCGGCGGGCGCTGCGGCTGCGGCTGCGGCGGGTGTCCTGGCGCGCTGTCGTGCGCTGGTGCGGCCCGCCCTGGCCGACGCCGTCGGGGGGCTCCACCCCTGGACCGGGGAGATGGCCGCGTTCTCGCTCGGCTGGAGCGACGTCGCCGGCACGCCCGACCCGGGGGCGTCGGAGGGCAAGGGCGTACGGCAGGCCCTCGCCGTGCTGGGAGCGGAGGCCGCCGGCGCCGACGGGCGCGTCGCGGTGGCCGGCGCGGTCGCGGTGGAACTGGTGCACGCGTTCTCGCTGCTGCACGACGACATCATGGACGGCGACGCGATGCGCCGGCAGCGCGAGACGGTGTGGAAGGCGTACGGCACCGGGCCCGCCGTCCTCGCCGGCGACGCCCTGTTCGCGCTCGCCGTGCAGTCCCTCGCCGAGGCCCCCGGCGAGCACACCCGCGCCGCGGTGCGCCGTCTGTGCGACACCCTCACCGACCTGGTGCGCGGCCAGGCGGAGGACCTGTGCTTCGAGGACCGGCCCTGGACCGGGCGGGACGCGGTGCGGCCCGACGAGTACCGCGCCATGGCCGAGCACAAGACCGGCGCCCTCCTCGGCTGCGCCGCCGCGCTGGGCGCGCTCCTGGGCGGGGCGCCCGAGGCGACCGTCACCGCGCTGGACCGGGCCGGGCGGCACCTGGGCGTGGCGTTCCAGGCGGTCGACGACCTGCTGGGCATCTGGGGCGACCCGGCCGTGACGGGCAAGCCGGTCCACGGCGACCTGCGGCGGCGCAAGAAGACGTACCCGGTGCTCTCCGCGCTCACCGCCGGGGGCCCCGCCGCCCGCGAACTGGCCGCACTCCTGGAGACCCCGGGCGACGACACGGCCGGCGACGGCCCCGACGCGGCCGGAACGCACGGGGACGGCACCGCCGCGCGCGCCGCCGCGCTGGTGGACCGGGCCGGTGGGCGTGCCGCGACCCTGGAGGAGGCCCGGCACCACCTCGCCGCGGCCCGCGCCTGTCTGCACGACGCGTCCCTCGCCCCGGGCGCGGCCCGCGACCTCGACGCCCTGGTGGCCTTCCTCCTGCACCGCGCGGTGTGAGACCGCCCCGCCCGGTCGCCGTTACGGGACCGGGCCGGGGCCCAGGCCCGGGGCGGCGCGGGACGGTGCCCGGCGGGGCGGCGTGAGGCGGGGCGGCGGCGTGAGGCGGTCCCCGGTGGCGGCGCGGGGCGAGCGGGATACGAGGCGGGACCGGCTCGTGGATACGGGCGGAGCCGGGCTGGGCGGGCGGGGGGCCGCAGGCAGGCGGGGCCTGACGGGAGCCGTACGCGGCGGGTCGTCAGACGTCCACCGTCACGGCGCAGGACCAGCCGTGCGGGCCCGGGCCCATGCGGAGCACGTGCCACGACACGGCGCTCGGCACCGCTCCGGTGATCGGCACCCGCCGCAGCGCCGCCACGGCGAGCCGGACATCGAGGCCGCCCTCGTCGGTCGTCTCCACCTCGACGTCCACGGGCACCTCACCGAACTCGTCCACCCGGAAGACCACCTCGTCCAGGAGGTCGGCCAGCAGGTCGTCGTCGGCCACCTCGTCCAACCGCACCCGCCGCACCGCGTCCGCGTGGGCCGCCGACACGTCGGCGAACGACTCCACCAGGGCGAGCACCGCCTCCCCGAGGCACTGCTCGCGGCTGGCGCCCCACGCCTCGATGCGCACGTCGGCCGTGTGCGGCAGCGCCCGGTGGCCGCCTCCGCCGGAACGCGGTACGGGGACCTCACCGTTCATGACGGCCGTCGGCAGGGACACGGGCGGCGGACGCCGCCACGACGGGAGCGGACACGGACGGGAGCGGTGTCGGACGCGCGGACGGGGGGCGGACGCGCGGTGCCGGCCGGACGTTCAGCGCGCGAGCCGGACGGGCGGTGCGGGCCGGACCGGCGGTGCGGGCCGGACGGGCGAACCGGGGCGGGGGTGCGGGCCGGGTCGGGGGTGCGTGCGCGCCGGTCGGCGCGCGGCGGGGCGGGGCGGCGGCGTGGTCGTCGGACGGGGCGTTCCTGGGAGCAGCGGTGCCGGGAGCCATGGGCCCCGCAGTACCCGCAGCGGGTCCGGGTATGCCGGGTCGGAGCGGAAAAATCATGGTCTGAAGTGATGCACGTCACTCGATCGGAGTTATCCTGGCGCCGGACCCGTGAGTCGGACGAACCCCGGCCGGAGCAGCCGGTTCCGGCGGGAGCCGGCAGCCACCGCCGGGGGCCGACCCCGCGGTTCGCCCCGCCCCGGCCCCGGGCCCCTCCTCCCCGGGTACCGGGGCCCGTGCCTTCCGGACGGGCGGTGCCGTTGTCGTTGGCGACGCGCCGCCCGCGCGTCGTACCCGACCCGGAGGAGCCCCCCGTGAGCAGCAATCCCAGCCGCAGGAGCCGCAGGACCGGCCGTCTCGTCACCGGCGCCGCCCTCGGCGCCGCCGCCGTCGCGCTGGCCGGTGCCGGTGCCGCCCACGCCGACGCGACGGCGCAGGGCGTGGGCAGCGAGGCCATCCCGCTGGGCGCGGCCGGGACGGCCCTGCTCGGTCACACCGGCACCGTGACCGGCACCGGCATGAGCGGCGCCACCACGTACGCGCAGGGCCTGGGGCAGCTCGCCGGCGTCGCCGGCGGCGCCGGCATGAGCTGACGGCGGCCCCCGCCACCCCGTGGCGGGGGACTGCGATACGGCGTGGCCGGGGGCGGACGGCGCCACGGCGTGGCGTGGGGCCGGCCGGGACGCGGCGCGGTGGTGGTACCGCCCGGCGGGGTGGTGGTGCCGCCCGGCGGGGTGGTGGTGCCGCCCGGCGGGGTGACCGTGTCACCGGTACCGGGCGGGGGTGCGGTTGCCCGGAGGCCGTGCCGTGCGGCGGCGCCCCCGGCCCCGCGCCCGGGTCTACGCGACGGGCTGGAGCGTCCAGCCGTGCGGCGCGGCCGGATCGGGGGCCTGGAGGCTCAGCGCGGCGCCGTTCTCCGGTCCTGCCGGCGCCAGGACCAGCCCCCATCCCTTGAGGGTGAGGGTGTGCGTCGTCGCGTCGGCGGACGGGGCGGGCAACCAGCGTTGGGCGTCGCTGTCGACGCACGGGCGCTGGACGACGGCGGCGCCCGCCCCGACCGGCTCGACCGGCTGGAGGCAGAGCCCCGAGTGGACCGCCTTGATCTGCACGTGGCCGTCGCCCAGGTCGGCCACGAGCCACTGCTGGTTGGCCTGGGCGTGGCGCTCCCAGACGATCACCGGGGCGCCGTCGTTGGTGGCGGCGGCCGACACGTCGACGGCCCGGCCGGTCGCCGCGTCGAACAGGACGAACTGTCCCGCCGGGACCGGCGGCCGCGACTCCGTCGCGGAGGCGGACGGCGTGGGAGCGGGCGCGGGAGCGGTGGGGGCCCCGGTGGTGGCCCCCGACCCGGCGGTCGCCGTGCCGGCCGCGGCGGGCGCGGGGTCCCCGTCGCCGCCGCTGAGCACCGCCCCGATCCCCAGGCCCAGGACGGCGCACGCGGCAATGGCCGCACCGACGAGGACCACCCGCGACGGGCCACGGCGGCGGGCGTCGCCGGGCGCGGTACGGGAGGTGGCGCGGGACGTCGTCCGGGGCGTGTGGGGCGGAGGTTCGTCGACGACGCGCGGCAGGGGCCGCGTCGACTCCGCCGGAGGCGGCGGCCCGTACCCGTCCGCCCCGTCGGCCGGGGACACCGGCCCGCCGTACGCGGGGGTGGGGGGCAGGACCTGCGTCGCGTCGGAGGCCGGCGGGTCGTGGGCGGGGACGGGACGGAGGACCTGTGTGGCGTCGGAGACCGGGGTCTCGTACGCGGGGGTGGATGGGAGGAACTGTGTCGCGTCGGAGGCGGACGCGTCGTACGCGGGGGTGGGGGGCAGGACCTGCGTCGCGTCGGAGGCCGAGGCGGAGTCGGTGGTGGGGGCGTACCCGGGTGCGCCGTATGCGGGTGCGCCGTATGCGGGTGCGTCATACGCCGGTACGTCGTACCCCGGTACGCCGTGACCCGGGGCGTCGTACCCCCGGGTGTCGTACGCGCCGGATGCGTCATATCCCGGGGCGGCATGGCCCGGTGTGTCATACCGCGGGGCGTCGTGGCCCGGCTGCGGGCGTGGGTCGCCGGTCGGTGGGAGGTACCGCGTCGCCTCCGGGTCCCAGGCCCGCGGGTCGCCGCTGTCCGGTCGGTGGTTCACCATGCTCCTCAACCCATGCCAGGGCCCGCGCCGTCGGGCTCGCGCGCCGTCCGGCGAAGGTACAGTGCGACGATCGTACGAATCGATCCACGGGGGATTTCCATGGCACTGTTCGGCAACGCGCACACCGTCGACCCGGCGAGCGCCCAGCAGGAGTACGCGCGGCTCCTCGGCCCCGACGAGCGGGTGTACGCCGCGTTCCTGCTGATCCGCGACACGATCCTGTTCACCGACCGCCGGCTGATCATGGTCGACAAGCAGGGCATCACCGGCAAGAAGGTCGAGTACCACTCGATCCCCTACCGCAGCATCACGCACTTCGCGGTCGAGACGGCCGGGACCTTCGACCTCGACGCCGAGCTGAAGATCTGGATCTCCGGCAGCCCCACGCCGGTCCAGAAGACCTTCACCAAGGGTGTCGACATCTACGAGGTGCAGGCCATCCTCACGCAGTTCGTGGCCCGTTAGGCCGGGCGGGTCGCCCCCACCCGGGGGAGAAGTCGCACGGTTGTCCGGCGCGCGGATCGCCGGTGCACGGTTCCGGGCGTTCCCCGTACGTACTCTGGCCGTCCAGCGTGAACGCGTGGACGGCGACGAGTAGGCGGGCGCGGTGATGGTGAACGATCAGCGGTGGCACATGAGGATCGGCGAGGTCGCGGAGCGGACCGGGCTGCCGCTGCGCAGCATCCGTCACTACGAGGACGCGGGCCTCGTCGCCCCGTCCGCGTGCAGCAGGGGCGGCCTGCACCTGTACACCCCGGCCGACGTGGAGCGGCTCGGGGTCGTGCGCCGCATGCGGCGGCTCGAGTTCACCCTGGACGAGATCCGGGAGCTGCTGGGCATCGTCGACCGGCTCGCGGTGGTCGACGACCCGCCGGGGGACGAGGAGCTGGAGACGCTGCGGGCGCGCCTGGAGGTGTACCGGCGGGCCGTCGACACCCGGTGCGCGGTCCTCGGCGCCCGTCTGCGCGAGGCCGAGGACTTCGCGGCGACCCTCCGCGCGGTCGCCGACCACCTCGACCACGACCGCGTCGGCTGACGGCCCGTCGGTGCGGGACGACCGCGCCGGGTGACGGGCCTCCGCGTCGAGTGCCGCCCGTCCGCGCCGGTCACCTCGCGCGGCCGTCCGCGCCGGTCACCTCGTGCGGCCGTCCGCGCCGGTCGCCTCCCGCGGTCGCCCGCGGCGGCGTCGTCCACCTCCCGCGGCGCCCACGGCGGCGTCGGTCCTTCGTGGCGCCGACGCCGACGCGGGTGGGGGTGCCGCCCCGGAGATCAGCCCAGGGTCAACGCGCGGGCCGTACTCACCGTCATACCGTCGGACGCCGCGCCGACGCCCGTCGGCGCCCCGTCGCCCTGCTGGGGCACGCTCGTCATCTCCACCCGGACGATCACGCTGTCACCGGCGCGGAAGGCGCCCGGACCGTCGGCCGTGACCGTGTCGGTGCGCGCGTGCCGCACCCCGTCGCAGACCTGCGGCTCCGGCACCCGGGTCAGGGCCGATGCCGTCCCGCTGGTCCGGTCCTCCAGTCGTACGGCGAGGCGCACGGGCCCGGCCCCGGTCGGGCACTCGTACGTGTAGGCCACGTACGCGGCGCGCTCCGACGCCGCCGCGACGGCCGCCTCGACGCGCACCCCACCGCCCTGGGGCAGCGCCGCACCCGTCACCGCCAGCGCGCACAGGACGGCCGACCCGGCCGTGCCGGTGCTCCTCGCCCACCGCTTCCGCGCCGCGGGCGTACCGGTCGTTCCCCTCATCACGATCTCCTTTCGCCTGTGTGGCGGAATGTACCGACATGAGGGGGTACCAATCGGGGTGGCGGCCTCGGTCGGTCACCCGTTCGGCGCCGGGGCGGACGGGACGGGTGACCCAGCCGGATGGGCCGCCCGGCGGGGCGGGCTCGGTGGGCGCGGGTGGGAGGTGAGAGGGGAGGGCGGGGTGGGACCTCGCGGTCGTGGTCAGCTCTCGGCCGTGAGGGCGGGCATCTCGCCCTCCGTCCTGGTCACGTCGATCACCGAGAACGCCGCGCCCTGCGGGTCGAGCAGCGCCGCGAACCGGCCGAACGGGCTGTCCATCGGCCCGAACACCACCTTCCCGCCGTGTGTGGTGGCCCGGCCGATCGCCGCGTCGACGTCCTCGACGGTGAAGTAGACGTTGATGTACGGCGGCACCTCGGCCGGGAAGTCGCCGTCCATCCGCATGCGGCCCAGGACCGGGGCGTCGTCGAGCTCGAAGACCTTGAAGTCCATGTGGGCGTCCTCCAGCCGCTTCACCGCGAAGGGGAAGACGGCCGGGAAGAAGGCGTCGGACGCCGTGACGTCCCGCGTGTAGACCTCGGCCCAGCAGTAGGCGCCGGGCACGGCCCGCACCTCGAACCCCTCGTGGGTACCGGCCTCCCAGACGCCGAAGGTGACACCGCCGGGGTCCCGGGCGAGCAGCATCGAGCCGAAGTCGCCCACGGTCATGGGCTCCATGAGCACCTCACCGCCGTTCTCGCGCACCTTGCGCGCGGTCGCCGCGACGTCCGACGAGGCGAGGTACAGGCACCAGGCGGGCGGCGGGGCCCCGCCGTCCTGCCCCGGCATCGGCGGGACGACGGCGGCGACGGCCCGGCCGTCCGCGTACGCCTGGACGTAGTTGCCGTACTCGGTCTGGGCGTGGCCGAACGTCCACCCCAGCACGTCGGCGTAGAAGCGCTTCGCGCCCTCGACGTCGGTGAACATCGCATCGGCCCAGCAGGGCATGCCCTCGGGTTGCACAGCCATGGCGGTCTCCTCGTGGTGCGCGGGCGGCGGCCCCCGGTTGCCACGTTAACCACCGGCCGGACCGGACGCGCGCGGAGCCGCCGGGGCGGCGCCGGCCCGACCGGGCAAGGGTGCGGGCGCGAGCGCGGTGGGGGCGACGGTGCCGGACGCGGCCGGCGCCGTGGGGCGGGCCTGCGGCCGGGTGGCGGCGGCAGGCAGGCAGGCGGGCAGGCGGGCAGGGGATCGGGCAGGCAGGCAGACGGGCAGGTGGCCAGACGGGCAGGCGAGCAGACGAGCAGGCGGGTCAGTCGAGGCCCGGGGCGCCCCAGACGGGGAACCAGCGGCCCAGGTCCGCCTCCACGCGCAGCTCGTCCGCCAGCACGGCCCGCACCTGGAGCTCCAGTGCCGTGTCCCGCCGCTCCCCCACGAGCGGTGCGAAGGGGTAGAACGACCCGCGCTTGTACAGGTACACGAGCGCCAGGCGCCGCCCGTCCCGCGGGGCGCGGAAGCCGACGAGGGAGCAGAGCAGGTGCGGCCCGAAACCGGCCTCCCGCAGCAGCGTGTTCACCGCGTGCAGGTCGGTGACCAGGGCGGGCAGCCCGTCCGGCGGGTGCCGGGCCAACAGCCAGCCGTACCCGTACGCGTCACGGCTCGGCTCCACCGGCACGCCGCCGCGCCCGGTGTCCGCGTCGAGCAGCTCCCGCACCTCGTCGCGGACCCGCGCGAACGCCCCGCCCTCCACCCCGGCGAAGCAGACCGACCCGGCGCCCGTCGGCGTGAAGCCCGTCGCCGCCTCCAGCGTCAGCGCCGCGCCCGGCAGGGCGAACAGCCGGTCCAGGTCGGGCCGCACCGGCCGGGAGCGGCCCAGCAGCGCGTCGAGGAAGCCCATGGCGCCGCCGCCCCGCGCCCTACCGGCCCAGCCGGGCGGAGATCCGCGCCAGCTGGTCCAGGCGCTGTTCGAGCGGCGGGTGCGAGGCGAGCAGCCGCCCGATGCTCTGGCGCGAGGAGAAGGCGGGCGCGAACCAGAAGGCGTTGTACGGCTCCGCACGGCGCAGGTCCCGGGTGGGGATCTGCCCCATCTGGCCGGTGACCTTCGTCAGCGCGGCGGCCAGCGCGGACGGCCGCCCGGTCAGCAGGGCCGCGGCCCGGTCCGCGGAGAGCTCCCGGTACCGGGACAGCAGCCTGGTCAGCAGGAACCCCACCGCGTACACGACGGCGCTGATCACCGGCACCAGCAGCACGGCCACGGCGGCGCCCCCGTCACGGCCGTGCCCGCCCCGCCCGAAGCCGCCCCACAGCGCGACCCGCGCCATGGCCCCGGCGACGACGCCCAGGAACGCCGCCACGGTCATCACCACCACGTCGCGGTGGGCGACGTGGGACAGCTCGTGCGCGAGGACGCCCTCCAGCTCCTCCGGCTCCAGCCGCCGCAGCAGGCCGGTCGTGACGCAGACCAGCGCGGTGTCCCGGCTGCGGCCGGTCGCGCACGCGTTCGGCACGTCGGTGTCGGCGACCGCCACCCGCGGTTTCGGCATGTCGGCGAGCGCGCAGATCCGGTCGACGGCCCCGTGCAGCTCCGGCGCCTGCTCCGCGGTCACCTCGCGGGCGCCCATGCTGTACGCGGCGAGCCGGTCGCCGAACCGGAACTGGGCGACGAACAGCGCACCCGCGATCACCACGACCACCGGCCACGAGCCGCGCAGGAACGCCACGAGCACCCCGACGACGACCACGTACAGCAGTCCGATCAGGAACATCGTCGTCACCATGCGGGTGGTGAGGCCCCGGTCGGCGACGTACCGGGAGTGGCTGCGGCCGTCGCTGCGGCTGCGGCTCCGCGACGCTGACATGGCACGCCTCTTTCCTCGCGCCGGCTCCCCTCTTGTGGTGATTCTTCCCTTTCGCCGGGGTTGCGAAGCGCGCAGAGGTGGTGCGGGCGGGGGCGGGAGGCGGGTCGGAGCGGAGGGGGGTGGAGCGGGAGGGGCGGTGCGGCGGGGGGCGGGGCGGTGCGGCGGGGGTGGGGGGTGCGGCCCTTCGCTGCTCCGTGGTCGCGCGAAGGGTCGCACCCGCGTCGCGCGCCACCCGGGACGCACGGGGTCCACCACGGACAAGGGACTCCCCTCGTGGCCCCCTGTCCGTGTTTTTTCGAGTTAACAGTGACGTAGAGTGTTTGCGCAAGCCCGATCCGCTCCTGAACCGCCCGGGGCGGGGTCGGTACAGTACGGGCCCGTTGACTTGACCGCGCAGGCGCGGCGGACGCGAACGTGGGGACCGGGATGGACGACGGCAACGGCGGGGAGCGCACGGCACCCGAGCTGAGAACGCTCCAGCAGAAGGTCGCGTACATGGTGGAGAAGACCTTCCCCGGCCAGAAGGTCTCGGGGCGGGCCTTCTCCGAGATCGTCAGGGAGCGCGGCGGCGCCCTCTCGCACAGCTACTTCTCCAACATCCTCGCGGGCAAGGTGACCCACCCGTCGGAGGAGATCCTCAAGGCGCTCGGCCTCGGTTTCGGCGTCGACTGGCGGTTCTTCAAGGAGGAGTCGGAGGTCGTCGACGACGTCGTGGCCGGGCTGCAGTTCCTGGCCAAGCGCCGCACCGGCGAGATCAGCGGCATCGCGGGCCGCGGCGTCGACGACGCCGGCCTTCCCGCCGAACTGCTGGAGTTCGCGCTCTCCCTCCTGAAGGAGGCGCGGCACGACGGCCCCACCACCCCCGACGGCCCCACCGCCGCTACCGAACGGGGGGCCCGATGACGAACGCGCGTCCCCACCACGTTCGTTAAACTCGCCGATCGCAGGTCACACTCGCGTGACTCCGATCAAGAGGTCCCCATGTCCAAGCGGTCCATGCGCGCGCTGCGGAGAGAGTGCGAGGCCGGGCTGGCCGACCTCCCCATCCCCGCGCCGTTCGGCATCCCCGAGCTGGTCGCCAACATGGAGGCCGCCCGCGGCCGTCGCATCGTCCTCCAAGAGCTCCCGGAACGTCTCGCCCGCGTCAACTCCGCCTGCGGACTGCGCCTCAAGTCCGGCGACACGAGCTTCGTCCTCTACCGGCGCCGGCCCACGACGTACCAGACGCACCACGTCATCCTGCACGAGCTGTGCCACGAGTGGTTCGACCACGGCACCTCCCTCGACGCCGAGCGGCTGCGCCGGCTGCTGCCCGTCTTCGACACCTCGCTGATCGACCGCGTGATGCGGTCCGGCACCACGGTCCAGGCCCGCGCCCAGTACGACACGCACGACGAGCGGGTCGCGGAGTTCGGCGCGTCACTGATCCCGCGGATGGCGCGTGAAGTCCCCGGCGACGACATGGTGGACCGGCTGGCCGACTCCCTGTCGAGACCCGTCGCCCACCGGCGCAGGGAGCTCTCCCCGCGCCGCCGGCCCTTCCCGCTGGGGCTCTTCCGGCGCTGACGCCGCCGGTACCCGCCCCCTCCCGTCCCGAGCCCGTACCCGACCGACCCGCACCCCCGCGAGGACCGCATTGAGCCCCCTGGACCTGGCCGGCTACCTGATAGCCGGGCTGATGACCGCCGTCGCGCTGTGGCGGATGCCGGCGGCCCTCCGGGGCGACGAGGAGGACCGGCGGCGCCGCGCCCTGTGGGGCTGCTACGCCGGGTTCGCCGCCGCCCTGTGGACCAAGACCCACGTCGTGCGCACCGCCCTCAACAACAGCCCCGTCGTCGACCTGGCGGTGCTCATCAAGCACTACACCGCGACCATCGCCATCCTCGCCATCCTCGGGTACATCGTCGCCATCTACGGCACCTACCCGGAGGGCGGGCCGGTACCGCGGCACGTCCGCTTCGCCCGGCTGGTGCAGCGGCTCGCGGCCAAGGCGTCGGTCGCGACCCTCGTCCTGCTCACCGTCCTGTTCTTCACCGTGGTCGACCGGTCCGTCCCCTCCGACCGCTTCGTCTCCGACCACGCCGGCCAGTGGGGCGCGACGCTCTACATGACCGTCTTCTACCTGTACCTCGGCGCCGCGTCCGCGGTCTGCGCCCACCAGTGGGCGCTGGCCACCGCCAACGCCCGGGTGCGGCACCTGCGCGTCGGGCTCGGCATGATGACCGCCGCGATGTTCATCGGCGTCGGCTACACCGTCAGCCGCACCCTCTTCCTGTGGGTCAGCGTCGCCGTGGAGCCGTCGGACGGCTTCGCGACGGCGTTCGACAAGACGACGGAGGCCGCGCAGGTCCTGCTGTTCGCCCTCTTCGCCGTCGGCGCGTCCATCCCGGCGTTCGGCACGGGATGGCGGCGGGCACGGCTGTGGCGGGCGCAGGTGGCGCTGCACCCGCTCTGGCGGGAGCTCATGGCGGCCTTCCCCGACCAGCCGTTCGCCCCGCCCGCCTCGCTGCCCCGTGAACTCACCCGCTTCGACACCCCCGCCGACCTGCGGGTCGACCGGTGGGCGGCGGACATCGCCGACGCGGTGGAGAAGCTCCGCCACTACGCCCCCGAGGGCCTGCTGCGGGCCGCCCGCGAGGCCGCGGGCTCGGCGGGACCCGTGGCCGACGCGTACTGGATCAAGGCGGCGCTCGCGGCGAAGGCGTCCGGCGCCCCCGCGGGCGGCGCCGCCGACTTCGAGACCCGCCAGGCCGCGGACCAGGACGGCGAAGTGGCCTGGCTCGTGCGCGTGGCCGAGGCGTACCGGTCCGTGCCCGAGGAGAGCGCGAGGCGGTTGCTGGCATGAGCACCAGGGAGGGGAGCGGGGTGGGGGTTCCGGGGGGCGGCGCGGTGCAGGCCGCGGGCGAAGGTGCCGTGGGGGTTGCCCGCAGGGTCACCGACGTCCTCCAGCCGCGCAACGTCCTGCTCGCCGGCATGACCGCCGTCGGCGCGGCGGCCGCCGGCCACTGGACGGGCGTCCTGTGGGGCCTGCTCGGAGCCCTGTGCGCGGGGATCGTCCCGGCGGCGTACATCGAATGGGAGCGCGGCCGGGGCCGGTGGGGCGACCGGCACGTCGTGGACCGTACGAAACGGGCGCCCATCTTCTTCGTCATCCTCGGCTCCATCGGTACCGGCTCGGTCGCGATGCTCCTCGGCGGCGCGCCCGCCGGCATCCTCCTGGGGATGCTGGCGCTGTGGGTGATGACGGTCGGGCTCCTCGCCGTCAACACCGTGTGGAAGATCTCCGTCGACTCGGCGGTCGCCTCCTCGGTGGTCACGCTGCTGGCCTGCGTCCACTCCCCCTGGTGGCTCGCGGCGTACGCGATGACGGCGGCGGTGTGCTGGTCGCGGGTGGCGCTGCGGTACCACACGGTCGCGCAGACGGCGGCGGGTGCGGCGCTCGGGGCTGCCACGGGGCTGGCCCACCTCCTGGAGTGAGCCGGTCCCGGTCGCTCCGGGGTGGTGGGGGTCGGGGGGCGTGGGGCGGGTCTGCGGGTGGGGGTCTGCGGCTTGGTCCGCGGGTGGGCCCGCGGATCGGTGCGCCGGGCGCGCGCCCCTCGCACGGGGGACCCGCCGCATCGCGGCCCGTGCCGGTGGGCAGCCATGGCCGCGACCCGAAGCCTCCTGGAAGCAGGTCCCGCCCATGCGCCGTCGTCACACCGCCGTCCTCGCCGCCGCCCTCGCCCTCGCCTCGGCGTGCCTCCTGCCGACCACCGCGGCGGCCACCGCGGGACCCGGCCCGCTGCCCCCGGTCCTGCCCGCCGCCGAGTCCCTCGTCACGGAGGGCGTCTCCGTGGAGGGGCCGCTGATCAACAACGTCACCCTGCCGTTCGGCCTCTGACCCGGGCGGCTCAGCCGCAGAGCGCCGTACCGAGCGCGGCACCGGCGAAGGCGCCGCCGAGGGAGACGGCGGGGGTCACCACGACGTTCGCGCCGGCGAGGCCCGCGGCGCCGCTCCGGGCGAGGCGCAGCGTCTCGTACGAGAAGGTCGAGTACGTGGTGAGGGCGCCGCACAGCCCCGTGCCCCAGAAGGCGTACGCGGGGGACGCGACGGCCGCGCCCGCGAGCACGCCCAGGCCCAGGGAGCCCGCGAGGTTGACCGCCAGCGTGCCCCAGGGGAAGCTCGCGCCGTACCGGGCGCTCACGGCGCGGTCGGTCAGGTAGCGCAGGGGTGCCCCCAGGGCGCCGCCCGCCATGACGAGGAGCCACGTCATGCGGTCGACCCCCGCTCGTCGGTCGGGCTCCTCCGCGCGAGTACCGCCCGCGTGGCCCGCGCCGCCGCGGTCACGGCGAGCAGCGCGGCCACCAGCGTGCCCGCCAGGTACGCCAGGGCTGTCGCCGTCCGGCCGCCCTCCAGCAGGGCGCGCGTCTCCAGGGCGTACGCCGAGACCGTGGTGAACCCGCCCAGCGCGCCCGTCGCGAGCAGCGGGCGCAGCAGCCGGTGGGCGCGCGGCTGCGGCGACGCGTCCAGCACCGCCGTCAGCACGCCCATGAGGGCGCAGCCGACGACGTTCGTCCACAGGGTCGCCCAGGGGAAGACGCCGGGTGCGGTGGGCCACAGCAGCCACAGGCCGTACCGGGCCCCCGAGCCGAGCGCGCCGCCCAGCGCCACGGTGCCGATCAGCGGCCAGTCCGCGGCGGCCACCGCACGTGGGCGGGTCGGGAGCGGGTTCATGACCGACGAGCCTAGTCGCGGGAGCGTCGTGGTCCGGTGCGGCGGCGGTGCCGGTGCCGGGTCGCGGCGGTCGGTGGGTGGGGCGGGGCGCGGCGGGTCACCTCCTCGGGGCCGGCGGTCTCGGGCACCGCGGACGTGGACCTGCAATCGCCGGCAACCCCTGCGCGAGCGACCCACCACGGCCCCGCCACTCGCCGTGGGGCCGTTGCCCGGCGTCCTCGGCCGCCGTTCGGGAGCCGGGCCGCGGAGGCGTCACCCGGGGCCGGGCGTTCGTCACAGGCCGCCGTCCGGGCGGCTCGGGGGTGCTGCGGGGGTTTCGGGAGGCTCCCCGCGGGTCAGCCGGTGGCGAGGAGGCGGTCCACCAGCGCGTCGACGTCCAGCCGCTCCTCGCCCTCCGGCACCACCTCGTAGGTGCGCTCCAGGAAGCGCGCCAGCGACTCCTCGCCCACCGTGAAGTCCGCCTCGCCGCACAGCTCTATGTGCACGCCCGGCCATATCCGCACGTCACCGTCGCCGACCTCGTGGCGCATGCCCTCGCGCAGCATCTCGCGGTCGAGCCGCCACTCCGCGTACACGTACTCGCCGTCCGTGAACGCCACCCTGACCGCGTAGGGGTCCTCCTCGTCGTAGGTCATGTGCGCCAGGACGGGCAGTTCGTGAAGGCGCATGAAGAGCTTGTCGTGCAGGACCGCGTTCATGGGTTCCTCCCGAGGTCGACGAGGCGGGCTCCGCCTCCCAAGTGCCCCGCAGGAGCGGCCCCTATCCCGTCGCGCCCGATCCGGCCGTCCGCTCGGCGGCGGACGCGCGTGAGATGCGTCGCATGTCGGCTTTGGGGCTCTTCCGGCCGCCCACCCACCGCCTACCGTGGGCGGGTGCCCCACCTGTCGCCCCTCTCCACCGTCACGACGTCCTACGCGCCGCGCCTCGCCGAGTTCGCCTTCGAACCCGGCTTCGTCGCGGCCGTCGACCAGCACGTCGCCGCCCTGCGCGAGCGCATCGGCGCCGTGGGTCCCGAGCTGGTGCCCGGGGCGCCGGACCGGGAGGCGCTCTCCGACTACGCGCTCGGCTTCCTCGACGCGCTCGCCGAGACCGGCTGGGACGAGCCGGTCGGGCACGACTTCGCCGTGTGCCGGCTGACGGCCGTCTGCTGGCTGGTCCTGCGGTACGACCTGCTGGAGGACAGGGGGGCGGACGCGGCACGGGGTCGGCCCGCGCACGAGCCGACCCCTGACCTGGACGCGGACTGACCCGTCACATGGGGTCGGTACCGCGCATCTCGCTGCTGCCGCCCTGGCGCTGGCGTTCCTGCTCGCGCTGCTGCGCCAGGGCGTCCTCGCGGCCGGCCATGTAGGCGCCGGCGCCCGTGCGGGCCTTCGCGGACTCCTGCTCGGCGGCGCTCATCCAGCGCTCCATCCGCTGCCGCATCGGGACGATCGCACCACCGCCGACACCGACGATCAGGATGCCGGCGGCCGCCGCGAGCACCGCGTACAGCACCGGCTGGGTCACGGACGTCGCGATGCCCGCCTGGCCCAGCGCCGCGATCACGCCGAGCGCGACGATCACGCCCCAGACGACGGTGGCGACGGTGTTGCCGTAGGAGACGCTCGACAGCACCCCGCGGACGACGTTGCGCACGGCGTTGGCGATGGCCATCGCGACGACGACCAGGACGAGCGCGATCAGGGCGCGCGGCAGCCAGGCGACGATGCTGTCGATCATGCCGCTGATCGGGTTCGGGCCGAAGACGCCGAAGGCCAGCTGCAGGGTCACCAGCAGCAGCCCGTAGTAGACGACCTTGGCGAGGATTCCCGTCGCGTCGTACTGCGAGTTCTCCAGCATGCGGTGGGAACCGGCGCGCTCGCTGAGCCGCTCGAAGCCGACCTTCCGCAGGACCTTGTCCACCACCTTGGCGATGAGCTTGGACACGATCCAGCCGATGGCCAGGATGACCAGGAACGCGATGAACTTGGGGACGAACTGGGCGACCTTCGACCAGGCGTCGGATATGCCCTGCTGGAAGTCCACCGCGAGGGTGGCGGTCGAGACGTTCTGGGACATGAGTGGCCCTCCACTCGACGAGCCCCCCACGGACGCTTACTCCTCGTGGATATCAGCGCGGCGGCCCGGCCGCCCGCCCCCGGGGGTCAGGTGCCCGCCATTCGGATGACGCGGGCGCCGGGTCCGCGCACGGCCCGGCGTGACGCGTACGCACCGCTCCGCGTCCGTACGCGCCCGGGGACGTAGGCCGGTCGGCGCACTCCGGCGCGCGCGGGAGCCGTCCTCTCCCTACCTTGACTGAATGATCGTCAGTTCTTCGGCCCGCTTCACGGCAGGGGTGACCGCCCTCCTGCTGGTGTTCCTGCTGCTGCCGCTGCTCGTGATGTCCGCGGCCGCCTCCGTCGCCGCGCCCCGGCCCGAGGAGCCGATGCCGCCCCGGCCGAGCGCCCGCGTCGACGCCGCCGTCCTGCGCCGGCCCGGCACCCAGGTGCGGCTGCCACCGGGCGGCACGGCCCCGCCCACCCTGTCCGCGCGGTCCTGGCTGGTCGCCGACGCGTCCACGGGCGACGTGCTGGCCGCCCGCGACGCCCACCGGCGGCTGCCGCCCGCCTCCACCCTCAAGGCGCTGTTCGCGCTCACCGTGCTGCCGAGGCTCGGGCGCGAGACCCGGCACACGGTGAGCGAGAAGGAGCTCGCCGGCATCGGCGACGGCAGCAGTCTCGTCGGCGTGAAGGAGAACCTGACGTACCGGGTCGCCGACCTGTGGCACGGGGTGTTCCTCCACTCCGGCAACGACGCGGTACGGGTCCTGGCCGGGATGAACGGCGGCTGGGAGGAGACCGCGCGGCAGATGGAGGCCACGGCGCGCTCCCTCGGCGCGCTCGACACGAAGGTCGTCTCACCGGACGGCTACGACGCGCCGGGACAGGTCTCCTCCGCGTACGACCTGGCCGTCTTCGGCCGCGAGGGGCTGCGCCACCCGGACTTCGCGCGGTACTGCGCCCTGCCGTACGCGTCGTTCCCCGCGGGCGGCTGGTCCTACGGCATCCGCAACACCAACCGGCTGCTGACCGGGGAGGACGGTGTCGCCCGCTACCCGGGCGTCATCGGCGTGAAGAACGGCTACACCAGCGGCGCCGGGCACACCCTCATCGCGGCGGCCCGCCGCGACGGGCGCACCCTGGTCGTGACGGTCATGAACCCGCGCGACGGCGGTGCCCAGGCGGTCTACGAGGAGGCCCGGCGGCTGCTCGACTGGGGATTCGGGCCGGGCAGGAAGGTCCAGCCCGTGGGGTCGCTGCTGTCGGCGGCCCTGCCCGTGACCATGGCGGCGGGCGCCACGCGGGAGGCCGCCCCGGCGGCGCCGCCGGCCGCGGCGGGCCCGGCGGCGGGGTCTCCCACCCGCGCCCCGGCGCCGTCGGGCGCCGGCCCGTCGGGCACCCGACCGTCGGGCGCCGGACCGTCGGGCACCGGACCGGCCGCCGGACCGGGGGGCGGGGCCTCACCGGTCGCGTCGTCCGCCCCGGCCGGCGCCGCGTCCCCGGCGGGGACGGGCGACGCCACCGGGCGGGCCGCCGCGGGAGGACCGGCGGGTACGGCCGGCGTGGTGCCGGACGCGCTCCTGCCGGTCCTCGTGGTCGGCTCGGCCTGCGCGGCCGCCGCGACCCTGTGGATGGTGCGGCGGCGGGCCCTGCGCTGAACCGGCCGGGCGGCCGTTACGCCGCCGGCTCGGCCGGGCCGCTGCCGTACGGGCGGGTGATGATCTCCATGGCCTGGCGGGACGGGTCCATGAAGTACAGGCCCCGCCCGCCGTCGTTGCGGTTGATCTCGCCCGGCCGCTCCTGGCGCGGATCCGCCCAGTAGGCGACGCCGGCCTCCCGGATCCGCGCGAACGCCGCGTCGAACTCGGCCTCCGAGATCAGGAACGCGTAGTGCTGGGTGGTGAGGTGCTCCTCGGGGACCGTCGCGAAGTCCAGGGTGACGCCGTTCGCGGTCTGCACCGGGAGGAAGGGGCCCATTTCCGGGCCGACCTCCAGGCCGAGGATGTGGGCGAGGAACTCGGCGGACTCGCGCTTGTCCCGCGCGGCGACGATGGTGTGGTTGAGCTCGACTGACACGTGAATGCTCCAGTGGGCATGTCACGGGCACCTCCATGCCTCACCCGGACGGTGACCGGCACGCGATGCCCTGCGGCGAGCCTAGGAAGATCGCCCGCCGCCCGTCGAGCGCTTTTCGGCCAGGCTCAGCGCCCGCCGCTGGAGCCCCTCCAGCGGGCCCGCGGCGAAGCGGCGCAGCCACAGCGTCGAGGCGACGAGGAGCAGCAGGGACACGCAGGCCCACAGACCCATCACCCACCACGGCCGCCACGCGCCGTCCAGCCGCTCCGCGAGACCGAGGCCGAACCCGTACGCGACGAGCGCGCACAGCACGTTCTGCAGCACGTAGCCGGAGAGGGCCGTGCGACCCAGCGACGTCAGGCCGCGCGTCAGCGGGCCGGGCCGCCGCACCCGGTCCACGACCGCGCCGATCAGCCCGAGGTACCCCACCGCCACGAGCGGGGCCGCGCCGTACCGGCCCAGCAGGAACCAGTCCGGGCCGGCCGCCGCGCAGGCCACGTTGAGCGGCACGCCCAGCCCCAGCCCCCAGCGCAGCATCCGCCCCCGGATCCGGCGCCCCGCGTCGTCCCCGCCGAAGGCGCCCGCCCGCAGCAGCCGCACGCCCAGCAGGAACAGGAACAGCAACAGCCCGAACGTCAGCACCGGCTCCATCCGCAGCGCGAGCGCGTTCTGCAGGCGGAACACGACCTGGTCGCCCCAGCCGCCGTGCGCGTACAGGTCCACGACGCGCTGCGACACCCCGCCGTCCGCGCCGGAGCCGTCCGGCGCCGCGGCCGCCAGCGCCGCGGTCAGCAGGGCCATCAGCGCCAGGTGCACGCCCGCCGCCCACCCCATGGCGCGGCGGCGGGCCCGGTCCGAGCGGGCCAGCAGCCAGGCGGTGAACAGGGCCGTCACCGCGTACCCCATGAGCACGTCCCAGGCGAAGACCAGCACGAAGTGCACCGTGCCCTCGGCGAAGAGGAACAGCGCCCGCCACCGGTACCGGCCCGGCCAGGGCAGCCCGCGCCGCCGCGCCGAGTCGTACTGGATCGCCAGGCCCGCGCCGAACAGGACGGTCAGCAGGGACAGGAACTTCCCGTCCGCGGCCAGCCGGAACACCCCCTCGGCGACCTCCCCGGCCGAGCCGGAGAAGGCCCCGCCGGAGGTGCCCCCGGACAGCACGGCCCACTCCCCACCCGGCTGGGTGAAGATCCACACGTTGGTCATCAGCGTGCCGATGATGGCGATGCCGCGCGCCACGTCCAACAGCGGCAGCCGCCGGCCGGCGGTCGTCTCCGGCGCCGTCGCCGCGCCGTTCCCCGTCGTCGTCGTCATGCCTCCCATCGTCGGGA
This sequence comes from Streptomyces kanasensis, assembly GCF_043077165.1. NCBI lineage: Bacteria > Bacillati > Actinomycetota > Actinomycetes > Kitasatosporales > Streptomycetaceae > Streptomyces > Streptomyces kanasensis. The sequence continues at coordinate 301,833 of NZ_JBIBSF010000003.1, forward strand.
CGGGAGGGGGCGTGTTCGTCGTGACCGGGGACGATCCCGCGCTGCACCGAAGGATGTAGCGGTGGGGCCGGGAACGGCCGTCAGTACGGGGCCTTCCGGCCGGAGAGGTACGTCCGCAGGCGTCGCGTGTCCTGCTCCGTCCAGCCGTCGGGCGGGACGACGGCCGCCCACGCGTCCACGGCGGCCGACCCGTAGCGGTGGCCGTGCGGGGCCTGCACGCCGTAACTGACGGCCATGTCGACGGTGGTCTGCCAGAACGCGACGAACGGGAACCAGTTGATCTCCGGCGTGATGTCGGGGCCCAGCGGCTCGTCCATCCACGCGGGCCGCTCGAACAGCAGGTCCGTCGACCACCAGACGACGGGGTCGGACGCGTTCTGGAGGTAGACCAGGCGCGGGCTCGCCCACGGCGTTCCGGCCGGGCGCCGCAGGTCGACCGCGGGGAACTGCGCGACCCGCACGTGCCGTCCGTCCCGGTACTGCGGCCGCCACACCGGGCTGCCCGGGTCGCGCTCCTCGCGCAGCCGGCGGGTGGCGGGCGAGAAGCCGGGCGTGCCGAGCAGCACCCCGCCGTCGGTGGCGGCCAGCAGCTCGTCGACGGAGCCGTACGACGCCTCGACGGCGTACGCGCCGAGGCTCTCGCCGGTGACGACGAGCCGCGGGCGGGCCCCGGCGGGCAGGGTGTCCAGCCGGGCGCGCACGGCGTCGACGAGTGCGCGGGTCGCCTTCCCGGCCTTCTCCTCGTCGACGAGGAACGACAGCCACGACGGCAGGTACGAGTACTGGACGGCGACGATGGCGGTGTCGCCGCCGTGCAGGTACTCCAGCGCCTGGGCGACGTTCGAGTCCACCCAGCCGCTGCCCGTGGTGCCGGCGACGGCCAGCACCCGGCGTCGGAACGCGCCCGTCCGCTCCAGTTCGCGGACGGCCAGCCGGGCCTGCGCGCGGAACGGCTCGTCCTCGTCGCCGCGGGCGGCGAACGCGCGCGGCAGCCGCGAGCTGACGTACACGCGCACCGGGTCCCGGGCCGGGCCGCCGGTGAAGGCGGCGAGGTCGCGGCGGGTCGGCACGGTGCCGGTGAAGTTGCGGCCCTGGTAGCCGAGGTCCTGCCAGCGCACCAGGGAGCCGGGTCCGCCGGAGACGTACGGGGAGCGGGGCCGGGTCACGCCCTCCTTGGTGCCCCGGTCGGTCGCCGCCGCGATCCGGTCGGCGACGTCCACGACGCCCCGGTCGAAGACGACGTCCCGGACGCCGACCGTCACGACCGCGCCGGTGAGGGCGAGGCCCACGGCCACCGCGACGGGCCGCGGCAGCCAGCCGCCCAGGGCCCGGATCAGCCGGCGCGTCCCCAGCCGGACGAGACGGGCGGCGAGGAGGAGCAGCACGCAGAGGGCGACCGCGACGAGGGCGATCATCACGCCGTGCCAGGTGACCGAGGGGGGCAGGCCCTGGAGGCGCCGCAGCCGGCGCTGCATGTCGGCGCTCTCCGAGAGGAGCCAGCCGGTGAGGACCGGGGCGAGCAGCCAGTACGCCTGCGCGCCCCGGACGCGCACGGCCCGCCGTGACGCCGCGCGGGGCCGCCAGGGCAGCAGCCGCGCGAGGCCGGCGAGGGTCGCGCCGAGGACGTAGCCGATGACGGCCGTGATGCCGCCGACCAGGCCCTGGAGGATCCACGGGCGGGGGACCAGGGAGGGCGTCAGCGACAGCCAGAAGAAGACGGTGGCGACGCACAGCGCGGTGAGGTCCGGGCGGCGCCGCACGATCCGCCGCGGCCCGGCCCGCGTGCGGTGGGGGCCCGGAGGCTTCACGGGCGGGTGGAGGTCGTGGGGTGGGTGGGGATCGGCGGGCTGCGCGGGCGGGTGGGGATCGGCGGGTGCGCGGCGGGGCGCGGGCGCGGGGCGGGGGGCGGTTCGCGTCCGGTGGGGCGCGTCGGGGGCGTCCGGTTCAGGGCGCGGGTCCGGGCCGGGGCGGCGGAGGCGGGGGCGGGAGGTCAGCGTCACGGCGGCGTACCACCGCCGTGGCGCCGCCGCGGACCGCCCCCCGGCACTCATGCGGCGAACGGCAGCCGCACGTTCGCGACGAACGCGAGGAGGTTGGCCCGCATCCGGTCGACCCGCTCCTCCACGGTCAGCGACTCCTCGACGGTGCGGGTCCGCAGCGCGGGCTGCCGCCGGCCGCGCACGTACAGCGGGCAGGCGAGGTCGGCGCAGACGTACAGGCCCACCGTGTTGCCGTCGCGGCCCGCGGCGCCCGCGCGCGGGGCGGCGAGCAGGGCGACCCCGGACGAGGCGTGCGCGGTGAGGCAGACGCGGCAGAGGCTGGACTTCACCGCGCTGGTGCGCGACCGCTCAGGCACCCGCAGCGCCACGCCGACCGGGTCGCCGTCGGGCGTCGCCGACGGTACGACGAGGTAGGCGCGCAGGGGTGCGCCGGGGTCGCGCCAGCCGAGGAAGTCCAGGTCGTCCCAGGGCAGGTCGCCGAAGTCGGCCGGCAGCTTGAGACGGGCGGCCTCGCCCTTCGAGCAGTTCACGAAGGACGCGCGGATCTGTTTGTCGGAGAGGGGTTCCACGTGCCTGGACCGTACGGGACCGCCGCCGCGGGCGCAGTCGAATTATCGTTTGAGGCACGCTCCGTGGGTACTCGGCGACCATGAGTACACACACCGCACCCAGCACCGGCGGCGGCCCCACCCGGTCCTCCGCCGCGTCCCAGCCCCTCCCCCTCTCCGGCGACGACCAGGGACGGATCCGCACGTGCAGACCGGCCCGCGCGGACCGCGAGCCGGACGACCCGGCCGCCCTGGAGTGGAACATCGTCCTGGGCGAGGACTGAAACCCCCGGGGTACCGCCCCGTGAGCGGGGCTACTCCACCAGGTGGGCGCAGGAGCGCGGATGCTTCTCCAGGTACGCCCGCAGGGTCATGGGCGCGTGTCCCGCGAGCCGGCGCACGGTGTCGGCGACCGCGCCCAGCTCGCCCCGGGCGACGGCCTCGTACGAGGTGACCCAGCCGGTGACCTGCCACTCCTCCGCCCCGTACACGGCGCGCGACGCGTACGCCTCGTCGCGGGTCTCGGGCAGGTAGCGGATGGTGCGGCCGGTGGCCCGCGACATCTCCTCGGCCGCCTCGGCGAGGGTGAACGCCTCGCCCCCGGTCACGTCGTAGGTGGCGCCGTCGTGCCGCCCCGGCGCGAGCAGCACCACCGCGGCCACGTCCGCCACGTCCTCGTGGGCGACCGCGGCGACGCGGCCGTTCCCCGCGGGCCCGCGGATGACGCCGTCCCGCCCGGTCATCGCCGGGATGCCCGCCAGGTACCAGCTGTCGCGCAGGGACGTCCACGCCAGTCCCGCGTGGGCGCGCAGGTACTGCTCGGTGTGCCAGTGGTCGCGGGCGAAGGTGAACGTCGCGTCGGGCGCGGCACCCTGGAACGACAGGTACACGATCCGGCCGACGCCCGCGGCGACCGCCGCGTCGACCGCCGTGCGGTGCTCGGCGACACGGCCCGGGTTCTCGTGGCCGGAGACGAGGAACAGCGTGTCGGCACCGTCCAGCGCGGCCCGCATGGCCGCGCCGTCCCCGTACGCGGCGGGCGGCGCCTTCACCGCCCCCGGCACGCCGTCGGGCAGCCGCGCCGGATCCCGCCCGACCAACCGCACCGGCACCCCGGCGGCCCCGAGCCGGTCGGCGACCCGCCGTCCGACCCGGCCGCTCGCCCCGGTGACGGCGATGACCCCGGTCCCACTGACTCCGTCCATGCCTGCAGTCTCCGCCACCCCCACCGACCCGGCGCCCCCACCTGATCCGACCGGACGCACCGGAGGCTCTCCGGTGCCTGCCGGTACGCACCGGTGGCCTTCCGGTGCGCCGCGCGCGGTCGGTGGGGCGGGGTGGTGGGTGCGGCGGGGTGGTGGGCGGGGTCAGTCGTCGGTGAGGTGCTTGTGCAGGTGGACGTCCTCGTGGCCGCCGGGGACGCCCGGGGTGCGGCCCGTCTCGGTGTAGCCGAGCTTCCGGTAGAAGTCGGGGGCCTGGAAGGTGTACGACGACACCGCCACGTGGCGGCAGCCGCGCCGACGCGCCTCGGCCTCGGCGGCGCGGACCAGGCGGGTGCCGAGGCCGGTGCCGCGCTGGTCGTCGCGGACCCACAGCATGTGGATCTCGCATCCGGTGCCCCAGGTCCAGCCGGTGACGCCGCCGACGACCGCGCCGGTGTCGTCGGTGGCCCGGACGGACAGCTCGCCCTCGTCCGTCACGCCGGTGGCGCGGGCGTTGAACTCCGTGAGGGCCCTGTCGAGCAGGTCCGACAGCTCCTTGTCCTCACCGCCGACGCTCAGCCTCACTCGTCGTCACCCCCTTCGAGGTCGCCCTCCGTCTCCAGGAACACCTGCTTCAGCTGCTCCAGGACCGCCGGGTCGGGCTTGGCCCACATGCCGCGTGACTCGGCCTCCAGCAGCCGCTCGGCGATGCCGTGCAGCGCCCACGGATTGGCCTCCTGGAGGAAGGCGCGGTTCTCCGGGTCGAGGACGTAGGTCTCGGTGAGCTTGTCGTACATCCAGTCGGCGACGACACCGGTCGTGGCGTCGTACCCGAAGAGGTAGTCGACCGTCGCGGCCAGCTCGAACGCGCCCTTGTAACCGTGGCGGCGCATCGCCTCGATCCAGCGCGGGTTGACCACGCGGGCGCGGAAGACGCGGGACGTCTCCTCGACGAGGGTGCGGGTGCGGACGGTCTCGGGGCGGGTCGAGTCGCCGATGTACGCCTCGGGCGCGGTGCCCTTGAGCGCCCGGACGGTGGCGACCATGCCGCCGTGGTACTGGAAGTAGTCGTCCGAGTCGGCGATGTCGTGCTCGCGCGTGTCGGTGTTCTTGGCCGCCACCGCGATGCGCTTGTACGCCGTCTCCATCTCGGTGCGGGCGGGCTTGCCCTCCAGGCCGCGCCCGTACGCGTAACCGCCCCACACCGTGTACACCTCGGCGAGGTCCGCGTCGGTGCGCCAGTCGCGGGAGTCGATCAGCTGGAGGATGCCCGCGCCGTACGTGCCGGGGCGGGAGCCGAAGATGCGGGTGGTGGCGCGGCGTTCGTCACCGTGCTCGGCGAGGTCGGCCTGCGCGTGGGCGCGGACGAAGTTGTCGGCGGCCGGCTCGTCGAGGGAGGCGGCGAGGCGGACGGCGTCGTCGAGCAGCCCGATGGTGTGCGGGAACGCGTCGCGGAAGAAGCCCGAGATGCGCAGCGTCACGTCGATGCGGGGGCGGCCCAGCTCGGCGGTCGGGATGGCCTCCAGGCCGGTGACGCGGCGGGAGGCGTCGTCCCAGACGGGCCGGACGCCGAGGAGGGCGAGCGCCTCGGCGACGTCGTCGCCCGCGGTGCGCATCGCGCTGGTGCCCCACAGGGACAGCCCGACGGAGGTGGGCCAGTCGCCGTTGTCGGCGCGGTACCGCTCCAGGAGGGAGTCGGCGAGCGCCTGACCCGTCTCCCAGGCGAGGCGCGAGGGGACGGCCTTGGGGTCGACGGAGTAGAAGTTCCGGCCGGTCGGCAGGACGTTGACCAGGCCGCGGAGGGGGGAGCCGGACGGTCCGGCGGGGACGAACCCGCCGTTCAGGGCGTGGACGGCGTGGTCCAGCTCGTCGGTGGTGGCGGCGAGGCGCGGTACGACCTGGCGGGCGGCGAAGTCGAGGATGTCGGCGACGGCCCGGTCGTGGCCCTCGGCCACGGAGGCGACGGCGGCCGGGTCCCAGTCGGCGGCCTCCATCGCCTCGACCAGGGCGCGGGCCTTGGCCTCCGCCTCGTCGGCGGTGGTGCGGGTCGCGGCGGACTCGTCGAGGCCGAGCGCCTCGCGCAGGCCGGGCAGGGACTGCGTACCGCCCCAGATCTGGCGGGCGCGGAGGATCGACAGGACGAGGTTGACGCGCTCGGGGCCGGTCGGGGCACCGCCGAGGACGTGCAGGCCGTCGCGGATCTGGGCGTCCTTGACCTCGCACAGCCAACCGTCGACGTGGAGGAGGAAGTCGTCGAACCCGTCGTCGTCCGGGCGGTCCTCCAGGCCCAGGTCGTGGTCGAGCTTCGCGGCCTGGATCAGCGTCCAGATCTGCGCGCGGATCGCCGGCAGCTTGGAGGGGTCCATGGAGGAGATCTGCGCGTACTCGTCGAGCAGCTGCTCCAGGCGCGTGATGTCGCCGTACGACTCGGCGCGCGCCATCGGCGGGACGAGGTGGTCGACGAGCGTGGCGTGGACGCGGCGCTTGGCCTGGGTGCCCTCGCCCGGGTCGTTGACGAGGAACGGGTAGATCAGCGGGACGTCGCCGAGGGCCGCGTCGGGGCCGCAGGCGGCGGACAGGCCGGCGTTCTTGCCCGGCAGCCACTCCAGGTTGCCGTGCTTGCCGAGGTGGACCATGGCGTCGGCGCCGAAGCCGCCGTCGGCCTCAGGGGTGCCGATCCAGCGGTAGGCGGCCAGGTAGTGGTGCGACGGCGGCAGGTCGGGGTCGTGGTAGATCGCGATCGGGTTCTCGCCGAAGCCGCGCGGCGGCTGGATGAGGATCAGCAGGTTCCCGCGCCGGAGGGCGGCGAGGACGATGTCGCCGTCGGCGTTGCGGGAGCGGTCGAGGAACATCTCGCCGGGCGGCGGGCCCCAGTGCTGCTCGACCTGCGCGCGCAGCTCCTCGGGGAGCGTGCCGTACCAGCGCTTGTAGTCGGCGGCCGGGATGCGGACCGGGTTCCTGGCCAGCTGCTCCTCGGTCAGCCACTCCTGGTCGTGGCCGCCGGCCTCGATGAGGGCGTAGATCAGCTCGTCGCCGTCACCGGAGGCGAGGCCCGGGACGTCCTCGTCGCCGAAGTCGTACCCCTCCTCCCGCAGCCGGCGCAGCAGCGCGACGGCGGAGGCGGGGGTGTCGAGGCCCACGGCGTTGCCGATGCGGGAGTGCTTGGTGGGGTACGCGGAGAGGACCAGCGCGAGGCGCTTCTCGGCGTTCGGGATGTGGCGGAGGCGCGCGTGGCGCACGGCGATCCCGGCGACGCGCGCGGCGCGCTCGGCGTCGGCGACGTACGCGGGCAGGCCGTCGGCGTCGATCTCCTTGAACGAGAACGGCACGGTGATGAGCCGGCCGTCGAACTCCGGCACCGCGACCTGGCTGGCGGCGTCGAGCGGCGAGAGGCCCTCGTCGTTCTCCTCCCAGGCGGCGCGCGAACCGGTCAGGCACAGGGCCTGGAGGATCGGCACGTCGAGGGCGGCGAGCGCGCCCGCGTCCCACGACTCGTCGTCGCCGCCCGCCTGCGCCTCGGCGGGCTTGGTGCCGCCGGCGGCGAGGACGGTGGTGACGACCGCGTCGGCCGTCCGCAGGCTCTCCAGGAGCTCCGGCTCGGGGGCGCGCAGGGACGCCACGTACAGGGGGAGGGCCTGGCCGCCCGCGTCCTCGATGGCGTCGCAGAGGGCGCCGACGAAGGCGGTGTTCCCGCTCATGTGGTGGGCGCGGTAGTACAGCACGGCGACCGTGGGGCCGGTGGTGCCGCGCGCGGTCCGCTCCAGCGGGCCCCAGGTGGGAGCGGCGGCCGGGGGCTCGAAGCCGTGGCCGGTGAGCAGGACGGTGTCGGAGAGGAAGCGGGCGAGCTGTTCGAGGTTGTCCGGGCCGCCGTGGGCGAGGTAGGCGTGCGCCTCGGCCGCGATGCCGATCGGGACGGTGGAGGTCTCCATCAGCTGCGCGTCGGGGGCCTGTTCGCCGGTGAGGACGACGAGCGGCTTGCCGGACTCGCGGAGGGTCTGCAGGCCCTCCTCCCAGGCGCGGATGCCGCCGAGGAGGCGCACGACGACGAGGTCGGCGCCGTCGAGGAGGCCGGGCAGGTCGTCGGCGGGGAGGCGGGCGGGGTTGGCGAACCGGTACTCGACCGGGCCACCGGCCGCGCGGGCGCTCAGGAGGTCGGTGTCGGAGTGCGACAGCAGCAGGATCACGGCGTGCCGGGCCTTCCTCGGGGTGTCCTCGCCCCGGGTGGTCGTGGGTGGCGGGAGTTCCTGACTCGCGGGGCCCCTCGGGGCCCCGCTCACAGTGGCGGGACCGCGCCGGATTCGCACCGGGCTTCCTCCCTAGGGTCCTGGGACCCTGTGCCGTCTGCATAGTAGAGGCTGCGCGTATGCTCGCCGCCATGCCGCCCAGCTCATCAAAGCCCCGGAACGGGGGCGAAACCCACATACCGGAACGCGTCCGCGACCGCGGCGACGCGTGCCCCGGCGCGCTGCGGCTGCACCGCGCGGACGACGGCGGACTGGCCCGGCTGCGGCTCCCCGTCGGTGTGCTGACGAGCCGTCAGATCACGGCCCTGGCCGACGCCGCCGACCGGTTGGGCGACGGCCACCTCGGCGTCACCTCGCGCGGCAACCTCGATCTGCGCGGACTGCCCGACGACTGCGGACTGGCCCTGGCGGGGCTGCTGGACGCGGCCGGGCTGCTGCCGTCCGCAGCGCACGAGCGGATCCGCAACATGGTCGTCTCGCCGCTCGCCGGGCTCGACGGGCGGGGGTATGCGGACGCGCAGGCGTGGGCCCGCGAACTGGACGCGCTGCTGTGCGCCCAGGCGTGGACCACGGCCCTCTCGGGACGCTTCCTGTTCGCCGTGGACGACGGGCGCGGTGACGTGGCGGGTCTGGGCGCCGATGTGACGTTGCTCGCAGAGCCGGACGGCCGCGCTGTGGTGCGTGTCGGGGGCGCCGGCGGGACGGCGGCGGACCGGGCGGTCGGCGGGGCGGTGGCGGGCGACGCGGCGGACCGGGCGGTCGGCGGGACGACGGCGGGCGACGCGGCAAAGCGGGCGGTCGGCGGGGCGTGGCGGGTGGCGGGCGCGGACGCGCCTCGGGCGGCGCTTGCCGTGGCGCGGGCGTTCCTCGCCGTCGCCCGGGAGGCCGGTACGGGTGCCTGGCGGGTGGCCGAACTGCCCGCGGACTGCGGCCTCGACACCGCCGTGACCCGGCACCTGTCGGACGCGGGCGTGGTGGCGCGGCCGGAGGCGGCGTGGCCACTGCCACTGCCACTGCCACTGCCGGAGACGGCAACGGCGACTACGGGCACGGGCACGGGTACGGGTACGGACGTGGCGCCCGAGCCGGGGGTCGTCGGGGCGGGCGGAGCCGTGGCGGTCGTGGCTCCGCTGGGGCGGGTCACCACCGCACAGTTCCGCGCCCTGGACCCGGGTCCGGCCGGCGAGGTGCGGGTCACGCCGTGGCGCGGCTTCGTCGTCACCGGGCTGCCCGGGCGGGCGGCGGCCGCCGAGCGCCTCGCGGCGCTGGAGGAACGCGGGTACCTCGTGCGGGCCGGTTCGCCCTGGCTGTCGGTCAGCGCCTGCACCGGGCGCCCCGGTTGCGGCAAGGCCCTGGCCGACGTGCGGGCCGACGCGCGACCCCTGGAGCACGGGCTGCCGGTCCACTGGTCCGGCTGCGCCCGGCGCTGCGGCCATCCGCAGGGCGACTGGGTGGACGCGCTCGCCACCGGCGACGGTACGTACGAGATCACCGTACGGACCGCCCCGGGTGCCCGGCCACCAGCCCCGGCCGCAAGCCCCACAGACACCACCCACAGCACCTGACCCACCAGGCACCACACGCACACGCACACGCACAGGCACAGGCACAGAGATGAGCGGGAGCACAGTGTTCGACTACGAGAAGGACGGCGCGGAGATCTACCGCCAGTCCTTTGCCACGATCCGCGCCGAGGCGGATCTCGCGGGGCTGCCCGCCGACGTCAGCCAGGTCGCCGTGCGGATGATCCACGCCTGCGGCATGGTCGACCTCGTCCGCGACCTGGCCTACACGCCCGAGGTCGTCTCCCGCGCCCGCGCCGCGCTGCGCGCCGGCGCGCCGATCCTGTGCGACGCGCAGATGGTCGCCAGCGGCGTCACCCGCAAGCGGCTGCCCGCCGCCAACGACGTCGTCTGCACCCTCTCCGACCCGACCGTGCCGGACCTGGCCGCGAAGCTGGGCACGACCCGCAGCGCGGCCGCGCTGGAGCTGTGGCGCGACCGCCTGGACGGCTCGGTCGTCGCCATCGGCAACGCGCCGACCGCCCTGTTCCGCCTCCTGGAGATGATCCGCGAGGGCGCGCCCCGCCCGGCCGCCGTGCTCGGCATCCCCGTCGGCTTCATCGGCGCGGCCGAGTCGAAGGACGCGCTGGCGGCGTCCGACCTGGACCACATCGTCGTACGGGGCCGGCGCGGCGGCAGCGCCATGGCCGCCGCGGCGGTCAACGCGATCGCGAGTGAGGTCGAATGAGCGGCAAGCTGTACGGCGTCGGGCTCGGCCCGGGCGATCCGTCGCTGATGACCCTCCGCGCGGTCGAGGTCATCGCGGAAGCGGACGTCGTGGCGTACCACTGCGCCCGGCACGGCCGGTCCATCGCCCGCTCCATCGCGGCGCGCCACATCCGCGAGGACCACGTCGAGGAGCGGCTGATGTACCCGCTCACGGTCGAGACGACGGACCACCCCGGCGGCTACCGCGGCGCGCTCGACGACTTCTACGAGGAGGCGTCCGCCCGGCTCGCCGCCCACCTCGACGCGGGCCGGACCGTGGCGGTGCTCGCGGAGGGCGACCCGCTCTTCTACGGCTCGTACCAGCACATGCACAAGCGCCTCGCGCACCGCTACGAGACGGAGGTCGTGCCCGGCGTCACCTCCGTCAGCGCCGCGGCGGCGACGATCGGCAAGCCGCTGGTGGAGGCCGAGGAGGTGCTCACCATCATCCCGGGCACCCTGCCCGAGGAGGAGCTGACGGCCCGCCTGGCGGCGACCGACTCGGCGGTGGTCATGAAGCTGGGCCGGACGTTCCCCACGGTGCGCCGCGCCCTGGAGCGCGCGGACCGGCTGGCCGACGCCCACTACGTGGAGCGCGCCACGATGGAGGGCCGGCGCACGGCGCCGCTCGCCGAGGTGGACCCGGAGACCGTGCCGTACTTCTCCGTCGCGGTGCTGCCGTCCCGCGTCGACACCGGCCCGGCCGCACCCGAGCGGGGCGAGGTCGTGGTCGTCGGCACCGGCCCGGCCGGCCCGCTGTGGCTGACCCCCGAGACCCGCGGCGCGCTGGCCTCGGCCACCGACCTGGTGGGGTACACGACGTACCTGGACCGGGTGCCGGAGCGCGCCGGGCAGCGGCGCCACGGCTCCGACAACAAGGTCGAGTCCGAGCGCGCCGAGTTCGCCCTCGACCTGGCGCGGCGCGGGCACCGCGTGGCGGTGGTGTCGGGCGGCGACCCGGGCGTCTTCGCGATGGCGACGGCCGTCCTGGAGGTCGCGTCGCAGGAGGGGTACGCGGACGTGCCGGTACGCGTCCTGCCCGGGGTGACCGCGGCCAACGCGGCGGCGGCGAAGGCGGGCGCTCCGCTCGGCCACGACTACGCCACCCTGTCCCTGTCCGACCGGCTCAAGCCGTGGGAGGTCATCGCGGAGCGGCTGCGCGCCGCGGCCGCCGCCGACCTGGTGCTCGCCCTGTACAACCCGGGCTCCCGCAGCCGTGACTGGCAGGTCGCCAAGGCCCGTGAGCTGCTCCTCGAACTGCGCGCCCCCGACACCCCGGTGGTCGTCGCCCGGGACGTGGGCGGCCCGGACGAGTCCGTACGGGTGATCCCGCTCACGGACCTGGACCCGACCGAGGTCGACATGCGCACCCTGCTGCTGATCGGCTCGTCGCAGACCCAGGCCGTACGGCGCGGCGACGGCGGCACGGTGGCGTGGACCCCCCGGCGGTACCTGGAGGCGCCCCCCACCGGCGCCTGACCCCGTGCCCCGCCCGTCCGGCGCGCGACGCCGGCTCTACCGGTGTGCCGGGCGGGCGGCGGGGCCGGGCCCCGCAGACGCCACCCAGCCGAGGCCGGGCTCCGGCAGACGCACCCACCGAGCCGGGCCGGGCCCGGCAGCCGCCACCCCCGTGGGTGACGGCCGCCGCCCGGCGCAACCCCGGCGGCCGTACCGGCACGCCCCGGCCCGCCGGTGCCCGACGGCGCCCCGGCGGTCGGCTCGGCGCGGGCTCAGCGCCCCGGGCGGTGCGCCCAGGCGGCTGCCTCCTCGACCGTCGCGGCCACCGGGACGCCGTCGGGCACCGGCGGGCGGCACACGATCACGACGGGTATCCCGGCCTCGCGGGCGGCCGTGAGCTTGGGGGCGGTGGCCGCGCCGCCGCTGTCCTTGGTGACGAGCACGTCGATGCCGTACGCGCGCAGGACCTCCCGCTCCCCCTCCAGGGTGAAGGGACCCCGGTCCAGCAGGACCTCGGCCCGCGGCGGGAGCGGGGGCTCCGGCGGGTCCACCGACCGCACCAGGAACCAGACGTCCGCCACCTCCGCGAACGCCGCCAGGCCCATGCGCCCGGTCGTCAGGAACACCCGCCGCCCCAGCTCCGGTACCGCCCGCGCCGCCGCCTCCAGGGAGTCGACCGCGCGCCAGTCATCACCCTCGACGGGGGTCCACCCCGGGCGGCGCAGGGCGAGCAGGGGAACATGGGTGGTGGCGGCGGCCCTCGCCGCGTGGAAACTGATCGTCCCGGCGAAAGGGTGAGTGGCGTCGATGACCCTGTCCACCTGGTGCTCGCGCACCCAGCGGGCCAGGCCCTCGGCACCGCCGAACCCGCCCACCCGCACCTCCCCCGGCGGCAGCCTGGGGGCGGCCACCCGCCCGGCGAGCGAACTGGTCACCCGGACGCCGTCCGCGTCCAGCGTCTCCGCCAGGCGGCGGCCCTCGGTGGTACCGCCGAGGATCAGCACGTGCATCGGGAACCGTCCATGAGTGCGAGCGGGGGGCGCAGCGCCCAACTCAAGCACACCGGTCTCCGGTCCGGCTGGACGACCGGGGCGTGCGCGACCGCGGCGACGACGGCCGCGTACACCGCGCTCCTCACCGGCGAGTTCCCGGACCCCGTCACGATCACCCTGCCCAAGGGGCACACGCCCGCCTTCGCGCTCGCCGCGGAGGAGCACGGCGGCTCGTACGCCATGGCCGGGATCGTCAAGGACGCGGGCGACGACCCGGACGTGACGCACGGGGCGCTCGTCCGCTCGACGGTCCGGCTGCTGCCGCCCGGCTCCGGGGTCGTCTTCCGCGCCGGTGCCGGGGTCGGCACGGTGACCCGGCCGGGGCTGCCCCTGGAGGTGGGCGAGCCGGCGATCAACCCGGTGCCGCGCCAGATGATCCGCGACCACGTGGCACGGGTCGCCGCCCGCCACGGCGGGACCGGGGACGTGGAGGTCACGGTCTCCGTGGACCACGGCGAGGAGATCGCCCGCTCCACGTGGAACCCGCGCCTGGGCATCCTCGGCGGGCTGTCGATCCTCGGGACGACCGGGATCGTCGTGCCGTACTCCTGCTCCGCCTGGATCGACTCCATCCGGCGCGGGGTCGACGTGGCGCGGGCGGCGGGTCGCACCCATCTGGCGGGCTGTACCGGGTCGACGTCCGAGAAGACCGCCGTGTCCCTCTACGGCCTGCCCGAGGACGCGCTCCTCGACATGGGCGACTTCGCGGGGGCCGTGCTGAAGTACGTGCGCCGGCACCCGGTGGAGCGGCTGACGATCTGCGGCGGGTTCGCGAAGCTGTCCAAGCTGGCGGCGGGCCACATGGACCTGCACTCGGCGCGCTCGCAGGTCGACAAGGGGCTGCTCGCCGAGCTGGCGCGGTCGGCCGGCGCGGACGAGGCCCTCGCCGCCGAGGTGGCCGCGGCCAACACGGGGCTGGGCGCGCTCCACCTGTGCTCCGCCGCGGGCGTCCCGCTGGGTGACCGGGTCGCCGAGGTCGCCCGGGACCAGGCGCTGGCGGTGCTGCGGGGCGCCCCGGTCGTGGTGGACGTGGTGTGCATCGACCGGGCGGGCACGGTGGTGGGCCGCAGCGCGCCCCGCTAGTCCGGAAGGGGATGCGGCGGCGGCTGTCCGTACGCCCGGGGGGACTCCCGGTGCCCTGTCAGTGGGTTCTGCGACGATCGAGCCGAGTGATCGCACCATGCCGGAGAACCCCGACTCGAGGAGCCGAGCGATGTCGACCGCCCCCGCTGACAGCCACGACGTGATCCAGGTGCGCGGAGCCCGCGAGAACAACCTCAAGAACGTGTCGGTGGACCTGCCGAAGCGTCGGCTGTGCGTCTTCACCGGCGTCTCCGGGTCCGGCAAGTCGTCGCTGGTGTTCGGCACGATCGCCGCCGAGTCGCGGCGGCTCATCAACGAGACGTACACGGCGTTCCTCCAGTCCTTCATGCCCAGCAGCGGGCGGCCCGACGTCGACCGGTTGGAGAACCTGAGCGCGGCGATCGTCCTGGACCAGGAGCGCATGGGCGCCAACGCCCGCTCGACCGTCGGCACGGCGACGGACGCGTACGCGATGCTGCGGATCGTCTTCAGCCGGCTCGGCACGCCGCACGTGGGTGGCGCCGGGGCGTTCAGCTTCAACCTGCCCGACGGGATGTGCCCGCGCTGCGAGGGCATGGGCCAGGTGTCGGACATCGACGTCGACCGGCTCGTGGACCGGGACCGGTCCCTCAACGAGGGCGCGATCACCGTGCCGAACTTCGCGGTGGACTCCTGGTACTGGCAGGTGATGGCGCACTCCGGCTTCCTCGACCCGGACAAGCGGCTCGCCGACTACACCGAGCAGGAGTGGGAGGACTTCCTGCACCGCCCGGCGACGAAGGTGAAGACCGGCAGCCAGACGCTCACCTACGAGGGACTCGTGGTGAAGGTGCGGCGGCTGTTCCTGGCGAAGGACCGGGAGTCGATGCAGGCGCACATCCGGGCCTTCGTCGACCGGGCCGTGGTGTTCACCGACTGCCCCGACTGCGGAGGCAGCCGGCTGAACGCCGCCGCCCTGTCGTCGCGGATCGACGGCCTCTCCATCGCCGACTGCTCGGCGATGCAGATCAGCGATCTGGCCGCGTTCGTCCGGCGGATCGGCGACCCGTCCGTGGCGCCGCTGCTGCAGAACCTGCGGGCGCTGCTGGACTCGCTCGTGGAGATCGGGCTGGGCTACCTGTCGCTCGACCGCCCGTCGGGCACCCTGTCGGGCGGTGAGGCGCAGCGCGTGAAGATGGTCCGCCACCTCGGGTCCTCCCTCACCGACGTCACGTACGTCTTCGACGAGCCGACCGTCGGCCTGCACCCGCACGACATCCAGCGGATGAACGAACTGCTGCTGCGCCTGCGCGACAAGGGCAACACCGTGCTCGTCGTCGAGCACAAGCCGGAGGTCATCGCCATCGCCGACCACGTCGTCGACCTCGGCCCCGGCGCCGGCACGGCGGGCGGCGAGGTCCAGTACAGCGGGGACGTCGCCGGGCTGCGTGCCTCGGACACGCTGACGGGCCGCCACCTGTCGCACCGGGTCGCGCTGAAGGAGACCGTGCGGGCCCCGACGGGGCGCATCTCCATCGAGGGGGCGAGCCGGCACAACCTGCGCGACGTCAGTGTCGACATCCCGACGGGTGTCCTCACGGTGGTGACCGGTGTCGCCGGCTCCGGGAAGAGCAGCCTCATCCACGGCCACCTGCCCGGCCGCGAGGGCGTGGTCGTCGCCGACCAGTCGCCGATCCGCGGCTCGCGCCGCTCGAACCCGGCCACGTACACGGGGTTGCTCGGCCCCATACGCACGGCCTTCGCCAAGGCCAACGGGGTGAAGGCCGCCCTGTTCAGCGCCAACTCGGAGGGCGCCTGCCCGCGGTGCAACGGCATCGGGCTGGTCTACACGGACCTGGCGATGATGGCGGGCGTCGCCTCCGTCTGCGAGGGGTGCGAGGGCCGCCGGTACACGCCGGAGGTCCTCACCCACAAGCTGCGCGGCAAGGACATCAGCGAGGTCCTCGCCATGCCCGTGGACGAGGCGTACTCCTTTTTCCCCTCCGGCGCGCCCCACACCCTGCTCGGCCGTCTGCAGGACGTGGGCCTGGGCTACCTGCGGCTGGGCCAGCCGTTGAACACGCTGTCGGGCGGCGAGCGCCAGCGGTTGAAGCTCGCCGTCCACATGGCGGAGAAGGGTGCGACGTACGTCCTGGACGAGCCGACGACGGGCCTGCACCTCGCCGACGTGGACCAGCTCCTCGCCCTCCTCGACCGGCTGGTCGACGCGGGCAACACCGTCGTCGTCATCGAGCACCACCAGGCGGTCATGGCCCACGCCGACTGGCTGGTCGACCTCGGTCCGGGCGGGGGCCACGACGGCGGCCGGGTCGTCTTCACCGGTACCCCCGCCGAGCTGGTGGAGAAGGGCGACACCCTGACGGCCCAGCACCTCCGCCGATACGTCGACGGACCCCGCTGAGCCCGTCACCACGCGCCCCGGTGTGACCCCACAGGCCCAAGCCGCCGTGCACCGGGGCGTCCCGCGCACGATCATCGGTCCATGGACACCCGCGATCCCGAGATCCACCTCGCCCAGCAGCCCGACGCGGACGCCCTCCTCGCTCGCAGCCCCCTCGCCGCGCTCATCGGCATGCTGCTGGACCAGCAGGTACCGATGGAGTGGGCGTTCTCCGGGCCGTACACGATCGCCACGCGCATGGGCGGTGACGACCTGGACGCCCGGGAGATCGCCGCCTACGACCCGGAGCGGTTCGCCGAGCTGCTCTCCACCAAACCGGCCGTGCACCGCTACCCCGGCTCGATGGCGCAGCGGGTCCAGCAGCTGTGCCGGTACCTCGTCGACGAGTACGACGGGGACGCCGCCGCCGTCTGGGCCGACGCGGCCGGCGGCAAGGAGCTCCTCGCCCGGCTGCAAGCGCTGCCCGGCTTCGGCCGGCAGAAGGCGCAGATCTTCCTGGCGCTCCTCGGCAAGCAGTACGGCGTGCGCCCGAAGGGCTGGCGGGAGGCGGCCGGCCCGTACGGCGAGGCCGGCTCGTACCGGTCGGCGGCGGACATCACGGGTCCCGAGTCGCTCGCGAAGGTGCGGGCGCACAAGCAGGAGGCGAAACGCGCGGCGAAGGCCGCGAAGGAGAACAAAGAGGCTTAGACGTCGACACATGCGCCCACCATGGCCGCTCGCGAGGAAGTCGTCCGCCGGATCATCCACAACCCCCGCAATTCCTATGATTAATCGGGTGAGTTGTGGCACATGTGTTCACAGAAGCCCGGCAGATCGCTAGCTTCCCTTCAACCTCGTCCGTACGGGAAGGACCTCTGTGAACGCATCCCCTCGCAGAGCCGTGGCCACCCTGGCCGCAGCCGCACTCGCCACCCCGCTTCTGCTGGCCTCTGCCTCTCCCGCCTCCGCCGGTCGCGCGACCCCGGCCAAGGAGGCGTCCCAGCTCGCCCGGAAGCTGGTCGAGTCGGCCTCCGCCGACAGTGCCCACCGGCACCTGCGGAAGTTCCAGCAGATAGCCGACACCGCCGGGGGCAACCGCGCCGCCGGCACACTGGGCTACGACGCCTCGGCGGCGTACGTGTACCAGCAGTTGAAGAAGGCCGGGTACGACGTGTCGTACCAGGAGTTCAGCTTCATGTACACGGAGACGCAGGCGCAGAAGCTCTCCGTCGTGTCGCCCGACCCGCGTGACGTGACCGTCTCCGCGATGACGTACACGAAGTCGACGCCGGTCGGCGGCATCACGGCCGCCCTCGCCGCCGCCCCGGTGGACGTCGACGGCTCGCACGGCTGCGAGCCGGCCGACTTCGCGACCGGCACCTTCACCGGCAAGGTCGCGCTGGTCAAGCGCGGCGGCTGCACCTTCGCCGCCAAGCAGGCCAACGCCGCCGCGGCCGGCGCGGTCGGCGCCCTCGTCTACAACAACGTCGAGGGCAGCCTCGGCGGGACCCTCGGCTCCGCCGACGCCGGGAAGATCCCCACGGGCGGCGTGAGCCAGGCGGACGGCGAGGCGCTCGCCGCGGCCGTGGCCGCCGGCCCGGTGCAGGTGAAGATGGACATCCGCCAGATCCAGCAGATGCGGAGCACGCGGAACGTCATCGCCGAGACCCAGCGGGGCAACGCCGCGAACACGGTGATGCTCGGCTCCCACCTGGACTCGGTCACCGCCGGCCCCGGCATCAACGACAACGGCTCCGGCTCCGCGGGCCTCCTGGACGTGGCCCTGAAGTTCGCCCCGCACAAGCACAAGGCGACCAACAAGGTCCGCTTCGCCTGGTGGGGCGCCGAGGAGAACGGCCTGCTCGGCTCGGAGCACTACGTCGGCGCGCTCGACGACCTGAGCCGCAAGGAGATCAAGCTCTACCTCAACTTCGACATGATCGCCTCGCCGAACTACGGCCTGTTCGTCTACGACGGCGACAACTCGGACGGCGTCGGCGCCCCGGCCGGTCCGGCGGGCTCCGCCCAGCTGGAGCGGGACATCAACACCTTCCTCGACGGCCGGGGGACCCCGCACGAGGGCACCGACTTCACCGGCCGCTCCGACTACGGCCCGTTCATCGAGGTGGGCATCCCCGCCGGGGGCACGTTCACCGGCGCCGAGGGCGTGAAGACGGCGGCGCAGGCGAAGAAGTTCGGCGGTACCGCGGGCGTCGCCTACGACCCCTGCTACCACGCGGCCTGTGACGACCTCGACAACATCGACATGCGGGCGTTCGACGTCAACATCGACGTCATAGCCAACGCCGTGGGCACCTACGCCCACGACATCAGCTCGCTGCGCAAGCCGGTCGAGACGGTCCCGACGGACGGCGACGCCGGCAGCGGCGGCGGCCTCCACGACGACCACGGCCACGAGCCCACCGAGTAACGCTCCCGGCGACGGGCGCGCCGCCGCGGGGCCGACGTCCCGCGGCGGCGCACACCCGTCCCGCGCCCGCCCGCCGCAGGAAGCGGCGGGCCCCCGCCCTCCGGCACCACGCCGGCGCACACCCCTCCGTCCGTACGGGCGGCGGGTGTGCGGCCGGAGCCGCCAGGCGGCGCACTTCCGCCGCCGCGCACCCGGCGTACGCTTCGAGCGCACCGCCCGACACGGCGGAATGCCCGGGTCGTCGTTTATGTCACCCTCCGTCCGGGCGGGTGCCACCCTCGCGTGGCTGCGCCGGGAGCCGCTCGCCCGGTAGGCTTTCCGTGTGATCTTCAAGCGCATCGGTAACGGGCGGCCGTATCCCGACCACGGCCGGGAAAGCACCCGGCAGTGGGCGGATGTCGCGCCGCGTCCGGTCCGCCTCGATCAGCTCGTGACCACCAAGGGTCAGCTGGACCTCGAAACGCTCCTCGCCGAGGACTCGACGTTCTACGGCGACCTCTTCGCGCACGTCGTGAAGTGGCAGGGCGATCTGTACCTCGAGGACGGCCTCCACCGCGCCGTGCGCGCTGCGCTCCAGCAGCGGCAGGTGCTCCACGCCCGCGTGCTGGAACTCGGCTGACCCTTTCCGGCACGTTTGCCACCCGTCCGGCCCTCAGCCGCTGATCGTTTAGTAGGCATAGTCGGCGGGCCGCATTACGCTGCGCCCATGAGCATGCTCACTCCCCCCGGTATGGGCGGAAAGTACCGCATCACGGGCACCGCTTACCCTCGCATGCGCCGGCCGCGCCGCCGTGGCCGCATCGTGGCCACCGGTATCGCCGCCACCGCCGCTCTCGGCCTGGCCGGCTGGGGGACGCTCCAGCTCATCGACGTGTTCGGCGGCGGCAGCGGGGACACCGCACGCCCCACCACCGCCGGACCCGCCTGCGTGACCGCGAGCCCGTCACCGGCCGCGGTGGTCGCCACCTTCCCGAAGCCCGCCGACATCACGGTGAACGTCTACAACGCCACGCCGCGCAGCGGCCTCGCCAAGACCACCGCGGACGAGCTCAAGAAGCGCGGCTTCGCGATCGGCAAGGTCGGCAACGCGCCGGTGACGTACGACAAGAAGGTGCCGGGCGCCGGGATACTGCTGGGCGCGCCGGGTGCGGCGAAGGGTGCCTTCCCCGTCCTCGGTACGCACCTGAAAGGCGCCACCACCAGGACGGACGCGCGCGCCACGGCGGACGTGGACCTGATCATCGGTACGGGCTTCCGCACCCTCGCCGCGCCGCAGGACGCGACCGCGGCGATGACGGCGCTGCTGCACCCGGCGCCCAAGACCTCCACCTGCGCCCCCGAGAAGGGCTGACGGCCGGCCCGGTGGTGCCGCTGAGGCTGCGCGCGCACGACGCAGTACACCCGGAGCAGCGGTCCATTGCCTGCCGACCGGGGAGGCAGGGCGGAGCGCCCGGGGCGGAGCGCCCGGGGCGGAGCGCCCGGGGAGCGGAAGCACCCGGGAAGAGCGCCGGGAGGAGAGAGCACCCGGGGCGCGGCACGCCCGTGACGGGCATGCCGACCGCCCCGGCCGGACAGACCGGGGCGGCCGTGTGGTCCTATTCCGCGGCGCCGTACATGCGGTCGCCCGCGTCGCCGAGGCCGGGAACGATGTAGCCGTGCTCGTTGAGCCGCTCGTCGACCGAGGCCGTGACGACCGTGACCGGCGCGCCCGCCAGCTCCCGCTCCATGACCTCGACGCCCTCGGGCGCCGCCAGCAGCACGACCGCCGTCACGTCGTCGGCGCCGCGCCTGATCAGCTCCCTGATCGCGGCGACGAGCGTGCCGCCCGTGGCCAGCATCGGGTCGAGCACGTACACCTGGCGGCCGGAGAGGTCCTCGGGCATGCGCGTGGCGTAGGTCGACGCCTCCAGCGTCTCCTCGTTGCGGATCATGCCGAGGAAGCCCACCTCGGCGGTCGGCAGCAGCCGGACCATGCCGTCGAGCATGCCGAGGCCGGCGCGCAGGATCGGCACCACGAGGGGGCGCGGGTGCGACAGCTTCACGCCGGTCGTCGCCGTCACCGGCGTCTCGATGTCGACCTGCTCGGTGCGCACGTCCCGGGTGGCCTCGTACGCGAGCAGGGTGACCAGCTCGTCGGCGAGCCGCCGGAAGGTCGGGGAGTCGGTGCGCCTGTCGCGCAGCGTGGTGAGTTTGTGCGCCACCAGCGGGTGGTCGACGACGTGGATCCGCATGCGCACAACAGTAGCCCGCACTGGCATCAACCCACGCAGCCGAGGGAAGGTGGAGTCGGACGAACGCAGCCCTGGGGTGGTGGTGTGGCCATGCCTGACCAGGAAGGACCCGACGGCCGGAAGGCCGCGGACGACACGGAGCGCAGGCGCCGCCGAGCGCAGTTCCTGCGGGAGCTGAACGAGGCACGGGCACTGCGCGAGCGCGTCCAGCCGCGCCGCGCTCGGGCGGCGCGCATGCGGCAGGCGATGCGCATGCGGACGTTCCGCTGGTGAGGCCGTGAAGCCGTAGGCCCCGGCGGCCCGCCCCCGGCCCGCCCCCGGCCCGCCCCCGGCCCGCCGGGGGACCCGCCGGGCGACCACCGGGGGACTCGCCGGGCGACCACCGGGAGGACCCGCCGAGTGGCCCAGCCGCCGACCCGCCGGGCCGCCATGGAAGGGGCCGCCGAGTGGCCGCCGGGAAGGACCCGCCGGGTGGCCACCGGAAGGGGCCGGCCGTCGCGGGCGTGCTCGGGAGGGCCCACCCCGGGCGGCCCCTGACCGTTCGTGGTCATCGGCGGCGAGAAGGGCCGGGGGGTGACGCCGACCGGGTCGCGGCCTCAGACTGGTGCACGACGCAAGAGCGGAACACCTCTCCTCAAGGCCCCGCATCTGCCACGATGCCGAGTGGGCGGGCCATTCAGGAGCGTGCCGCCCGATCGTCACACCTCTGATCAGTGGGAGAGTCACGGTGTACTTCGCCGCACTGCTCACGCTCACCGAAGACGGGTGGGTAGCGAGCGACACAGAGCTCGACGATGTGGAGACCCTGGCGGATCTGATCGGCCTGGCCCGCGAAGCCTCGCCGGACGACGACCCGGTGCTCGTCTTCATCGAGCAGGAGGACGCGTGGTTCGGCATCGTCCGCGTGGAGGGCGAGGAGGACCCTCGCATCTTCGTGTCGGACGGGGCGGCCGCCGCCCGCTCCTCGTACGGGGAGATCCTGACCAAGGAACTGCTGGGCGCCGACCGGGACGACGAAGCGGCCGACCTGGACGCGCTGGACCTGGACGGCACCGAGGACGGGGAGCCGGCCGACACGGAGGACGAGACCGAGGAGGAGACGGAGGCGGTGGCCGGGACCGTACCCCCCGCCGCGCCGGTCGGGGACCGGCTGATCCTGGACGACCTGGGCCTGTCGGAGAAGGAGCTGCTGGCTCTCGAGACCGACGCGCTCTCCGAGATCGCGGACGCGCTCGGGGCCTCCGAGGTACTGGAGACCGTCCGCTAGTGCACGATCCGGCGATTCCCGACCGCATAGCGAAGCAGACGGCGGCACCCGACCCCGTGCGCGCCCCCTGGCGGGCGGCCATGGAGCGGGCGCTGGCGGAGGCCGGGCGGGCCGCGCTGGCCGGCGACGTGCCGGTCGGCGCGGTGGTGCTCGGACCGGACGGCTCGCTCGTCGCGACCGGGCACAACGAACGCGAGGTCACCGGCGATCCCACCGCGCACGCCGAGGTGTTGGCGCTGCGCCGCGCGGCGGAGCGGCTCGGCGCGTGGCGGCTGACGGGCTGCACCCTCGTCGTGACGCTGGAGCCGTGCGTGATGTGCGCGGGCGCGCTCGTCCAGTCCCGCGTCGACCGGGTGGTGTTCGGGGCCCTCGACGAGAAGGCCGGCGCCGTCGGCTCGCTGTGGGACCTGGTGCGCGACCGGCGGTTGAACCACCGTCCGGAGGTGGTGCACGGGGTGCTCGCCGAGGAGTGCGCCGAGCAGCTCACCCGCTTCTTCCGCGACCGCTGAGGCCGGCCCGGGCCCCGCGGGCGGGCGATCGGCGCGCCTTCCGATACGGATTTCAGCGTCGGGGCTCCTTTGGGCTAAGCTCTCTCTCGGTAGCGTGTCCGAGCGGCCGAAGGAGCTCGCCTCGAAAGCGAGTGTGGCGCAAGTCACCGAGGGTTCAAATCCCTCCGCTACCGCTCTCATCGAAGGGGCGGCCCCACGGGGCCGCCCCTTCGGCGTTCCCCCCGCCCCGCTCCCCGGCCGCCTCCGGCTCCGCCCGAGGACGGACCCGGGACGACCGAGGACGGACCCGGGACGACCGAGGACGAAGCCGGGGCGGACTCGCCTGGTCGACGTCGCGCAGCCGTCCGCCACAGATCCGCGGCGGCCTTCCGATCGCGGCGCCCGGGGCGGTAAAGGGCCTCGATCGTCGACGTCTTGGCCCCTGATCGCTCGGTTAGACTCACCCGACCGCCAGGGGAATCACAGGGGACCGGGGAGACGGCGACGATGGCGCAGGCGAAGAAGATCACATCGTTCGTGCTCGCCGTGTTCGTGCTCTACACGATCATCCAGTCCCCCGAGCGAGCCGCCGACCTGGTCCAGATAGGCTTCGAGGGCATTTCGAGCGCCGCTCAAGCGGTCGGCCAGTTCATGACCGCGCTCATCAACTAGGAGTCCGCGTGATCCGCCACCTGGTCCTCTTCAAGCTCAACGAGGGTGTACAGCGGGACGAGCCCCGCGTGGAGGCGGGCGTACGGGCCTTTCGGGAGCTCGGCGACCTCATCCCGGAGCTGACGGCCTGGGAGTGCGCCTGGAACGTCACCGACCGGCCGATCGCGTACGACTTCGCCATCAACTCCGCCGTCGAGGACCTGGACGCGCTCAAGCGGTACATCGAGCACCCCGCGCACCAGGCGGCCGCCGGGCAGTGGCGGGAGTTCGCCACGTGGGTGATCGCCGACTACGAGTTCTGACGGCGCCCGCACCCTCTGCGCATCCGGGAGCCCCGCACGTGACCGTGCGGGGCTCCTTCGCGTGCGGCCGCTCCGAGCCTCAACACGGCGTCACCGGGTGCTTGCGCACAGTGGACATGTCTTGTGATGCTATGACCGCTTTTGACGGATGAGTTGATCGAAGTTGATCGTAGCCGCGAAGGGGTGGCGTGAACGTGCCGGCCAGTACCACGCCTCACCAGGTGCCTCCCCAGAACGAGCCGAAGTGTGAACCCCGGGGCGAGACCCGGGGTGCAGCCCCGGGCAGCCCCAGGAGCGCGTCCGGGAGCGAGCCGGACGGGCCCCCGGACACCGACCCGGCGACGCCCGCACGCACAGCCTCACCCGCACCCGCCGCGGTGGCGGTACCCGCGGTGGAACCGGCAGCAGGACCGGGGGCCGGGCCCGACACGAAGCCCGACCCCGCGACCGGAAGCGCCTCCGAGCCGAACACCGGGCCCGACGCCGAGCCCGGCACCGCGACCGACGCCGAGCCCGGCACCGGCACCGACGCCGAGGCCGCGACCGACACCGGGCCCGACGCCGAGTCGGATGCCGACTCCCGCCCGCGCCGGGCGGCGGACACCCGGGCGCTCACCCAGGTGCTCTTCGGCGAGCTGAAGAAGCTGGAGCGCGGCACCCCGGAGCACGGCCGGGTGCGCGCGGCTCTCATCGAGGCGAACCTCCCGCTCGTGCGCTACGCCGCTGCCCGCTTCCGGTCCCGCAACGAGCCGATGGAGGACGTCGTCCAGGTCGGCACGATCGGCCTGATCAACGCCATCGACCGGTTCGACCCGGACCGGGGGGTCCAGTTCCCCACCTTCGCGATGCCCACGGTCGTCGGCGAGATCAAGCGGTACTTCCGCGACAACGTCCGCACCGTGCACGTGCCGCGGCGGCTGCACGAGCTGTGGGTTCAGGTGAACGGTGCCACCGAGGACCTCACCACCCTCCACGGCCGCTCCCCGACGACTGCCGAGATCGCCGAGCACCTGAAGATCTCCGAGGACGAGGTCCTGTCCTGCATCGAGGCGGGCCGCTCGTACCACGCGACCTCCCTGGAGGCCGCCCAGGAGGGCGACGGGCTGCCCGGACTGCTGGACCGGCTCGGCTACGAGGACCCCGCCCTCGCCGGCGTCGAGCACCGCGACCTCGTCCGGCACCTCCTCGTCCAGCTGCCCGAGCGGGAGCAGCGGATCTTGATGCTCCGTTATTACCGGAACCTGACGCAGTCGCAGATCAGCCAGGAACTCGGCGTCTCGCAAATGCACGTGTCAAGGCTCCTCGCCCGCAGCTTCGCCCGGTTGAGGTCCGCAAACAGGATCGATGCATAGCTGGAACGGGTAGACCTGTTTGGTCCACAATCAGCCGTTCCAAAAGCCGCACACCCCCTGTTTCCAGCACAGATTTCCCCTACCCATGTCGACAAGTCACTACAGCGTGTTGCCGACATGTGACATTCTGCTGGAACCGCGTTTGCCGCAGTCTCGGCGCCGGTATTCACGTGGAGGCTGCGTTCCTCCGATGGTCGCGGCTCCCGCGACCATCCGCGACCTCAAGGGGGTGGCATGTCCGCAGAACAGGGCAGCTCGAAGGTGCTGACGCTCACCAAGAGCGAACCGGCCGCGCTTCTCGACTCCTCGGAAGCCATCGACACGCGTACGCTCTCCCGCTCCCTGTTCCTCCGCCTCCGCACGCTGGACGCGGCGGGCGCGGCGACGGACAGCCCGGAGCGCACGTACGTGCGTGACACGCTCATCGAGCTCAACCTGCCGCTCGTGCGGTACGCGGCGGCCCGCTTCCGCTCGCGGAACGAGCCCATGGAGGACATCGTCCAGGTCGGCACCATCGGTCTGATCAAGGCGATCGACCGGTTCGACTGCGAACGCGGCGTCGAGTTCCCGACGTTCGCGATGCCCACGGTCGTCGGCGAGATCAAGCGCTTCTTCCGCGACACCTCCTGGTCCGTGCGCGTGCCGCGCCGCCTCCAGGAGCTGCGCCTGGCGCTCACAAAGGCCAGCGACGAGCTCGCGCAGAAGCTGGACCGCTCCCCGACCGTTCCCGAACTCGCCGCCGTCCTCGGGGTGTCGGAGGACGACGTCGTGGACGGCCTCGCCGTCGGCAACGCCTACACCGCGTCGTCGCTCGACTCGCCGTCGCTGGAGGACGACGGCGGAGAGGGCTCGCTCGCGGACCGCCTCGGGTACGAGGACACCGCGCTGGAGGGCGTCGAGTACCGGGAGTCGCTGAAGCCGCTGCTGGCCAAACTCCCCACGCGGGAGCGGCAGATCATCATGCTGCGCTTCTTCGCGAACATGACCCAGTCGCAGATCGGCGAGGAGGTCGGCATCTCACAGATGCACGTCTCCCGCCTCCTGACCCGCACGCTGGCGCAGCTGCGGGAGGGGCTCATCTCGGACTGAGCCGTCCACGCGGGCCACGCGGGCCACGCGATCGTCCCGGCGGCGGGTCGATGGCGTGGCCCGCGGTGCGCCGGGGACGGCCGGTGCGCCCGTAGGGAGCGCCCAGCCGGTGCGCCCACGCGCCCGGCCGGCACCCCCGACCGCCCAGCCGGTGCGCCGGGGAGCGAGGAGTGCGAAGGCACGCGAGGGACGCGACGGAGCCGTACGGCGTGCGGGACGTACGGCGTACGGGGACGCACGGCCTCGGCGTCCGGCGCGCGGCGGGTGACGTGCGGCCTCGGCGCGCACCGTGTGGCGGGTGACGTGCGGGTGGTCAGGACAGGGCGAGCCAGGCGACCGCGGCGATGACCGCGAGGGCCGCCACCACGCCGACGATCAGACCGACGCGCGGACCGGACGACTGGACGACGGCCTGCTGCTGCCGCTGCGGGGCGCCCTCGTCGACGAAGGCGCGGAACATCTGGGTCGAGCCCGCGGGGTCATAACTGCCCTCGGGGCCCTGGGGGGCGTGCGGGTTGTGTGCCATGGGGCAGGACCCTAGCGAATCCAACCCTCCCGCCCCACCCCGGGCGCCCGCTGAATGGATCTTGACCTTTCTTTACCAGGTCTTTGGCCGCTTACGCCCCCATTTCATTTGCCTGTAGCAACCATCCACACATATGGTTGCTCTAAGCAACAAGATGCGGAGGTGCCGACGGTGGCAGCACGCAGTCAGTACGAGGAGCTGGCCCGCCAGCTCAGCGCCGTCGGAGCCGTCAAGCGCGGCATCGCACGGATGCTCCCGACCGAGTGCCCCGGCGGGGCGGCCGCGGTGCTGGCCCTGCTGGACCGGTACGGGGACATGCGGATGAGCCGGCTGGCGGAGCTGATGGCCATCGACATGTCGGTGACCAGCCGCCACGTCGCCCACGTCGTGGAACGCGACTGGGTGGAGCGTTCAGCCGACCCGGGCGACCGGCGCTCCCGCATCCTGCGGCTCACCCCGGACGGCCGGGCGGTCCTCCAGGACCTCGGGCGGCGCGCCGCGGACCTGTTCGCGGACCGGCTCGGGGACTGGTCCGACGACGAGGTCGGGCAGCTGATCACCTTGCTGGCCCGCCTGCGCGGATCCTTCGGGGACTGCCGGGCGCAGTCGGCGAGGACGCGGACACCGCAGGAAGAACCACAACCAGCACACACGACGCAGACGACGTACGCGTAAGGAAGTTCATGGCTACGACCACACCGACCGACGTGCGGGACGGCCACGCCGACGGGGCCGCCGGCGGGCCGATGACGCACCGACAGATCATGGAGGCGCTGTCCGGGCTGCTGCTCGGCATGTTCGTCGCCATCCTGTCGTCGACGATCGTCTCCAACGCCCTCCCCGAGATCATCTCCGACCTCGGCGGCGGCCAGAGCGCCTACACCTGGGTGGTGACGGCGTCGCTCCTGGCGATGACGGCGACCACTCCGCTGTGGGGCAAGCTCGCGGACCTCTTCTCCAAGAAGCTGCTGGTGCAGCTGGCACTCGTCATCTACGTCGTCGGTTCGATCGTCGCGGGCCTGTCGCAGAGCGCGGGCATGCTGATCGCCTGCCGCGTCGTCCAGGGCATCGGCGTCGGCGGGCTGTCCGCCCTCGCCCAGATCGTCATGGCCGCGATGATCTCCCCCCGCGAGCGCGGCCGGTACTCCGGCTACCTCGGGGCGACCTTCGCCGTCGCGACGGTCGGCGGCCCGCTGCTCGGCGGCGTCATCACCGACACCGACTGGCTGGGCTGGCGCTGGTGCTTCTACGTGGGCGTGCCCTTCGCCGTCCTCGCGCTGATCGTGCTGCAGAAGACGCTGCGCCTGCCGGTGGTCCGGCGCGAGGTGAAGGTCGACTGGTCCGGCGCGGCCCTGATCAGCGCCGCCGTGTCGCTGCTGCTCGTGTGGGTGACCTTCGCCGGGGACAAGTACGACTGGCTGTCGTGGCAGTCGTACCTGATGGTCGGCGGCTCGGTGCTGCTCGGCGCGGCGTTCGTGCTGGTGGAGTCCCGGGCGAGCGACCCGATCATCCCGCTGCGCCTCTTCCGCAACCGCACCATCACGCTGGCCTCGCTGGCCTCGCTCTTCGTCGGCGTCGCGATGTTCGCGGGCACGGTCTTCTTCAGCCAGTACTTCCAGCTGGCCCGGGACAAGAGCCCGACCATGTCCGGCGTCATGACCATACCGATGATCGCGGGCCTGTTCGTGTCGTCCACCGTCTCCGGTCTGGTGATCACCCGCACCGGTCGCTGGAAGGCGTGGCTGGTGACCGGTGGCGCGCTGGTGACGGCGGGCCTCGGGCTCCTCGGCGGGCTGCGCTACGACACCGAGTACTGGCACGTCGCGGTGTACATGGCGATCCTCGGCCTCGGACTCGGCATGATGATGCAGAACCTGGTCCTGTGCACCCAGAACCAGGTCGCCACCGCCGACCTGGGCGCCGCCTCGTCGGTCGTGACGTTCTTCCGCTCCCTGGGCGGCGCCGTGGGCGTCTCCGCACTGGGCGCGGTCATGGCGAACAAGGTCACGGAGTACGTCAAGGACGGCCTCACCGCCCTCGGCCCGCAGGGCGCGGCCCTCGGCCACGGCGGCACGGGCGGCGGCGGCATCCCCGACCTGGAGAAGCTGCCGGAGCCGATCCGCCTGGTGATGGAGAACGCGTACGGGCACGCCGTCGGCGACATCTTCCTGTACTCGGCGCCCTTCGCCCTGGTCGCCTTCCTGGTGACGCTGTTCATCCGCGAGGTCGCGTTGAAGAGCGCGAAGGCCGACCAGTGAGGGCGGGCCACTGAGCCCCGGGCGCGCCGCTCCGTAGCGGAGGGCGGCGCGTCCGGCAGAAGAGGGCCCCGGCGGCCGGAGTGTGGGAGGGGACGCCCACACCCGGCCACCGGGGCCTCACTTCTGTCCGCCGGCGTCGCCCGCGTATCCCGGGCCACCCGCGCTACCGGTGCCACCCGCGTACGACACCGCCCCGGCCGGCCTCTCCCGCCGACCCCGCCGACCTCGCCGACCCCGGACCCGGGCGATCCCGTCGGCCGGGTCGGCGTTCTCACGTCCCGGTGGGGTGGGCGGCGGAGGGGCGCGTGTTCCCCTCAACGCACTCGGAGAAGGACCCACTCCCGTCCAAACCAGCATGTCTCACCCGTTCGGGTGAGCAAGTGGCAGATCGGGAGGACGGCGCGGTACGGTCGCGCCAAATCACCACCCCCACAAAAGACTTCGGCCCCCGGCGGGACTGGCATCCCGGTCGAGGGCCTGATCAACAGGAAGAGAAGACCTTCCCGATGACTGTTGCGCAGTCTAACGCGCGTGCCCTCGCGGGCGGCGGCTCTTCAGCCGCAGGAGTGACCCACGTCCGTCACCGCCACCGCGAGCGGTTCACGGTGGTCGGCAACCACCTCGCCCAGCACCCCGGCCTCTCCGCCTGCGCCATCGGCATCGGCGTGTACATCCAGTCACTCCCCGACGGGGCCGTCGTCAGCATCCGGGCCCTGACGGCCCGGTTCCGCGAGGGGGAGCGCCGCATCGGGCAGGCGCTCAACGAATTGGAGGCCGCCGGGTACCTGGAGCGCACCCGGCACCGCGTCGACGGCGCGCGGGTCGTCACCCGTACCCGGTGGTTCGAGCACCCGGCGTACCGCGAGCCCGGCACGCCGAAGCCGCCTCCGACGGCGGTCGCGCGGGCCGGGGCCCGGGAGCCGGCGGCCGGGGGCGGAAGCAGCAGCGCGAGCGCCGCCCGGCGTGGGCGGGAGGTGCCGCCGAGCGCGCTGCCACAGGACCTGCGGCCCGCCGCCGACCTGCTGATCCGGCTGCGGCAGCGGGAGCCCAGGATCGTCCTGTCCGAACAGGACGTCCACCGTCTGGCGCCGCTCGCGCGGACGTGGCTCGACCGGGGTACGAGCCCCGGGATCGTCGCACGCGTCCTCGTCGGCGACCTGCCGGCCGGGACCATCCGGTGGCCGGGCCGCTTCGTCGAGTACCGGCTGCGGACCTGGTTGCCGCCGGTACTCCCCCCGCCGCCCGGGGAGTCCCGGCCGCTGCCCCTCCAGAACTGCGACGCGTGCGACCGGGCCTTCCGCGCGGCCCTGCCGGGCACCTGCCCCGGCTGCTCGGCGCAGTGACCGGCGCACGCCGTCCCGGCCGTGGCCGGTGTCAGGGGCGGGCGTCGGAGGCCATCGCCTCGATGCCCGCGACCAGCAGCTCGAACGCCACGGCGAAGTCCCGGTCGCGCATCTCGTCCACCGTCCCGCCGCCCCGGGCCGCCGTCATCTCCGCGGCCGCCTCGACGAGCGGGGCCAGCTTCGGCTGTTCGTCGAGGGTGTTCATGGCGTACTGGTAGTACTCGTCCTGGCTGACGCCCGCCTCCTCGCAGCGCCGGAGGAAGTTGCCCTCGATCGTGCCGAAGCCGTACACGAACTGGAAGACCGCCGCGATGGCGCCCGCCTGGCGGTCCGGGGGGAGGCCGGTGGCGCGGACGCTCCGCTGCACGGACAGGGCGAACCCCGCCCAGTTCGGCCCGATGTTGAGGAAGCGGCCCATCAGCGGCGACATCCACGGGTGGCGGACGAGCAGGGCCCGGTACCCCTCGGCGAGGTGGCGCAGCCGCTCGCGCCAGTCACCGCCCTCCCCCTCGCCGTCGCCTTCCTCGGGCAGCGGCACCTCGCCGACCGCCGCGTCGCTCGCCAGCTCCAGCAGGTCGTCCTTGGAGTCGACGTACCAGTACAGGGACATCGCGGTCACGTTCAGCTCGGCCGCGAGCCGGCGCATGGAGAACTTGGCGAGGCCCTCCTCGTCCAGCAGCCGCACCGTCGCCGCCGTGATGCGGTCGCGGTCCAGGCCGGACGGCTGGTCACCGCCCGGCCTGCGGCCCCGGGACGCCGCCGCCTTGCCGTCCAGCCAGACGCTCATGCGCGCCGGGCGCTTCGTGTCGCGGTCGGCTGCCGCCACCATGGCCTCCTCGTCGTTCCGTGCCGCCGATGCTATGCCGGGGCCGGCGTGCGTCGCTCCGCCCGCCGCAGCAGCAGCGCCGCGAGCAGGCCGCCCGCGAGGACCGCGACCGCGCCGACCAGTTGGCTGGTCTCCAGGCCCGCCGCGAACGCGTCGGCGATGCGGGCCCGCTCCGACGGGCCCTCCGCCGCGGCGAGCGCCGCCGGCAGGGAGACGGCGGTGACCGAGGCGAGGGCGGCGAACCGCGCGTTCAGCACGGCACCCAGCACGGCGACGCCCAGGCCGTTGCCGAACTCGGCGAGGGTGCCGTTGATCCCGGCACCGACCCCGGCCTTCTCCGGCGGTATGGCGCTCATGATGGCGTTGGCCATGGCCGGCATGGACAAGGAGACGCCCGCGCCCATGACGACGAGGCCGAGGAGCATCCCGCCGTAGCCGTGCGCCCCGCCGAGGAGCGCGATCGAGGCGAGCCCGGCCGAGACCAGGGCCATGCCGAGGGCGATGGTGAGGGGCGTGCCGAGCTTCGGCAGCAGCCTGGCGCCGACCCCGGCGAGGTTCAGCACGACGACGGTCAGGGCGAGCGGGGCCGTGCGCAGACCGGCGGCCAGCGGGTCGTACCCGAGGACGAACTGCAGGTGCTGCGTGAGCAGGAACAGCGAACCGGTCATGCCGAACGCGACCAGGATCGCGCCCGCGACGGCGCCCACGAACCGCTGGTCACGGAAGAAGTGCATGTCCAGCATGGGGTGCGGGACGCGCAGCTCCCAGAACGCGAACGCGCCCATGACGACCAGGCCGAGCGAGGCCGAGCCGAGGACCTGCCCGGAGGTCCAGCCGTGTTCGGGGCCGTTGATGATGGCGTACACCAGCGCCGTCATGCCGACCGTGGACAGCACCGCGCCGAGCAGGTCGGGACGGTCGCCCTGCTTGTGCCGGGACTCCGGTACGAGGAGGGCGACGGCGACGAGGCCGAGCACGGCGACCGGCAGGTTGACCAGGAAGATGGCGCCCCACCAGAAGTGGTCGAGCACGAACCCGCCGAGCAAGGGGCCGGCGGCGAAGCCGAGCGAGCTGACCGTGGACCACAGGGCGATGGCCTTGACCCGTTCCGTGTCGTCGAAGATCTGGACGACGACGGCGAGGGTCGTGGTCATCAGCAGCGCGCCGCCG
Organism: Streptomyces kanasensis; assembly: GCF_043077165.1. Taxonomy (NCBI): domain Bacteria; kingdom Bacillati; phylum Actinomycetota; class Actinomycetes; order Kitasatosporales; family Streptomycetaceae; genus Streptomyces; species Streptomyces kanasensis. Next base: position 334,025 of record NZ_JBIBSF010000003.1, read on the forward strand.
ACGCCCATGCCCGCGCGGGCGGCGATGAGCTGGGTGGAGCTCTGCGCGAGACCGGCGGCGAGCGAGCCGACGCCGAACAGCGCGAGCCCGGTGAGGAGCATCCGCTTGCGGCCGTAGCGGTCGGCGGCGTTGCCCGCGGTCAGCAGGAGGCCGGACTGGACCAGGGCGTAGGCGTTGATCATCCACTGGATGTCGGCGGTGGACGCGTCCAACTCCCGGGTGAGGGAGGGGATCGCCACGTTGAGCACGGTGTTGTCGAGCAGCACGGTGAGCTGGGCCAGGCAGATGACGGCGAGGATCAGCCAGCGCTGCGGGTGACCGCCGCCGGGCGCGGCGGCGGTGGGCGGGTTCTCGGCGGTCGTCGCCGTCACGAAGGTGCTCCTTTACGGTGTAAGGGGTTGACGCCTTACACCGTAAAGGGATTTCCCTTACGCCGTATAGGGATTATTTCCGGTCGGCTCTTTCACGCCAGGTGGCGGCGGGGCGTCCGACGTCCTGGCATGCGGGGCGGTCGCCGCCGGGGGCCGCCGGACCCCCGCCCGGCGGCCTGACCGGCCCCTCCGCGGTGAGCCGGGTGCGCGGCGGTCCGGGCCGCCGGCCCGTCACTCGCCGGGTCTGATCAGGTAACCGGCTCCCCGCCGGGTGTGGATCATCGGCGTACGGCCGGCGTCGATCTTGCGGCGGAGGTAGGAGATGTACAGCTCGACGACGTTCGCCTGACCGCGGAAGTCGTAGGACCACACGCGGTCGAGGATCTGCGCCTTGCTGAGCACGCGCCGTGGGTTGCGCATGAGGAAGCGCAGCAGCTCGAACTCGGTCGCGGTGAGGTGGATGCCCCGCCCGCCCCGCGTCACCTCGTGACTGTCCTCGTCGAGGGTCAGGTCACCGACGACCAGCAGCGACCCGCCGCGTTCGAGGCCGGCGCCGGACCGGCGGACCAGGCCGCGCAGCCGCGCGACGACGTCCTCCAGGCCGAAGGGCTTGGTGACGTGGTCGTCTCCGCCCGCGGTGAGCCCGGCGACGCGGTCCTCGACGGCGTCCCTCGCCGTCAGGAACAACACGGGCAGCTCCGCGCGGTCGCGCCGCAGCCGCTGCAGGACGCTCAACCCGTCCGTGTCGGGCAGCTGCACGTCGAGCACGACGACATCGGGCCGGAAGTCCCGCGCGGCCTGCACGGCCTCGGCGCCGTTCTCCGCGCCGCGGACCTCCCAGCCCTCGTAGCGGAGGGCGAGGAACAGCAGTTCCGACAGCGACGGCTCGGCGCCGACGACGAGGACGCGGACGGCGCCGCCGTCGGGGCGGCGCGTCCCGGCGCGGGTCCGGAGGGGGGAGGGGGAGACGGTCATGGCACCACGCTGCGGCGGCGCCCTGAGAGGCGGCTTACGCGTTCCTGTGAATTCCCTGAGAATCCAGACCGGTCCCGCCCGCGCCCGCCCCCGCAGCCCCCGTGCCCGCCGCCTCCGTGCCCGCTGTGCGCGTCCCCGGGTCGGCGGTCGCCGCCGGGGCGGCCCCCGTACCCGGGTCGGCGAAGAGGGCGGCGGCGTTCCCGTGGAGCACTCCCCGCAGCCAGTCGTCCCCGAGTCCGAGCCGTTCCAGGGCTTCCAGTTGGTGGAGGTAGCCGTAAGGGATGTTGGGGAAGTCGCTGCCGAGCAGGACGCGGTCGCCCAGGGCGAGGAGCCGACCGCGCTCCCGGCGGGGGAAGGGCGCGAGGCGCTCGGAGAAGTCGGTGAAGACCATCGTGGTGTCGAGCCGCACCTCGTCGTACCGCTCGGCGAGGTCGAGGAAGTCGGTGTACTCGGGCATGCCCATGTGCGCGACGACCAGCCGCAGCCGCGGGTACCGGGAGAGCAGCCTCCCGACGGGGCCCGGGCCCGTGTGGGCGCCGGGCGTGGGACCGGAGCCGCAGTGGACGACGACCGGTACGCGCGCGTCGGCGAGGGCGCCCCAGGCCGGGTCGAGGAGCGGGTCGTTCGGGTCGAAGTCGCCGACCTGGAGGTGCACCTTGAACACCCGGGCCCCGCGCGCGAGGTGCTCGGTGACGTACCGCCCGACGCCTTCCTCCGGGTAGAGCGTGCCCGTGCACAGGCACTCCGGCACCCGCGCGGCGAACCCCGCCGCCCAGTCGTTGAGCCACCGGGCCATGCCGGCCTTGTGCGGGTAGACCATCGACGTGAACCGCAGCACCCCGAACCGGCGCAGCAGGTCGACGCGCCGGTCCTCCTCCTCGCGGTAGGTGATCGGCCAGGCGACGCCGGTCAGGTCCTCCACGCCGTCGAAGTAGGCCCACACCTTGCGCAGGACGCGGTCGGGCATGAAGTGCGTGTGCACGTCGAGGAGTCCGGGCAGTCCGAGCCGGCGGGCCACCGCCCGTACGGCCACTGCCTCTCGGTCCCCGCCGTCCCGGCCGCCTCCGCCGTCCCCGCCGCGTCGCGCGTCCTGCGGCGTCCCGTCCGCCCCGACCGCCCTGCCGGTCCCGCCGCCCGCCCGGCCACCCGGTCCGCCCATGTCGCCCACCCCGCCCGCCTCTCCGTGCAGCGCGTCCCGCCCGCAGCGTGTCGTGTCACCACCGGCATCACTACCCACCCGGTCCCCCGCCACCGGCCCGGCGCCGGCCCACCAGCTCCACCGGCTCCACCAGCCCCGCATCCCCCCACCCCCACCGGCCCGGCAACTGCCCGCCACCGGATGCGGCACCGCCCGCGGTCAGAACAGGCCGCGTTGCACCACCTCGACCGGCAGGGTCGTGCCGCCCTCCGCGCGGGCGAGCTCCCACCCCGCGGCGAGCCGGCCGTCGAGCACGACCTGCCGCCCGTCGTCCAGCTCCAGGTGCAGGTCGGGCCCCGCGACGGCGAGCACCGTGCCGCGCAGCTGTCCGCCTCCGGCGAGGCGTCCGACGACCCCGTCGACCCGCTCCACGTACCGCAACCCGAAGACGTCGACGTGGTCGCGCACCCCGTCGAGGGGCAGCGCCTCCAGGGTGTCGGCCCATCCCCCGACGGCGCGGGCCTCGCGGTACGCGCGTTCGATCCGCTCGGCCCTCGCGGTGGGTCCCGGCAGGTCGACCCGGGCCAGGCGCTTCGCCGCGTACGGGATCCGGTCGGGCACGCCGAGCGCGGCGCCCAGCACCTCCTCGGTGCGCCGGGCGGCCATCAGCGGCCCGCGCCCGAGCCAGGCGAAGGCGACGGCCCCCTGTTCGAGGAGGCGCGCGTCGCCCCGTTCCTCGGCGGTGATCCCGACCTTGAGGAGCGCGCCGCCGAACCAGGCGAGGTACACGCGGAAGACGCGCGGGTCGTCCAGGGCCGTGTCGGCGGCGACGGAGTGCGCCCGGTCGAGCCGCGCGCACTCGGGGCACGTGCCGCCGGTGCTCCGGGCGGGGACGACGGCACCGGTGGGGCAGGGGTTGCCGCGCGCTCCCGGGCAGCGGCGCTCTCCCGTGACACGGAAGCCGAGCTCGCGCCCACGAGTGAGCGGGCTGGTCCGCCCGCCTTCCCAGGCCCAGACGGGCCGGCCCGCGACCCACCGGACGCCCCGGCAGCGCCAGCCGCCGCTCACGACGCGTCGGCTGCCGGCGCGGACCCGCCCACCGGCGCCCCGTCACGGCGGCCGTGGGCGCCCGCCTCCACCCTGACGCCGGGAGCGCCCGGCAGCGGCACCACGGGCGGGGCACCGGGGAGGAAGGGACTGTTGCCGGCGGTCAGCACCATGCGGGCCACTGTCCCACACGCCCACCGCCGCTCCGGCAGCGCACGGGCAGGCGTGCGGCCTGCTCAGGGCCCGTGCAGCTCGGTCTCCCACGCCTCGAACGGCGGTTCCGCCGTGTAGTCGGGGTCGCACCGCATCCGGATCCACTGGGCGACCCGGTACTGCGCCTCCCCGTCGTTGAGCGTCCGGCCCTCCTCGTCGACCTCCAGGACGTTGGTGAAGATGGCGAAGGCCATCTCCAGGTCCGACCCGAACCGGAACAACCGGTCCCGGTAGTCGATCCCGTCGAGCAGATCGACGTCGAGGGTGTCGTTGGCCAGGTAGAAGGCGAAGAACCGGATGGCGGCCCGTACGTCTGTGGGTAGGTGCGTCACCGGCCCATGATGGGCGAGGCCCGCGTCGGGGCGTCCGGGGTGACGCCGGCGGACCGACCGGTGCCGCCGACGCGGCCGGCGGCGCTCCCCGTCGTACCCGGCGTCCATCCGACTCTCCGACGCGGTGGGTGGCTCGAACGGCCGAGCCCCGTCGCCGTACTTCCCCGCGGCACGCCCGGGCAACGCAAGAGGCCCCGGATTTCTCCGGGGCCTCTCATCTGTGTGCACTCGGCAGGATTCGAACCTGCAACCTTCTGATCCGTAGTCAGATGCTCTATCCGTTAAGCTACGAGTGCCTGCCAGCGATCTTACTCCCTGGCTTTCCTCCCGGGCTTTTCGGCCCGGTCGGCGTTGCGGGAACAACATTACATGACCTGCGCCGGGACGCGAAATCCATTAGCCAAACCGCCTCCGACCTGGGCAAATCACCCATCGGCGCGATGATCCGGGGCCGGGAACGGCAGAAGCCCCGGCCGTGGGGCCGGGGCTTCCGTGGGGCGGAGGCGGAGGGATTTGAACCCTCGATGGGCTTTAAGACCCAAACCGCATTAGCAGTGCGGCGCCATAGACCGGACTAGGCGACGCCTCCACTGCACCCGTGCTCGCGCGTGAGGTGCGTGCAGATGATGACACAGCCCAGGGCCGCGCCACCAATCGGTGACAACGGTACTAGGCGCGAGGGGCGCAGGGCAAAGGCTTACGGTTGCGCAACGCGGAGGGCAGTGCAGCGTTAGAGGGGTGGGGCCGGGCCCCACCGGTGCCCCTCATGGTTCCCGAGCGTCCTGGAGTACGCATGCTGCGCCGTCTCGTCCTCACCTCCGCCGCCTCCCTCGCCGCCCTCGGCGTCGCCACCCCCCTCGCCGTGGCCGCGCCGCTGCCCCCGCTGCCGTCGCTGCTCGGCGCCCCCGACTCCCTGACGATCACCGTCGAGCGGTCCGGCAACCCGACGGCCGACGGCACGTTCAAGCTGGAGTGCGACGGTGACCGGGGCACCGGTACCCACCCGCGTGCCCAGCGCGCCTGCGAACGGCTGGCGGAGCTGTCGCAGGACGGTCAGGACCCGTTCAGCCCCGTGCCGCAGGACCGGATGTGCACCCAGCAGCACGGCGGCCCCGCCACGGCCCGGATCGAGGGGACCTGGCACGGCCGGCCGGTCGAGGCCGAATTCGCGCGGACCAACGGCTGCGAGATCGCCCGCTGGGAGAACATGCAGCCGGTCCTGCCGCAGGCGCGGTCGTAGCGCCACGCCGCGCTCACCAGGAAGAACGGGCCGGGGGCGTACGCCATGCGCACACAACCTTGCTCAGAGCTCCCCCTCATCCGCCGTCGCGCGTGCACCCCCAGCCCTTAGACTCCCTCCCGTAAGCGGCAGTAGGTCAGTGGGAGGAAGCGTCGTCGTGAGCAGCAGGCCATCCCGAGGCGCTGCTCGCCTCGCAGCCATACTCGACGCCCTGCCGGACGGGCTCGTCCTCGTCAACACCAACGGCACGGTCGTCAACGCCAACACCATCGCCCTGGAGATGTTCGAGACGCCCGGCACGGCGCTCGTCGGCCGGGGGCTGCTGGACCTGTTGCCCTCGTTCGACTCCCGGCTCATCCCCGGTTCCATGCGGCGGCCGGAAGCGGCCGATCCGCTCGGCCGGACGAAGCCCACGCGCATGGTGGCCCGCCGGACGGACGGCGACGAGTTCCCCGTCGAGGTCACCAGCGCCGGCCTGGAGGACGGCCGCGAGGCGTACGACGCGTACGGCGGCGGCTACAGCGGCGACGAACTGCTGATGATCGTCGTGCGGGACCTCTCCGGGGCCCTCGACACCGAGGCCGAACTCGCGCGCTCGCAGCGGCAGACCGAGATGATCCTGCGCGCCGCGTCGGAGGGCGTGGTCGGCACCGACACGGACGGCCGCATCGTCCTCGTCAACCCCGCCGCAGCACAGATCCTCGGCTGGCGCGCCAGCGACCTGGGCGGCCGCGAGCTGCACCCGCTGATGCTCCACTCCAAGGCCGACGGGGAGCCCTTCCCCTACGACGAGTCGCCGCTCGCCGACACGCTGCGCTCCGGACGCAAGCACCGCGTGCGGGGCCAGGTGGTGTGGGCGAAGGACGGGTCCTCCGTGCCGGTGGACCTGACGACCGCACCCGTGCGGGACGGGGACCAGCTCGTCGGCGCCGTGATGACCTTCGCCGACCGGCGGCCGTACGAGCAGCTCACCGAGGAGCACGCCGCCGAGGTGGCCGCGCTCGCGGAGAAGCACGAGACGGAGACCGCCGCGGTCGCCGAGCGGCACGCGGCGGAGGTCGCGGCGCTCGAGGAGCGGCTCGCCGAGGCCGACCGGCGGCACGAGGCGCTCACCGCGCGGCACGCCCAGCTGACGGCCGTGCTCGGCGACTCGCTGCGCGGACCGCTGCTGGAGCTGCGCCGCGAGCTCGGCACGCTCGCCGCGGACCCGGCCGGGCAGCTGTGGCCCGAGGCCAACCAGATCCTGCACCACCTGGCCGCCGGGTACGCCCGGATGACGACCCTCGTCGACAACGTCCTCGGCTTCCAGCGGCTGGACGTGGGCGAGGAGGAGCTGCGCAAGGAGCTGGTGCTGCTCGACGCGGTCGTGGCGAGCGGCATCGAGGGCGCGGTCGAGCTGATCGGGCCGGGTCGGGTGCAGTTCGCGGTCCACGCGCCGCCGATCGAGGCGGAGGTGGACGGCGTACGGCTGTCGACCGCCCTGGCCCACCTCGTGGCGGACGTCGCCGGCGTCGACTCCACGGGCAAGGCCCGGGTGGTGGCCGACGGCGGGTACGCCGGCTCGACCATCGTGGTGGCCGCCGCGCAGCGCGGCGACGTCGTCCGCATCGAGGTGCGCGGCCCGTACGCGGGCGGCGACCCGGTCCACGAACCGATCGTGCGCGGCATCGTCCGCGCGCACGGCGGCGTCCTGCAGACCCATGAGGTGCCGGGGACGACCGGCGGGGCGTACGTACTGGAGGTGCCGCTCGGCGAGGGCGGCGGCGCGGTTCCCACCGCGGAGCGGGGGGACGGCGCGGCGCCCGGTGCGGAGGTCGGCACGGCGGGCGCCGAGGGCACGGAGGGTGCCGGGGCCGTCGCGGCGCCGGAGACCGGGGCGGGCGGGGCAGCCGTCGTGCCCGCGCAGGGTTCCGGCGCGGCCGGCGGGATCGGGCGGCGGCGCGCGCGGCGCGCCTCGACGGACGCCTTCCTCGACAGCCCGGTACGCGCCGAGGACCCCGTGGCCGCCGGACCGACCGGCCGCCGCCGCGCCGCCCCGGGCACCGGGGGCGGTACGGGGGAGCAGCAGCTGATCCCCGCGCAGGACGCGGGCGCCACCGAGCCGACCGGCAGGCGGCGCGGGCGGCCCAGCCCCGCCGAGTCCCCCGCGCCTTCCGCCGCCCCGGCCCTCCCGCCCGCCGAGGGGTCGGTGGTCACGGCCGCCGAGTCGGCGCAGGCGCGCCCGGCCGCGCTCGGCGACACCGTCCCGCCGCAGGGCGTCGCCCCGACCGGCGAGGCCGTACCGGCCGGCCGGCGGGCGCGGCGTGCACTCGCGGCGGGTCAGGAACGCGCGGCGGCGCCCGAGGGGGCGGCCCGTTCCGCGTTCGCCCTGCCGCCCGCCGAGGCGGACCGCGTCCAGCCGCAGGGGCAGGCGCGGGTGTTGCCGCCGCAGGCGCGGGCGTTGCCGCAGGCGCAGGGCTTGCCTCCGGGGGCGCAGCCGGTCGCGCCGGCGCACGCACGGCCGGTCGCGCCGGTCGCGCCGGTCGCGCCGGTTGACGAAGGGCGTCACGACGCTGTGCGGTCGGTGCCGGGGGCCGATCACACGCCGCCGCTGCCGCATCCCCTGCCGATCGCCCCGGGCGCCACCCCGCCGCCCGGCACCCCGATCGCTCCCGGCACCACCGCGGTCCCGCCGGGTGGTGTGGTCCCGCCGGGTGGTGTGGCCGGTGCGGGCGCTGCTCCGGCCGAGGCCGCCTCCGCGCCCCTGCCGCCCGTTGCTCCCGTCACCGTGCCCCCCGCCTCCGCGACCCCCGACGCGGCGCCCGTGCCGCCGCCGGACGCTCCCACCGCGCCCGGTGATGCCGGAGCCGTACCGCGGGCGACGCCGACCGGGCGCCGCCGCGCGGTGGCCGCCCCTGACGCACCGGCGGCCCCCGGCCCGGCCACGCCCGCCGCCGGCACCCCGGCCGCCGGCACGCCCGCCGTGCCGCCCGGGGACGCGACCACCTCCACCCAAGGGCGGGCGTTCAGCGTCCGCACCCTCGGTCAGGGCGTGCCGTTCGCCCGGCCCACGACCGCTCCGCAGCCCCAGACGCCCGCGCAGGGCACCGGGTCCGGGCGGCGCCGCAAGCTGGCCACGCCCCCGGAGATCGACCCGCAGGACATGGCGGACCCGACCGCTCCGGCGGCACTCCCCGGACAGCAGCCCCCGGTGCAGCAGCCCGCCGCCCCCCAGCCGCCGGCGCAGCAGCGTCTCGCCGCACCCGCCGCGGAGGGCCGCGCGTACGAGATAGGGGCACCCGACGAGGGCGCGGACGAGGGTCCCGAACCGCTGGACGGCCCCGGTGGCGCCGTCGAGGTCGCCAACCAACCGCCGCCGCGTCCCGTCGACGACGAGCTGCCGCCCGAGCCGCTGGACAACCCCCGCCGGCTCCTCGTGTGGCCGGCGCCGGACGTCGCCACGCAGCAGGCGCTGAGCGACCGCGGGTACCGGCCGGTGATCGTGCACTCCCGCGAGGAGGTGGACGCGCAGATCGCGGCGTTCCCGGCGGCTCTGTTCGTCGACCCGCTGACCGGACCGATCACGCGGACGGCCCTGCAGTCGCTGCGCCAGGCGGCCGTCGCCGCCGAGGTGCCGGTACTGCTGGCGGCCGGACTCGGCCAGGCGACGCGGGAGGCGGCGTACGGCGCCGACCCGGCCGTGCTCCTCAAGGCGCTGGCGCCGCGCGACAGCGACCAGCACCCGTCGCGGGTCCTGCTGATCGAGGAGCACGACGAGATCGCCCACGCGCTGGCGGCGGCGCTGGAGCGGCGCGGCATGCAGGTGCAGCGGGCCGCGGCCGACACCGACGCGGTGGCGCTCGCCACCCGGCTGCGGCCGAACCTCGTCGTCATGGACCTGATGCAGGTGCGGCGCAGGCGGGCCGGGATCATCGACTGGCTGCGCGCCAACGGACACCTGAACCGCACCCCGTTGGTCGTCTACACCTCGGCGGGACTCGACGCGGCGGAGCTGCCGAAGCTGGCGTCCGGCGAGACGGTGCTGTTCCTGGCGGAGCGGTCGACGAGCGCCGAGGTGCAGTCGCGGATCGTCGACCTGCTCGCGAAGATCGGCACCAACTGACGCCGGTCCCCCACCGCCCGGGGGACGCGGCGGCCCCGCGGTGGGACGGGGCCCCGCGGTGACGCCGGTTCACGGTCGCGCGGGCCCGGACACGGGCCCCGGGGGACGCGGCCTCGCGGTGACGACACGGGCCTCGGGAGACCGGACGCGGCGGCCACCGGGGAGCCATCGGATCCGGGTCCCCGGGCCCCGGGCGAGCAGCGCAGGAGGAGGGGGCGGGCCCGGCCCGCCCCCTCCTCACCCACCGACCCGCGCGGTACGGGTCAGAGCTGTGTGACGTCCAGCTCGCCCTCCGCGTACTGCCTGCGGATCACCTTCTTGTCGAACTTGCCGACACTGGTCTTCGGCACCGCCGGGATGATCGCCCAGCGCTCCGGCAGCTGCCACCGCGCGATGCCGGCCTCCGCGAGGAACGCCCGCAGCGCCACGTAGTCCGTCTCGGCACCCTCCTTGAGGACCACCGTCGCGAGCGGGCGCTCGCCCCACCGGTCGTCGGGGACGGCCACGACGGCGGCCTCGGCGACGGCCGGGTGACCCATCAGGGCGTTCTCCAGCTCGACCGACGAGATCCACTCGCCGCCCGACTTGATGACGTCCTTCGCGCGGTCGGTGAGGGTGAGGAACCCGTCCGGGCTGATGATGCCGACGTCACCCGTCTTGAGCCAGCCGTCCGCGCTGAACTTGTCGTCGGGCCGCAGCGGTTCGCCGGTCGAGCCGCCGTAGTACGCGCCGGCGATCCACGGGCCGCGGACCTCCAGCTCGCCCGCCGACTCGCCGTCCCACGGCAGGATGTCGCCGCCCGGACCGACGAGACGGGCCTCGACACCGGCCGGGAAGCGGCCCTGTGTGATCCGGTACGGCCACTCCTCCTCGGCGGTCAGTCCCGCCGGCGGAAGGGCCATCGTGCCGAGCGGGGACGTCTCCGTCATGCCCCAGGCGTGGCAGAGGCGGACGCCGAGCTTGTCGTACGCCTCCATGAGGGAGGGCGGGCAGGCGGCGCCGCCGATGGTGACGGAGGCCATGGAGGAGAGGTCGCGCGGGTTGGCGGTGACTTCGGCGAGCAGGCCCTGCCAGATGGTCGGCACGGCGGCGGCGTGCGTGGGCCGCTCCTTCTCGATCATCTCGGCGAGCGGAGCCGGCTGGAGGAAGCGGTCCGGCATCAGCATGTTCACGCCGGTCATGAAGGTGGCGTGCGGCAGGCCCCAGGCGTTGACGTGGAACTGCGGGACGACGACGAGCGTCGTGTCGCGGTCGGTCAGCCCCATGGACTCGGCCATGTTGACCTGCATCGAGTGCAGGTAGATCGAGCGGTGGGAGTAGACGACGCCCTTCGGGTCTCCGGTGGTGCCGGAGGTGTAGCACATGGCGGCGGCCTGGCGTTCGTCCAGCTCGGGCCAGTCGAAGGTGGTGGGCCGGTCCGCGATGAGCTCGTCGTAGTCGTGGACGCGCGGCGCGGCGCCCGCCAGGACGGAGCGGTCCCCGGCGCCGGAGACGACGACGTGCTCGACCGTCGGCAGGTGCTGCAGCAGGGGGGCCAGGAGGGGGAGGAGGCTGCCGTTGACCAGGACGACCTTGTCGGCCGCGTGGTTGACGATCCATATCAGCTGCTCGGCGGGGAGGCGCAGGTTGAGCGTGTGCAGGACGGCGCCCATGGAGGGGATCGCGAGGTACGCCTCGACGTGCTCGGCGTTGTTCCACATGAGGGTCGCCACCCGGTCGTCGCCGGTGACCCCCAGTTCGTCGCGCAGGGCGTTGGCCAGCTGCGTGGCCCGGGCGCCCGTCTCGGCGAAGCTGCGCCGCTGCGGCTCCGGTCCGCCGGTCCAGGTGGTGATCTGAGACGTGCCGTGGATCGACATCCCGTGGTGCAGGATGCGGGTCACGGTCAGCGGTACGTCCTGCATGGTGCTGAGCACGGCGTCCTCCCGGTGGGCGCTCGCTTCGCGGCAGTGTGGTGTGGAGATTCTGCGCACATACCAAGCGGTATGTCACTACCTGAAGGTTCGCCGTTTCACGTGAAACATCCCGTGCGGGGTCCGCTCGGGCACCGTGCCGGGCGCCGCGTCGCGTCGTGCGCTGCCGTACGGGCGACCGTGCCGTGACGTGCGGGTACCCCTCCGGGTCACCGTACCGGCGCGAGCTCCGGGTCGTCCCGGAGTTTGCCGAGTGCGCGGGAGACGGCGCTCTTGACCGTGCCCACGGAAACCCCGAGCAGCGCCGCCGTCTGCGCCTCGCTCAGGTCCTCGTAGTACCGGAGGACGACCATGGCCCGCTGACGGTCGGGCAGCCGCATGACCGCGCGCCACATCGCGTCGTGCAGGACCTGGCGCTCGGCCGGGTCCGGCTCGGGCACGCCGTGCGGCTCGGGCAGTTCCTCGCACGCGAACTCGTCGACCTTGCGCTTGCGCCACTGCGACGTGCGGGTGTTCACGAGCGCGCGGCGCACGTAGCCGTCGAGGGCGCGGTGGTCCTCGATGCGCTCCCAGGCGACGAACGTCTTGGTCAGCGCCGTCTGGAGCAGGTCCTCGGCGTCGCTCGGGTTCGCGGTGAGCGACCGGGCGGTGCGCAGCAGGAGGGGTCCCCGGGCCCGTACGTACGAGGAGAAGGACGGGTACCCGGTGGCGGCCGTGGAGGCTCCGGCGCAGACGGGGCCAGTAGTCGCGGTCATATGGACCACGCTAGGAGCGGCGGCCCCGCGGGGGATCGCCCCCAGGTCCCGAAAGCGGGTCCCCCTCAGGTTGTAGGGGTGGTGCGGGCCCCACCTCCTGAAGGTGGAGGAGCGGCGGCCACCTGGTCGGGGTTCCGAAGGCGTCGGCGGTGTGCCGGGGTACCGGCCGCCGGAGCGTCGTTCCCGGCCGGAGCGGGTGCGGCGCCGCGCCGCCGGGTCCGTTCGACCAGGACGAACGTCACGCTGATCAACAGCGCCCACGCGCCGAACTTCGTCAGGGCGACCGGCTGCCAGCCGTCCAACTGGTGCGGGTAGCTCCAGGCCCCGACGTAGGTGGCGGCGTTCTCGGCGACCCACAGGAAGAAGCCGATCAGGACGAAGGAGAGCCCGAGCGGCATGCGGTGGCTCCGCCCGCCGACGGTGTACCGGACCCACGCACCGGCGGTGACGGCGAGGAGGCCGGCGGCGAGGACCCAGCGGGCGTCGGGGAGCCAGTGGTGGGTGAAGAAGTTGACGTACACGGCGGCCGCGACGGCGGTGGTCGCGGTGGCGCGGTAGCCGGAGACCCGTAGGTCGAACAGGTGCCAGGCGCGGCAGACGTAGCTGCCGACGGCGGCGTACAGGAATCCGCCGTACAGCGGTACCCCGGCGACCTTCGTGACGGCGTCCTCGGGGTAGGTCCAGGAGCCGAGCTGCACCTTGACCAGCTCGAAGGCCAACCCGATGACGTGGCAGACCGCGATGACACCGGTGTCCCGGGCGGTGTCCCACCCCACCCGGCGGGCGACGACGGCGAGCAGCACGCCGTACGCCAGGACCAGGTCGTACCGCGCGACCGGCAGTTGCGGCAGCAGCCCGGAGACGGCGATCCCGCCGACGAGTGCGAGGGCGAAGGCGCAGCAGCGGAACTGGAGCAGCCCGAAGAGCAGCAGCTGTCGCAGGGCGTCGCGGATCGTGTCCATGGCGGGAAGGACGCACGGGCACGCGCGGCGGGTTTCGGGGTGCCGGGCGTTGGGGCTCCCGGGACGGCCGTGGGCGAGGGGCGACGGGCCCGGGCGCAGGGCGCTGGGGCCCGGCGCCGTGGGCGCGGGGCGAGGGGCGACGGGCCCGGGCGCGGGGCGCTGGGGCCCGGGACGGGCCCGGGCGCGCACCCGTGAGACCCAGACGGGGCCCGGGCGGTCAGAGGCGGGCCGCGAGTCGCGCCTTCGCCTCCGGCCACTCGTCGGCGAGGAGGGAGAAGTACACGCTGTCGCGCCAGGTGCCGTCGGGCCGGCGGCGGTGTCGGCGCAGCACGCCCTCCCTGCGGGCGCCGAGCCGGGCGATGGCCGCCTGGGAGCGCTGGTTGAGGTGATCGGTCTTCAGCTGCACGCGGCCCATGCCCAAGTCGTCGAAGGCGTGGGTGAGCAGGAGGAGCTTGGCCTCCGTGTTCACGGCGGTGCGCCAATACGCACGGCCGTACCAGGTCCAGCCGATCTCCAGTCGCTCGTCGTCCGCGTCGATGTCCAGGTAGCAGGTCCACCCCACGGCTCGCCCCTCGGCGCGGTGCACCACGGCGAACGGCACGTACTCGCCGCGCTCGGCAGCCTCCAGCACCTCGTCGAGTTTCTCCGCGAGCTCCGCCTCGGAGCGCGGCGCGGGCCCACCCTGCCACCGCCACACCTCCTCGTCCCGACCGCCGGCGGCGAACAGGTCGCCCAGGTGGTCGGCGGTGAGCGGCTCCAGGCGGACGTGTCGTCCGACCAGGGTGGTGGATGTGGGTCGGGTGGCAGACATGACGGCAACCTAACCGACCGTTGCACTAGCGGCAAGAAGGTATCGCGCTAGTACAAACGGGAACCCCTCCCGCGACCCACGCACCGGAGGCGGCCCGCCCGCCCCCGCGCCCACCCCCGCAATTCCCACTCGCAGCAATTCGTTGATTCTTCGACTTTCTATCGGAACCTCACGGGAGGCTCAAATGCATTGAGCCACCGCAAGGCCTTCGGATAACTTCACGGGGTCGAACCGCGGCCCGTCACACATCGACCGGACGGAACTCGCGGGTACGACGGAAACGGGAGACAAATGAAGAACTTCAAGCGAGCCCTGGGTGTCGGCGGGGCGGTCCTCGCCTGTGTCATGGCGTCGGCGACGACGGCCCACGCCGCCCCGGTCAAGGGCACCGGCAAGGCGTACTACGGCTGCACCAACACGGTCTTCGTGTGGAAGGCCGCCGGCAAGGTCCACGCCTACGCGCAGCAGGACTGCAAGCAGGCGAAGATCAAGATCATGCGGCCCACGATCGCGCTGTCCGGCAACAACGGGAAGCAGTTCGTGACCAAGGGCAAGGCGTGCACCAAGGTCAACACCTGCCGTACCCCCACCGTGACGCTCAAGGCGAACAAGGGCTGGACGTACCGCGCGTCCAACGCGGGGACGGGCTCCTTCGCCCAGGCCGGAGCGGCCGACTTCTGGTGGCCCACCAACACGGTCGCGCACGCGTCCCTGAAGGGCTGACACCCACCGAGGACGACGCGTCCGACGGACGACAGCGGCCGGCTCCCGGAACTCTCACGGTTCCGGGAGCCGGCCGCGACGCGTTCCACTCAATCCGCCGGGTGCGGGCCGACGGGAAATACCGCCCCCGACCGGAATTCGCGAATTCAGCGCGTACGCGACTGCGTGACCCTCACCATGTTGCCCGCCGGATCGCGGAATGCGCAGTCACGGACGCCGTAGGGCTGGTCGATGGGCTCCTGGAGCACTTCGGCGCCGGCCGCCCGCACCCGCTCGAAGGTGGCGTCGCAATCGCCGGTGGAGAAGATCACGCCCCGGAGCTGGCCCTTGGCCAGCATCTCCGCCATCGCCTGCCGGTCCGCCGGGGAGGCGTTGGGGTCGGCGAGCGGCGGTTCGAGGACGATCTCCACGTCGGGCTGCTCGGGCGAACCGACGGTCACCCACCGCATGCCCTCGAAGGCGACGTCGTTGCGCACCTCCAGTCCGAGGGCGTCACGGTAGAAGGCGAGCGCCTTGTCGTGGTCGTCGACGGCGATGAAGCACTGGGAAAGCTTGATGTCCATGCCGTCGACGCTACGAGGCGGCGGCGGATTCCGCTTCTCCGTTCCTGACCGCTTCTCCGTTGCTGGCCGGTGTGCCGTTCCTGACCGCTTCTCCGTTGCTGGCCGGTGTGCCGTTCCTGACCGCTTCTCCGTTGCTGGCCGGTGCGCCGTTCCGCACGGGCCGCGTCAGGACCTTGGCCACGCACGCGGGGACGGCAGCACCCGCGTCGTGCCGGCGGGCCCGGTACGCGCTCGGTGTCTCGCCGACCAGTTCGGTGAAGCGCGAACTGAACGACCCGAGCGAGGTGCACCCGACGGCGAAGCAGACCTCCGTCACACTCATGTCCCCGCGCCGCAGCAGCGCCTTCGCCCGTTCGACGCGCCGGGTCATGAGGTAGCCGTACGGCGTCTCCCCGTAGGCGGCGCGGAAGCTGCGCGAGAAGTGGCCCGGCGACATGTGGGCGCCACGCGCCAGCGTCGGCACGTCCAGCGGCCGCGCGTACTCCCGGTCCATCACGTCCCGCGCACGACGCAGCCGCACCAGATCCTCAAGCGTCACACCCCCAACCCTCCCACGCCCTCCCGACAAACGAGCCGCCCACCAACGGTCCGTCCGCCATCGACCCCCGCGAAGCCCAGCGGACACGGCACCGGGCCCACACCGCCCACTCCACGGTGCCTGGGTCCCGTGGCGGACGGGACGGGGGTGAGCGGTGGTCGGGTCGGTGGTGAAGGTTCGCTCCAGCGTGACCGCGTACACACGCCCAGGATTGGTGTACGCCTCAGCGACCGAGATCACGGACGCGGCGAACGCCGCAGGATTGCGCGCCTTGGCCGAGCGACTCACGGGGCTCGCAGATCCCGGCCTCAGGGGCGGGTACCACGAGCATCTTGAGGGCGGCATCGATCTCGAAGAGGGCTCGACCCAGCCTGATCCTGGCCCCAGACGAAGCGCTGTGGAACCACGCCGGATACGGCCGGGAAGGCGGAACCGGCCGGATTCGAACCGGCGTCCTCGCGGTTTTGGAGACCGCGCGCGACGACCTCTGCGCTACAGCCCCGCCCTGCCCGCCATCCCAAGGACTCCCGCTGCTGTCCCGGTGGGATCGGTGCCCCCTGGCCGTGCCGTTCGGCCGGTGACCGGCGACGAAGGCAACGGATACCGACGGACAGCGCGACGAACGGCCCCCGACCGTCGATCCTGGTCAGGGGCCGCGCACCTGGCGGTGGGTGTGGGATTTGAACCCACGGTGACTCGCGCCACGACGGTTTTCAAGACCGTTCCCTTAGGCCGCTCGGGCAACCCACCTCGCTCTGCCCGCCTGGGGCAGGGCGGGTACAGCGTACCGGCCCCCGGTCGGGTGCGGGGCCGTGGCCCGCGGGGGGTGCCGGGTGAGGACCGGAGCCCGGCACCATGCGGGCGGTGACGGTGTGTCGCCCACCGCGGGCCGGGCGAGGAGGGGCGGCGGGTCATGCGAAGTCGTACACCGCCCAGTCGGTGAGCGGGACGTATCCGATGCGCTGGTAGAGGGCGTTGCTGGTGGGGTTGGCGGGGTCCGCGAACAGGGCGACGTCCGTCGCGCCCGCGGCCAGCGCGGCCCTGCTCACCTCGACCGTCACGGCGCCCGCGTAGCCGCGGCCGCGGAGGTGCGCCGGGGTGAGGACGGGGTCCACACGGACCATGCCGCCGACCATCGCCGTCGAGCCCGCCAGGGAGACGGGGGTGCCGTCCGGGGTCTCCCAGAACGTGAACTGCTTGTCGGCGAAGCGGGAGCCGGCCCAGGAGGCGGCGTCCACGGCGGGCGCCTCTCCGACGGCGTCGCAGAACTCGCCGCACCAACGGACCACGTGCTCGTGGTCCTCCTCGCCCGCGACCCGCCCCCGGCCCTCCGGGCGCGGCTCCGGCGGGGTGAGCGTGCCGAGACGGTACAGCCGGATCCGCTTGCCGAGCGTCGGCGCCGCGCCGGTGTGCCGCTGCCACGCCTCGGCGAAAGCGGTGGCGGTGCCGTGGTCCGCGCTGACGTAGGGGAGGGAGTGCCCGAGCGCCGCCAGGCGGGCGGCGAGGGCGTCGGCGTGCTCGGCGGTGAGCGGGGTGAGGCTCAGGCCACGGGACGGGAGCCGGTAGAACGCGGCGCGGACCTCCCCCGCCCGCTCCAACCGGCCGAAGAGGGGGATGCCGCCGCCGTACGCGCCCGCCCCGTCGGTCCGCAGCTTCTCGGTCACCGTCAGCGGCATGGTGTGCAGGGCGGGCCGTGAATGCAGGAAGTCCCCGGCGCGGGCGAGGAAGTCGTCGACGTCTTCGGTGAGGTGCCAGTCGTCCGGTCGCATGCCGCATGATCTCGCCTGCCGGCAGGCTTGCGCCCCCCATCCGGTTCGCGAGCCGGGCCGGTTGACGCCTGTCGGCCGGAACAGGCCACATCACCGGCCCCGAGGTGCGCGGGCCCGGGGCGGGGCGGGTGGGGGCCGGGCGGGGTCGTGTGGCTGGGTGTGTCGGGCGCGTCGGGGTGGGGAAGCCGGATCGGGGGGTACGCCGGGGTCCATGACTCTTTCCTTCGACCTGTTGCCCGAGGAGGACCTGCGTGAGGCGATCGGACTGCTGGTGCGGCTGGTCGAGTCGGCCGGTGCGCTGATCATCTTCGTCGGGGCCGCGTGGGCCTTCGCGCAGTTCGTCCTCGGCATGGCGCGTGACCGGGCTCGGACCGGGGCGTTCAACCGGATCCGGCTGCGACTCGGACGGTTCCTCGTGCTGGGGCTGGAGTTCCAGCTCGCCGGGGACGTGCTGCGGACCGCCGTCGCGCCGAGCTTCGCCGAGATCGGCCAACTGGCCGCCATCGCCGCGATCCGGACCGCCCTCAACTACTTCCTGGGCCGCGAGATCGCCCAGGAGCGTGACGAGATCGAACGCGCGCGCAAGCAGACGGCCGGGGACGGCCCGGGGCCCTCGACCGGCGGCGACCGCGCGCCCGCCACCCCGTGACGGCGGTCCTGCTCCAGGCGTCCGTCCTCTGTGCGGCCATGGGCCTGCTCGCGTGCCCCTTCGCCTACCGGGCGACCGGCCGCGCACGACCGACGCTGGCGGTGCTCCTGGACTTCCTCACCGCCGCGGGACTGCTGCGCCTCGCCGCGGCGCCCGACTGGCAGGGCATCGCCACGGCCGCCGCCGTCATCGCCCTCCGCAAGGTCGTCTCCGGTGCGTTCGGCCGGGCCGGCCCGTCAGCCGTACGCCCCCGCCACGGAGGTCACCCGCGCGGGTGAGACGCACGGCCGGCGGAGGGGCGTACGCGGCGCCCGCCGCCTGCGAACGGGCCGCGCGCCCCGGCGGGCGGCGGGCGCGGCGCCGGCACCGGCTCCGGCGCCGCGCCCCTACCCTCACGCGTGTTCCGCACCGCCAGCTCCCAGGAGACGCCCGGAGGGTTCCACGACCGTTCCCCTGGCCCGTGTGACCCGGAGGGTCCTCGTCGACGGCCGGACGGAGGGGCCCGGCGAGCACATGGTGTCGTTCCTCGCCGCCGGCGGTTGCGCGGCCCTGTCCGCCCTCGTCTACGCGGGCGCGATGACGTACACGCTCGCCCACCACCGGCACTGGGACGTACCGGCCGCGCTCTTCGTATCCGTCTCCTTCGCCCTGATCGCGCTGCTCTCGTCCGTGCCGCACCTGGTCGCCGAGGCCACCGTGAACACGGGCAGCGCCTTCCCGCGCGCCCTGATGTGGGGCACGGGCCTCACGCTGGCGGTGCTGCAGGTCGTCGCCGCCGTCATGGGCGACGCGCGGTTCTCGATGTGCGCGCTGATCGGGGCCGTCACCGTGCCGGCCGTCGCCTGCTTCGGCGAGATGGCGGCGTACGCGCTCGCCGAGGCGTGAGACCCGCGGCGGAAGGCGCGGGAGGACCTCGTCCGGGGCCCTCCCGCGCGTGGGGCGGGCGGTCAGTCGCCCTTGCGCTCGCCGAGCGTGATCTTTACCTGCTTCTCCTGGCCGCCGCGCTTGTACGTCACCGTCACGGTGTCACCGGGCTCGTGCGTCCAGATCTCGCTGATCAGCGTCGGGCCGCTGTCGATGATCCGGTTGCCGAAGCGCGTGATGACGTCCCCCGGGCGCAGCCCGGCCTTGGCCGCCGGGCCGTTCGGCGTGATCGCCGCCGTACCGCCGGTGGCCTGGTCGACGATGGTCGCGCCCTCGCCCTTCTCCGTCATGTTCACGGTCGCGCCGATCATCGGGTAGACCGGCTCGCCCGTCTTGATCAGCTGCTCGGCGACGTTCTTCGCCTGGTTCACCGGGATGGCGAAGCCGAGGCCGACCGAGCCCGCCTGCGACTGCCCCAGTCCGCCGGAGCCGGGTGACTGGATGGCGGAGTTGATGCCGATGACCGCGCCGCGCGCGTCCAGCAGCGGGCCGCCGGAGTTGCCGGGGTTGATCGAGGCGTCGGTCTGGAGCGCGCTCATGTACGAGTTCTTGCCGCCCGAGCCGTCGCTGGAGGCGACCGGGCGGTTCTTCGCGCTGATGATGCCGGTCGTCACCGTGTTGGAGAGGCCGAACGGGGCGCCGATCGCGATCGTCGCGTCGCCGACGGCGACCTTCTCGGAGTCGCCCAGCGGGAGCGGCGTCAATCCGGAGGGGGCGTTGCGCAGCTTGAGCACCGCGACGTCGTAGCCCTGTGCGCGGCCGACGACCTCGGCTTCGTACTCCTTGCCGTCGGGGAACGTCGCCGTGACCGCGCCGCCGTCCGCCGCCGACGCCACGACGTGGTTGTTGGTGACGATGTGGCCTTCCTTGTCGTAGACGAAGCCGGTCCCCGTACCGCCCTCGCCCTCCGCCGCGCCCGACTTGGCCTCGATCGTGACGACGCTCGGCAGCGCCTTGGCCGCGATGGCCGCGACGGTGCCGGGGTCGCGCTTGAAGTCGGCGGGGGTGTCGCCGGCGGAGATGGTCGTCGAGGCGGAGGTGTCGTTGCGCTCGGCCGCCCAGTAGCCGAAGCCGCCGCCCACGCCACCGGCGACGAGCGCCGCGACGAGGACCGCCGCGATCAGGCCGCCGGAACGTTTGCGCGGGGACGGCGGGACGGGCGGGAGGCTCGGGGGCGTACTCCATCCGCCCCATCCCCCGTGGCCGCCGCCGGCCGGGGTCTGACCGCCGCCCGCGGGGCCGCCACCGGGGTGGCCGCCGCCCTGGTGGCCGCCGCCGACCTGGCCCGCGGCCGCGTGCGCGTGCGCGTCGGCCGGCATGGAGCCGCCGTCGTGCGCCCCCGGCTGCTCGTGGCCGGGGGCGGCGTACGCCGGAGCGGGCGCACCGTGCGGCGGGTACGCGGGCGGCGCCGCCGGAGGCGGCGGGCTCGCGGGCCTGCCGGGGGCCGCCGTTGGGGACGCGGCCGTCGGGTACGCGGCCGTCGGCTGCTCCGCGGCCGGAGCGGCGGACGCCCCCGGAGTCGCCGGGGCCGGGGCCGCGGCCGGAGGTGCCGGTGTCGTCGACGGCGCGGGCTCCGCGGCACCCGGGGCGGCAGTGGCGGGGGCGGTGGGCCGCTGGGGGGTCTCCTCGGGAGCGGGCGCGGACGGGGCGTCGGGGGCGGACGGGACCGCGGTGCCCTCGTTCTCGGTGCTCACAGCTCGTTCTCCTCGGTGTCCACGTCGTCATCCACGTCGTCGCTCGGCACGAGCCCACCGTGCAGCGTCCGTGTGCGCACTCAGCTTTACCTACTGCTCGTCAGGCCACTGTAAGCGGGACCTGTGCGTCCGCCACCGCTCCTTTATCCCAGACAAATGGGGCGTGCCCCGATGCGGCCGAAGTACACCGGCCGGTGTCGGCCGGGCGGGCGAACGGTGGCACCATGTCGCGGTGACCCACGCACGACAGCACAGCATCCGAGTCGTCGCCCACCGGGGTGCCTCCGAGGAAGCGCCCGAGCACACCCTCGCCGCCTACGTGAAGGCCATCGAGGACGGGGCGGACGCCCTGGAGTGCGACGTGCGGCTCACCGCCGACGGACACCTGGTCTGCGTGCACGACCGCCGCGTCAACCGCACCTCCAACGGGCGCGGCGCGGTCTCCGCCCTGGAGCTGGCCGACCTGGCCGCCCTGGACTTCGGCTCTTGGAAGGACCGGTACGAGAGCCCCGACTGGGGCGACCCCGAGTACACCTCGGTCCTCACCCTGGAACGGCTGCTGGAGCTGGTCGCGGACGCGGGACGCCCCGTCGGGCTGGCGATCGAGACGAAGCACCCCACCCGCTGGGCGGGCCAGGTGGAGGAGCGGCTCGTCCGGCAGCTGCGCCGGTTCGGCCTGGCGGACCCGGCCACGCCGGAGGAGTCGGCCGTGCGGATCATGAGCTTCTCCGCCCGCTCGCTGCACCGCGTGGCGGCCGCCGTGCCAACGGTCCCGACCGTGTACCTCACCCAGTTCGTGTCGCCCCGTCTGCGGGACGGGCGGCTGCCCGCCGGCTCGCGGATCGCCGGTCCCTCGATCCGCATCCTGCGCAGCACCCCCACGTTCGTCGAGCGGGCCCACCGGGCCGGTCACGAGGTCCACGTGTGGACGGTCGACGACCCCGACGACGTCGACCTGTGCATGCGCCTCGGCGTGGACGCGATCATCACGAACCGTCCCAGGCAGGTCCTGTCACAGCTGGGGCGTACGCCCCTGTAGTCACCGCGTGTGCTCCGGCGCGTTCGCACCGTGGCGGTCCGTGTCGAATGCGTCACTGGATGCGGACTGGCCGGTTTCCGGTCCAGGCCATTGGGGCATCCACTCGGTGGCGTGGGGCGAAGGAGGTCTCGGGGGTGGCGTTGGTGGTGGCACGGGAAGTGCCGACGTCGTCGAGCATGGCCGTACCCCATGGCCCTGCGGGCGTGGGCGAGGCGAGGCACCGGATGCGCGAGCACCTGCGGCGCAGCGGCGTGGCGGATCCGGTCGTCGACGACGCCGTACTGATCCTCTCCGAACTGCTCAGCAACTCCTGCCGGCACGGCAGACCGCTGGACGCGGCCGACGCCGGCGAGGGCGCCGTCCGCGCCTCCTGGCGCGTCGACGACCGCGGCGCCCTGACGGTCGAGGTGACGGACGGGGGCGGGCCGACCCGGCCGGCGCCGTCCACGCCGTCGGTCACCGCGCGCGGCGGCCGGGGGCTGAACATCATCGACGCGCTCTCCCACGAGTGGGGCGTACGGGACGGCGCGGCCGGCGAGGTGACGGTCTGGGCCCTCGTCGCGGGGTCGGCGCCGCGGCCGGACGGTGCCGCTACGCGCGTCAACGGCCGGCGCCGCGAGCCCTCGCCGCTCGCGGGCGGGCACTTCCCCGGTGCGCGGGCCGCCCGGGCGGGCGCGGCCGCGGTACCGCTCGTGGGCGATCTCGGCTTCCTCGACGTGTACGGGGACGCCGACTGAGGCCCGGGGTCGTCCCGTACGGCTAGGCTCGCGGCCGACACCGGACCGCGTTCCATCGGGAGACCCACGCATGGCCAAGAAGCGCCCCCAGAAGAAGTCCGCCGGCGCACCGCAGGTGACGAACGGCGAGGTGCCGGTCGTCGGCGCCCGGGAGCCCTGCCCGTGCGGTTCGGGCCGCCGCTACAAGGCCTGCCACGGGCGGGCCGCCGCGCACGCGGTGACCGAACTCGTCCAGCGCCCCTTCGAGGGCCTGGCCGGTGAGTGCGACTGGGTCGCGCTGCGCGAGCTGGTCCCGGCGGCCACCGCGCCGCTGCGCCTGAAGGGCGGGCTGCCGGACGGCGTGCCGTCGGTGACGCTCGCGACCGTCCTGCCGATGGCCTGGCCGGCGCTGCGCCGCGACGACGGCTCCGTCCTGCTGGCCCTGCAGAACGACACGTCCTCCGGTGACCTCAGCCGTGACCTGGCGGACACCCTCCAGCGCGCCCTGGAGGCCGAGCCGGGCACGCCCGTCGCCGCCCGCCGCGTACCGGCGGAGGGGCCGCGCCTGCAGGACCTGCTCGACGCGGAGGCGGGCTTCGAGCCGGCCGTCCACACGGGCTTCGAGTTCTGGGTGCCCCAGTCCGCGGACAGCGCCTCGCCCGAGGTCGCCGCCTCCCTGGAGCGGGCCAACGCCGCCGCCATCCCGACGGTGAAGCTGCCGGGCGTGGACGCCGCGTACTGGTGCGAGACGCCGGACAAGAACCACCTGCGGTGGGTCATGCCGCACCCGGAGGAGGAGCTGCTCGACGCGCTCGCCCGGCTGCACGCCGCGGGAACGTCGTCGCTCGGTGAGGGCACCCGGCTCGTCGGTTCGTTCCGGGCGCACGGCCTGGTCGTCCCGGTGTGGGACCTGCCGACCGGGATGACGGCGGCGGACTGCGAGAAGCCGGCGGCGGCGTTCGCGGAGCGGCTCGCGGGCGCGCTGGCCTCGGACGCGCCGCTGACGGCGGAGGAACGGCGGGCGCGCGGCGGGCTCACCAACCGTCAGGTCACGCTCAGCTGAGCCATCGGGGCGGCGTCGGTCCCGCTGGTCGGTCCTGTGGATCGACCAGCGGTCCGGTTCCGTGGGCCCGGTTGGGTCGGTCCGGTTCCGTGAGTCCGTTCCGTGAGTCCGTTCCGGGTCGGTTCCGGGTCGGTTCCGGGTCGGTTCCGGGTCGGTTCCGGGTCGGCTCCGCGAGTTTCGTGGGTCGGTTCCGCGGGTCCGGCCGGATCTTTACCTGACCCTTACCGGCCGGTAAATCGCTGTCCGAATAAGCGAGATCGAATTTGCGAACCGCCGATCTCTTGTTACCGTTCTAGAAGCCCGGTCGCTGGTGCATCCCCCGTCGCCAGCGACCGGGTTCTTGCCTTTTCCCGGAATCCGACCTTCCGGTTCGCATCCGCCCGTCGGCTCAGCCGGCCGGCGACGGCGCGCGCACGCTTCCGGACCGCAGCAGCAGCGGGCTCTCCGGGTCCCCGCCCGCCGCGAACTCCGCGACCGCCGTGTACTCCTCCACCCCGCCACGCCCCCCTTCACGTGAGGTTTCGCAGGTGCCGGGTTCGTCGACCGCCGGGACCACGCAGTGCGTGCGCACCGTCCGGCCGGCCGGTCCCATGAGGCTGAGGATCGCGCGCAGCTCCTCGCCCCCGGTGTTGCGGTAGTAGGTCCGCGCCCACGTCGCCGCCCCGTCGGCGACCACGCAGGTCTGCGCATCGACGCCCTGCGGGGAGACGAGGGCCGGGCCGCAGCGCGTGACGCGCCCCGCGCCCGCCGCTTCCGACGGATCGTCAGTTTCGGTCATCCGGCGGGCCGGTGTGCCTTTCCGGCCGGATCCGCCGGAGGCGTCTGGCGCGGCCCCGTCGGACCCGGCTCCGTCGGGCGCGCCGACCGACGCGCCCGTGCCCGTGCCGGTGGCGGGACGCGCGTCCGCAGCCGTACCGGGCACGGGGCGCGCGTCGGCGGGAACGTGTGCCGGGAGGGCGCCGGAGGGCGGGGCGACCGCCACCGCACCGGCCCCACCGCCGGTGACGAGCCCCGCCTCGCGAGGGCCGCCGGCCGGTCCGGCCGTCGCCACGAGCGGCAGCAACGTGGCGGCGACCACGACGGCGCCGAGCCCGATCACGCGGAGGTTCATGGGTGTCCCACCTGACCCGTGGGGCCTGTCGGGTGACTGACGGTGGGGCGACGATATCGGTGGCGGGCGCGCGCCTTCCGGGCCGCGCACCCGTTTCCCGTACAAGTCGGCCGGGCTTCACACCCGTACGAGTGACCCGCCTGTACGGGTGCTCCCGGTGACGCCACCTGCGGCGTCCTCTGTGGCACCTCCGGCGGGCGAAGGGTCAGTAGCGGAGCCGGCTGCCGCCGTCCGGCGCGCCCGTGCTCGCCTCGACGAGGGCGTCCAGGACCGTCTCCACGTCCGGCAGCCATGGCGCGGCGCCCGCGAGCGGCGGCCGCTCCCAGCGCACGGCGCCCGTGCCGGTCTCCGACGGCGGCAGCACCACGTAGCCGCCGTCGCCGTGGAAGCGGAGCGAACTGGGCACGCAGTCCTTCGTGTACAGGAGTTCGCCCAGCCGTTCCAGGGAGTAGGGGGCCACCAGGAGTGACCAGCGCGTGGGCGTCGCCACGACGGGGCCGGGGCGCAGACCGCCCCGGTCCAGCACCGCGAGGGCGCGCGCGCCGGCGAGGGCGGGGAGGCTGATCGCGCAGGGTGCGCGACCGCCCGTGGCCAGGACGACGGGGGCGTCCGGCCGGTTGGTCCACCACCAGCGGATCATCCGCTGGTCGGTGGTGGCCGCGAGCAGGCCGGGGTCGAAGGGGTGGGCGCCGGGGACGACGCACTCGGGATCTGGGCAGGCGCAGCCGCGCTGCCGCTCGCCGCGGCCGCCCGTCGCCTTGAGCCCCACTCCGGGGAGGACGGGCCACTGCCACCCGGTGGCGCAGAGGAGCGCCGCGTCGAGGTGGGCGTTGCCCTTCCTGCGCCCGAACCGGAGCCTGCGTCGCCTACCGAGGATCTCGCGCATAGGCGCTCGTTCCTTTCCGTTGAACGCCGAGGTCCACATCACATCAACATGTGTGCGTTACTTCACTGTGCGTACGGGGCGGCACACTGCCGCCCTGGCCGCCGGCAGGGGCGCCGCGCGGCCGGACGAGCGCCGCTCGGCGGGGCCGGCGTCAGTCGATTCCATGGAGCACGTGGCGAGGGGTGGGCGCGAGCAGGGCGCTTTTCCGTACCACCGGTGCGGTTCCGTCGGGACGGCACCGCCGAACCGGCACCGCTTGCGTGCCGCCGCGCCGTCCCGCTGGTTCTCTCCCCGCCAGGCGCACGCGAGGCCGGGGCGCGCCCTCGGCGGTGAGGACGCCGGGGCTCCCCGCCGGGTTCCGGGCCTGCCCCAACTTCCCCTGGCCTCCACCGATTACGTACCCCGCGCGCTCGGAATGACGCCGTCGCCCGAGCCGGCTGGGTGTCGCCTCGGGTGGTGCCCCTTGTCGAACGCGCTCAGTCGACCGCAAAACCTGCCCATCGGGGCTATTTTTTGGCCAAGTTCAGCATCGCACAGACACCACGCGTCCCGCAGGACAATGCTGGACATCCCCTCACGTGTACGTGTACATGTGGATGCACTGATAGCGGCGCAGCATGACATGCGGATTGACATGGGGGTTTGCGATGCTATTGAGCAAAGAAGAGCAGCCGGAAAGCCGGCTGCCATGAGCGCCCCTCACCTGCCGAAAGTGGCCGGAATCGATCCGACGGTTCCCGCTCCTGCGCACACTGCAACGCCCCTCCCGGGCATCCCCGCCGCTGCCCCCGCACCCGGCACGCAGATCCAGGACCGGCTGGCGGGCTGGGTCTCCGACCTGACCACCCTCCACGAACTGACCGAGCGCCTCGCCCGGACACGCACCCTCGACGAGGCGCTGCGCGAACTCCTGCGGGCCGGTGCCGCCCTCGTCGGGGCACGTCGCGGCATGGCCGTCCTCGAACCCGCCGACGGGCACGGCCCCACCACGACCATCGGCCTCGGGCTCGCCCACGCCGACCTCGGCACCATCGAGACCGTGCCGCGCGGCGCCACCTCGTACGGCCGCCTCCTCGACGGGCTGCCCGGCGCGCCGCTGCCCGACCGGCCGCCCGCTCCCGACCCCGCGCCGGACCCCGCCGCGCCGACCGCCGTGCCCGGCCCCCTCGCCGCCCCGGACCTGGCCGCCCCCGGCCCCGCCGCTCCGGGCTCCGGCGCCTCGGTACCCGCCGCTCCGGACCTCCTGGCCCCCGGCCCCGCAGTCCCGGACTTCGCCGCTCCGGACCTCCTCGGTGACGAGCGGTTGGACCCCCGCCACCGCGAGGTCGCCGCCCGTCTGGGCTTCGCCGCCAGTTACGCGCTGCCGCTCGACGCCGAGGACACCGGCCGCCTCGGCGCCGCCGTCTGGCTGTACGACGAACCGGCCGAGCCCGACGCACGCCGCCGCCACCTCGTCGGCCTCTACGGGCGGTACGCCTCCGAGCACCTGGCCCGGCTGCTGGAGCTGGAGCGGGGGCGCGCCGAGATCGCCACCATCACGGAGGAACTGCTGCCCGCCCGGATGCCGCGCGTTCCGGGCGTGCGCCTCGCCGCGCGGCACGTCCCCGGGGCGCGCGGCGGCGGTGACTGGTACGACGCCCTGCCACTCCCGGAGGGGGCCGTCGGCCTGGCCGTCGGCTCCGTCTCGGGGTCGGGACCGAGCGCCCTGGCCGCCATGGGACGGTTGCGGGCCTCCCTGCGCGCGTACGCCGTGATGGAGGGTGAGGACCCGGTCGCCGTCCTGTCCGACCTGGAACTGCTGCTGCGGCTCACGGAACCGGCGCGGTCCGCGACCGCGCTGTTCGCCTTCGCCGAGCCTGTCCGGCGGAGGGTCGTGCTGGCCGGCGCCGGCCACGCCCCGCCGCTGGTCGTGGGCGACCGACGCACCGAGTACGTCGAGACGTCACTGTCGGCGCCGCTCGGGATGCTCTCCTGCTGGGAGGCGCCGAGCGTCGACCTCGTGGTCGAGCCGGGGGAGACCCTGCTGCTGTACACGGACGGGTTGCTGCGGCGGATCGGCGGCCCGGTGGACCGCGCCTTCGCCCGGCTGCACGCCGCCGCGGCCGGTGTGCCGAGGGCCGATCGCACCGACCCCGGGGCGGTCGCCGACCACGTGCTGCGGGTGGTGCTCGCCGGGTCCTCCCCGGACGAAGCGGACGGCGGCTCGGCGGGCGG
Organism: Streptomyces kanasensis; assembly: GCF_043077165.1. Taxonomy (NCBI): domain Bacteria; kingdom Bacillati; phylum Actinomycetota; class Actinomycetes; order Kitasatosporales; family Streptomycetaceae; genus Streptomyces; species Streptomyces kanasensis. The sequence continues at coordinate 361,770 of NZ_JBIBSF010000003.1, forward strand.
TCGGAGCGGTCAAAGGGGCCAGGGCGGTGACGAGGACGTCGTGATGCTCGCCGCCCGCTTCGACTAGGGCCTGCGTCGCCGCCCGCGCCCCGGGGGCGGTGCCGCCTCCGGGGACGCGACCGGACCGGAAGCGGAGGGCCCTGAACGGCGCCGGGACCCGTGTGGGGAGCGGGGGCGGGGCCTTTCGGTCAGGTACCGGCGGACCGCTTCTTCACCCCTGGGCCTCCTTACGCACGCCCGTACGATGGTGGACGTGACCCCGGGCCCCTCAGCCCGGGTCAGGGGGTTCAGTGTCGTACCTGAAGGAGGCGGACCCGTGGCCGATGAGCTCACTCCGAAAACCCCGGAGAGCGACGAAGAGGCGATCCAGCAGCGCAAGAACGGCCTGTACTGGGGCGTCTCCGACGAACTCGCCGAGAACATGAAGACCGGCTGGGCCGACACCGAGCTGCGGGACCTGCAGCCCGTCGCGCAGGCCGCGCACACGGCGGCCCGCCGTGCCGCGCTCTCGGCCCGCTTCCCGGGCGAGCGCCTGGTGGTCCCCGCGGGCAATCTGAAGACGCGCGCGAACGACACCGAGTACAGCTTCCGTGCCGCCACCGAGTACGCCTACCTCACCGGCAACCAGACCGAGGACGGCGTCCTCGTCCTGGAGCCGAAGGCCGGCGGCGAGGGCCACGACGCCATGCTGTACCTGCTGCCCCGATCCGACCGGGAGAACGGCGAGTTCTGGCTCTCCGGCCAGGGTGAACTGTGGGTGGGCCGCCGCCACTCGCTGAGCGAGGCCGCCACCCTGTACGGCATCCCCACCGACGACGTGCGCGAGCTGGCCGGCAGGCTGCGCGAGGCCACCGGCCCCGTCCGCGTCGTGCGCGGCTACGACGCCGGCATCGAGAAGGCCCTCACCGACAAGGTCACCGCCGAGCGGGACGAGGAGCTGCGCGTCTTCCTCTCCGAGGCGCGGCTCGTGAAGGACGACTTCGAGATCGCCGAGCTGGAGAAGGCGTGCGCGTCCACGGCGCGCGGCTTCGAGGACGTCGTCAAGGTCCTCGACAAGGCCGAGGCCACCTCCGAGCGCTACATCGAGGGCACGTTCTTCCTGCGCGCCCGCGTCGAGGGCAACGACGTCGGGTACGGCTCGATCTGCGCCGCCGGCCCGCACGCCTGCACCCTCCACTGGGTGCGCAACGACGGCCCGGTCCGCTCCGGCGACCTGCTCCTGCTGGACGCGGGCGTGGAGACCACCGAGCTGTACACCGCCGACGTGACGCGGACGCTGCCCATCTCCGGCACGTTCACCGACATCCAGCGGAAGATCTACGACGCCGTGTACGAGGCGCAGGAGGCGGGCATCGCGGCGGTCAAGCCGGGCGCCGCGTTCCGCGACTTCCACGACGCCGCCCAGCGCGTCCTCGCCGAGAAGCTCGTCGAGTGGGGCCTGCTGGAGGGGCCGGTCGAGCGCGTCCTGGAGCTGGGGCTCCAGCGCCGCTGGACCCTGCACGGCACCGGCCACATGCTCGGCATGGACGTCCACGACTGCGCCGCCGCGCGCACCGAGGCGTACGTCGCGGGCACGCTGGAGCCGGGCATGTGCCTGACGGTCGAGCCGGGTCTGTACTTCCAGACGGACGACCTCACCGTGCCGGAGGAGTACCGCGGCATCGGTGTCCGGATCGAGGACGACATCCTGGTCACCGAGGACGGCAACCGGAACCTCTCGGACGCCCTGCCGCGCACCTCGGCCGAGGTCGAGACGTGGATGGCGAACCTGAAGGGCTGAGTCGTCCCGGTAGGACGACAGCGTCCCCCCGCCGGAACACCGGTGGGGGGACGCTCGCGTTTCACGTGAAACATCGAGGTGTACGGGCTCGCGGGCCGCACCGGCCGCTGTTTCACGTGAAACAGCGGCAGGGGCTCCCGCGGTCAGGTGGTCAGGGCGAGGGGCGCGTCCGCGCGCCACTTCACGATCTTGTCGAAGGAGACGACGGCACCGCCCCGCCCGGCCCTGTTGCCGAAGTGGACGTGGTCGGCGAGCTCTTCGATGAGGCGCAGCCCCCGACCTCCCTCGGCGTCGACCGGTGCCGGGCCCGGGGGCGTCGCGCGCAGCGGACCCGCCGGGAAACCGGGGCCCGAGTCGGAGACCTCGATGCAGCACTTCTCCCCGTCGAGGTACGCGGTCACCCGGAACTCCGCCGAGCCGTCGCCGGCGTGCTCCACGGCGTTGGCACAGGCCTCTCCGAGGGCGAGTGACAGGTCGTAGGAGGTGTCCGGGTCGACGCCCGCGGTCTCCATGGCGCCGAGCAGGAGGCGACGGGCGAGCGGGACGCTCGCAGCCTCGCGCCGCAAATGGAGGGACCACCAGATGCTCATGCTGAAGCCTCCCGGCCGCGGCTCGACATGTCGTTACGTATTGCCCTGTATTCGCTCAGTAAGCATGGAGTTGACGCCGCCTACCCCGTTCAGCGGATGTGCGTGCCCCGGACGCCGGTGTAGGGGAGACGGCCGGCGCCTTTCGGGATTCCGGCGCCAAAGGCGACGTACCGGACCTGCCGTAGGGGTCGCGGGGGCGTGGTGGGATGATGGCCCGGCCATGTCTGCCCCCCTTGGTCCACGGCTGCTGAGGGCCGCGGTGTTCACCGCGGTCTGCCTCGTGCTGTCCGCGCTGGGCCACTCGCTCGCCGCGTGCGAGCCCGTGCCGTGGTGGACGTTCCTCGTCGGTTTCGCCGCGATCTTCGTCCTGTCCCTGCCGTTGACCGGGCGCCGGCGCTCGCTGCCGACGATCACGGCGGCCCTGGCGGGCGGGCAGCTCGGCCTCCACACCCTCTTCGGGATCGGGCAGGAGCACGCGGCCCCCGCCGCCTCCGGAGGCCCCGCCGGCGACGCGCTGATCCGCGCCGCCGCGCGGCTGATGTGCGGCGGGAGCACCAGCGGGCTCACCCAGGGCGAGGCGCACCGGATCGTGACGACCGCGGGCCTCGACCCGGCGACCGCCGCTGCCGCGGTCGGTCCGGCGCCCGCGCCCGCTCCGGTCGAGACACCGATGCTGCCGAACCTGTCGATGATCCTCGGCCACCTCCTCGCCGCCGTCGTGGCCGGCTGGCTGCTGCGCCGCGGCGACCTCGCACTGCTGCGGCTCGTCCGGCTGGCCGAGCTGTCGGCGCGGGGCGCGGTCGAGGCGGCCGAGGAGGCTCTCGTACGGGCGCTGCGCGCGGCCCTCGTCCTCGTGCGCGTCCTGCTCGCCGGGGTGCGGTCATTGCTCGCGGACGCCATGCTCGGCGCCCGCGCCCGGGAGGACGTGCCGCCGCCCCAGGCGGCCGGGGCCCTCCAGCACTCCGTGATCAGGCGCGGCCCGCCGTCCGCCTTCACGCTCGCGGCCTGACCCTCACGGTCCGGCCTCCCCGCAGCCCACGCGGCCCCACCCGGCGCATCCGCACGCCGACACGTCCGACCCCCTTCCGGCACCCGTCCGGCGCCCGGCGGCGTCCCGCACACCGTGCGGCGGCCCCACGGCCCGTCCGGCACGTCCGGTGCGTCGGCCGTGCCGGTACGCGCCCGTCCGGGGCGGCGCCGCCGCGCCCCACGCGCACACGTCCGCGCGCCGGCGCCCCACGCCCCTGCTCTGGAGTGTCCCCACATGAACGTCACCCGTCTGCCCTCACGGCTCGCCCTCGTCTCGGGCATCGCCGCCTCGTCCGTCCTCCTGCTCTCCTCCGCCGCCCACGCCCACGTGACCGTGCAGCCCCAGGGGCCGGCCGCGAAGGGCGGCTACGCCACGGTCAACTTCAAGGTCCCCAACGAGCGGGACGGCGCTTCCACCGTGAAGCTGGAGGTCACCCTCCCCAAGGACCACCCGATCGCCTCCGTGATGCCGCAGCCCGTGCCGGGCTGGACCGTCACGGTCGAGAAGGCGAAGCTGGCTACGCCGCTCGACCTGCACGGCAAGAAGATCACCGAGGCCCCGTCGAAGATCACCTGGACGGCGAGCGGCTCGAAGATCGGTCCCGGCCAGTTCCAGCAGTTCCCGGTGTCGCTCGGCCGGCTCCCGGAGAAGGCCGACCGGCTCGTCTTCAAGGCCCTCCAGACGTACGACAACAAGGAGGTCGTGCGCTGGATCGAGGAGCCCCAGGAGGGGAAGGCCGAGCCGGACTCGCCCGCGCCCGTGCTGGAGCTCACCGCCGCCGGGGCCGGCCCCGGCGCCGCCGGGGCCGAGCCCGCGGACGACGCGGACGACTCCCGGGCCGTCGCCTCCGACGACGACGGCGACACCACGGCCCGTGTCCTCGGCGTCATCGGCATCCTGGTCGGAGCCGCCGGCGTCGCCTTCGGCGCCCTCGCGGGCCGCCGCCGCTCCGCCTCCGCCTGAGCCACGCCCCCATCCCGCCCCTGACTGATCTGAGAGACAACGTGATGCGCAACGTCCTCCGCGCCACGCGGCCCCGTCCCGCGGCCCGGCGCACCCGGCTGGCCGCCGCCGCCCTCGCCGCCGCGTCGGCGCTGGCCCTGTCCGCCTGCGGCACCGGATCCACCTCCGGCGACAGCCCCGTCACCGACGTGTCGATGGCCGCCGACGCCGACAAGCCCGGCACGATCCTCGACCGGCCCTTCGACAAGCCCGACCTCGTCCTCACCGACACCACCGGCAAGCCGTACGACCTGCGCGCCCGCACCAAGGGCAAGCCGACGCTGGTCTACTTCGGCTACACCCACTGCCCCGACGTCTGCCCGCTGACCATGAGCAACCTCGCCACCGCGATGAAGGACCTGCCCAAGGCCGACCGGGACAAGCTCGAGGTCGTCTTCGTCACCACCGACCCGGAGCGCGACACCCCGGCCGAGCTCGCCAAGTGGCTGCCCGCCGCGGGCGACCCGAGCTTCGTCGGACTGAGCGGCCCCTTCCCGACCATCCAGGCCGGGGCCCGGCAGCTCGGCATCGGCATCGACCCGCCGTCCAAGGACAAGGACGGCAAGATCGTGTCCATGCACGGCGCGCAGGTGATGGCGTTCTCGCCGAAGAACGACCGCGGTTACGTCGTCTACGGCGAGAGCACCACCGTCGAGGAGTACGCCAAGGACCTGCCGAAGCTCATCCGTGGGGAGAACCCGTGACCCGCCGCACCACCACCGCCCTCTCCGCAGCCCTCGCCCTCGTCACCGGCCTGGCCCTGGGGGGCTGCTCCTCCGCCGGCGCCGCGGACGGCGAGCCGCGGGTGAAGGTCGCCGGGGCGTTCGTCCCCGAGCCGGTCAACGCCGACATGGCGGGCGGTTTCCTCACCGTCACCAACACCGGGGACACCGGGGACACCCTCACCTCCGTCACCAGCGACCTCTCCGACGACGTGCAGATGCACGAGACGAAGGACCAGAAGATGCGGCAGGTCGCCTCCTTCGACGTGCCCGCCCACGGCGAGCTGCGGCTGGAGCGCGGCGGCAGCCACCTGATGTTCATGGGGCTCAAGCGCACCCCCAAGAAGGGCGACACGGTCCGCCTCCGGCTCACGTTCAAGGAGTCCGGCGCGATCGACGTCCGGGTCCCGGTCGAGTCCCGGACCCACAACCCTGGGGCGACCGGGCAGCACGACGGCCACGCCGGGCACGAGGCGCCGCAGCCGTCGGGTCACGACGGCACGCGGCACTGAGCGACGAGGAAACCATCCCCACATGACGGCCGACGCCCCCCGCCCCCACTCCCCCGGCCGGCGCCCGCACCGGCTGGCGGCCCTGCTGCTGCTCACGGCGGCGCTGCTCGGCACCGCGCTCTGCGGCGCGGCGTCCGCGCACTCCGCCCTGACCGGCAGCGACCCGGCGGACGGTGCGGTGGTCGCCACCGCACCGCAGCGGGTCACGCTCACCTTCTCCGAGCAGGTCGCCCTCGGCGACGACAGCATCCGCGTCCTCGAGCCCAGCGGGAAGCGGGCGGACACCGGTGAGCTGCAGGACCTGTGCAGCGGATCGCTCGTCCGGTACGGCGTGGACCTCCGCGACGGACTCCCCAGGGGCACGTACACCGTGGCCTGGCAGGCCGTGTCCGCGGACAGCCACCCGATCTCGGGGGCGTTCAGCTTCTCCATCGGCGCACCGTCCGCCACCGCGGTCGTCCTGCCGGAGCAGCGGGCGGGCGGCGGTGCCGTGGGCGTGCTGTACGACGTCGGCCGGTACGTGTCGTATGCGGGGTTCGTCGTCCTCGTGGGCGGGGCGGCGTTCGTGCTGGCGTGCTGGCCGCAGGGGGCCGGGGTGCGGCCGGTGCAGCGGCTCGTCGCGTACGGCTGGGTGACGCTCACCGCGGCCACCCTCGCCCTGCTCCTGCTGCGCGGGCCGTACACCGGCTCCGGCGAGCTGGGGGACGCGTTCGACCCGGGCGTGCTCCAGGGCGTCCTGGCCACCAAGACCGGTGCCGCGCTGACCTCCCGTCTGCTGCTCGTGGGGGCGGCGGCGCTGTTCGTCGCGGTCCTGTTCGGTCCGTACGCGCGGCGCGAGGGGCCGGGCGACCGGCGGGACCTGGTCTTCGGGCTGGGCGTCGGCGGCACGGTCGTCGCGGCGGGGCTCGCCGGTACGTGGGCCCTGTCGGAGCACGCCTCGACGGGCGTCCAGCCGTGGCTCGCCATGCCGCTGGACGTGCTGCACCTGTTGGCCGTCGCGGGCTGGCTCGGCGGTCTCGCCGCGCTGCTCGTCGCGCTGTACCGGGCGCCGTCGATCGAGCGCGCGGCGGTGCTGCGGTACTCGCGTCTGGCGTTCGGCGCCGTGCTGGTGCTGGTCGTGACGGGGCTGTACCAGTCGTGGCGCCAGGTCGGCTCGTGGACGGCGCTGACGGGTACGGCGTACGGACGGCTGCTGCTCGCCAAGGTCGCGCTGATCGCCGTCCTGCTGGGCGCCGGCTGGGTGTCGCGGCGCTGGACCCGTCGGCTCGCCGGGACGCTGCCCGCGGAGCCGGGGCAGGCGGCGGAGCCGGGCGCGGACGACGCCGTGCCCGGGTCGGGCGACGACGCCGTGCCCGGGTCTCGCGACGACGGCGGGCCCGGGCCGGGGGCGGACGGCGGGCCCGGGCCGGGGGACGATCCGGTGCGGGCCGCGCAGTTGGCCCGGCAGCGGGCGGCCGTGGCGGTGGCGCGCGAGCGGCGCGTCCGGGACGCGGACCCGGCGCGGGCCGGGCTGCGCCGCTCGGTGCTCGCCGAGGCGTCCGTCGTCGTCGTCCTCCTGGGCGTGACCACCGTGCTCACCGCGACCGAGCCGGGGCGGACGCAGGAGCAGGCCGACCGGGCGCAGGCCGCGTCCGCGACGGCCGTACCGGACCGCCCCGTCGACGTCAGCCTGCCGTTCGACACCGGCGGCCCGAGCGGCACGGGCACCGTCCGGCTGAACCTCGACCCCGGCCGGTCGGGGGGCAACTCGCTGCGCGTGGCCGTCGACGGGCCGGACGGCCGGCCGCGGGACGTGGCCGAACTGAAGGTGTCGTTCACGCTGGACGCACAGCAGATCGGGCCGCTGCCCGTCCCCCTCGAACGGGACGCGCCGGGCCGCTGGACGGCCCGCTCGGCGCAGCTGCCGATGCCGGGCGACTGGCGGATGCGGGTGACCGTGCGCACCTCGGACATCGATCAGACCACCATCGACAAGAACGTGAAGATCGGTTGACCTTTGACATGAGCGACAACCTGGAGATTTCGAGGCGACGGCTGCTCGGCACCATGGGCGCCGCGGGCGCGACGGGGCTCGCGGTCGGCGCGGCCGGGGGAGCCGTCGGACACGCGGTGCTCGGCGACGGGTCCGGTACGACGGGTCCGGCACTGGCGAGCGTCGGTTCGACGCGCGTGCCGTTCCGGGGGGCCCACCAGGCGGGCATCCTCCAACCGCTGCAGGCGCGCGGCCACCTCGTCGCCTTCGACCTGGCGCCGGGCGCCGGGCGCAAGGAGGCCGTCGCGCTGATGCGGCGCTGGTCGACGGTGGCGGAGCTGCTGATGGCGGGCGAGCCGGTGGGCCCGAGCGACGGCGGGATCGCGCGGGACGCGGGGCCCTGCTCCCTGACGGTCACGTTCGGCTTCGGCCGGTCGTTCTTCGACCGTACGGGGCTGGTGGCGCGGCGGCCGCAGGAGCTGGAGCCGCTGCCGGCGTTCTCGTCCGACCGGTTGGACCCCAAGCGGTCCGACGGTGACCTGTGGGTGCAGATCGGCGCCGACGACGCGCTCGTCGCGTTCCACGCACTGCGCACCGTCCAGCGCGAGGCGGGCGCCGCGGCGAGGGTGCGCTGGCAGATGAACGGCTTCAACCGTTCGCTCGGCGCGACGGCCCGACCCATGACCGCCCGCAACCTGATGGGGCAGGTCGACGGCACCGGCAACCCGAAGCCGACCGAACCGGGCTTCGACCGGCACGTCTTCGTCGCCGCCGGCGGGGCCCAGCCCTGGATGACGGGCGGCTCGTACGCGGTGGTGCGCCGGATCCGGATGCTGCTGGACGACTGGGACGCGCTGCCGCTGAAGCACCAGGAGGCGGTCATAGGCCGCCGCAAGTCCGACGGCGCCCCGCTCACCGGCGGTACCGAGACCACGGAACCGGACCTGGACAAGTTGGGCCCGGACGGCAAGCCGGTGATCCCGGCCGACGCGCACGCGCGGATCTCGGCGCCCGAGCAGAACGGCGGGGCGACGATGCTGCGCCGCCCGTTCTCCTTCCACGACGGGATCGGCCCGGACGGGACGCCGGACGCCGGACTGCTGTTCGTCTGCTGGCAGGCGGACCCGACGCGGGCGTTCGTGCCGGTACAGCGGAAGCTGGACCGCGGCGACGCCCTGTCGGCGTTCATCCGTCACGAGGCCAGCGCCCTGTTCGCCGTGCCGGGCGGTCCGGCGGACGGCGAGTACGTGGGTCAACGGCTGCTGGAGGCATGAGCCGCGGGGGGTTCGCGCGCATTAGGGTGACCGGTATGTCGGCCACGCGATTCACGTATCTCGGTCCCGAGGGCACCTTCACGGAGGCGGCCCTGCGCACGCTGCCGGAAGCCGCGACGCGGGAGCTGGTGCCGATGGTGTCGGTGCCCGCCGCCCTGGACGCCGTGCGCAACGGGGAGGCGGCCGCCGCCCTCGTCCCCATCGAGAACTCGGTGGAGGGCGGGGTCACCGCGACCCTCGACGAACTGGCCTCCGGCGAACCACTGATGATCTACCGCGAGGTGCTGCTGCCGATCGCCTTCGCGCTGCTGGTGCGACCGGGTACGGCGCTGACCGACGTCAAGACGGTGACGGGCCACCCGGTGGCGCAGCCGCAGGTGCGGAACTGGCTGCGCCGCCACCTGCCGGAAGCGGTGTGGGAGTCGGCCGCGTCGAACGCGGACGGGGCCCGGCTGGTGCAGGAGGGCCGGTTCGACGCGGCGTTCGCGGGTGCGTTCGCGGCGGCGACGTACGGGCTGGAGGCCCTGGTCGAGGACATCCACGACGCGGAGAACGCCGAGACCCGGTTCGTCCTGGTGGGCCGGCCGGCGCGACCCGCGGCGCCGACGGGCGCGGACAAGACGTCGATGGTGCTGTGGCTGCGGGACGACCACCCCGGCGCCCTGCTGGAGCTGCTCCAGGAGTTCGCGGTGCGCGGCGTCAACCTGATGCTGATCCAGTCGCGGCCCACGGGCGCGGGGATCGGCAACTACTGCTTCGCCGTCGACGCCGAGGGTCACGTGGCGGACCGGCGGATGGGTGAGGCGCTGATGGGGCTGAAGCGGATCTGCCCGAAGGTCCGGTTCCTCGGTTCGTATCCGCGGGCGGGCGTGGCCGTCGCGGACGTGCGCGCGCTGCGGCCCGGTACGACCGATTCCGATTTCACGGCGGCGGCGGACTGGCTGGCGCGGTGCCAGGACGGCCGCGGCGCCTGAGGCCGGTACGGGGGACGGCGCGGCACCGGCCGGGCGTCGCGGCGGGCCGGGGACGGGCGTCGCGGCGGGCCGGGGACGGGCGTCGCGGCGGGCCGGGGGTGCGGCGGAGCCGTGGGCCACAGCGGGAGCGGGGGCGCGACGAGTCCGGGTACCGGGGTGGCGCCCGGCGGGCTGGGACGCCCCACAGTGGCCCCCAGTTATCCACAGGAGGTGCTCTCGACCTGGGGACAAGTCGACATCCGAGGACCGGTCCACCCCTCCACGATCCGGACAAGGTCGATAAATCGGTGTAGTCACCTCACCGACGTCCACAGGTGCCTTTGTCGACCCCCGTCACCCCAATTCCTTTGATCACCCCATTAGGGCGAGGAATTCCCACCCGAATGAGTGTCCAGTACAGGTTTGAGCGAGGAAACGGCCGCCACGGGGCCGACTGTCCGCTTGATCAATTCGGAAGTCCACACCTCTTCCCCACAGCCTGTGGATAACATTTCCCACCTTGCCGACTCTGTGGACAAGTGACGCGCGTGGACTCCACATTGCGATCATTCACTGACACTCCCTACCCATCTTCAATAACACCGGCAATCAAGACAAAGTGACACGCGTGGGGCCAGGTGATATGCGGTGGGGTGCGGTCTGCGCACACCGGTAGCCTTGAGGGGTGATTGACCTTCGCCTGCTCCGTGAGGACCCCGACCGTGTTCGCGCCTCCCAGCGCGCCCGTGGAGAGGACGTCGAGCTCGTCGACGCCCTGCTCTCCGCCGATGAGCGGCGCAGGTCGTCCGGCGTCCGCTTCGACGAGCTCCGCTCCGAACAGAAGTCGCTCGGCAAGCTGATCCCCAAGGCGTCCCCGGAGGAGAAGGCCGAGCTGCTCAAGCGCGCCGAGCAGCTGAAGGCCGACGTCAAGGCCGCCGACGCCGAGCAGCACGAGGCCGACGAGGAGACCCGTCGCCTGCTGCTCCGGCTCGGCAACATCGTCCACACGGACGTCCCGGTCGGCGGCGAGGAGGACTTCGTCGTCCTGGAGACGCACGGCACGATCCGCGACTTCGCCGCCGAGGGCTTCGAGCCCAAGGACCACCTGGAGATCGGCGAGGCGCTGGCCGCCATCGACGTCGAGCGCGGCGCGAAGGTGTCGGGCTCCCGCTTCTACTACCTGACCGGTGTCGGCGCGCTCCTGGAGCTCGCCCTCGTCAACGCGGCCATCGCGCAGGCGACCGAGGCCGGCTTCGTCCCGATGCTCACGCCGACGCTCGTGCGCCCGCGTGCCATGGAGGGCACGGGCTTCCTCGGCCAGGCCGCGGAGAACGTGTACCACCTGGAGAAGGACGACTACTACCTGGTCGGGACGTCCGAGGTGCCGCTCGCCGCGTACCACATGGACGAGATCATCGACGCCGACAAGCTGCCGCTGCGGTACGCCGGCTTCTCCCCCTGCTACCGGCGCGAGGCCGGCACGTACGGCAAGGACACCCGCGGCATCTTCCGCGTCCACCAGTTCGACAAGGTCGAGATGTTCTCGTACGTCGCGCCGGAGGAGGCCGAGGCCGAGCACAAGCGGCTCCTGGAGTGGGAGAAGCAGTGGCTGACCTCGCTGGAGCTGCCGTTCCAGGTCATCGATGTCGCCACCGGTGACCTCGGCGCGTCCGCGTCGCGCAAGTACGACTGCGAGGCGTGGATCCCGACGCAGGGCAAGTACCGCGAGCTGACGTCCGCGTCGAACTGCGACAGCTTCCAGGCCCGCCGCCTCTCCGTCCGCATGCGCGACGGGAAGAAGGTCCAGCCCCTGTCGACGCTGAACGGCACGCTGTGCGCCGTGCCGCGCACGATCGTGGCCATCCTGGAGAACCACCAGCTGGCCGACGGCTCGGTGCGCGTGCCCGAGGTGCTCCGGCCGTACCTCGGCGGCCGGGAGCTGCTGGAGCCCGTGGCCAAGTGAGCGCCTTCCCTTACCGGCTCGTCGCGACCGACCTCGACGGGACGCTGCTGCGCTCCGACGGCTCCGTGTCGCCGCGCACGCGCGACGCGCTCGCCGCCGCCACGGCGGCGGGCGCCGCGCACATCGTGGTCACCGGCCGGTCCGTGCCCTGGACCCGGCACATCCTCGACGACCTCGGCTACGAGGGGCTCGCGGTGTGCGGCCAGGGCGCGCAGGTGTACCACGCGGGTGAGCACCGGCTGCTGACGTCGGTGACGCTGGACCGGCAGCTCGCGGGGCTCGCCCTGTCGAAGCTGGAGGCCGAGGTGGGCCCGCTGGCGCTCGCCGCCAGCCGCGACGGCCTGGAGGGCGAGGTGCTCGTCGGCCGCGGCTACCGGGTCCAGGAGGGCCCGCTGCCGTACCTGCCGCTCGAGGACCCCGCCGACCTGTGGTCCGCCCCGCTGAACAAGGTGTACGTCCAGCACCCCGAGCTCGATGACGACGCCCTCGCCACGGTGGCGCGCCAGGTGGTCGGCGGACTGGTGGACGTGGTCATGGCGGGCCCGGGGATAGTGGAGATCCTGCCGCTGGGCCTCAGCAAGGCGACGGGACTGTCCCTGGCGGCCCGCCGCCTCGGGATGAAGTCCGCGGACACGATCGCCTTCGGTGACATGCCCAACGACATCCCGATGTTCGCCTGGGCCGCGCACGGCGTGGCCATGGCCAACGCCCACGAGACGCTGAAGGCCGTCGCCCACGAGGTCACGGAGTCCCACGACGACGACGGCATCGCCACGGTCCTGGAGAGGCTCCTCACCGACTGACCCCGAGCCGGGCGCGCCGTCCCCGTCCCCGTTGCCGGCCGGTCCGCCGGGCGAAGGCGGGCGACGGGAACGGAACGCGGCTTCCGCGCGCGGACGCCGTGTGCCGTGTGCGGAAGGCCGCGTACGGAAGACCGTGTGCGGAAGGCCGCGCGCGGCGGCGGACCCGCCGGGGGCACTGCCCCACGGCCCGGCTGCCGGCCCGGGAAGGGCGGCCCGCGCTCACGCGCGCTCGAAGCGGCCGCCCCGGGCAGCCGCGCCGCGTCGGCCCACGGAGTGCCGTGTGGCCGCGTCGGTGCCTGCCGCGCGCTGCCCTACGGGAAGCCCGAAGGGCGCTGCCCCGCGGGGAGTCGACGGGCCGCCGGACTCTCCTCCGTCGCCGTCGTGCTCCACCCCGGTCCCGGTGTGGTCGGTCGGCGGGAGTACCGCCGACCGGCGCGGCGTGGAGCAGCACGCCGCGCCCACCACTGTGCCGGGGGCCCCCGGCCCCCGCCAGCGGTTTTCCGCGTCAGAAATTGATCATGTGACCGGCGAGGCCGTGCACGGCCTCCTTCACCGCCTCGCCCAGCGTCGGGTGGGCGTGGACGTTGCGCGCGACCTCGTGGACCGTCAGGTCCCACTGCTGGGCCAGCGTCAGCTCGGGCAGCAGCTCCGTGACGTCCGGTCCGATGAGGTGGGCGCCGATGATCTCGCCGTACTTGGCGTCGCTGATCAGCTTCACGAAGCCCGTCGAGTCGCCGAGGCCGTGCGCCTTCCCGTTCGCGGTGAACGGGAACTTGGCGACCTTGACGTCGAAGCCCTTCTCGCGGGCCTGCTCCTCGGTCCAGCCGAAGCTGGCGATCTGCGGCTGGCAGTACGTCGCACGCGGGATCATCGGGTAGTCGAGCTCCATCGTCTCGGCGCCCGCGATGGTCTCGGCGGCCACGACACCCATCGACTCGGCCGTGTGCGCGAGCATCAGCTTCGCCGTCACGTCGCCGATGGCGTAGATGTGCGGCACCGAGGTGCGGCACCGCCCGTCCACGTCGATGGCGCCGCGCTCGGTGAGCCGGACACCGGTGGCCTCCAGCCCGTAGCCCGTGACGTTCGGCGCGAAGCCGATCGCCTGGAGGACCTTGTCGGCCTCCAGCACCTGCTGGGCGCCGTCCTTGCCCGTGACGGTGACGCGGACCTGCGGGCCCGACTCGTCGATCGACTCCACCCGCGTCGACGTCATGACGTCGATGCCGAGCTTGCGGTACTGCTTGGCGAGCTCCGCCGAGACGTCCTTGTCCTCCAGGGGCGCCATCCGGTCGAGGAACTCGACGATCGTCACCTTCACGCCGTAGTTGTGCATCACGTACGCGAACTCGACGCCGATCGCTCCGGCGCCCGCGATCACCACGGACCGCGGCAGGTCATCGGCGAGGATCTGCTCCTCGTAGGTGACGACGCGGTCGCTGCGGCGCGTGCCGGGGAGCAGGCGGGGCGTGGCACCGGTCGCGATGATGCAGTGGTCGAAGGAGACCGTGGCCGTCGAGCCGTCGGCCTGTGCCACCTCCAGGGTGTTCGCGTCGACGAACGTCCCGCGGCCGGTGAACTCGGTGATCCCGTTCTTCTTCATCAGGTAGTGGACGCCCTTCACCCGGCCGTCCGCGACCCGGCGGCTGCGCCGGAACGCCTCGCCGTAGTCGAAGGAGACCTGGCCGTCGACCTTGATGCCGAAGGTCTTCGCCTCGTGCGTGAAGATGTGCGCCAGCTCGGCGTTGCGCAGCAGCGCCTTGGTGGGGATGCAGCCGACGTTCAGACAGACGCCGCCCCAGTACTTCTCCTCCACGACCGCGACCCGCTTGCCCAGCTGGGCCGCGCGGATCGCGGCGACGTAGCCGCCGGGGCCGGCTCCGAGCACGACGACGTCGAAGCGGTCTGACATGGCTTCTCCCCAAGGTGTGAGTGCAGGTCTGCGGCCGGGCGGGTCGCGCCCGGGGCCCACAGTAATCCCGTGCGGGTTCCGCCGCTGCGACGCCCGTCTCCCTGTGGAAAACCCCGGCCGCGCCCGCCCCGCCCCGCCCCGCCCCGCCGCGCGTCACCACCGCACCGCCGCACCGCCGACCGGGCTCCCGGGTCACCCCTACAACGAGACCCGGCCCCCGTCACCCCCGTGACGGGACCCGGGTCCAGCTCGCCGCCCGGCCTACTCCTCGCCCGCCAGGGTCAGCGTGCGCAGCTTGTGTCCCGCGAACCAGGTGGCCGCGACGGTGACCACGGCCAACAGCGCCGTGGCGACCGGCAGGGCCACGTCGGAGGTGACGAGCCCCTCGCCGCGGGTGACCTTCTCGGCGACGGCCAGCGCCCACTGCTGGACGCTCAGGGTCCGCGCCCCGGAGATCACGCTGCCGAACAGCGACTCCCACACCAGGGCGTAGACGAGCCCGATGACCACGGCGTGGCGGCTGACCGTGCCGAGGAGGAGGAAGAGGGCGCTGTACGCGATCGACGCGACGAGCGCGGCGACGGTGTAGGCGACGGCGACCTGCTGGCCGTTGCCGTTGAGGATGAACCCGGCCACGAGGGTGGGGAGGGCCGAGAAGACCATGGTGACCGCGACGGCGACGGTCAGCTTGGTGAGGATGATCGTGGGCCGCTTCACCGGCTTGGAGAGGAGGTACACGATCGAGCCGTCGTCGATCTCCGGGCCGATCGCGCCGGTGCCGGCGATGACCGCGATGAGCGGCACCATCGTGGCGAGGGCGAAGCCGCCGAGGAGGTCGGCGGCGATCTGGTCGTCCGCGCCGTTGAAGACGCGGACGGCGACCGCGATGGCCAGCAGGAGGACGGGCAGCACGAAGAGGATCGCTGCCCGGCGGCGGCCGAGCAGACCGCGGTAGGTGAGCCGGGCGACAGTGGGGTGATACATGGTCGAGGGCTCCCTTCAGGCCGCGACGAGGTACGAGAAGACCGACTCGAGGGACTCGTCCGAGGGCGAGACCGTCAGCAGCCGGATGGAGTGCGCGCGGGCGACCTTCGGCAGCAGCTCCGTGAACCGGCCGAAGTCGACGGCCTGGATCCGCAGGGCTCCCTCCCGGACGTCGACCTCGATGCCGGCCGTCGACGGGTCGGCGATGAGCGCGGCGGCCAGGGCCCGGTCGTCGCTGGAGCGGACCAGGTAGCGGTGCGGGCGGTCGGTCATCAGGCGGCGGATGCGGCGGAAGTCGCCGCTCGCCGCGTGCCGTCCGGCGACGATGACCTCGATGTGCGAGGCGAGCTGCTCGACCTCCTCCAGGATGTGCGAGGAGAACAGGACGGTGCGGCCCGCGGCGCCCATCCGCCGCAGCAGGTCCATCAGCTGCATGCGCTGGCGCGGGTCCATGCCGTTGAACGGCTCGTCGAGGAGGAGCACCGACGGGTCGTGCACCAGCGCGGACGCCATCTTCACCCGCTGCCGCATGCCCTTGCTGTACGTCGAGATCCGCCGGTCCTGCGCGTACTCCATCTCGACGGTCGCGAGGGCGCGCTGCGCCTCCGCCGCACCGAGACCGTGCAGTTCGGCGTTGGCGAGGACGAAGTCGCGGCCGGTGAGGAAGTCGTACATGGCCTCCCGCTCCGGCACGACGCCGATGTGGCGGTAGACGGACTCGTTCCGCCAGATCGCCTGGCCGTCGAGGGTGACCGAGCCGGTGGAGGGGGCGAGGAACCCGCCCATCATGTTGATGAGCGTGGACTTGCCGGCGCCGTTGGGGCCGAGGAGGCCGGTCACGCCGGGGCCGATCGTCATGGTGACGTCGTTGACGGCGACGACGTTGCCGAACCAGCGCGACGCGTGGTCGATGGTGAGAGTGCTCATGGGCGCGGCCCATTCCTTCGGACGGTGGTGGAGGGCGACGGGAGGGCGGTCACAGGCCGGCCTTCCGGTAGCGGAGCATCAGACCGGCGTAGGAGCCGGCGATGAGCCCGAGGACGACCAGCAGGTAGACCACGCCCGCACCGGTGCCGGGTCCGGCGTCGCCCGGGAAGGACGTCGTGGCGCCGAGGAAGGCGGTCTGCACGCCGTCGATGAGAGTGATCGGCGAGAACAGGCCGAGCCAGGTCACGGCGGCCGTGTTGTCCGTGCCCCAGGCGATGGCCTGGACGGTGGTGACGGCGCCGTACGAGATGAACAGCGCGGCGATGACCGCCGCGACGCCGAAGCCGCGGCGCGGCGTCAGCGCGGCCAGCAGCAGGCCGATGCCGCCGAACAGGAGCGACAGCAGGGCCACGGAAGCCACCCCCTGGGCGAAGCCCTCGGTCTGCTCGGAGAAGTCCATCTTGGCCAGCAGGGCGCCCGCGTAGAGCAGGACCAGCGGGAGCGCGGTGAGGATGAAGAGCGCCGACGCCATGGCCGCGTACTTGGCGAGGACGTAGTCGGCCCGTTCGATGGGACGCGAGAAGTACAGCGGGATGCTCCTGAAGCGCAGGTCCCGCGAGACGGACTGGGGCGCCTGGGAGGCCACGTACAGCGCGATGACCAGCTGCATGATGATCGCGTAACGCGTGTAGTCGACGCCCAGGGAGGTGGACTTGGCGACCACGGCGACCGCGACGATGATCAGCGCCGGTACGCACATGACGCCCAGCAGGATCATCGGCAACACCTTG
Source organism: Streptomyces kanasensis (assembly GCF_043077165.1). Taxonomy (NCBI): domain Bacteria; kingdom Bacillati; phylum Actinomycetota; class Actinomycetes; order Kitasatosporales; family Streptomycetaceae; genus Streptomyces; species Streptomyces kanasensis. The sequence goes on from NZ_JBIBSF010000003.1 coordinate 378,982, forward strand.
GACTTGGCGCTGCGGCCCAGCCCGTAGGCACCGCGCAGGGACTGCGCGAACAGGGACCTGCGCGCGTAGGCGCGGCCGAGGCGGGGACCGTCGTACTTGCGGTACCCGATGTTGTGGATCTGCGTCTCGGTGCTCATCGGGGCTGGACCTCCTGCGGCCGGCCGGCCGCGGCGTCGGGGCGGAACACCTCGGCGATGTGGTGGCGGCGCTGTTCCATGCGGACGAGGCCGAGCCCCAGGTCGGCGACGGTGTCGCGGACGATGTCGTACGTCTCCTCGCCGGCCGCCTCCAGCAGCAGGACGTGGCCCGCGCCCGGCAGGCCCTCCTCCACGCGCGCGTGGAGGGTGACCCCGGCGGCGGCGAGGGCGGCGCGGAGTGCGGCCGTCCCGTCGGGGTGGGTGTCGGAGTCGGTGACCTCGACGGCGACCGTGGTCGTGGTCTGCGTGAAGTCGCTGGTGGAGCTGGAGCGCAGCAGGCGGCCGCCGTCGATGACGACGACGTGGTCGCAGGTGCGCTCCAGCTCGCCGAGCAGGTGCGAGGTGACCAGCACCGAGATGCCGAAGTCGGTCCAGACGCGGCGGATCAGGCCCAGCATGTCGTCGCGGCCGACCGGGTCCAGGCCGTTGGTCGGCTCGTCGAGGAGGACCAGCTGCGGGTCGTGGACGAGCGCTTGGGCGAGCTTCACGCGCTGCTTCATGCCGGTCGAGTAGCCGCCCATGGGGCGGTAGCGCTCCTCGTACAGGCCTACGTGGCGGAGCGTGTCGGCGGTGCGCTCGCGGGCCGCGGTCGGCGGCAGCCCGGACATGCGGGCCATGTGCACGACGAACTCGGTGGCCGACACGTCCGGCGGCAGGCAGTCGTGCTCGGGCATGTAGCCGACCCGTTCGCGGATGGCGGGGCCGCTCGTCGCCACGTCGAGTCCCAGCACCCGGGCGCGGCCCTCGGTGGCGGGGGACAGGCCGAGCAGGATTTTGATCATTGTCGACTTGCCGGCTCCGTTGGCACCCACGAGTCCGGTCACACCGGGTCCGATGTCCAGGGAGAGCCGGTCGAGAGCGGTCACCCGGGGGAACCGCTTGCTGAGGCTTTCGGTGGCGATCACAGTCACGGTTCGACGGTAGTGGCGGGTACCACACCGCACGTCAGTCCAGGCGGCTGGATCCGTCTCCGACTCCAGGCGTACGTGCCCGTACGGGAGGGGTATGCCGTGCAGGGTTTTCCACAGGCGGTCGACGCACCCTTGACGTCGCCGCCGGGCATTGTCACATTCACTGGTGGCAGGTTGGTCAGGTGGTCGGACGGGTGTCGGTGTCACGGGCGGGCGTACCGCGCGCGGCCTTGGTGCCCGCGGACGGGCGGGGGCAGTGACGGCGAGGACGGCGGCGGCGGGGTGCGGCCACCGGTCGAGCCGCGCCTCGGGTTCCGGGGGTACGGGAGCGACGTTCGAGGAGCTGCTGGTGGTGACCGACTCCCGGGACCGGCAGGAGAGCGCGTTCCGGCTCGACGACGACCTGCCGCACGTCCGCCGATGGGTCGAGGAGGCCACCGCATGAGTCTGCTGAGGGGCGCCCGCGAGCGCTGGATCCGTACGGGCGGCATCGAGCTGTGCGTCGCCGAGCTGGGCGAGCCGGACCGGCCCGTGGTCGTCCTCGTCCACGGCTACCCGGACTCGAAGGAGGTGTGGTCCGAGGTCGCCCTGCGGCTGGCCGAGCGCTTCCACGTCGTGCTGTACGACGTGCGGGGCCACGGCAGGTCGACGGCCCCGGTGCCACTGCGCGGCGGGTTCACGTTGGAGAAGCTGACGGACGACTTCCTGGCGGTCGTGGACGCGGTCAGCCCGGACCGGCCGGTCCACCTGGTCGGCCACGACTGGGGTTCCGTGCAGGGCTGGGAGTTCGCGACGATCGCCCGCACCGACGGCAGGATCGCCTCCTTCACGTCGATCTCCGGGCCGTCGCTCGACCACTTCGGCCACTGGATCGCGCGGCGCGTCGCCCGGCCGACCCCGCGCCGCGTGGTCCAGCTCCTCGGCCAGGGCGCCAAGTCCTGGTACGTGTACCTGCTGCACACACCGGTGGTGCCCGAGCTCGCCTGGCGCGGGCCACTGGGGCGGCGGTGGCCGGACCTCCTGCGCCGGGTGGAGAAGGTACCGGCCGACGGCTACCCGACCGCGTCGCTGCCGTCGGACGCGGCGCACGGCGCGTGGCTGTACCGGGACAACGTCCGCCCGCGCCTGCGGCACCCGCGCCCCGACGCGTACGCGCACGTCCCCGTGCAGCTGATCACCCCGAGCGGTGACGCCTTCCTGTCGGAGCGGCTCTACGACGAGCTGGACCGGTGGGCCCCCCGGCTGGTGCGGCGCACGCTGCCGGCGAAGCACTGGGTGCCGCGCACGCGTCCCGACCAGGTCGCCGCGTGGATCACGGACTTCGTGACGGCGCACGACGAACGGGAAGCCCCGGTGGCACCCGGTCCGCCACCGCCCCGGCGGCGGTACGCGGACCGGTTCGCCGGGCAGCTGGTGCTGGTGACGGGCGCGGCGAGCGGTATCGGCCGGGCCACGGCGTTCGCGTTCGCCGAGGCGGGGGCGCGGGTGGTGGCCGTCGACCGGGACGCTGAGGGCGCGGCCCGTACCGCGGAGCTGTCCCGCCTGGTCGGCGCGCCGGCCGCGTGGGCCGAGGTGGTGGACGTGGCCGACGAGCCCGCGATGGAGGAGCTCGGCGCGAAGGTCGCCGCCGAGTACGGCACGGTCGACGTCCTGGTGAACAACGCCGGGATCGGCCTGTCGGGGCCCTTCCTGGAGACGACCGGCGAGCACTGGAGGAAGGTCCTCGACGTCAACCTGTGGGGCGTGATCCACGGCTGCCGGATCTTCGGCGGGCAGATGGCCGAGCGCGGGCAGGGCGGCCACATCGTGAACACCGCGTCCGCCGCCGCCTTCCAGCCCTCCCGGGCCCTCTCCGCGTACTGCACCTCCAAGGCGGCGGTGCTGATGCTCAGCGAGTGCCTGCGCGCCGAGCTGGCCGGGCGGGACATCGGCGTCTCGGCGGTCTGCCCCGGGTTCGTCAAGACGGGCATCACGGCGACGGCGCTCTTCACCGGTGTGTCCGACGGGGAGCAGGAACGCCTGCGCGGGCGGGCGTCCCGCCTGTACGGGCTGCGCGGCTACCCGCCGGAGAAGGTCGCCGACGCGGTCCTGCGGGCGGTCGCAGAGAACCGCGCGGTGGTGCCCGTGACACCGGAGGCCCGGGGCGCCCGCCTCCTGTCCCGGCTGGCGCCGGGCGCGCTGCGTGCCCTCGCGAGGCTGTCGCCGCCGCTGTGAGCCGTCCGGCGGGGCGGCCGTACCATCCCAGGCGGAAGGCCCGGGCCGGTACGGAGCCCCGGGACCCGTGGGCCCGGGCCGGCGCGAAGGCCCCCCGGCCAGTGAGGAGTGAGCGTGTCCGAGCAGCCGGCCGGCGGGACACCGGCGGCCGAGTACCGGATCGAGGACCTGGCGCACCTGAGCGGCGCCACGGTCCGGACGATCCGCGCCTACCAGGACCGCGGGCTGCTGCCCCGGCCCGAGCGGCGCGGCCGGGCCAACGTGTACGGGGACGCCCACCTGGCCCGGCTGCGGCAGATCGCGGACCTCCTCGACCGGGGCTACACCCTGGCGTCGATCAAGGAGCTCCTGGAGGCCTGGGACACCGGACGCGGCCTCGGCGGTGTGCTCGGCCTCGTCGCCGAGGTGAACGGCCCGTGGACGGACGAGCAGGCCGACCGCGTCACGCGCGCGGAGCTGGACGCGGCGTTCGGCGGCACGCCCGACGAGCGGGCCGTCGAGGAGGCCGTGGCGCTGGGCGTGCTGGAGCGCGTGCCGGGGCGGGACGACGAGTTCCTGGTGCCCAGCCCACAGGAGCTGGCCGTGGCGGTGGAGCTGTACGGGGCGGGGGTGCCGCTCCTCGCCATCGCCGGGCACCTGCGGGAGCTGCGGACGCAGGTGGAGCACATCGCCCACCGGTTCCTGGAGTTCACCACGGAGCACGTCTTCGCCCGCTACCTGGAGGACCTGCCCCCGAAGGACGCCGACGCGGCGGAGGCGGCGGCCCTGGTACGCCGGCTGCGGCCGCTCGCCCAGCAGACCGTCGACGCCGAACTGGCCCGGGCGATGCGGCTCCTCGCGACCCGCCACCTCCAGCACCACCTGGCCCGGGGCGGGCCGCCGGAGCGGGAGGACGAGGCGCGCTCCGTCGTCCTGCCCGCCGCGACGGTGCGGGCGGTGGTCCGGCTGGTGGGCACGGCGGCCGCACCGGCCTTCATCGCCGCCGCGGCCGAACGGGAGGTGCAGGCCCGGACCATGGACGCGCTCACCGCGGGGTCACGGACGTCACAGAAGTCCCCCGAAGAGGAAGGGAAGCCCTGAGAAAGGGAGGACCGGGTGCCCGTTGTCCACAGAATCGTCGAAAACCCCTGTGGATAACACCAGTTGGTTGTGGACCAAACCTGTACGCCGATTTTTTGGTGGCAGAACGGGAGTGATCCCTGCCACCCTGCCGCCATGGACCCACGACGCACCGTGAAGGTGTCGAAGTACCTCTCCCGGCACCTGCGGCACGAGCCGGAGCGGATCGGCCTCGTCCTCGACGCCCACGGCTGGGTCCCCGTCGACGACCTCCTGCACGCGCTGGCCCGGCACGGCGTGCCCCTCAGCCGCGCCGAGCTGGAGCACGTCGTCGCGTCGAGCGACAAGCAGCGCTTCGCCCTGGACGGCGACCGCATCCGCGCCAACCAGGGGCACACCGTCGACGTGGACCTCGCCCTGCCGCCCGCCGAACCGCCCGCGTACCTCTACCACGGGACGGTGGCCGCGAGCCTGGCCGCCATCCGCGCCGACGGCCTGCTCCCCATGGGCCGCCACCACGTCCACCTCTCCCCCGACCGCGAGACCGCCCGCCGGGTCGGGGCCCGGCGCGGCAGGCCCGTCGTCCTGCCGGTCGACGCGGCGGCCATGCACCGCGACGGCCACGTGTTCCGCGTCAGCGCCAACGGCGTCTGGCTCACCGACGCCGTACCACCCCGCTACCTGCGGTTCGGGGAGCCCTCCGGGCGGGGGTAGCCCCGGGCCGGCGCGCGTGTGACCGCTCGAGTCGCCTCCGGTCGGCGCGCGTGTCGCCTCCGGGCCGGCGCGTCCGTGGCCTGCGGGCGGCCGCTCGGCGGGCACGGTCGTGGCCGCCGGGACACGCGTATCGTCGGGGACATGCGTCTGAGCACGGTGATCCTCCCCATCCACCGGTGGAGTGAGGGACAGAAGATCTGGCGGCGGGCCGAAGAGCTGGGCTTCCACGCTGCCTACACGTACGACCACCTGTCCTGGCGGAGTTTCCGGGACGGCCCGTGGTTCGGTGCGCTGCCGACGCTGACGGCGGCGGCTGTCGTGACGGAGCGCATGCGGCTGGGGACCCTGGTCACGTCGCCGAACTTCCGCCACCCGGTCACCCTCGCCAAGGAGCTGATCTCCCTGGACGACATCTCCGGGGGCCGCGTCACCCTCGGCATCGGCGCAGGCGGCAACGGCTTCGACGCTACGGCGCTCGGCCAGGAGGCGTGGACGCCGCGGGAGCGGGCGGACCGGTTCGCCGAGTTCGTGCCGCTGCTCGACCGGCTCCTCACCGAGGGCGCCGTCACCCACGAGGGCGCCCACTACTCGGCTGTCGAGGCGCGCAACGTACCGGGCTGCGTGCAGCGGCCCCGGCTGCCCTTCGCCGTCGCGGCGACCGGACCGCGCGGGATGCGGCTCGCCGCCCGGCACGGCCAGGGCTGGGTGACCACCGGGGACCCGAAGCTGTTCGAGACCGGCACGCCGGAGCAGTCGCGTGCCGCCCTGGGCGAGCAGCTCGACCGGCTGGCCAAGGCGTGCGCCGACGCCGGGCGGGACGTGGCCGAACTGGACAAGGTGCTCCTGACCGGCTTCACCCCGGATCGGGGGCGTCCGCTGGAGTCCGTGGACGCGTTCGTGGACTTCGCCGGACGCCACGCGGAGCTCGGGTTCGACGAGATCGTCCTGCACACGCCGATCCCCGACTCGGACTTCGCCGCCGACGAGGCCGTCTTCGAACGCATCGCCACCGAGGCACCGGCCCAGCTGAACGGCTGACGGACCGGGCCGCCGGTCCGGTGGGTCCGCCCCCGCCGGACCGGCGCCTCGGCCCGGCGGGAGCGGGCTGCCCGTACCCGCGCTTTCCGGGCGTTCCCCCGTCCGCACACCCCTGCGGCCGGGATGGCTCAGATGCGCACGCTTTCGCACGTTCGTGCACCCGGGTGCCGCCCGGTACGGGACAATGGGCCCGTGACCTCACCGACGACCTTCCCGGGCAGCCGACCGATGGCGCGGCGGCGTCCGCGCCTGATCGCCACCGACCTCGACGGGACGCTCCTGCGCGACGACAAGACCGTCTCCGACCGGACGGTCGCCGCACTGGCGGCCGCCGAGGACGCCGGCATCGAGGTCTTCTTCGTCACCGGGCGGCCCGCCCGCTGGATGGACGTCGTCAGCGCGCACGTCCACGGCCACGGTCTCGCCATCTGCTCCAACGGCGCGGCCGTCGTCGACCTGCACGCCGGACGGCGGATGGTCGAGGTGCGGCCCCTGGACCGGGCGACCGCGCGCGACGTCGTCACGACCCTCCGGCGGGAGGCCCCCAGTACGGCCTTCGCCATGGAGTTCACCGACGGCATCCGCCACGAGGCGGAGTACCCACCCCTCCACCTCGACGCGTCCGTCGCCGTCGGACCGGCCGAGGAACTGCTCCACGAGGACGAGCCCGGGGCGGGCGCGCCGCTGCTGAAGCTGCTCGCCCTCCACCCCGACCTCACGCCCGACGGTTTCCTCGCCCTGGCCCGCACCGCCGCCGGACACCGCGCCACGATCACCCGCTCCAGCCCGACCGCGCTGCTGGAGGTGAGCGGGCTCGGGGTCTCCAAGGCCAGCACGCTCGCCCTGTGCTGCGCCGAGCGGGGCATCTCGTCCGACGAGGTCGTCGCGTTCGGCGACATGCCGAACGACATCGAGATGCTCACCTGGGCGGGCACGTCGTACGCGATGGGCAACGCCCACCCGGACGTCGTCGCCGCCGCCTCCGGCCGGACCGTCGCCAACGAGGACGACGGCGTCGCCGCCGTCATCGAGACGCTGCTCGCCGCCCCCTGACGGTGGAGGGCGCTACCGCGGGCCGCCGCGCAGGGTGACCCCGTGCTCGCGCAACCAGCGCACCGGGTCCACACCCGAGCCCAGGTGCGGTGTGAGCCTCACCTCGAAGTGCAGGTGCGGCCCGGTCGAGTTGCCCGTCGTCCCGGCCAGGCCGATGCGCTGCCCGGCGGTGACGGCCCGCCCGGGCACCACGGCGGCGGACGCCAGGTGGGCGTACTGCGAGTACCAGCCGTCCGCGTGCCGGACGACCACCTCGATGCCGAAGGCACCCCCGCACGCCACCGAGTGGACGCGCCCCGCCCCGATCGCCCGCACCGGGGTGCCGATGTCCACGGCGAAGTCCTGCCCCGTGTGCCGGTGCGCCCAGTACCGGCCCCTACCGGCGAACGGGGCCGACAGGGTGTAGTTGTCCGCCTCCGACACCGGTGCCACCCAGGTACCGCCGCCGCCCTCCGTACGGCCGTCGCCCTCCGTACCGGCGGCGACCGGGCCCGGGGGCTCCACCCCGCCCGGGCCCCCCGGCGCGGCGGAGCGGTCCCGAGCGGCGGGTCCGTCCGGCGCGGCCGTGGAGGTCACCCCCCGGCACGTGCCCGCCGCGACGCTGCGGTCCGCCGCTGCCTGGAGCCGCCAACGCGCCCGCTCCAGACGCGCCACCAGGTCCCGCCTCACCTGGGCGAGCCGGTCGCGCCGCTCCTCCAGCTCCCGCCACGCCGCCCGCGCCCGGGCCGCCGTGTCCGCCAACCGTCGTTCGGCCCGGGCAGTACGCGTGAGGAGCCGGTCGACAGCCGCGTCCGCCTGTCGCTCCACGCCCTGCGCGCGCAGGGCGTCCTCCGGGTCGTCGGCGAGGAGCAGCCGCGACGCGGCCACCGCGACGGAGCCGCCCGTCCGGTACTGGGCCCGGGCCACCTCGCCGACGCGTCGGTTCAGGACGGCGAGTTCGCGTCGCGTGCGGGCCAGCTCCGCCTGGAGGCGGTCGGCCTTGACCTGCTGGGCGGCGGCGCCGCGCCGCCCCCGCTCGTACGCGGCGGTGATCCGGGCCGCCTCGTCGAGCAGCCGCGTCACCTCGACACCCGGCGACGGCCCGTCGAACCGGAGGGGACCGCCGGCGCGGACGGTCCCGGCCGTGAGCGCCGCGGCGGGGGAGGGGTGGGCGAACGGCAGGGCGAGGACGAGCAGGGTGACCAGCGCGGCGGGCACCGACCCGAGCAGTGGCCGCCGACCGTGGGAAGGGCGCATCCCGGGATCGTCACCCTTCCGCCGCGCCTTCCCCGGCATCTCGCCACACCGAACGGCGCCGTACCGCCGACCGGCCTACAGCCGTAGGGCCGTCCGGCCCATCGCCGCGCCCCCGAGTGGCGCCGGCACCGGCGGTACGTCGGCCGGTACGCGACCGCCGGCTCGCCCGCTACCGGCCGCGGGGAGCCGGCGACGCGGCACCGGCGGCGTGACGGAGGTCGTCCGCCTCGCGCTCGCGGTCACGCATCCGCCGCAGCGGTCCGTCGACGGCGACGAGCTCCGCGTACGGGCCCCGCTGCGCGACCCGGCCGCCCGCGAGGACGAGGACCTCGTCGACCGCGTCGAGCCCGTGCAGCCGGTGCGTGATGAGGAGCGTGGTGCGGCCGTGCGTCGCCCGCAGCAGGTCGTCGGTGAGCGCGTCGGCCGTGGCCAGGTCGAGGTGCTCGGCGGGCTCGTCGAGGACCAGGACCGGGAAGTCGGCGAGGAGCACCCGGGCGAGGGCGAGACGCTGCCGCTGGCCACCGGAGAGCCGCGCGCCGTGCTCGCCGACCAGGGTGTCCAAGCCGTCCGGCAGGGACTCCACCCACTCCAGGAGCCGGGCCCCGGCGAGGGCCCGCCGCAGCTCGTCGTCGTCGGCGCCGGTCCGGGCGAGCCGGAGGTTCTCCCGGATGGTGCTGTCGAAGAGGTGGGCGTCCTGGGCGCAGAGCCCGACGAACCGGCGCACGTCGTCCCCGTCGAGCGTCGACGCGTCGACACCACCGAGGCGGTACGTGCCCGCGCCGGTCTCCAGGAACCGCAGCAGCACCTGCGCGAGGGTCGTCTTGCCGGCCCCGGAGGCGCCGACGACGGCGACGCGCCGCCCCGCCTCCAGGCGCAGGTCGAACGAGGCGAGGGCGTCCCGGTCCTGGCCCGGATGGCGTGCCGCGACCCCGTTCAGCTCCAGTGGGAAGGGGCCCGCGGGCGGTGGCGCGGGGTGCTCCGGCTCCGCGACGGGCAGCGGCGCGTCGAGCACCTCGAAGACCCGCTCGGCGCTGCGCCGCACGCGTTGCCGGTACTGCACGGCCGACGGCATGCCCGTCACCGCCTCGAACGCGGCGAGCGGGAGGAGGACGACGACGGCGAGCGCCACCCCGTCGAGCCGCCCGTCGCGGACGGCCTGGACGCCGACGAGCGCGGCGGCCGCCACGGTCAGCCCCGCCGTCAGTGCGATGAGCCCGCCGCCGAGCGCCGTCGCGGCGGACTGCCGGGCGGCGATCCGGGTGAGCGTCCCGTCGGCCTCACGCGTGCGTTCGACGCGCCCGCGCACCGCGCCCGCCACGGTCAGCTCCGCGCAGCCGCGCAGCAGGTCGACGACCCGGGTGGCCAGGAGGCCGCGCGCCGGCGCGAGCCGCCGCTCGACGCGGCGGGCGACGGCGCCGCCCAGCGCCGGGGCGGCGACGCCCGCGACGACGAGGCCCACGGCGAGCACCGCCCCCGCCCCGGGCAGCAGCCACGCGGTGAACCCGACCGCGCCCGCCCCCACCAGGACGGCCGTACCGGCGGGCAGCAGCCAGCGCAGCCAGTAGTCCTGGAGGGCGTCGACGTCGGAGACGAGCCGCGACAGCAGGTCGCCACGCCCGGTCCGGCGCAGACCGGCGGGGGCGATCCGCTCCAGGCGCCGGTAGGCGGCCACGCGGAGGTCGGCGAGCATGCGCAGCACGGCGTCGTGCGAGACCAGCCGCTCGGCGTAGCGGAAGACGGCCCGACCGGTGCCGAAGGCGCGCGTCGCCGTGACGGCGACCATCAGGTGCAGGATGGGCGGCTGTTCGGAGGCCCGGGAGATGAGCCAGCCGGAGACCGCCATGAGGCCGACGGCCGACCCGAGGGCGAGGCTGCCGAGGAGCAGCGCCAGGGCGAGTCTGCCCCGCAGCTCCCCCGCCATCGCCCGGACCCGCGCCGGCACCCCCCTGCCGTCGTGCGGGCCGGTGGGAGCGGTGGGGGAAGTGGGGGCGGTGGCCGGTTCGGAACGGGGAGCCGGCTGCCCCCCGAACAGGCCGCCCACCACGCCGAACGCGTCGTCGACCATGTCCGCCCCGACGTCCCGCACGCCGCCGGCCGACGGGCCGCCGGACCCCGGCACGGCCCCACCGGGGCGCGCGCCGGAACGGGGCACGCGGATCTCCGGCACGGCCTCATCCGCATCCGCCGCGGTCGAAGCCGCCGTGGCCGAAGCCACCGCCACCGGTACGGCCGGACCCGCATCCGCCACGGCCGGGTCCGCCGCCGCGGGTCGGTCCTCCGGCGTGCCGGACCGCAGCGCGACCACGCGGTCGGCGACGGCGAGGAGGGCGGGCCGGTGCACGACCAGGAGGACCGTCCGGCCCGCCGTGAGGCGGCGCACCGCCCGCACCACGGCTTCTTCCGTACCACCGTCCAGGGCCGCGGTCGGCTCGTCGAGCAGTACCACCGGCCGGTCGGCCAGGAACGCCCGGGCGAGGGCGATCCGCTGCCGCTGGCCGGCCGACAGACCGGCGCCGTCCTCGCCGAGTACCGTGCCGACGCCGTCCGGCAGTTCACCGACGAAGTCCGCGCCCGCCTCGCGCAATGCGGCCCGTACGGCGTCGTCGTCCGCGTCCGGCCTGGCCAGGCGGACGTTGTCCGCGAGGGTTCCGGCGAAGAGGTAGGGGCGCTGCGGCACCCAGGTGACGCGTTCGCGCCACCGTTCGGGGTCCAGGTCGGCGAGGTCGACGCCGCCGATCCGCACGGTCCCCGACTCCGGCGCGGTGAAGCCCAGCACCACGTCCAGCAGCGTCGACTTGCCGACGCCGCTCGGTCCGACCAGGGCCACCGTCTCCCCGGGGCCGACGACGAGCGAGGCGCGGTCGAGCGAGGGTTCCGCCCGCCCCTCGTGGCGTACGGTCACCCCGTCGAGCGCGATGCGGACCGGTCCCGGGGGCAGGACGGCCGTACCGCCCTCCCGCACGGGCGCCTCCAGGACCGCGAAGACCTCCTCGGCGGCCGACAGGCCCTCCGCCGCCGCGTGGTACTGCGTACCGACCTGGCGCAGCGGGAGGTACGCCTCCGGCGCCAGGATGAGGATGACCAGGCCGGTGTACAGGTCGAGCGTGCCGTGGACCAGGCGCATGCCGATCCCGACGGCGACCAGGGCCACGGAGAGCGTGGCGAGCAGCTCCAGTGCGAAGGAGGACAGGAAGGCGATCCGCAGGGTGCGGAGCGTCGCCTGCCGGTACTGGGAGGTGATCGTCCGGATGGATTCGGCCTGGGCCTTCGCCCGGCCGAAGACCTTCAGGGTCGGAAGGCCTGCCACCACGTCGAGGAAGTGGCCCGACAGCCGTGACAACAATCGCCACTGCCGGTCCATGCGGGCCTGGGTGGCCCAGCCGATGAGGACCATGAAGAGCGGGATCAGCGGCAGGGTCACCACGATGATGGCCGCCGACACCCAGTCCTCGGTCACGATGCGCGCGAGGACGGCGACGGGGACGACCACGGCCAGGCCGAGCTGCGGCAGGTAACGGGCGAAGTAGTCGTCCAGCGCGTCCACCCCGCGCGTGGCCAGCGCCACGAGCGACCCGGTCCGCTGGCCGCTCAGCCAGCCGGGGCCGAGGGCCGCCGCCCGTTCCAGCAGCCGGCCCCGCAGCTCGGACTTGACGGCGGCGCTGGCCCGGTGGGCGGCCAGTTCCGTCGACCACGCCACGAGGGCGCGGCCGGCGGCGACCACCGCGAGCGACACCAGCGGCAGGGTGAGGTCACGGACGCCCAGCCCCCGCTGGAACGCCCCGACGACGATCTCGGCGATGAGCATCGCCTGGGCGACCACGAGCGCCGCCCCGGCCAGCCCGAGGAGGACCACCGCCGCGAGGAAGAGGCGGGTGGCTCCGGCGTACCGGAGCAGACGCGGATCGATCGGTTTCACGTGAAACATCCCCTGCCGGTGGCGCCTAGTGCGTCGCGTCGGCGATGTGCTGGGTGCCGATGCGCTTGCGGAACACCCAGTACGTCCAGCCCTGGTAGAGCAGGACGAGCGGCGTGGCGATGGCCGAGCACCAGGTCATGATCTTCAACGTGTACGGGCTGGACGCCGAGTTGCTCACCGTCAGGCTCCAGTCCGGGTCGAGCGAGGACGGCATGACGTTCGGGAAGAGCGTCAGGAACAGCATGGCGAACGCGGCGGCGATCGTGACCCCCGACAGGGCGAACGACCAGCCCTCCCGTCCGGCCCGGATCGCGCCGACCGCCCCGGCGAGGGCTGCCAGGGCGACCGCCGCCACGACCATGCTGGTCCCGTCCCCGCGCGTGGACTGGGTCCACAGCAGGAAACCGGCGGAGAGGGCCGCGGTGACGAGGCCGAGGGCCAGCGCCAGCTTCCCGGCCCGGACCCGGATGTCACCCACGGTCTTCAGCGCGGTGAACACGGCCCCGTGGAAGGTGAACAGCGTCAGCGTGACCGCCCCGCCGAGCAGGGCGAACGGGTTGAGCAGGTCGAGGAGCGAGCCGACGTACTCCTTCGACGCGTCGATCTCGACGCCCCGCACGATGTTGGCGAAGGCGACGCCCCACAGGAAGGCGGGCACGAGGGAGGTCCAGAAGATGGCCTGCTCCCAGTTGTGCTGCCAGCGCTCCTCGGGCCGCTTGGCCCGGTACTCGAAGGCGACGCCGCGCACGATCAGGCAGAGCAGGATGACGAGCAGCGGCAGGTAGAAGCCGGAGAAGAGGGTGGCGTACCAGTCGGGGAAGGCCGCGAAGGTGGCGCCGGCCGCGGTGAGCAGCCACACCTCGTTGCCGTCCCAGACGGGGCCGATGGTGTTGATGAGGACGCGCTTCTCGGTCCGGTCGCGGGCGAGCAGCTTGGTCAGGACGCCGACGCCGAAGTCGAAGCCCTCCAGGAAGAAGTAGCCGATCCACAGGACGGCTATGAGTACGAACCAGACGGTGGGCAGTTCCATGCCTCGCTCCCCTTCCTCAGTACGAGAAGGCCATGGGGCGGTCGGCGTCGCGGTCGTGGCCGCCGATCCTGGTGGGCGGGTTGAGGTCGGCTTCGGTGAGTTCCGGGGGGCCGGCCTTGACGTACTTCACGAGCAGCTTGACCTCGACCACGGCGAGCACCGCGTAGAGGAACGTGAAGGCGATCATCGAGATGAGGACCTCGACCTGGGTGGTGCCGGGGGAGACCGCGTCGCTGGTGCGCAGCACGCCGTAGACGGCCCACGGCTGCCGGCCGGTCTCGGTGAAGATCCAGCCCCAGGAGTTGGCGATCAGGGGGAAGCCCAGGGTCCACAGGGCGGTCAGCCAGTACAGCCGGGTCAGCTTGTGGCTCAGGGGCTTGCGGAAGAGCACGAGGTGGGGCACCTCGTCGTCGCCGACGCGCAGGGGCGCGGGCAGCAGGAACCTGCGGCGGGTCAGCCACAGCCCCAGCAGGCCGAGGGTGAAGGAGGCCATGCCGAACCCGATCATCCAGCGGAAGGACCAGTAGGCGACCGGGATGTTGGGCCGGTAGTCGCCGGGCCCGTACTTCTCCTGCTCGGCCTTGTTGGTGTCGTTGATGCCGGGCACGTGGGAGGAGAAGTCGCCGTCGGCGAGGAAGGACAGCAGGCCGGGGATCTCGATGGCCACCTTGTTGTGACCCTCGTCGACGTCGCCGTAGGCGAAGATCGAGAAGGGGGCCGGTCCCTCGCCGTCCCACAGGGCCTCGGCGGCGGCCATCTTCATGGGCTGCTGCTTGAACATGACCTTGCCGAGCAGGTCACCGCTGACCGCGGTGAGCATGCCCGCGACCACGACGGTGACCAGACCGAGCCGCAGGGAGGTCTTCATCACCTGGACGTGCTTCCTGCGGGCCAGGTGGAAGGCGGCGATGCCGACCATGAACGCACCACCGGTGAGGAAGGCGGCGGTCATGCTGTGGAAGACCTGGGTGAGGGTCGTGTCCTGGGACAGGACGGCCCAGAAGTCGGTGAGCTCCGCCCGTCCGGACACCTTGTTGATCGTGTACCCGACCGGGTGCTGCATCCAGGAGTTGGCGGCGAGGATGAAGTAGGCGGAGAGGATGGTGCCGATCGACACCATCCATATGCAGGCCAGGTGGATGCGCTTCGGCAGCTTGTCCCAGCCGAAGATCCACAGGCCGATGAAGGTCGACTCGAAGAAGAACGCGATCAGCGCCTCGAAGGCGAGCGGCGCCCCGAAGACGTCGCCGACGAAGCGCGAGTAGTCGGACCAGTTCATCCCGAACTGGAACTCCTGGACGATGCCGGTGACGACGCCCATCGCGATGTTGATCAGGAAGAGCTTGCCCCAGAACTTGGTGGCCCTGAGGTACTTCTCCTTGTTCGTGCGCACCCACGCGGTCTGCAGACCGGCCGTGAGCGCGGCGAGTGAGATGGTCAGGGGAACGAAGAGGAAGTGGTAGACGGTGGTGATACCGAACTGCCACCGCGCCAGCGTCTCTGGCGCCAGAGCCAGGTCCACGACGATCTTCTCCTTACGGCCTCGCAGCCCTGGTGGCCTCGCAGCCCCACGGCCTTCCGTTCGCCCGCCGATTCCGGTGGATCAAGGGAGGAACCTGGCGCGCTTGTGAATGCGTTCACAATCACAATCATTATGACGCAGACGAAATCCGTAGGGAGAGGTGGGGGGTGCCTCTTCCGTCACACTTCAACATCTTGTTGAATTCGCGCCATGCAGATACGCCTCACATGGCCGTCCGGCCACACCACCGCCACCATCGACGAGACCCCCACGAGCCGAGCGCTCGCGGGGGTCCTCCCGATCGTCTCCACCGCCCGCACCTGGGGCGAGGAGGTCTACTTCGACACACCCGTCTCGACCGGGACGGAACCGGGTGCCCGCCAGGTCGTCGAGCCGGGCACGGTCGCGTTCTGGCCGGAGGGCGACGCACTGGCGCTCCCCTACGGCCCCACGCCGATCTCCCGGGACGAGGAGTGCCGGCTGGCCTCCCCGTGCAACGTCCTCGGTCGGCTCGACGACGACCCGCGGATCCTCGCGACGGTCCGGGACGGCGACCCGATACGCGTCGAAGCCGCCTGATCCACGCCCGGCCCGGCGGTCACCTCACCGACACCGGCCCGCGGCACGACGACCCGCCCCGCGCAGCCGGAACCGCTGAGCACTGACGAGAACCGCTCGGCCCCCTGGGTGCCCTCGGACCGCTGCGGACCGCTCGGACCGTTCAGAAGCGCTCCTTGCGGAACGCCTCCGCGGCCCGCAGGAAGATGTCGTTCGCCTCGACCTCGCCGATGGTGACCCGGACGCCGTCGGGGGCGAACGGCCGGACGACCACACCCGCGTCCTCGCAGGCGGCGGCGAAGTCGCCGGACAGCTCGCCGAGCGGCAGCCACACGAAGTTCGCCTGCGTCAGCGGCAGCTCCCACCCCTGGGCCGCCAGCGCCTCGCACACCCGCTTGCGCTCGCACACCAGCGAGCCGACCCGGCCCAGCAGCTCGTCCTCCGCGCGCAGGGAGGCCACCGCCGCGTCCTGCGCGACCTGCGTGACGCCGAACGGCACCGCCGTCTTGCGCAGGGCGGCCGCGACCGGCTCGTGCGCGATGGCGAACCCGACGCGCATGCCGGCGAGCCCGTACGCCTTGGAGAAGGTGCGCAGCACGGCGACGTTGGGCCGGGTCCGGTAGAGCTCGATGCCGTCCGGCACCTCGTCGTCGCGGATGAACTCGATGTACGCCTCGTCGAGGACGACCAGGATGTCGGACGGCACCCGGTCGAGGAAGCGCTCCAGCTCGGCACGGTGCACGACGGTGCCGGTGGGGTTGTTGGGGTTGCAGACGAAGATGAGCCGTGTGCGCTCGGTGATCGCCTCCGCCATCGCGTCCAGGTCGTGCGTGCCGTCCGCGGTGAGCGGGACCTTCACCGGGGTGGCGCCGCTGATCTGCGTGACGATGGGGTACGCCTCGAAGGAGCGCCAGGCGAACATGACCTCGTCACCGGGGCCGGCCGTGGACTGCACCAGCGACTGGGCGATCCCGACCGACCCCGTACCGGTCGCGACGTGCGACACGGGCACGCCGAAGCGCTCCGCCAGCTCGTGCACCAGCGCGGTGCAGGCCAGGTCCGGGTAGCGGTTGAGGTCGGCCGCGGCGGCCAGCGCCGCCTCCAGCACGCCCGGCAGTGGCGGGTACGGGTTCTCGTTGGAGGACAGCTTGTAGGCAGCGCGGCCTTCGGTGGCGGTGGCCGGCTTCCCCGGCTTGTAGGTGGGGATGTCGTCCAGCACGGCACGCAGCTTGGGGCTCGTCTCGCTCACTGTGGTCCTCCTCGACCGTATGTACCACCGATACTGCACACCTTATGAGGATTCCGCGTTCCTGCGAATGGCCGAATTCGGGCCATCGTCGGTGACGGCCGGCACAGCGGCCGGTTTGGCACCCGCGTCCGGGGGGAGCGCGGGAGAGCCTGGCGCACGCTGGTGGCCCACGCCGTGGCGCGCGTCCCCCGTAGAGGTGAGTTGCACGCTCTTCGCAACCGCGTCCAGCAGCCGGGCCCGTACGCGCGCACGACACGCCACGCCCGGAAAAACCACCCGACTTCCTTCCTTTTGCACCCCGTCAAGCCATCCCGACCTTGCAGAAACGTGCCTGTCAACGTGCGCATATGCGTCCGTCCTCGGCGTCTCCCGTCGCCCTACTATCGGCTCGCCATGACAGCAGCAGGGAAGCACCAGGTGAGCCGGGCACAGACCCGGGGGAGCCGGCAGGGGCGCGCGGGCATCCGGGACGTGGCCGCCGCGGCCGGCGTCTCCATCACGACTGTCTCCGACGCCCTCAACGGCAAGGGCCGGCTCCCGGACGCCACCCGCCGCCACGTCCGCGAGGTCGCCGACCGGCTGGGCTACCGGCCCTCCGCGGCGGCCCGCACGCTCCGTACCGGCAAGTCGGGCCTCATCGGCCTGACCGTGACGACCTACGGGGATGAACCTTTCACCTTCACCGAGTTCGCCTACTTCGCCGAGATGGCCAGGGCCGCCACCTCCGCCGCGCTCGCCCGCGGCTACGCCCTGGTCATCCTCCCCGCCACCTCCCGCCGCAGCCCGGTCGACGTCTGGTCGAACGTCGCCCTCGACGGGACCGTGGTCATCGACCCCTCCGACCACGACCCCGTCGTCACCGAGCTGGTCCGCCAGGGGCTCCCCGTCGTCTCCGACGGCCGCCCCGCCGGGACCCTCCCCGTCACCGCCTGGGTCGACAACGACCACGAGGCGGCCGTCCTGGGCCTCCTCGACCACCTCGCCGACGCCGGCGCCCGCCGGATCGGCCTGCTCACCGGCACCACCACCGACACGTACACCCGCCTGTCCACCACCGCCTACCTCCACTGGTGCGAGCGCGTGGGACAGGACCCGGTCTTCGAGTCGTACCCGGCCCACGACCCGTGCGCCGGCGCGGTCGCCGCCGACCGGCTGCTCGCCCGCCCCGACCGCCCGGACGCCGTCTACGGCCTCTTCGACCCGAACGGCACCGACCTGCTGGCCGCCGCCCGGCGGTACGGGCTGCGGGTCCCCGAGGACCTGCTCCTCGTGTGCTGCAGCGAGTCGACGGTGTACGCCACGACGGAACCGCCGATCACGACGCTCTCGCTCAAACCGCGCCGGATCGGGACCGCGGTCGTCCAGCTGCTGATCGACGCGATCGAGGGCATCGACCACGACCGTCCCGTCGAGCAGGTGATACCGACGGAGCTGATCATCCGGACGTCGTCGCAGCGCAGGGCGCCGCGGACGACCGTGAGTCCGCCGCGCCAACCGCGCCAGGAGTAGGACACGACAGGCCAGCCCAGGACAGAACCGGGCAGAACCTCACAACGAGCCGGCGCGGAACTCGGCAGCGCCCTCACGGGAACCGCGTCTCCGCCGGTCCAGACCTTCTCAATTGGGGCGAAACAGCCGGCGAACCGGGCGTGCACCCTGATTCACCACCCCTGGTGCGTCACACAGCACAAGCCTCATTCCTATGATGGGCGCACGACAGCGCGGGCCGCCCCGACCAGGCCGGTCCGCGATGTGAGGGCGTCGCGACGGTGGTGGAGGGGTCGATGACTCAGGGGGCCGGTCAGGGACCCGTGGTGCGGACGGCGACGTTGCGCGACTTCCGCGTACCGCCGTACGCCCAGGTACCCGTTCAAGGTCACTCCGCACATCCGCAGCCGCAGGGGCCTGCGGTGCCGGAGTCCCCGCAGCGGCAGCCGGTCGCGCCGCCGCCGGTACCGCAGGCGCCGTCGGCGCAGCAGGTGCCGGCGCCGCATCCGGGCAACGCCGTCCCCGACGAGGAGTTCCCGGACGGCTACACGCCGACCGCGCGCGACCTGCCGGTCATCAACCGGGGCGACACGCTCCAGGTCCCGGTGACCCCGGACACCGCGCCGGAGCCCGCCCCCGGAGTGCCGGGACCGGGCCCCGGACCGCTCTACGTCGTGGGCGACGTCCACGGCTACCTCGACGAACTCCTCGTCGCCCTGCGCGAGAAGGGGCTCGTCGACGCGGACGGCCACTGGGCGGCCGGCAACACCCGGCTGTGGTTCCTGGGCGACTTCACGGACCGCGGTCCCGACGGCATCGGTGTCATCGACCTCGTCATGCGCCTGTCCGCCGAGGCGGCGGCCGCCGGCGGCTACTGCAAGGCCCTGATGGGCAACCACGAGCTGCTGCTGCTCGGCGCCAAGCGGTTCGGCGACACCCCGGTCAACTCCGGTGCCGGCACCGCCACCTTCCAGGCCGCCTGGCTGCTCAACGGCGGCCAGAAGAACGACATGGACCGCCTCCAGGAGGTCCACCTCCAGTGGATGTCCCGACTGGACGCGATCGTCGAGCAGGACGGCCACCTCCTGCTGCACTCCGACACCACCGCGTACCTCGACTACGGCGCCACCATCGAGGACGTCAACGACACGGTTCACTCCATCCTCACCCGCCACGACGCCGACGAGTGCTGGGACCTGTTCCGCAAGCTCACCAAGCGGTTCGCGTTCCGCGACGACGGTGGCGCCGACGCCGTCCGCGAACTCCTCGCGGCGTACGGCGGGCAGCGCGTCGTGCACGGCCACAGCCCGATCCCGTACCTGCTGGGCGAGGTCGGCACCGAGGACGCCGACGGCGAGCCGGTCGTCCCGGTCGTCGCGGGCCCGCACGTGTACGCGGACGGGCTCGCCATCGCCATGGACGGCGGTGTGACGATGGCCGGGAAGCTGCTCGTCCAGCAGCTGCCGCTCGCTGACTGAGCGCGACGACGAGGGGCGAATTCCGGAAATCCCTGTCACCCCCCGGCGGGACGGCTCTACGATCGGCTGCCCACCCGCCGTCTCGCGGCGGGCCCAGGCCCCACGGGAGTAACGGGGGACGCATCATGACGAGCGCTCCGCACCTGCTGCCCGAGGACCGCGCCGACTACGAGCGCGTCCTCGACGAAGCGCTGCGCACCGCGACCGACCGTCCGGAGCCGTCCGCGGCGGCCGCGCGGCTCGGCGCCGGGCAGCTCCGCGCCATGGCCCTGGACGCGGCCGCGCTGATCAACACGGCCGCGGCCGCCGAGTACGCGCACCTCGTCCGGGTGCGCGAGGAGCACCGCAGACCGTCCGGCCCCTCCGCAGGCCCCGGCTCCAACCCCGGCCCGCGGGGCGAGGTGACGCCCGGAGCGGGACTCGGCGTCGTCGTCACCGTCCTGACGCCCGTCCTGGCGGGGACGGCCGCGGTCGTCCTGCTGCTCCTCGGCTACGTGCTGCGGATGGTGGACCCCCCGCCGGACGTCGCCGGCCAGCTGCTCTCCGCCGGCTGGTTCTTCGCCGCCGTCACGGCCGCCGGGCTGCTCGCGGCGGGGGCCGCACTGCTGGTCACGGCCCTGCGCAACCACCCGGCCGAAGCGCACGCCACGGGAGCCACCGAACCGGACGAGGTCGCCCGCGCACGCGAGACGTGGCACCACGCCCTGCGGGAGCGCGGCGTCCTGCCGTTCCTGTACGAGGCGCTGGCCGCGTCGGACGCCCCTCCGGTGAGCTCGCAGGAAACCTCGACTCCGCACCCGCCATCCCCGGACCTCACCGCCCCGCACGCGGACTGACCCTCACCCGTCCCTTCGGGGCGGCCCGCTCGGTCGGGCCTCCCACCCCGGACGGGCCGCCCCCGCCGGGAGGTGGCTTCCCGGGCGTGGCACAGCGCGGCACCGCGGACACCGACCGGTCGCGGCCGACCGTCCGCCGGGCACCGCGATGGACGGTGACGGCTGACGTGGGCGAGGACATCGGCCTCGACGGCGACGAGGAGATGCACCACCTCCCCCGTCCGGCCCTGCTCTGCGCCGGGGGGCGGGCGCCCGCCAGGACGTAGCCGCCGGGAACGGCCGCCGCGTGTCCGCCCGTGAAGTGCCGGATCGTGCCGGGTCACACCAGGGGTGGTGCCGGGCTGGTGGGCCGGACGGCGACGGGGCGGACCCGCGACTCCCCCCTTGGGTCGCGGGTCCGCCCCGTGGTCGGGGCCGGGCGCCTACTCCGCGAGCGGGAGGTAGACCCGGTTGCCCGCGGCGGCGAACTCCGCGGACTTCTCGGCCATGCCGGCCTCGATCTCGTCCTGCCCGAGGTCGCCGCCGTGCTCGCGCCGGATGTCCTGCGAGATCTTCATCGAGCAGAACTTCGGCCCGCACATGGAGCAGAAGTGAGCCGTCTTGGCGGGCTCCGCCGGCAGCGTCTCGTCGTGGAACGCTCGCGCCGTGTCGGGGTCGAGCGCCAGGTTGAACTGATCCTCCCAGCGGAACTCGAAGCGCGCGTCCGACAGCGCGTCGTCCCACTCCTGGGCGCCCGGGTGCCCCTTGGCGAGGTCCGCCGCGTGCGCCGCGATCTTGTACGTGATGACACCGGTCTTCACGTCGTCGCGGTTCGGCAGGCCGAGGTGCTCCTTGGGCGTGACGTAGCAGAGCATCGCGGTGCCCCACCAGGCGATCATCGCCGCGCCGATGCCCGAGGTGATGTGGTCGTACGCCGGGGCGACGTCCGTCGTCAACGGGCCGAGCGTGTAGAACGGCGCCTCCTCGCAGATCTCCTGCTGGAGGTCGATGTTCTCCTTGATCTTGTGCATCGGGACGTGACCCGGGCCCTCGATCATCGTCTGGACGTTGTGCCGCTTGGCGATCCGGTTCAGCTCGCCGAGCGTGCGCAACTCCGCGAACTGCGCCTCGTCGTTGGCGTCCGCGATCGAACCGGGGCGCAGACCGTCGCCGAGCGAGTACGTCACGTCGTACGCGGCGAGGATCTCGCAGAGCTCCTCGAAGTTCTCGTAGAGGAACGACTCCTTGTGGTGCGCGAGACACCACGCGGCCATGATCGATCCACCGCGGGAGACGATGCCGGTCTTGCGGCGGGCCGTGAGCGGCACGTACCGGAGCAGGACGCCCGCGTGCACGGTCATGTAGTCGACGCCCTGTTCGGCCTGCTCGATGACCGTGTCCTTGTAGACCTCCCAGGAGAGCTCCTCCGCCCGGCCGTCCACCTTCTCCAGCGCCTGGTAGAGCGGCACCGTGCCGATGGGGACGGGGGAGTTGCGCAGCACCCACTCGCGGGTGGTGTGGATGTTGCGGCCCGTGGAGAGATCCATGACCGTGTCGGCGCCCCAGCGGGTCGCCCAGGTCATCTTCTCGACCTCCTCCTCGATGGAGGAGGTGACGGCGGAGTTGCCGATGTTGGCGTTGACCTTCACCAGGAACCGCTTGCCGATGATCATCGGCTCGATCTCCGGGTGGTTGACGTTGGCCGGGAGCACCGCCCGCCCGGCCGCGATCTCGTCACGCACGACCTCCGGCGCGACGTTCTCGCGGAGGGCGACGTACTCCATCTCCGGTGTGATCTCGCCACGGCGGGCGTACGCGAGCTGGGTCACGGCCTGGCCGTCCCGGCCGCGCCGGGGCTGGCGCGGGCGGCCCGGGAAGACGGCGTCGAGGTTGCGCAGACCGCCACGGGGCGACGTGTGCTTGATGCCGTCGTCCTCCGGGCGCACCGGGCGTCCGGCGTACTCCTCGGTGTCGCCGCGGGCCACGATCCAGTTCTCCCGGAGGGGCGGCAGGCCGCGGCGAACGTCGGTCTCGACGTTCGGATCGGTGTACGGCCCGGACGTGTCGTAGAGCGTGACGTCCTTGCCGTTGGTGAGGTGCACCTGCCGGACCGGCACGCGGAGATCGGGGCGCGAGCCCTCGAGGTACCCCTTGTGCCAGCCGATGGACTTCCCGCTCTCCTCGGTGCTGTCGGAGGCAGGCGTGCGTGCGTCCTGAACGGTCATCCTGACCTACTCCCTACGCCGGCATTACCCGGTAACAGGTTCGGCGGTCGGCGCAGCGGCTCCCGTCGGCGAGGTTTCACGTGAAACATCGCGTGGACGGAGGTCAGCGCCCTCTCAGCCCGGTGCTCCGAGCTCCCGCGTGTGCAAAGGTGCCACCACGCTAGCGCCCTTCCGGCCACGCTGAACAGGGGGCCCCTGCCGTTCTTGCGATGATCGGTGGGTGACTTCCTCGCATCAGCACCCGGAGAACGGGTCGGGACACGGCCCCGAGCACGGTCCTGGGCACCACCCGGAACCCGACGCGCTCGCGCATGTCCACACCCACGCCCACGGCCCCGCCGCACCCGTATCGCACCACCTGCGCAAGGTCATCGCGGCGGTGTTGATTCCCTTCGCCACGGCGGTGCTCGTCGGCCTCGCCGTCCTCTGGCCGGGCGGCGCCCCGGCCCACGAACGCACCGGCGTCGGCTTCGACCGGCAGACCGAACGGGGTGAGGTCGTCCGCGTCGAGCAGGTCGACTGCAAGGACGTGAACGCCGCGCAGGTCCCGCCGACCGGTGACACCACCACACCCCAGGGTCGGGAGGCGGTCAACGCCCAGCAGGGCCAGTGCAAGCGCGTCACCATCGAGGTGACGAGCGGACAGGACGAGGGCCGCCGCTTCACGGAGATCGTCCAACCGGACGCACCGCGCCAGTTGGAGCAGGGGCAGGGCGTCGTGGTGGCGTTCGCGCCGGACGCGCCGGAGGACCTGCAGTACTCGGTGACGGACGTCGACCGACGCTTCCCGCTGATCCTGCTGGCCGCCGCCTTCGCCTTGGCCGTGGTCGCCGTGGGGCGGTTGCGGGGCCTGATGGCGCTGATCGCCCTCGGTACGAGCTTCGTCTTCCTGACCTTCTTCATCCTCCCCGCGATCCTCCAAGGGTCGAACCCGTTGGTGGTGGCGGTGGTCGGATCGAGCGCGATCATGCTCATCGCGCTCTACCTGAGTCATGGCCTGAGCGCGCGGACCTCGGTCGCCGTCCTCGGCACACTGATCTCGCTGCTGCTGATCGGTCTGCTCGGTTCCCTCTTCATCGGCTGGGCCAGGCTCACCGGGAACACGGACGACTACACCGGACTGATCCACGGGCTGTACCCGGGCATCGACATGTCGGGTCTGCTGCTCGCCGGCGTCATCATCGGATCGCTCGGCGTGCTCGACGACGTGACGGTCACACAGACGTCCGCCGTGTGGGAACTGCACCAGGCGGACCCGAAGATGGGCCCGCGCGCGCTGTACCGGGCGGGCATCCGGATCGGCCGCGACCACATCGCGTCGGTGGTGAACACGCTGGTCCTGGCCTACGCGGGCGCCGCACTGCCGCTGCTGCTGCTCTTCTCGATCGCGCAGAGCAGCGTGGGGTCGGTGGCCAACAGCGAGCTGGTGGCCCAGGAGATCGTCCGGACGCTGGTCGGCTCCATCGGCCTCGTGGCGTCTGTGCCGGTCACGACGGGCCTGGCGGCCCTGGTGGTCTCGGCCGACCGGCCCTCCGCACCGGGCGGGCCGGCTCGTACGGGACGGGGCCGCCGCCGCAAGAAGTGACCCCGGCGGCCCCGGTCCGGGGCCGCCGGACCGGGTGCCGACCGGTGTACCGGGACGATCAGCCCGCGTTCTCGGCGAGGATGCGTCCGAGGGCCTCGTCCAGGCCCTCGTCGAAGTCGCCGAGCGCGCTCTCCTGACCGAGGGGCACCAGCTTGTCGGTGCGGTCGAGGAAAGCGACCAGGGGCGGCGCGCTGGCGCGGAACAGCGCCTGGTCGGGGCCCACGCGCAGCCGGATGTGGACGTCGGACAGATGGTCCTCGTCCGCGGTCGGCTCGACCCGCACGTCGCCTTCCCCGGTGGCGCTGTTGATGCCGTCGAGGAGGAGCTCGCGACCGAAGGTCCAGGTCACGGGGGCGTCACCGGGCAGGTGGAACGTCATTCGGACGGCGAAGGGGTCTCTCGTCTCGTACCCCAGCTCGACCGGGATCCTGAAGGAGAGCTCGTCCGAGACGATGAAGCTCATCAGGACCTCGGCCTGGACCGACTCGCGCATCATGTACCCCGCTGTAGATGAATGTCTTGAAGCAGTTCTCAAAGCAGTGGAGAGCGGAAAACTGGCCAGGATTGATCCCCCCTGGCCCTCTTGACGTAATGCTGCTGCACGCGCTAACGGATCACAAGGAGTGATTTTTCAGATACTGATAGAGAAGGCGAGCGAACCCAGCAGTGCGCTGATTTCGCTGCGTAGTTGCTCGACTGCAGGGAGCAACCTATCTTCCGCGTGCAAGGGTACAGAAATGGCCATCGCCGCGGTGGTGGTTCCGGCAGTGATGGGGATGGCGGCGCAGACGGTCCCGAGCGCGTACTCCTGCCGCTCGACGAGGGGGTCCTCCACCCCACCGCGGTCGAGACGTTCCAGGAGAGTCCGGTGGTCACGGACGGTGTAGGGCGTGATGGCCTGCACGGGATGGCGCTCCAGGTGGTCCCGGCGCTCCCGGTCACCGAGCTGGCTGAGCAGGCACTGGCCGATCGCGTGGGCGTGACCGGTCGCACGGAAGTCCGCCCATTCGGCGACGGCGGGCGCGGCGGGCGTGTCGGAGACGGCGACGAGCTCGATCTCGCCGTCCCGGTAGACCGCGAAGTACACGGGAACGCCGATGGCGTCCCGCCAGCGGGCGAGACAGTCCTCGATCTTGGTGCGACGATTCTGCAGCGTCCCGGCACCGGCCAGCCGGTGGGCGGCCTCACCGAGGGTGAACACACCTCGGTCACGCAGCAGGTAACCCTCGTGCGTCAGGGTGCGCAGCAGGTGGTAAGCGGTGGGCAGCGGCAGCCCGGTCTCTCGCGCGAGCTGCTTGGCGGGGGCCCCGCCCTCGTGGGACCCCACCGCCTCGAGCAGTCGCAGGGCGCGCTGCACCGAGCCGATGAGAGTCGGGGCAGTGGTAGTCGAAGCCATGACCGAAGGACACCCCCTGGGCATGTCGCCCATGAGCGGTCACCGCTGGAGCCCCTGGATGCGTCTCGGCGCGACCCTGCACATTGCGCCGCATACAGTCGCAACAGTCGTACAAACCGCTGGTAGGGCGTTCAGTCAGCCCCTGATTCCAAGGGCCGCGGAAGCCCTGCCACTCTAATGGCAGCCT
Source organism: Streptomyces kanasensis (assembly GCF_043077165.1). Classification (NCBI taxonomy): domain Bacteria; kingdom Bacillati; phylum Actinomycetota; class Actinomycetes; order Kitasatosporales; family Streptomycetaceae; genus Streptomyces; species Streptomyces kanasensis. Next base: position 404,853 of record NZ_JBIBSF010000003.1, read on the forward strand.
CCGTTCGGGGGTGCCTTCCGGAGGCGGCGTTCCCCCGGGCGGCCTAACGCCCGGGGCGGTTCACCAGCCGTCGCGGGTGGAGGACGACGAGGACGACGACGAGCCCGTGAACTTCCGCACGACGTACACGAGTCCGCCGACCAGCGCCACGAACATCAGTGCCTTGAACAGCAGGCTGACCACGAAGTAGACGGCGCTCGCGATCAGACCGCCGAAGACGACCACGGCGATGACCGGTATGGCCACCCACTTCACCCACCAGGGCAGGCCCCGCAGGAGTTCCTTTACCGCCATCTCGTCCGCCTCGTCTCTCTCGCGTCTGCCACGTCGTTCCGTGTGGACGCCTCCGATGCTAGGCGCGGTCGGTGCCCGGCGGGGGCCCCGCAGCCCTTGGACTCCCCTGAACCTCCCCCTAGGGAGCGTCGGGGTCGACCCGCCCTTCCGGTAGCCCCTCGGGAGGAGGCCGTCAGCCCTCGGGCGGCGAGAACACCACCATGACCCGCAGGTCCTCGGTCACGTGGTGGAAGCGGTGCGGGACCCCGGCCGGCACGTAGACCACACTGCCGCGCCCGACCTGCGTCGTCTCGTCTCCGACCGTGATCGAGGCCCGCCCGCTGACGACGAAGTAGACCTCGTCCTCCTTGTGCGGCTGCTGCGGGTCCCGTTGCCCCGCGTCGAGCGCGTACAGCCCGACCGACATGTTCCGCTCGCGCAGGAACTGGAGGTACGCGCCGTCATGGGCGGCGCGCTCCGCCTCCAGCTCGTCCAGTCGGAATGCCTTCATCGCCGTTCGTCCCCGCCCTCATGGTGATCGTGTCTGCCACGATCAGACACATGATGAATTTCGTAGTCAAGACGCTCGCGAACGCGGGCGCGCTGGCCGTCGCGATCTGGTTGCTGGACGACATCACGCTCACCGGCGACAGCACGGGCCGCAAGGCCCTGACGCTGGTGCTCGTCGCCCTGGTCTTCGGCGTGGTGAACATCCTCGTCAAGCCGCTCGTGAAACTCCTCACGCTGCCGCTCTTCGTCCTCACCCTCGGCCTGTTCACCCTCATCGTCAACGCCCTGATGCTGCTGCTGACGTCCTGGCTCGCGGACAAGCTGGACCTCAGCTTCCACGTGGAGGGCTTCTGGACCGCCGTGCTCGGCGGCCTGATCATCTCCGTCGTCTCCTGGGCCCTCAACGTCGTGCTCCCCGACGGTCGCGACTGATGGCGTCCGTACCCGGAACGGGCGAAGGCACAGGCGAGGGAACGGGCGCCGGTACCGGTGAGGGGACCCGGGCCGTACGGGCCGGCCTGCCGGAGCCCCGCAAGCACGAACCGACCCTTCCGGGCCCGGTGTTCGCCGCCCACTACCACCTGTCGGGCGAGCCGACCGGCCCGTACACCTACGGTCGCGACGAGAACCCGACCTGGACGCTGCTGGAACGGGCCATCGGCGAACTGGAGGCCCCGGGGGACGACGCGGCGGAGACGGTGGTCTTCGCCTCCGGCATGGCCGCGATCTCCTCGGTGCTCTTCTCACAGCTCGCGGCCGGTGACGCGATCGTCCTCCCGGCCGACGGCTACCAGGCCCTGCCCCTGGTCGCCGACCAGTTGACCACGTACGGGATCGAGGTCCGCACGGCGCCCACCGGCGGTGACGCCCAACTGTCAGCCCTGGACGGCGCGAAGCTGCTCTGGCTCGAGACCCCCTCCAACCCGGGGCTCGACGTGTGCGACGTCCGGCGTCTGGTGGCGGCCGCGCACGAGGCCGGCGCGCTGGTCGCCGTCGACAACACACTGGCCACGCCGCTCGGGCAGCGTCCCCTGGCCCTGGGCGCCGACTTCTCCGTGGCCAGTGACACCAAGGGTCTGACCGGCCACGGCGACGTCCTGCTCGGCCACGTCACCACCGCGGACGCCGCGCTCGCCGCCGGGGTACGCCGTTGGCGGAAGATCGTCGGCGCGATCCCCGGGCCGATGGAGGCGTGGCTCGCCCACCGCTCGCTGGCCACGCTCCACCTCCGTGTCGACCGGCAGTGCGCCAACGCCCTCGCCCTCGCCGAGGCCCTGGCGGAACGCGACGACGTGACCGGGCTGCGGTACCCGGGCCTGCCGGGCGATCCGTCACACCGGGTGGCGGCCGCGCAGATGCGCCGCTTCGGGTCGGTGGTCTCGTTCGTCCTCGCCGACCGCGAGCGCGCGGAGCGGTTCCTGGACGCGTTGCGCCTGGTGGACGACGCCACGAGCTTCGGCGGGGTCCGCTCGACGGCCGAGCGGCGCGGGCGGTGGGGCGGCGACGCGGTGCCGGCCGGGTTCATCAGGTTCTCGGTCGGCGCCGAGGACCCGGACGACCTGGTAGCGGACGTCCTGCGCGCCCTGGACGCGGCGGCCGGGCCGCACTGACGGGACCGACACGGCCGGCAGGGCCCACCGGGCCGGAGGGCCGACCGAGCGAGCAGGGCTCACCGAACGGACAGCTGAGGCCCTCGCCGGGGGGACCGGTGGACGGGCGGTCCGAGCCTCCCCCCTCGTGGCTCGGACCACCCACCCGGTGCGCCGGAATCCGGCCCGGACCGGGCTAGTTGACTCTACGTCAGTGGCCCATCACGCTGACGACAGCGCCCTATCGACATATTTATAGTTGTACGGCTTCGGGGAAGGCGCTTACCGAGGAGAGGGAGGGGCATGGATCTCGGCCTGTTGCGGACCTTCGTCACGGTGCACCGAGCCGGCTCCTTCACCCGTGCCGCAGCCCTCCTCGGACTCTCCCAGCCGGCCGTCACCAGCCAGATCCGCACGCTGGAACGGCAGCTGGGACGCCCGCTGTTCCTGCGACAGGCCCGCGGCGTCACGCCGACCACCGTCGGCGACGAACTGGCCCACCGCGCCGCACCCCACCTCGACGCCCTCGTCGAGATCTCCGAGACGGGGGTGCACGGGCGGGTCGGGACGCGCACCCTCCACCTCGCCGGACCGCCGGAGTTCGTCGCGTTGCGAGCGTTACCGGCCCTGGCGCCGCTCGTCGCCGAGGGCCTCACCCTGCGGACGTCGCTGTTCGGCGCCGCCGAGGAGTGTCTGGACGGGCTGGCCGCCGGTCGGCACGACCTGGCCGTGGCCACGGCGCGGCCGCGTGGCGGCCTGCTCACCGCGAGACCGCTCTGCGACGAGGAGCACGTCCTCGTGGCCGCCCCGCGCTGGGCCGCGCGCCTGGCCCCGGAGACCCTGCTGAGCCGCGGGTCCGTGGTGCTGGAGCAACTCCCCGTGGTCGAGGTCCACGAGTCGCTGCCCTTCGTGTCCCGCTACTGGGCCGCTGTCTTCGAGTCGAAGCCCGCCGCCACGGGCACGGTCGTCGTGCCCGACCTGCGGGCGGTCCTGGAGAGCGCCGCCGCCGGTGCGGGACTCGCCGTGCTTCCGCGCTACCTGTGCGAGGACGCCCTGCGCAGCGGCCGCCTCGTCGCCCTCCTGGACCCGCCGGTGCCGCCACTGCGCACGTACTTCCTGGTCGTGCGCACCGGGACGCTGGCCCTGGCGCACATCGCCCGGGCGCACGAGGTTCTGCTACGGGCTGCGGCGGCGTGGTGACGGCCGTCGGGCCGTGACACGAGCCGCGGGTTGAGGAGCCGCGTGCGTCCGGAGCCGGGGGGTGACGGGAGGCAGCCGGGTGGTGACGGCTCGCCACCGCTGGGTCACGTGCGGCGGTTACCCGGCGGTCGGTCTTCCCTGGCGGGTTTCAAGCAGTACGCCACGGGCCATTGTCCTGCCATGACCGAACGTCCAGTGGTCAAGCGCACCGCCCGCGCCGTCCTCCTCGACGGCGACGATCTGATCCTGATCAAGCGGACCAAGCCCGGAATGGATCCCTACTGGCTCACGCCGGGCGGCGGTGTCGAACCGAGCGACGCGACCGTCGTCGACGCACTCCACCGCGAGGTGCACGAGGAGCTCGGCGCCAAGATCACCGACGTGGTGCCGTGTTTCGTGGACACCGTCGAGCACATCGAGGACGGCGGCGTCTCGGGCGTGAAGGTGCAGCACTTCTTCGTCTGCCGGCTGGAGTCGATGGACCCCGGCCAGCGGCACGGGCCGGAGGTCGACGAGCCGGTCGGCGAGTACGAGATCGTCCGGATCCCGTTCACCAGGGTCGGCATCGCCGCCGTGCACCTCGTGCCGCTGTCACTGCGGCACTACCTCGACGGCAACATCGAGGGCGTCCGCGCCATGCACGCGCCCGACCTGGGCTGAGGATCCGGCTCCTGCCGAGGTTCCGGTCCTCCCACTGCCGGGGTCCCGCCCGCTGCGGAGGTTCCGCCCCACTGCCTGGGTCCCGCCCCCCTGCCGGTTTCCCCCGGTGTCGAGCCGTCGGCCTGGTGCGAGCCCGCAGTTGCGACGCCCGGTGACCGCGCCGTCCGACACCACCGCCCGCGACCTCAGCCGGCCGCCGCGACGAGCTCGTCCAGCGAGTCGTGGCGGATGCGCTCGTACGGGACTCCCACCCCCCGCAGCGCGTCGACCCCACTGCGGATCATGCCGGGCGGGCCGGACAGGTAGGCGTGGTACTCGTCCCAGGGGCCGTGCGTGCGGACCACGTCCGGCAGCTGGCTTTTGCCGTCGACCACGGCACGCACCTCCAGCCAAGGGTGGGCCTGCCGGAGCCGCAGCATGGTGTCGATGTCGTACAGGTCGTGATCCGTGCGGGCGCCGTAGAAGACCTCGACGGGCCGGCGCCGTCCGTGTTCGACGACGTCCTCCACCAGTGCCTTGATCGGCGCTATGCCGGTGCCGCCGCCCAGGCAGAGCAGTCCGCTGTCGGACGTGTGGTCGACGGTCATCGACCCGGCCGGCGGACCGAGCCGCAGGATGTCACCCGGGCGGGCGCGGTGGACCAGCGCGTTCGACACCCAGCCCGCCGGTACCGCCTTCACGTGGAACGTCAACAGCCCGTCGGGACGCGGGGCGGCGGCGAACGAGTAGTGCCGCCACACCCGCGGCCACCAGGGCGTCTCCAGGCTGGCGTACTGACCGGCAAGGAAGGGGTACGGCTGGTCGGGGCGCACGGTCACGACGGCTATGTCGGGCGTCCTCAGCTCGTGCGCCACCACTTCGGCGTGCCACCAGGGCGGCCCCTTCCGCTCGTCGTCGGCCGCCGCGTCGATCATGATCTGCGAGATGGTGGTGTAGGTGCGGATCCAGGCGGCCTCCGTCTCTCCGTCCCAGGTACGGGTGGCGTACCGGGTCAGCGCGCCGATCAGGGCCTCTCCCACGGCGGGGTAGTGAGCGGCCTGCGTGCCGTACTTCCGGTGGCCGCGACCGAGGTGCCGGAGGTAGTCGGTGAGTACGGCCGGGTCGTCCATGTGCTCCGCGGCCGTCAGCAGGGCTCTGAGGAGGCGGTCCCGCTGGGCATCCATCGCCACGGGGAAGAGGTCGCGCAGGGGCGGATGGCGTACGAAGAGCAGGGCGTAGAAGTACGAGGTCATCTGATCGGCCACGGGGGCTACCTCGGCGAGGGTGCGCCGAATGCGTATCGCGTCCGGCGACCCCGACGCGGCCGTGGCGGTGGCCTCGGGCGGCCCCGCGGCGGCAGGAGGCGCGGGCGGTGGCTGCGTGGGGGACGCCGCGGGCGGGTGCACCCGTTCACCACCGGGCGACGCCGGAGCGCCGCTCGGCGGGCCGGCGGGTGTGCGTGGCGTGAACCATCCGCCCGCTGCACCGTGGTCCCCGGCTGAGCTTTCTGCGCCTCCGGGGCCGGAGGGGTCCCGGCCGGCCGGTGTGGTGGTCGCAGCGTTCATAGAGTGCCTCGCCTCGAACTCGTCTGACGATCTGTTCCCGCACTGCCGTCGGCTCGGTTCGCCGTGAGCGCATCATGACAGGCGCCACGGCCGACCGGTCCGAGTGCGGGAAGCCCCGTTCTTCGTACCCGCTTCCCCGTGAGGCTGCACAACCCCCATGCCATGGGTTGACCGTCAGGATCTGCACAGAGCCGGTTCGCGATCTCCACGCCGACCGGCTCCGTGCGCCCCGGACATCGGAAGGCCCGGCCACCGGCGCACGGTGTTTCACGTGAAACCACATGCGCCGGGGCGCCAGGACGGACGGTCCTGCCGTCCTGGCGCCCCGGTGGTCACGTATCGGACCCGGTGCCGACTTTCGCCGCTCAGCCCGCGCCGATTCCACCGGTGCCGGTCACTGCCGGGGGGCGGCCACGGCCACCGGCTCGGCCGCCGCACCGGCGACGGTCCCGGCCCCGGCCACGACACGGGAGGCGCCACGCCGGTCGCGGCGCTCCAGTGCACCGGACAGCACCGCGAGGGCCAGGGCCGACCCGGCGAGCAGCGCGCCGACCCCGTTGGGGGCCGTGATGCCCCAGCCGGCCGCGATGACCAGGCCGCCGAGCCAGGCCGCGAGGGCGTTGCCGAGGTTGAACGCCCCGATGTTCACGGCGGACGCGAGGGTCGGGGCCCCGGACGCCTGGTCCAGGACACGCTTCTGCAGGGGCGGTACGGTGGCGAAGCCGAGGGCACCGATCAGCGTGAGGGTGACCGCGGCGGCGATCTTGTCCTGGGCGGTGACGGTGAACAGGGCGAGCAGCAGGGCGAGGGCTCCGAGTGACACGTAGAGCATCGGCATCAACGCACGGTCGGCGAAACGGCCGCCCACGAGGTTGCCGCCCACCATGCCGAGGCCGAAGAGGACGAGCAGCCAGGTGACGGAGCCGTCGTCGAAGCCGGCGGCCTCGGTCAACATCGGCGTGATGTACGTGATCGCAGCGAAGACGCCACCGAAGCCGAGCACGGTCATCGCCATGGCGAGCAGGACTTGGACGTTGCGGAACGCGGCCAGCTCGTGGCGCAGGCGCACGCCCTCGGAACGCGGCTGCTCGGGCACGAGGCGGGCGATGCCGAGCAGGCCCAGCACGCCGAGCGCGGCGACGATCAGGAAGGTGGCACGCCAGCCGGCGGTCTGACCGACGAACGTGCCGAGCGGCACGCCGATGACATTGGCCACCGTCAGCCCGGTGAACATCATCGCGATGGCGCCCGCTTTCTTCTGCGGCGCGACCAGGTCGGCGGCCACGACCGCGCCGATGCCGAAGAAGGCGCCGTGGGCGAGGGAGGCGACGACCCGGCCGGCCAGCATGGCGCCGAAGGTGGGGGCGAGGGCGGACAGTACGTTGCCCACGACGAAGAGGACCATCAGCAGCATGAGCATGCGCTTGCGTGAGATGCGCGTGCCGAGCACGGTCATGAGCGGGGCCCCGAGGACCACCCCGAGCGCGTAACCCGTGACCAGGAATCCTGCGGTGGGGATGGACACCCCGTAGTCGGCGGCGACCTCCGGAAGCAGCCCCATGATCACGAACTCCGTCGTGCCGATCCCGAAGGCCCCGATGGCCAGGGCGAGGAGCGCGAGCGGCATGGACAGCCCCTTCCAGGTGATTGCATTGGCGCTTTACCAGCGAAAACAATAGTTGCATGCGCGTATTGATTGCAAGCGCGGGCTATTGCGGACGTCGTCTATCCTGAGGAGAAGCGTCCCGGTACCGAGGACACGAGCGGCGGAGAGGGAGAGCGATGACAGCGACAGACCCGTCACTGACGGCCCTCGCCCAGGGCTGGTGTGCGCTCTCACTGCTGCACGGCAGGATCGAGAGCCACGTCGAACGGGCCCTGGAGGGCGGGCACGGCCTCAGCGTGCGGGAGTACTCGCTCCTCGACGTCCTCAGCCGCCAGCACGACGGCCCGGGCGGACACCTCCAGATGAAGCAGGTCGCCGACGCCGTCGTACTGAGCCAGAGCGCGACCACCCGCCTGGTCACCCGGCTGGAGGACCGCGGGTTGCTCACCCGCTACCTCTGCGACACCGACCGCCGCGGCATCTACACCGACGTCACCCCGGCCGGGCAGGAGCTTCTCGCCGAGGCCCGGCCCACCCATGACGCCGCACTGCGCGAGGCACTGGACGAAGCCGGCCGGAAGCCGGAACTCGCCCCGCTGGTCAAAGCGCTCGAAGAGCTCAACAGCGCGGACTGACGGCGAGTAGCCTCCGATGCATGAACGATCTTGAGATTCGTCGTGCGACCGCGGTCGACGTCCCCGACATCGTGGCCATGCTCGCCGACGACCCGCTGGGCGCCGAGCGGGAGTCCCCCGACGACCTCGCCCCCTACCTCGCCGCGTTCGCGCGGGTGGAGGGCGACCCCCACCAGCATCTGGTCGTGGCCGTGCACAACCGGCGCGTCATCGGCACTCTGCACCTGACCGTCATCCCCGGTCTCTCCCGCCGCGGCGCGACCCGGGCCCTGATCGAGGCGGTACGGGTCCACGCCGACGCGCGGGGAAGCGGACTCGGCACCCACCTCATCGAGTGGGCGGTGGCCGAGTCCCGTCGCCAGGGTTGCGCACTCGTCCAGCTCACCTCGGACGTCACCCGCACCGACGCGCACCGGTTCTACGAGCGACTCGGGTTCACGGCCTCCCACGTCGGGTTCAAGATGGCACTCTGACCCCGTTCCACGCGACGCGAGCGGCGCCGTGGTGTTTCACGTGAAACCACAGCGTCGTCACGCTGTTCCACAGGAACATCAGGGGGCACCGCGCCATCCGCCCTCGTCCACCCCGCCCGGTACGGCGTCCCCCGGCTCGTAGGGCTCGCGGGTGAAGACGAATGACCCGAGGTCGAGATGGCTGACCGAGCCGTCCTCCCGCCGGACCACCCGGAGCACTTCGCCGTCGTAGTAGCCGTCGAGGCCGATCCAGCTGCCGTCCGGCCGGCGCCGGAACCGCGACCCGCGACCCGCCCCCCGCAACGGCCGCAACTCCACGCCACCGTCCGCGAGCAGCGCCAACCCGTACGCGTAGGTCCCCCAGTACCAGGGGCCCGTCAGCGCCAGCAGGACGTGGTCGGCCTCCGCAAGCGGTCGCCAGGGCCCCGGCAGGGGCGGCTCCGCCTCGGCGACGACGTTCACCAGGTCCGCGGCGAGCGCGCCGGCCTGCGGCCCGGAGGTCGCGTTGGCCAGGACGACGGCCGCGACGTCCTCCTCGACGCCGAACCACAGCCCGGCGACGTACCCGGGCAGCGAACCGGAATGCCCGGCGAGGCTGCGTCCGTTCCGTCGTGCGAGCTGCAGGCCGAGCCCGTAGCCCCCGTCCCAGTCACCCGCGACGGGCGGTGCCGCGGCCGTCCGCATCTCCCGCACGGACGAGGCCGACAGGACGCGGTCGTCCCCGACGGCGAGGAACGACGCGAACCGACAGAGGTCGGCGGCCGTCGCCCACAGCACCCCGGCCGGCGCCATCACCCCCAGGTCCTCAGCCGGTTCCGGCAGCAGCACGTCGGCCCACGGGTGCACCGCCCAGCCCTCGGCGTACGGCGCGACCGGCCGCGACGTCGTCCGCTCCATGCCCAGCGGCTCCAGCACCTCACCGCGCAGCGCCTCTTCCCACGGGACGCCGCGCACCGCGGCCACGAGCGCGCCCAGCAGCGTGTACCCGGGGTTCGAGTAGTGGTGGCGGCGGCCGGGCGGGTGCACCAGCGGTCGGTCACCGAGGACTTCGGGGAGGCCGGGACGCAGCCCGCCCGGAGTGCGCTCCCACCAGGGGCCGGGCGACTCCGCCGCCAGACCGCCGCTGTGGCCGAGGAGTTGTGCCACCGTCACCGCGCCCACCCCCGTACCCGGCAGGTGACGTTCCAGCGGGTCGTCGAGGTCCAGCAGCCCCTCGTCCCGCAACCGCATCACCAGTACGGCGGTGAACGGCTTGGTGATCGATCCGATGCGGTACTGGGTGTCGGCGGCGGACGCGACGTCGCCACGCGCCCCCGCCCACACCATGCGACCGCCGCGGGCGACGGCCGCGACGAGCGAGGGGGCCCGCCCTTCCGTCTGGGCGACGGCGATCCGGTGGAGCAGAGCGCGCTCCGTCGTGGGGAGCAACGCTGTGAAGGATGAGGTCATGGGCCCACATGTACCGCACGGCACGGAACCCTCCGCGTCGCCGGTGCGTCGACATCGGTGTACGGGACGATGGAGGGAGCTCGCATGTCGGTGACGCTGGGCGAGGAGATCATGCTGCTGTCGCTGGACGACGCGTCCGGTGTCGCGAAGGACCGCTCCTCCGCCGCGTGGGCCGTCGCGGGCGGCACCCTGCTGGAGCTCGCCGTGCGGTACCGGGTTCGCGTCGCCGGCGGCCTGGTGAGCGTCACCGACACGTCCGCGACCCGGGTTCCGTTGCTCGACGACCGGTTGGAGCGGCTCGCCGAATGGGCGGGACGCCGCGGCGGCGGCAAGGTCACCGACTGGCTGACGAAGGACCAGTCCACGGCCGTCCGGGCTACGGTCGGGAGCCTCTGCGACCGTGGCCTGATCGTCGAGGAGCGCCACCGCACGCTGGGGATCTTCCCGGTACGGCGCTATCCCGAGGCCGACGGCAGTGTGGAGCGCGAGCTGCGCGACCGCCTGAACCGGGTCGTGCTGGAGGGCAGCCGACCGGACGACCGCACCTCCGCGCTGGTCGCCCTCCTCCACGGTGCCCGGCTGCACGGCATCGCCTTCCCCGGGATGCCCCGCAAGGAGATCGAGCCGCGCATGGCCGCCATCGCCGAGGGCAAGTGGGTGGCCGACAGTGTGCGCAGGGCCATTCGTGACATGCAGGCCACGATGACCGCCATCACCACCACGACCGTCATCGTCGCCCTCTCCTGACCCGCCTCAGGCCGGCGACAGCAGCAGGTGCACGGCGAGGGCAGTGATCAGGACGCTGGCGACCATCGCGGTGGCCAGCCGCCCACGCGGACCGGTCAGTGCCCGGCCCAACAGGACACCGCCCCCGACGAGGAAGAGCTGCCAGCTGGCCGACGCCACGAAGGCCGCCCCCACGAACATCCCCTGTTCCAGGGCGCCCGGGTCCTGCGCCGACCGCCCGCCGAGCACGAGCGCGGCGAAGTAGACGACGGTCATGGGGTTGGCCAGGGTGATGCCCAGGAACGTCAGGTACGCCCGGAGCGGCCCCGGGGCGTCACCGGCGCCGTCACCCGCCAGCCCCGCGCCGTCGCGGTACGCGCGGACCGCGGCGGCGGCACCCCGGACCGCCAGGACGACCAGTACCAGGGCCGACGCCCACCGCAGCGGCACGGTCACCGGCTGGAGTACCGGTACGAGCGCCGCGCCGCCCGCCAGGGCGATCAGGGCGTACAGCCCGTCGGCCGTCGCCACGCCCAGCGCCGCGCCGACCCCCACGCGCCACGACGTCCGCGCGGACAGCGCCACCAAGCAGGCCCCGACGGCCCCCACCGGTACGGCGATCCCGTACCCGGCGAGCAACCCCGCGACCAGAGCGGCGATCACGCGACCGGATGCGTCGACCCCGCCCCCGGCCCCGCCTGCTGCTGGAGCCCCCGCCGCAGGACGACGGGAAGCGACAGGAACACGGGAACACGGATCGAGGTCATACCCGCATGGTCCGCAGACCCCTGATCCCCGGCAAACGATTTTCCCGGCCGCTCGCCGTGCTCGGAAGGATCCGAGGAACTCCTCGCGTCCCACCGCGCCGAACGGTCCGGGACCGTCTCATGGACGGTGTGGCGGGCCGCGATCTCGAGGTCCGCATGGCGGCGGCGAGCTGGTAGGCGTTGACACTGCCCGGAGGGTGCCGGGACCACTGCGCCACGTATCCACGACTCCTCTGGGACCGCCGCTGCGTCCTCGGCGTAGCCGGTGCGGGAGGAGCCGGCGGCTCGGCCGGAGTGCCCGTGCCCGCGCGCGCCGGTGCGCGGGCGATGGCCGACGCCATGCCCCCCCGGCCGGTCTTCCCACCACGCCGGAGCGTGCGGACCGCCGGCGTTCCGTCCTTCGTCATCTGTCCCGTGGCGGTGCTCTGGCCTGCGGTTCGTCAAGGCCACTCCACGGGCCCGCACCGCCACTGTTCTGCCGACGGTGAAGACCGGCCCGACCCGGCGCGACCCTCACTACAGTCCGGTTCCATGACGACGGTCACCACACGCTCGGTCACATATCCGGCCGACGGCCTCACGATGGTCGGGCGCCTCGCGCTCCCCGCCGGTACCGGCCGCCGGCCCGCGGTCCTGATCGGGCCCGAGGGACCGGGCCTGAACGACTTCCAGCGCCGCCGGGCCGACGCCCTTGCCGAACTGGGCTACGTGGCCCTGGCCTTCGACATCCACGGCGGGCGCTGGTTCACCGACCCCCAGGAGATGCTGGCACGCGTGACCCCGCTGCTCGCCGACCCGGAGCGAATGCGAGGCATCGGCCACGCGGCACTCGACGTACTGCGTGCCGAACCGCGGACCGACCCCCAACGGATCGCCGCCATCGGCTACGGCACCGGAGGCGCGATCGCGCTGGAACTCGGACGTGACGGCGTCGACCTGCGGGCGATCGGTACGGTCAACGCGCTGACCACGGGCCGACCGGGCGAAGCGGCGCGCATCCGTTGCCCCGTCTGGGCCGGGGTCGGGTCGGAGGACCCGATCATGCCGCCCGCGCAGCGGGACGCGTTCGCCGCCGAGATGCGGGCCGCGGGCGTCGACTGGCGCCTCGTGGTCTACGGCGGAGCCCTGCACGCCTTCCACCACCCACCGGTCGACCAGACCGTGCTCCCCGGCGTCCGCTACCACCCCAAGCACGCGCAGCGGGCTTGGCGCGACATCCTCGACCTGCTCGCCGAGTGCCTGCCCGTAACGGAGTGAGTCGGACCCCCAGGACACAACAGTCGGCGGGTTCCCTCCAGGCACCCTGATCGTCAGTACGACCCGGGAGCAGACCTCGGAGACAGCTCGTCACCGTGCGAGGGAGTCTCGTACGGAGCCGGACCCGACGGGCTCGCGGCCCCGGGCCTGGCGACAGCCGATCGTCAGGTCTGGGCCATGTCCACGAAACGGGAGTAGTGGCCCTGGAACGCGACGGTGATCGTCGCCGTCGGACCGTTACGGTGCTTGGCGACGATCAGGTCGGCCTCGCCCGCGCGGGGGGACTCCTTCTCGTAGGCGTCCTCGCGGTGGAGCAGGATCACCATGTCGGCGTCCTGCTCGATGGAGCCTGACTCGCGCAGGTCGGAGACCATCGGCTTCTTGTCCGTGCGCTGCTCGGGGCCTCGGTTCAGCTGCGAGAGGGCGATGACCGGGAGCTCCAGCTCCTTCGCCAGGAGCTTGAGGTTACGGGACATGTCCGAGACCTCCTGCTGGCGGCTCTCGGCGCGCTTCGAACCGCCGGACTGCATCAGCTGAAGGTAGTCGATGACAACCAGCTTCAGGTTGTTGCGCTGCTTGAGGCGGCGGCACTTGGCGCGGATCTCCATCATCGACAGGTTCGGGGAGTCGTCGATGTAGAGCGGCGCCTGGGAGACGTCCGGCATGCGCCGGGCCAGCCGGGTCCAGTCCTCGTCGGTCATCGTGCCGGAGCGCATGTGGTGCAGGGCGACCCGCGCCTCTGCGGAGAGCAGGCGCATCGCGATCTCGTTGCGCCCCATCTCCAGGGAGAAGATCACGCTGGGCAGGTTGTGCTTGATCGAGCATGCCCGGGCGAAGTCCAGCGCCAGGGTCGACTTTCCCATGGCGGGGCGGGCGGCGATGACGATCATCTGGCCGGGGTGCAGGCCGTTGGTCAGGGAGTCGAAGTCGGTGAAGCCCGTGGGCACGCCGGTCATCTCGCCGCTGCGGGAGCCGATCGCCTCGATCTCGTCGAGGGCGCCCTCCATGATGTCGCCGAGGGGGAGGTAGTCCTCGCTCGTGCGCTGCTCGGTGACGGCGTAGATCTCGGCCTGCGCCTGGTTGACGATCTCGTCGACGTCACCGTCTGCGGCGTATCCCATCTGCGTGATCTTGGTGCCCGCCTCGACCAGCCGTCGGAGGACCGCGCGCTCGTGGACGATCTCGGCGTAGTACGAGGCGTTGGCGGCCGTCGGCACGGACTGCACCAACGTGTGCAGGTACGACGCACCACCCACCCGGTTGACCTCGCCGCGCTTCGTCAGCTCGGCGCCGACCGTGATGGGGTCGGCGGGCTCCCCCTTCGCGTAGAGGTCGAGAATCGCCTGGAAGATCGTCTCGTGCGCCGGACGGTAGAAGTCGTGACCCTTGATGATCTCCACGACGTCCGCGATGGCGTCCTTGGAGAGGAGCATGCCGCCCAGCACGGACTGCTCGGCGTCCAGGTCCTGCGGGGGGACGCGCTCGAAGGCGCCCGCGCCACCGCCGTCCCAGGGACCGCCGTCGGAGCCTCGCTCATGCTGCTCGTCGCGTCCCCGGCCGCGGCCGCCACCCCGTCCGCCGACGAGACCCTCGGCTCCGCGCTGCCTGGAGACGGGCAGGCGGTCGCTCGGTCCGCTGTCGGTCCAGGGGTCGTCCAAAGGCTCGGGGATGCTCACCGGCCCACCTCCTCCCGTCCGCACCGCGGACCTTGCCGTGCCACTCTTTCTACGCCACGGCTCTGACAAACAAGAGGCTTCGACTCCACCTCGCGGCACGTCGGGCGCCGGACCACGGTAGGCCCGCGGGCACCGTCAGCCAATCTGGTTATCCACAGGCCCTGTGGGCGAAGGCTCCGATGCTGTGGAGAACCTGCTTGATCCTGTGCACGGACCGGGGGACAGCCGTGTGGACAAACTCATAACCAACCCACGAGAAGCGCACTGACCTGCACCTTTTCCATCCACTGGCTGTGGGGGAGAAAAACTTTCACGGCTGGATCAAGATCACTTCGAATGGCCGGTGCACGCGCCGCGACGATGTGTGCATGTAAGGGATGTAGAGCGATTGCGTCTCTTACCTGTGGACGATTACATTGACCCCCATGACCCAGGCATCCACGACTCGCGGGAAGATCGGCCGGCACCACGACCGCGAGATCCTCACCCTGGCACTTCCGGCCTTCGGAGCCCTCGTCGCCGAGCCCCTGTTCGTGCTCGTCGACAGTGCCGTCGTGGGTCACCTCGGCACCGCACAACTGGCCGGCCTGGGCGTCGCCGCCGCGCTGCTGTCCACCGCGGTGAGCGTGTTCGTCTTCCTCGCCTACGCCACCACGGCCGCCGTCGCCCGCCGTGTCGGCGCGGGCGATCTCCCCTCGGCGATCCGCCAGGGCATGGACGGCATCTGGCTCGCCCTTCTCCTCGGAGCCGCCGTCGTGGCGGTCACCCTGCCGACGGCCCCTTGGGTCGTGGAGACCTTCGGCGCCTCCGGCACCGCCGCGCCGCACGCGGCCACCTATCTGCGCGTGTCCAGCCTCGGCATCCCCGCCATGCTGGTCGTGCTCGCGGCCACCGGCGTCCTGCGCGGGCTCCAGGACACCCGCACCCCCCTGTACGTCGCGATCGCCGGCTTCAGCGCCAACGCGGTCCTCAGCGTCACGCTGGTGTACGGCGCGGGCCTCGGCATCGCGGGCTCCGCCTGGGGCACCGTGATCGCGCAGTGCGGCATGGCCGCCGCGTACCTCACCGTCGTCGTCCGGGGTGCCAGACGCCACGGCGCCTCCTTGCGGCCCGATGTCGCCGGCATCCGGGCGAGTGCCCAGGCGGGCGTGCCCCTCCTCATCCGGACCCTCTCGCTGCGCGCGGTGTTGATGATCGCCACCGCCATCGCAGCCCGCCTGGGGGACGTGTCGGTGGCGGCGCACCAGATCATCCTGTCGCTGTGGAGCCTCATGGCCTTCGCGCTGGACGCCATCGCCATCGCGGGGCAGGCCATCATCGGCCGCTACCTCGGTGCCGGTGACACCGAGGGTGCCCGGGCGGTGTGCCGTCGGATGGTGCGGTGGGGTGTGGTCTCCGGCGTGGCGCTCGGGGTCCTCATCGTCGCCGCCCGCCCCCTGTTCATCCCGCTCTTCACCGGTGACGACGCCGTTCGGGACGCGCTTCTGCCCGCGCTCATGGTCGTGGCGCTCACCCAACCGGTCGCCGGAGTGGTCTTCGTCCTGGATGGTGTTCTGATGGGCGCGGGAGACGGCCCGTACCTGGCGGGTGCCATGGTCGCCACCCTGGTCGTCTTCGCGCCGGTGGCGCTCTTGGTGCCGATGCTCGGCGGCGGGCTGACGGCCCTGTGGTGGGCGATGTCCCTGATGATGGCGACCCGCATGGTGACCCTGTGGGTAAGGATGCGCTCCGGTCGCTGGCTCGTCACGGGAGCCGCCCGCTGATGTTTCACGTGAAACCGGTCGTGGCCGCGTCTCCCGTGGGACACGGTGGACCGCCGCGCCCTTGGTAGACGGTGGTGGGCCACCCCCGGAACGCGGTGGAGGGCCGCACCCTGACGGGTGCGGCCCTCCACGTGCTCAGCTCTGCGCAGGCAGGGCTCAGGCAGCGACGACCTCGACACCGAGGTTCGCGGCGACCTCGGGGTGCAGGCGCACGGACACCTTGTGCGAGCCAAGGGTCTTGATCGGCGAACCGAGCTCGACACGACGCTTGTCGACCTCCGGGCCACCGGCGGACTTGATCGCCGAGGCGATGTCAGCCGGGGTCACGGAGCCGAAGAGGCGGCCGGCGTCGCCGGAGCGAACGGCCAGGCGCACCTGGACGGCCTCGAGCTGGGCCTTGATCTGGTTGGCCTGCTCGATGGTCGCGATCTCGTGGATCTTGCGGGCGCGGCGGATCTGCGCCACGTCCTTCTCGCCACCCTTGGTCCAGCGGATCGCGAAACCGCGCGGGACCAGGTAGTTGCGAGCGTATCCGTCCTTGACGTCGACGACGTCGCCGGCGGCACCGAGGCCAGAGACCTCGTGGGTAAGGATGATCTTCATCAGTCGGTCACCCTTCCCTTATCGCGCGGTGGACGTGTAGGGCAGCAGCGCCATCTCACGGCTGTTCTTGACGGCCGTGGCGACGTCACGCTGGTGCTGCGTGCAGTTGCCGGTCACGCGGCGGGCACGGATCTTGCCGCGGTCGGAAATGAACTTCCGCAGCATGTTCGTGTCCTTGTAGTCCACGTACGCGGTCTTGTCCTTGCAGAACGCGCAGACCTTCTTCTTAGGCTTGCGCACAGGCGGCTTCGCCATGGTGTTTCTCCTGTGTGATCAAGAAGTGGGGTACGAGCCCGCCCCTAGAAGGGGGGCTCGTCCGAGTAGCCGCCGCCGGAACCGCCGCCCCAGCCGCCCTGGCCGCCCTGCTGGCCGCCGGGCTGCGGGCTGCTGGCCCAGGGGTCGTCGCCGGAAGCGCCGCCGCCCTGCTGGCCGCCCGGGGCGCCGCTCCAGTTGCCGCCGCCCTGGCCGCCCTGCTGGCCGCCGCCGCCGAACCCGCCCTGACCGCCGCGACCGGTGGTCTTGGTGACCTTGGCCGTGGCGTTCTTGAGGCTGGGGCCGACTTCCTCGACGTCCAGTTCGAAGACCGTGCGCTTGACGCCCTCGCGGTCGTCGTAGGACCGCTGCTTGAGCCGGCCCTGCACGATGACGCGCATGCCCCGCTGGAGCGACTCGGCGACGTTCTCCGCCGCCTGGCGCCAGACCGAGCAGGTCAGGAACAGGCTCTCGCCGTCCTTCCACTCGTTGGTCTGGCGATCGAAGGTGCGGGGAGTGGACGCGACGCGGAACTTCGCGACCGCCGCACCGGACGGGGTGAAGCGCAGCTCGGGGTCGTCGACAAGATTGCCGACGACCGTGATGACGGTCTCGCCTGCCATGGGGAACCTCTCGGCGGGATTGCTTCTGGCTGCTTGCTGCTACTCGGACCCGATGACCGTGAGCCGGAGGCTCAGTGGATCTCGGGGCGGAGGACCTTGGTCCGGAGGACCGACTCGTTCAGGTTCATCTGGCGGTCGAGCTCCTTGACGACCGCAGGCTCGGCCTGCAGGTCGATGACCGAGTAGATGCCCTCGGGCTTCTTCTTGATCTCGTAAGCGAGACGACGACGGCCCCAGGTGTCGACCTTCTCGACCTTTCCGTTGCCCTCACGGACGACGGAGAGGAAGTTCTCGATCAGCGGGGAGACAGCGCGCTCCTCGAGATCGGGGTCGAGGATGACCATCACCTCGTAGTGACGCATGTGGAACCCACCTCCTTTGGACTCAGCGGCCACGGTCGTTCCGTGGCAGGAGGGTCGTGATGCGTGCGCAACGGTATCGGGGCCCACTGACAACGGCCACGGGCCGGCAAGGGCCGACCACGGTGCGGCCGCCGCCCCACCCGTTTCCGGGCATGGGCAGACACCGGTGCAGACCGTACAGAGTACCTGCATCGAGGCTTCCGGTTGAAATCCGGTGGCCGGAGGCCGCAATCTGGACACATCGGGTGCGGGCGGCGCTACAGTGCGCCGCCCTCCGGCAAGCCGGGAGGTGCCTCATGGCTCAGGCGTTCCACCGTCATCCGTCCTCGTCCCTCTTCGCCACGGACGGCAAGCCCCATCCCCTCCAGGACACGCTGATGGCCGTGACCCTGGTTTTGGGCGCGCTCGCCTTCATCACCGCGCAGTTCCACGGCCTCCACCTGCTCAGCTCGTGGGCGGGTCTCGTGGGCATCGTCACGGGCGCGTACGGCCAGTTCGTCTCGGTGACCACGCGGGAGCGCACCTTCCTGATCATCGGCCTGGGCGCCTCGGCGGTCGGCTTCTTCCTCGGGATGGCCCGCGGCGGTCTGTTCGGCGGCCTGCTCGGCTAGCCCCTCGCGCCGTACGGCCAGTCGGGGCGCTCCTCCGTGCCAGTAGGCTTCGGCGCGAGAGCTGGAACCCCTGTACCGATGGGGGACATACCTGCCGAGGAGCGCCCCGCATGAGCCTGACCCTGAGGACCATCAGCCGAGAGCAGCATCTGGCGTACATCCAGAGCCTTCCGGCGGCGAGTCACTGCCAGGTTCCGGCGTGGGCCGACGTGAAGACCGAGTGGCGCTCGGAGAACCTGGGCTGGTTCGACAAGGACGGGCAACTGGTCGGTGCGGGACTGGTCCTGTACCGCCAGCTCCCCAAGATCAAGCGGTACCTGGCCTACCTGCCCGAGGGCCCGGTCATCAACTGGTACGCGCCCAACCTGGACGACTGGCTCCAGCCGATGCTCCAGCACCTCAAGAACCAGGGTGCGTTCTCGGTCAAGATGGGCCCGCCCGTGGTCATCCGCCGCTGGGACGCGCCGGCGATCAAGTCGGGCATCCAGGACCCCGAGGTGAAGCGCCTGCGGGACATCGAGGCCACGCACATCGAGCCCCGCGCCTTCGAGGTGTCGGACCGGCTGCGCAAGATGGGCTGGCAGCAGGGCGAGGACGGCGGCGCCGGCTTCGGAGACGTGCAGCCCCGCTACGTCTTCCAGGTCCCGCTCGCCAACCGGTCGCTGGACGACGTCCTCAAGGGCTTCAACCAGCTGTGGCGGCGGAACATCAAGAAGGCCGAGAAGGCCGGTGTCGAGGTCGTCCAGGGCGGTTACGAGGACCTCGCCGAGTGGCAGCGGCTGTACGAGATCACGGCCGTCCGCGACCGTTTCCGGCCGCGCCCGCTGTCCTACTTCCAGCGCATGTGGACCGTCCTCAACAACGAGGACCCCAACCGCATGCGGTTGTACTTCGCACGGCACAACGGCGTGAACCTCTCCGCGGCGACGATGCTCGTCGTCGGGGGCCACGTCTGGTACTCCTACGGCGCTTCGGACAACGTCGGCCGCGAATTCCGCCCCTCGAACGCCATGCAGTGGCGCATGCTGCGTGACGCCTACGCCATGGGCGCGACCGTGTACGACCTGCGCGGCATCTCGGACTCCCTGGACGAGACCGACCACCTCTTCGGCCTGATCCAGTTCAAGGTGGGTACGGGCGGCGAGGCCGTCGAGTACATCGGCGAGTGGGACTTCCCGCTCAACAAGCTGCTGCACAAGGCGCTGGACATGTACATGTCCCGCCGCTGAGGCAGCCGTACGCTCGTACCCGTCCCGCACCACCCGTCACACCCGACACCCCCACGCCCACAGAAAGGGTCCGGACCGTCCATGGCGCTCTCCCTGTACGTCGACACCGCTCGCTGGCGGGCGCACCAGAAGTCCGTGATCGACCAGTTCCCGGGGATCATCCCGGTCTGCAAGGGCAACGGATACGGGTTCGGCCACGAGCGCCTCGCCGAGGAGGTCAACCGCTTCGGCGCCGACATGCTCGCCGTCGGCACCACCTACGAGGCCGCCCGCATGAAGGACTGGTTCGGTGGCGACCTGCTCGTCCTGACGCCGTTCCGCCGGGGCGAGGAGCCTGTCCCGCTCCCGGACCGCGTCATCCGCTCCGTGTCGTCCGTGGACGGCGTGCACGCCCTCGTGGGGGCGCGGGTCGTCATCGAGTGCATGAGCTCGATGAAGCGGCACGGTGTCCACGAGCACGAGCTGGCCCAGCTGCACTCGGCGATCGAGGACGTGCGCCTGGAGGGGTTCGCCCTCCACCTCCCGCTGGACCGCACCGACGGCTCCGACGCCGTCGAGGAGGTCATCGGCTGGATGGACCGGCTGCGCGCCGCCCGGCTGCCGCTCCACTCCATGTTCGTCAGCCATCTGCGGGCCGAGGAACTGGCCCGCCTCCAGCAGCAGTTCCCGCAGACCCGGTTCCGCGCCCGCATCGGTACGCGGCTGTGGCTCGGCGACCACGAGGCGACGGAGTACCGGGGCGCGGTCCTCGACGTCACCCGTGTGTCGAAGGGCGACCGCTTCGGCTACCGGCAGCAGCGCGCCGCGTCCGACGGCTGGCTGGTCGTCGTCGCCGGCGGCACCTCGCACGGCGTCGGCCTGGAGGCGCCGAAGGCCATGCACGGTGTGATGCCGCGCGCCAAGGGCGTGGCGCGGGCCGGTCTCGCGACGGTCAACCGGAACCTCTCCCCCTTCGTGTGGGCGGGCAAGCAGCGCTGGTTCGCGGAACCCCCGCACATGCAGGTGTCCATCCTCTTCGTCCCGTCGGACGCCCAGGAGCCGCAGGTCGGCGACGAACTGGTCGCGCACCTGCGGCACACCACCACGCAGTACGACCGGATCGTCGACCGCTAGGACGCGTCGCCGGGCCCCTGGTCGTGTGAAGGGTCGCACCCCGACGGGTGCGGCCCTTCACGCCGTTTCACGTGAAACAACGCCCGGGTGTTCCCCGTCCCCACGGGTCGGCTCCTCACCCTCCGCACGCCACGTCCGTGCCGCGTTCCCGACGACGAAAACGTCCGGAGCGCCGTCCAGGACGCCACCGGAGGGGTCGTCGGAGCCATCCTGGCGGACCGCGTCCAGGTCGGGGCGCAGAACGTCGCGAACGACCAGGGCGCACAGGTACAGCGTCCCGACGAGGTGCAGCACGATGGCGAAGTGGTAGCCGTCCGGCGGGAGCCCCTGCTTGCTGTCGGTGGTGACGAAGACGAGGTACATCCAGATGCCGAGGAAGTACGCCACCTCGCACGCCTGCCACACCAGGAAGCTCCGCCACCGAGGCCGGGCCAGGGCGGCGAGCGGGATCAGCCACAGCACGTACTGGGGCGAGTAGACCTTGTTGGTCAGGATGAAGGCGGCCACCACCAGGAACGCCAGTTGGGCGAAGCGGGGGCGACGCGGCGCGGTGAGTGCCAGCGCGGCGATCCCGGCGCACGCCAGCAGCATGAGCAGGCTCGCTGTCGTGTTGACCGTCTCGATCTCCAGGTCGAGGTCCGCGCGCTGGGTGAGCACCAGCCAGAAGGAACCGAAGTCGATGTTCCTCTCCTGGCTGAAGACGTAGAACTTCTTCCAGCCCTCGGGGGCCAGCAGCATCACGGGCAGGTTCACCACAAGCCAGGCACCGGCCGAGCCCAGCAGGGCCACGGCGAAGGGCCGCCACTTCCCGGCCCGCCAGCAGAGCACGAGGAGCGGTCCGAGGAGCAGGAACGGGTACAGCTTGGCGGCCGTTGCCAGGCCCAGGAGCACGCCGAAGGCGAGGGCGCGGCCCCGGCTCCACATGAGCACCGCGGCGGCGGTGAGGGCGATGGCGAGCAGGTCCCAGTTGATCGTGGCGTTCAGCGCGAAGGCCGGCGCCAGGGCGACCAGCAGGGCGTCCCAGGGGCGGCGCCGGTGCGTACGGGCGACGCACACCGCGATCACCGCGGCGCAGACGAGCAGCATGCCCGCGTTGACCATCCAGTACATCTGCTCCCGGTACTGGAGGTCTCCCCCGCCCGGCGTGAGCCACGCGGCGACCTGCATGAAGAGACCCGTGAGGACCGGGTACTCCAGGTACTGCATGTCGCCGGGGAACCGGTCGAAGTACGGGATCAGCCCGTCGGAGAACCCGCGGCCGACGAACAGGTGCGGGATGTCGGAGTAGCAGGCGTGCGTGTACTGCGAGGCTGCGCCGCGGAACCAGGCCCAGTTGTAGCAGGGCAGCTTCTGCACCATGCCGAGTGCGAACATGCCGATCGCCACCAGCGCGACGACTCGTACGGGCGTGAGGTTCGCGGTGCCGAGCTGGGCGCGGCGGCCGACGGGGCCGCCGATCAGCTCGCTGCCCGCGGCGGCGACCTCGTCCCGGCGCGTGGGGCACACGACGGGCCGCCGGTCGTGGGGGACGCTCGTCTTCTCTGGGCTCGGCATGCGGGACATCCTGCCGTATTCCCCCGGGAACGCGGCGAGGGCCGTCGCACCCGGTGTACGCGCGGTGTGGCGCACGGGGTGCGACGGCCCTCGTGGGGAGTCCGGCCGGCCGCCCGGCGGGTGGCCGGACGACCGGGGGAGGGGCCGGGGAGCAGGGCGCTAGCCGCCCGTTCCGCCGAACCAGCCTCCGCTCCCGTTGCCGTTGCCGTTGCCTCCGGTGGCGGTGTTGCCGCCGGTCGTCGGCGGTTCGCTGCTCGCGCCGCCTTCGGTGGCCCCTCCGTCGGTGGTGTTGCCACCGTCGACCGTTCCGCCGGAGTCGGTCCCGTCGGTGGTCCCGGCGTCGGTGCCCCCGTTCTCCGACTCGCAGTCCCAGTCGAACGGGCCGCAGGTGTCCTCGGGCTTCCCCGGCTTCGACTGCGAGGGGCGGACCGACGGGGTGGGGGACGGTGAGGTCGACGTAGACGGGGAAGGCGACGAGGACGGCTCCGCGCTCGGCGTCGGCTCGGGGGTCTTCGCGCCACCGCCGTACACGGGACCGGCGTCCAGGTCCTCCGGCGCGGGGAACCGCTTCGCCGGCTGGCCCTTGTGCGCCTCGGTCATGTACGCCTTCCAGATCTCCGACGGGAAGGACGAACCGTGGACCTTCTCGCGACCACCCGTGCCGAACATCTCCTCGAACTTGCGGTTCTTGTTGGCGGCGTTGTCGTCGAGGCGGTACATGTCGATCGCCGTCGCGAGCTGCGGGGTGTAGCCGACGAACCAGGCGGACTTGTTGCCGTCGGTGGTACCGGTCTTGCCGGCCGCGGTGCGGTCGGGGAGGCGGGCCTTCTTGCCGGTGCCCTTCTCCACGACGTCGACGAGCACGTCGGTGATGTTGCTGCTGATCGCGGTCGAGAAGGCGCGCTTCGCCTTGTCCTCGTGCCGGTAGACCACGACGCCGTTCCGCTTGACCTCCGTCACGGAGAACGGGTCGCGCTGCTCACCGTTGGCGGCGAACGTCGCGTAGGCGGCCGCCATCCGGATGGCGCTGGGGTCGGAGATGCCGATGGAGAACGACGGCACGTTGCCCTGGGCGAGGCTGCTCTTCAGGAGGCCGGCGGCGATGGCCGTCTCCCTGACCTGCTCGATGCCGATGTCCATGCCCAGCTGGACGAACGGTGAGTTGGCCGAGTGGATCATCGCCTCGCGGAGGTTGATGTCCGGGTAGCTCTCGTCGTTGTCGTTGACCTGCAGCCACTCGTTGTCGTTCTCGTCCCGCCAGGTGCTGCCGTCGTAGTTGCGGATCTTCAGCTTGTTGGCGCCGTTGTAGACCGCCGTGTCGGGGTCGATCTTCGTGCGGTCCTCGGGGCCCTGGTTCTCGCCCTTGTTGGGGTTGCGAATGCCGTGTTCCATGCCGGCCGCGAGCACGAACGGCTTGAACGTCGAACCGACCTGGGCGCCGGTCTGGTCGGCGTTGTTGGTGAAGTGCTTCGTCGCGTCCGTGCCGCCGTAGATGGCGACGATCGCACCGGTCGACGGATCGACGGAGGCGCCACCGAACTGCACGTGCGTGTCCGTCTTCGGGCGCTTCTCCGGGTCGATGTGCTCGGCGTACGTCTCCTTGACGGCCTTCTCCAGGGCGTCGACCCTCTTCTTGTCGAAGGTCGTGTGGATCTCGTAGCCGCCCTTGGAGAGGTCCTCGGCGGTGATGCCCTCTTCGTTGTTGTTGATGAAGTACGCCTTGGCCAGGTCCACCAGGTAGCCGACCTGTCCGCCGAGCTTCGCCTGCTTCTGCGGGGGCTGGGCCGTGGGGAACTTGAGCGTCGCGCGCGTGGCGGCGTCCAGCTTCCCGTCCTTCACCATCTCGTCGAGGATCCAGTTCCAGCGCTTCGTCGCACGCTCGGTGTTCGCCTCGGGGGTCGCCTTGGGGTCGATCTCGGGCGAGCCGGCCGGGTCGTAGTACGTGGAGCCCTTGAGCAGTGAGGCGAGGAACGCGCACTGGCTCTCGTCCAGGGTCTTGGCGTCCTTGCCGAAGTACGTCCGCGCTGCCGCCTGGATGCCGTAGGCCCCCCGCCCGAAGTACGAGGTGTTCAGGTAGCCCGCCATGATCTCCTTCTTGGACAACTCCGTGTTGACCCGGATGGAGATGAAGAGCTCCTTGAACTTCCGGTCCAGCGTCTGCGACTGGTTGTTCAGGCGGTTGTTCTTGACGTACTGCTGGGTGATGGTCGAGCCGCCCTGGGTCTCGCCGCCGGTGGCCATGTTGAACAGGGCACGGCCGATGCCCATCGGGTCGACACCGGAGTCCGTCCAGAACGTCTTGTTCTCGGCCGAGACCACGGCGTCCTGCATCGCTTTGGGGATGTCGCCGTACCCGATGATCTGCCGGTTGACCTCGCCGCCGGTGGCGGCCATCTGTGTGTCGTCCGCCCAGTAGTAGACGTTGTTCTGGGCCGTCGCGGCCTTGTCCGGGTCCGGCAGCTCCACCATCGCGTACGCGAGCGTCGCCGCGCCGGTGAGCGTGGCGAGAAAACCGACGCACAGACCCGCCACGAGCTTCCAGGACGGCACCCAGCGACGCCAGTCGTACCGGTCGTGCCGCGGGTAGTCGATCAGCCGCTTGCGCCCCGGGCGTCCCCCTCCGCGGCCGCCGCCCTCGTACCCCCCGCCGCCGGTACCGCGGCGGCCTCCGCCATGGCCACCCGACCCGCCGGCGCCGTCGGCGCCGCGGCGGCGGCCGCCGCGCTGGGCAGCCCGCCGTGCCTCGGCGCGCCCGCCATAGGGCTGGCCCTCGCCGTACGAGTCGGAAGGGGATCCTGTACTGACATCCCGCGCCGGCCGGCGGCCGGGCTGCTGGGCAGCGCGCCGGGCCGCGGCGCGGCCGCCACCCTGCGGCTGCGGCGGTTTACGACGGTGCTCGCTCATCGAACGACTACTCCTCGGGCAGGCGAGTACGCCTGGAAGCGGCAGCTGAGTTCCGGTCCCCCCGAAATGGGTCGGACGAGGCCGCCAGGCCCGTCCGCCATGCACCCACGACGATGACGTCCCCCGTCGCCTCGTGGTTCCCCCCGGTATGCATGCCGCACAGACTACGCACGGCCAAAACCCCCCTTGCGCCCGAGTTCACCCCAAACCACGCAACTCGCTTACTGCGAATTGTTGATGTGACGCCGTTCACCATCGACCCACTTGTCGGCTCAGCACTGCCGTTCTATCGTCGGGATGTATCGAACCGATACATCAGGGCGGCATAACGAGCGGCGTGGAGGAGGAAGCGGCTGATGAGCAGGCGCTCCGGCATCCTCGAGTTCGCCGTCCTGGGCCTGCTCCGCGAGGCGCCGATGCACGGCTACGAGCTGCGCAAGCGGCTCAACACCTCGCTGGGGATCTTCCGGGCCTTCAGCTACGGCACCCTCTACCCCTGCCTCAAGACTCTGGTCGCAAACGGCTGGTTGATAGAGGAACCGGGCAGTGCCCCGGAGGACGCCCTCGCCGCCTCCCTCTCCGGACGGAGGGCGAAGATCGTCTACCGCTTGACCGCCGAAGGCAAGGAGCACTTCGAGGAGTTGCTGACCCACACGGGGCCCGACTCCTGGGAGGACGAGCACTTCGCCGCTCGCTTCGCCTTCTTCGGTCAGACGGAGCGCGACGTCCGGATGCGCGTGCTGGAAGGCCGCCGCAGCCGCCTCGAGGAGCGGCTGGAGAAGATGCGCGCCTCGCTGGCGCGCACCCGCGAGCGGCTCGACGACTACACGCTCGAACTCCAGCGGCACGGCATGGAGTCCGTCGAGCGCGAGGTCCGCTGGCTCAACGAGCTCATCGAGAGCGAGCGGGCCGGGCGGGACCAGCGACGCTCCGACGCGGAGACCTCGGCGGACACCGCGGAGCAGGACAGGACATCTGACGACACGGGCGGCCTGCCCCGGCACGGGGGCAGTACCCGGCCGGATCCGTCCGACGACACCACCAAGTGAGGCCCTGCGCACCGCAGGGCCTCGTCGAGAACAAACAGGGAGCAACCGGAATGGGTTCGGTTCGCGTAGCCATCGTCGGCGTGGGCAACTGCGCCGCCTCGCTGGTGCAGGGCGTCGAGTACTACAAGGACGCCGACCCGGCGGGCAAGGTGCCGGGGCTGATGCACGTCCAGTTCGGCGACTACCACGTGCGGGACGTCGAGTTCGTCGCAGCCTTCGACGTGGACGCGAAGAAGGTGGGCCTCGACCTGGCCGACGCCATCGGCGCCAGCGAGAACAACACCATCAAGATCTGCGACGTGCCCACCTCCGGTGTGACGGTCCAGCGCGGCCACACCCTGGACGGCCTCGGCAAGTACTACCGCCAGACCATCGAAGAGTCCGCCGAGGAGCCGGTGGACATCGTCCAGGTCCTCAAGGACAAGCAGGTCGACGTCCTCGTCTGCTACCTGCCCGTGGGCTCCGAGGACGCGGCCAAGTTCTACGCGCAGTGCGCCATCGACGCCAAGGTCGCCTTCGTGAACGCCCTCCCGGTGTTCATCGCCGGCACCAAGGAGTGGGCGGACAAGTTCACCGAGGCCGGTGTGCCGATCGTCGGCGACGACATCAAGTCCCAGGTGGGCGCCACCATCACGCACCGCGTCATGGCGAAGCTCTTCGAGGACCGGGGCGTCGTCCTGGACCGCACGATGCAGCTGAACGTCGGCGGCAACATGGACTTCAAGAACATGCTCGAGCGCGAGCGCCTGGAGTCCAAGAAGATCTCCAAGACGCAGGCCGTCACCTCCCAGATCCCCGACCGGGACCTCGGCGCGGACAACGTCCACATCGGCCCGTCGGACTACGTGGCCTGGCTGGACGACCGCAAGTGGGCCTACGTCCGTCTCGAGGGCCGTGCCTTCGGCGACGTCCCGCTGAACCTGGAGTACAAGCTCGAGGTCTGGGACTCCCCGAACTCGGCCGGCGTCATCATCGACGCCGTGCGCGCCGCGAAGATCGCCAAGGACCGCGGCATCGGCGGCCCGATCCTCTCCGCGTCCTCGTACTTCATGAAGTCCCCGCCGGTCCAGTACTTCGACGACGAGGCCCGCGAGAACGTCGAGAAGTTCATCAAGGGCGAGGCCGAGCGCTAGGATCCCCGCTCCAAGGGAGGCCCCGCCTCCCGGTGTTGAGGCCCCCGTGGCGTGTGCCCGGGGGCCTCACCCGTGTGTGACGCTTGTCGGCATGCCTGTCGTACGTGATCTGCGCGTACTCGTGCGCCTGACGAACTTCCGCCGCCTCCTCGCCGTGCGACTGCTCTCCCAGTGCGCCGACGGCGTCTACCAGGTCGCGCTCGCCACGTACGTGGTCTTCTCCCCGGAGCGGCAGGCCACGCCCGCCGACATCGCCTCGGCCATGGCGGTCCTGCTGCTGCCCTACTCCGTCGTCGGGCCGTTCGCGGGCGTGCTCCTCGACCGCTGGCGCCGCCGTCAGGTCCTCCTCTACGGCAACCTGCTCCGCGCCCTCCTCGCGGTCGTCACCGCGCTGCTGGTCCTCGCCTCCGTGCCCGACTGGCTCTTCTACGTCTCTGCGCTCTCCGTCACAGCGGTCAACCGCTTCGTCCTCGCCGGCCTGTCGGCGGCCCTCCCGCGCGTCGTCGACACGGAACGTCTGCTGACGGCCAACTCGCTCTCGCCCACCGCCGGCACCATCGCGGCGACGGCCGGTGGCGGGCTGGCCTTCGCCGTGCGGCTGACCGCGGCCGACTCCGACGCCGTGATCGTCCTCATGGGTGCGGCCCTCTACCTCCTGGCCGCCCTGGCCTCGCTGCGCATGGGCCGGGACCTCCTCGGTCCGGACCCCGGCCTCGTTCCGGCCCGGATCGGCGCGGCGCTGACGGCCACGGTCCGCGGCCTGTGGAGCGGCCTGCGCCACGTGGCGGAACGGCGCCCGGCCGCCCGGGCCCTCGCCGCGATGACGCTGGCGCGGTTCTGTTACGGCGCGCTGACGGTCATGGTGCTGATGCTGAGCCGGTACGCCTGGGAATCGGACGGCTCCGGGGGACTGGCCCTGCTGGGGCTCGCGGTCGCCGTCTCGGGCGCAGGGTTCCTCACCGCCGCCGTGATCACCCCCTGGGCCGCGGGCCGGTGGGGCGCGGGCGGTTGGATGGCGGTGTGTGCCGGGACGGCCGCCGTACTGGAACCGGCCCTGGGGCTCTTCTTCGCCCCGGCGCCCACCCTCGCCGCCGCCTACGTCCTGGGCGTCGTCACCCAAGGAACCAAGATCGCGACGGACACGGTCGTCCAGCGGTCGGTCGACGACGCGTACCGAGGAAGGGTCTTCGCCCTCTACGACATGCTCTTCAACGTCGCGTTCGTCGCCGCGGCCGGAGCGTCCGCCCTGGTGCTCCCCCTGGACGGCCGCTCGCCGCTGCTCATCGTGGCCGTCGCCGCGCTGTACACCCTGTCGGCGGCCGCGCTCGCCCGCGCCCCCCGCACATGAGGCAGGGGCGGTGTTTCACGTGAAACACCGCCCCTCACCGTGACTCACGGTCACCGGCCATGTTTCACGTGAAACACGACCGCGACGCAATCAGCCCTGCGCCGCCCACCACTCCCGGAGGGCCGCCGCCGCAGCGTCCTGGCCCATGGGACCGTTCTCCAGCCGCAGCTCCAGGAGGAACTTGTAGGCCCGCCCGACCTCGGGGCCGGGCCTGATCCCGAGGGTCTCCTGGATCTGGTTGCCGTCGAGGTCGGGTCGGATCGCGTCCAGCTCCTCCTGCTCCTGGAGCTGGGCGATGCGGTCCTCCAGGCCGTCGTAGGCCCGGGACAGCGCGGCGGCCTTGCGCTTGTTGCGGGTCGTGCAGTCGGAGCGGGTCAGCTTGTGCAGTCGGTCCAGCAGCGGACCGGCGTCACGCACGTAGCGCCGGACCGCGGAATCCGTCCACTCGCCGGTGCCGTACCCGTGGAAGCGCAGGTGCAGCTCCACGAGTCGCGACACGTCCTTGACCATGTCGTTGGAGTACTTCAGCGCGGTCAGCCGCTTCTTGGTCATCTTCGCGCCCACCACCTCGTGGTGGTGGAAGGAGACCCGGCCGTCCGGCTCGAAGCGCCGGGTGCGCGGCTTGCCGATGTCGTGCAGGAGCGCCGCCAGCCGCAGTACCAGGTCGGGGCCGTCCTCCTCCAGGTCGATCGCCTGCTCCAGCACGATCAGGGAGTGCTCGTAGACGTCCTTGTGCCGGTGGTGCTCGTCGCTCTCCAGACGCAGCGCCGGCAGCTCGGGCAGCACCCGGTCGGCGAGGCCCGTGTCGACGAGCAGGGTCAGGCCCTCGCGGGGGTGCGCCGAGAGGACCAGCTTGTTCAGCTCGTCCCGCACCCGCTCCGCGGAGACGATGTCGAGCCGCTCGGCCATCCCCTTCATCGCGGACACCACCTCGGGCGCCACCTCGAAGTCGAGCTGGGCGGCGAACCGCGCCGCCCGCATCATCCGCAGCGGATCGTCGGAGAAGGACTCCTCGGGCGTGCCGGGCGTACGCAGCACCCGTCCCGCGAGATCCTCCAGTCCGCCGTGCGGGTCGATGAACTCCTTCTCGGGGAGAGCCACCGCCATCGCGTTGACCGTGAAGTCACGGCGGACGAGGTCTTCCTCGATGGAGTCGCCGTAGGAGACCTCGGGCTTGCGCGAGGTGCGGTCGTACGCCTCCGAGCGGTACGTCGTCACCTCGATCTGGTAGCCGTCCTTCTGCGCCCCGACCGTGCCGAACGCGATACCGACCTCCCACACGGCCTCCGCCCACGGCCGGATGATCCTGAGCACGTCCTGGGGGCGGGCGTCCGTGGTGAAGTCGAGGTCGTTGCCGAGCCTGCCGAGCAGAGCGTCCCGTACCGAACCACCGACCAGGGCCAGGCGGAAGCCGGCCTCTTGGAAACGGCGGGCGAGGTCGTCGGCGACCGGGGAGACGCGCAGCAGCTCGCTGACCGCGCGGCGCTGCACCTGGCTCAGGGCAGTCGGGGTGTCTTCGTTGGCGTTCGGCACAACAGAAGAGGGTACGTGGCCCCGCCCTGGGCAGCCTCCTCCATTCCCGGCGCCCTCCGCCCCTCCTTCCGGCGCCTCCCCGCCCTCCCGCGGTGATCTCGTGCGCGACTCCGCAGCACTTCGCCGCGGGGCGCCTCGTTACCATGCGTGGACGCGGGAACCGGCAGGGACCGACGGCACAAGACGACGAGGGACGGACGAGCGCGTGGCCGAGGCGGCAGACATCCAGGGCACCGATCCCTCCCCTGCCCGCCGATGGCTGCGGCGGGCGGCCGCAGCCGTCGCCGCCGTCCCGCTCATGGCCGGCCTCGTGCAGGTGCCCACCGCGTCGGCCGCACCGCCCGCCCGGACTCCGGACACGACCGTCCGGACGCCTGCCCGCGCGGGTGGCGTCGATGTGTCACTGGACACACTGACACCGAGCGCCCCGGTCAAGGGGGACGCCCTCACCATCGGCGGCACGGTGACCAACCGAGGCCGGGAGACCGTGGGCCAGGCGCGGATCGACCTCCACGTCGGCCCCCGCCTCTCCAGCCGGGGCGCCATCGAGGACGCCGCACGGCGCACCGGCTTCTCGGAGGACAAGGACGGCAAGGCCCTCGGTGGCACCTTCACGGTCGCGCTGCCCGCGCTGCCCTCGGGCACCAGCCGCGAGTTCACCCTCGCGGTCCCCGTCGACAAGCTCGGCCTCGACGAGGACGGGGTCTACCAGCTCGGCGTCACGCTCTCCGGGCGCACGCCGAGCAACCCGTACGACGAGGTGCTGGGCATCGAGCGGACCTTCCTGCCGTGGCAGCCCGCCGCCACCGTCAGCAAGACCCAGCTCACCGTCCTGTGGCCGCTGGTCTCCCCGGCGCACCTGTCCGCCGAGACGGGTTCCGACGACCAGCAGACGCCCGTCTTCGAGAGCGACGCGCTCGCGACGGAGCTGGCACCCGGCGGGCGGCTGGAGCGGATGGTCACCCTCGGCGCGGAGCTGCCCGTCACCTGGGTCATCGATCCCGACCTCCTGGCCACCGTCGAGGCGATGACTCGCGAGTACCAGGTCAGGAGCGCCGACACCACCGTCGCGGGGAGGAACCAGGCCGTCGCCAAGCAGTGGCTGAACGCGCTCGACAAGGCCGTGCAGGGAGACAAGGTCGTCGCGCTGCCCTACGGCGACCCCGACCTGGCCTCGCTCGCCCACCGAGGTGAGCGCATCTCCGGCTCCCTCAGCCACCTGCGGCCGGCCACGGAGCTCGCCGAGTCCACCGTGGAGACGATCCTCCACGTGAAGCCGTCGGTCGAGTACGCCTGGCCCGCGGACGGCGCGGTCGACCCGTCGATCGTCGACGTGGCGACGTCGGCCGGCGCTGACAAGATCATCACTCGCAGCGACAGCATGCGCGAGGACCTGTCGTACACGCCGAACGCCGCCCGCCCCATCGGCGGCGGGACCACCGCGGTGGTGTCGGACGCGACGCTCTCCACTGCCTTCCAGGGCGACATGGTGCGGGCGGGCGACGCGACGCTCGCCGTGCAGCGGTTCCTGGCCCACACGCTCGCCCTCACCCAGGAACGGCCCGGGACCGGCCGCAGCGTCGTCGTCGCGCCCCAGCGCATGCCGACGGGCTCCCAGGCGGAGTCCCTGGCCGACGCCCTGCGGGTCCTGGGCGCCCAGCGCTGGTCCCAGCCGTCGGACCTGATCGCCGCCACCACGGCCAAGCCCGACCCCAAGGCGACCACGAGCGTGCCCTCCGCCCGGAAGTACCCCCGGGAGCTCGCCCGCCGGGAACTGCCGGTGTCGGTCTTCCAGCAGGTGCGCACCACCCAGGACACCCTGGACAACTTCAAGGTCATCCTCACCGCCGCCTACCGCGTGGTGACCCCGTTCGGCAACGCGATCAAGCGGGAGATGTCCACCTCCTGGCGGGGCCGCCCGGTGGAGGCCGCCGCCTACGGCGCGAGCGTGCAGACCCACCTGGAGAGCCTCACCGACGAGGTCAAACTGATCGACAAGTCGGACCTGACCCTGTCGGGGCGCAGCGCCACGATCCCGGTGACCGTGCAGAACAAGCTGGTGCAAGGCGTGCACCACCTCGTCCTGCGACTCGAGTCGACCAAGCCGACCCGGCTCAAGCTGAACGGCGGCGAGGCGGTCGCCGAGCTGCCGGTGCGCATCGAGGGGGGCCACAGCCAGTCCGTGAAGTTCACGGCCTCCGCCAACGCGAACGGCCCGGTCCCGGTGCGGGCGCAGCTGTACACCGAGGACGGCCGGCGGTACGGCCCGCCGATGGAGTTCACCGTGAAGGTCTCGGAGATCACGTCGACCGTGATGCTCGTCATCGCCGGCGGCGTACTGCTCCTGGTCCTCGCCGGTGTCAGGATGTACACCCAGCGCAAGCGCGCCGCGGCGCGCGGCGGGGACGCCGACCCGGTCGAGGAGCAGGACACCGCCCCTCCGGTCGCCGAGGGCGGCGATCCCGTGCAGGCGGGTGACCCGGCACCGGACACCGGACCGGAAAGCGCGGAGCCGTCCGGCCCGGGTGAGAAAGTGGACCGTTGAGCGATGTCGTGGCCGGCCGGCCGGAAACGATGAGGTGGGGTAACCATGAACGCGCCGTACGACGGTGACCGCGGCCAGGGCGCCGGCGGCAGTGCGCCTTCGGGCGGCGGCCCGTCCGGCCCGGCGCCCGGGCACGTACCGCCCGCCGCCCAGCCGGCCCCACAGGATCCCTACGCGCCGGGCGGCCAGGACCCCTACGCCCAGGGCGCGCACGTGCCGGACCCCTATGTCCAGCACGCCTACGACCACGACCCGTACCGCTCCCGGGACCTCTCGTCGCAGGACCCGGTCGGTGAGGCGCTCTACGACCGGGCGGCGCACCCGCCGCCCCCGCCGGGCACCTACGAGGAGCCCCGCCCGCTGTACCAGCAGCCCGCAGCGCCGCAGTACGCGCCCGACCCACGGGTGTGGGCGCAGACCCCGCCGCCGGAGCCGGACGGCCCGTCCCGCCACCTTCCGTACGGTGACGACGCGCGGACGGTGCAGTTCACCGGCGTCGACGACCTGGTGACCCACGCCGCCGCCGACGGGCCGGCACCCGACGCCTTCGCGCACCTCTACCGGGACCAGCAGGTCCAGCAGGGGCAGCCGCCGGCGGCCGTCCCCGAGCCGGCCGCGCCGGTGGAGCCCGCGGTGCCCCCGCCGCCGCCGAAGAAGTCCGGCGGACGCGCCTCCGGCGTGCTCAAGTCGAGCGCCGTGATGGCGGCCGGAACCCTGGTGT
This sequence comes from Streptomyces kanasensis, assembly GCF_043077165.1. Lineage (NCBI taxonomy): Bacteria > Bacillati > Actinomycetota > Actinomycetes > Kitasatosporales > Streptomycetaceae > Streptomyces > Streptomyces kanasensis. The sequence continues at coordinate 438,561 of NZ_JBIBSF010000003.1, forward strand.
CCCGGCTCACGGGCTTCCTGCGCAGCCTCGTGGTCACGGGCGCCCTCGGTGCGGCACTGCTCGGTGATACCTTCACCGTCGCGTCCACCCTCCCCACGATGATCTACATCCTCACCGTGGGCGGCGGCCTCAACTCCGTCTTCGTCCCCCAGCTCGTCCGCGCGATGAAGAACGACGAGGACGGCGGCGAGGCGTTCGCCAACCGCCTGCTGACCCTGGTCATCGTCGCCCTCGGCGTGATCGTCGGTATCGCGGTGTTCGTCGCGCCGCTGCTGATCCACGCGATGTCTCCCACGATCGCGGCCGATCCGGACGCCAACGGCGTCGCCGTCACCTTCGCCCGGTTCTGCCTGCCCACGATCTTCTTCATGGGTGTGCACGTGGTGATGGGTCAGATCCTGAACGCGCGCGGCCGGTTCGGCGCGATGATGTGGACCCCGGTCCTCAACAACATCGTCGTCATCTTCACCTTCGGTCTCTTCATCTGGGTGTACGGCGCCCACTCGGAGACCGAGATGGGCGTCAGCACCATCCCGGACGAGGGCGTCCGACTGCTCGGCACCGGCATGCTGCTCGGGCTCGTCGTCCAGGCCCTGGCGATGATCCCCTACCTGCGCGAGACGGGCTTCCGGTACCGGCCGCGGTTCGACTGGAAGGGCCAGGGCCTCGGCAAGACGGTCAAGCTCGCCAAGTGGACCGTGCTGTTCGTCCTCGCGAACCAGGCGGGCGTCGTCGTCGTCACCCAGCTGGCCACGGCGGCCGGAAAGGCCTCCGGCCAGGGCGGCGCGGGCATCCTCGCCTACTCCAACGCCCAGCTCATCTGGGGCATGCCGCAGGCCATCATCACCGTCTCCGTCATGGCTGCGCTGCTGCCGCGGCTCTCCCGCGCCGCGCACGACGACGATCCCGGCGCCGTCCGCGACGACATCTCGCAGGGCCTGCGGAACTCGGCGGTGGCGATCGTGCCGGTCGCCTTCGGCTTCCTGGCGCTCGGCGTGCCGCTGTGCACCCTGCTCTACGCCTCCAGCGGTGTGGAGGCGGCGACCGGCATGGGCTTCATGCTCATGGCGTTCGGCCTCGGCCTGATCCCCTTCTCCGTCCAGTACGTCGTCCTGCGCGGTTTCTACGCCTATGAGGACACCCGCACGCCCTTCTACAACACCGTCATCGTCGCGGCCGTCAACGCCGCCGCGTCGGCGCTGTGCTACCTCGTCCTGCCGGCCCGCTGGGCCGTCGTCGGCATGGCCGCCTCGTACGGCCTGGCCTACATGGTGGGCGTGGGCGTCGCCTGGCGCCGACTGCGCGTCCGGCTGGGCGGCGACCTCGACGGGGCCCACGTGGTCCGCACGTACGCCCGCCTGTCGATGGCCTCCGTACCGGCCGCCCTGGCCGGCGGCGCGGTCGGTTTCGGCCTGCTGTCCCTGCTCGGCATGAGCGCCCTGGGGTCGCTCGCCGCACTCGTGGCCGGTGGAGTGGTGCTGATGGGCGTGTTCTTCGTGGCGGCCCGCAGGATGCGCATCGAGGAGCTCAACGCCATGGTGGGCATGGTCCGGGGCCGCCTCGGCCGCTAGGACGGGGGGTGTCGCACAACCTTCGCCGCCCGCCGCGTGTCGTGCAGGGCGCCGGACTGTGGGCACAATTGGCATGGCTGTCGAAGAGGCGGATCGGATGGGGAGGCAGGAACGACGGTGGCGGAACGTAGCACGGCTGCCGTCGACGTGGCCGACAACAGCGGCGACGACCCGCTGACCGCCAAGGCGGACGGGACCACGGCCGACGGGGCGGAAACACTGGACGCGACGGACACGTCCTCCCGTGGCACGGACGGCGGTGGGGAACCCGGCGACGAGACCTCCCTCACGACGCCCGAACTGCACAGCGGACACAAACTGGCCCGCCGTTACCGGCTGGAGGAGTGCGTCACCCGTCTGGACGGGTTCAGCAGCTGGCGGGCCGTGGACGAGAAGCTGCGCCGGGCCGTCGGGGTCCATGTGCTGTCGGCCGACCACCCCAGAGGGCGTTCGGTACTCGCGGCAGCGCGGTCGTCGGCCCTGCTCGGCGACCCGCGGTTCGTCCAGGTCCTGGACGCCGTCGAGGACGACGACCTCGTGTACGTCGTGCACGAATGGCTCCCGGACGCCACCGAACTGACGGCCCTCCTCGCCTCCGGTCCACTGGAGCCGTACGACTGCTACCAGCTCGTCAGCCAGGTCTCCCAGGCGATGGCCGCGGCCCACCGCGAGGGCCTGGCCCACCTCCGGCTCACGCCGGGCGCCGTGCTGCGCACCTCAACCGGCCAGTACCGGATCCGCGGGCTCGCCGTGAACGCCGCCCTGCGCGGCATCACCGTCGACCAGCCCCAGCGCACCGACACCGAGGCGATCGGCGCGCTCCTCTACGCGGCGCTCACCCAGCGCTGGCCGTACGAGAACGACGCCCACGGGCTGTCCGGCCTGCCCAAGGACGTGGGTCTGATCGCGCCCGACCAGGTGCGGGCCGGCGTCCACCGCGGCCTCTCCGACCTGGCCATGCGGGCGCTCGTCAACGACGGGGCGACCGCCTCGCGCCAGGATCCGCCGTGCACGACGCCCGACGAGCTCGCCAAGGCCGTCGCCGCCATGCCCCGCATCCGCCCGCCGGAGCCGACCTTCCCGGCCGTGCCGGACTTCCAGCGCACGACGTACCAACAGGGCTACGGCCGGGGGCAGCAACACCAGAGCGTCACGGCCGTCCAGCCCGCGCCGCCGCTTCCCGCTCCGCTGGAGACGCGCACGGGCAGAGCCCTGAAGTGGACGGTGTCCGCTCTCCTCATCGCCGCCCTCGGCCTCGGCAGCTGGCAGATCGCCGACCGTCTCCTGGACCAGAGCGGCGGCGACGACCCCGGCACGACACAGCCGTCGCCGGGCGCCTCGTCCGACGGCAAGGCGGTGCGTCCGCTGAATCCGTTGAAGATCGAGGACGCACAGGTGTTCGATCCCTCAGGTCGCGATCCGATACGGCCCGAGAAGGTCGGCAACACGGTCGACGGTGACCGGGGGACGGCCTGGGTCACCCCCGAGTACCACGGCTACCCCAACTTCGGGAACCTCACCGACCGCCGGGACGGCAGCGGTGTCATCGTCGACCTCGGCTCGGAGCAGGAGGTCTCCGCCGTCCGGGCGCACCTCTACCGCAGCGGCCAGACCCTGCAACTGCGGGCCGCCGGTCCCGGGGCGACGGACCCGGGCTCCCTCTCCGACTTCCCGCAGGAGCTCACCGCCCTGAAGCAGGCCGGTGACAGCCTGGACGTACGGCTGGAGAAGCCGGTCCGCACCCGCTACGTGCTGCTCCACATCACCGAGCTCCCCACGGACGGCTCCCCCGGCAGGTTCCGCGGAGGCGTCTCCGAGATCGAGGTCCTGGGCTGACCGCCGGCCGCACGGGCTCCGTGCGGCCGGCACCGAGCACGACGGAGGGAAGGCCGCATGGCAGCGGGCACACAGCGGGAACCCGGCGACGCCGACCTCCTCGCCCGGCACGTCGCCGGCGATCCCGATGCCTTCGGTGAACTCGTGCGACGCCACCGGGACCGGCTGTGGGCGGTCGCGCTGCGGACCCTCGGCGACCGCGAGGAAGCCGCTGACGCCGTCCAGGACGCCCTCGTCTCGGCGTTCCGCGCCGCCCACACCTTCCGCGGGCAGTCCGCCGTCACGACGTGGCTCCACCGGATCACGGTCAACGCCTGCCTGGACCGGGCCCGCAAGGCCGCCTCACGCCGGACGTCCCCGGTGGACGACACGGAACGGCTGGAGCAGCTCCTGGAGCCCCACGAGTCGGCCGAGGCGCCCGCGGAGCGGCACGACCTGCACCGCCAGCTGCTCGCCGCCCTCACGCAACTGCCGGTCGACCAGCGGGCGGCCCTGGTCCTCGTCGACATGCAGGGGTACGCCGTGGCCGAGGCGGCGGAGCTCCTCGGCGTCCCCGTGGGGACCGTGAAGAGCCGCTGCGCCCGGGGCCGGGCCCGGCTGGTCCCCCTGCTCACTCATCTGCGCGGTGACCCCGTGGATAACAGCGGTACCGACGGGGGAAGGAACCGGACGCCGGGGACATCCGTCCCAGAGGCGTCGGGTCCCCGGGATCCGGGACCGAATGATCCTGCTGCTGTGAAGGGCGGAGGTGGACGCGCGTGACATCCACGGCCGACACGACCCAGCACCCCGACGTCTCCGAGATCTCGGACCTCACCGAAGGCGTTCTCCCCCCGGCCCGGACGGCGCACGTTCGCCGCCACCTGGACCGGTGCGACCTCTGTGCCGACGTACGGGACTCCCTGGAGGAGATCCGGGGGATGCTCGGCACGCTGCCGGGCCCGGCGCGGATGCCGGTCGACATCGCGGAACGGATCGATGCCGCCCTCGCCGCAGAGGCCCTCCTCGACGCCACCTCCCCCGAGGGGACCCCGGCTGCTGCCCGGACGACCGTCAGGAGCGGAACCGCACCGGACGGCGACGTCGAACGGCACGACGACGCCGCGCGTGGTCCCCGGCCGAAGCCCGCTGAGCGACCGGCCACGCCGCCGCACGGCTCCACCGGCCCCGGGCGCAGGCCGCCCCGGAGGCGCCGACGCCACGCGGTCCTCAGCGCCGTGTGCGGTCTGGCCGCGGTCGGGCTCGGCGTCCTGCTGTTCCAGGCGGTCGGCCCCACGGACGAGACCCCCAACGCCACCAGGGCGGACAGTGCCGTCTCCCAGGGCAGTGACCCCCGCTTCTCCGGTACCGCCCTGTCGGAGCGGGTCCGCTCGCTGCTCACGACTCCCGAGCGTTTCCGGTCCGGCCCGTCACCGCGAGCCCAGCAGGACGACGGCCCCGGCCCCATGATCGCCGGGAGTGCCACGCCGCTGCCGCCCTGCGTGCGGCAGGGAATCGACCGCGCGGAGCAGCCGCTGGCCGCGGAGCTCGGCGACTACCGGGGACAGCCGGCGTACCTGGTCCTGCTCCCGACCGCAGGCGCGGAGGAGCGCGTGGACGTCTACATCGTGGATGCGTCCTGCGCGACGGATCGAAGCGCCTCGGGCGCCGCCGACGTACTGCTCAAGGAGTCACGGCCGCGCCCCTGACGGATCCGCCGCACGCCGCGTGGGCCGCACGGGAATGCGCGCCCCGTAGGATCCGTTGGGTGGGGTGAGAGTCCGATCCGGCCCCCGTAGGCAGTAGGCAGTCTGCAGAGACGAGGAAGAAACCCGTGAGCGACGTCCGAAACGTGATCATCATCGGCTCCGGGCCCGCCGGTTACACGGCAGCGCTCTACACGGCGCGCGCGTCGCTGAAGCCGCTGGTCTTCGAGGGTGCCGTCACCGCCGGTGGCGCCCTCATGAACACGACCGACGTGGAGAACTTCCCCGGGTTCCCTGAGGGTGTCATGGGCCCGGAGCTCATGGACAACATGCGGGCTCAGGCCGAGCGCTTCGGCGCCGAGCTGGTCCCGGACGACATCGTCGCGGTCGACCTGACGGGCGACGTCAAGACCGTGACGGACACCGCCGGCACCGTGCACCGCGCGAAGGCGGTCATCGTCACCACCGGTTCGCAGCACCGCAAGCTCGGCCTGCCGAACGAGGACGCCCTCTCGGGTCGGGGCGTGTCGTGGTGCGCCACCTGCGACGGCTTTTTCTTCAAGGACCAGGACATCGCCGTCGTCGGCGGCGGTGACACGGCGATGGAGGAGGCGACCTTCCTCTCCCGGTTCGCCAAGTCCGTCACGATCGTCCACCGTCGGGACAGCCTGCGTGCCTCCAAGGCGATGCAGGACCGCGCCTTCGGTGACCCGAAGATCAAGTTCGCCTGGGACAGCGAGGTCGCGTCGATCCACGGCGAGCAGAAGCTCACGGGCCTCACCCTCCGTGACACCAAGTCGGGCGAGACCTCGGAGCTGCCGGTCACGGGGCTGTTCATCGCGGTCGGCCACGACCCGCGTACCGAGCTGTTCAAGGGGCAGCTGGAACTGGACGACGAGGGCTACCTGAAGGTGGACGCACCGTCCACGCGCACCAACGTGAAGGGCGTCTTCGCCGCCGGCGACGTCGTGGACCACACCTACCGCCAGGCCATCACGGCCGCCGGTACGGGGTGCTCCGCCGCGCTGGACGCCGAGCGTTTCCTCGCCGCCCTCGCCGACACGGAGCAGCTGGCCGAGCCGGAGAAGACCCCCGTGGTCTGATCCTCGATCCCCCACCCACACCCCGCACAGTGAGGAGGCCGACGTGGCCGACCTGAAGGAAGTGACCGACGCCTCGTTCGAGGAGACCGTCCTCAAGAGCGAGAAGCCCGTCCTCGTGGACTTCTGGGCCGCCTGGTGCGGTCCGTGCCGCCAGATCGCCCCGTCGCTGAAGGCGATCGCGGACGAGTACGGCGACCAGATCGAGGTCGTCAAGCTGAACATCGACGAGAACCCGACCACGGCCGCCAAGTACGGCGTCATGTCGATCCCGACCTTGAACGTCTACCAGGGTGGCGAGGTCGCCAAGACGATCGTCGGCGCCAAGCCCAAGGCCGCGATCGTCCGCGACCTGGCCGACTTCATCAGCGACGAGGCCACCAAGGTGTGACTCCTGTGCCGTGGTTTCACGTGAAACCACGTGCCGGCTGAACCACGAGAGCGGCCCACCCCGTCGGGGTGGGCCGCTCTCGTGTCACCGGCGGGTCAGAGCGGTCGTAGCGCCGGTTCCTTCTGTACGGCGCCGAGCAGGCGGTCGAGCGCCAGCTCGACGTCCTCCTTCCACGACAGGGTGCTCCGCAGTTCGAGTCGGAGCCTGGGGTAGGCAGGGTGGGGACGGACGGTCTTGAAGCCGACGGAAAGCAGGTGATCGGCCGGCAGCACGCAGGCGGGTTCCTTCCAGCGGGCGTCACCGAACGCCTCAATGGCCTTGAAGTTCCTCCGCAGGAGGTCCTTCGCCACGGTCTGCACCAGAACCCGGCCCAGCCCCTGCCCCTGGTGGCCGGGTGTGATCCAGGCGGTCATCAGCTGGACCGCGTCGGGGGAAACCGGACTGGTGGGGAAGGCCGTGGAACGCGGCACGTAGGCGGGTGGGGCGTACAGCACGTATCCCACCGGGACCTCGTCCACGTAGACGACCCGGCCGCACGATCCCCAGTCGAGGAGCACGGCGGAGATCCATGCCTCTTTCTCCAGCTCCGGAGTGCCCGCCTTGACGGCCGCCTCGCCGCTGACGGGGTCAAGCTCCCAGAAGACGCACGTCCGGCAGCGCTTGGGGAGGTCCGGAAGGTTGTCCAGAGTGAGCGGTACGAGCCGACGACCCATGACGGAGCTCCCTCGCTTCCTCACCTGCCGCGTGATGGACACACGGATGCACATACCCCAACGCATCGTATCGATCGGGTGATGACACGCATACGGGAACAGGCCGAAGGGCGGACACCGCGGCGGTGGGAACACCGGCGCGCTGTCCGCCCTCGGACCGCGGTGACGCGGTATCTCTCGGGGTCAGTCGCCCCCTTCGACCCTCTCCTGGACCTCCTGGCCCTTCTCCAGGACCCCGCCCTCGCCCGGGGCGAGGGTGCCGAGGATCCGGTTCAGGTCCTCCATCGAGGCGAACTCGACGACGATCTTGCCCTTCTTCTGCCCGAGGTCGACCTTGACCCGGGTCTCGAAGCGGTCCGACAGCCGCGTGGCGAGTTCGCTCAGCGCCGGGGAGACACGGGCACCGGCCCGCGGGCCCTTCGGCTTGACGGGCTTGTCCGGCTCGGACGCCATGAGCGTCACGATCTCCTCGACCGCGCGGACCGACAGGCCCTCGGCGACGATCCGGTACGCCAGCTTGTCCTGCGCCTCCGGGTCCTCCACGGCCAGCAGGGCCCGCGCATGGCCCGCGGAGAGCACACCCGCCGCGACCCGCTTCTGTACCGGGGGCGACAGCCGCAGCAGCCGCAGCGTGTTGGAGACCTGCGGGCGCGACCGGCCGACGCGGTCGGCCAGCTGGTCGTGCGTGCAGTTGAAGTCCCTGAGCAGCTGGTCGTAGGCCGCGGCCTCCTCCAACGGGTTGAGCTGCGCCCGGTGGAGGTTCTCCAGCAGCGCGTCGAGCAGCAGCTGGTCGTCGTCGGTGGCACGCACGATCGCCGGGATGCGCTCCCAGCCCAGTTCGCGGCAGGCGCGGAACCGGCGCTCACCCATGATCAGCTCATAGCGCCCCGGGGCCGCCTGGCGGACGACGACCGGCTGGAGAATGCCCACCCCCTTGACGGAGGAGACGAGTTCCGCGAGCGCGTCCTCGTCGAAGACCTTGCGCGGCTGGTGCGGATTGACCGTGATGGCGTCCAGCGGCAGCTCGGCATAGTGGGCCGCGGCCGGTGTTCCCTGCGCGGGTACCGTGTCGGCCTGTCCGGGAAGCGTGACGGTGTTCTCCACCGGAGCGGCATCCTGCGGGAGGGCCGTCACCTTCGCCGCGGCCACACCGCGGTCAGTGCTCAAGGTGGGGATGGCCGTCGGGGAGGCCGACGCCACTCCGATCGATGTGGTCTGCCGCTCCTGGGGCGCGGCGGGGATCAGCGCGCCGAGTCCGCGCCCCAGCCCCCTACGTCGCTCACTCACTGGATCCCCTCCGACATGCTGTGCTGACTGTGCTGGTGGTGCTGGGCGCCCGCATGGGCGTGTTGGGCGTCGTAGTGGATACCCACGCCCCGGAGGGCGATCTCGCGAGCGGCCTCCAGGTAGGAGAGCGCGCCGCTGGAGCCCGGGTCGTACGTGAGGACCGTCTGCCCGTAGCTCGGCGCCTCCGAGATGCGGACCGACCGCGGGATGCTGGTGCGCAGCACCTCCTCCCCGAAGTGGTTGCGCACCTCATCGGCGACCTGGGAGGCGAGCCGGGTACGGCCGTCGTACATGGTGAGCAGGATCGTCGAGACGTGCAGGTCGGGGTTGAGGTGGCCCCGCACCAGTTCGACGTTGCGCAGGAGCTGGCCCAGCCCCTCCAGTGCGTAGTACTCGCACTGGATGGGGATGAGCACTTCCGCACCGGCCACCATGGCGTTGACCGTCAGCAGGCCGAGGGACGGCGGGCAGTCGATGAGGATGTAGTCCAACGGCTGCTCGTACGCCTGGATGGCCCGCTGGAGCCTGCTCTCCCGCGCCACCAGCGACACCAGCTCGATCTCCGCACCGGCGAGATCGATGGTGGCCGGGGCGCAGAAGAGTCCTTCGACGTCCTGGACGGGCTGCACCACACCGGAGAGCGGCTTGCTGTCCACGAGGACGTCATAGATCGAGGGAACCTCGGCGTGGTGGTCGATCCCCAGCGCCGTCGAGGCATTGCCCTGCGGGTCGAGGTCGATCACCAGGACGCGGGCGCCGTGGAGCGCCAGGGACGCGGCGAGGTTCACCGTGGTGGTCGTCTTCCCCACGCCGCCCTTCTGGTTGGCGACCACCATGACGCGGGTCCGCGGCGGGCGAGGGAGCCCTTCACCGGCCCGCCCCAGGGCCTGTGCCGCCAGCTGGGCGGAGTGGCCCAGGGAGGTGTCGTCCAGCGGGGGGTGTGTTTCACGTGAAACATCGTCCCCGGAGGGTTCGGTACGGGGGGCGGGGACCGGATCGGTCATCGGTCCCGCGATGTCGGCGTCGGACCGCAACGATTCACTCTCCTCGGCTGCAAGCTCGCGATGGACAGAGCCTGCCATGCTTTCGGGGTCGTGAACCAGCGAGGTCGGTGGTTCTGTGGAGGAATCCACGTCTGTGGACGACTCCGTCACCCCTGCGGGGGGCGTCCTACGGTCTCGTGGCGCGGCAGCCGCACGACCGCGGCTGATGATTCCCTGCAGCAGTGAGCGACGTTTCACGTGAAACACGATGCACTCGCCGCAGGGTCACCACCTCACGACACTCCGAAACAGGTACGTATGAGGATCAAACGGACCGTCACCGACGACGGCGCGAGGTCCTCGCCGCCTTGGCCCGCTTCGCGGCGAACCTGACACCTCCGGGGCTCTCCCCGACTTCGACCCTGACCACCGTGGACATCGGGTCGACGATGCCCTCTCCGACCTGGAGCACCGACGTCCGCACGACACCGAGCTTGCTCAGCGCGGCGCGGGCACCCTGGATCTCCTCCTCCGCCGTGTCACCCTTCAGCGCCAGCATCTCGCCGTAGGGCCGCAGCAGGGGGACACCCCAGCCGGCCAGCCGGTCCAGGGGTGCGACGGCACGGGCGGTCACCACGTGCACGGGGGGAAGCTTGCCGAGCATCTCCTCGGCACGACCGCGGACGACGGTCACGTGGTCGAGCCCCAGCAGCTCGACGATCTCCTGGAGGAAGTTCGTCCGCCGGAGCAGCGGCTCCAGGAGCGTGATCTTGAGGTCCGGCCGTACCAGGGCGAGCGGGATGCCGGGCAGACCCGCCCCGGAGCCCACGTCGCAGACCGTCACGCCCTCGGGCACGACCTCGGAGAGCACCGCGCAGTTCAGCAGGTGCCTCTCCCACAGCCGCGGTACTTCCCGGGGACCGATGAGGCCGCGCTTGACCCCCGCGTCCGCGAGCAGTTCCGCGTACCGGACCGCCTCCGGGAAGAACTCGCCGAACACCGTCTGCGCCTCCTGGGGCGCAGGGGGAAGTTCCTCTGCCTCCGACACGGGAACCGTCCTTCCGTACCGCACTACCGCACTGGGTGGCTGACTATCAGGCTGACAAAGATCGGCCCCGCCTGCGAACAGACGGGGCCGAGGGTTCGAGGGGGTCAGGCGGGGAGCACGACGACGAAGCGCTGCGGCTCCTCGCCCTCGGACTCGCTGCGCAGGCCGGCCGCGGCGACCGCGTCGTGGACGACCTTCCGCTCGAAGGGGCTCATGGGCTCGAGCCTGACGGGCTCGCCGCTGTTCTTCGCCTCGTCCGCGGCCTTGACACCGAGCTCGGTCAGCTCGGCGCGCTTCTTGGCACGGAAGCCCGCGATGTCCAGCATGAGCCGGCTGCGGTCGCCGGTCTCCCGGTGCACGGCGAGACGCGTCAGCTCCTGCAGCGCCTCCAGCACCTCGCCATCACGGCCGACGAGCTTCTGCAGGTCGCGGCCGGACGATTCGCCGATGATGGAGACCGCCGCGCGGTCGCCCTCGACGTCCATGTCGATGTCACCGTCGAGGTCGGCGATGTCGAGCAGGCCCTCGAGGTAGTCGGCCGCGATCTCACCCTCCTGCTCGAGGCGGGTGAGGGTGTCGACACCCTCGGCGGCGGACGTGGTGCCTTCCGTCACGGATGGACTCCTTCTTCCTACTTCTTCGACGACGGGTGCTTGGGCCGCTGCTGGCCCTTGCGCTGTCCGGACTTGGCTTGACGGGTGGAGCCGGAAGCGGCCTTGCCCTGCTGGGAGGGCTGGTCGGACTCACCCGGGTCGGCCTTCTTCTCCAGCGAGTGCTTGGTGCTGCCCTGCTGGACGGGGGCCGTCTGGCGCTTGGCCTTCGTCTGGCGCTTGGGCTGCTGGCGACGGGCCGCCGCGGCCTCGGCCTCGGCGACGGCCGGGTCCACCTTCTCCACCGTGCCGTCGGCCTGCGCGGTGTAGCCGGCCTTGGCGAGGGAGCTGATGAAGCGGCGCTCGTTGTCGTTGCGGTCCGGGCCCTTGGCGACGATGGCCAGGATGACGGCGCGCCTGCGGCGGCCGCGCACCTCGCCGTGCTGGGTGATGCTCTTCAGCAGCCGCTGGAGGTAGTGGTCCTGGGCCTTGCTGCCCGGCGTCGGGTTCTGGTTGATCACGTACATCTGCTGGCCCATGGTCCACACGTTGGTGGTCAGCCAGTAGACGAGGACGCCGACGGGGAAGTTGATGCCCATCACGGCGAAGATGATCGGGAAGATGTACATCAGCATCTTCTGCTGCTGCATGTACGGGGTCTTCACCGTCAGGTCGACGTTCTTCTGCATCAGCTGGCGCTGGGTGAAGAACTGGGACGCCGACATCAGCACGATCATGATCGCGGTGACGATGCGGACGTCGACGATGGAGGCGTTGAGCGCCTCGACCTTGCCCGGGTCGTCCATGAACTTGGCCGCGATCGGGGCGCCGAAGATGTGGGCCTCGCGGGCGCTGTCGACCAGCTGCTGGTTGAGGCTGCCGATGGTGTCGCCCGACGCGATCTTGCTGAGCACGTGGTAGAGGGCGAAGAAGAACGGCGACTGCAGAAGGATGGGGAGGCACGAGGAGAGCGGGTTGGTGCCCGTCTCCTTGTACAGCTTCATCATCTCTTCGGACTGGCGCTGCCGGTCGTTCTTGTAGCGCTCCTGGATGGCCTTCATCTTCGGCTGGAGCGCCTGCATGTTCCGCATCGACTTGATCTGCTTCACGAAGAGCGGGATCAGGCAGATGCGGATGACGATCACCAGGGACACGATCGACAGACCCCAGGCCCAGCCCGTGTCAGGCCCGAAGACCGCCCCGTACAGCTTGTGGAACTGGACGATGATCCACGAGACGGGTCCGGTGATGAAGCTGAACAGATTTCCAATCGTGTCCACTAATCAGGCTCCTTGAGCATTGGGCGAGGTCTCTGCGGCCGGGCTCGCCCCGTCGGAGCGCCCGCCCTCGTCTCCGCGCAGCCGTGCGCGCAGCATTTCGTGCCAGCGGGGACGCTTGCGCGGCGGCACGTGGTCCACCCCACCGGGCGACCACGGGTTGCAGCGGAGGATCCGCCAGGCGGTGAGGGCCGTGCCCTTGAGAGCACCGTGCCGGTCGATGGCGGTGTAGCCGTAGTGGGAACACGAGGGGTAGTACCTGCAGACGGGGCCCAACAGCGGACTGATCGTCCACTGGTAGATCTTGATCAGGGCCAGCAGCGGGTACTTCATCGCGCGCCCCCTCCCAGCAGCCGCCCCAGGGCGGCGTCCAGGTCTCGGGCCAGCTGTGTGTGGTCGGCGTCGCCCGCGCCGGGCAGCGCTCGTACTACCACCAGGCTACCGGGGGGCAGGACGGCGAGCCGCTCCCGCATCAGGTGCCGCAGTCTGCGCTTCACCTGGTTGCGGACGACCGCCCCGCCGACGGCCTTGCTGACGACGAAACCCGCACGTGTCGGGGGAGCGCTCTCCCCTGACGCGTGCGGGTCCGTTGCACCGCTTCTCAGGTGGACGACGAGGAGCGGGCGGCCGGCCCGGCGTCCTCGGCGTACCGCGGTCGCGAAGTCCTCGCGCCGCCTCAGCCGATTCTCGGTAGGCAGCACGTCATGACCTGTTTAAGCGATCAGGCGGACAGGTTGGCGCGACCCTTGCTGCGGCGGTTCGCCAGGATGGCGCGGCCGGCGCGGGTACGCATGCGCAGACGGAAACCGTGGGTCTTCGCGCGACGACGGTTGTTCGGCTGGAAGGTGCGCTTGCTCACTCGGGGGCTCCAGAAATGATTCGGGTGGTGGCGGGACATCGCCTGGCTGTCACCGTGCGCCCACGAGTAGCTCGCAATACGCCCGAGTGCACCGCTTCACGATCACTGACCGTGATCATTGCCCATCGGAGGCAGGCGGCAGCAGCCATCGACAACTCGACCTGGTTACGGTACGCGCGGCTACGCCATCCGGTCAAACCAGCAGGACGGCGGGCCGGGCTATACACAGGCTGTGGACAACAACTTGAACCGTGCGAGCTGCCGCGACTACCGTGGCCGGACTCGGATTCGTTTCCTGCCTGTCCTTCCATCCCGTCCCAAGAAACACACATTCGTGGGACCCGTGAGAGAGCGTGCCCCGTGGCTGACGTACCTGCTGATCTTGCCGCAGTGTGGCCACGAGTGCTGGAGCACCTCCTGGGGGAGGGGCAGCAGGGCATCGAGCCGAAGGACAAGCAGTGGATCGAGCGGTGCCAGCCGCTCGCCCTGGTCGCCGACACCGCGCTCCTCGCCGTCCCCAACGAGTGGGGCAAGCGCGTCCTGGAGGGCCGGCTCGCTCCGCTGATCAGCGACACGCTGAGCCGTGAGTGCGGCCGCCCCATCCGGATCGCGATCACCGTCGACGACTCCGCGGGCGACCAGACCCCGCCGCCGGGCCCCGAGCGCCACCAGTCCCACCAGCCGTCCCAGTCCCGGTACGACGAGCGGGGCCAGGGCGAGTCGTACGACGCGTACGGCCGGCCCACGGACGACGGCCTGCCGAGCGTGCGCCCCGCCTACCCCGACTACCAGCAGCAGCGCCCGGAGCCCGGGGCCTGGCCGCGCGCCCAGGAAGACCTGTCCTGGCAGCAGCCGCGGCTCGGCGGCTTCCAGGACCGCGACCCGTACGCGACGGCCCGGCCGCAGCAGCCGCACCACGACTACGGCACCCCGCCGGGCCCCGAGCACGGGGGGTACGACTCCCGGCGCGCCGAGCGGCGCGACCTCCCCGATCACCAGGGGCAGCACCAGCACCGCCCGGGCGGACCGTCGGGCTCCGGCGGGCCGGGGGGCCGGGGCGGCGCGGGCGACCGCGGCCAGGCACCGGGCCACGGCTCGATGGGCGGGCCGGGGTCCATGGGCGGCACGGGCGGGGGTTCGGGACCCGGCGCGCCGGGGGAGCAGCACGCGCGGCTGAACCCGAAGTACCTCTTCGACACGTTCGTCATCGGATCGTCGAACCGGTTCGCGCACGCGGCGGCCGTCGCGGTCGCCGAGGCGCCGGCCAAGGCGTACAACCCGCTCTTCATCTACGGCGAGTCGGGCCTCGGCAAGACGCACCTCCTGCACGCGATCGGGCACTACGCCCGCAGCCTCTACCCGGGCACGCGGGTGCGGTACGTGAGCTCGGAGGAGTTCACCAACGAGTTCATCAACTCCATCCGCGACGGCAAGGGCGACACCTTCCGCAAGCGCTACCGCGACGTGGACATCCTGCTCGTCGACGACATCCAGTTCCTGGCGAGCAAGGAGTCGACGCAGGAGGAGTTCTTCCACACCTTCAACACCCTCCACAACGCCAACAAGCAGATCGTGCTGTCCTCGGACCGGCCGCCGAAGCAGCTGATGACGCTGGAGGACCGGTTGCGCAACCGGTTCGAGTGGGGCCTGACCACGGACGTCCAGCCGCCGGAGCTGGAGACGCGCATCGCGATCCTGCGCAAGAAGGCGGTGCAGGAGCAGCTCAACGCCCCGCCGGAGGTGCTGGAGTTCATCGCGTCACGGATCTCGCGCAACATCCGTGAGCTGGAGGGGGCGCTGATCCGGGTGACGGCGTTCGCGAGCCTCAACCGGCAGCCGGTGGACCTGGTGCTCACCGAGAGCGTGCTCAAGGACCTGATCCCGGGTGGTGAGGACAGCGCGCCGGAGATCACGGCGGGCGCCATCATGGCGGCGACGGCGGACTACTTCGGCCTGACGGTCGAGGACCTGTGCGGATCGTCGCGCAGCCGCGTACTGGTGACGGCCCGCCAGATCGCGATGTACCTGTGCAGGGAGCTGACGGACCTGTCGCTGCCGAAGATCGGTGCGCAGTTCGGCGGCCGGGACCACACGACGGTGATGCACGCGGACCGGAAGATCCGCGCGCTCATGGCGGAGCGGCGCTCCATCTACAACCAGGTCACGGAGCTGACCAACCGCATCAAGAACGGCTGACCCCGCCGGCGGGCATGCGGGTGGGAGACGTGGGGGCGTCCCGGAGGGTTCCGGTACGCCCTCCGGTGTTTCCCCGGAGCCGCCCCGCGGCTGCCCGGCTCCTGTTCCCTGACCTGCCGATGGCTGACCTCCGAGCCGCCTCGCCGCCGGACCCGGAGCGGCCCCGCCGCCGGGCCCGATGCCGCCCTGCCCCTGCTCTGCAAGCTGCCCCGCCGGCGGGCCCGGAGCCGCCCCGCAGCCGGGCCCGGGCCCGGCGCACCCCTCCGGGGAGCCCGGCTGCCCCTCTGCCCCTCCTGCCCGAAGCCGTCCTCCCGGAGCCCTCCGCTCCGAGCGCCCCCGAGGTCCCCCGGAGCCCCCACAGGAAACGCTGCACAGTGGCCGGAACCCTCCGAAGCGCCCCCCGCCACCCGCCGGACGGCCCTCCGAGAGCCCCCACGGGCTCCCGCGCGCCCTCCCCGGTGTTCGAATACCTGCGGCGCCCGGCTCGTTCTCCACAGAAGTGCGGCCGATCTTCCGTCCACAGCCTGGGGACCCCCGAGTTATCCGGATCTCCTCCACAGGCCGGCCGTCGCCCTTACGATCATGCCTGGTCAGGCGGTTGTGGAATTGTGGCCGAGCGTCCTCCACAGCCTGTGGACAGAGAAACCGTCCACAAGGCGCGCTCGCGGTTGTCCACCAACGGCCCACAGGCACGGGCCCATGGTCCACAGCTTCTCCACACCGCTGTCCACTGTTCGGCAACGAAACACGGCTGCTCACTGCCGCGAGTGAAAGCGGTCACACCAAGGCGCCGGATTGGGCTGTGGGGAACGTGGGTAAAGCTGGGGACGGCACTGGGGAGAAGTAGGCCCCGCCTGTGCATCGGGTGTGCAGAACTTTGCCGCGTCCACAGCGGACCCCACTTGTCCACCGCTGTCGCCCACAGGGCCGGTGGACAAAATTTGGGCTCTGACCTGCACGGATGGCGTTATCCACCGTTTCCACAGGCCCTACTACTACTCCCACTAAGAGTTAGCCCGGAATCCGATGGGAAGCAGGGCCTGTGCACAACTCGGGCCCGGACCTCCGGCTGCCGCTCGACCCGACTTGACCCCGAGCCGCACCGACTGTCGGCGGCGTACGTCAGACTGGACCCCGGCATCCCGACGCCCGGCGCCACGGCGGCGGAGGAACCGGATGCCGGACGAGGAAGGCCAGCAGGGCGAGCCAGCGAAAGCAGGAGGCGGCGTACGGTGAAAATCCGGGTGGAGCGCGATGTACTCGCGGAGGCGGTGGCCTGGGTGGCCCGCAGCCTCCCGGCCCGTCCGCCCGCGCCCGTGCTCGCGGGCCTTCTGCTGAAGGCCGAGGACGGTGCGCTGAGCTTCTCCAGCTTCGACTACGAGGTCTCGGCGCGGGTCTCCGTCGACGCCGAGGTGGAAGAGGACGGCACGGTCCTGGTGTCCGGGCGACTGCTCGCCGACATCTGCCGCGCCCTCCCCAACCGCCCCGTGGAGATTTCCACAGACGGTGTACGGGCGACGGTGGTCTGCGGCTCGTCCCGCTTCACCCTCCACACCCTGCCCGTGGAGGAGTACCCGGCGCTGCCGCAGATGCCGACCGCGACCGGCACGGTCCCCGGTGAGGTGTTCGCCTCCGCCGCGGCCCAGGTCGCCATCGCCGCCGGCCGTGACGACACGCTCCCCGTGCTCACCGGCGTGCGCATCGAGATCGAGGGCGACAGGGTCACCCTTGCCTCCACCGACCGCTACCGCTTCGCGGTGCGCGAGTTCCTGTGGAAGCCGGAGTCCCCGGACGCCTCGGCCGTCGCGCTGGTGCCCGCCAAGACGCTCCTCGACACCGCCAAGGCGCTCACCAGCGGTGACACGGTCACCCTGGCGCTCTCGGGCTCCGGTGCCGGTGAGGGCCTGATCGGCTTCGAGGGCGCGGGGCGGCGCACGACCACCCGGCTCCTCGAGGGCGACCTGCCGAAGTACCGGACGCTGTTCCCCACGGAGTTCAACTCGATCGCCACGATCGAGACGGCGCCGTTCGTCGAGGCCGTGAAGCGCGTGGCGCTGGTCGCCGAGCGGAACACTCCGGTCCGGCTCAGCTTCGAGCAGGGCGTGCTCATCCTGGAGGCCGGCTCCAGCGACGACGCACAGGCTGTGGAGCGCGTCGACGCGCACCTGGAGGGCGACGACATCTCGATCGCCTTCAACCCGACCTTCCTGCTCGACGGCCTGAGCGCCATCGACGCCCCGGTCGCGCAGTTGTCCTTCACGACCTCCACCAAGCCCGCGCTGCTGAGCGGCAAGCCGGCCGTGGACGCGGAGGCCGACGAGGCCTACAAGTACCTGATCATGCCGGTTCGGCTCAGTGGCTGAGTGAGCGGCTGACCCCACAGGTGTGCACCCGTGTCCGGGCGTAGTCTCGGACACGGGTACGAAGCCGCACACAACGCGTAAGGAAGATCTGATGGAGCTCGGTCTCATCGGCCTCGGCAAGATGGGCGGGAACATGCGCGAGCGCATCCGCCGCGCGGGCCACACCGTCGTCGGGTACGACCGCAACGCCGACCTCGCCGACGTCCACAGCCTCGAAGAGCTCGTGGGCAAGCTGAAGGGCCCCCGCGTCGTGTGGGTCATGGTCCCGGCCGGCGAGGCCACCCAGTCGACCGTCGACCAGCTGGCCGAGCTGCTCTCCCCCGGCGACGTCGTCGTGGACGGGGGCAACTCCCGCTGGACGGACGACGAGAAGCACGCCGCGGAGCTGGCCGCCAAGGGCATCGGCTTCGTCGACTGCGGCGTCTCCGGCGGTGTGTGGGGCCTGGAGAACGGCTACGCCCTCATGTACGGCGGTACCGCCGAGGACGTGGCGAAGGTCCAGCCGGTCTTCGACGCACTGAAGCCGGAGGGCGACTTCGGCGCCGTCCACGCGGGCAAGGTCGGCGCCGGCCACTTCGCGAAGATGGTCCACAACGGCATCGAGTACGCGATGATGCAGGCCTTCGCCGAGGGCTGGGAGCTGCTGGAGGCCGTGGACTCCGTCACGGACGTCCGCGAGGTCTTCCGGTCCTGGCAGGAGGGGACGGTCATCCGCTCCTGGCTGCTCGACCTGGCCGTCCGCGCGCTCGACGACGACGAGCACCTCGACAAGCTGCGGGGCTACGCGTCGGACTCCGGCGAGGGCCGCTGGACGGTCGAGGCCGCCATCGACAACGCCGTGCCGCTGCCCGCTATCACCGCCTCCCTGTTCGCGCGGTTCGCCTCGCGCCAGGACGACTCGCCGCAGATGAAGATGATCGCCGCCCTGCGCAACCAGTTCGGCGGTCACGCGGTCGAGTCCAAGTAACACGCAGCAGCCGGGAGAGGTCGGCGCCACCATGCACGTCACGCATCTGTCGCTGGCCGACTTCCGCTCGTACGCCCGGGTCGAGGTCCCGCTCGACCCGGGCGTCAGCGTCTTCGTCGGCGCCAACGGGCAGGGCAAGACGAACCTCGTGGAGGCCGTCGGCTACCTCGCGACGCTCGGCAGCCACCGGGTGTCGTCCGACGCGCCCCTCGTCCGGATCGGCGCCGACCGGGCCGTGATCCGCGCGGCCGTGCGACAGGGCGAGCGGCAGCAGCTCGTCGAGCTGGAGCTCAACCCCGGCAGGGCCAACCGCGCCCGGGTGAACCGGTCGTCCCAGGTCAGGCCGCGCGACGTGCTGGGGATCATACGGACGGTGCTCTTCGCGCCCGAGGACCTCGCCCTGGTGAAGGGCGACCCCGGCGAGCGGCGCCGGTTCCTCGACGAGCTGATCACCGCGCGGTCGCCGCGCATGGCCGGGGTGCGTTCCGACTACGACCGGGTCCTCAAGCAGCGCAACACCCTCCTGAAGACCGCCGCCATGGCCCGCCGGCACGGCGGCCGCTCCATGGACCTGTCCACGCTCGACGTGTGGGACCAGCACCTCGCCCACGCCGGCGCGGAACTGCTCGCCCAGCGGCTGGACCTCGTCGCCACGCTCCAGCCGCTCGCCGTGAAGGCGTACGAGCAGCTGGCCCCCGGCGGCGGGCCCGTCACGCTGGAGTACCGGGGATCGGTCGGCGACGTCGCCGTGACGGCCGGACGCGAGGAACTGGTCGAACGGCTGCTCGGGGCGCTGGCCGAGGTCCGCAAGCAGGAGATCGACCGGGGCGTCACCCTCGTCGGGCCGCACCGCGACGACCTCGGGCTGATGCTCGGGCAGATGCCCGCCAAGGGGTACGCGAGCCACGGCGAGTCCTGGTCGTACGCGCTGGCGCTGCGGCTCGCCTCGTACGACCTGCTGCGCTCCGAGGGCAACGAACCCGTTCTCGTCCTGGACGACGTCTTCGCCGAGCTGGACGGCCGGCGGCGGGAGCGGCTGGCGGAACTCGTCGCCCCCGGTGAGCAGGTGCTGGTGACGGCCGCGGTCGACGACGACGTGCCCGGGGTCCTGGCGGGCACCCGGTACGCGGTGGCGGAAGGGGCGGTGGAGCGCGTATGAGCACGCAGTCGCAGGCGGCGTCCGCGCAGGCGCCCGTCCCCGAGTCGTCCGGAGTCGACCTGGCGCGCGTCGCGCTGCGCGCCGCGAAGGAGCAGGCCAAGGCGCGGGGCGCGGCGGCGCAGCAGAAGAAGCAGGCGCGCCGCGGCGGCGGACTGCGCTCCGGGGCGCGGGCCGACGGGCGCGACCCGCTGCCGCTCGGCGCCGCGATCAACCGGCTGATCACCGAGCGCGGGTGGGAGACGCCCGCCGCGGTCGGCGGCGTGATGGGCCGCTGGCCGCAGATCGTCGGCGAGGACCTGGCCAAGCACTGCGTGCCCCTGCGGTACGACGAGGACCCCGACGAGCGCGTCCTGACCGTGCAGTGCGACTCCACGGCGTGGGCGACGCAGCTGCGGCTGCTCGCACCGCGGCTCGTGGCGCGGCTCAACGAGGACCTCGGCCACGGGACCGTCCGCGTCATCCGGGTCCTCGGCCCCGGCGGCCCGCGGCGCGGGTACGGCCCGCTGCGCGCGCCGGGGAGCACCGGCGCGGGCGACACGTACGGCTGACGGCGTCCGGCGACGCCGGTCACGGTGCCCGGCCGACGGCGGCGGCCGGTGGGACGGGTACGGGTACCGGTACGGGACACGACGCCCGGGGTGGTGACCTACGGCGGCGCCTGTTCACGCGCGGGGTCGGCTGACGGCAGCGGCCCCCGCCCGACCCCCGACACCCGACGGGCGCCGGCTGCCCAGTGCTCTGGCGCGGGTGTCCGGCGGCGGGTGCCCGGCGGCGGGTGCCCGGTGCGGGGTGACCCCGGCCGCCGCGCCGTCGCCGCCGTACCCCCGCCCCCCACCCCGTCCGCAGGGCCGGACCGATCGTCTCCGGCCATCGCGCACACCCCTTCCCGGCCCGCCCCGACCACCCCGAGGGCGGTGCCGCACGTCCCGCCCGCGAAGGGTCGGACCTCCGTCGCGGACGGGGCGCGGGAACCGGGGAGCGCGCCGGGGTCGTCCACAGGCGGTGGAGGACCGCGCAACACACAGCGGACGGAGCGGTGAACAGGGCCGTGACCTGCTGCGTACCGGTGGTGGGAGGGGGACGCCGGGGGCCCGGGGAGCGCGTGGCCGCAGCCGGGTCGCGGTGGTAGCGGGTGGTTGACATGCCGAAGCGCTGAGTGCCCGTGTGAGCCTCTTGGACACCCGTCCCGAATATGGGGAGTCGGCAGCCGCCGGTTCAGGGCGGCACATGCGGACTCAGGTACCGGCAAACCCCCATGACTGTCAGCGCTACCGGTAGACTGGTGGGTAATCCCGCCCACTGCGGAACATGTCGAACGACGCAGCCCCTCCCGGGCTCCCCGAGAGGTGGCTCGCGCTGTGCCAGAAAGGGCGCTTCGTGGCCGATTCCGGCAACCCCAACGAGAACATTCCGTCCACTCCTGCCGGCGAGAACGGCGAGACCCCCGCACCGGGGCCCGCGGCGTACGACGCCAGCGCGATCACCGTCCTCGAGGGTCTGGACGCGGTACGCAAGCGCCCGGGCATGTACATCGGCTCGACCGGTGAGCGTGGCCTGCACCACATGGTGCAGGAGGTCGTGGACAACTCCGTCGACGAGGCGCTGGCCGGCCACGCGGACAGCATCGACGTGACGATCCTGGCCGACGGCGGCGTCAGGGTGGTGGACAACGGGCGCGGTATCCCCGTGGACATCCACCCCGTCGAGAAGAAGCCCGCCGTCGAGGTCGTCCTCACCGTCCTGCACGCGGGCGGCAAGTTCGGCGGCGGCGGTTACGCCGTCTCCGGCGGTCTGCACGGCGTCGGTGTCTCCGTCGTCAACGCGCTCTCCTCGCGGGTGTCCGTCGACATCAAGCGCGACGGGTACCGCTGGACGCAGGACTACAAGCTCGGCGTGCCCACCGCCCCGCTGGCGCAGCACGAGGCCGTCGAGGACTCCGGTACCACGGTGACCTTCTGGGCGGACCCGGACGTCTTCGAGACGACCGAGTACTCCTTCGAGACGCTCTCCCGGCGCTTCCAGGAGATGGCGTTCCTCAACAAGGGCCTGACGATCACGCTCACCGACGAGCGCGACTCGGCCAAGGCCACGATGAACGCCGACGACCCGGACGCCTCCGCCGAGGCCCCCGAGGCGCAGCCGGCCCGCACGGTGACGTACTTCTACGAGGGCGGCATCGTCGACTTCGTCAAGTACCTCAACTCCCGCAAGGGCGAGCTGATCCACCCGACGGTCATCTCCGTCGAGGCCGAGGACAAGGACCGGCTGCTGTCGGTCGAGATCGCCATGCAGTGGAACTCGCAGTACACGGAGGGCGTGTACTCCTTCGCGAACACGATCCACACGCACGAGGGCGGCACGCACGAGGAGGGCTTCCGCGCGGCGCTCACCGGTCTCGTCAACCGCTACGCGCGCGACAAGAAGCTGCTGCGCGAGAAGGACGACAACCTCACGGGCGAGGACATCCGCGAGGGTCTGACCGCGATCATCTCCGTCAAGCTCGGCGAGCCGCAGTTCGAGGGCCAGACGAAGACGAAGCTCGGCAACACCGAGGCGAAGACCTTCGTGCAGAAGGTCGTCCACGAGCACCTGTCCGACTGGTTCGACCGCAACCCCAACGAGGCCGCGGACATCATCCGCAAGGCCATCCAGGCCGCCACCGCGCGCGTGGCCGCCCGCAAGGCGCGCGACCTGACGCGCCGCAAGGGGCTGCTGGAGTCGGCGTCGCTGCCGGGCAAGCTCTCCGACTGCCAGTCGAACGACCCGGCCAAGTGCGAGATCTTCATCGTCGAGGGTGACTCCGCCGGCGGTTCCGCCAAGTCCGGCCGGAACCCCGAGTTCCAGGCCATCCTGCCCATCCGCGGCAAGATCCTGAACGTCGAGAAGGCGCGGATCGACAAGATCCTCCAGAACACCGAGGTCCAGGCGCTGATCTCCGCCTTCGGCACCGGGGTGCACGAGGACTTCGACATCGAGAAGCTCCGGTACCACAAGATCATCCTGATGGCGGACGCCGACGTCGACGGCCAGCACATCAACACCCTGCTGCTGACCTTCCTCTTCCGCTTCATGCGGCCGCTGGTCGAGGCCGGGCACGTCTACCTCTCCCGCCCGCCGCTCTACAAGATCAAGTGGGGTCGGGACGACTTCGAGTACGCCTACTCGGACCGCGAGCGCGACGCGCTCGTCGAGCTCGGCAAGCAGAACGGCAAGCGCATCCGCGAGGACTCCATCCAGCGCTTCAAGGGCCTCGGCGAGATGAACGCCGAGGAGCTGCGCATCACGACCATGGACCAGGACCACCGGGTGCTCGGCCAGGTCACGCTCGACGACGCGGCCCAGGCCGACGACCTGTTCTCGGTGCTGATGGGCGAGGACGTGGAGGCGCGGCGCTCGTTCATCCAGCGCAACGCCAAGGACGTCCGCTTCCTCGACATCTGAGTCGGTCTCAGCTGACCGTACGAAAGGACTGAAGACCAGCAATGGCCGACGAGAACACCCCCGCCGCCGTGACGCCCGAAGAGGAGCCCGTCGTCCCCGGCGTGGGCATGCGGGTCGAGCCCGTCGGGCTCGAGACCGAGATGCAGCGCTCGTACCTCGACTACGCGATGTCCGTCATCGTGTCGCGTGCGCTGCCCGACGTGCGGGACGGCCTCAAGCCCGTCCACCGGCGCGTCCTGTACGCCATGTACGACGGCGGGTACCGGCCCGAGAAGGGCTTCTACAAGTGCGCCCGCGTCGTCGGCGACGTCATGGGCACCTACCACCCGCACGGCGACTCCTCCATCTACGACGCGCTCGTGCGCCTGGCCCAGCCGTGGTCGATGCGGCTGCCGCTGGTGGACTCCAACGGCAACTTCGGTTCCCCGGGCAACGACCCGGCCGCCGCCATGCGGTACACCGAGTGCAAGATGACGCCGTTGTCGATGGAGATGCTCCGCGACATCGACGAGGAGACCGTCGACTTCCAGGACAACTACGACGGGCGCAACCAGGAGCCGACGGTCCTGCCGTCCCGCTTCCCGAACCTCCTGGTCAACGGCTCCGCCGGCATCGCGGTCGGCATGGCGACCAACATCCCGCCGCACAACCTCCGCGAGGTCGCGGCCGGCGCCCAGTGGGCGCTGGAGCACCCCGACGCCTCCCACGAGGAGCTGCTCGACGCGCTCATCGAGCGCATCAAGGGCCCCGACTTCCCGACCGGCGCCCTCGTCGTCGGCCGCAAGGGCATCGAGGAGGCGTACCGCACGGGCCGTGGCTCCATCACGATGCGCGCGGTCGTCGAGGTCGAGGAGATCCAGAACCGCCAGTGCCTGGTGGTCACGGAGCTGCCCTACCAGGTCAATCCGGACAACCTCGCGCAGAAGATCGCCGACCTGGTCAAGGACGGCAAGATCGGCGGCATCGCGGACGTCCGCGACGAGACGTCCTCGCGCACCGGCCAGCGGCTGGTCATCGTCCTCAAGCGGGACGCGGTCGCCAAGGTCGTGCTCAACAACCTCTACAAGCACACCGACCTGCAGACGAACTTCGGCGCGAACATGCTCGCGCTGGTCGACGGCGTGCCGCGCACCCTCTCGCTCGACGCGTTCATCCGCCACTGGGTGACGCACCAGATCGAGGTCATCGTCCGCCGTACGCGCTTCCGGCTGCGCAAGGCCGAGGAGCGGGCGCACATCCTGCGCGGTCTGCTCAAGGCGCTCGACGCGATCGACGAGGTCATCGCCCTCATCCGGCGCAGCGACACGGTCGACGTCGCGCGCGGCGGCCTGATGGAGCTGCTGGAGATCGACGAGATCCAGGCGAACGCCATCCTGGAGATGCAGCTGCGCCGCCTGGCCGCCCTGGAGCGCCAGAAGATCGTCGCCGAGCACGACGAGCTCCAGGCGAAGATCAACGACTACAACCGCATCCTCGCCTCCGAGACCCGCCAGCGGCAGATCGTCAGCGAGGAGCTGGCACAGCTGGTGGAGAAGTTCGGCGACGACCGCCGCAGCCAGCTCGTGCCGTTCGACGGCGACATGTCCATCGAGGACCTGATCGCCGAGGAGGACATCGTCGTCACCATCACGCGTGGTGGCTACGTGAAGCGCACGAAGACGGACGACTACCGCTCGCAGCGGCGCGGCGGCAAGGGCGTGCGGGGCGCGAAGCTGAAGGAAGACGACATCGTCGACCACTTCTTCGTCTCCACCACGCACCACTGGCTGCTGTTCTTCACGAACAAGGGCCGCGTCTACCGCGCCAAGGCGTACGAGCTGCCGGACGCCGGCCGGGACGCCCGCGGCCAGCACGTCGCCAACCTGCTGGCCTTCCAGCCGGACGAGCAGATCGCCGAGATCCTCGCGATCCGCGACTACGAGGCCGCGCCGTACCTGGTCCTCGCGACCAAGGCGGGTCTGGTGAAGAAGACGTCGCTGAAGGACTACGACTCGCCCCGTTCGGGCGGCGTCATCGCCATCAACCTGCGCGAGCGGGAGGACGGCGGCGACGACGAGCTGATCGGTGCCGAGCTGGTCTCCGCCGAGGACGACCTGCTGCTCATCAGCCGGAAGGCCCAGTCCATCCGCTTCACCGCGACGGACGACGCGCTGCGCCCGATGGGCCGCGCCACCTCCGGCGTGAAGGGCATGAGCTTCCGCGAGGGCGACGAGCTGCTGTCGATGAACGTCGTCCGCCCCGGTACGTACGTCTTCACCGCGACGGACGGCGGCTACGCCAAGCGGACGCCCGTCGACGAGTACCGGGTGCAGGGCCGTGGCGGTCTGGGCATCAAGGCTGCGAAGATCGTGGAGGACCGCGGCTCGCTCGTCGGCGCGCTGGTGGTCGAGGAGACCGACGAGATCCTCGCCATCACGCTGTCCGGTGGTGTGATTCGCACGCGCGTCAACGAAGTCAGGGAGACCGGCCGTGACACCATGGGTGTCCAGCTGATCAACCTGGGCAAGCGCGATGCCGTCGTAGGTATCGCACGGAACGCCGAGGCCGGTGCCGAGGCCGAGGCGGTCGAGGAGACCGAAGCGGCCGACGGTGTGGTTCCGGACGCGGAAGGAACCGAGGCCGCCGCCGACACCGGCGCGGTGGTCGAGGCAGCCGGGGACACGGAGTCCCCGGCCGGGGAGCACGAGGAGTAAAGCGTGAGCGGAGCCACGGGCGCCGGTTCGGCCGGCTCGGCCGCCAAGAGAGCGAACGGTGCCCGTGGCCCAGCCACGGACTCCCAGGGGGTAGCGGTGACCGACACCCGGGGGGCGAAGCCCCCTTACGACACACAAGAGGACGGGCCGCTGCCCGGTGGACGGCCCTCCACCGGCAAGCAGAAGGCCCAGCCGTACCACCCGCCGCAGGCGTACGGGGCGGACGGCCAGGAGGACGCCCACGGCTCCGCGACGGTTCGCCGCCCCCGTACGGGTGCCAAGACCACGCCGCGCACGCGCAAGGCGCGGCTGCGGGTCGCCAAGGCGGACCCGTGGTCGGTGATGAAGGTGAGCTTCCTGCTCTCCATCGCCCTGGGCATCTGCACGGTGGTCGCGGCGGCGGTGCTGTGGATGGTCATGGACGCCATGGGCGTCTTCTCCACGGTCGGCGCCACGATCAGTGACGCCACCGGGTCCACGGCGAGCAACGGGTTCGACCTCCAGGCGTTCCTGTCGCTCCCCCGCGTGCTGCTCTTCACCTCCGTGATCGCGGTCATCGACGTGGTGCTCGCCACGGCGCTGGCCACGCTCGGCGCGTTCATCTACAACCTCGCCGCCGGTTTCGTGGGCGGCGTGGAGCTGACGCTCGCCGAGGACGAGTAGCGATTTTGGCGGGAGCCGTCCTGTGCGCTAATCTTCAGAGGTCAGCGCGCAGCGCGGAGGGGCTATAGCTCAGTTGGTTAGAGCGCATCCCTGATAAGGATGAGGCCACAGGTTCAAATCCTGTTAGCCCCACAGTGCGGAGGCCCCCAACCGGTAACGGTTGGGGGCCTCCGGCGTCTCGGGCCACTTCGGACAGCCGCCCGGGTGACGGATGCCGCCAGGCTCCCTGGTGATCACGCGCCTAGGATGAGCGGGTGCCGGCAGCCGTGATGAACGTCCTCGTCCCCCTATTGATGTCGCTCCTGGGCATGGGCCTGGCCGCCGACTACCAGGGATGGCGGGCTGCCGCGGCGAGGGCGTACGGCGGAGTCTGGAACGCCGGCTACGACAGGGCCTACGCGACCTTCCGGTACGTAGGACTGATGGCCGCGTGGATGGGAGCCGTCTTCGCTGTGGGATCACTGATCCTCGTGGTCTTCCTCTACGCGAGGTAGGGGCGGACCGCCCGTCACGGCGGACGGTGGGGCGGCGCTGCCGACTCCCCGCGATCGGCCTGGCGTGATCGATCTGCTGCTGATGGCCAGGGGCTCACACCCTGTCGGCCCCGCGGTGACGACAAGGCGTCCCCCGGACGGGGGCGCCTTTCGCGTGTTCCCCGGCGGGCGCCGCGCCCTGCCGTGCGCGGCGTCGGGACGGTGTCGTACTGTCGTCCGGAGACAGGTCACCGATTGATATCGGTCGGTGTGTATAGTCGGGCGCCATAAGGACTCCCTACGTCAACGAAAGACGAGGTCGCGCGGTGAAGAAGCTCCTCCTGGTCGCACTGGCCGCCATCGGCGGGCTCCTCGTGTACCGCCAGATCCAGGCGGATCGCGCCGAGCAGGATCTGTGGACGGAGGCGACCGACTCCGTGCCCGCGGGTTCGTGAGAGGCGTCAACTGTTCGTGAGGGGCCCCGGTCGCTGGGAAGCGACCGGGGCCCCTCGTCGTCGTGGCCGCCCCCTCTCCGCTTCCTCCGTCTCCCCGAGCCGTTCCTCGCGTTGCCCCCGGCTCCCTTCCTTCCGCCGCCCCGGCCTGTCCCTTCACGGCAGCGAAGTCTTTCGTTGCGGGCGCGAAGTGCGCCGGAGGGAGCGGGTGGGGTGCCGGTGGGTCGCGGCTCATGGGCTGCCGTCGCAGACAGCGGCGGGGGCGACGGGGCAGGATGGTGCGGCCGTGGTGACGACGGGGGGAAGAGCGTGAAGAGGCGGGACCGGAGCGGGAGTGGGGCGGCCGGCGGTCGTCCGGGGTCGGCCGGCGGGGCGCGGAGGAGCGGTCGGCCCGCGACGGGCGCCGGGGCGCGGACGGCGGTGGCCGCCGTGCTGGTCGGGGGGTCGCTGCTCGCCGCGGGTGCC
Source organism: Streptomyces kanasensis (assembly GCF_043077165.1). Taxonomy (NCBI): domain Bacteria; kingdom Bacillati; phylum Actinomycetota; class Actinomycetes; order Kitasatosporales; family Streptomycetaceae; genus Streptomyces; species Streptomyces kanasensis. The sequence goes on from NZ_JBIBSF010000003.1 coordinate 466,773, forward strand.
GGGGCGGGGCCGGCGCGGGCGGCCGGCGAACCCGCCGCGTACGGTTTCGCCGCGGAGGCCCGGCCGGTCGACGGCGCCTCCACCACGAGCGACGCGCCGCGGCTCGCCGCCGGCTCCGTGTACAAGGACATCATCCGGCGCGACGGGAAACTGATCTACCGGGTCGACCTGGACGACGCCCACCACGGGTACGTCTCCGCCGTCGCCGTACCGCCCCGGGGTGCCGAACTGTCCTATCGGGACCAGCTCTCCGTGTCCTTGCAGGACCGCGACGGCGCCGACTGCTCCAGCGCCACCACGCAGTTCGGGTCCGCCGACTTCGCCCGGCCGCTCGCCGCGTACGCGCACCGCACCCTCGAAGCCGACCGGTCGCGGTGCCGGGAGGCCGGGTCGTACTACGTCGTCGTGGAGCGCGACGGGCAGGACGCCTCGTCGGCCGAGCCCTGGGGCCTGGAGCTGCGGCACGTCCTGGAGCCGACGCTCTCGTCGTCCGGTCCGACCGAGGCGCCGGAGGGCTGGCCGAGCGCCTCGCCCGCACCGCCCGCCGGCGGCCCCCGCGAGCGGGCGGGGGGCACCGGGTTCGCCGACGCGCCGGGGCTCGCCGAGGGCGAGTGGACCGACCGCATCGAGCCGGGCGAGAGCCGTTTCTACCGGATCCCGGTCGACTGGGGCCAGCAGCTCTTCGTCAGCGCCGACCTCGGCAGTGCGGCCGGCGGCGGCTTCGTGTCCGGGGCGCTCCCCGTCTCGCTGTACAACCCCGCGCTCGGCCTCGTCGACAGCGCCGACTCCCTGGCGTACGACGGCAAGCAGAAGTCGGCGACCCTCGACCCGCTGCCCCCGGTGGCATACGCGAACCGGTTCGCCTCGGACACCGAGACCAACGGGATGCGCTTCGCCGGGTGGTACTACCTGCGCGTCAGCCTCAACCCCAAGGTGGCGCAGGTGTTCGGGAAGAAGCCGTACGGGCTGACGCTGCGGGTGAACGTGGAGCACGACGCCGCGGCGGCGCCCCCGTACGCCGGGCCCGCCGGGATCTTCGCCGTGACGGACGGCGACCGGCGCGCGGCGGTCGACGGCGCCAGTGGTACGGAGCCGGGAGGCGGCGGCGCCATGCGGCTCGTCGCGGCGGGCGGCATCGGAGCCGGCACGCTGCTGCTCGGCGGGCTCGGCGCCTGGACGCTCCTGGCGCGGCGACGCGCGGCGGCGGAGACGGGGCCGGGCGCCGGGGCCGGTGGGGCGCCGGGGGCCGTGGGGGTGCCCGGGTACGGGCCGCCGCAGGGCCGCGGATGGTGACTCAGACGCGGGTCAGCGCCCAGAACCCGACGGCGTAACAGATCAGGGCCAGCAGGACGACGGGGACGGCCACCGCCCGGGGCGGGCCGGGGCGCACGCGCGGAGCGGGTGCCGGGGCCGCAGTCGGTCCGACGCCGGGGGCGGGGGCCGACGGTGCCGTGTACGGCGCCGTGGGGTGCGGTGCGTACGGCGCGTACGACCCGTACGACCCGTACGGCTGTACCGGGGCGGCGGGCCCGGCCACCGGGAACGCCGACGGGGCTGACGGGGCCGACGGGGACGCCGGGGTCGACGGGGCGGCGGCCGGGGGCGGGGACGCCGCCGGGGCGAGGCGCGCGGGCGGCGGCGCCAGGTGGAAGTCGCTCGTCCCGGACGCCGCTCCCGCCGGCGCTGCCGGTGCCGGGTCCGGCGCGGGCGACGGGGACGAAGACCACGGGCCGTACCCGGGCGGCGGTGCGGCGACGGGGCCGTCCGGGCCGTATCCGGGCGGCAGCGGGCCCACCTGGTCGAAGACCTCGACGGGCTCCTCCTCGCCCGTCGGGTCCGGCAGCAGCTCGACCGCCGACGCCAGGGCCTTCCGCGCGCCCGTCGCCGTACGGAACCGTGCCTCCGGGTCGGGCTGGAGCAACCCCGCGAGGACCTGCCACAGCGGCTCGGGGACGCCCTGGGGCGCGCCCGGTGTCCCGTGCGCCCTGAAGTGCTCCACGAGCGCCTGTGAGTCGGGTTTGCGGCCCTGCAGCAGGTACAGGGCGACCAGACCGACCGCGAACAGATCGGCCGGGAAGTCCGGTTCGGCGCCGGTCAGTTGCTCGGGTGCGAAGTAGCCGGGCGTCCCGACGACGTAGTGGGTCTCGGTGAGGCGCGGCTCGCCCTTGCGCATCGAGATGCCGAAGTCGGACAGCCGCAGGTGCGGCCGCCCCCTCCCGGTCGCCTCCAGCAGGACGTTCGCCGGCTTGATGTCACGGTGCACGACCCCCTCCGCGTGCACCGCGGCCAGTCCGGACAGCAACTGGTCGAGCAGGAGGCAGACGAACCGCGGCGGCAGCGGCCCGTAGTCCCCGATGACGTGCGCCAGCGAACCGCCGCCGACCAGGTCCATGGTGAACAGGACCTTGTCGTCGTCGGCGGCCCAGCTCGCCGGGGCGAGGACGTGCGGGTGGTCGATGCGCACGGCCTGCTCCCGCACGAAGCGCAACAGGGTGTGCGCGTCGCTCTGCTGGAGCACCTTCGCCGCCACGTACCGGCGGCGGCGCTGGTCCCAGGCCCGCCACACGGCGCCCACGCCCCCGCGCCCGATCGGGTCGACCAGCTCGTACCGCCCCGCGAAGACCTCACCCATCGCGCCGTGCCGCCCCCGTTCCCGTGCGATGCCGCCCGATGGCGCCCGCTGCCCGCCGCCGCCGTCAGCTCTGGTGCGCCTCGTAGTGCGCGACCGCGTCCGCGGTGCGCCCGGCGCCGTACACCCGGAGGAACTCTGCCAGTTCCGGGTGGGTGGGGGCGAGCGAGTCCGCGGCGTCGATGATGTCCCCGGCCGCGGCGACGGAGCGCAGCAGCGACTGGATCTCACGGACGACCCGGCGGATCGTCGGCGCGCCCGAGCTGGTCGGCGCCTGGCTGGAGGCGGTCAGGACCGAGCCCCCCTGCGCCTTCTTGATCTCCTCCATCCGGTCGGTCGCCTCGACCGCGCTGACGCTGCCGTCGGCGACCTGGCTCGCGAGCTCCTGGAGCGCCTGGACGCGCTGGACGACGGCCGGGTTGCCGATCTTGGCGCGCTGGCCGCTCATCAGCTGCGACAGCATCGGGGCGGAAAGACCCAGGACGGCGGCGAGCCGGGCCTGGTTCAGCCCGAGGTCGTCGATGAGCCGACGGAAGAGCGCCCCCAACGGCTCCCCGTACCAACTGCGCTGGAGCTCTCTGGCTCTGGCGGTCGATTCCTGCTGTGCGGCATCCATGGCGTCTCCCCATCGCTCCGGTTCGCTGCTGCGAACCTCGCGGAGCATCTTACGGAGAGTGGTGTTCCACGGGGAGCCCCAATGCTTTTGCGGGACACCCCCGGTCACCCGGTACTCTGGTCTGCGACCGCCGAGACCGGGCGGTCCCCGGGGCCTTAGCTCAGTTGGTAGAGCGCTGTCTTTGCATGGCAGATGTCAGGGGTTCGACTCCCCTAGGCTCCACTTCCGAAGACCCCTCCCACCTGTGGACACCGCGATGGGAGGGGTCTTCTTCGCGTCTCCCGCGCACGGCGGGGGGCGTCCCACGGCGCCCCGGAGGCGGGGACGAGGCCGGGGACCGATGGACCGGGCGGGGGCCGGTGCCGGCCCGAGGTCGGGGGCCGGGCGGGCCTCGGGTCGGGCTCGGCGCGGGCTCAGGCAGGACATCGGGAGGGTCCTCTACCGTGCTCGGCGCACCCGTGCCACCTGGTGCTGCTCCACACGGGTGGTGTTCATCGGAAGATCTGCGCGACGGCGGCGTCGCTCCCCCGGATCCCGAGTTGCGTACACATCATGAGGAAGGTATGCAGATCGCCCAATCGGGATGTGTGGGAAAGCGAGGGGCCATGGCCGCCGTCAGGATCCAGCAGTTCTGGACCGCAATCGTCTCCTTCTTCTGCGGCGTCCTCGCCTCCCTGAGGCGCTCCGTGCCCACCGCCGGTCCGGTCTCGGGCCACCCGCTCGCCGCCGGCCCGGCTTCCGCCGCGGTGGCCCTGCCGGGGCAGCGGTCGGCCGGGCCCACCGCGGGTCCGGTGTCGAGTCCCGTGCCCGGGCGGCCGGTGGCGGGGGAGCGGGCGCTGCCGCCGACCATCAAGCAGCGGATCCGCGCCGAGGCGCACGGCTCCTCGCCCGCCGTGCGCCGCATGCGCGCCGCCCGCGCCGGGGACGTGGCCGCCGCCGCTCCTGTCGGGGACGTTGTCGCCGCCTACGCCGGAACGGCCCCCGCCCCCGTGGGGGCGAAGGCCGTCGTGCCCGTCGCCGCGGCCGCCGTCACCGCGGCGCCGTAACGTCAGCGGCGGTCGTCGCCGTTCTCGTTCGTCTCCAGCCCGGTGGCCTCCGTCGACCCGCCCCCGGCGTCCGCCTCGGCGAGCGACGCGTCCGGTCCGCTGCCGTCGACGGACACGAGGGGGGAACGCTCGGGGACCTCGGTGGGCGGTTCCACCAGCCAGTCCGGGTTGGCCTGGTTGTCCCACCACTTCCACACGGCCACGGCACCGCCGATGACCAGGCCCGCCACGGCCATTCCCTTGGCCGCACGACGCATCCTGATCCGGCGCTCGTGCTTGCGCACCAGCTTGCGGACCTCCTTCACCGTCACCTGGCCGCGCAGGGCGGCGAGGGCGGCGGTGGAACGGGCCACGGCCTCCGCACCCACCGGTCCCGCGGCGGCCACCGCGCTCTCCACCCGCGGCACGGTGAAGTCGGCGGCCTGACGCGCCGCCAGCCGGGTCCGGTACGCGGCGCGCTGCGCGGCGGCGTCGACCTTCGGCGGCACATGCGGGGCGACGTAGGCGCCGTACTGCGCGCGGGCCTGACAGGCGGCCTGCTGGGCGGCCCGGGAAACCTTGGGCGCCACCTTCACGCGCGCTGCGTGCGCGTAGAGCGCGGCCTGTTCCTTGGCCGCGCCGGCGTAGGGCGCCACGACGTCCGCGGCGTGCAGCACGCTCTCCTTCGCCGTGTCGGTGGCGGCGCGCACGCTGTCCATGCGGGTCACGGGATCCTCCTCCTGGGTGGCGGGTTGATATCTCACCTTTCCGCCCTTTTCGAAATCATGCCTCCGGGCCCCTCGCTCGGCATGCGGGTGCGCGCATCCGGGGCATCGTCGCGTGGCCCTCCTCGCTTTTGTCCGCTGTCGCGGCTTCCATGCGAGGATCGGACCCGTAAGGGAAGACCTAAGGAAGGCACATCGTGGCCGAGCAGCTGTACGCCACCCTGAAGACGAACCACGGCGACATCGAGGTCCGGCTCCTGCCGGACCACGCGCCGGTCACGGTCCGGAACTTCGTCGAGCTCGCCAAGGGTGAGCGCGAGTGGACGAACCCGGCGACGGGTCAGAAGACCACCGACCCGCTGTACGACGGCACGGTCTTCCACCGGGTGATCAGCGGTTTCATGATCCAGGGCGGTGACCCGCTGGGCAACGGCACGGGTGGGCCGGGGTACGAGTTCAAGGACGAGTTCCACCCGGACCTGGGCTTCAACAAGCCCTACCTGCTGGCCATGGCCAACGCGGGACCGGGCACCAACGGCTCGCAGTTCTTCATCACCGTCGCGCCGACGACCTGGCTGACCGGCAAGCACACCATCTTCGGCGAGGTCACCAGCGAGGCCGGCAAGAAGGTCGTGGACGCCATCGCGGCCCTCCGGACCAACCCGCGCACCGACCGTCCGGTGGAGGACGTGGTCATCGAGTCCGTGGTCGTCGAGTCCCGCTGACCGACCGACCGCGGGCGACCATCCCGGTCACCCGGCCCGCCGGCCCGCCGGCCACCGGACGCCCGGTCCACCGGCCGGTCGCCTGGCCCACCGGCCACCCGGCCCGCCTGCGCCGGCCCCGGTTCCCGGGGTTGCCGCTCCGCCGGGGAGCCGTCCACGGTCCGCCCGGGAACCTTTCCGCCCCGCCCGTCCGTAAGGATGGGCGGGGCGTTGGTACGCGCACGACGACGAGGGGATCCCCATGGAGCAGGACCAGGCGCCGCAGCACGGGCTGTCGAGCTGCTACCGCCACCCGGGGGTGGAGACCGGTATCCGGTGCACGCGCTGCGAGCGGCCGATCTGCCCGGACTGCATGGTCGAGGCGTCGGTGGGCTTCCAGTGCCCGGAGTGCGTGCGGAGCGGGTCGGGCACGGGGCACGGCGCGGCGGCCGCACGTCCCCGCAACATCGCGGGCGGCCCCCTCACGGCCGGCGATCCCCACCTCGTCACCAAGGTGCTGATCGGGGCGAACGCGCTGGTCTTCCTGGCCGGCCTGTTCGTCGCCGACTTCGTCGACCGGACGCTGCTCATCGGTCTCGCCTACGACCTCCAGCTGGGCCGGGTGATCGGCGTCGCCGACGGCGAGTGGTACCGGATGGTGACGTCGGTCTTCCTGCACCAGGAGGTCTGGCACATCGGCTTCAACATGCTGGGCCTGTGGGTGCTCGGCGGTCCGCTGGAGGCGGCGTTCGGCCGCGTCCGGTACCTGGCGCTGTTCCTGCTGTCGGGCCTGGCGGGCAGCGCCCTGACCTATGTGGTCGCGGCGCCGAACCAGGGCTCCCTCGGCGCGTCCGGCGCGGTGTTCGGGCTGATGGGCGCGACGTTCGTCATGGTGCGGCGGCTGCGGTACGACCTGCGGCCGGTGCTGGGGCTGATCGCCCTGAACGTCCTCATCACGGCGGTCTTCCGGGACACCATCGCCTGGGAGGCGCACCTGGGCGGCCTGGTCGCGGGGGCGGTCATCGCGTACGGCCTGGTGAGCGGCCCGCGGGAGCGGCGGCCCGTGGTGCAGTGGGGCGTCTGCGCGCTGGTGCTGGTGGCGACCGTCGGCATGACCGTGATGAGAACGGCCGCGCTCAGCTGAGCACCGGCTTTCCCCATAGTTGTCCACAGCCTGTGACGGCTTCGCTGCCGCCTGTCGGGAACACCCGTGCCCCTCGTCGCTGACCTGGGTCTTTTCGGTGCGGCGAGGGGCGCTACGGCTGTGCTCGGGTGCGTCGCGCAGTCACATCGGCGTCAACATCATGCGGGTTATCCACAGATGGTCTGACCTTTTCCACGGCTGTGTACAACGCTGTGGATAACCCTCACGAGTGCTTGACGTGAGAGGACGCTTCCGCTACTTCCACTGGGTCGAGACGGCGAAGCCGGCGGCGATGAAGCCGAAGCCGACGGCGACGTTCCAGTTCCTCAGCGACTCCATGGGCAGCGTGCCGTCGGTGACGAAGAAGACCACGATCCACGCCAGCCCGATCGCGAAGAGCGCCAGCATGACCGGGGCGACCCAGCTGTGGTTGGTCAGCTTGATGGCGGTCGCCTGCTTCGCGGCGGGGGGCGGCGTGAAGTCGGCCTTCTTGCGGATACGTGACTTCGGCACGAGGGACTCTCCTGTCGATGCGCTGCGTGACCGCGCGGAAACGGTGACTTTGGCTGGTAATGGGCTCGGGGCGAGGTGGCCCGCCTCCTCGCCCAGGCGTCCGTTAGCGTAGTGCTTCGGCGACGCCTAAGGAGATAAGGGTACGTTGAGCAATTCAGCCGACTCTCCCACGGGAGCCGCCCGGCGCGGGAAGTGGCGGCCGGTACGGCTGCTGACGGCTGCCGTGTTCGCGCTCGCGGGCCTGATCTTCGTCACGAGCTTCAACACGGCCAAGGGCACCAACATCCGCACGGACGACTCCCTGTTGCGCCTCTCCGATCTCGTCCTGGACCGCAGTGAGAAGAACAAGGAGCTGGAGGAGACCACGGCGGCCGTGCGCGAGGAGGTCGACGGGCTCGCCCGCCGCGACGCCGGCTCCAGCGAGGCCGAGGACGCCCGGCTCGGAGCCCTGGAGAAGGCGGCCGGTACCACCGAGGTCTCCGGCGACGGCCTCACCGTCACGCTCAACGACGCCCCGCCGGACGCCCGCGCCGCCCCCGGATACCCCGAGCCGCAGGCCAACGACCTGGTGATCCACCAGCAGGACCTCCAGGCCGTCGTCAACGCCCTCTGGCAGGGCGGCGCACGGGGCATCCAGGTCATGGACCAGCGGCTGATCTCCACCAGCGCGGTCCGCTGCGTCGGCAACACCCTGATCCTCCAGGGCCGCGTCTACTCCCCGCCCTACCGGATCACCGCCGTCGGGAACACCGGCAAGCTGCGCCGGGCCCTCGCGCTCTCCCCCGCGGTCCAGAACTACCAGCTGTACGTGAAGGCGTACGGGCTCGGCTGGCAGGTCGACTCGCGCGGCGCCATGACGCTGCCCGGCTACACCGGCACCGTCGACCTGCGCTACGCCGAGCCGGCCGCCTGACCGGGTGGTGCCCCGGGCCCCTGCTCCCGGGGCCGTCCTGCTCCGCCCGTCCCCCCTGCCCGTCCGCCCCTGCCCGTCCGCCCCTGTCCGTCCGGCGGCTGGGGCGGGGCTGGGGGAGGGCGGGGCAGGGTGGGCCGGGGCGTGTGACGCGGGCCGAGCGGGCGGCTTTCCACAGCCGCCCCACCGGAGGGGGTTCGCCCCGTACTCTGGTGCGGTATCGAACGGAAGGGACAGCAGACGTCATGTACGGCTGGATCTGGCGGCATCTCCCGGGCAACGCGTGGGTGCGATCGGTCATCGCGCTCCTGCTCGGCCTCGGGGTCGTCTTTCTCCTCTTCCAGTACGTGTTCCCGTGGGCGGAGCCGCTGCTTCCGTTCAATGATGTGACGGTGGACGGTCAGTGAGCGCGCGCATCCTCGTCGTCGACAACTACGACAGCTTCGTCTTCAACCTCGTCCAGTACCTGTACCAGCTCGGCGCCGAGTGCGAGGTGGTGCGCAACGACGAGGTCGAGCTCCGCCACGCCCAGGACGGCTTCGACGGCGTCCTGCTGTCGCCCGGCCCGGGTACGCCCGAGGAGGCCGGCGTGTGCGTGGACATGGTCCGGCACTGCGCCGCCACGGGCGTACCGGTCTTCGGTGTCTGCCTCGGCATGCAGTCCATGGCCGTCGCGTACGGCGGCGTGGTCGACCGCGCGCCCGAGCTGCTGCACGGCAAGACCTCCCCGGTGGTCCACGGGGGCAAGGGCGTCTTCACCGGTCTGCCCTCGCCGTTCACCGCGACGCGCTACCACTCCCTGGCCGCCGAGCCCGCCACGCTCCCGGACGTCCTGGAGGTCACGGCGCGCACGGAGGACGGGATCATCATGGGGCTGCGCCACCGGGAGCACGCCGTGGAGGGCGTCCAGTTCCACCCCGAGTCGGTGCTCACCGAGCACGGTCACCTGATGCTCGCCAACTGGCTGGAGCAGTGCGGTGACACCGGGGCGGTCGGCCGTTCCGCGGGTCTCGCGCCGGTGGTGGGCAAGGCCGTCGCGTGACCCCCGGGCGTCCCGGGCACGCCGCGGGGGGCGAGCAGGAGGGGCCGCCCTGGTACCGGGCGACTAACGCACCGGACCAGGAGCCGGGATTCGAGCCGGCACAGCAGCCCGCGCCGGTCCAGCAGCCCGGGCAGTGGCCGCAGCAGCCGTACGCGGCGCCCGCCGGGCCCCTCGCGGACCCCGCAGCCGCCCCCGGCCCGTACGAAGCCCCGTACGAGCCGTACGGGACGGCCCAAGAGGCCCCGTACGCGGCGTACGGGCCCCACGACGACCGTCAGGCGCCGCAGGGCCGTCACGGCCGGCACGCCCGCCCGCAGCCCGCCACACGGCCGCAGGAGCCCGTTCACGGCGAGCAGTCGCCGGGGCACGGGGAGCCGCCCTACGACGCGCAGCCCGCGTACCCGGAGGCGGCGGCCTACGGTGACCAGGCGGCGCACGGACGGCGGCCCCCGGCGTACCGGCAGCGGGCCGCGGCGGAGTACGACCAGGCCGCCCGGCCCCCCGGCGTCGACGCGACGGCCGTGCTCGCGCCCGTGACGGACGGGCCGGCCCCGCCGACCGCCGACACCCCGCCGACCGCGGGCCGCCCGGCGTCGGCGGACACCCCACCCGCCGGCGGCCGCGCCGAGCGGCGGCGCGCCGCGAAGTCCCGGGGTCGCCGCCGCGCGCCCGCGTCCCCGGCGCCCGCCGCGGCGCCCGCCTCCGGCACGCCCATGTCCCGCGTCGAGGCGCGCCGGGCCGCCCGGGCGGCCAAGGAGGGCTTCGGCGTGATCGCCAGCCGGGTGATGGGCGAGGTCTTCATCACCTTCGGCGTGCTGATGCTCCTCTTCGTCGCCTACCAGCTGTGGTGGACCAACGTGCAGGCCGGGCTGGAGGTCGACAGGGCCAAGGACCGCATCGCGGAGGACTGGGCGAAGGGCGGGGGCACCGGAGAACCGGGCGTGTTCGAGGCGGGTGAGGGCTTCGCCATACTCCACATCCCCAAGCTCGACGTCGCCGTGCCCGTCGCCGAGGGCATCGACAAGGAGAAGGTGCTCGACAAGGGCATGGCCGGCCATTACGCCGAAGGCGCCCTGAAGACCGCCATGCCCTCCGACAAGCAGGGCAACTTCGCCGTGGCGGGCCACCGCAACACGCACGGCGAGCCCTTCCGGTACATCAACCAGCTGCGGCCCGGCGACCCCATCGTCGTCGAGACGAGGGACGCGTACTACATCTACGAGATGGCGAGTATCCTGCCGCAGACTCCGCCCTCGAACGTCTCGGTGCTCAAGCCCGTCCCCGACGGATCCGGCTTCACCGGACCGGGCCGGTACCTCACCCTGACCACCTGCACCCCGGAGTTCACCAGCACCTACCGCATGATCGTGTGGGGGAAGATGGTGGAAGAACGGCCGCGCAGCAAGGGTGTACCGGACGCGCTAGCGGGCTGACACCTCAAGACGGGACAGAAGTAGTGGCACGTGCGCGCAGCCGGATCGCCGGCGTCATCAGTGTCTTCGGCGAACTGCTGATCACCGCAGGCGTGCTGATGGGGCTGTTCGTCGTCTACTCGCTGTGGTGGACCAACGTCCTGGCCGACCGCGAGGCGGACGCGCAGGGCGACGCGGTGCGCGACAGCTGGTCCGACACCGGGCCGGGCGCCCTCGACACCAAGGGCGGCGTCGGCTTCCTGCACGTACCGGCCATGGGCGGCGACGAGGTGCTGGTCAAGGCGGGCACCAGTGCGGACGTCCTCAACCACGGTGTCGCCGGCTACTACACCGAGCCGATCAAGTCGGCGCTCCCGCAGGACCGCACGGGCAACTTCACCCTCGCCGCGCACCGCGACGGCCACGGGGCGAAGTTCCACAACATCCACAAGCTGAAGTCCGGTGACCCGATCGTCTTCGAGACGAAGGACACCTGGTTCGTCTACAAGGTCTACGAGACGCTGCCGAAGACCTCGCGGTTCAACGTGGACGTCCTCCAGCCCGTCCCCAAGGAGTCCGGCCGCACCAAGCCCGGCCGGTACATCACGCTCACGACCTGCACGCCGATCCTGACCTCCGACTTCCGCTACATCGTCTGGGGCGAGCTCGTGCGCACGCAGAAGGTCGACGGGGACCGGACGAAGCCGGCCGAGCTGCGCTGACCGTTCCCCCCCCCCCCCCGCACCACCGGACCCTCGCGCCACCCCGCCCCGCCACCGCACCACCGCACCACCGCACCACCGCGCCCCGCCCTGACGGGGCGATCAGGGCGTCCGGGGCGTCCGGGGCGACCGGGACGATCACGGCAAACGGCAACGGCGGAGGCCCGGCCCCCTGCGCAGGGGGCCGGGCCTCCGCCGGCTGTCGTCGCGGGCCCGCGGGCCCGGCGGTCTCGCGGGCCGTTACGGCTCGGTGCGGAAGACCGAGCCGGTGACACCGCCGAACCAGCCGGAGTCGCCGCCCTCGCCGTCGTTGTCACCGCCGTTGCCGTTGCCACCGTTGTTCCCGCCCAGGCCCTGGGTCTTCACGGTGACGGTGTCGTTCGGGTTCGCCTTGCTGCCGGGCTTCGGGTCCTGGTCGACGACGAACACCGCGTCGTTGTCCGGTCCCTCGGAGACGGCCAGCTGCAGACCCCGCTGCGCCAGCACCTGCTTGGCCTGGCCCAGCAGCATGCCGGTGACCTGCGGCACCTCGACCTTCTGCTGCTGCGGCCCCTTCGAGACCTTCAGCGTGACCGTCGAACCCTCGGAGACCCGCTCGTCCGGCTTCGGGTTCTGGTCGATGACCTGGCCCGCCGGCTGCTCGCCGTCCACGTCCTCGCGGACGACCTGGAACTTCAGCGTCTCCAGCTGCGCCTTCGCGTTGTCGAACTGGCTGTCGATGACCCGGGGGACCGACACCTTGCCCTTGACGGCGATGGTGAGGGTGACCTCGGTGCCCTTCTCGTGCTCCGTGCCACCCTCGGGGTCCTGCTTGATGACCGTGCCCTCGGGCTTCTCCGACTCCTGCGTCTCGACCTTGACCTCGAACCCCTCGCCCTCGAGGTTGGTGGTCGCCAGCTCCTTCGACTGCTCCATGACGTTGGGCACCTTGACCTTGGCCGTGCCCTCCGACAGCCAGAGGTTGATGGTGCCGTTCTCGTCCATCGTCGCGCTGCCGTCGGCCGCCGGGTCCTGGCGGCAGACGGAGCCCTTCGGCTGCTCGCACGTCTCGCTGCCCGCCTGGGTCACCTTCAGGCCCGAGCTGGTCGCCGTGGTCTGCGCGTCCTGGAGCGTCTTGCCGACCAGGGCCGGGACGGTGACCTGCTTGGGGTCGTCGCTGCTGAAGACGACCTTGCCGATCAGGATCGCGCCGACCAGCACGAGGATGCCCGCGAGGACCAGCAGGATCGTGGAGAGGTTCGACTTCTTCTGCGGCTGGCGCCGACGGCCGGCGCCGCGGTCGTCGTACCCGTAACCGCCGTCGTCCGGGTTCATGGGCGGCAGCATCGACGTCTGCGCGCCCGGGTCCACCGGGTGTCCGGCGCCGGTGTGCTGATCGGGGTGCGGATAGCCGTAACCGCCCGGTACCCCTATGGCGCCCATCGCCGCCGTGGCCGCGACCGGCTGCCCGTCCAGGCACGCCTCGATGTCGGCGCGCATCTCGTCGGCCGACTGGTAGCGGTAGTCCGGGTCCTTGACCAGCGCCTTCAGGACGATCGCGTCCATCTCGGGCGTGATCTCGGGGTCGAAGTTGCTGGGCGGCTGCGGTTCCTCACGCACGTGCTGGTAGGCGACCGCGACCGGGGAGTCACCGATGAACGGCGGGCGGACGGTCAGCAGCTCGTACAGGAGGCAGCCCGTGGAGTACAGGTCGGAGCGGGCGTCGACCTGCTCGCCCTTCGCCTGCTCCGGGGAGAGGTACTGGGCGGTGCCGATCACGGCCGCCGTCTGCGTCATGGTCATGCCGGCGTCGCCCATGGCGCGGGCGATGCCGAAGTCCATGACCTTGACCTGGCCGGTCCGGGTCAGCATGACGTTGGCCGGCTTGATGTCGCGGTGGACGATGCCGGCGCGGTGGGAGTACTCCAGCGCCTGGAGGATGCCGACGGTCATCTCCAGCGTCCGCTCGGGCAGCAGCTTGCGCCCGGAGTGCAGCAGCTCGCGCAAGGTGGAGCCGTCCACGTACTCCATCACGATGTACGGGATGGAGACGCCGTCGACGTAGTCCTCGCCCGTGTCGTACACCGCGACGATCGCCGGATGGTTGAGCGAGGCGGCCGACTGGGCCTCACGGCGGAACCGGGCCTGGAAGGACGGGTCACGGGCCAGATCGGCCCGCAGCGTCTTCACGGCGACGGTGCGGCCGAGCCGGGTGTCGTGGGCGAGGTAGACCTCGGCCATGCCACCACGGCCGAGCACCGAGCCCAGCTCGTACCGGCCGCCGAGGCGACGCGGCTCTTCCATAACTGTTCCAGCCCTCTCCGTCAGTCCCGGCCGCAACCGTCTGAGTGGTCCGGCGGTGTGCTGTCCGCGCACAGGCTACCGGCCACGGGAAGCTGATCACCCCGTGACCGAAAGCTGATACGGGACCGGTACACATCCACCGGGTCACCCGCGGGCGTCGAGTACCGCCTTCATCACGGACCGGGCGATCGGGGCGGCCAGGCCGCCGCCGCTGATGTCGTCGCGGGTCGCGTCGGAGTCCTCGACGACCACAGCGACGGCGACGGGGGAGCCGCTGTCGGTCTTCGCGTAGGAGATGAACCACGCGTACGGGCGGGCCTTGTTCTTCTCGCCGTGCTGGGCCGTACCGGTCTTGCCGCCGACGGCCACGCCGTTGATGGCGGCGTTCTTGCCGGTGCCGTTCTCGACGACGTTCTCCATCATCTTCTGGACGAGCTGCGCCGTCTCCGGCGACATCGGGCGGCTCATCTCCTCGGGCTCGTTCCGCTCGATGACGTCGAGGTTCGGAGCGACGAGCTGGTCGACCATGTACGGCTTCATCAGCTTGCCGTCGTTGGCGATGGCCGCCGTGACCATGGCCATCTGGAGCGGTGTCGTCGCCGTGTTGAACTGGCCGATGGAGGACAGGGCGTTGCCGCCGCGGTCCATGGTCTTGTCGTAGACGGAGGCCGAGGCGCGGACCGGGGTGTCGATCTCCGCGTTGTTGAAGCCGAACTTCTCGGCCATCTCGACCATCTTGTCGCGGCCGACCTCGTCACCGAGCTTCGCGAAGACCGAGTTGCACGACCACTGCATCGCGTAGTTGAGGGTGGCGTTCTCGCAGCCCTGGGCGTGGTTCTTCATCGGCACGGTCGACAGCGGCAGCAGGTACGGCTCCGGCGTGTCCGTCGGCGCGTCGATGTCCTTGATCTTGCCGTTCTCGAGCGCCGCGGCGGCCGTGAGCACCTTGAACGTCGAGCCGGGCGGGTAGATCTCGCGCAGCGCGCGGTTCTGCTTCGGCTTGTTCTTGTCCTTGTCGAGCGCGATCCACGCCTTCTCGTCCTCGGCCTGGTAGCCGGCGAAGGTGGAGGGGTCGTACGACGGCGTGGACGCCAGCGCGAGGATCTTGCCCGTCTGCGGGTCGATGGCCGCGACGGCGCCCTTCTTCTTGCCGAGCCCCTCGAAGGCGGCCTTCTGTGCGGCGCCGTTGAGGGTCGTGACGACGTTGCCGCCCTTCTTCGTGTCGCCGGTGAACATGGAGAGCGTGCGGTCGAAGAAGAGCCGGTCGTCGTTGCCGGTGAGGATCGTGTCGTGCAGCTTCTCCAGCTGGTTGGCGTCGTACGCCTGCGAGGCGTACCCCGTGACCGGCGCCCACATGGGGCCGTTCACGTAGGTGCGCTTGTACTTGTACAGCGGGTCCTTCGAGTCGACGGAGCCGGTGATCGGCTTGCCGTCGACAATGATGTCGCCGCGGACGGAGGCGTACCGCTCGATCGTCACGCGCTTGTTGCGCGGGTGCTTGTTCAGCTCGTCGCTGCGGACGAACTGGACCCAGTTGTCCCGCAGGAGCAGCGCGAGCACCAACAGGCCGCAGAAGATCGCGATGTGGCGCAGGGGCTTGTTCACGGACGGACCACCTGGGTCATCTCGGCGTCGGGGGACGGGGCGGGGGACGGCGCCGGACGCCGCGCGGTGTCGCTGATCCGGAGGAGGATCGCGATCAGCGCCCAGTTGGCGATCACGGACGAACCGCCGTACGCGAGGAACGGCATGGTCATGCCGGTCAGCGGGATGAGGCCCATCACGCCGCCGGCGACCACGAAGATCTGGAGCGCGAACGCGCCGGAAAGGCCGGTCGCGAGGAGCTTGCCGAAGGGGTCCCGCGCCGCGAGCGCCGTGCGGATGCCGCGCTCCACGATCAGGCCGTAGAGGAGGAGGAACGCCATGACGCCGGCCAGGCCGAGCTCCTCGCCGACGGTGGCGAAGATGAAGTCGGAGTTGGCGGCGAAGCCGATGAGGTCGGAGTGGCCCTGGCCGAGGCCCGTGCCGAGCGTGCCGCCGGAGCCGAAGGACATCAGCACCTGGGACATCTGGTCGCAGGCGGCCAGCATGTTGGAGCCCTCGGGAGCCGTCTTCAGACAGCCGAACGGGTCGAGCCACGCGGCGACGCGGGACTGGACGTGACCGGCGAACGAGCTGACGACGACCGCGCCGCCCACCGCCATCAGCAGACCCATGACGATCCAGCTGGTCCGCTCCGTCGCCACGTACAGCATGATCACGAACATGCCGAAGAAGAGCAGCGACGTACCGAGGTCGTTCTCGAAGACCAGGATGAGCAGGCTGACGACCCAGATCGTGATGATCGGGCCGAGGTCGCGGCCGCGGGGCAGGTAGAGGCCCATGAAGCGGCGGCTGGCGAGCGCGAGGGCGTCCCGCTTGACCATCAGGTAGCCGGAGAAGAAGACCGCGATGACGATCTTCGCGAACTCGCCGGGCTGGATGGAGAACGGGCCGACCCTGATCCAGATCTTGGCGCCGAACACGTCGGTGCCGAGGCCGGGGACGAGCGGCAGCAGCAGCAGGACGATCGCCGCCACCATCGAGATGTACGTGTAGCGCTGGAGGACGCGGTGGTCCTTCAGGAAGACCAGCACCAGCAGGAACAGCGCCACGCCGATCGCCGAGTACAGCAGCTGCTGCGGGGCGTCCCCGCTGTGGCTCCCGTAGCGGCGCATGGAGTCGGCGATGAGGCGCGGCGACTGGTCGAGGCGCCAGATCAGCACGAGGCCGAGGCCGTTGAGCAGGGTGGCGAGGGGCAGCAGCAGCGGGTCCGCGTACTTGGCGAAGCGCCGCATCAGCAGGTGCGCGATGCCGGCGAGGAGACCCAGCCCGACGCCGTAGCCGAGCATGCCCGCCGGGATCTCGCCGTCGAGGGCGAGGCCCACGTTCAGGTACGCGAAGACCGGGATCGCGACGGCGAATCCGAGCAGCACCAGTTCGGTGTTGCGGCGGCTTGGCGCGTCGATCGCGCCGATGGTGGTCGTGTTGGTGACAACGCTCATGGTGGTGAAAAGGCCCCCCTACGGGTGCTTACTGCTTGCCGCAGTTCGAGGCCAGCCTCTTCTCGTCCTCGGTGAGGGTGGGGCCCGGGGAGGGGACGGCTGCGGTGGACGGCTTGGGCTTGGTGGAGCCTGCGGCACCCGTGGTGCCACCGGCCTGCTCCTCGCTGGGCGGCGTGGCGGGGGTCGCCGCGGCGGCCTTGCGGGCCTGCTCCTGCTTGCGGCAGGCACTCGCCTGGGTGCCCAGCTCCTTGATCTTGGCCTCGGCCTTCGCCCGGCTGCCGCCGGCGATCGTCTCCTCGACCTGCTTCTGCTGGTAGGCGGGGAGGTACTTGAGTTCGATGTCGGGGCGGTCCTTCTCGACCTCCGACAGCGAGACCCACGCCAGGTCCTGGCTGATGCCGCGGAAGAGCGCGACATGACCCTCGTTGGCGCCGACGTAGTACTGGGTCTGCGTCCAGCGGTAGCCGCCGTACGCGCCGCCGCCGATCAGCGCCAGCACCAGCAGGGCGAAGAAGATCCGCTTGAACCATCTGCGGCCGGTGCGCGGCTTGCTCAGCTCCGCGTCGCCGTACGCGCCGTAACCGCCGCCCTCCGGGGGCATGCCGTCGTAGCCGATGTCCTCGCCGCTGCCGGGCGGGCCGAAGCCGCCGGCCGGCGGCTGCCGGCTCCCGCGCCCCAGACCGGACGCGCGGCCCGCCGGGGTCTGCATGGCGCCGCCGTCGTTGAGCTGCTGCTGGTTCTCGGCGACCGCGCCGACGACCACGGGCGTGTCGCTCAGCCGACCGGCGAGGGTGTCGCCGCCGTCGACGTCCAGGACGTCCGCGATGATCACCGTGATGTTGTCCGGGCCGCCGCCGCGCAGCGCGAGCTGGATGAGCTCCTGCACGGTCTCCTGCGGGCCCTGGTAGCTGGCGAGCGTCTCCTCCATCGTCTGGTGGGAGACGACGCCCGAGAGGCCGTCGGAGCAGATGAGGTACCGGTCGCCGGCGCGGACCTCGCGGATCGACAGGTCGGGTTCGACGTGGTCGCCACTGCCCAGGGCGCGCATCAGAAGGGAGCGCTGCGGGTGGGTGGTGGCCTCCTCCTCGGTGATCCGGCCCTCGTCGACGAGGCGCTGCACCCAGGTGTGGTCCTGCGTGATCTGCGTCAGGGCGCCGTCGCGCAGGAGGTACGCGCGGGAGTCGCCCACGTGGACCAGGCCGAGTCGCCGGCCGGTCCACAGCAGGGCGGTGAGGGTGGTCCCCATGCCTTCGAGCTGGGGGTCCTCCTCGACCATCATGCGCAGCTGGTCGTTGGCGCGCTGCACCGCCGTGCCGAGCGAGGTGAGGATGTCGGAGCCCGGGACGTCGTCGTCGAGCGTGACGAGCGTGGAGATCACCTCGGAGGACGCCACCTCGCCCGCCGCCTGGCCGCCCATGCCGTCGGCGATGGCGAGCAGGCGGGGGCCGGCATAACCGGAGTCCTCGTTGCCCTCGCGGATCATGCCCTTGTGCGACCCGGCGGCGAAGCGCAGTGACAGACTCATGCGCACCTGCCCTGTCGACTCTGCCTCGGGGTACAGCCGGTCTCGAGCCACACTGCCCACCCTCCGGTCGGGAGCCCCCTCCGGTCCTCCCGGACCGCTGCGGCTCGCTCGCTCCGCTCGCTCATTGTCGTACTACTTCCGCAGCTCGATGACGGTCTTGCCGATGCGGATCGGCGCGCCCAGCGGAATCGGGGTCGGCGTGGTGAGTCGGGTCCGGTCGAGATAGGTGCCGTTCGTGGACCCGAGATCCTCGACGATCCACTGGCCGTCACGGTCCGGGTAGATCCTGGCATGCCGACTGGAGGCGTAGTCGTCGTCCAGCACGATCGTGGAGTCGTGGGCGCGGCCCAGCGTGATGGTCTGGCCCTGGAGGGCGACCGTCGTGCCGGTGAGCGTGCCCTCGGACACGACGAGTTTGGTGGGGGCGCCGCGGCGCTGCCGCTGCTGCGGCGGTGCCGCCGCCCCCTGGCGGCCGCTCTGCTGCGGGCGCGCGGCCTCGCGGCGCGAACCGCGCTGCGTGACCCGCGTGCCGAACAGGTCGCTGCGGATGACCTGGACGGCCACGATGACGAACAGCCACAGTACGGCGAGGAAACCCAACCGCATGACCGTGAGGGTCAGCTCTGACATTGCCCCCGCTTCACCCTTCGGCTTGCCGGTAAACGATGGTGGTGCTGCCCACGACGATCCGCGAGCCGTCGCGGAGCGTAGCGCGGGTGGTGTGCTGCCCGTCCACCACGATGCCGTTGGTGGACCCCAGATCCTGGATCGTCGAGGGCGTTCCGGTCCGGATCTCGCAGTGACGGCGGGATACGCCGGGGTCGTCGATCCGCACGTCGGCGTCGGTGCTGCGACCCAGCACCAGGGTGGGGCGGGAGATCTGGTGGCGCGTGCCGTTGATCTCGATCCAGCGGCGCGCCTGGCCGGCGCCCGGGGCGTGGCCCGAGGCGCCCGGCGGGCGGTGCGCCGCGGGGCCGGGACGGGGCGCCGCCCCCGCGCCGCCGGGCGGTGGAGCCGCCGGCATCGGCGGGGCGGCCGCGGGCGGGTAGCCGTAGCCGCCGGGGCGGCCGGCCTGGCCCGGGGGCGGGCCCGCCGGGCCCGGGTGTCCGCCGTCGACCGGCTGCGCCGACTGCGACGAGCTGGACGCGAGCGTGCGGCTGCGGACCCGGTACAGGCCGGTGTCGAGGTCGTCGGCCTTCTCCAGGTGGACCTTGATGGGGCCCATGAACGTGTAGCGCTGCTGCTTGGCGTAGTCCCGGACCAGGCCGGCGAGCTCGTCACCGAGCTGGCCCGAGTACGGGCTCAGCCGCTCGTAGTCCGGCGTGCTCAGCTCGACGATGAAGTCGTTCGGGACGACCGTCCGCTCGCGGTTCCAGATCGTGGCGTTGTTGTCGCACTCGCGCTGGAGGGCCCCGGCGATCTCGACAGGCTGGACCTCGGACTTGAAGACCTTGGCGAAGGTGCCGTTGACCAGGCCTTCGAGACGCTGCTCGAACCGCTTCAGGACTCCCATGGGGCACCTCCTCCGTCGTTGCCGTCCTGGTACTGCTCACTGATCGTATCCACGCGTCGGGAAATCGGCTGGTTCCCCTTCTCTGCCCTGTGGACGAGTGTCACCTCTCACATCTCCCACACGGATCGTAGAGGCGGCCTGTGGACAGTGTCCCGCACCCGGGGCACACCCGGGATGAGTGGGGGGCGAGCCGTTCCGTTCCCACCCGTACCGATCGGCCGGCGGCGGGTTTCTCCATGTGAGCTCTCCGTGCGTCCCGTGGTGGGTCTGGTGGGCGTGGCGGGTCGGGTGGGCGTTGGTGTCGTCGGGGGTGGGTGTCGTCGGGGGTGGGCGTCGGCGTGGTCGGGTGTCGGCGGGGTCGTCGGTGTCGGTGTGGTCGGGTGTCCGCGGTCGCCGAGGGTGTCGGGCCGACCGCGCGTGACCGTCTCCCTCCTCCTTGTTCGTCCTCCGGGCCCTCGAAACAACGGATGTGAATCCACCCCGTCCGACGTGCTAATCTTCAGATGTCGCCAGGCGGTCGCACCGAACGAGGTGGGGCCCCGAACGACAACACCCAATGCGCGGGTGGCGGAATAGGCAGACGCGCTGGATTCAGGTTCCAGTGCCCGAAAGGGCGTGGGGGTTCAACTCCCCCCTCGCGCACCACAGGAGACAGGGTCTCCACCAGGACGAAAGTCCGGGTGGGGGCCCTGTTTCGTTGTGCGGTGGTCGCCTCGCGCCGGAGTGTCCGGGTGCTTCCCCGGCGATGGTCGCTGAGCGTCCGACGATGTGTCCGGCGGTGGTCGGACGGTTTGTCCGCCGGTTGTCCACAGGGGGAGACGGGCGGTGGGCGGAGGAGTACGGTCGTCGGCACTGCCGGTGAGTGGACGTGGGGGAAGTGGGGCGCATGGACGAGATCCGGGCTGCGGTGCCCGCGCAGCGGACGGGCAGCGGCGGTGCCGCCGGCACCGGGTCGGGTAGGCCTGGTGCTGGTGCTGGTGCTGGTGCTGGTGCTGGTGCTGGTGCTGGTGCTGGTGCTGGTGCTGCGGGCGCGGGTGATGCGGTGGGGCGGATTCCGGTGGTACCGGGGTTCGCGCGGCGTGCGCCGGGCGCGTACGGGCCGGGCGGGCCGGAGGGGCCCAAGAAGCGCGGCAAGGCCCTGCGCGGGCGGGTGCCGCGGTCGGCGCACGACGCACTGGAGCTGAGGGCCGGGCGGCCCGACGCCGTGCTCGCGGTGGAGCAGTCGAGCCAGGGCCGGGTGCCGGCGCTCGCACCGATACGGGTGGGGCGCATGGCGTCGACGCCGTTCGCGTTCCTGCGCGGGGCGGCGGGGCTCATGGCGCACGACTTGGCGGCGACGCCGGTCACCGGGATCGGCGCCCAGATATGCGGGGACGCGCACGCCGCGAACTTCGGCCTCTACGGGGACGCGAGCGGCCGGCTCGTCATCGACCTGAACGACTTCGACGAGACCGTCGTCGGCCCCTGGGAGTGGGACGTCAAGCGGCTCGCCACCTCGCTGGTGCTGGCGGGGCGGGAGGCGGGCGCAGACGAGGACGTGTGCCGTGCCGCCGCGTACGACACGGTGGGCGCCTACCGCCGCACCATGCGGCTGCTGGCGCGGATGCCCGTCCTGGACGCCTGGAACGCCATCGCCGACGAGGAGCTCGTCTCGTACACGGACGCGCGTGACCTGCTGGGCACGCTGGAGCGCGTGTCGGAGAAGGCCCGGCGGAACACGAGCGCCCGGTTCGCCGCCCGGTCCACGGAACCCTGCGAGGACGGCGTCCGCCGCTTCGTGGACACCCCGCCGGTGCTGCGGCGCGTGGGGGACGAGGAGGCCGCGGCGGTCGCGGCGGCCCTCGGACCGTACCTGGAGACGCTGCCGCCCGACCGGCTGCCGCTGCTCGCCCGGTACGCCATCCACGACGTGGCCTTCCGGGTGGTGGGCACGGGCAGCGTCGGCACCCGGTCGTACGTGGTGCTGCTGCTGGACCACCGGGGCGAGCCGCTGGTGCTCCAGGTGAAGGAGGCCCGGCCGTCGGCGCTCCTGCCGTACCTGCCGGAGGCCGGCTTCGACGTCGAGGAGCCCGGACACGAGGGGCGCCGGGTCGTGCTGGGGCAGAAGCGGATGCAGGTGGTCAGCGACAGCCTGCTGGGGTGGACGAGCGTGGAGGGGCGGCCTTACCAGGTGAGGCAGTTCCGCAACCGCAAGGGGAGTGTGGACCCGACGGCGCTCTCCGCCGACCAGATCGACGACTACGGGCGGATGACCGGTGCGCTGCTGGCGCGGGCGCACGCGCACAGCGCCGACCCGAGGCTCGTGGCGGCGTACTGCGGCAAGAGCGACGAGCTGGACGCGGCGGTGGCCGGCTTCGCCGTGGCGTACGCCGACCGCACCGAGGCCGACCACGCGGATCTGGTCGCCGCCGTACGCGCCGGCCGGATCGCCGCCGAGCTGGGCGTGTGACGGGTGGGTGCCGTGCGCCCGTAGTCTGGTCGGGTGACGACCCCGAGCGACGACGTGACCGGCGCCCCCGAGGCAGCGGAAGCCCACCGGGCCGCCGGGGCTCCGCAAGGCCCCGAGACGCCCGAGACTCCTGAAGCCACCGAGGCTCCTGAAGCGCCAGAGGCTCCTGAAGCCACCGGGGCTTCTGAAGCGCCTGAGGCCCCTGCAGCGGCTGAGCCTGCTGAGGCGCCTGAGGCGCGACTGGCGCGGGCCGTGCGTGCGGCCGAGCAGGCGCTGATCGAGTTCGAGATCGCGGTGGAGACCTTCCGCGTCGAGGTGGAGAACTTCTCCCGCCTGCACCACCAGAAGCTCGGCCCGATGTACGCGCGCCTCGACGAGCTGGACGCGCTGATCGCCGAGGCGCGGGCGGCGCGGACCGGCGACCCCGACGACCTGCGCAAGGCGCGGGAGGCTCGGGCCATGGTCATGCCGATGCCGGGTGTGGACGAGCTCTTCCACAGCTGGATCGACTCCGACGGCCTGTCCCCGGAGGCCTCGGCGATGCTGAACGAGCAGCCCGTCCAGGCGCCCCGGCGGGTCCGGCCCAGCGACGAGGTGCGTCGGATCTACCGCGACCTGGTCCGCAAGGCCCACCCCGACCTGGCCACCGAGGACGGGGAGCGCACGCGGCGGGACGAGTTCATCACCCGGGTCAACGCCGCGTACGCGCGCGGGGACGAGGCGCTGCTGCGCGAGCTGGCCGCGGAGTGGGCGGCGGGCCCGGCACCCGCGGTGCCGCTGCTGAGCGAGAGCGAGGAGCTGTACGCCCGTCTGGAGTGGCTGGCGCACCGCAAGGAGCTGCTGGCGGCGGCCGCGCGTGAGCTGGAGGACAGCGCGATCGGTGCGATGCTGCGCATGGCCCCCGACGACCCGGACCGGCTCCTCGACGAGGTCGCCGAACAGTTGCTGACCCAGGTCTCCGAGCGCGAGGCGGAACTCGCGGGCCTGACCGGATCCCCGCAACAGCCCTGAGTGGAAGGACGCACAGATGAACTTCGCACCGCTGCCCACCGTGGACGTCGCGTCCGTACCGGGTGACGCGTTGATCCTCGACGTACGGGAGGCCGACGAGTGGGCGGCCGGTCACGTCGACGGCGCCCTGCACGTGCCGATGAGCGACTTCGTCGCCCGCTTCGGCGAGGTGACGGAGGCGGTGGCCGGCGGGCGGCGCGCCTATGTGATGTGCCGGGTCGGCGGCAGGTCCGCGCAGGTGACCCAGTACCTGGTGCAGCAGGGCGTCGACGCGGTGAACGTCGACGGCGGCATGCTGGCCTGGGAGGGCGCGGGCCGCCCGATGGTGACCGACCACGACGGCCCGGCGACCGTCGTCTGACGCCGGAGCCGAGCCGGAGTCACCACCGGTGGGCGCCGCCCGGTCGGAGGCGCCCGGCGACCGGGGGCCGTCTCGCCGTCCGGAGCGGACGGCGGGACGTCAGCGGTCGAAGTCCAGCTCCACCTGCGGTGTCGTCGGGTGGGACTGGCAGGCCAGGACGTATCCGGCGTCCGTCTCCTCCGACTCCAGGGCGTAGTTGCGGTCCATCCGCACCTCGCCCGTGACGAGGAACGCCCGGCAGGTGCCGCACACGCCGCCCTTGCAGGCGTAGGGCGCGTCCGACCTGCTGCGCAGCACCGTCTCCAGGAGGGTCTCGCCCTCCAGGACGGGCCAGGTCCCGGACCGGCCGTCGAGGGTCGCGGTCAGCGTGGCGCCGGTCACGTCCCCCGGGGCCCGCCGTGCCGTGGAGGAGCCGTCGTCCACGTGGAAGATCTCCTGGTGGACGCGGCCGCGCTGGACGCCGAGTCCGCGCAGGGCCCGCTCGGCGCCCTGGACGAGCCCGAACGGGCCGCACAGGTACCAGCCGTCCACGTCCTCCACGGGGAGCAGCGCCGGCAGCAGCCCGGACAGGCGCTCCTCGTCCAGCCGGCCCGACGGCAGACCCGTCTGCTGCTCCTCCCGGGACAGCACCGTCACCAGCTGGAAGCGGTCCGGGTAGCGGTCCTTGAGGTCGGCGACCTCGTCCAGGAACATCGTCGAGGCGGCCGTGCGGTCGCTCCGGACCAGGCAGAACCGGGCCCCGGGCTCCCGGGCCAGCAGGGTCGCCGCGATGGACAGCACCGGGGTGATGCCGCTGCCGCCGACGATCGCCGCGAAGTACCCGGGCCGCGGCGCCAGGACGAACCGGCCCATCGGCTCCATGACCTCCACGGTGTGGCCCACCGCGAGTTCCTTGAGGGCGTAGGTGGAGAACTCGCCGCCCTCGACGAGCCGGATGCCCACCCGCAGCACCGGTTCCTCACCGGCGGGGGCGGCCGGTGAGCAGATCGAGTACGTGCGGCGGACCTCCAGGCCGTCGGCGGAGAACCGGCGCATCGTCAGGTGCTGGCCGGGGGTGTGGCGGAACGCCTCCCGCGACTCCGGTGGGACGGCGAGGGTGACGGCCACCGAGTCGTCCGTGAGCCGCTCGACCTCGCTCACCCGGAGCGGATGGAACATCTACAACTCCTTGAAGTGGTCGAAGGGTTCGCGGCAGGTGGCGCAGCGGCGCAGCGACTTGCACGCGGTCGAGGAGAACCTGCTGAGCAGCTCGGTGTCGGTCGAGCCGCAGTGCGGGCAGCGGATGGCGAGGGTGAGGGACACCGGCCCGTCCGGCTGCCGCTGAGGACGGGGCGGGGCTATGCCGAACTCGGCGAGCTTGCGTCGTCCTTCGTCGCTGATGTCGTCGGTGGACCAGGCGGGGGAGAGGACCGTGACCACGGACACCTCGGCCACGCCGTGGTCGTGGAGGATCCGCTCGATGTCCGAGGCCATCGCCTCGACCGCCGGGCATCCGGTGTAGGTGGGGGTCAGTTCGACCGTCACACGGCCCGGGCCGTCGATCCGCACGCCCTTGAGGACGCCGAGGTCCTCCAAGGTGAGGACGGGCAGTTCGGGGTCGGGTACCGAACCGGCCAGCCGGCTCAGTTCCTGCTCGAGCGGCGTCGCGGTCACCACGACGCCCCCGGGTGGCTGCGGTGCAGGTGCTGCATCTCGGCGAGCATCCGGCCGAACGGCTCGGTGTGCAGGCCCTGGCGGCCGGCGCCCGCGGTCCACCCCGTGGCGCGCGGTCCCTCGGGCAGGCTCAGGGTGGCCCGGTCCAGGACCGCGGCGACCGAGGTGAGCCAGTCGGCCTCCAGCTCCCGCCAGTCGATGTCGACGCCGTCCAGGGGCTGGAACAGCTCGCCGGTGTACCGCCACAGCGCGTCACACGCCGTCTGCATCCGGTCGTGGCTCTCCTGGGTGCCGTCACCGAGGCGGAGCGTCCACTGCTCGGCGTGGTCCTGGTGGTAGGCGACCTCCTTGACCGCCTTCGCGGCCAGGCCCCGCAGCGTCTCGCGGGTCACGTCACCGGTGTCGGGCACGGTGGCGGCGACGCGGCCGTAGAGGAGCCGCTGGTAGGTGGAGAAGTACAGCTGGCGGGCGATGGTGTGGGCGAAGTCGCCGTTCGGCTGCTCGACCAGTTGGGCGTTGCGGAAGGCCCGCTCCTCGCGGAGGAAGGCGAGCTCGTCCTCGTCCCCGACGAGGGAGAGCAGGACGCGGGCCTGGCCGAGCAGGTCGAGGGCGATGTTCGCGAGGGCGACCTCCTCCTCCAGCACCGGGGCGTGCCCCGCCCACTCCCCCAAGCGGTGCGACAGCACCAGGGCGTCGTCGCCGAGGGCGAGGGCCGCCGTGTGCAGGGTGGTCGTCACAGGTGCTGCACCCCCTCGGGGATCTCGTAGAAGGTGGGGTGCCGGTAGGGCTTGTCGGCCGCGGGCTCGAAGAAGGAGTCCTTCTCGTCGGGGGACGAGGCCGTGATCGCCGCGGAGGGGACGACCCAGACGGAGACGCCCTCGCTGCGCCGGGTGTAGAGGTCCCGGGCATTGCGCAGGGCCAGCTCGGCGTCGGGGGCGTGCAGGCTGCCGGCGTGGGTGTGGGACAGCCCGCGGCGCGAGCGCACGAACACCTCCCACAGCGGCCAGTCGCTCGTCGTCATGCCGTCGCCTCCCCGGTCTTCCCGGACGTGCCGCCCGTGGTCCGATCGCTGTGCTTCGCGGCGTACGCGGTCGCCGCCTCCCTCACCCACGCGCCCTCTTCGTGGGCGCGCCGGCGCTGGGTGATCCGCTGGTCGTTGCACGGGCCGTTGCCCTTCAGGACCTCGCGGAACTCGGACCAGTCGATGGTGCCGAAGTCGTAGTGGCCGCGCTCCTCGTTCCACCGGAGGTCCGGGTCGGGGAGGGTGAGGCCGAGGGACTCGGCCTGCGGCACGCAGATGTCGACGAAGCGCTGGCGCAGCTCGTCGTTGGAGTGGCGCTTGATCTTCCAGGCCATGGACTGGGCGGAGTGCGCCGACTCGTCGTCGGGCGGGCCGAACATCATCAGCGAGGGCCACCACCAACGGTTCACGGCGTCCTGCGCCATCGCGTGCTGGGCGGGGGTGCCGCGGGAGAGGGCGAGGAGCGCCTCGTACCCCTGGCGCTGGTGGAAGGACTCCTCCTTGCAGACGCGGACCATCGCGCGGGCGTACGGCCCGTAGGAGCAGCGGCACAGCGGCACCTGGTTGGTGATCGCGGCGCCGTCCACGAGCCAGCCGATGGCGCCGACGTCGGCCCAGGTAAGCGTGGGGTAGTTGAAGATCGACGAGTACTTCTGGCGGCCGGAGTGGAGCTTGTCCAGGAGCTCGTCGCGACTGGCTCCGAGGGTCTCCGCGGCGCTGTACAGATACAGGCCGTGGCCCGCCTCGTCCTGCACCTTGGCCATCAGGATGGCCTTGCGGCGCAGGGAGGGCGCACGCGTGATCCAGTTCGCCTCGGGCTGCATGCCGATGATCTCGGAGTGGGCATGCTGGGCGATCTGCCGGACCAGCGTCGCCCGGTAGGCGTCCGGCATCCAGTCGCGTGGTTCGATCCGCTCGTCCGCGGCGACGGCGGCGTCGAACACCGCCTCGTACGCCTCCTGCGAGTCCGCAGTCACTGCCGTCATCGAGCCCCCTACCGACCGATCGTTCGGTTGAATGACTTCAATGGTGAGTCGAGGGCCCGTATGGTGTCAACCCTGTGGATAACTGCGGTGGAGTGACGCGGAACGGGGCGGGATGGAGTCGTACGACGGGCAGCGGGAAAGCGCCGGGCACGCTGTCCACGGCGAAGGGCCAGGTCCGGCCGGGATGGCCGGTCTCTCCCTGCCCTACCAGGTGGCGGTGGCCGTCGCACTCGCGGTGATCGGCCTCGCCGCCTGCCTCCACGTGGCCGTGGTGTTCCTCCACGTCGCCCCGTCGAACACCCTGACCAAGGAGCACGGCGCGGCGGTCGACGCCTGGGTCATGCCGGAGTTCGAGCAGAACTGGAAGCTCTTCGCCCCCAATCCGCTCCAGCAGAACATCGCCGTGCACGTGCGCGCCGAGGTGGTGGGCGACGGGGGACGCCGGGTCACCCCGTGGATCGACCTGACCGGGGAGGACGGAGCGGCCATTCGGGGGAACCCGATCCCCAGCCACACGCAGCAGAACGAGCTGCGCCGCGCCTGGGACTTCTACGCCAACCAGCACGGCGACGACGGCCGCGGCAGCGGACTGCGTGCCGAGCTCTCCGAGCGCTACATCCGGCGCATCGCGATGGACCGTCTGGAGGACCACCGGCTGGGCGGACGGATCGAGCGGATACAGATACGCTCCTCCACCACCGGTGTCGGAGCTCCTCCGTGGAGCGACGAGAAGATCGACACGCGGCCCTTCCGCCGGGTCCTGCCCTGGTGGACCGTGACCGCCGCAGACCTGCCGGGCGGCGTCACCGGCGGCCGCGCGACGGAGGTGGCCCGGTGAACCCCAGCGCCTCCCAGCCCGCCGGCAGCCCCGACGAGCGGCCCGTACCGCTCCCGGCTCACCCGCCGGTCCCCGCGCCGCAGGACCCTTCCGCGCCCGTGGCCTCCTCCGCGCCCCGTGCGGACGGCGAGCGCTCCCCGCGCCCCCCGGTCCCCGCGCCGCACGGTCCGGCCGACGGCCCGCCGCCCGCGCCGCGCCGCGCCCCCGCGGCCGGGGCGCACCGCGAAGGAGCGGACCGCCGGCTCGCGCGGGCCATCCACAAGGTCACCGGCACGGTGATGGGCCCGCACCAGACGGCGGTCGTCCGCATCGGGTTCGCCGCGGCCTGGCTGCTGTTCCTCCTGCGTGAGTTCCCGCACCGCCACGAGCTGTACGGACCGCGGGGCCCGTGGAGCTGGGACATGGCGCGGCGGCTGATCGAGGACAACCACTCCTTCACCGTCCTGATGTGGTCGGACTCCGCGCTGTGGTTCGAGGCCGTCTACGCGGTCGCCGTGCTCTCCAGCCTGTTGCTCATGGTCGGCTGGCGCACCCGTGCGACGTCCGTCCTCTTCATGGTGGGCGTGCTCTCGCTGCAGAACCGCTCGGTCTTCATGGGCGACGGCGGTGACAACGTCATCCACCTGATGGCGCTCTACCTCGTCCTCACCCGCTGCGGGCGCGTGTGGTCGCTGGACGCCCGCAGGGCGGCCCGGAAGCCCGCTCCCCGGGTCGACCACACGGGGATGGCGCTGTGGACGCTCCTCGGGTTCGGCCTCGTGGCGGTCGTGCTCTTCCGCGACCGCAGCGGCGAACCGTGGCTGATGGCGCTGTTGTGGCTGCTGTGGCTGGCGCAGGGGGCGTGGTGGCTGGTGTGCCGCTTCGCGCCCGGCGAGCCGCGCACCCTGCTCGACGTCCTCGCGAACCTGCTGCACAACGCCACCCTCGCCGTGATCATGGCCGAGGTGTGTCTGATCTACGCGACGGCCGGCTGGTACAAGATCCAGGGATCGCGCTGGCAGGACGGCACCGCGCTGTACTACCCGCTCCAGCTCGACTACTTCACCCCCTGGCCGACCCTCTCGGACATCCTTGCGGGCAGCGGCGTGGTCGTCATGCTGATCACCTACGGCACGGTGATCGTGCAGGTGGCCTTCCCGTTCACGCTCTTCAACCGCCGCGTCAAGAACGTGCTGCTGGCGGTGATGATGATGGAGCACGCCGGGATCGCGCTCCTGCTGGGCCTGCCCTTCTTCTCACTCGCGATGATCGCGGCGGACGCCGTGTTCCTGCCGACGGTCTTCCTGCTGTGGCTGGAGCGGCGGGCCCGCACGGCGGGACGGCGGCTGCGCCCCGGCGGTGGGCCGCGGGCCGGGAAGCGGCCGGCGCCGGACGCGCCGGACACCCGTACCCTCGTCGGGTGAGCAGCGAGACCCCGACGGACATCCCCCTCCAGTACGACGACGGCTACGGCCCCGAGGTCGGGGTCGGGCCGCACCCCCGGCCGTGGCCGCAGGGCGAGCGGTACGACCCCGAGCTGCTCGCCGGGGGCGACCGGCGCAACGTCGCCGACCGGTACCGGTACTGGACGCGTGAGGCGATCGTCGCCGACCTGGACACCCGCCGGCACGACTTCCACGTGGCCGTCGAGAACTGGGGCCACGACTTCAACATCGGCTCGGTCGTCCGGACCGCCAACGCCTTCCTGGCGAAGGAGATCCACATCGTCGGACGGCGGCGCTGGAACCGGCGCGGCGCGATGGTCACCGACCGCTACCAGCACGTCCGCCACCACCCCGACACGGCGTCGCTGACGGCGTGGGCCGAGGCCGAGGGCCTGCCGATCATCGGCATCGACAACCTGCCGGGGGCGGTGCCCCTGGAGCGGACGGAGCTCCCCCGCCGCTGCGTGCTGCTGTTCGGACAGGAGGGGCCCGGCCTCACCGAGGAGGCGCGCCGGCACGCGCGGACGGTCTGCTCGATCGCCCAGTTCGGCTCGACCCGCTCGATCAACGCCGGCGCCGCCGCGGCGATCGCCATGCACGCCTGGATCCAGCGCTACGCGGAGATCACCGACGGCCCCGCGTGAGGCCGCCACCGGTCTGGGGAGACGGTCCGGGAGGCGCGGGCCGCCGAGGCGGGTCGTCGCGGCGTGCTCCGGCGTCCCGGGTGGCTCCGGTGGCGCGTGGTGGCTACGGCGTCCCGGGGACGGGCGGTCTCCCGGGCCGGCCGGCGTCAAGGAACAGGGCTCCGGGACGCCGGCCGGTGCGCAGGCCGGCAGAGGCCCGCGCGGGGTGGGTCACGCCGGGCGGCGGACCTCCACCACGCGGAAGCGGTTCGCCACGAAGGCGCTGTCGCACAGGGCGGCGTTGGCGGCCGGGTTGCCGCCGGAGCCGTGGAAGTCGGAGAACGCCGCGGTCTGGTTGACGTAGACGCCGCCCGTGAGGTTCAGCGACAGCTGCGCCGACTCCTCCAGGCACACCTCCTCGACCGCCCGCTCCACCTCCGGCGAGGTCGTGTACGCCCCGACCGTCATGGCGCCCTTCTCGCGGACGGTGCGGCGCAGCAGCTCCAGCGCGTCGCCGGTCGAGTCCACCGACACGGCGAACGAGACCGGGCCGAAGCACTCCGACATGTAGGCGGCCTCCGCGTCGGGCTTGGACCCGTCGAGCTTCACCACGAGCGGCGTGCGGACCACGGCGTCGGGGAAGTCCGGGTGGGAGACCTCGCGGGAGGCCAGCGCCACCTCGCCGAGTCCGGCGGCCGCCTCCAGGCGGGCCTTCACGTCGGGGTTGACCAGTGCGCCCAGCAGGCCGTTCGCCCGGGCGTCGTCGCCGAGCAGGCCGTCCATCGCGGCCGCGAGGTCCGTGACGACCTCGTCGTACGTCTTGTGGCCGGCGTCGGTGGCGATGCCGTCGCGGGGGATCAGGAGGTTCTGCGGGGTGGTGCACATCTGGCCGCTGTACAGGGAGAGCGAGAAGGCGAGGTTGGCCAGCATGCCGCGGTAGTCGTCGGTGGAGTCGACGACGACGGTGTTGACGCCGGCCTTCTCCGTGTACACCTGGGCCTGGCGGGCGTTCTCCTCCAGCCAGTCGCCGAACGACGTGGAGCCGGTGTAGTCGATGATCCGGATCTCCGGGCGGACGGCCAGGGTCTTGGCGATGCCCTCGCCGGGGCGCTCGGCGGCCAGGGCCACCAGGTTGGGGTCGAAGCCCGCCTCGGCCAGCACCTCGCGGGCGATCCGCACCGTCAGGGCGAGCGGCAGCACCGCGCGCGGGTGCGGCTTGACCAGGACGGCGTTGCCCGTGGCGAGGGAGGCGAAGAGGCCGGGGTAGCCGTTCCACGTGGGGAAGGTGTTGCAGCCGATCATGAGGGCGATGCCCCGGGCGACCGGTGTGAACGCCTTGCGCAGCTGCAGCGGGTCCCGCTTGCCCTGCGGCTTGGACCACTCGGCGTCGCGCGGCGTGCGGCTCTGCTCCGCGTACGCGTAGGCCACCGCCTCCAGGCCGCGGTCCTGGGCGTGCGGGCCGCCCGCCTGGAACGCCATCATGAACGCCTGCCCGCTGGTGTGCATCACGGCGTGCGCGAACTCGTGCGTCCGGGCGCTGATCCGCGCGAGGACCTCCAGGCACACCAGGGCGCGCGTCTCCGGGCCCGCCTCCCGCCAGGCGCCCATGCCGGCGCGCATCGCGGGCAGCAGGACGTCCACGTCGGCGTGCGGGTACTCGACGCCCAGCTCCGGGCCGTACGGGGAGACCTCCCCGCCCGTCCAGCCGTCCGTGCCCGGCTGGTCCAGCTCGAAGCGGGACCCCAACGTGGCGCGGTGGGCGGCGAGGCCGTCGGCGGCGCTCAGCGAGCCGTTCTCCCCGTAGGCCTTGGGGTGCTCCGGGTGCGGTGACCAGTAGGCACGCGTCCGGATCGCCTCCAGCGCCTGGTCGAGTGTGGGCCGGTGCCTCTCGGCCAGGTGGGCGGGGGACAGCTGCGCGGCGGCCATGGCGGACCAACTCCTCGGTGAGCTGGGCGGGAACAGGCGGACACAGCTAGAGTAACCGAACGATCGGTCGGGACAAGGGGGTCTCTCGGACCTGTGGACAACGCATCGGGGAGGATCACTGGTATGACCGACACAGAGGCCACCACCCGGGCGGCCGGGAGCGCCGTCGAGCGTGACCGGACCGTCGCCGTCGTCGGCGCCGGCACCATGGGCCAGGGCATCGCGCAGGTCGCGCTGGTCGCCGGCCACCCCGTCCGCCTGTACGACGCCGCCCCCGGCCGGGCCGCGCAGGCCGCCGAGGCCGTCGTCGGGCGGCTGGACCGGCTGGTCGCGAAGGGCAAGCTGGCCCAAGAGGAGCGGGACGCCGCCGCCGCGCGGCTGACGCCCGCCGGCAGCCTCGCCGAGCTGGCCGGCGCGGCACTCGTCGTCGAGGCGATCGTGGAGAGCCTCCCCGTCAAACAGGAGCTCTTCGCCGCCCTGGAGGAGACCGTCGACGAGGGTTGCCTGCTCGCCACCAACACCTCCTCCCTGTCGGTCACCGCCATCGCCGGCGCGCTGCGCCTCCCCGGCCGCTTCGTCGGCATGCACTTCTTCAACCCGGCGCCGCTGCTGCCGCTCGTGGAGGTCGTCAGCGGCTTCGCCACCGACATCACCTCCGCCACGCGCGCGTACGAAACGGCCCGCGCCTGGGGCAAGACCCCCGTGGCCTGTGCCGACACCCCCGGTTTCCTCGTCAACCGAATCGCCCGCCCGTTCTACGCGGAGGCGTTCGCCGTCCACGAGGAGCAGGCCGCCGACCCCGCCACCATCGACGCCGTGCTGCGCGAGTCGGGCGGCTTCCGCATGGGCGCCTTCGAGCTGACCGACCTCATCGGCCACGACGTGAACGAGGCCGTCACCCGGTCCGTCTGGGAGGCGTTCTTCCAGGACCCGCGGTTCCGGCCGTCGCTCGCGCAGCGCCGCCTCGTCGAGGCCGGGATGCTGGGCCGCAAGACGGGCCGCGGCTGGTACACGTACGACGACGGGGGCGCGCACCACCCCGAGCCGCACACCGCCGAGGCCGCGCCGCCGCCCGAGCACCTCGTCGTCGAAGGCGACCTCGAACCGCACGGCGAGCTGCTGGAGATGATCCGCGAGTCCGGCATACCCCTCCGCGAGGAGGACGAGGACAAGGGCACCCGGCTGGTGCTGCCCACCGGTGGCCAGCTGGTCGCGGCCGACGGCCAGACGTCCGTGGAGTTCCGCGACGTCGTCTACTTCGACCTCGCCCTCGACTACCGCACGGCGACCCGCGTCGCCCTGGCCGCCGGTCCGGACACGTCCCCCGAGACCCTCGGGCAGGCCGTCGGGCTCTTCCAGGCGCTCGGCAAGAAGGTGAGCGTCATCGCCGACGTGCCCGGGATGATCGTCGCCCGCACGGTGGCACGGCTCATCGACCTGGCCCACGAGGCCGTGGCCAAGGGTGTCGCCACCGAGGAGGACGTCGACACCGCCATGAGGCTCGGCGTGAACTACCCCCTCGGCCCGATCGAGTGGAGCCGCAGGCTCGGCAGGAACTGGGCCTACGACATCCTGGACGAGATCCACCAGCGCGACCCGTCGGGGCGGTGCGCGCCCTCCCTGGCCCTCTTCCGCCACTCCTACGCCGACGACAAGCCGGAGACCGGACGATGACCACCGCCAGGCGGGACACGTACACGCCCGAGACGCTGCTCTCCGTCGCCGTCCGGGTGTTCAACGAGCGCGGCTACGACGGCACGTCCATGGAGCACCTCTCCAAGGCGGCCGGCATCTCGAAGTCCTCGATCTACCACCACGTGACGGGCAAGGAGGAGCTGTTGCGGCGGGCGGTCAGCCGCGCCCTGGACGGCCTCTTCGCCGTCCTCGACGAGGAGCCCGCCACGCGCGGGCGGGCCGTGGAGCGGGTCGAGTACGTCACGCGGCGCACCGTCGAGGTGCTCATGGACGAGCTGCCCTACGTGACGCTCCTGCTGCGCGTGCGCGGCAACACGCGGACCGAGCGCTGGGCGCTGGAGCGGCGCCGCGAGTTCGACCACCGCGTCGCCGACCTGATGAAGGCGGCGGCGGGCGAGGGGGACCTGCGGTCCGACGTGGACATAAAGACCGCGACGAGGCTCCTCTTCGGCATGGTCAACTCCATGGTTGAGTGGTACCGGCCGCAGCCGGGCGACGGCGCCGACCGCCAGCAGGTCACGGACACGGTGGTCCGGCTCGCCTTCGACGGCCTGCGCACCGGGCACTGAGCCCGCGCGGATCTCCGCCGGCGCAGGCACCCCGGCGTGAGCTCCCGCTCCCGAAGCGGCCGTCCCGGCGTGAGCTCCCGCTCCCGACGCGGCCGTCCCGGGCGTGAGCTCCTGGGCTCCTGACGCGGACCCCGTCGGATCCCCCCGCCTCCGGGTGAACCCCGCCGCGAGCCCCCGCGAGCCCGGCGGGGCTCGCCGCGGCCGGGTCGCTACGCCTCGTCGACCGCGAGCCTGCGGTTGAGGTCCGTCTCCTCGAACACCAGCAGCGTCCGGGTCGACAGCACCTCCGGGATGGCCTGGAGCTTGGTCAGGACCAGCTCCCGCAGGGTGCGGTTGTCCGGCGTGTGGACCAGCAGCAGGACATCGAAATCGCCGCTGACCAGGGCGATGTGCGCGGCACCCGGCAATGCCTGGAGCTGTTCGCGGACCGTGCGCCAGGAGTTCTGCACGATCTTCAGGGTGATGTAGGCGGACGCGCCCTGGCCCGCGCGCTCGTGGTTGACGCGCGCGCTGAAGCCGCGGATCACACCGTCGTCGATGAGCCGGTTGATTCGCGCGTAGGCGTTCGCGCGCGACACGTGGACCCGTTCGGCGACCGACCGTATCGAGGCGCGGCCATCCGTTTGGAGGATCCGCAGGATGTCCCGGTCGATGGCGTCGAGGGGGCGCGGCGGAGGCGCCGCCTGGTCGTCGGGAACGCCCTGCTCCCGGCCCTCGGCCATTTGTTCAGCTGCCATGTCCCCCCGCCTTCCTCTCGTGGACGACCTGCCCCTATCCCAGGCTGTGCAAAACCGTTTGTCCACAGGCTGAGGGCGCCTGTAGCCAAATTGGATCCTCGACCGAACAATCGGTAGGTGAGGCGCGCCACATCCGCGCCGCCCCCGGGTGTTATGCCCACTCCCACGAGGAGGTGCTGTCATGACGGTCCAAGAGCTGCCCGGCGCGGCCTCTTACCGGCTCGCCCCGCCACCGGCGTGGAAGCCGCGCACGGATCCGGCGCCGCTGCTCCCGGACCCCGAGCCCTTCCGGGTGCTCGGCACGGACGCCGCCGCCGGATTCGCCCCCGCGGTGCTGCGCCGGCTCTACGCCGAGCTCGTACGCGGCCGCCGGTACAACGCGCAGGCGACCGCCCTCACCAAGCAGGGCCGTCTGGCGGTGTACCCCTCCAGCACCGGGCAGGAAGCCTGCGAGGTGGCCGCCGCGCTCGTCCTGGAGGAGCAGGACTGGCTCTTCCCGTCCTACCGGGACACCCTCGCCGCCGTGGCGCGCGGCCTCGACCCCGTCGAGGCACTGACCCTGCTGCGGGGCGACTGGCACACCGGGTACGACCCGCGCGAGCACCGCATCGCCCCCCTGTGCACCCCGCTCGCCACGCAGCTGCCCCATGCCGTGGGCCTGGCGCACGCCGCCCGCCTCAAGGGCGACGACGTCGTGGCCCTGGCCATGGTCGGCGACGGCGGCACCAGCGAGGGTGACTTCCACGAGGCGCTGAACTTCGCGGCGGTCTGGCAGGCACCGGTCGTCTTCCTCGTGCAGAACAACGGCTTCGCCATCTCCGTGCCGCTCGCGAAGCAGACCGCGGCCCCGTCCCTCGCGCACAAGGCCGTCGGCTACGGAATGCCGGGCCGGCTCGTCGACGGGAACGACGCCGCCGCCGTGCACCAGGTGCTCTCCGAAGCGGTGGCGCGGGCCCGGCGCGGTGGTGGCCCGACGCTCGTCGAGGCCGTGACGTACCGCGTCGAGGCCCACACCAACGCCGACGACGCGACGCGGTACCGCGGTGACGGCGAGGTCGAGGCCTGGCGGCAGCACGACCCGATCAAGCTGCTGGAGCGGGAGCTGACGGAGCGTGGACTGATCGACGAGGACGGCGTACGGGAAGCGGCCGAGCAGGCCGAGGCCATGGCGGCCCGGCTGCGCGAGCGGATGAACGCCGACGCCGTTCTCGACCCCATGGACCTGTTCACCCACGTCTACGCGGAGCAGACCGCGCAGCTGCGGGAGCAGGCGGCGCAGCTGCGGGCCGAGCTGGACGCCGAAGCGGAAGGTGACGAGCGATGACCACCGTGGCCACCAAGCCCGCCACCGCGGCGAAGCCTGCGACCATGGCGCAGGCCCTCCAGAGGGCCATGCGCGACGCGATGGCCGAGGACCCGACCGTGCACGTCATGGGCGAGGACGTCGGCACCCTCGGCGGTGTCTTCCGGGTCACCGACGGACTCGCCAAGGAGTTCGGCGACGACCGGTGCACCGACACGCCGCTCGCCGAGGCCGGCATCCTCGGCACGGCCGTCGGCATGGCGATGTACGGGCTGCGGCCGGTCGTCGAGATGCAGTTCGACGCCTTCGCGTACCCCGCCTTCGAGCAGATGGTCAGCCACGTCTCGCGCATGCGGAACCGGACGCGCGGCGCCATGCCGATGCCGCTCGTGGTCCGCGTGCCGTACGGCGGCGGCATCGGCGGCGTCGAGCACCACAGTGACTCGTCCGAGGCGTACTACATGGCGACTCCGGGGCTCCATGTCGTCACGCCCGCGACGGTCGCCGACGCCTACGGGCTGCTCCGCGCGGCCATCGCCTCCGACGACCCGGTCGTGTTCCTGGAGCCGAAGCGGCTCTACTGGTCCAAGTCGGACTGGTCCCCCGACGCCCCCACCGCCGTCGAGCCCATCGGGCGGGCCGTGGTGCGGCGCACCGGCCGCAGCGCCACCCTGATCACCTACGGCCCCTCGCTGCCGGTCTGCATGGAGACGGCGGAGGCGGCGCGGGCCGAGGGCTGGGACCTGGAGGTCGTCGACCTGCGCTCCCTGGTGCCGTTCGACGACGAGACGGTCTGCGCGTCGGTCCGGCGCACCGGGCGCGCGGTCGTCGTCCACGAGTCGACCGGCTTCGCCGGGCCGGGCGCGGAGATCGCCGCGCGCGTCACCGAGCGGTGCTTCCACCACCTGGAGGCACCGGTGCTGCGGGTGGCCGGTTTCGACATCCCGTACCCACCGCCGATGCTGGAGCGGCACCACCTGCCCGGTGTCGATCGGATCCTGGACGCCGTCGCGCGGCTCCAGTGGGAGGCGGGGAGCTGATGGCCCGGGTCCTGGAGTTCAAGCTGCCCGACCTCGGCGAGGGGCTCACCGAGGCCGAGATCGTGCGGTGGCTCGTCGCCGTCGGGGACGTCGTCGCCATCGACCAGCCGGTCGTGGAGGTCGAGACGGCCAAGGCGATGGTCGAGGTGCCGTGCCCCTACGGCGGTGTGGTCACCGCCCGTTACGGCGAGGAGGGCGAGGAACTGCCGGTCGGCGCACCGCTGCTCACCGTCGCCGTCGGCGCGCCGGACGACGGCGTGGCGGACGACGGCGCGCCGGTCGCCGGTGTGCCGGCGGACGCCACCGGCGGCTCCAAGCCGGCCGCGCCCGCCCCGGAGCCCGGCTCCTCCGGCGCCGCCCCCGCGGGCGGCGCGGAGGAGGGCTCGGGGAACGTGCTGGTCGGGTACGGGACGAGCGCGGCCGCCGCCCGGCGCCGCCGCGTCCGTCCCGCGGCACCCGTCGGTGCGGCGGCACCGGTGCCGTCCGCCTCCGCCGTCCCCGCCGCTGCGGCGGCGCCCGGAGCGGTGACCGGCGCCCCGGCCGCATCCACGGCTTCGGCAGCCGAGGCCGTGCGCGCCGTGTCGGTACCGGTCGACGGTCCGGCCGGGTCTTCCGCGCCCGCCGCTCCGCTGGACGGGCCGGTCCCGGTGATCTCGCCGCTCGTGCGGAAGCTCGCCCGGGAGCGTGGTCTCGACCTGCGGCAGTTGCGCGGCTCCGGGCCGGACGGGTTGATCCTGCGCGTGGACGTCGAGCGGGCGTCCATCGCCCCGGCGCCCTCCCCCGAGCCCCCGCACACCGCCTCCGGACCCACCGTGTCCGGGCACACCGCGCCGACGCACACCGCCCCGGGATCCGGGCCGGGGGCCGAGGAGCGGGTGCCGTTGCGCGGGGTGCGCGGCGCCGTCGCGGACAAGCTGTCCCGCAGCCGCCGGGAGATCCCCGACGCGACCTGCTGGGTCGACGCGGACGCCACCGAGCTCATGGCGGCCAGGGCCGCGATGAACGCCGCCGGGGGGCCGAAGATCTCCCTGCTGGCGCTGCTGGCCCGCATCTGCACGGCCGCGCTCGCCCGGTACCCCGAGCTCAACTCCCGGGTCGACCAGGAGGCCCGCGAGATCGTGCGGCTCCCCGCGGTGCACCTGGGCTTCGCCGCCCAGACGGAGCGCGGCCTCGTCGTGCCCGTCGTCCGCGACGCGCACGGGCGGTCGGCCGAGTCACTGACCGCGGAGTTCGCCCGTCTCACCGAGGCCGCGCGGACTGGCTCCCTCTCCCCGGCGCAACTGACCGGCGGGACGTTCACGCTCAACAACTACGGCGTGTTCGGCGTCGACGGCTCCACGCCGATCATCAACCACCCCGAGGCGGCCATGCTCGGCGTCGGGCGCATCATCCCGAAGCCGTGGGTGCACCAGGGTGAGCTGGCCGTCCGTCAGGTGGTGCAGCTGTCGCTCACCTTCGACCACCGGGTGTGCGACGGCGGCACCGCGGGCGGCTTCCTGCGGTACGTCGCCGACTGCGTCGAGCAGCCGGCGGTCCTGCTGCGCACCCTGTAGCGGCACCCCGGCACCCCGGCACCTCGGCACCCCGGCACCCCGGCACCCTGAGCCCGGCCCTCCCCCCGGCCCCTTCCCGCAGGGCCGGGGGGAGGGGCCGGGGGCAGGCGACGAAGGGCCGGGGGCCGAGGGCCGGGGCCGGGGGCCGGGGCCGGGGGAAGCGCCGGCCGGGGCGGCGCCCATACTGGGGCGGTGACCCGATTCGACGCCGTCGTACTCGCCGGAGGCGCCGCCAGGCGACTCGGTGGCGCGGACAAGCCCGGGCTGAGCGTGGGCGGGCGCACCCTGCTCGACCGGGTGCTCGACGCCTGCCGCGACGCCGGCCGCACCGTCGTCGTGGGCGGCTGGCGACCCACCGCCCGCCCCGTCCTGTGGGCGCGGGAGGACCCGCCGGGAGGCGGACCGCTCGCCGCCCTCTCCGCCGGAGTGCGGCAGGTGGAGGCCGAGACGGTCGTCGTCCTCGGCGGCGACCTGCCGTTCCTGGACCGGACCGCCGTCCGCCGGCTCGTCGACACGCTCACGGCCGGATCGGCCGAAGCGGTGCTCGCGGTGGATGCCGACGACCGCGACCAGCCGCTCGTCGCCGCGTACAGCACCGAGCCGCTGCGTCGTGAGATCGCGCTCCTCGCCACCGAGCACGGCCCTCTCACCGGGTTGCCCCTGCGTCTGCTGACCGGGGAACTGGACCTCGCCCGGGTCCCCGCCCCGCCGCTCGCCGCCTTCGACTGCGACACCTGGGACGATCTCGCAGCGGCCCGGGCCCGCATCAGGGAGCATGGGAACGTGCTGGACGAATGGATCACCGCGGTCAAGGCCGAGCTCGGCGTCGAGCTGGACGTCGACACGGGACTGCTGCTGGACCTGGCCCGCGACGCCGCCCACGGGGTCGCCCGCCCAGCGGCCCCGCTCACCACGTTCCTCGTGGGATACGCGGCGGCCAAGGCGGAGGGCGACGGACCCGAGGCCGTCGCCGAGGCGGTCCGCAAGGCCGCCGCGCTCGCCGGCCGCTGGGCCGGGGAGGCCGGCCCCGCATGACCGGCCCCGACGTCGACGGCGTCGACGAAGCACTGGCCCTGGTCGGCACGGCACCCGCCCGGCCCGCGGCCCCCGGCCCCCGCGGGGCGGGGTGGGCCCGCGCCCGGGAGGTGGCCGCCCGTCAGGGCCGCGCCACTCCCGCCCGCGCCCGCCGCGTCCCCCTCGCCGACGCGCTAGGCGGGGTCCTCGCCGCGCCGCTCACCGCGCTGACCGACCTCCCGCCGTTCGACACCTCCGCCATGGACGGCTGGGCGGTCGGGGGCCCAGGCCCCTGGGAGATCCGGTCGGGCGACTCCGTCCTCGCCGGACACGGGGAGGCCCCCGCGCTGGCCGACGGCACGGCGGTGCGGATCGCCACCGGCGCCCGCGTACCGACCGGCACCACCGCCGTCATCCGCTCCGAGCACGCCCGCACCGGACCCGACCGCGAGCGCGCCCGCACGGGGGAGGGCGGCGGCCACCTGTACGCGCGCGGGGACGTCCTGCCCGGGCAGGACATCCGGCCGCGCGCCCAGGAGTGCCGCACCGGTGACGAACTGCTCGCCGCCGGCACCGCCGTCACCCCCGCCGTCCTCGGCCTGGCGGCGGCCGCCGGGTACGACGAACTGCTCACCGTGGAGCGTCCGCGCGTGGAGGTGCTGGTCCTCGGCGACGAACTCCTCACCTCCGGCGTCCCGCACGACGGGCTCGTCCGGGACGCCCTCGGGCCGATGCTCGCCCCCTGGCTGCGTGCCCTCGGCGCCGACGTCGTGGCCGTCCGGCGGATCGGGGACGACGCCGAGGCGCTGCGCGCCGCCGTCACCGGAGCCGACGCGGACCTCGTCGTCACGACGGGCGGCACCGCGGCCGGGCCGGTCGACCACGTCCACCCCGTCCTCGCGGCGGTCGGCGCGGAGCTGCTGGTGGACGGCGTGGGCGTACGGCCGGGGCACCCGATGCTGCTGGCCCGCCTCACCGGTCCCGGCTCGCCCCGGTACGTCGTCGGGCTGCCCGGCAACCCGCTGGCCGCCGTCTCCGGGCTGCTCACCCTCGCCGAACCGCTGCTGCGCGGCCTGGCCGGGCACCCCGCCCCGGAGCCGTGCCGCGTCCCCCTCCGCGACGCGGTGCAGGGCCACCCGCGCGACACCCGGCTCGTACCGGTCGTCCACCGCGCGGGCCGGGTCGTCCCGCTGCACTACGCCGGGCCGGCCATGCTCCGCGGGCTCGCCGCGGCCGACGGGCTCGCCGTCATCCCGCCGGGTGGGGCCGGCCCGGAGGACGACGTGGAAATCCTGGCGCTGCCGTGGACGGCCGCCGCGTCCGTGCCGACACCTGTCCAGGGAGGGTGTTTCACGTGAAACTTCCCAGTCAGCAGCCGACGGACGCGCCGGAGGACGACATCCTGGGCACCGGCCGGGTGCGGCTCCCCCGGCCGATGGTCGAGCACCCGCTGCGGCAGGTGGGCCAGCGCCTGGCCCTTGCCTTCCTCGTCCTGGCCATCACCGTGGCGATCGTGGTGATCGACCGGGAGGGCTACAAGGACAACATCGACGGGAGCGTCAGCTTTCTCGACGCGGCCTACTACGCGACGGTGACCCTCTCCACCACCGGGTACGGCGACATCGTGCCGGCCAGTGACGCGGCCCGGCTGGTCAACATCCTGGTCGTGACGCCCCTGCGCGTCCTGTTCCTGATCATCCTGGTCGGCACCACCCTGGAGGTGCTGGCGGAGCGCACCCGCGAGGAGTGGCGCCAGAAGCGTTGGAGGTCCACCTTGC
Organism: Streptomyces kanasensis; assembly: GCF_043077165.1. Lineage (NCBI taxonomy): Bacteria > Bacillati > Actinomycetota > Actinomycetes > Kitasatosporales > Streptomycetaceae > Streptomyces > Streptomyces kanasensis. The sequence continues at coordinate 508,561 of NZ_JBIBSF010000003.1, forward strand.
GTGACCACACCGTCGTCGTCGGCTTCGGGACGAAGGGCCGTTCCGCGCTGGCGACGCTCATGGCCACGGGCCTGAAGAAGGAACAGGTCGTGGTGGTCGACCCGAGCAGCAAGGTCATCGACGTGGTGAACGCCGACGGCCTGACCGGCGTGGTGGGCGACGGCACCCGCAGTGACGTGCTGCTGCGCGCCGAGGCCCAGCGGGCCCGACAGATCATCATCGCCACGCAGCGGGACGACACCGCGGTACTCGTCACCCTCACGGCCCGGCAGCTCAACAAGGGCGCCAAGATCGTCGCGGCGGTGCGCGAGGAGGAGAACTCGCCGCTGCTGCGCCAGTCCGGCGCGGACGCCGTCATCACCAGTGCGAGCGCGGCGGGACGGCTGCTCGGCCTCTCCGTGCTGAGCCCCAGCGCCGGCGCGGTGCTGGAGGACCTGATCCACCAGGGCTCGGGGCTCGACCTCGTGGAGCGCCCCGTCACGAAGGCCGAGGCCGGGCAGGACGTCCGTGACACCTCCGACCTCGTGGTGAGCGTGCTGCGCGGTCACCGGCTGATCGGCTACGACGACCCCGAGGCGAGCCCGCTGCAGCTGACCGACCGGGTCATCACCATCGTGCGCCGCGCGCGGGGCGCGGTGCGGACGACGGCGAAGCCCTCCAGCTGGAACGGCGCGGCGAACGGCCCCGGCCGGGAGTAGCGCGCGGCGGCCACCGGTTCGGCGGGCTCCGCACCCGCGTGCGGGATGCGGAGTAGCCTCGCGCGCATGCATGCGATCACGATTCCCGAACCCGGTGGCCCCGAGGCGCTCGTCTGGTCCGAGGTGCCCGATCCCGTGCCCGGCGAGGGCGAGGTCCTCGTCGACGTCGCGGCCGGCGCCGTCAACCGTGCCGACCTGCTGCAGCGTCAGGGCTTCTACGACCCCCCGCCGGGGGCCTCCCCCTACCCCGGCCTCGAATGCTCCGGCCGCGTCGCCGCGATCGGCTCCGGCGTCTCCGGTTGGAACGTCGGCGACGAGGTGTGCGCCCTGCTGTCGGGCGGCGGGTACGCGGAGAAGGTGGCCGTCCCGGCCGGTCAGCTGCTGCCGCTCCCCAAGGGCGTCGACCTCGTCACGGCGGCGGCGCTGCCGGAGGTCACCGCCACGGTCTGGTCGAACGTCTTCATGGTGGCCCACCTCCGGCCGGGGGAGACCCTGCTCGTCCACGGCGGCGCCAGCGGCATCGGCACCATGGCGATCCAGCTCGGCAAGGCCGTCGGCGCGCGCGTCGCGGTGACGGCGGGCAGCCCGGAGAAGCTCGAACGGTGCGCGGAGCTGGGCGCCGACATCCTCATCGACTACCGGCGCCAGGACTTCGTCGAGGAGCTGCGCGCCGCGACGGACGGGGCCGGGGCGGACGTCATCCTCGACATCATGGGCGCCAAGTACCTCGGGCCGAACGTGCGGGCGCTCGCGGTCAACGGCCGCCTGGCCGTCATCGGCCTCCAGGGCGGGGTCAAGGGCGAGCTGAACCTCGGCGCGCTGCTCGACAAGCGGGCGGCGGTGACGGCGACCTCGCTGCGCAAGCGGCCGCCGGCCGAGAAGGCGGCGATCATCGCCGCCGTACGGGAGCACGTCTGGCCGCTGGTCGAGGCGGGCACCGTCCGCCCGGTCGTGGACCGGATCTTCCCGATGGCGGAGGCGCCCGAGGCGCACCGGACGCTGGAGGAGAGCACGCACGTCGGCAAGGTGCTGCTCACCACCGGCACGGCCGCCTGACGGACGCGGAACGGCCCGGCCCGGCCGGCGGACAGCCGGACACCGGTCGGACAGCCGACAGTCGGGGCGGACGGCCGGACCCCGGCCCGGGAAACGGCCGGACACCGGTCGGACAACCGACAGTCGGACGGCCGACCGCCGGACACCCGCCCCGCACCGCGGACGGGCCCGCCCCCCGGGGGGGGCGGGGCCGCCCCCGGGGCGGCCGGGGGGGGGGCCCCCCCCCCCGGGGGGCCCGGACCGGGCCCCCCCCCCCCCCCCGCCCGGGCCCCGGGGCCGGGGCGGGGGGGAGGC
>NZ_JBIBSF010000003.1:510618-635349 GCF_043077165.1 Streptomyces kanasensis
GGGCAACGGCGGCCCCCGGGCCGGAACACCCCCCTGTGGTCCGGCCCCCGGCCCGACCCCCCCCCCCCGCGGGGGGGCGCCGGGGGGGGGGGGGGGGCGGGGCCGTCCGCGGGCTCGACGGGGCGGGCTCACGCCCTCACGAGGTCACAGGTACGGGCCACCCGTACGCGCCCTGCCGGGACCCTGGTCCTCGTCCTCGTGCGAGCCGACGCCCGGGGGCAGGGCGCGGCGCATCTGCTCCAACTGGGCGCGCGCCGCCATCTGCTGGGCGAACAGTGCCGTCTGGATGCCGTGGAAGAGTCCTTCCAGCCATCCCACCAGCTGCGCCTGCGCGATCCGCAGTTCCGCGTCCGAGGGGATTCCGTCGTCGGTGAAGGGGAGGGAGAGCCGCTCCAGCTCCTCGACGAGTTCGGGCGCGAGGCCCTCCTCCAGCTCCTTCACCGAGCTGTGGTGGATCTCCTTGAGCCGGACCCGGCTCGCCTCGTCGAGGGGTGCCGCCCGCACCTCCTCCAGCAGCTGTTTGATCATGCTGCCGATCCGCATGACCTTCGCGGGTTGCTCGACCATCTCCGTCACCGGGATCTCCCGCGACTCGTCGTCGCCGCCCCCGCCGCCGAGCGCCATACCGTCCTGCCCGACGATGAGGACCTGCGGACTCTCCGACCGTTCATTCCTCGGCATCTCCATGCCGCCATTCTCTCGTACAGACGCGTCACCACTCGGTCTGCCCCCGCGCGGAGGTGATCCACCCTCGCGCGCGGGGACGCGCTCCCCCGTCGGCGCTGACGTGGGCCCCTAGGCCGCCGCCCGGCGGGCCACCGCCCCGCGCGAGCGGGTGAGCAGGGCCGCGAGCAGCGCGGCGCCCAGGGGGACGGCGATCAGCAGGGCGCCGAGCGTCTCCCAGGGGATGACGATCGGTGTCTGCGGCAGGTCGGCCGCGCCGGCCCAGCCGCCGTCGCGGGCCTCCTCGTACCAGCGCGCCGCCTCCCGCCGTTCGGTGAGCCGCAGCCCGATCGCGGGCAGGACGCCGGCGAGCGAGCCGAGCACGACGCCCATCACCGCGACCACCCCGCACTGGAAGCCGCTGAGGGTGCGGCGCACCCGGGGCGGCGCCCCGACGGCGGCGAGGGTCTTCAGATCGGCCTCGGCGTCGGCCTGGGCGAGACCGGTCGCGATGCCGGCCGCGCCGATCGTGATGAGACCGGCGAAGAGGGTCAGGGCCAGCAGCACGATGCCTGCCTCGCTGGTGTACCCCTTCTCCACGTGCAGCTCGACGTCGCTGCCGATCCGGGCGAGCTCGTCGTCGAGCTTCTGCCGCGGCTCACTGCCGGGCACGTGGTCGGTGGAGAAGTACGAGCCCAGGGGGACCGTGGTGAGGCCCGCGGCCCGGGCGGCGGCCGGGCTGATCACGCCCGCGATGCCGTAGGAGGCGCTGCCCTCGGGGGCCAGGTACGCGGGGAGGCGCTTCACCTGACCGGGCGGCACCTGGCCCTTCTCCACCGCCGCGGCGGCCTTGGCCGGGTCGGTGATCACGCGCAGCGCGACGGCGCCGGCGTCGACGTGCGGCTTGCGGAAGGAGACGACGCCCCCCTCGGTCAGCGCTTTCCGGGCACCCGGGTCGTCGACCCCGAGCACCGTCAGCAGCTTCTCGTCCGCCACGACCAGGCCGTCCTCCGTGGGGACCGAGCCCATGCCCGAGGACGTGCAGCGCCAGTCGTCGGCCAGCTTGCGGCGCTCCTGCGGGGAGAACTTCGCCGAGGGGTCCTCGTCACCGGGGCCGGCGGCCCACAGCGGGCACTCGTTCGCCTTGGGGACGACCACCTCGAGCCGGCCGCACCCGTCGTCCTCCTCGTAGGGGGAGCAGCCGGGCTTGCCGACCACGATCCGCGAGACGTCCGCGCGCAGGTCCACGGGGAGGTGCTTCTGCACCGCCTCGCGCACCGCGGGGACGTCCCGGCCGCCGTCCTGGACCACGAGGGCGGAGACGGCGCCGTGCGGCAACTGCGCCTCGTAGTCGGCGCGCCGCTGCGCGTCCTGGCTGGCCGCGTACGTGGCCACGGCGACCGTGCCGGCGACGGCGGCGAGGACGGCGGCGACAGCGGGTGCCGTGCGCCCCCGGTTGCGGACGGCGTCGCGCAGGGCCAGCCGGGGCGACAGGGGCAGCCAGCGGCCGACGCGGCCGAAGAGGCCGACCAGCATCGGCGTCATGGCGACGACACCCAGCTCGGCCAGGGCGCTGCCGCCGGCGACGATGACGAACTGGTCGGTCACCACCGAGCCGTAGAGGGCGATGGCGCCACCGACCAGGGTGGCCACGAGTCCCACGACGGGCAGGACGCGGTTGCTCCTGCGTACGCCGCGACGGCCCGTCAGCGAGGCGAGCACCGTCTCGCGGGAGGCCGTGACGGCGGGTACGACGGCGGCGAGCAGACCGGTCAGCACGGCGAGGGCACCGATGCCGAGCAGTTCCAGGGGGCGCACGTCGAAGGCGCCGAAGCGCTGGCCCAGGGTGTCCTCCAGCACCGGCTGCAGGGCGAAGGTCAGGGCGAGGCCGAGGACCGTGCCGGTGACGGCCGCGGCCACACCGATCACCAGGCCGCCGGCCAGCACGATGGCGCGGATGTGGCTGCGGGCGCCGCCGTTGGCGCCGACCAGGCCGAGCTGGCGGCGGGAGCGGCGCGCGCCGACGGCGAACGCCGGGCCGGCGAGCAGGCAGATCTCCAGCATGGCGAGTCCGACGATGGTGGCGCCGGCGACCAGGACGGCCTTCTCCTCACCCGAGTCGTTCCCGTACCTCCCCCAGTCGCTCTGCTGGTAGAGCGGTACGTCGGCGTCGGCGGGCGGGGCCACGAGGACCGCGCGGGACACCACGCCGACGCCCTTGGTGTTGGCCTCCTTGACCATGTTCCACGTGAAACCACCGCCCTGGGAGCCGGCCCGGTCCGGGTCGAGTTTCACCAGCAGGGTGGTGGACCGGCTGGTGGAGGCCATGCCGGACGCTTCGAGGCCCTTGCGGAGCGGGTCGAGGAAGGCTCCCGGGAGGGCGTTGACCTCAAGGGCCTTCAGGTCGTCGGGGAGCTCGTACGAGCCGACGATCCGGTACTCGCGGGCGAGTCCGCGGGCGGAGACCGAGCCGCCGACCTTCAGGCCGCTCTCCTCCAGGAAGCGTGCCGAGGCCGCGACCTCGTCGGCACGCTCGGGGAAGCGGCCCTCCAGCAGCGTCATGATGCCGCGCGCGGCCGGGTGGGCCGCCTGGAGTTCGCGGATCTCCGTGTGGAGCAGGCCGTGCACGGTGCGCAGCTTGCCGGAACCGCTGCTGTCCTTCAGGACGGTGGCCCCGGTCGGGACGACGCCCTTCAGGTCGGCGTCACCCTCGGGCAGCGGCTTGTGCTCCCAGTCCCCCGCGGGGACGATCGTCTGGCCGTCGGGGGACTGCAGGACGGCCGCCCCGCCGTAGTCGGGGTCCTGCAGCCGGGCGTCGGCCGCGCCGAGCAGCCGGGCGGCGCTCTCCTGCGGCGACAGTTCGGCGCTGCGCAGGGTCAGGTCGGTGGCGCTCACACCGAGGATGGGCAGCGCGATCATCGCGAGGACGAGGAAGCTGCGGCCCTTGAAGCGCCAGGCGTCGCGGCGGGCGATCCGCACCGCGGCGCGCCAGGAGTGGAACCAGTTGTTCACCGCTCGCCCGCCTGGCCCGAGAGCAGGGACTCGGCGCCGGAGCGCACGGTCTGGTCGACGACGGCGCCGTCGCGCAGGAAGACCACGCGGTCGGCCCAGGCGGCGAACCGCGGCTCGTGGGTGACGAGGACGCCGGCCGCGCCGGCGTCGCAGCGCGACCGGAGCAGGGCGAGGACGGACTCGCCGGTCTCGGAGTCCAGGGCGCCTGTCGGTTCGTCGGCGAGGACGAGCCGCCGGTCGCCGACGAGCGCGCGGGCTATCGCCACGCGCTGCTGCTGGCCGCCGGACATCTCGTCGGGGAACCGGTCGGCGAGATGGGCGAGGCCCATCTCCTCCAGCGCGGCGAGGGCCTCGCCGCGCGCCTTGCGGGCGGAGGTGCCGTCCAGTTCGCGGGGCAGGGCGACGTTCTCGGCGGCGGTGAGCGCCGGGATGAGGTTGTAGTCCTGGAAGACGTAGCCGATGCTGCGGCGGCGCAGGGCGGCGAGGGTCTTGCGGTCGGCCGTGGTGATGTCGGTGTTCTCCACGACGACCCGGCCGGAAGTCGGGGTGTCGAGGCCGCCGGCGATGGTGAGCAGGGTGGACTTGCCCGAACCGGAGGGGCCCATGACGGCGACCAGTTCGCCCGGGAAGACGTCGAGGTCGATGCCGCGCAGGGCGTGCACCTCCGTGGCGCCGGTGCCGTGGACGCGGGTCAGCTGCTGGAGTTGCAGAACGGGCCGGAGTGACTGGTTGGGCGGCTGTGACAGCTGTGGCGTCGACATGGACATGGAGGGTTCCCCCTTGGCGGGCGGCCCGGCACGGGTCGGCGGGCGCGCACGGAGCGGTCGGTCGGTGGGTCGGTGTGTCGGTCGGTGTGTCGTTCAGTGGGTGGTGCGGCGGGGCGTGCGGTCGCGCGCGCCGGTGTCCTCGATCGGTGGTACCGGAACCGGAACCGGAACCGGGGCCGAGGCCGGGTCCGGGGCAGGAGCCGGGGCCGGGTCCTGCCGGGCCGCCGCCGAGAGGCGGATCAGGCGCGCCTCGCAGTGGTCCAGCCAGCGCGCCTCCGCCTCCGTCTGGAAGATCAGCTGTTCCAGGACCAGGAGCCAGGCCACGTCGTCACGCTGCTGCGGACCGGTGTCCTCGACGGCGGAGAGGGCCCGCGCCTTGAGGCGCGTGTAGTCCTGCATCGCCTTGACGGTGTGCCGCCGCTGGGACTGGATCACCGCGCGGATGTCCACGCCCGACGCCCCGACCGCCATGGCGAGCTTGATGGCGAGCTCGTCCCGGGCCGGGCTGGTGCGGTCGACGGGCCGTTCGAACCAGGTGCGCAGCTCCGCGCGCCCCTCGTCGGTGATGACGTACAGCGGGTGGCCCGCCCCGTCCTCCCCCTGCTGCGCGACCATGCCGTCCCGCTCCAGCCGGCTGAGGGTCGTGTAGACCTGGCCGACGTTCAGCGGCCAGGTGGAACCGGTGCGTGACTCGAACTCCGAGCGGAGCTGGGAGCCGTAGCGCGGGCCGCGTTCGAGGAGGGCCAGCAGGCCGTGGCGGATCGACATACTCAGTATGTATACCGAGTATGTTCGCAGGGACAACCGACTCGGGAGGGACCGGCGGGTCCCCCCTGAGGAGGACGGGCGGGGTGGCGGGGGGTCAGCGGCGGCGCAGCCGCAGCCCGAGGAAGCCGATGCCGAGGCCCATCAGGGAGAGGCCCACGCCCGCGGTGAGGACGGGAATGCGCCGGTCGACGCCCGTTTCCGCGGCGTGCGCGCGCGCTTCGCGCGCGGCGGCCGAGGGTGTGTGGCGGGGCGCGTCGGCCGCGGGAGAGTCCCCCTCGGGTACGACGTCGAGTTCCGGTTCCTCGTCGGCGAAGCGGTCCGGCTCTGTTGCCGTCTTGGTACGGGAGCCGTCGCCGGGGGCGTGCGAGGCGACGGGGAAGGCGGACGGCCCGGTGGGCGACGGCTTGACCGGGCGCCCCGGCTTCGGCCGCCCGACACCGGCGGGCCGGCCGGCGAGAGACGGCCGCGGCGGGGTGGTCACCGGGCGCAGGGAGGGCGACGCCGGGCCGGTGGGCGGGCGGTTCGTGGTGGGGGGTGATGACGACGAGGGGGCGGGCGGTGCGGCCGGCGGGGCGGCCGACGGGGAGACGGAGCCGGGGCCGCCGTCCGGCCGGGTGCCGTCATCCGCACCCGCACTCGCGTCCGGGCCGGCGCCCGGACCGGCGCTCGCGCCGCTCCCGGTACCCGGGCCGCTGCCCGTGCCCGGATCGCCGCCCGTAGCCGTGTCCGTACCGGGGCCGGGGCCGGAGCCGGGGACCGGGACCGGGACGGGGGGAGGCTCCGGCGGGCGGGGCACGTCCTGGCCGGCGCTCGGTACGGGCGGCCCGGTCTCCTCCGCGCCGGCGGCGGGGGCCCAGTACAGCCACGCCGAGAGCAGCGCTGCGGACAGGGACAGCGACAGGGCGGCGGGGGACGCGGGGGCGGCGGGGTGTCGGGGGCAGTGCCGCGGGCCGAGTGGTGGAGCAGTCACCGGGTGACCCTCTCCCTGAGAGCAGCGGGGTGGTGCGATCACCGTCGCACGGTGGGGGACCGCCCGCATGCGGGGGCGGGGCCCGCATCGCCCGTGCAAGTGACGCCCGCGCCCGTCCCGACCGCACGCCCGCACCTCGCGCGCGAAGCCCGCCCCGTGCCGCACCCGTGAGGTGCCGCGCCACGACACCAGCGCCGCGGCAGGAGACCCAGCGCCGCGGAGACCGCGCCGCGAGACGCCGCGCCACGGAGGCGCCGCGCCACGGGGGCGCCGCGCCACCAGGCGCCGGCCCGCGAGAGGTGCCGTTACTGCCCGGGGTCCCCCGTGGCGACCGTCAGCTCGAAGGTCTGGTTGCCCGGCAGCACGGCGCTGCCCTCGCGCGGGAACTGCTGGATGACCTGGTCCTCGGCGTACAGGGGGTCGTCGACCTCCTTGATCTGGTACTTCCAGCCCGCGTCCTGGATGCACTCCTTCACCGAGATGACGTCCTTGTAGATGAAGCTGGGAGCGCGCACCTTCGCCGGGTCGTTGGTGTCCTCCTGGGCCTCCGAGCACTCCGTCGCCTTGATCGTCCGGAAGCGCTCGGGCCCCTTGTGGCCGGCCGCGGCCGGCGCGGAGGCCGAGGAACCGGCCTGACCGCCCGTGCCGCCGCCCGGGTCCTCGCCGTCCTTCAGCGAGAGCGCGGTGATGACGCCGCCGACGGCGATCAGCGCGACGACGATCGCGCCCACGATCATCGGCGTGTTCCGCCGCCCGCCGCCGCTGCCACCGGCCGCGCCCGGGCCGCCGACGACGGGGCCCGTGGGGTAGGTGACCGGGCCGGGCGCCGGGGTCTGGTAGGCGGGCGCCGGGGTGTGGGCCTGGTGCGGGTAGCCGTACGCGGCCGGGGTGGGCGCCGGCGTCGGAGGGCCGTACGGGCCCGGGGTCGGCGCCGGGGCCTGGTACGGCGTGTGGACGCCGCCCTGCGGGACGGGCTGGGGGTTCGCCGCGTCCAGCGGCGGGAACACCGCGGAACCCACCCCGGAGCCGCTGTTCGTGGGGGCGCCCGCCACGATCACGGGGGCGCCGGTCTGCCCGGCGGACAGGACGCGCAGGCACTCGTCGCGCATGGCGGCGGCGCTCGGGAAGCGCTCGTTCGGGTTCTTCTTCAGCGCCCGCGCCACCAGCGCGTCCATCGCCGGGGTCAGCGAGCGGTTGATGGTGGAGGGCGCGACCGGCTCCTCCTGGACGTGTGCGTACGCGATGGCGAGCGGCGAGTCGGCGTCGAAGGGGAGTCGGCCCGTCAGCAGCTGGAACAGCATGATGCCGACCGAGTACAGGTCGGAGCGGGCGTCGACGGCGCGGCCCAGGGCCTGCTCGGGGGAGAGGTACTGCGGGGTGCCGACGACCATGCCGGTCTGCGTCATGGACGTGACGCCGGACTGCATGGCGCGGGCGATGCCGAAGTCCATCACCTTGACCACGCCGCGCTTGGTCACCATGACGTTGCCCGGCTTGATGTCGCGGTGGACCAGGCCCATCTCGTGGCTGGTCTCCAGCGCGGCGAGCACGTCCGCGGTCACCTTCAGGGCCTGGTCGGCCGGCATCGCGCCGTGGCTCTGCACGTCCGCCGCGAGCACCGAGCCGAGCGGCCGGCCCTCCACATACTCCATGACGATGTACGGCATGACGCCGCCTTCGCCCATCGAGGGGTCGGTGAAGACGACCGTGTCCTCGCCGGTGTCGAAGACGGAGACGATGTTGGTGTGCTGGAGCTTGGCGACCGCCTGCGCCTCGCGCCGGAACCGTTCGCGGAACGACTGCTCCCGGCCGAGTTCCGAGTGGAGGGTCTTGATGGCGACCTGGCGGTCCAGCGCGCTGTCGTAGGCCAGGTACACCGAGGCCATGCCGCCCTCGCCGAGCAGGTCGCGCAGCTGGTACCGGCCGTTCGCCACGGAACCGCCGGCATAGCGGCCCTGAGCGCCGTCCTGGCTCATCGTGCTTCCCCCTACGCGCGCGCGTGCCCGCGGTGATCCGTACTGACGGGCCCAGTCTGCCCCAGGCGACCGACACGTCAAGCCGGGTGCCCGTTCCGTGACCGTACGCGCGGGAAGCGTCTCGGAAGCGTTACGTGAACCGCGTCGAATTTGCACGGGCGTACGCCGAACCGATTGGATGGCCGGTCCATCCCGGACCGCCGCGTCGCGCGGAGGCTGTAGCGTGACGTGGCGAAGTACCCCTTGGGAGACGGCGGCACACCGCTCGCGGGCACAGCGCGCGGACGGCAACGGAAATGACGGCGAGGACGATGGCACCCGGATCCGAAGCAGGTGGCGGCGGAGTGTCGGACGACGGAGCGTCGGGGCGCGGTGAGGCCGTCGAGTTCGGCGAGGGCGGCCTGGTCGGCGACGGTCGCTACCGGCTGACCCACCGCCTCGGCCGCGGTGGCATGGCGGAGGTGTTCGCCGCGGAGGACGTGCGGCTCGGCCGCACGGTCGCGGTGAAGCTCCTCCGTGCCGACCTGGCGGAGGACCCGGTCTCCAAGGCCCGCTTCACGCGCGAGGCGCAGTCGGTCGCGGGCCTGAACCACCACGCGATCGTGGCGGTGTACGACTCCGGCGAGGACGAGGTCAACGGCAAGGCCGTGCCGTACATCGTCATGGAGCTGGTCGAGGGCCGCACCATCCGTGAGCTGCTGCTCGGCGCGGAGGCCCCGCCGCCCGAGCAGGCCCTGATCATCGTGTCGGGCGTCCTGGAGGCGCTGGCGTACTCGCACCAGCACGGCATCGTCCACCGCGACATCAAGCCGGCGAACGTCATCATCACGCACGGCGGCGCCGTGAAGGTGATGGACTTCGGCATCGCCCGCGCCCTGCACGGCGCGTCGACGACGATGACGCAGACCGGCATGGTCATGGGCACCCCCCAGTACCTGTCGCCGGAGCAGGCCCTCGGCAAGGCCGTCGACCACCGCTCGGACCTGTACGCCACGGGCTGCCTGCTGTACGAGCTGCTCGCGCTGCGCCCGCCGTTCGTCGGCGAGACGCCGCTGTCGGTGGTGTACCAGCACGTCCAGGACGTGCCGGTGCCGCCGTCCGAGGTCTCCGACGTGGCGCCGCCGCCGGAGCTGGACGGGCTGGCGATGCGGGCGCTCGCGAAGGACCCGGACGACCGGTTCCAGAGCGCCGAGGAGATGCGCGGCCTGATCCAGTACGGGCTGCGCATGCTCCAGGAGCAGGGCGGCCACACCGGTACGTGGAGCACCGGCCCGGTCGGCGCGCACGACGGCGGTCCGACGCCGCTCGGCGGCATCGCGGCGACCGCGGTGATGGCCGCGGCGACGGGCGGCCCCGGGGGCGCTGCGACACCGGGGCGGCCCGGCCACGCGGTCCACCCCGTGCACGGGGACACCTCGCAGGGCCCGATCCTGCCGCCGCGCAACCCCGACGACGGCGGCTACGCGGCCGGGTACGGCGGGCACGGCGGGCACGGCCGCGGGGGTGGCGGGCGCGGCAAGGTACTGCTGTTCGTCGCGTTCGCGCTGATCGCGATCGTGGCGGGCGTCGCGTACGCGCTCAAGGTCGGCAACCCGTCCGGCGGCGGCACCGGTACGAAGCCGACCACCTCGCCGAAGCCGTCGATCACCAGCAGCACGACGCCCTCCCCGTCCCCGTCGACGTCGGAGGAGGAGCAGGAGCCCGACACGTCGACCGGAGGCGGCGGCGAGTGGGAGAACCAGCCGTCGTGGAAGCCGCGGCCCCCGTCGTACAGCCAGGACCCGTCGCCGTCCACGGGCGGTACGGGCGGCAGCACCACGGGCTCGACCGACGGCGGCACCACGGAGGGGTCCACGGACCAGGGCACCACGGAGGGCAGCACCACCGAGGGGTCCACGGACCAGGGCACCACCGAGGGCAGCACCACCGAGGGGTCCACGGACCAGGGCACCACCGAGGGCGGCGGCAACACCGGTTCGACCGACGGCGGCGGCGACACCACGGGGAGCACGACCGCCGGCCAGCAGGGCGGCACGTCGACGGGGGCCACCTCGACCACCGGGGCCACGACCGGCGGTTGAACGCCTGGGACCGGCACCGGCACGAGCTCCGGGACCGGTACCGGGACCGGCCCGACCGGGGGCCCGACCGACCCGCCGGGCCCGGCCGGCGCGTGAGGGCGTCGCCCGTCAGCCCGTGAAGGCGTCGTGCACCGCCTCGTACTCGCGCGTCCACCACACCGCCAGGGCCGACACCGCGGGGAACTGCGGGTCGGCCCTGCTGTCGTGCAGCTGGTAGCGCCAGCGCAGTATCCAGAAGTCGTTGAGCCGCTCCCACCACACGCGGTGCACCGCGGCCGCCAGCTCGGCCGCGTCCACCCCGGCGGCGCGCCGGTACGCGCGCGCGTAGGCCCGCACCTTCGCCAGGTCCAGCCGGCCGGTCGGCTGGACGTAGAAGATCATCGCGGCGCGGACGGCCTCCTCGGCCCGGGGCTGCACGCCCAGCCGGTCCCAGTCGACGATCGCGGCGGGTTCGGCGCCCCGGTACAGCAGGTTCAGCGGGTGGAAGTCGCCGTGGACCCAGCCGCCCGTCGCGGGCGTCGCGGGGGCCGGGCGGCGGTGGGCGTGCTCCGCCAGCAGCCGGCGCCGCTCGGTCAGCCGGTGCTCGGCCAGCTCGTCGAAGGCGGCCCGGTCGCGGCGTGCCCTCGCCAGGGCCAGCAGCTCGTCGATGAGCCGGAGCGTGTCCTCCGGGTCGGCGCTGCCGTAGTCGCGGCCCGCGGGGTGGGCGCGGGTGGCCCCCATGACGCGCTCCAGACACGTGTGGACGAACCCGAGGAGCGTGCCGAGCCGCCGGGAGCCGGCCTCCGTCAGCTGGGCGCCGTCCCGGTGGCGGCCCTCCACCCACGGGTGCAGGGCGTAGCAGTGGCCGCCGAGCAGGGCGACGGTGCGTCCCTCGGCGTCCGGGAGCGGCGGGGCGACGGGCACGCCGAGGTCGTGCAGGCGCTGGGTGGCCCGGTGCTGGCGGGTGATGGTCGCACGGTCGGAGGTGGGGGCGTCCAGGTGCTGTTTGAGGAAGTACGTGCCGCGCGTGGTGGTGAGGCGGTAGCCCCGGTTCAGCAGGCCCTGGGTGACCGGTACGCAGGTGAGCGGCTCGCCGTGCGGCGGGTACCGGCGCAGGAGGGCGCTCACGGGGGGTGCGGGGGGCGCACTGCGGCGGGGGGCGGGGACGTGGGGCACGTCGGGGACGGTGGGCGGAACCGTCACGGAGGCGGGCGGAGCCGTTACAGATGAGCGCGGCACTTGCCAGATGTTAGATCACTATCAGATGACCCGCGTCACATCCCGCGTCCGTCAACTCTTCCCGAGGCCGGGGTGCGCGGGATAACGTGCCCGTGTTCCGGCGGCCTGCGAGGCTGTCACCCGTGTTATCCGAAGCCGCGCCAGCGGTGTGACCAGGCGTTGTCCCCGCATTTCTCGATTTACTTGGAAATCCAAGCAAAATCGCAGGTCAAATGGGGTTTCGCAGGAATGCGGCGCACTGGGTAACGTGCCTATGACAGGGTGTTCGCCGGGGCAACTGTCACGCCTGTTCCCGGTCGCGAGAGCACCCACCCCGTGCACGCGACGGACCAGGCGAGCCGCACTGGTACCCGGCGGACCCCGGGGGCCGGACAGACGGAGGAGCACGCACGTGACCGTGGAAGGCACTGCCGCGCGCAAGCCGCGACGCAGCAGCGGCACCAGCACCGGTGGCACCGGCACCGGTGTCAAGCGCGCAGCGCGCGCGAGGAAGCCGCAGAGTTCGCACTCCGAGCCGCCGCTCGTACAGCTGCTGACGCCCGAGGGCGAGCGCGTCCAGCACCCCGAGTACGACGTCGACCTCGGCCCCGAGGAGCTGCGCGGGCTGTACCGGGACATGGTGATGACCCGCCGTTTCGACGGCGAGGCCACCGCTCTCCAGCGCCAGGGCGAGCTGGGCCTGTGGGCCTCGCTGCTCGGTCAGGAGGCCGCGCAGATCGGCTCCGGCCGGGCCCTGCGCGACGACGACTACGTCTTCCCGACCTACCGCGAGCACGGCGTCGCCTGGTGCCGCGGGGTCGACCCGACGAACCTGCTCGGGATGTTCCGTGGCGTGAACCACGGCGGCTGGGACCCGAACAGCAACAATTTCCACCTGTACACGATCGTGATCGGCTCGCAGACCCTGCACGCCACCGGCTACGCGATGGGCGTGGCCAAGGACGGCGCCGACTCCGCGGTCATCGCCTACTTCGGCGACGGCGCGTCCAGCCAGGGCGACGTCGCGGAGGCGTTCACCTTCTCGGCCGTGTACAACGCCCCGGTCGTGTTCTTCTGCCAGAACAACCAGTGGGCCATCAGCGAGCCCACCGAGAAGCAGACCCGCGTGCCGCTCTACCAGCGCGCGCAGGGCTTCGGCTTCCCCGGCGTCCGCGTCGACGGCAACGACGTCCTGGCCTGCCTGGCCGTGACCCGTTCGGCCCTGGAGCGGGCCCGCCGCGGCGAGGGCCCGACCCTCGTGGAGGCGTTCACGTACCGCATGGGCGCCCACACCACCTCGGACGACCCGACCCGCTACCGTCACGACGACGAGCGGGCCGCGTGGGAGGCGAAGGACCCGATCCTGCGCCTGCGCCGCTACCTGGAGGCCCAGGGCCACGCCGACGCGGCCTGGTTCGACGGGCTGGAGGCGGAGAGCGAGGCGCTCGGCAAGCGCGTCCGCGAGGCCGTGCGCGCCATGCCTGACCCGGACGACATGTCGATCTTCGAGAACGTCTACGCCGACGGGCACGCGCTCGTCGACGAAGAGCGCGCACAGTTCGCCGCCTACCAGGCGTCGTTCGCGGATGGCGAGGTCAAGTGATCATGGCGGTGCAGAAGCTTCCCCTCGCGAAGGCGCTCAACGAGTCGCTGCGCAAGGCCCTGGAGACCGACCCGAAGGTCCTCGTCATGGGCGAGGACGTCGGCAAGCTCGGCGGCGTGTTCCGCGTGACCGACGGGCTGCAGAAGGACTTCGGCGAGGAGCGGGTCATCGACACCCCGCTCGCCGAGTCCGGCATCGTGGGCACCGCGATCGGCCTGGCCCTGCGCGGCTACCGGCCCGTCGTGGAGATCCAGTTCGACGGTTTCGTCTTCCCCGCGTACGACCAGATCGTCACGCAGCTGGCGAAGATGCACGCGCGGGCCCTCGGCAAGGTCAAGCTGCCGGTCGTCGTGCGCATCCCGTACGGCGGCGGCATCGGCGCGGTCGAGCACCACAGCGAGTCGCCCGAGGCGCTCTTCGCGCACGTCGCGGGGTTGAAGGTGGTCTCGCCCTCGAACTCCTCGGACGCCTACTGGATGCTCCAGCAGGCCATCCAGAGCGACGACCCGGTGATCTTCTTCGAGCCGAAGCGGCGCTACTGGGACAAGGGCGAGGTCGACACCGAGGCCATCCCGGGCGAGCTGCACCGGGCGCGCGTCGTGCGTGAGGGCACGGACCTGACCCTCGCGGCCTACGGCCCGATGGTGAAGGTCTGCCTGGAGGCGGCCGCGGCCGCCGCCGAGGAGGGCCGCTCCCTGGAGGTCCTCGACCTGCGCTCGGTCTCCCCGCTCGACTTCGACGCCGTCCAGGCGTCGGTGGAGCGGACGCGGCGGCTCGTGGTCGTCCACGAGGCGCCGGTGTTCTTCGGTTCGGGCGCGGAGATCGCCGCCCGGATCACCGAGCGGTGCTTCTACCACCTGGAGGCCCCGGTGCTGCGCGTGGGCGGTTACCACGCGCCGTACCCGCCGGCCCGGGTGGAGGAGGAGTACCTGCCGGGTCTGGACCGGGTGCTCGACGCCGTCGACCGCGCGCTGGCGTACTGAGGAGGACACCCCGTGATCCGCGAGTTCAAGATGCCGGACGTCGGTGAGGGTCTCACCGAGGCCGAGATCCTCAAGTGGTACGTCAAGCCCGGCGACACCGTCAGCGACGGCCAGGTCGTCTGCGAGGTGGAGACGGCGAAGGCGGCGGTGGAGCTGCCGATCCCGTTCGACGGCCTCGTGCACGAGCTGCGCTTCCCCGAGGGGACGACCGTCGACGTCGGCGAAGTGATCATTTCGGTGAACACGGCCGCCGACGGGGCGCCGCCGCAGGCGCCCGCCGCCGCGCAGGAGGTTCCCGCCCCGGCGCCCGCCGCGGCCGCGCCCGCCGCGGCCGCGCCGGTGCCGGCCGTCGAGGAGGAGGCCGAGCCGCAGGTCCGGCAGCCGGTCCTCGTCGGCTACGGCGTGGCCGCGTCGTCCACCAAGCGGCGCCCGCGCAAGCAGGCCGCCGCCACCGGCGCCGCGCCCATCGCGCAGGCGGCGGTGCAGGGCGAGCTGAACGGCCACGCCCCGGCGCCCGTGGCACCGGTGCCGCAGGCCCGGCCGCTGGCCAAGCCGCCCGTGCGGAAGCTGGCCAAGGACCTCGGCGTCGATCTGGCGACCGTCGTCCCGACCGGCCCCGACGGGATCGTCACCCGCGAGGACGTGCACAAGGCGGCCGCTCCGGTCGAGGTGCCCGCGGCCGTACCCCCGCAGGCGCCGGCGCCCGCCGCCCCCGCGGCGGCGGAGTCCCGGCCGGCGGCGTCCGCCCCGGCGGCGGAGCCCGTCGCGGCCGGCGTCCGGGAGACCCGCGTGCCGATCAAGGGCGTGCGGAAGGCCACGGCGCAGGCCATGGTCGGGTCGGCGTTCACCGCGCCGCACGTCACCGAGTTCGTCACGGTCGACGTCACCCGCACCATGCGGCTGGTCGAGGAGCTGAAGGCGGACCGGGACATGGCGGGGCTGCGGGTCAACCCGCTGCTGCTCGTCGCCCGGGCCCTGCTCGTCGCGATCCGGCGCAACCCCGAGGTCAACGCCTCGTGGGACGAGGCCGCGCAGGAGATCGTGGTCAAGCACTACGTCAACCTGGGCATCGCCGCCGCCACCCCGCGCGGTCTGATCGTGCCGAACATCAAGGACGCGCACGCCAAGACCCTCCCCGAACTGGCTTCCGCCCTCGGTGAGCTGGTCGCCACGGCCCGCGAGGGCCGGACCACTCCGGCGGCCATGCAGGGCGGCACGGTGACGATCACCAACGTCGGCGTCTTCGGCGTCGACACCGGCACGCCGATCCTCAACCCCGGCGAGTCGGCGATCCTCGCCGTCGGTGCGATCAAGCTCCAGCCGTGGGTCCACAAGGGCAAGGTCAAGCCGCGTCACGTCACCACGCTGGCGCTCTCCTTCGACCACCGTCTGGTCGACGGCGAGCTCGGCTCGAAGGTGCTGGCCGACGTCGCGGCGGTACTGGAGCAGCCGAAGCGCCTCATCACCTGGGCGTGACGGCGGCCCGGCCACCCGGCCGGAACCGCCGCCGGGACCCGGCAGCCGCCGGCACCCGGCACCCCGGCAGCCGCCGGTCGGAGGGCCCGGGCGCACCACGCGCCCGGGCCCTCCGGCCGTACGGGTGCGCCTCCGGCCACGGCGCCCGGCCACGGGGGTGCGCCTCCGGCCGCGGCGTGGATCCGGTCAAGGCACTCGGCCCCACGGCGTGCGCCCGGCCACGGCGCGCGTCCGCCACCGCCGGGCGTGTCCACATCATGGACACGCCCTTTGATGCACCCTACTTGTATCTAAGCTGTGCGCATGCCGTCCGCCACTCCCGCTCCCCCCTCGCCGCCCGCCGCCGAACGCGTCTACGCCCACGTCAAGCAGGCGGTCCTCGACCGCCGCTTCGAGGGCGGCACGCTCCTCACCGAAGGGGAGCTGGCCCAGGCCGTCGGCGTCTCCCGCACCCCGGTGCGCGAGGCCCTGCTGAAGCTGGAGATGGAAGGGCTGCTGAAGCTCTACCCCAAGAAGGGCGCCCTCGTCCTCGCCGTCTCCGCCCAGGAGATCGCCGACGTCGTCGAGACCCGCCTCCTCGTCGAGGAGTTCGCCGTCCGCCGCGCCGTACCGCTGTCCGCGCCGCTCCGGGAGCGGCTGGAGGAACTGCTGGACGAACAGCGGCGGCACGCGCACGACGGCGACCTGCGCGCGGTCGCCGTCGCGGACCGCTGCTTCCACGCCGAGATCGTGCGCCACGCCGGCAACCAGATCCTCTCCAAGCTCTACGACCAGCTCCGCGACCGGCAGTTGCGCATGGGCGTGGCCGTCATGGAGGCCCACCCCGACCGCATCGCGAAGAACATCACCGAGCACGCCGAGATCCTGGCGGCCCTGCGCGACGGCGACGCCGAGCGCGCGGCACGGTGCGTGCACGCCCACGTCAGCCGCGTGAAGGTGCTGGTCCGGGGTGAGGACCGGTGAGCTCCCCCGCCTCCCCCCACCCCGCCCCGCCGCCCGCCGCGCCCCCGGCCGACCCGCCCGGCGGCCGGCGGGCCGTCCTCGTCTGGGGCGTCGGCGTCTGCGTGTACCTGGTCGCCGTCGTCTTCCGCACGTCCCTGGGCGTGGCCGGGCTCGACGCCGCGGACCGCTTCCACGTCAACGCCTCCGCGCTGTCCGCGTTCTCCATCCTCCAGCTGCTGGTCTACGCCGGCATGCAGATACCCGTCGGCCTCATGGTCGACCGGCTCGGCACCCGCCGGGTGCTGACCCTCGGCATCGTGCTGTTCACCGCCGGGCAGCTCGGCTTCGCGCTCTCCCCGACCTACGGGATGGCGCTCGCCGCCCGCGCGCTGCTCGGCTGCGGCGACGCCATGACCTTCATCGCCGTGCTGCGCCTCGGCAGCCGCTGGTTCCCCGCCCGCCGGGGCCCGCTGGTGGTGCAGGTCGCGGGGCTCTTCGGCGTCATCGGCAACCTCCTGTCGACGATCGTCCTCGCCCGTGTGCTGGAGGACTGGGGCTGGACGGCCACCTTCGCCGGCAGCGCCGGGGCCGGCGTGGTCGTCCTCGTACTCGTCCTCGCCTTCCTCAAGGACCACCCCGAGGGCGCCGCCCCGGATCCGGTCCCGCACGCCGGGGCCGCGTACGTACGGCACCAGATCGCCACCGCCTGGCGGGAGCCGGGCACCCGGCTCGGCCTGTGGGTGCACTTCACGACGCAGTTCCCCGCCATGGTCTTCCTGCTGCTGTGGGGGATGCCGTTCCTGGTCGAGGCCCAGGGCCTCTCGCGGGGCCGGGCCGGCGAACTGCTCACCGTGGTGGTGCTCTCCAACATGGTGGTGAGCCTGGTGTACGGCCAGCTCATCGCCCGGCACCACCGGGCCCGCGCTCCCCTGGCGCTCGGCACCATAGCCGCCACGGCCGTCGTATGGGCGGCCATCGTCGCCCACCCGGGAGCCCACGCGCCGATGTGGCTGCTGGTCACCCTCTGCCTGGTCCTCGGCGCGTGCGGCCCCGCCTCGATGATCGGCTTCGACTTCGCCCGGCCCGCCAACCCGCCCGAGCGGCAGGGCACCGCCTCGGGCATCGTGAACATCGGCGGGTTCACCGCGTCGATGACGACGCTGTTCGCGATCGGCGTCCTGCTGGACGCCACCGGCGGCAGCTACCGGGTGGCGTTCTCCTCGGTCTTCGTCCTCCAGGCGCTGGGCATCACGCAGATCCTGCGCCTGCGCGCCCGCACCGCGCGGCGCGAACGCGAACGGCTCGTGGCCAGCCGCGTGGAGGCGGTCCACGTCCCGGTGTGAGGGCGCCGCCCGCCGCCGCGAGCGACGGCCGTCACGGCCTCCGTCAGGGCGTGACGGCGAAGTTCGCGAGGATCGCGGCGGCCAGCTCCTCGTCGCCCTCCACCTTGAGCCGGTCCCCGACGGCCGCCGGACGCACCCGCCCGCAGGCGAGGCGCACGTACGTCTCCCAGTCCGTCGCCAGCGTGACGGCCGGCCCCAGCGACGGGGCGCCGTCGACCGTCCCGCGGCCCTCCGCGTCCACCCGCACCGTCCGCAGGAACTCCACCGGGCCGCTCACGTCGAAGACGACCGCGGTGTTCGGCGGCGCGCCGGCGTCCTTCGCGACCACCTTGGGCAGGACGGCGAGGAGGCAGTCCCGCGTCACGTACGCGCCCGGCGAGTCGAGGTTGCCCGGCCGGTCCAGCGCCACCCGCAGGTCCTGCTCGTGCACCCACGAGTCGAACGCCCGCATCCGGTAGGCGACTTCGAGGCTCTGCTCCGCGCCCAGCGGGGCCCGTACGAGCGTGTCGGGGGAACGGCTCTCGTTGCGCAGCATCCGCGCCCGGCGGATCAGGACGTATTCCAGCTCCGCCGTCATCTCCGGCGCCGTGTGGTGCCGGCGCACATCGACCTGCATCTCCATGTAGCGGGCGAAGTCACTGCGTACGTGGTACAGATCGCGCGGCAGGGAGTGAATCGGCCGCGGGTCGCCCAGCATCTCGCACTCCAGGCCGATGACGTGGGAGACGATGTCCCGGACCGACCAGCCGGGGCACGGGGTGGCGCGGTTCCACTCGCCCTCGACGAGCGGCTGCACCAACTCGGCTATCGCCTCGACGGAGTGGGTCCAGGCGTCGGCGTAGGTCTGGAGGCTGGGATGGACGGTCACGGGACCCCTCGTGCGGCTTGGTACGCGGGCTGGGTGCTGTGTGTCTGCCAGGGGGCCGGGCCCGGGGGCGCTCCCCCGGGAGAGAACAGTACGCTCCCCGCCTGCCCCTCGGCAGTGCTTTCGTGTGACGATCGTAGGCCCGTATTGACGGCCCCAACGCCCAGGACGGTGGTAGTGTGCGCGCCTCTCTGATCCAGATCGCGGTCAACCCGGACGAAACGGTCGACGCCCGCAGGCGCCGGGCCGCGGCGCTCGTCCGCGAGGAGGCGGCGTCCGACCTCGTGGTCCTGCCGGAGCTGTGGACGGTCGGCGCGTTCGCGTACGAGTCGTTCGCGGCGGAGGCCGAGACGCTGGAGGGGCCGACCCGCCGGGCGATGGCCGAGGCGGCGGCGGGAGCGCGGGTCTGGCTGCACGCCGGCTCCCTCGTGGAACGCGCCCCCGAGGGCCTGTACAACACGTCGCTCGTCTTCTCCCCCGACGGCGAGCTGGTGCGCACCTACCGCAAGATCCACCGGTTCGGCTTCGACCAGGGCGAGGCGGTGCTGATGTCCGCCGGCGACACCCTGGCCGTCGCCCCCTGCCCGGAGCTGCCGTTCGGCCTGGCGACCTGTTACGACCTGCGCTTCCCCGAGCTGTTCCGCGGGCTGGTGGACGCCGGCGCCCGCGCGTTCGTCGTCCCGGCCGGCTGGCCCGAGCGCCGCCGGGAACACTGGTCCCTGCTGGCCCGCGCGCGGGCGGTGGAGAACCAGGCGTACGTCCTGGCCTGCGGCACGGCGGGCACGCACGCCGGCGTGGACCAGGCCGGCCACAGCGTGGTGGTCGACCCGTGGGGCGAGGTCCTCGCGGAGGCGGGCCGCGGCGAGGAGGTCCTCGTCGCGGAGCTGGACCCCGCCCGCGTCATGACGACCCGCGACCAGTTCCCGGCGCTGAAGGACCGCGTCCTCGGCCTGCCGCTCCCCGCCACGCCCTCCGCCGACCGGAACGGGAGGTGACGACGATGGCATGCCGCATCAGCGAACTGGTCGTCGACGCCGTGGACCCCGACCGGCTGGCCGCCTTCTGGAGCGACGTCCTCGGCTACGTCGAGCTGGAGCGGGAGGCGGACGGGAGCGTCGCGATCGGCCCGCCCGACGCCGGCTACGGCGGCCCGCAGCCCGTCCTCGTCTTCGGCCCGACCGCGGACCCCCGGCCGACGAAGCTCCGGCTGCACTTCGACGTCAACGCCACCGACCGCGACCAGGACGCCGAGCTGGAGCGCCTGCTCGCCCTCGGCGCGAGGCCCGCGGACGTCGGGCAGACCGGTGAGGAGAGCTGGTACGTCCTGGCCGACCCGGAGGGCAACGAGTTCTGCCTCCTGCGCACCCGGCTCGATCCCGTGTGACACCCGCGCCCCGGCCGGGGCGCGGGACGGGGGGCGTGGGTGTGACCGGAGGGTCATGACCGGATGGCAAGCTTGAAGGATGAACGATGCTGCCCCGGCGCCCACCCCCGCGCCCCGCCGTGCCCGTGTCCGTGCCCCCGAGCTGATCGGCAAGGGCGGCTGGCTCAACACGGGAGGCACCGAGCTGACCCTCGCCGACCTGCGCGGCAAGATCGTGATCCTCGACTTCTGGACGTTCTGCTGCATCAACTGCCTGCACGTCCTCGACGAGCTGCGGGAGCTGGAGGAGAAGCACCGCGACACCGTCGTGATCGTCGGCGTGCACTCGCCGAAGTTCGTGCACGAGGCCGAGCACCAGGCCGTCGTCGACGCCGTCGAGCGGTACGGGGTGGAGCACCCCGTGCTGGACGACCCGGAGCTCGCGACGTGGAAGCAGTACGCCGTGCGGGCCTGGCCGACGCTCGTCGTGATCGACCCCGAGGGGTACGTCGTCGCGCAGCACGCCGGTGAGGGTCACGCGCGGGCCATCGAGACGCTCGTGGCGGAGCTGGAGGCCGAGCACGAGGCGAAGGGCACGCTGCGGCGCGGGGACGGGCCGTACGTGCCGCCGGAGCCGGTCGCCACGCACCTGCGGTTCCCCGGGAAGGCGCTGCTCCTGGAGTCCGGGAACCTCCTGGTCTCCGACACGACCCGGCACCGGCTGGTCGAGCTGGCGGCGGACGGCGAGACGGTGGTGCGGCGGTACGGCGACGGGGAGCGCGGGCTCGCCGACGGCGGTGCGGGAGCGGCGCGGTTCAGCGAGCCGCAGGGGCTGTGCCTGCTGCCCGACGGGCGGGTGGTCGTCGCCGACACGGTGAACCACGCGCTGCGGGCGCTGGACCCGGCGACCGGTGAGGTGTCCACGCTGGCCGGTACGGGCGCGCAGTGGATGCAGGGCTCGCCGACCTCCGGGGCGGCGCGTGAGGTGGCGCTGTCGTCGCCGTGGGACGTGGCCTGGTGGCAGGGGCGCGTGTGGATCGCGATGGCGGGCGTGCACCAGCTGTGGGCGTACGACCCGGAGGCGGGCACGGTGGAGGTCGCCGCGGGCACGACGAACGAGGGCCTGGTGGACGGCCCGGCGGCCGAGGCGTGGTTCGCGCAACCGTCGGGGCTGGCCGCGACCGGGGACCGGTTGTGGGTGGCGGACTCGGAGACGAGCGCGCTGCGCTGGGTCGACGTGGACGGCGTGGTGCACACGGCGGTGGGGACGGGCCTGTTCGACTTCGGCCACCGTGACGGGGACGCGGGGCAGGCGCTGCTGCAGCACCCGCTCGGGGTGACGGCGCTGCCGGACGGGTCGGTGGCGGTGTGCGACACGTACAACCACGCGCTGCGCCGCTTCGACCCGGCGAGCGGTGAGGTCAGCACGCTGGCGACGGACCTGCGGGAGCCCAGCGACGCGGTCCTGGTCGGCGGGGACGTCGTCGTGGTGGAGTCGGCGCGGCACCGGCTGACCCGGCTGCGGCTGCCGGAGGAGGCCGTGCGGGTGGACGCGGTCGCGCACCGCACGCGACGTGAGGCGACGGAGGTCGCGCCGGGGGCGCTCCGCCTGGACGTGGTGTTCCGGGCGCCGTCCGGGCAGAAGCTGGACGAGCGGTACGGCCCGTCGACGCGGCTGCTGGTGTCGGCGACGCCGCCGGAGCTGCTGGCGGGTGGCGCGGGGACGGGGACGGACCTGTTCCGGGAGCTGGAGCTCGACCCGTCGGTGCCGGAGGGCGTGTTGCACGTGTCGGCGATGGCGGCGTCGTGTGACGACGACCCGGCGAACGAGTACCCGGCGTGCCACGTGCACCAGCAGGACTGGGGCGTGCCGGTGAAGGTGGTCGAGGGCGGTGCGAGCCGTCTCCCGCTGATCCTGGCGGGCCTGGACGCGTAGCGCGGCCCGTCGGTCACGTGCTCGCCGGGGGGCGGGTGTTCGTCGTACCGGGGGGACGCCCGCGCCGGCGAGGGCGAGCAGGGTGGCCCGTCCGGCCGCGTCGACGGCGGGCTCCCGCGCACGGGACGGCCCCCGACGGTGTCCGGGGGCCGTCCGGTGTTCCGGCGGAACCGTGCCGACACGGTGTCACCGGGGTGTTGTCGCGGTTGTCTCCGCGGGGGTGCGGTGGGTGTCGGCGTCGGTCGTCGTACGGCCGGCGCTCAGAGCGCGCGGCCGTCGCGGCCGTAGGGGTCGGTCTCGACGACGGTCGGTGCGACCGGCGGGACCACCGCCCTGCGGCGCCGCAGCACGCTGCTGTAGACGGCGACGCCGATGAGGCCCACCGCCATCATGATGAGTCCTGCCACGTCCAGGTTGAAGCCGCTGATCTGCCAGTCGGTCGCGAACGTGAGGATCGCGCCTCCCGCGATGAGCAGTAGGCAGCCGCCCAGGCCCATGATGTGCCTCCTCGTTCCTCTCCTTGGTGCCGAGACCTCACGGGTACCCGCTCAGGGCGCCGCAACGCCTCGGCCGCCGGAGTCACTTGAGGAAGGCCACCAGGGAGTTGGCGAGGAGGAACGGGTCGTCGGCGCCGCACAGCTCGCGCGCGCTGTGCATGGAGAGGCAGGCGACACCGATGTCGACGGTGCGGATGCCGTGCCGGGCGGCGGTGATGGGGCCGATGGTGGTGCCGCAGGGCAGGTCGTTGTTGGAGACGAAGGTCTGCCAGGGCACGTCGGCCTCCTCGCAGGCCGCGGCGAAGACGGCACGGCCGCTGCCGTCGGTGGCGTACCGCTGGTTGACGTTCACCTTGAGGATGGGGCCGCCGTTGGGGCGGGGGTGGTGCGTGGGGTCGTGCCGCTCGGCGTAGTTGGGGTGGACGGCGTGGCCGACGTCGGAGGAGAGGCAGACGGTGCCGGCGAAGGCGCGGGCGCGGTCCTCGTAGGTGCCGCCGCGGGCGTAGACGGATCGTTCCAGCACGGTGCCGAGGAGGGGTCCCTGGGCGCCGGTGTCGGACTCGGAGCCGTTCTCCTCGTGGTCGAAGGCGGCGAGGACGGGGATGTGCGCGGGCGTGGTTCCGGCGGTGGCGACGGCGGCGAGCGCGGCGGTGCCGGCGTGGACGGAGAGCAGGTTGTCGAGGCGCGGTGCGGCGAGGAGTTCGCGGTCGCGGCCGAGGTAGGCGGGCGGCTCGACGGAGTGGACCATGAGGTCCCAGCCGGTGACGTCCTCGGCGTCGAGGCCGGCGCCCTCGGCGAGGAAGCGGACGAGGTCGCCTTCGCGGACGTCCTCGCCGAGGCCCCAGATGGGCTGCATGTGGCGCTGGCGGTCCAGCTTGAGGCCGTCGTTGGCGCCGCGGTCGAGATGGATGGCGAGCTGCGGCACGCGCAGCAGGGGCCGGTCGACGTTGACGAGCCGGTGGGTGCCGTCGCGGAGGGTGAGGCGGCCGGCGATGCCGAGGTCGCGGTCGAGCCAGGAGTTCAGCAGGGGTCCGCCGTAGATCTCGACGGCGACCTGGCGCCAGCCGTGGGCGCCGCTGTCGGGGCGGGGCTTGACGCGGAGGTTGGGGGAGTCGGTGTGCGCGCCGACGACGCGGAAGGGGGTGTGGGGGGCGGCGCCCTCCGGCACGTACCACGCGATGATCGCGCCGCCGCGGACGACGTACCGGCCGCCGGTGGTGCCGTCCCACGCGGCGGTCTCCTCGACCTGCCGGAAGCCGGCCTTCTCCAGCCGCTCGGCGGCGGTCGCCACGGCGTGGTACGGCGAGGGCGAGTCCGTGAGGAACGTCATCAGGTCGTCGGTGTGGCCGCGGTCGAACCGGGTGGGAGAGCTGCTCATGCCCACACCATACGGGCGGGCGCGGGGGTGGGCGCAGGGGTTGGGGCGTGGTGGGTGACGGGGCGTTGTCAGTGGTGGCTGCGAGCATCGAGGACGACACACCGTCGACCGACGCGTGACCGGAGGTGCACTGGTGGAGACGACGACGACCGCGGCCGCCACGCCGACGGCCGGGCCCGCCTGCGCGGCGTGCGGGGCTCCCGGCGGGCAGTGGAGCGCGGCCCTGCTGATGCCGCTCTGCCCGGACTGCACGAGGGCGGGGACCGGTTCGCCGGACCGTGACCCGGTGCGGCTGGGGGAGGTCCTGCCGGTGACGGCCGCGGCGCTGCGGGCGTCGGGGGGCCTGCCGCGGGTGCCGTCGCCGCGTACGGGCTCGGTGATGACGTGCCGGTACTGCGGGGGCCGCGCGCGCTGGCACCGGACGGCGGGCGACCGGTGGGTGGCGATGGAGCCCGGCGCGCGGCCGGTGGCGGGGGTGCCGCGGGGGCGGCGCTGGTACATAGCGGGGGACGGCACGGCGGTGCACCTGCGGGGTGCCGTCCCGTCGGACACGTGCCGGGTCAGCCACTTCGACGTGTGCCCGGGGCGGGCCCACGCCGGGTGAGCGCGCCGGGGACCGGGGAGGCGGGAGCCGGGAGCCGGGGGCCGGGGGCCGGTGCGGAGGGGCCCGCGAACCCGGTCGGTCCGGAACGGCGGACGGCCCGCTTCCCCGGACCGGACCGTCCGGGGAAGCGGGCCGTCAGGCCGCGCGCGGGGGGTGGCTCAGAAGGCCGCCTCGTCCAGCTCCATCAGGGAGTTGTCGACGCCCTCGGCGATGAGGCGCTCGGTGGCGACGCCCGGCAGGACGTTGGCCGCGAAGAACTTCGCCGCCGCGATCTTGCCCTGGTAGAAGGCCCGGTCCTTGGCGGAGGCCGTCTCCAGCTTCTCCGCCGCCACGGCCGCGCCGCGCAGCAGGAGGTAGCCGACGACGACGTCACCGGAGGCCATCAGCAGGCGCGTGGTGTTGAGGCCGACCTTGTAGATGTTCTTGACGTCCTCGCCCGTGGCGGTGAGGTCGGTCAGCATCGTGCCGACGATCGCCTCCAGGTCGACGGCGGCCTTGGCGAGCGCCTCGCGGGCGCCGGCCAGCTCCTCGCCGCCGGTGCCGACCGCGAGGAACTTCTTGATCTCCTCGGAGAGGGCGTTCAGCGAGGCGCCCTGGTCGCGGACGATCTTCCGGAAGAAGAAGTCCTGGCCCTGGATCGCCGTGGTGCCCTCGTAGAGGGTGTCGATCTTGGCGTCGCGGATGTACTGCTCGATCGGGTACTCCTGGAGGTACCCGGAGCCGCCGAAGGTCTGGAGCGACTGGGCGAGCTGCTCGTAGGAGCGCTCGGAGCCGTAGCCCTTGACGATCGGCAGGAGCAGGTCGTTCAGGCCGATCAGCGCCTTGGCGTCCTCGCCGGCCGCTTCCTTGACCTGGATCTCGTCCTGGACCGCGGCGGTGTACATGACGAGGGCGCGCATGCCCTCCGCGTACGCCTTCTGCGTCATGAGCGAGCGGCGCACGTCGGGGTGGTGCGTGATGGTGACCTTCGGCGCGGTCTTGTCCATGAAGTTCGCCAGGTCGGGGCCCTGCACGCGCTCCTTGGCGTACTCCAGCGCGTTCAGGTAGCCCGTCGACAGGGTGGCGATGGCCTTCGTGCCGACCATCATCCGGGCGAACTCGATGATGCGGAACATCTGGCGGATGCCGTCGTGCTTGTCGCCGATGAGCCAGCCCTTGGCGGGGTGCTTGTCGCCGAAGGTCATCTCGCACGTGTTGGACGCCTTGAGGCCCATCTTGTGCTCGACGTTCGTGGCGTAGACGCCGTTGCGCTCGCCCAGCTCGCCGGTCTCCCAGTCGAAGTGGTACTTCGGGACGAGGAAGAGCGACAGGCCCTTGGTGCCCGGACCGGCACCCTCGGGGCGGGCGAGGACGTAGTGGAGGATGTTCTCCGACATGTCGTGCTCACCGGACGTGATGAAGCGCTTCACGCCCTCGATGTGCCAGGAGCCGTCCTCCTGCTGCACGGCCTTGGTGCGGCCGGCGCCGACGTCCGAGCCGGCGTCCGGCTCGGTGAGCACCATGGTCGAGCCCCACTGCTTCTCGACGGCGATCTCGGCGACCTTCTTCTGCGCCTCGTTGCCCTCCTCGAAGAGGATGCCGGCGAAGGCGGGGCCGGAGGAGTACATCCACACGGCCGGGTTCGAGCCGAGGATCAGCTCCGCGTACGCCCAGATCAGGGAGCGCGGCGAGGTGGTGCCGCCGATCTCCTCCGGCAGGCCCAGGCGCCAGTACTCGGAGTCCATGAACGCCTTGTACGACTTCTTGAACGACGCCGGGATCGGCGCGGTGTTCGTCTCCGGGTCGAAGACCGGCGGGTTGCGGTCCGCGTCGGTGAAGGACTCGGCGAACTCGTTCTCCGCGAGGCGGCAGAGCTCGTCGAGGACGCTCTTGGCGGTCTCGACGTCCATCTCCTCGAACGGACCGGTGCCGTACACCTTGTCGCGCCCGAGTACCTCGAAGAGGTTGAACTCGATGTCGCGGAGATTCGACTTGTAGTGCCCCATGGCGACGGCTCCGTAAGGATCGGGAGGCAGGTTCCTCGTGCAGCTACCAGCTAGTAGGTACGATGATGCTACCCGTGGGTAATAAGGGCAACCCCTGCCGCCCGAATTGTGACGAGCTTCGCCCCTACCCCGGCGCAGCACCTCGGCGAGGGCCGCTGCTGCGAGGACGTACGGCGGGCCCGCCGATCGGGCCACGCCGAGTACTTCGAGCGGGTGCTGGAGGCGGAGAAGCACGCTCTGTCGATCGAGGAGTGGTGTCCGACCGTCTTCCCCGGCTTGCTTCAGACAGGTGCGTACGCCCGGGCCGTCGTCCGCGCCACCCACCCGCTGGAAGCCGACGAGGAAACGGAGGTCAAAGTTCAGGCGCGACTGGCACGAGCGTCTCTCTTCGAGGACGACCACGGGACACCCACCTACTGGGTGATCCTCCACGAGTCGCTGTTACGCCAGCCGGTGTTGCCGCCTGAGGCCATGGCCGACCAACTGGTCCACATCGCGGGCCTTGTGCGGCGGCGGCGGATCTTTCCACAGGTGCTGCCGTGGAGCGCCGGGGCGCACCCGTTCATGCTTGGCACGGCTCTGATCATGACCTTTGCTGATGCCCCGCCGCTCGTCTACACCGAGTCGCTGCACACCGGCCACACCATTGACGAGCCAGCCCTCGTGACGGCGTATCGGAAGTCGTACGATCTGCTCAGGGCCGCCGCGCTTCCGTCAGAGGCGTCCCTCGCCTTGATCGAATCAGCGGCTGAGGACTACCGACATGGCAAGCAACCGCGTTGACTTGAGTGCCGCCGCGTGGCGGAAGAGCAGCTACAGCAATGGGTCGGGCGGCAACTGCGTCGAGGTAGCCGAGGGTTTTCTCGGGGCGGCCACGTGGCGCAAGAGCAGCTACAGCAACGGAGACGGCGGGAACTGCGTCGAAGTGGCCGGTGACTTCCCCGGGGCCGCCTCGTGGCGCAAGAGCACCCACAGCAACGGTGATGGTGGCGAGTGCGTCGAAGTAGGTGAGGGATTTCCGGGCGCCGCCGCGTGGCGCAAGAGCAGCCACAGCAACACCTCGGGTGGCAACTGCCTAGAAGTCGCCGACGACGTCCCCGGGGTCGTCCCCGTGCGTGACTCCAAGGTGCCGGACGGGGACGTCCTCGTGGTCAGTGCCCGCGCGTGGGTGCCGTTCGTGCGGGGGCTGAAGGGCGGGGCGTTCAGGGGCTGACCGGCTCCGCCGCCACGCCCGCCTTCCGCTCGGCCTCCGCGAGCCACTCCAGATACCACTCGCCGAAGGTGACGCCCATCGGCTCCAGGTCGGCGTCGTCGCAGCGCGGGTCGTCCCACATGGCGCCGCGTTCGGGGCCGGAGACGACGAGCCACTGCCGCTGGGCGCAGCCCGTGGTGGAGAGGCACACGGCGCCCACCGTGATCTCGTCCGTCCACAGGACGTCGCCCATGCGGTCCTCCCACGCGTCGTTCGCCGCGTCGAACTCGTCCTCGTCGTCGTACTCCTCCTCGTCCGGCTGCTCGTCCAGCAGCGCGTCGAGGACGGCGGGGTCGACCCGGTCCACCGGGAACGGCTCGGCGAGCCGCGTGGGCAGCGTCATGTCCGCGCCGTCGCCGTGCCAGGCCCACGCGCCGTCCGGGCCGCGGCGCACCGGGTACACCCCGTACGCGGGGCCGGCGCCGCCCGCGCCGACGTGCAGCAGGAAGCCGCGGTACTCCTCCGGGAGCCGCACGCCCACGTACCGCTCCAGCTCCGCCAACTCCCCGGCCGTCAACGGCTCCTCCAGGGGCGCACCGCCCCGGGGGAAGCCGAACACCGCCTCCACGCCGGGCGATCCCGCCAGTGCCGTGACCCGCTCGCGAACGCCCGCCCACATGTGCGTACTCATGACCGAGACCCTAGGCCCCATCGCGGCCACCCCCGACCACCCTGGGAGACTGCCCGGATGCGGAAGTGGCTGGCGGCGGGCGCGGGAGTGAACCTGGTCCTCGGCGTTCCGGGGGTCGTACCGGTCTGGCTGGTCTGGTACTGGGCGTCGAACTGGCCGCTGGCCGGGCTCGGGTGGACGCAGGCGGAGCCCACCGAGAACGACGGCATGCTGCCGTGGTTCATCGTCGCGACGCCGGTCCTGGTGCTGTTCGGGCTGGGCTGGTGGCTCGTGAACAGGCCCCTGCGGCGCCGGGCGGGGGTGCGCGGACGGGTGTACTGGTCGGTGGCGGTGGCGGCGTCGTCCGTCCCCACCGTCGCGCTGATCGTCGTGGACCTGCTGGGCGACTGAGGGCACGGCCGGGGACGCGTCACGGGCGCGGCGCGCACTCAGTACCCTTGCGTGCATGTACGGCTACGAGCAGAACCAGGGTGCCCAGCAGCAGTACGCGCCGCCCCAGCAGGGGTACGCGCAGCAGCCGCCGCTGTACCCGGAGCCGTCGCCGCCCTCGCTCGCCGACGCCGTGCGGGCGTTCACCACCGGTTCGCTCTCCGCCGAGGACTTCCAGCAGATCTTCGCCACGTCGAAGGTCTACTGCCCGCGCGGTGACAACCCGGGCTTCCTGGCCCTGCACAACACGCAGCAGCCGGTCATCCCGATGTTCACGTCGCTGAAGCAGCTGCGCCGGTACGCCGGCAAGGAGTCCAAGTACTTCGTGATCACCGGCGCCGAGGTGCTGGACCTGCTGCCGACCGGGTACGGCTTCGTCCTCGACATGGAGGGCGACCACCGGATCGTCTTCGACGCGAAGGCGGTCGAGGAGATGGTCGACTTCGCCATGCGCCGCATGTACGGCTAGTCACACGCGGGCGGCTCCTGTGCTGCCTTGGCTTCCGCGTTGCGAAGGACCTTCTCCCGCCCACGCCGTGACATCGGGCGCGGCGGGCCGATAGCCGTCTCCTCCTCCCGCAGCAGCTCCTCCAGCCGGTCACGTCGAAGCTGTCGCCCCACCGCCGCGCGCGTCTCGTCCGGGTCCACGCTCCGACGGCAGTGCGGGTCGTGGTGGACGAGGCGGAGGGGAGCAGAACCCCCCCGGTCGGCGGGGGTCGCTCTCCCCCCTGAGGAGTAGGGATCGGGCCCCGGGGCCTGCCTACTGTTCCCCTGTGGAGCAGCTGAGCGAATTCCTGATGACGCAGAAGATCACCCCGCTGGTGAACCGGTACGTCGTCACGGGGCCGGACGGCGGTGACGTCCTGGCGTTCGCCGAACAGAAGCGGTTCGCCCTGAAGGAGGAGCTGACCTTCTGGACCGGGGAGGACCGGTCGCGGGTGGTCGGCGGGTTCACGGCCCGCAAGGTGATCGACTTCGGCGGTGTGTACGACGTGACCGGCGCGGACGGGGAGCCGGTCGGCTGGTTCCGCAAGGACGTCAAGGCGTCGCTGCTGCGGTCCACCTGGCAGCTGGGCCAGGGCGGGGAGCCGGCCGCCGTCGGGCGCGAACGCAGCCTCGGCGTCGCGCTGGCCCGGCGCGCGTGGGAGGTCGTGGACGCGGTCGTGCCGGTCGTGCCCGTGCCGCCGATCCCCTTCGTCCACCACTTCGACTTCGTCCGCGACGGTGAGCCGGTCCTGTCGGTCGAGCGGTTGTGGGGCCTGCGCGACCGGTACGCGGTGCGGATCCAGGACCCCGCGCTCGACCGGACGCTCGCCCTCTGCATGGCTGCCGGGCTGGACGCCCTGCAGAGCCGCTGAAGCACCCCCTGATCACCCCGATCCGAACCGAGGAGCACGCACATGCTGGTGGTGGAGTTCGTCCTGCACGCCCTGATGGACCTGGTGCTGTGGGCGGGCGGCAGGAGTCTCGACCGGGTCCGCGCGGCCCGGCGTATCGCCGCGTACCGGCGGGGTGAACCGGTCACCCTGCGGTGCCGGTACCGCGTCCGCGCCCACGGGCCGTCGACGCGGCCCGCCCGGCTCACGCTGGGCCACTCGGGCGCCACCCTGGACGCCCCCGGGGCGCGGGGCCTGGCGCTGTCCGGCCCGACCGGCGCGGCGACCGGTGGCGGGCGGGGCGGGACGGTCCTCACCTGCACGGCGACCGGCCCGGACGGCGCCCCGCGGCAGGCCGAGGTGTCCCTGCTGACGTGGGACGCCGCGCTGGTGCGGACCGTCGAGGAGGCCGTCGCCGCACCCCGCTGACCCCCTGCCCGCGAGCCGCGCACGGTCCCGCGCGGCGGTGGACGGGACGGGAGGGAACAGGCCGACCGGAGGGACGGGGGAGCGTCGCGGGACGGGAATCAGGGGACCCGGGGCGGTGTTCCCCTGGCAAGAAGTTCAAGCTTCAACTAAAGTGGGCGTACGCCGCCCCGCCGACACCCGGAGGTCCGCAATGCCTGCCGTCACCGTCGAGAACCCGCTCACCCTGCCCCGCGTCACCGCGCCGACCGGCGCCGCCGCCCGCAAGGTGCTCGCCGTGACCACCGCGCCCAGCGGCTTCGAGGGCGAGGGCTTCCCGGTCCGCCGCGCGTTCGCCGGGATCAACTACCGCCACCTCGACCCGTTCATCATGATGGACCAGATGGGCGAGGTGGAGTACGCGCCGGGCGAGCCGAAGGGCACCCCCTGGCACCCGCACCGCGGCTTCGAGACGGTCACGTACCTGATCGACGGGACCTTCGTCCACCAGGACTCCAACGGCGGGGGCGGCACCATCACCAACGGCGACACCCAGTGGATGACCGCCGGGTCCGGGCTGCTGCACATCGAGGCCCCGCCGGAGTCGCTCGTCATGTCGGGCGGGCTCTTCCACGGCCTCCAGCTGTGGGTGAACCTCCCCGCCGCCGACAAGATGAAGGACCCCCGCTACCAGGACATCCGCGGCGGCTCCGTCAAGCTCCTCACCTCCGGCGACGGCGGCGCGCTGCTGCGCGTCATCGCCGGCGAGCTGGACGGGCACGAGGGGCCGGGCATCACGCACACGCCGATCACCATGGTCCACGCCACGCTGCGGCCGGGCTCCGAGGTCACCCTGCCCTGGCGGCAGGACTTCAACGGCCTCGCGTACGTCCTCGCCGGGCGCGGCACCGTCGGAGCCGAGCGCCGGCCCGTCCACAGCGGGCAGACCGCCGTCTTCGGCGACGGCGGATCGCTCACCGTGCGCGCCGACGAGAAGCAGGACGGCCACACGCCGGACCTGGAGGTCGTGCTCCTCGGCGGGCGCCCGATCCGGGAGCCCATGGCGCACTACGGGCCGTTCGTCATGAACACCCGGGACGAGCTGATGCAGGCGTTCGAGGACTTCCAGGCCGGGAGGCTCGGCCGCGTCCCCGCCGTCCACGGCATGGGCGAGGGCCTGCCCGTCTGACCCCCGTCCGACACCGCGCCACCCCGTGGGCCCCGCCTCAGGCGGGGCCCACGGGCGCGTGCGGGGGCGGGGCCGCGCCCACCGCTCACGGTCCGGCCGCATCCGGCCGTCGTCGCCGCGGGGCCGGCGGGGTGTCGCCCGCGGTCCGGGCGCGCGTCCGGTGTCGCTCGCGGTCCGGGTCCGTATCCGGTGTCGCTCACGGCCCGGGCGCGCGTCCGGTCAGTGCCGCAGCCGCAGGGCCGGAGGGTCGCACTCTGTGCGGTCCCGCACCCGGCCACCGCCGCAGCCGCAGGGTCGGCGGGTCCGCCGGAGCGGGGTCCGCTCGGCCCGCGGAGGGTGCCACCGGCCCCGGCGGTGGGGGACTCAGGCCGCGGCCGGGGCGCCGCCCTCGTACAGCTCGAACCAGATCGACTTGCCGTCGCCCCGCGGGTCCACGCCCCACGCGTGCGCCAGCATCTCCATCAGCAGCACCCCGCGACCCGACGAGGCCATCTCGCCCGGGCGGCGCCGGTGCGGCAGCTCGTCGCTGGCGTCCGCGACCTCCACCCGCAGCCGCCGCGCACCCTGCTCGCCGGTGGCCTCCGCCACCAGCAGCGCGTCGCCGTCGGTGTGCACCAGGACGTTCGTGACCATCTCCGACACCATCAGGACCGCCGAGTCCACCTGGTCCCCGTCCGCCCAGTCGTGCAGCAGCTCCCGCAGCTGCCGCCGGGCGCCGGCGATGCGCTCCGGCTCGGCCTGCGCGATCGTGAGGACCGTCCGCCGCGGCGGCGCCTGCCGCCCGGCCGGCCCCGCCGCCGCGCGCGACAGCAGCAGCACCGCGATGTCGTCCTCGCGGCGGTCGGCGAGCGGGCCCGTCGTGTGGTGGGAGCCGGGGCCGTGCACCGCGTGCACCAGCGAGTCCGCCAGCACCTCCAGGTCCTCGGTGGCCGGGTCGTACTCCTCCAGCAGCTTGCGGACCCGCAGCCAGCCCGTCTCCATGTCGTGCCCGCCCGTCTCCAGCAGGCCGTCCGTGCAGAGCAGCAGGGTGTCGCCCGGCTCCAGCGTGAGCCGGGTCGTCGGGTAGTCCGTGTCCGGGACGATGCCCAGCGGCAGACCGCCCTCCGTCGACCTGATCAGCACCGTCCCGTCGGCCATGAGGACGGCCGGCTCCGGGTGGCCCGCGCGGGCGATGTCGAGCGTGCCCGTCGCCGGGTCCACCTCCAGGTACAGGCACGTCGCGAACCGTGCCGCGTCGACGTCGCCGGCGTAGGCGTCGCCCGCGTCGCCGCTGCCGCCCGCCGTGATCCCGTACAGGAACCGCGACGCCCGCGACAGCACCGCGTCCGGCCGGTGGCCCTCCGCCGCGTACGCGCGCAGGGCGATCCGCAGCTGGCCCATCAGCCCCGCCGCCCGCACGTCGTGGCCCTGCACGTCGCCGATGACGAAGGCGGCCCGGCCGCCCGGGAGCTGGATCATGTCGTACCAGTCGCCGCCCACCTGGAGCCCGCCGCCCGTCGGCACGTACCGCGCGGCGACCTCCATGCCCGGCACCGCGGGACCCAGCACCGGCATCATCGTCCGCTGCAGGCCCAGCGACAGCTCCCGCTCCGACTCCGCGACCTCGGCCCTGGCCAGCGCCTGCGCCAGCATCCGCGCCACCGTCGAGAGCACCGACCGCTCGTCCGGCGTGAACCCCACCCGGTACGCGAACGCCGCCATCCACGCGCCCATCGTCCGGCCCGCCACGATCAGCGGCAGGAACGCCCACGACTCCCGCCCGAACCGCTGCGCCAGCGGCCACGCCGCCGGGTACCGCTCCTTGTACTCCTCCGGCGTCGCCAGGTAGATCGCCCGCCCGGTGCGGACCACGTCCGCGGCCGGGTAGTCCGTGTCCAGGGGCATCTCCGCGAAGGGGCCCTCGTCGCCCGCGCTGTGCCCGTGGTGGCCGATGATCGTCAACCGGTCACCCGCCACGCCGAACACCGCGAGGCCGTCCGGCGAGAAGCCGGGCATGGACAGCGACGCCGCCACCCGCAGCACCTCCGCCGTCGACCGCGCCTCGGCCAGCGCCCGCCCCGCGTCCAGCAGGAACGCCTCGCGCGAGCGCCGCCAGTCGCCCGTCACCGGCGTCCGCGCCGCCGTCCCCGGCTGCTGCTCGGCCACCTCCTGGAGCGTGCCGACCAGCTCGAAGCGGCGCCCGTCCACCAGGGGCCGCGACCGGCTGCGCAGCGTGCGGATCACCCGGCCCCGCCCGTCCATGACGCGCAGCCGGGCCTCCGCGAGGGTGCCCTCGGCCACCGCCAGGTTGACGATCCCGTCGATCTCGTTCCAGTCGACCGGATGGAAACGGGAGCGGATCGCGCCCTCCGTCAGCTCGACCGGCTCGGCCGGCAGCCCCAGCAGCCGGGCCGCCTCGGCGTCCAGCGAGACGATCCCGGTCGCGTTGTCCCAACGCCACAGACCGGTCAGGATCGCGGCCAGGACGTCCTCGGTGCGCATTGCCCCACTTTAAGAAGGTGCACCAGTCGGACGCCACCGTACGGGGGGTGCGGACCGCGGCTCGACAATGCCGGAAACCGGCCGGGGGGCGGACGGTAACCTTGACGGGTCGAGCCCCACCCACCCACCCAAGACTGGATGAACGACGATGCATCGGTACAGGTCCCACACCTGCGGCGAGCTCCGCGCCTCTGACGTCGACACCGACGTCCGGCTGAGCGGCTGGCTGCACAATCGGCGCGACCTGGGCGGCATCCTCTTCATCGATCTGCGCGATCACTACGGCATCACGCAGCTCGTCGCCCGGCCCGGCACCGCCGCGTACGAGGCGCTCGACAAGCAGACCAAGGAGTCCGTGGTCCGTGTCGACGGCCGCGTCGTCTCCCGCGGCACCGAGAACGTCAACGCCGACCTGCCCACCGGCGAGGTCGAGGTCGAGGTCGCCGAGGTCGAGGTGCTCGGCGCCGCCGGCCCGCTGCCGTTCACGATCAACACCGACGACGGCGTGAACGAGGAGCGGCGCCTGGAGTACCGCTTCCTCGACCTGCGCCGCGAGCGCATGCACCGCAACATCATGCTGCGCACGGCCGTGATCTCCGCGATCCGCCACAAGATGGTCGCCCTCGGCTTCAACGAGATGGCCACGCCGATCCTCACCGCGACCTCCCCCGAGGGCGCCCGTGACTTCGTCGTGCCGTCCCGCCTCAACCCGGGCAAGTTCTACGCGCTGCCGCAGGCGCCCCAGCAGTTCAAGCAGCTGCTGATGGTCTCCGGCTTCGACCGCTACTTCCAGATCGCGCCCTGCTTCCGCGACGAGGACGCCCGCGCCGACCGCTCGCCGGGCGAGTTCTACCAGCTCGACGTCGAGATGTCCTTCGTCGAGCAGGAGGACGTCTTCCAGCCGATCGAGAAGCTCATGACGGAGCTGTTCGAGGAGTTCGGCGGCGGCCGCCACGTCACCTCGCCGTTCCCGCGGATCCCGTTCCGCCAGGCGATGGTGAAGTACGGCTCCGACAAGCCCGACCTGCGCGCCCGCCTGGAGCTCGTCGACATCACGGACGTCTTCGCGGACTCCGGCTTCAAGGCGTTCGCCGGCAAGCACGTGCGCGCCCTGCCCGTGCCGGCGGTCCAGGACCAGCCGCGGAAGTTCTTCGACTCGATGGGCGACTTCGCCGTCGAGCACGGCGCGAAGGGCCTGGCCTGGATCCGCGTCGGCGAGGACATGGCCCTCACCGGCCCGATCGCGAAGTTCCTCACCGAGGACGACGTCAAGACGCTCACCGACCGCCTCGGCCTGCAGCCGGGCCACGCCGTCTTCTTCGGTGCCGGTGACGTCGACGAGGTCTCCAAGATCATGGGCGCGGTCCGCGTCGAGGCCGCCAAGCGCGCCGGCCACTTCGAGGAGAACGTCTTCCGCTTCTGCTGGATCGTCGACTTCCCGATGTACGAGAAGGACGAGGAGACCGGCAGGATCGACTTCTCGCACAACCCCTTCTCCATGCCCCAGGGCGGCATGAAGGACCTGGAGGAGAAGGACCCGCTGGACATCCTCGCCTGGCAGTACGACATCGTCTGCAACGGCGTCGAGCTCTCCTCGGGTGCCATCCGGAACCACGAGCCCGAGATCATGATCAAGGCGTTCGAGATCGCCGGGTACGACCGCGACACCGTCGAGCAGGAGTTCGCGGGCATGCTCCGCGCGTTCCGCTTCGGCGCCCCGCCGCACGGCGGCATCGCCCCGGGCGTCGACCGCATCGTCATGCTGCTCGCCGACGAGCCGAACATCCGCGAGACCATCGCGTTCCCGCTCAACGGCAACGCGCAGGACCTGATGATGGGCGCGCCCACCGAGCTGGACGAGACCCGCCTGCGGGAGCTGAACATCGCGCTGCGCAAGCCGGTGTCGGAGAAGTAGGAGAACGGTCGGCCGAAGGCCCCGGGACCGCACGGTCCCGGGGCCTTCGCCATGCCCGGGACGGGGTCCGGCCGGGCGGTGGGCGGGCCCCGTGCGGGCGGGCGGGCCGTGGGCGGGGCCGGCCGGGTGCGGGGGTCGGGGGCCGGGGAGCGGACCTGCCTGGACCGGGCCGGCTTGGACCGGACTGGCCTGGGGCGGGCCTCCGGCCCTGGGCCGGGAGGCCGGACCGGGACGACCGGGGTTGGGTGGGGCCGCCGGGGGCCGGTGGCCGGAGGCGGCGGCCGGGTGCCGGAGGCGGCGGGCGAGGGCCGCCCGGGGGCCGGGGATCGGGCGCGGGCTGAGGCGGCGGGCGGGGGTGGGCCGGGGGTGGGTCGGAGGTCGGATGCCGGGAGGGCGGGCGTGGCGGATCGGGGGCGGGTGCCGTGGCGCTGGCCGGGGGCCGGGCACGGCGGGCTGGGGGGCGGGCCCCGTGCGGGCGGGATGAGGTCGGGTACGGCGGGTCGGCGGCGGCGGCGGGTCGGTCGGGCGCGGTGGGCGGGGCGGGGGGCCGAAGGCGGCGGGCCGCGGGGGCCGACGTGGTGCCGGTGGCGGTGGCGGTGCCGGTGGCGGTGGCAGGGGGCGGGTGTGGTGGCTCGGGGCGGACATGTGGGCCGAGGGGTCGCGTGCGGTGGGTCGGGAGCGGGGCGGGGGTGGCGGATCGGGGTCATGTCCGGCCCCCCGCCTCCGGGCGCCACGTCTGTTCGAGGGGCCGCGCCCCCGCCGACGGCCCCGCAACCCCGATCGGCCGCCGCCGCGTTGACAGGGTGTGAACCACCCATATGACGAAGGACGGCGGGTACGTGGACGCGACGACAGGGACGCGGCGGTGCGGCGCGGAGGACGGGCCGGTCCTCCGGATGACGGCGGGTGACGCGCCGGACGGCGCGACGGCGCCGAGACTGGCTGTGGCGTCCCCGGCACGTCCTGCCGGCGCGGCGGCGTCCCCCGTCGACGCGACCTCCGTCCCGAGCACCACCGAAAGGCCCGACATGCCCGTCCCGCGACGCTCCCGCCTCGTCCTGGCCGCGACGCTGCTGTTCCCGCTCCTGCCGCTGGCCGGCTGCACCGTCGCCGCCGACCCGGTCCAGGCCCCGGCGGGCGGTGACCGGCAGCGGCACTCCGCCGGCCCCACCCCGGCACCGACCGGTGACGACCGGCAGCGGCAGCCCGCCGGCGCGGGCCGGGAGGGCGCCGCCGCAGCGAAGGCGGCGCCCGGGCCGCCGGCGCCCGCGACCCGGCCCGTCATCCCCGGCCTCGGTCCCGCGACCCGGGCCCGCATCCCCAAGGACAGCCGGCAGGCCGTCGTGGTCCGCGGCGACGGCCGGGACGCCAGCACCTCCACCGCGACCCTCTACGAACTCGACCCCGTCACCGGCTGGACGGCCGTGTCCGACCCGTGGCCCGCGCACAACGCGGCGAAGGGCTGGACCGACCACCACCTCCAGGGCGACCTGCGCTCCCCGATCGGCGTGTACGGCCTCACCGACGCGGGCGGCCTCCTGCCCGACCCGGGCGCGCGGCTGCCGTACGAGCAGGGCCACGGCTTCACCGTCACCGGCAACGGCTCCCTCGGCGAGCCGCTGGAGGGGTCGTTCGACTACGTCGTCGCCATCAACTACAACCGTCGCCCGGGCGTCACGCCGCTGGACTGGACCCGTCCCTGGGGCGACGAGCGCGGCGGCGGCATCTGGATCCACGTGGACCACGACGGCCCGACGCAGGGCTGCGTGTCCCTCGAACGCGACCGCATGCGGGAGCTGCTGCGCTGGCTCGACCCGGAGAAGAAGCCGGTGGTGGTGATGGGCGACGTCCTCAGTCTCAGCCGCTGACGGGCCCGGCACCCGGCCCCGCCGGCACGGGCCCGGACGCCGACGTGGGCACGGGGCCGGGTTCCGACGCGGGCACCGGTACGGGGGCGGTCGCGAGGGCGAGGGCGGGCGTGGCCGCGGGCGACGGCACCGGCACCGGCCCTGGCGCCTGCGCCGGCCCCGGTACGGTCACCGCGGGAGGTGCGGGTGCGGGCGGGGCCGTGGCGCGGTCGGCGGCGGTACGGCCCCACGCCGTGCCGCACAGGACGAGCGTCACGCCCACGAGGCCCGGCCACCCCGGCCGGTCACCCGCCAGGGCGATGCCCGCCACGGCCGCCCACACCGGCTCGGTGCCCAGCAGGAGGCTCACCCGCGACGGGGAGGTGCGCCGGACCGCCCACATCTGCACGAAGAACGCGAAGAGCGTGCAGCACACCGACAGGTACAGCAGCCCCAGCCACTCGGCGGCGCCGAAGCCCGCCGCCACCGCCCACGGCGTGCCGTCCGCCCCGGCCACCGGCGTCAGCACCGCGAACACCAGCGTCGCCGCGCCGAGCTGCACGGTCGTCAGCGACAGGGCGTCCGCGCCCCGCACCGACCGCAGGCGCGCCATGGCCAGCACGTGGACCGTACGGGCCACGGCCGCCGCCAGCACCAGCAGGTCGCCGCCGGACGGTGCGCTGAAACCCGCGCCCTGCGTCAGCAGCACCACACCGAGCACCGACAGGCCGGCCGCCGCCGTGAACGCCCCGGGCAGTCGCGTGCCACGGACCCGGCTCTCGGCGATCGGCGTGAAGATCATGGTCAGGCTGATGATCAGCCCGGCGTTGGTCGCGGACGTGTGCACGAGCCCGTACGTCTCCAGCAGGAAGATCCCCGCGAGGATCGCCCCCAGCAGCGCCGCGCCCCGCACCTGGGCGGTGGTGAGCGAGCGCAGCCCCCGCCACCCGGCGGCGACCAGCGCGGGCAGCACCACGGCGAACCGCAGCACCAGCACCCCGAGCACGGTCTGCGCGGTGGTGATGCCCTTCGCGGCGAGGTAGCTGGAGCCCCACGCCACCGCGACGAGCAGGACGGGCAGGTCGGTCAGCCAGGCGCGGCGGGCGACGGGGGCGGGGACGGCGGTCATGGGGCTCCTCGGCACGGTTCGGGCGGGGGTACGGTCCCGCCGCACGCGGTGCGGTCGTCGCCCGGCGGCGTCGACGGGCCCGCACAGCGTAGTGGCAGCGGGGGAACACCCGTTCGGGGGCGTGGGCGGCCCACCACGGATCGCCCCGGTCCACCCACGCGGCCGAGGACCCCGCCCCAGTGGCGCCCACGCCGCACACCACCGCCCCCGGGGCGCGAACGCCGAAGACCGCCGCCCCCGGTGCGGGAGGCGGCGGTCTTCGGACGGGATCCGAGCGGACCGGCGGCGTCAGGCCGTCTTCTTCGGCTCCTCCAGGCGCGGGAACAGCACCGCGCCCTTCGTCACCGTCGCGCCCACGGGGAGCCGGCCCCACGTGGCGGCGTCCTGCACCCGCTGGTCCGCGAGGGCGCCCAGCGCGGGCTCGGCGCCCAGGGACTCCCACAGCTTCTGCGAGGTGTCCGGCATGACCGGGTTGAGCAGGACGGCCACGGCGCGCAGCGCCTCGGCCGCCGTGTACAGGATCGTGGCGAGGCGGGCCCGGCCCTCCGGGCAGTCGTCCTTCGCGACCTTCCAGGGCTCCTGCTCCGTGATGTAGCCGTTGACCTGCTTCACGAAGTCGAAGACCGCCAGGATGCCGCCCTGGAAGTCCAGCTCCTCGCCGATCTTGCGGTCCGCCTCGGCGACGGCCTTCTCCAGCCCGTCCCGGACGGCCTGCTCGGCGTCACCGGCGGCCGTGGCCTCCGGCAGGGCGCCGTCGAAGTACTTGCCGACCATCGCCGCCAGGCGCGAGGCGAGGTTGCCGTAGTCGTTGGCCAGCTCGGAGGTGTACCGGGCGGTGAAGTCCTCCCAGGAGAACGAGCCGTCACTGCCGAAGGCGATGGCCCGCAGGAAGTACCAGCGGTAGGCGTCCACGCCGAAGTGCGAGGTCAGGTCCTGCGGCTTGATGCCGGTCAGGTTCGACTTCGACATCTTCTCGCCGCCGACCATCAGCCAGCCGTTGGCCGCGACCCTGCCGGGGACGGGCAGGCCCTGCGCCATCAGCATCGCGGGCCAGATCACGGCGTGGAAGCGGAGGATGTCCTTGCCGACCAGGTGCACGTTCGCGGGGAACGTCTCGTCGAACTTGGCCTGGTTGGAGCCGTAGCCGACGGCCGTGGCGTAGTTCAGGAGAGCGTCGACCCACACGTAGATGACGTGCTTGTCGTCCCACGGGATCGGGATGCCCCAGTCGAACGTCGACCGGGAGATCGACAGGTCCTGGAGGCCCTGCTTCACGAAGTTCACGACCTCGTTGCGGGCCGACTCGGGCTGGATGAAGTCCGGGTTCGCCTCGTAGAACTCCAGCAGCTTGGGGCCGTACTCGCTCAGCTTGAAGAAGTAGTTCTCCTCCTTGAGGATCTCCACCGGCTTCTTGTGGACGGGGCAGAGCTTCACGCCCTGCTCGCCGTCGATCAGGTCGCCGGGGAGCTTGTACTCCTCGCAGCCCACGCAGTACGGGCCCTCGTAGCCGCCC
This sequence comes from Streptomyces kanasensis, assembly GCF_043077165.1. Classification (NCBI taxonomy): domain Bacteria; kingdom Bacillati; phylum Actinomycetota; class Actinomycetes; order Kitasatosporales; family Streptomycetaceae; genus Streptomyces; species Streptomyces kanasensis. The sequence continues at coordinate 551,195 of NZ_JBIBSF010000003.1, forward strand.
TTGTAGATCTCGCCCTTGTCGTACAGGTCCTGCACGAACTCCTGGACGCGGTCCGTGTGCCGCTTCTCCGTGGTGCGGATGAAGTCGTCGTTCGCGATGTCCAGGTGCTCCCAGAGGGGCTTCCACGCCTCCTCGACGAGCTTGTCGCACCACTCCTGCGGGGTGACCCCGTTCGCGTCGGCCGTGCGCATGATCTTCTGACCGTGCTCGTCCGTGCCGGTGAGGTACCACACCTTCTCGCCGCGCTGACGGTGCCAGCGCGTGAGCACGTCGCCTGCGACGGTCGTGTAGGCGTGGCCCAGGTGAGGAGCGTCGTTGACGTAGTAGATGGGGGTCGTGACGTAGAACGCCTTCGCCCCCTGCTTCTCGGATCCAGTGGCCGCCATGGTCGAAATCCTAACGGGCGCCCGAACCACCCCCCGCCTCCGATTCCGCCGCCCCGCCGCGGGGACGCGGGGTGTCCCGGGCGCGGGGCGTTCCGGGCGCGGGGCCGCGGGCGGGCGGGTCCGCCCGCGGGGCTCGTCCCGTCCCGCGTGCGGTCCGTCGCGGAGGCGCGCGGCGGCACGGTGCGCGCCGTGCCCGACGGCCTCGGCGGGGGCCCGGTCCGTCACCCGGACCCGGCCCCCGCGCCGGCGGAGCCGCGTCAGACCGACCAGGCGGCGAGGGCCTCGCGGTAGAAGCGGGCGTGCGGCACCTCGCGCGGGTCGGGGCCCGCGTGGAAGAACGCGGCGTTGTCGACGTCGAGCTTGCGCAGGTAGTCGAACGCCTTGCCGTCCTCGTCGCCGAACGCCACGAACTGCCAGAACACCGGCCGCCCGGTGGCCGCCGCGTCGGCGAGCGCCTGGGTCGCGGCGGTCTTCGACTCGGGGGCGCCGTCGGTCTGGAACAGGACCAGCGCGGGCCGGTCGGCGCCGGTCTCCGCGTGGTGGTCGACGACCTGCTTGATGGCCCGGTCGTAGTTGGTCCGGCCCATCCGGCCGAGGGCGCCGTGCAGCTCCTCGATACGGCCCTCGACCGCGTCGAGGCCGATCTCGCCGGTGCCGTCGACCTCGGTGGAGAAGAACACCACCGGTACCGTCGCGTCCTCGTCGAGGTGCGCGGCGAGGGCGAGCGCCTGCTCGGCGAGGCGCTGGGCGCTGCCGTCCTTGTAGTACGGCCGCATCGACCCGGACCGGTCGAGCACCAGGTACACGGTCGCCCGCGCCCCGACGAGCCCGCGCTTGCGCAGCACGGCGCCGGCGGCCTTGTACGCCTCGACGACGCTCTCCGGCGCCCGCGACTTCACCCGGGCGAGCGACACGGCCGCCTTCCCGGAGCCGGAGGGAGCACCGGCACCCGCGGCGTCTCCGGCCCCTTCGGTCGCCGAAGCGTCGGCTCCCTGGGCGGAGCCGTCGGGCGCGTCGGCGGCCGGCGCGGAGGTGTCCTCGGCAACGTCCTCGGCGACCGGCGCATCGGCCTTCGCGGCGTCCTCGTCGCTGTCGGTCGTGGCGTCCGGGGCGGGGGCGTCCTCGTCGGCGCCCTTCTCGGCGTCCGGTGCGTCGGTCTTCGGGGCGTCCTGGCCGTCGTCGGTCGCGGTGTCCGGGGTGGCGGCGTCCTCCGGAGTGGCGGCGTGCTCGTCGATCTGCGGGGCGTCCTCGCCGCTGTCGGTCGCGGCGTCCGTGGTGTCGGCTCCCCGGGCGGCGCTGTCCTGGGCGTCGGCCTCCGGCGCGGGAGTGTCCTCGGCGGCCGGGGCGTCGGTCTTCGGGGCGTCCTCGCCGCCGTCGGGCGCGGCGGCCTGGGTGGCGCCCTCCCGAGTGGGGGGCTCCTCCCGAGTGGCGGCGTCCTCGTCGGCGTCCGTCTCGGCGGCCGGGGCGTCGGTCTTCGGGGCGTCCTCGCCGCCGTCGGGCGCGGCGCCCTCGTCGTCGCCCGTCCGAGCGGCGGCGTCCGCGTCCGCGCCGGCCTCCGGCGCGTCGCTCCGAGCCGTGACGTCCTCCGCGGGAGCGTCCGCGGACTCCGCCCGTGCCGCCGGCACCGTGGCCTGGCGGGGCGCCGGGGCGTCGAACGACGCGGCCACGAGCGCAGCGGCGGTCTGCTCGGGGGACGGCGCGTCCTCCGCGCGCTCCGCGGGGGACGGGGCCGCGGGGGACGGCACCGTCGCCACCGCCGCCGGCTCGTCCTGGGGCACCGTGCGTTCCGCCTGGGGCGGGACGGAGGGGGTGGTCGTCGACTCGTCACGCTCCGCGCGGTCGCGTCCGAACACCTTGCGCAGCAAGCTCCGAATGCCCATGGGCCATGGCCTTTCGCATATTGGGTGCTGTATATGTCCGTACTGCTGGGGTTCCGTAGGAATCATCCCTGGCCAGGGCGGACACGTAAGGTTAGCCGCCCGGAGTGGCGCGGAACGGGGTCCTCCCCGGCCGTCGATCCGGCCGTCAACCCGCCGTCCACCCGGGCGTCGGCCCCGCGATCGGCCCGGCCCCCAACCCCGCCCCGGACGCCCCGCGTTCATCGCCCGTTCACGCCGACGCCTCCGCCCTGCACGAGGGCGTGTCTAACGTCGCGGCGAACGACATCCCGACAGCACGTCGGCGCGGTGCGCGCCGAAGGAGGAACATCGTGCGCAAGCTGCTGCCGTTGCTCACCACCACCCCGCACGCCGGTGGGCGGTCCGCCCTCACCTGCCGCTACCGCTGCGGCGACGCCTGCTTCCACGAGGTGCCGAACACCAGCGACAACGAGTACGCCGGTGACGTCATCGCCCGCGCGCTCTCCCGCCGTTCGATGATGCGCGCCGCCGCCGCGGTGACCGTCGCGACCGCCGCGGGCGGCGCCGTGCTCGGCGCGGCCGCCCCCGGGGCGCACGCCGCGCCCGGTACCGCGGCCGGCTCCGCCGCCCCGACCGCCGGCAAGGCGCTCGGGGCGCGCGGCCTGCGCTTCACGCCCGTCGCGCCCAACACGGCCGACCGGGTCACCGTGCCGAACGGGTACACGCACGAGGTCGTCATCCGCTGGGGCGAACCGATTCTGCGCGGCGCGCCCGCCTTCGACCCGGAGCGGCAGACCGCGCGGGCGCAGGCGGGCCAGTTCGGGTACAACAACGACTTCCTGTCGCTGCTGCCGCTGCGGGGCGAGCCGGGCCGCCAGGTGCTCGTCGCGAACCACGAGTACACCGACGAGGTGCTGATGTTCCGCGGGTACGACCCGCAGAACCCCACCCGCGAGCAGGTCGAGATCGCCTGGGCCGCGCACGGCCTGTCGGTCGTCGTCGTGCAGGAGGAGCACCGCACCGGGCGGCTCACCCCGGTCCGGCGGCACCCGCTGAACCGCCGCCTCACCGCGACCAGCGTCTTCGAGATGACGGGCCCGGCCGCCGGCAGCCCGCTGCTGCGGACGTCCGCCGACCCCACGGGCCGCAGGGTCCTCGGCACCCTCAACAACTGTGCGGGGGGCACCACCCCGTGGGGCACGACCCTGCACGGCGAGGAGAACTTCAACCAGTACTTCGCCAACGGCTCCTCCGCGACCGACAAGCGGTACGGCCTCGGCTCCGGCGCCACCGAGCGCAAGTGGGAGCGGTTCGACAGGCGCTTCGACGCCGGGCAGGAGCCGAACGAGTCGCACCGCTTCGGTTGGGTCGTCGAACTCGACCCGTACGACCCGGACTCCACGCCGCGCAAGCGGACCGCGCTCGGCCGCTTCAAGCACGAGGCCGCGCAGCCGCGCCTGACCGCCGACGGCCGCCCCGTCGTCTACATGGGCGACGACGAGCGCTTCGACTACTTCTACAAGTTCGTCTCGTCGAAGCGGATGATGAAGGGCGACTCCCGCCGGGCCCGCGAGCACAACCTCACCCTCCTCGACGAGGGCACCCTGTACGTCGCCAAGCTGACCGGTGACAGCCCGCAGGACGTCGACGGCACCGGCCGGCTCCCGAACGACGGCGAGTTCGACGGCAGCGGCCAGTGGATCCCGCTCGCCACCGGGAACGTCTCGCACGTGCCCGGGATGACCGCCGACGAGGTGTACGTCTTCACGCGCCTCGCCGGCGACAAGGTCGGCGCGACGAAGATGGACCGCCCCGAGGACGTCGAGCCCTCCCCGCGCACCGGCCGCGTGTACGTGGCCCTCACCAACAACTCCAACCGCGGCAAGCCCGGCCAGCCCGGCGCTGACGAGGCGAACCCGCGGAACCTCAACAAGCACGGCCAGGTCCTGGAGCTCGCCGAGCACTGGGACGACCCGGCCTCCGACGGCTTCGCCTGGCGCCTGTTCCTCGTCGCGGGCGACCCGGACGACCCGGCCACGTACTTCGCGGGCTACCCGAAGGAGAAGGTGTCGCCGATCTCCTGCCCCGACAACGTCGCCTTCGACCCGCACGGCAACCTGTGGATCTCCACCGACGGCAACGCCCTCGGCTCCCACGACGGCCTGTTCGGCGTCGCCACCCACGGCGAGCGGCGCGGGGAGCTGAAGCAGTTCCTGACCGTGCCGACCGGCGCGGAGACGTGCGGTCCGATCATCCAGAACCGCCGCGTGCTGGTCGCGGTCCAGCACCCGGGCGAGGTCGACGGCGCGAGCGTCGAGAAGCCCGCCTCCACCTGGCCCGACGGACCGGGCCGGATCGTCCGCCCGTCGGTCGTCGTGGTCTACCGCGAGGACGGCCGCCCGATCGGCGTCTGACCCGCAGGACCGCCCGCGCCCGCCCGATCGGCGTCTGACCCGCAGGACCGCCCGCGCCCGCCCGATCGGCGTCTGACCCGCAGGACCGCCCGCGCCCACGCCCGGCCCACCGGGGTGCCGCGCCCGTGACCCCCGGCAGCGGGCGCGGGCGCGCGGGGGCGGGCCCCGGCGGCGGGCGCCGGTGGCCCCGGCGGGTTCCGGGGCGGCCCGGTGGCCGGGGAGCCCACGGGCCGCCCGGCCCCACGGGCCCGGCCCCACGCGGGCCGGCCCGACGGGCGGCGGGGTGGCTTCACGGGGTGGCGCGGACCTGTGCGCGCCACCTCGTGAACTGCTCGGCCGGGTCGCCCGTGTACGACCACGGGGACCGCGACACCCGCGGACCCAGCAGCCGGAACAGATCCCCCGCCACCTCCAGGCGGCCCGCGTAGCACGCGGCGTGCGTCAGGTAGTTGAGGAGCTCCACCTCCTCGGGGCGGACCGGGCCCGGCGCCCGGTCACCGATCCACCGCTCCCAGGTGCGGCGCACCTCCGTGACGGCCAGCTCGTGCTTCCAGTGCTGGTCGAAGCCGCGCACCGAGCCCGGCCCGCGGCCCCGCCCCAGCTCGCCGTCGACGACGTACCGGTACTCCTCGACGCGTGCGATCTGCACCAGCACCGGCAGCGGGCAGCCGGGCGGCGCCGCGCCCGCCGCGTCCCGCGCGAAGTCGTACATCGAGCCGTGCGTGCCGTGCCACCGGGCCGACCAGTAGCGCAGCAGCTGCACGTGGCCCTCGGTGTTGTGCGGGTCGCGCCGGCGCAGCTCGTCCCACCAGCGGCGCAGCTCCGCCCGGCCGACACCGCCCTCGTACAGCCGGGCCACCGTCAGCAGCGACACCCACGGCATCGGGTCGACGGGGCGGGCGTCCGCCGCGGCCAGGCAGGTGTGGACGGCCGCGTCCACCCGGCCCCGGTCCACGGGGGTGCCGCGGCCCGCCGCGATCGCCGCGTCGAAGACCCGGACCACCTCGGTCGCGGCCCGCAGGACCGCCGCGTCCGGGTTGTCCGGCTCGGCCGCCCACCACCCCTCGACGGCCGAGGTGCCGGCCGCGGCGTGGGCGAGCAGCCGGACGCGGTGGGTGCGCAGCGGCCAGTTGTCGCCGGTCTCCCGCAGCAGGTCGCGGACGCCCTGCCAGCGGCCGATGACGAGGTCGTGCCGCACGTCGCCGAGGGCCGCGTCCCCGAAGTACGGGTCGAGGTCCGGGACGAACCGTCCGTCGCGCGCGGCGCGCGACGCGCGGCCGATGAGCCCGACGCGTCTGCCGGTGCGGCCGTGCCGGGCGTGCCCGCCGCGGCCGGTCCTGTCCGGGCGCTCCCCTCCGGTGGCGCGGTGGCGTGCGGCCATGCCTTCTCCCCCCGGTCGCGTGGTCCTCGCGTGGTCGGTCGTGGTCAGAAGTCGGTCGCCAACGGCTCGTCGGCGTCCGGCCGGTGCTGCCGCGGCACGTCCGGGTGGCGTCCCTCCGCCCCGGCGAGCGTCCGTACCGCGTCCAGCTTCGCCGGACGGTAGTACGAACTGCCCCGCCGCCAGTACCAGGTCATCGGAATGAGACCTGCCGCGAGGCCGCCGAGGCCGATCACGACGGACGCGCCGGACAGCTCCGTCAGCGACTCGACGAAGATCCACAGCATGAACACCGAGCCCAGCAGCGGCCACACCCCGCCCAGCAGGAACTCCCGCACCGACGACAGCAGCAGCCTGCGGTAGGCGACGACGGCGGCGAGCCCGGCCAGGCCGTAGTAGAACGCGATCTGCAGCCCCATCGCGCTGACGGCGCCCGAGAGGATGTCGCCCACCGAACCGAGCGCGTTCGCCGCGACGAAGAGCGCCAGCGCGACGGCCCCGACGACGCAGATCGCCACCCACGGGGTGTTCCACCGGCGGTGCACCGCGCCGAACGCGGCCGGCACGGTCCGGTCCCGGCCCATCGCGAACAGCGTCCGGGACACCTGGATCAGCGTCGTCTCCAGCGTCGCCACCGTCGACAGCATCACCGCCACGACGAGCAGCTTCCCGCCGACCCCGGGCCATATCGCGTCCCCGAGCAGGGAGACGGTGTCGGCGGCGCCGCGCGCGGTGACCTCCTCCGCGGACAGGACGACGTTCACGGCGACCGTGAACGCCTCGAAGAGCAGGAAGACCACGCCGACCCCGACGAGCGCGGCGAACCCGGCCGTCCGCCGGCTGTCGCGGGTCTCCTCGCTGAGGTTGCTGGTGACGTCCCAGCCCCAGTACGAGAACGCGGCGATCAGCGCGCCCGACGCGAAGCCGGACACCCCGTCGAAGTGACCGAAACCGAACCACGACCAGTCGAACGCGGCGGCCGCGCCCCCGCGCACCACGGCCCCGAGGACGAACAGCACCAGGATCAGCAGCTCCACCCCGGTGATGACCATCTGGGCCCGCACGGTCAGCCGGGCCCCGCCGAGGACGACCAGCAGCATCACCAGGAACCAGCCGGCGCCCACCGCCGTCGCGAGCCAGGTGTCGTGGGCCAGCGCCGGGTCGAACAGCGACAGCGTCAGCGCCCCGGCGGGCAGCGACCCCGCCACCATGAACAGCGTCGTGGACACCACCAGCGCCCACCCGCACAGGAAGCCGAGGAACGGGTGCAGCGCCCGCCCCACCCAGGAGTAGGCGGCGCCCGCGTTCACGTCGAGCCGGCCGAGCCGCCCGAAGGCCAGCACGATGCCCAGCATGGGCAGTGCGCAGTACAGCAGCGCGGCGGGCGCGGCGAACCCGACGGCGCCGACGAGGACGGCGGTCGTGGCGGCCAGCGAGTAGGCCGGGGCACTGCCCGCGACCGCCATGACGACGGTGTCGAACGTGCCCAGCACATTGGGTCGAAGCCCTCTGCCGGAAGTGTTGCGCATGCCGAACGTCCTTGACTGGCAGGGGAGATGGCGCAGGGACAGCCGCATCGTAGACCCCTGCGTGGAACCCGTCGCTCCACCCCGCTCCCCGGCCCTCGGGTCTCGGACGGCGCGCCCGCGCGGTGCGCGGGCCCGGCGGGCGCCGGGTCCGGACGCCGGGCCCGCGCGTGCCGCTCACCCGTCCCGGTGCAGCACGGCGTCCACGACCAGGGCCCGGTGGTCGCTGCCGGGCAGGTCGAGGAAGCGGGCGCCGCGCACCGCGAAGTCCCCGCTGACCAGCACGTGGTCGATCTGCGTCCAGGGCGGTACGGGCAGGTCCGCGGGCCACGACGGGGTACGCGCCCGGCCGGCCAGCCGGGCCGCGTCGTGCAGCCCGCCCGCCCGCAGCACGGCCCGGAACGCCGCGTGGTCCTGCGCCGCGTTGAAGTCCCCCGCGACGACCGCGGGCGTGCCCCGCCGCGCCGCCGCCTCGTCCCGCAGCAGCCCCAGCTCCCGCCGCCACTCCCCGACCAGGCCCGGTACGGGCGGCACCGGGTGCGCGAGCCGGAGCCGTACCGCCACCCCGCCGACCCGGGTGGTCGCGCCGGGCATGCCGAGGGCCGTGCCGGGCAGGACGTCCGGGCCCGTCAGGGGGAACGCGCTGAACACCGCAGATCCGGCGGCGCCCTCCCGCGCCGCCCCCGCCCGGTGCGGCAGCCGGTCGGCCAGCGCGGCGGAGAGCGCGTCCGCGCAGACCGGGTCGCACTCCTGGACGAAGAGCAGGTCGGGCCGTTCGCGCCGGGCCGCGTCGACGAGCGCGGGTACCGCGTCGCCGTACTCGACGTTCGCCGTCAGCACCCGCACCGCCGCGGCGGCGGGGCCGCGCGCGGCGGTCGTGGCGGGCCCGTACGGCAGGGCGGACCAGACCGCCGCGGCGACCACCCCCGCCGCCCATGCCGCCAGGGCCGGCCGGGCACGTCCCCGCGCGGCGGGCGCCAGCAGCAGCGCAGCGGCCGCCGGGGCGCCCAGCCACGGCAGCAGCGACAGCAGTTGCGGCACGGGCGTGACGGCGTCGGTGTCCAGCAGCCGGGCGGCGCAGGTCACGGTGGGCGCGACGAGCAGCACCACGGCCCCCCACGCCGCCCTGCGGCCCGCCGGTCCCCCTGCCGGCCCCCACGCCGCCCGGCGGCCCGCCGGTCCCCCTGCCGCCCCCCACGCCGGGAGGGGCCGCCGGGCCGCCGTCCCCCGCGCGGGTCTCCCCGCCGGAGCCCACCGCCGGCCCGCTGATCCACTTGCCGGTTCCCCCGCCCGGGTGTGCCCTGGGAAGCGGGTCCACCGGCCCGCGCGCCGCAGGACCCGTCGGGACACCCGTCGGAAGGAGCCCGACCATGGGCGCACACGCGGCACCCGCTCGCCACCGTCGTTCACGGCCCCGCCCGCCGGGCCGTACGGCGGACCGGCACCCCCTGCGCCGGGCCCTGCCCGCCGCCCTCGCCGTCGTCTACGGCCTGTACGCGGGCTTCCTCCACCGGCGCGACGGCCCGACCGACTGGGGCGACGTCCTGTTCGGGCTGGTCTGCGCCGTGGTGTTCGGCGTGCTGTGCCTCGGGCTCGCGCGGGCCCAGGGCTCGCTGCCCCGGGAGACGCGCGGCCTGGCGTACGGGGCGCTGGGCGGGATCGGCGTCGGCTTCCTGTACAGCGCCTCCGGCGGCACGCTCCTGGCGAGCGCCGTGCTCGGCCTGCTCGTCGGCGCGGCCGTCTTCTGCGCGGCGTTCTACGTGTTCTACACCCATGAGTGACCCCGCGGATCGGCCGCGCACCCGCCCGCGCGGACGCCTGCGGCCACGGTAACGCAGCCCGCCCCGCCGGTCACCGCCGGTCACGGGCCGCCCGTACCCGCACGCGCGCCGCATGGCGCCGTGCGGGTGACGGCCGGACACTGGGGGAGTGCCGTCACACCGCGCACCGCGGGCGGCGGGCGGCGCACCACCGGCACCGGCGGCGCGCCGCGGCACCGCTGCCCGGCCGCGCCGCTGCCCGGCCGCACCGTCGCTCCGGCCGAACCCCGGAAGGCCCCGGAACACACCGGAGGACCCCGCCATGACCCCACACCCCGCCGGCCCCGGCCCGGCCGTCCCCGACCTGGCGGTCGAGACGCACGGCCTGGTCAAGGTGTTCGGCGCCACCCGGGCCGTCGACGGCGTCGACCTGCGCGTGCCCGCCGGCACGGTCTACGGGGTGCTCGGGCCGAACGGCGCCGGCAAGACGACCGCCGTGAAGGTCCTCGCCACCCTGCTCCGCCCCGACGGCGGCGAGGCCCGGGTCTTCGGCCGGGACGTGGTGCGCGACGCCGACGCCGTCCGCGGCCGGGTCAGCCTCACCGGCCAGTACGCCTCCGTGGACGAGGACCTGACCGGCACGGAGAACCTCGTCCTCCTCGGCCGGCTCCTCGGCCACGGCCGGACCGCCGCCCGCGACCGCTCCGCGCAGCTGCTGGAGGCGTTCGGGCTGGCGGACGCGGCGGCACGGCAGGTGAAGCACTACTCGGGCGGCATGCGGCGCCGCATCGACATCGCCGCGTCCATCCTGAACACCCCCGACCTGCTCTTCCTCGACGAGCCGACGACCGGCCTCGACCCCCGCTCCCGCAACCAGGTCTGGGACATCGTGCGGGCCGTCGTCGCCCAGGGGACGACGGTGCTGCTCACCACCCAGTACCTGGACGAGGCGGACCAGCTGGCGTCCCGCATCGCGGTCATCGACCGGGGCCGGGTCATCGCGGAGGGCACCAAGGGCGAGCTGAAGGCGTCGGTGGGCTCCGGCTCCGTCCACGTGCGGCTCCGGGAGGCGGAGCAGCGGGACGAGGCGGTCCGGGTCCTGGAGGCGGCGCTCGGCACGACCGCGCAGCTCGACCCGGACCCCGTGGCGCTGACCGCGACGGTCGACGGCGGACGCAGCGAGCTGGGCGCGGCCGAGCAGGCGGCACGGGCGCTCGCCGCACTCGCCCGGGCGGGCGTCACCGTGGACGACTTCGCGCTGGGGCAGCCGAGTCTGGACGAGGTGTTCCTGGCACTGACGGGCAAGGAGGGGTCGGCATGAGCACGACCACGTCGCAGAAGTCCCGGAAGCAGCGGGCCGACGACGCGGCGGTCACCGCTCCGCGCCCCGCGGACCTGGCCGCCCTGCTGGTCACCGGCGCGGACCGGCGGCCACCGCGCCCGTCCGCCCTGTCGGCCTCCCTCACCTTCGGCTGGCGGGCGATGCTGAAGATCAAGCACGTGCCCGAGCAGCTCTTCGACGTGACGGCCTTTCCGATCATGATGGTGCTGATGTACACGTACCTCTTCGGCGGCGCGCTCGCCGGCTCGGTCGCCCAGTACATCCAGTTCCTGCTGCCCGGCATCCTCACGATGAGCGTCGTGATGATCACCATGTACACGGGGATCGCCGTCAACACCGACATCGAGAAGGGCGTCTTCGACCGCTTCCGCACCCTGCCCATCTGGCGCCCCGCCCCGATGGTCGGCTACCTGCTGGGCGACGTGGTCCGGTACCTGATCGCGTCGGCGGTCATGCTCTCCGTGGGCCTGCTCATCGGCTACCGGCCCGACGGCGGGGTGGCCGGGGTGCTCGCGGGCGTGGCGCTGCTGATGGTCTTCTCGTTCGCCTTCTCGTGGATCTGGACGATGTTCGGGCTGCTGCTGCGGAGCGAGAAGTCCGTGATGGGCGTCAGCATGATGGTGATCTTCCCGCTGACGTTCCTCAGCAACGTCTTCGTGGACCCGCGCACCATGCCGGGCTGGCTCCAGGCGTTCGTGAACAACAGCCCCATGACCCACCTGGCCACGTCGGTACGGGAACTGATGGCGGGCGCCCGCCCCTTCGCGGACATCGCCTGGACCCTGGGCTGGTCCGCGGTGTTCGTCACGGTCTTCGGCGCGGTGACGATGCGCCTGTACAACCGCAAGTAGGCGGCCGGGGCGGGGGCGGGGCCGGTGGCGCTTGACCTTCCCGGCGCGGGAAGCCCCACCGTGGGCAGGGCCGGGCAGGGAGCCCGGCGGGGGAGGAGACCGGCCGTGGGATTGCTGACCATCGGCGCGTTCGCGCGCGCCTCCCGACTGTCCGCGAAGGCGCTGCGGCGCTACGACGAGCTGGGGCTGCTGCGCCCGGCCCGGGTGGACCCGCACAGCGGCTACCGCTACTACGCGCCCACACAGTTGGAGCGCGCCCGGCTGGTGGCCTGGCTGCGGCGGATCGGCCTGCCGCTCGACCGGATCGGCGAGGTCTGCGACCTGTACGACGACCGGGAGACGGCCGCGGCGGCCCGCGAGGTCCGCGCCCACTGGGCGCGGGTCGAGGCGGACACCGCCGCCCGCCGCGACCTGGTCGCCTCCCTCCTGGACCACCTGTCGGACCCCCCGACGGACAAGGACACGACGATGACCTCCACCGCCACGCCCGTCGCCTTCCGCTACGCAGCCCTCTCAGACCGGGGCCTGGTCCGGGAGACCAACCAGGACACGGCTTACGCCGGCGACCGGCTGCTGGCCGTCGCCGACGGGTACGGCGCGTCCGGCGCCGACGCCGGGGCCGCCGCGATCGACGCCCTGCGTCCGCTGGAGACCCTGGCCCCCGGCCGGGCCGGTGACCTGCTCAACGCCCTGGAGGACGCGGTCGTCCGGGCCAACGACGCGCTGCGCGGCCACGACGGGTCCGGGACGACCCTGACCGCCCTGCTCCGGTCGGGTTCCCGGCTCGCCCTGGTGCACGTCGGTGACACCCGCGCGTACCTGCTCAGGGGCGGCCGGCTCCTGCGCGTCACGCACGACCACACGGCCGTGCAGGCGATGGTCGACGACGGGCGGCTCACCCCGGAGGAGGCGGCGTCCCATCCGCAGCGCGCGCTGCTCCTGCGCGCGCTGGACGGGGCGGAGCCCTCGGGCCGCGCTCCCGACGTGCGCCTGGAGGAGGCGCGGCCGGGGGACCGCTACCTGCTGTGCTCGGACGGCCTGTCGGCGGTGGTGCCGGAGAGCGAGGTCCAGCGCGTCCTCAGCACCGCCCGCGACCCGGCGGAGGCCGTCCGCACCCTGGTGGCCCTCGCCCACCGGGCCGGCGCTCCCGACAACATCGCCTGCGCGGTCGCCGAAGCCCTGCCGCCCACGATGCCCTGACGGCCGGGGGCGGGTGCCCCGGCCGTTTCGCTTCGGCAGCCGGGCGGCGCGCGGTGCCCCGGCGCCCCGGAGGCCTCGGAGGCTCCGGCGGCGCGGAGGGGCGCCGGGGCTCCGGCCGCCCGCGGGATCTGCCCGGCGGCCCGCGGGATCTGCCCGGCGCCCCTGACCGGCGGGATCTGCCCGGCGCCCCCCACCGCCCCCGCGCGGCCCCCCACCGCCCCCGCGCGGTACCCCGCGCCATCCCCGCGGGGCCGCCCGGAGGCGCCCCCGCCAGCTCACCCCGCACGGACCGGCCGGTAGGGTTCCGGCCCGTGAGCTGCCCGGAGAACACCCCGCCCGTCACCGTCGTCGGCATCGGCGCCGACGGCTGGGCCGGGCTGTCCGGTCCCGCCCGCGACGCCCTGCGCGCCGCGGAGGTCGTCATCGGCGGCGGCGCCCGCCAACTCGGCCTGCTGCCGCGGGCGGAGGTCGCCGCGGAGCGCGTCGCCTGGCCCGTACCACTGCGCCCCGCCGTGCCGCGGCTGCTGGCGGCCCACGCGGGCCGCCGCGTCGCCGTCCTGGCCAGCGGCGACCCGATGTTCCACGGCATCGGCCGCGCCCTCGCCGAGGTCCTCGGCCCGGAGCGGCTGCGCGTCCTGCCGCACCCGTCGTCCGTCGCGTACGCCTGCGCCCGGCTCGGCTGGCCCGTGGAGGACACCGCGACCGTCACGCTGGTCGGCCGCCCCCTCGACACCCTGACCGCCGCCCTGCACGACGGGCGCCGCCTGCTGGTGCTCAGCTCCGGCGCCGCCACCCCGGGCGAGGTGGCCGCCCTGCTGCGGGCCCGCGGGTACGGGCCCAGCCGCCTGCGCGTGCTGGAGCAGCTGGGCCACCCCGACCGCGAACGCGTCCTGCGCGGCACCGCCGAGGAGTGGCCGCACCCGCCGGGCGACCCGCTGAACGTCGTCGCCGTCGACTGCGTCCGCGCGCCCGACGCGCCGCGCCTCGGCGCCGTACCCGGGCTGCCCGACACGGCGTACGAGCACGACGGGCAGCTCACCAAGCGCCACGTGCGCGCCGCGACGCTCGCCGCGCTGGCGCCCGCGCCGGGCGAGCTGCTGTGGGACGTCGGCGGCGGCTCCGGCTCCATCGGCGTCGAGTGGATGCGCGTCCACCCCGCCTGCCGCGCCGTCACCGTCGAGCGCGACCCCGAGCGCGCCGCCCGCATCGCCCGCAACGCCGCCGCCCTCGGCGTACCGGGCCTGCGGGTCGTCCGGGCCGTAGCGCCCGCCGGCCTGGCCGGACTGGACACCCCCGACGCCGTGTTCGTCGGCGGCGGGCTGACCGCCCCCGGTCTGCTGGACGCCTGCTGGGCGGCGCTGCGGCCGGGCGGCCGGCTGGTCGCCAACACCGTCACCCTCGAATCGGAGGCGCTGCTCGCCGACCGGTACCGGCGCCACGGCGGCGAACTGGTGCGGCTCGCGGTCGCGCACGCCGTCCCGGTGGGCGGCTTCACCGGCTGGCGCCAGGCCATGCCGGTCACGCAATGGTCCGTCACGAAGCAGGAGACAGCAGGATGACCGTCTACTTCATCGGTGCGGGCCCCGGCGCCGCCGACCTCATCACCGTGCGCGGCGCCCGCACCCTCGCCTCCTGCGGGGTGTGCCTGTACGCCGGGTCGCTCGTCCCCCGCGAGCTGCTCGCCGAGTGCCCGCCGGACGCCCGGCTCGTCGACACGGCCCGCCTCGACCTGGATGCCATCACCGCCGAGCTGGTCCGCGCGCACGAGGAGGGCCACGACGTGGCCCGTCTCCACTCGGGCGACCCGTCCGTCTTCAGCGCCGTCGCCGAGCAGATGCGGCGGCTGGACGCGGCGGGCATCCCGTACGAGGTGGTGCCGGGTGTCCCGGCGTTCGCCGCCGCGGCCGCGGCGCTGAAGCGGGAGCTGACCGTGCCGACCGTCGGCCAGACGGTCATCCTGACCCGCATCGCCGAGCAGGCCACGGCCATGCCGGAGGGCGAGGACCTGGCGACGCTCGGCCGCAGCGGCGCCCTGCTGGTGCTGCACCTGGCGGCCCGGTACGTCGACCGGGTCGTGGCCGAACTGACCCCGCACTACGGCGCGGACTGCCCGGCCGCGGTCGTCGCGATGGCCAGCCGCCCCGACGAGGTGGTCCTGCGCGGCACCCTCGCCGACATCGCGGCGGCCACGAAGGAGGCCGGCATCACGCGCACGGCGGTCATCCTGGTGGGCCGTACGCTGGCGGCGACGCAGTTCCGGGACAGCCACCTGTACTCGCCGGAGCGGGACCGGCACACCTGCGACTGAGCCGCCCGGCCGGCCGCCCCGCCGGCGGCCCGGCCCGCCTGTCCGGCCGCCGCGCCTCCCCGTCGGCGCACCGCCCCGGGGACCGGTCGATGACAATCCCCACAAGGAAAGTCCGGGCCCCGGGGGCAACTGCACGGCTCGCCCCGGTTTGGGAGTTGGTGGAGCGTCAGCTTCCGCGGCGGTCCGGTCGGCCCCCCGGCCCCTGCCCTTCTCCGGGGCGGGCGGGCTCCCTACGATCGACCCGACCACCGGCGTGACCTGCCGCGTGCGTGACCTCCGCTCCCGGGGAAAGAGCACTCGTGAAGACCAGCCGTACTTTCGCGACCACCGTCGCCGCCACCGTGGCCGCCCCCGTCGTCCTGCTCGCCGCGTCGCCGGCGTCCGCCGGGACGACGACCCCGGCGGCGTCCGCCACCCCGGCCGCGCCCGGCAACCCGGCGGCTCCGGCGGCGCCCGGCACCCCGGCGGCACCTGCCGCCACGGTGGCTGCGGCGCCCCTGGCGGCGCTCCGCAGCCCGGCCCCCGGCCCGACGGCACCGCTGGTGTCCCCGCCGGCCGCGTCGGCCGCCCCTCGCGCGGACGGGCCGTCCGCCGCGGACCTGAAGCGGCTGGAGCGGGCCGTCGCCGAGGCGCGCAAGGCCCTCGACGCCGCCGTCGCCGCACAGGCCGCGGCCGCCGAGGCCCACGAGGAGGCGTACGCCGACACGGCGCCGCTCGCCCGCGCCGCCGCCGACGCCCGCACGGCCGCCGCCACGGCCGCCGAGACGGCCGCCAAGGCCGAGGAGGCACTGAAGGCCGCCCGCGAGGCGCTCGCCGCCGTCACCTCCGACGAGAAGGCCACCCCGCAGCAGAAGGAGGACGCGCGGAAGGCCGTCCAGCAGGCCGAGAAGACCGCCGAGGCCGCCGCGACGGCGAAGGCCGCCGCGGACCGGAAGGTGACGGAGGCGGACGACGCCCTCGCCGACGCCCGCGTCGCCGCCGGCCGGGACCTCGTGACGGCCCAGGCCGCCACCAAGAAGGCCCGCGAGGAGCTGGCCGCCGCGGAGAAGGCCCTCGCCGACGCGAAGGGCGGCGGCCACGGCGTCTGCGCCCGGGACGAGACCGCCGTCGCCGAGCTGGTCGGACTGCCCCAGAAGATCGTGGTGGGCAAGCCGGTCGAGCTGACGGTCCGCGTCACCAACACGTCCGAGCGGACGATGGACCGCGCCTACGGCCAGATCGTGATCGGTTCGGCCGACAGGGGCGTCGTCCCGCCGTTCGGGCTGGAGTGGACCTCGAAGACCGCGCCGGGCTGGAAGAAGGCGGACACCTCCGGGCTCGCCGTCAACGTCGGTCCGCTGGCGCCCCGCGCCGCCGGCACGTACACCCTGCGCCTGAGCCCGGCCGTCGACGCGAAGGCGTGGAAGGGCCGGATCGAGGTGTCCGCCTGGTACGAGCGCGGTGAGGACTGCGGTGCCAACGCGCGGTGGACGAGCCACCCGCTGGAGCTCGGCCTGGCCCCGGCCCCCACCCCGAAGCCGACCCCGAAGCCGACCCCGACCCCGACGCCCAGCAGCTCCCCGAGCCCGCAGGGCGGCACGGGCACCACCCCGCTCGGCACGACCACGACCACCACCACCGGGACGGCGACCGGGACCCTCGCGAAGACCGGTTCCTCCGACGCCCTGGGCGGCTACGCGCTCGCCGCGGGCGCCGCGATCGTGGTCGGCGCGGGCGCGGTGTTCGCCACCCGCCGCCGCTCCACGACGGGCGCCTGACACACCCGCGCACCCCGCGCGTCACCCCCGGGCCGGCCCCGGCCGCGTAGACCCCCGAGTCCGCGGCCGGGGCCTTCGCACGCCCGCACCCTTCACCCCGGCGGCCCCCGTACTCCTTCACCCCGGCGGCCCGCGCACCCTCCGCCCCGGCCCCCCGCCCGCCTTCGGCCCGGCGGCTCCGCACCCCGACGCGCCACCCCCGCGCGCCCCCGCAACCACCCCCACCACCTCCCCACCACCTCCCCACCACCTCCCCAGCACTCGACGCCGCGCCCAACACCCTGCTCCGCCAACCCAGTTGGCGCGACCGGCCGTCCCCGCCCCCGGCCCCCCTCGCCCAGGACCCCGGCAGGTCCCCTTCCCCCACCGGGACACGGTGTGTTCACTTCTCCTCTACCGGGGGCTCGCCGCGCACCGGCACGGAAGCGGGCGCCCACCGTGTCCGCCGTGCGGTCCGCACGTACGAGGGGGAGGCGTCCATGGCAGGAAAGCGAGCCGCGAGGTGATCGCGGCGGTCGGCCACACCGACCTGACCCCGGAGACCCTGGCCCTGGTCGAGGAGGAGCTGCGCACCCGCCTGGAACACCTCACGGACGACGGCACCGGCCTCGTGCGCGCCGCCGCCGGCCTGCCCGTGGCGTTCGGCCGCGCGGTCCGCGGGGCGGGCCGCGGCCTGGTCGTCCTGCTCCCGGCCCAGGGCTCGGTACCGGCCGTGCTCCCCCGCCGCGACCGCCACGCCGCAGGCGAACTCCTCCGCCTGGCCGAGCAGATGCGGCTCATGCCGTACGACCCGGAGGGCCGCGACGCGTGCGTCGGCGCGGACGAGCGCATGATCGCCACCAGCCGCCACGTCCTGGCGGTCTGGGACGGCTCCCCCTCCGACGGGCGCGACGCGACGGCCCACCTGGTCGCCTACGCCCGCGCCCGCGGCATCCCGGTGGACGTGGTCTGGCCCCCGGGCGCCACCCGCCACCCCGCCCCCGCGGTCACCTGACCGGCCCGACGGGGTACGCCTCCGCAGCTGTCCGACCGCCCGGCGTCCCGGAAACGCGGCACCTACCGGGTCGGGGAGCCGCGGCGGGCCCGCCGCGGCGGCCTCCGGCACACCACCCACGTACTGATCAGCACCAGGAGCACCCCGCCGACCAACCACCCCACGGACCCGCCGGCGCGGTAGTCCCTGATCCCGGTGGCCAGGAGGAGACCGGACGGGACGAATCCCGCCCAGTCGAGGACCCGATCCGCCACCGTGGCTCTCGAAGACTCGGTCACGGGGCCGATCCTGACAGGTGGGGATGCCTTCCACCAGGACGGAAACCGCCGACATCGGTGCCGTAGGAACGGTCCGGCCGGCCGGACCGGGGCGAGACGAGCAGCCCCCCGGAGCTCTCGTCGCGGTACCGCAGCGTGCGGTCCCAGGCGATGTCACCCCCCCGGGGCGCTCACCGACGCCGGTGCCCTACACCTGCCTGCAGCATCCGTACTGCCTGCATATGTAGTAGTGGCCCGAGGACCTCATGAGGAAGCCGCATTCCGGACAGGCGGGGACTTGATGCGGATTTACTCTGAGCACGCACGCGTTCTGCATCTTCAATGCGACCTCAGCGGTTTCCCGCCCATGGTGGCGGATGCCTTGCTGCATGAACTCGAATGCGCCGTAGACGTGTCCACACTCCGGGCAGGGGATGCGGTTGGAGTACAGGATCCCTGCATCCGATACACCCAGCTCGGACTCGATCCGCTCTTTCTCCTGGTCTGATACCTCCTCCAGGCCGTATCGCTGCTTCTGTTCAGGGGTCCAGTACCATTCGATGATCGCGTCGTACTGACTCTTCGGCAGGTAGAACGTAGCCGACAAGCCGCTGTGAATGGTGGCCTTCACTATGGATATCACGGTGTGGCCGTCGGTTGAGATGACGGGGTTCCCGCTGCCGACCACTCCATCGATGGAGGCCAACAGGTTTTCCATGGCAATGCACCCGCCTACGATGATGACCGGGTGGGAATTCCGGCCGGAAGCCGGAGGGTGTCCGTCCGTGCGGCCTCATTGCATCGACGGCGCCGGACGTTGACGTTGTGCTGCGCGGGTCGATAGGAATGCTGAGAGGAATTCATCGTCTCATGGTGTGCTGTGGGTGCAAGCCAGAGGGTGGTGGCGACATGAGTGCGGGCGGTCGTCCATCACTGAATGGTTTCTTGTTTGACGGTTGTCTTGTCGACGATTAATGGCGCGCATCCGCCACAGGACCGAAATCTCTCGGGGAAAGGGGCGGACCCCCGACCGGACGGCATGTCAGGGCGCTGGCAGGGGCTCGCCGACGGCGGCAGGTAGGCGAGTGCGGCGGAACGGGGGTGCCACTGCGGACCGGAGGTCGAGCCCTGTTCCTTCGAAGAGGCGCAGTCCCGGGCGGGCCGCCGTGCGGTGCCGCTGCCGGGCCCGCTGGTCGCTGTGCTCCCGCAACATGCCGAGGCGCAAGCCCGCAAGTCCGCAAGCCCGCGAGCGCGAGTCCGCCGGCATCCCGCGGGGGTGAGTCGGACTGCGTGTGCACCACGCCGCTCGGGGGCCGCTGAGCCCGGACACGCGGCGCCGCGACGGGAAGCGGCTGCTCGAAGACGCGCCGGCGCGGGACGGCCGGATCCACGACGCCCGGCACGCCGCCGTCACCGTGCTCGTGCTGCTCGGCGTTCCGGACCGCGTCGTCGACCGGCCCGTGGGCGCGGAGCCGGGCACGTCCGCGCGCATGTGGGCGCGGGCGGTACCTCCACGTGCCGGACGCCATGCTCAAGGAGGTGGCCCGGAAGATCGCCGATGTCGCCCGGGGATCGCCGGACGCGTCCCCTGTGGACGAGAACCAGGACAGCGAGGTCTGAGACACGTCGAAGGGCCCCACCGCGAACGGTGGGGCCCTTCGACATCGTGCCCGGTGAGGCACTGGCGGAGGATACGAGATTCGAACTCGTGAGGGGTTGCCCCCAACACGCTTTCCAAGCGTGCGCCCTAGGCCTCTAGGCGAATCCTCCGCCGGGAACATTACATGACTCGGAGGGGTGCTCGCGAACTCGTTCCCAGGCCGGAGGATCGGGTACGCTGGGCGCAGCCCCTCACGTGGCGCTATCTGACTGAACTCCCCCAGGGCCGGAAGGCAGCAAGGGTAGGTCGGCTCTGGCGGGTGCGTGGGGGGCGCTTGCGTTGGCGGCCGGGCGCGTGTGGCGCTGGTCTCGGGGCGGGGCCGCTTGTCGGTGGGGCCCGATATCGTCGTAAGGGTGTCGTCCCTCGCGCTGTACCGCCGCTATCGACCCGAGACCTTCGCCGAGGTCATCGGGCAGGAGCATGTCACCGACCCCCTGCAGCAGGCGCTGCGGAACAACCGGGTCAACCACGCGTACCTGTTCAGCGGGCCGCGGGGCTGTGGCAAGACGACCAGCGCGCGCATCCTCGCCCGCTGCCTGAACTGCGAGCAGGGCCCCACGCCCACCCCGTGCGGGGAGTGCCAGTCGTGCCGGGACCTCGCGCGGAACGGGCCGGGTTCGATCGACGTCATCGAGATCGACGCCGCGTCGCACGGTGGTGTGGACGACGCCCGTGACCTGCGGGAGAAGGCGTTCTTCGGGCCCGCGGGCAGCCGGTACAAGATCTACATCATCGACGAGGCCCACATGGTCACCTCGGCGGGGTTCAACGCCCTGCTGAAGGTCGTGGAGGAGCCGCCGGAGCACCTCAAGTTCATCTTCGCGACGACGGAGCCCGAGAAGGTCATCGGGACGATCCGGTCGCGTACGCACCACTACCCCTTCCGGCTGGTGCCGCCCGGCACGCTGCGGGAGTACCTGGGCGAGGTCTGCGGCCGGGAGGACATCCCCGTCGAGGAGGGCGTGCTGCCGCTGGTCGTGCGGGCCGGAGGGGGGTCCGTGCGTGACTCGATGTCCGTGATGGACCAGCTCCTCGCCGGCGCCGGCGAGCAGGGCGTGACGTACGCCATGGCCACGTCGCTCCTCGGCTACACGGACGGGTCCCTGCTGGACGCCGTGGTGGAGGCGTTCGCGACCGGTGACGGCGCGGCGGCCTTCGAGGTGGTCGACCAGGTCGTGGAGGGCGGGAACGACCCGCGCCGGTTCGTCGCCGACCTGCTGGAGCGGCTGCGGGACCTGGTGATCCTCGCCGCGGTGCCCGACGCCGTGGACAAGGGCCTCATCGAGGGCCCGGTGGACGTGGTCGAGCGGATGACGGCGCAGGCGTCGACGTTCGGCGCGGCCGAGCTGAGCCGCGCCGCGGACCTCGTGAACACCGGCCTCACCGAGATGCGTGGCGCCACCTCGCCGCGGCTGCAGCTGGAGCTCATCTGCGCCCGTGTCCTGCTGCCCGCCGCCTTCGACGACGAGCGTTCGGTACAGGCCCGGCTGGAGCGGCTGGAGCGCGGCATGCACGTCCAGGCCGCCGGCCCGGGGCCCTCGACGGGGTACGTACCTGGGCCCGGTGCCCACCAGCCCGACGCGGTGGGGCACGGCGCTCCGGCGGCCGTGCCGCCCGGCGGCGGTCCCGCGGCCGCGCGGGCGGCCGTCCGCGGCGGCGGGCCCGGCGTCGGCGGTGGCCCGGCCGGGGGGTTCGGTGGCGGCGAGGGTGCCGGTCCTGTCCCTGTCCCCGCCGACCAGGCCGTACCTCCCACGCCGGCCACGCCGATCGCCCCGGCCGCACCCGCACCCGCACCCGCACCCGCACCCGTCGCCCCGGCCTCGCCCGCGCCCCCGGAGGCGCCGGCGGCGCCCGTCCCCGCCCCCGCGGCGGAGGCCGCGGGTTCCCGCGCCCCTGGCGCCTGGCCCAGCGCCGCCGCGTCCGGCGCCCCCGCACCCGCCGGCGCCGGTACAGGCGCCCCCGCCCCCGGCGGCCGGCAGCCCGGCGCGTGGCCGTCCGCCACCGCGCCCGGCCAGGGCCGCCCCGCCGCCCCGTCCCAGCAGCCGCAGCACGCCCCCCAGCCCCCGCAGCCGCAGGCGGCCCACGCCGCCCCGCAGCCGCCGGCGCACGGCGCCCCGCCCGCCGGGGCCTCCGCCGAGATGACGCACGGCGCCGCCCAGGCCCGCGCCATGTGGCCCGGCATCCTGGAGGCCGTCAAGAACCGCCGCCGCTTCACCTGGATCCTGCTCAGTCAGAACGCCCAGGTCGCCGGGTTCGACGGCACGACCCTCCAGCTCGGTTTCCTCAACGCGGGCGCCCGGGACAACTTCGCGGGCAGCGGCAGCGAGGAGGTGCTGCGGCAGGCGCTCGCCGAGCAGTTCCACGTCAACTGGAAGATCGAGGCGATCGTCGACCCGTCCGGCGGCTCCGGTCCGGCCCCCTCGGCCCACCAGGGCGGTTACGGCGGCGGCCGCCCCGCCGCCCCGGCCGGGCCGCCGCCGTCCGGCCCGCAGTCCCCGCCGCCCGCCGCGCCCCGCCCCGCCCCGCAGCCCCCGACCGGGCAGGCCCCGCAGGGGCGGTCCGGCCCGTCCACCGGCCCCGGCGGATACGAGCAGCCGCGGTCCACCGGACCCCAGCCGGTCGCCCCCGAGGACGACGTTCCGGAGGAGGACGATCCGGACCTGGTCGACTCCGCGCTCTCCGGTCACGACCTGATCGTCCGGGAGCTCGGCGCGACGGTGGTGGAGGAATACACGAACGAGTAGGGGACCCCGGCTCGGCGGCCCGCACAAAGGGTCCGCCGCGCGCCGGGCTACCCTGGCTGGCGTGAAGGTCCTCGTCATCGGCGGCGGCGCCCGCGAACACGCCCTGTGCCGCTCCCTCTCGCTCGATCCCGACGTCACCGCTCTGCACTGCGCGCCCGGCAACGCCGGAATCGCGGAGGTCGCCGAGCTGCACCGCGTCGACGCCCTCGACGGCGCGGCCGTGGCGCGCCTCGCCACCGACCTGGGGGCCGACCTGGTCGTCGTCGGCCCGGAGGCCCCGCTCGTCGCCGGGGTCGCCGACGCCGTGCGCGCGGCCGGTGTCCCCTGCTTCGGCCCCTCAGCGGAAGCCGCCCGGCTGGAGGGCTCCAAGGCGTTCGCGAAGGACGTGATGGCGTCCGCCGGCGTGCCCACGGCCCGCAGCTACGTCTGCACGACCCCCGAGGAGATCGACGAGGCGCTGGACGCCTTCGGCGCCCCGTACGTCGTCAAGGACGACGGTCTCGCCGCCGGCAAGGGCGTCGTCGTCACGGGCGACGTGGAGGAGGCCCGCGCCCACGCCCGCTCCTGCGAGCGCGTGGTCATCGAGGAGTACCTCGACGGCCCCGAGGTGTCCCTCTTCGCGGTCACCGACGGCACCACCGTCCTCCCCCTCACCCCCGCCCAGGACTTCAAGCGCGCCCTCGACGGCGACGAGGGCCCCAACACCGGTGGCATGGGCGCCTACTCCCCGCTGCCGTGGGCCGACCCCAAGCTGGTCGACGAGGTCATGGCAAGCGTCCTGCAGCCGACCGTCGACGAACTGCGCCGTCGCGGCACGCCGTTCTCCGGCCTGCTGTACGCGGGCCTCGCGATCACCTCGCGCGGCGTGCGGGTCATCGAGTTCAACGCCCGCTTCGGAGACCCCGAGACGCAGGTCGTCCTGGCCCGCCTCAGGACGCCGCTGGCCGGGGTCCTGCTCCACGCGGCGAACGGCACGCTCGACTCCGAGCCGCCGCTCACCTGGCGCGACGAGGCCGCCGTCACCGTCGTCGTCGCCGCGCACGACTACCCGGCCACCCCGCGCACCGGCGACCCGATCGGCGGCCTCGACGAGGTCGCCGAGCTGGACGCGCCGCACGCGTACGTCCTGCACGCCGGTACGCGGCGCGAGGGCGACGCGGTCGTCAGCGCCGGCGGTCGCGTCCTGTCCGTCACCGCCACCGGCGCGGACCTGGCACAGGCCAGGGAGCGGGCGTACGCGGCGGTCGGGCGGATCCGCCTGGAGGGCTCCCAGCACCGGACCGACATCGCCCGTACGGCCGCCGGGCAGTAAACCCGTTCGAACCCCGAACCGTCCTCAGCCTTAGCCAAAGCCATTCCATCGAGTGACGGCTCACCCATCCGGATGACGCCTGCCGACGCCCCAACTAGGGTGCCGCGCAGGCGTTCCGGCACTTGGCCCACCGGCATTGCGATGTCAGGGGCGGGTGTCACAGTGGGGGAGTGAGCAGAACCGTCGCAGGCGTGGAGGGGGTGACGTAAGGCCGTGTTCGGGTCCGGATCCGACAGGGACGGCGTGGGCGTCCCGCGTGCCGGTGGCGCGCTGGGCGAGGAGCGCGGCGCGCGCGCCGCGCACGCCCTGGCCGTCGCCGTGCTGCGGGTGCGCGGTCGTGCCCTGGCCGTCGCCCTGCTGCCGGCCGCCGTCGCCGTCGTCCTGCTCACCGGTGGGTTCACGGGTCAGTTGGCGGGCGGCGGCTGGGACGCGGCGCGGTGGGTGGTGTCCGGTCTGGCCGCGGTCGTGCTGCTGGGCGCGGCCGGCGTCGGCGCGGTCATCGCGCGGGCCCGCCCGGCGCTCACGCCGACCGTCGAGATCACGGAGGCGTCCGCCCCGGACCTGTACCGGATGGTGCGCGACCTGGCCTCGCGGCTGTCGGTGCCCGCGCCGTCGGCGATAGCGCTGACACCGGACTGCGACAGCTGGCTGGAGGACCGCACGCACCGGGCGCACCGTGTGTCCGGCCGTCCGCACGGGCCGTCGGACGCCGCTCCCGTCCTGGTCATAGGGTCACCGTTCCTGTGGTGGATGCGGGTCGGCGAGCTGCGGGCGGTGCTGGCGCCGGTCGTGGCCGGCACGGGCTCGTCCGCCGACCCCGACATAGCCGCGGCCCGCCGGTTCGTCCGCGGGCTGGACGCGGCCGTGGCCCTGCCCGACCGGCCGGCGCTCGGCGCGCTGCCACGGCTGGGCGCCCGGGGCGCGGGCGCGGTCGCGCGACTGCTGCTGCGGGCCGTGCGCGGACCCGCCACCGAGATGGAGCGGGGCGTGGCGGCGGCGGCGTCGGAGCGCGCGCAGGCCGTGGACTACGGACTGCGGATCGTCGCCCAGGAGCAGGTCGGCCTCGCGTACGCGGGGTGGGACCGGCTGCTGACCCGGGTCGCGCTCCCCGCCTGGCGCATGGGCCGCTGGCCGTCCCGGCTGGACGCGGGCGTCGTCTCGGCGCTCACGGAGCTCTCCCGTCGCGACCGGCTGGCCGAGGGCTACACGGCGCGGCTGGGCGAGCGGCCCGCGTGCGACCTCCTGGAGGAGCCCGGACTGGTGGACGAGGCGACGTCCCTGCTGGCCGCCCGCCTCTTCCACGGCGGCCCGGCCGTACCGGGTCCCGACTGGGCGCCGGTCGACTGGCAGCGGTACCCGGAGGAGGTCGTCGACCGGAAGTGGCGCACCGAGGCCGCCCGCCTCCACCGCGCCCTCGACCGCCTGGGCGCCCACCCGGGCGGCCCGGACGGGGCTCCCGACCCCGAGGGCCCCACGCTCGCCCGCGTCCTGCGGCACCTGTCGACGGCGGACGACGGCGACACCCTGGCGGCGGCGATCAGCGCGGAACTCTCCCGCGAGGAGTCCACCCGCCGGCCCCCGCCCGACCCGTCACCAAGCGACCGGACGCCGACCGGCCCGAAGACGGGCGACCTGCCGCCGACCGGCCGGGCGCCCGGCGACGCGCCGTCGAGCGGCCAGGCGCCGGCCACCCCGGCCACGGACGCCACCCCGGCCACGGACGCCACCCCGGCCACCGCCGCAATCACCCCCGTGCCGCTCCGTGACGGGCAGGAGACGGCCGCATCCGGTCAGATCGAGGCGGCCGCGCACCGGGGGAGCGCGTCCACCCCCGCGCACGCCGCGGGCGCCGCAGGGCCCGCGCCGTACATCTGGGGCGGTGACGACCTGCCGCTCCTGCCGCTCCAGCCGCCCCGCACGGGCCGGGAGTTGCTGGCCGATCACGTCACGGCGATGGTCTGCTGTGCCGCCGTCGACACCGCGGGCGCCGCACCCGGGCTGGACTGGCTGGACGGGCCGGTCCTGCTGCTCGGTGAGGACGGCGGCAGGCAGCGCGCCGACGTGGCCGACGGGGTCCTCGCGCTGATCGAGGACGCCGACCCCGAACCGCTGCGGAGCTGGCTCGCCGCCGTGGGCGCGCGCCCGGAGAAGCCCGTACGACTCGTCTGACGACCGCCCCGGCGGTCGCCTGACGGGCCCGGTCCGGCAGTAGCCCTCCACCGCCACGCCACCCCCCGGCCCGGCCACCCGCACGCCCAGCCGCCCGCCCGACTCCACGCCCGCCCTCGGTCCCACCCGCCCCACTCACCGGCGTGCCGCCGCCCGCGGCAGCTCCCGCCCATCGCCGCACCCGCTGCCGAGCCGCCGCAGCCCCCACCCGCCGCCGAATCACGCGCCGCCGACCCACCCGGTGCGGACGGGTGCGCCGGGTGCCCCGGTGGTACCCCTCCCGGAAGGCGCAGTTCCGTTCACGTCAATTCGCGACGACCGGTGACGGAGTGCGTGCGTTATGTGATGTGCTGGGGACCGGCGCTGAACGCGTCGGACCACCGGAACCGGGGGAGCTGAGGGAGGGGCGCGGCATGGGGGCGGAGCACGTACGGAGGTGGGAGTCGGGGGCGCTCGCCCACGCGGCCGCCGATCCGTTCGGTCAGGGGCGGCTGCCCTGGCTGCGCGGGACCGAGCAGTTCGTCGACGAGGACGGCCGCGTCACCACCTGGTACGCCGATCAGCCCTCGCCCCCGCACCCGCGCCCGTACCCCCCGAGCCCGCGCCCGGCCGCGTCCCGGGGCGGCGGCCCGCGCGCCGCGGACGACGTCCACCTCCAGATCAAGGGCTTCGCCTCCACGGGCGCGGTCGCCCCGGGCGAGGCGGTCGACTTCCACGTCACGGTCAACCCGCCCCAGCAGTTCTCGGTGGACGTGTACCGCATCGGGCACTACGGCGGCGACGGCGCCACCAAGATCACCACCAGTCCGCGCCTCTCCGGCATCGTCCAGCCGCCGCCGCTCACGGCGGACCGCACGGTCTCCTGCCACCACTGGTGGCTCTCGTGGCGGTTGCAGGTCCCGGCGTACTGGTCGACCGGCGCGTACGTCGCCGTGCTCACCACGGTGGACGGCTACCGCTCCCACATCCCGTTCACGGTCCGCGACGCCCACCCGGCGGACCTGCTCCTGGTCCTCCCGGACCTCACGTGGCAGGCGTACAACCTCTATCCGGAGGACGGCCGTACGGGCGCGAGCCTCTACCACGCGTGGGGCGCCGACGGGCGCCTGCTCGGCGAGGCGGACGCCGCGGTCACGGTCTCCTTCGACCGCCCGTACGCCGGGCAGGGCCTGCCGCTGCACGTCGGCCACGCCTACGACGTCATCCGCTGGGCCGAGCGGTACGGCTACGACCTGGCCTACGCCAACGCCACCGACCTGCACGCCGGCCGCGTCGACCCGACCCGCTACCGGGGCCTGGTCTTCCCCGGCCACGACGAGTACTGGTCGGTGCCGCTGCGCCGGGCCGTGGAGGCCGCCCGGGACGCCGGCACCTCCCTGGTCTTCCTGTCGGCCAACTCCCTGTACTGGCAGGTCGAGCTCTCCGCGTCCCCGCCCGGTGTGCCGGACCGCCTGCTCACCTGCCGGAAACGCCGGGGCCCGGGCAGGTCGGCGCTGTGGCGGGAGGCGGACCGCCCGGAGCAGCAGCTGCTCGGCATCCAGTACGCGGGCCGTGTCCCGGAGCCGGCCCCGCTGGTCGTGCGGAACGCCGGGCACTGGCTCTGGGACTCCACCGGCGCCGGCGACGGCGACGAGCTGCCGGGCCTCGTCGCGGGCGAGGCGGACCGCTACTTCCCGCGCACCGCCCTCCCCGCCCACCAGCGGCGCATCCTGCTCGCCCACTCCCCGTACCGGGACGGGGACGGCGCCGTCCGCCACCAGGAGACGTCCCTCTACCGCGCCCCGTCCGGCGCCCTCGTCTTCGCGTCGGGAACGTTCGCCTGGTCGCCGGCTCTGGACCGGCCGGGTCATGTCGACCTCCGGGTCCAGCGCGCCACGGCGAACCTGCTGGACCGCATCTGCAAACGGGACTAGAACGTCCCTGCACCCCTGGCCACGGCCCGTCCCGCCGCGTGCGGGAGAATCGGAACCGATCGGTCAGAACCACGGGGAGGAACCGTGTCCGGATTCGTAGAAAAGCCCGAGCCGCTTCAGGTGCCGGGCCTGGTGCATCTGCACACCGGGAAGGTGCGCGAGCTGTACCGGAACGAGGCGGGCGACCTCGTGATGGTCGCCAGCGACCGCATGTCCGCGTACGACTGGGTCCTGCCCACGGAGATCCCGGACAAGGGGCGCGTCCTCACCCAGCTCTCCCTGTGGTGGTTCGACCGGCTCGCGGACCTCATCCCCAACCACGTCATCTCCACGGAGCTGCCGGAGGGCGCCCCCGCGGAGTGGGAGGGGCGCACGCTGGTCTGCCGCTCGCTGTCGATGATCCCCGTGGAGTGCGTGGCCCGCGGCTACCTCACCGGCTCCGGCCTGGTCGAGTACGAGGCGAACCGCACGGTCTGCGGCCTCGCCCTGCCCGAGGGCCTCGTCGACGGCTCGGAGCTGCCCGCCCCGATCTTCACGCCGGCCACGAAGGCCGCCGTCGGGGAGCACGACGAGAACGTCTCCTACGAGGAGGTCGCCCGACAGGTCGGCGCCGAGACCGCCGCGCAGCTGCGGCAGTCGACCCTCGCCGTGTACAGCAGGGCCCGGGACGTCGCACGGGACCGGGGGATCATCCTCGCGGACACCAAGTTCGAGTTCGGCCACGACGCGGCGGGCGGCCTCGTGCTGGCCGACGAGGTCCTGACGCCGGACTCGTCGCGCTTCTGGCCGGCCGCCGAGTGGGAGCCGGGCCGCGCGCAGTCCTCGTACGACAAGCAGTTCGTGCGGGACTGGCTCACGTCCCCCGCCTCCGGCTGGGACCGCCGCAGCGAGCAGCCGCCGCCGCCGCTCCCGCGCGAGGTCGTGGAGGCGACGCGCGCCAAGTACATCGAGGCGTACGAGCTGCTGACGGGCACGGCCTGGTAGCCGTACGACCGCACCTGACGGGTTCCGGGCGTACGAAGGCCGGACGCGGCACACACGGACGGACGCGGGCGCACCCACGGGGTGGGTCCGCGCCCGTCCGGTCGGTCGATCCGCTCCGGGAACGGAACCGGAACCGGAACCGGAACCGGGAGGGGAACGGGGCGGGAACGCCGAAGGCCCCGGTCGGATGACCGGGGCCTTCACACTGAGCGGACGACGAGATTCGAACTCGCGACCCTCACCTTGGCAAGGTGATGCTCTACCAACTGAGCCACGTCCGCATGCGCCGTAGCGCGGGACCCACTATACCCAACCCCGCTCGCGCGCGAGACGCACCGCGGCATGACGGTTCTCGGCCCCGAGCTTCGAGACGGCGGAGGAGAGGTAGTTGCGGACCGTCCCGGGGGAGAGGTGGGCCCGGCGGGCGATCTCCGCGACGGGTGCCCCGTCGGCGGCGAGTTCCAGCACCTCGGCCTCGCGCGCGGTCAGCGGGGAGTCGCCCGCGGAGATGGCGTCGGCGGCCAACTCCGGGTCCACGTAGCGGTTTCCGGCGTGCACGGTGCGGATGATCTCGGCGAGCCGCTGGGCGCTGACCGTCTTCGGGACGAATCCCCGCACGCCGGCCGTGAGGGCCCGCTTGAGGTGGCCCGGGCGGCCGTGCCCCGTCACGATCATGGTCTGGCAGCCGGGCAGTTCGGCCTGGAGCGCTGTGGCGACCCTCACACCGTCGGCGCCCGGCATCTGGAGGTCCAGCACCGCCACGTCGGGCCGGTGGACGCGCGCCATGGCGAGCGCCTCCGGGCCGGACGCGGCCTCGGCGACGACCTCCAGGTCGTCCTCCAGCCCGAGGAGGGCGGCGAGCGCGCCCCGGATCAGGTGCTCGTCGTCGGCGAGCAGCACTCGTACGGTCATCAGCGGACCCCTTCCACGTCGTCCCGCCGCCCGGGGGGAGCCCCGTCGGCCACCGGGGCCGCGCCGGCCACCGGGGCCATGTCGGTCGCGGGGACCATGCCGGTCGCCGCCGTCACGTCGGTCACGTCGGCCGTGCCGGGCGCCACCCTCGTCAGCGGCCCGGCGGTCGCCGTCGCGGCCGTCCCCGCTCCGGTGGTCCCGGCCGCCCCCGTTCCGGCGATGACCGCGGCCGCCGCGGCGACCGTGGCGGCGCCGAGAGGTACGCGGGCCGTGACGCGGAACCGGCTGCCGCCGTCGACCGGCCCGGCCTCCAGCACGCCGTCCAGGGCGGCCAGCCGCTCCCGCAACCCGGCCAGCCCCGACCCGGGTGCCTCCGGCGCGCGGGTCCTGCCCGCCCCGGTACGACCGACGCCGCAGCCCGCCCCGACACCGCCCGGCACCCCGGTCCCGCCACCCGCCCCGGTTCCGCCACCCGCCCCCGTACCGCCCGACGGCCCGGTCCCGCCCGGCACCCCGGTACCGCCCGGCCCCTCGCCACCGCCCGGTCCTCCGGCCGCACCGCCCGCTCCGGCAACGCCCCACGGCCCCGAACCGACCGGCGCCCCGGGCCAGTCCCGCGCCGCCCCGGGCGCGTCCGCCGCGCCGGCGTCCCCCGCCGCCCCGGGTGCGGCCGGTACCGCCGTGGTGGCGGCGCCGTCGTTCTCGATGACGAGGACCGCGCGGTCGCTCCCCGCCGGTACCGTCACCGTCACCTCGCAGAGCCGGGCGTCGCCGTGCCGCAGGACGTTCGTGGTGGCCTCGCGGACGACCCAGGCGAGCGCCGACTGCACGGGCGCGGGCAGGACCGCCTCGGCGTCCCGCACGTCGACGCGGCAGACGATGCCGGCGGCGGCCAGCACGCCGCGGGCGCCCTCCAGTTCGGTGTGGAGGTCCGCCCCGCGGTAGCCGCGCACGACGTCGCGCACCTCCCGCTGGGAGTCCTGGGCGATGCGCTGCACCTCGGCCATCTCCGTGACGGCCCGGTCGGTGGCGCCGCGCCGGGCGAGCTGGACGGCGAGCTCGCTCTTGAGGGCGATCACCGAGAGGTTGCGCCCCATGACGTCGTGGAGGTCGCGGGCGAACCGGAGCCGTTCCTCCGTGACGGCCAGCCGCGCCTGGAGCCGGTGGGCGGCGTCCAGTTCCCACACGGCCCGCAGCAGCCAGCCGGAGAAGCCGCTGGTGACGGCGAAGACCACCGTCCCGAAAGCGGACGAGACGGTGACGCCGACGACCGCGGTGGCGGGCAGCCCCATGGCCAGGGCGAGCCCCGCGACACCGCCGATCGCGACGACCGTCAGGGCGAGCAGGTGGCGGGTCCGCAGGGAGCACAGGGCGAGGGCGCCGACGCCCCAGCTGACCAGCCCGGCGGCGATGTACATCGTGATCTGGAGGTCGAGCAGGGGAGCCACCCGGCGCTGGGCGAGCACGGTGACGCAGCCGAGCACGGTGAGCGCCGCGACGGCGGCCATCAGCCGGTGCGGGCGGTCACGCCTGCCGAGCTGCCAGCTGAGGGCCCACGAGGCGAGGACCGCGACGAGCACCGTGTGCACGACGACCAGCAGGAACAGCCAGCCGCCGATGGGACCGGCCTGCACGGCGAGGGCCAGCGCCGGCAGCCCCGAGATGAACACCGACACCCCGGCGAGCCCGTGGTACGTCCACCGCGTGTACAGCTCGACCTTCTCCGGATTGCTCCTGCGGCTCCACCAGCCGGTCAGTCCAGGCATGCGCCCCGTCTCCCCCCGTCCCGCTCAGTGGCGGGGCTCCCACCGGAACCACCGCCGCACAGCAAACACCGACACGGCCGTCCAGGCCAGGGCGGTCACCACCGCCCGCACGAGCTCCCCCGCATCGCCCCCGCCGAGCCACCCGGCCCGTACGAGCTGCACCACCCCGGTCACCGGCAGCAGCGCGCACACGTCCTGCACCCGCTCCGGGAACACCTCCAGCGGGACGAACAGTCCCGAGCCGAACGCCGACACCAGGAACAGCGGCATCGTCGTCAGCTGCGCGCTCTCCACGGTCCTGGTCAGTCCCGCGGTGACCGCGGCGAGCGCGGCGAGCAGCACGATGCCGACGAGGACGCCCGCGACGAGCAACTCCGGCCGCCGGGGCGCCCGCACGTCGAGGAACGCCACCGCCGCCCCCACCATGATCAGGCACTGGGCGAGGGTGAGCGCCACCGAGGGCAGCGCCGTCCCGACGAGGATCTCCGGGTCGGTCGCCTCGCCGGTGCGCAGCCGCTTGAGGACGAGCTCCTCGCGGCGCGCGACGTACGCGGGGACGAGGTTGAGGTAGACGACGATGACGAGGACCATCCCGACGCCGCCGGTCATCACCGCTTCGAGCAGGGTCAGTCCGCTCTTCTCCGCGCCGATCCGGTCGACGCTCGTCCCGATCGAGCCGACCATCAGCAGTGGCATGAGGAGGGTGACGAAGAGCGAGGTGCGGTTGCGTACGAGGAGGGTCAGTTCGGCCCGCGCGAGCGCGCCGAGCCGGCCGGCGGCCGTGGTTCCGGGCCGCTCGTGGACGGTGGTCGCCGCCATGTCACACCCCCACCGTGTCGGCGCGGTCCCCGGAGGACCGCGCTATCTCCAGGAACGCCTCCTCCAGTGAGGCGGACCGCGCGTCGAGCCCGTCGAGCGTCACGCCCTGGTCGCGGGCCCAGCCGAGCAGGTCGGTCAGGGCCTGCTGGAGGTCGTGGGTGCGGATCTCGACGCGCCGGGCGCCCTGCTGCGCGGCGCGCAGGGAGAGCGGCAGCCGGGCGGCGGGGACGCCGGCGGGGAGGGCGAAGCGGATCCGGGCGGGCCGGGAGGCGGTCACCTCCGCCGGAGTGCCGGAGGAGACGACGCGTCCGGCGTGCATGATCGCCAGCCGGTCGGCGAGGGCCTCGGCCTCTTCCAGGTAGTGCGTGGTGAGCAGCACGGTCGTGCCGGTCTCGCGGAGCTGGCGCACGAGGTCCCAGGTGTCGCGGCGGCCCTCGGCGTCGAGTCCGGTGGTGGGCTCGTCGAGGAACAGCACGTCGGGCCGGCCCAGCAGGGCGAGCGCCAGGTCGAGCCGCCGCCGTTCGCCGCCGGAGAGCTGCTTGACGCGGACGCGGGCGCGGCCGGTGAGGCCGACCATGTCGAGCGCCTCACCGGTCGGCCGGGCACCGCTGGTGCACCCGGCCCACATGCGGACCGTCTCGCTGACGGTCAGGTCGGACGGGAAGCCGCCTTCCTGGAGCATCACGCCGATGCGGGGCCGGACGGCGGCGCGCTGCCGGTACGGGTCGTGGCCCAGCACCCGGACGCTGCCGCCGTCGGGGGCGGCGAGCCCTTCGAGGATCTCGACGGTGGAGGTCTTCCCGGCGCCGTTGGTGCCGAGGAGCGCGAAGATCTCCCCGCGCTCCACGGCGAAGGTGATGCCGGTCACCGCTTCGAAGCCCCCGGCGTACCGGCGGCGGAGCCCTTCCGCCTCGATGACGGGTCCGTCGTCGGGCCGGCGTCCGGTCCCGGGATGGGACGCGGGTCCGGGGCCGGGACGTGGCGCGGGGGCGGGTACGGGTCCGGCGTGGCTCCGGGCGGGCCCGTGGTCGGGGGCGGAGTGGTCGTCGCTGGTCATGGTTCCAGGCTCGGCGCGGACCGGGGCGGTCGGCAGTGGGCGCTGTCAGCTCCTCGCGATGACAAATGTCATCGCAGCGGAGAGGAGGGGAGAGTAGGGGCGCCGGATGCGGGGCCGGGAACGGCGAAGACCCCGGTCGATTGACCGGGGTCTCCATTCCTGAGCGGACGACGAGATTCGAACTCGCGACCCTCACCTTGGCAAGGTGATGCTCTACCAACTGAGCCACGTCCGCATTGCTCCCGACCGGCTTTCACCGGGCGGTGCGAACACCACTGTACCTGATCCACCGGAGTGGTCGGTACGTGATGTGGAGCGGGTGACAGGAATCGCACACTGCGCCTTCCCCCTGGAAGGGGGATGTTCTACTACTGAACTACACCCGCACGCTCCGTGAGGTCTCGGCCTTTTCGGCCTCGCCCCTCGGCGTGCTCCAGACTTTAGCCGATCAAGGGGGGTGCCGCGCAACTCGGTGCTCCGGCACCGCTCCCGCCGGCCTCGGGGAGCGTGCCTCCCCGGCCCCCGCCGGCCTTTCGGGGAGACCGGCGGGCCCGTCGCCCGACGGAACGTCCCCCCCCCGGGCCCCCGCCGGCGTCTCGCCGGGGCCCGACCGGCCGACCGCCGCGCTGCCGCCCCGCACGAGCGCCGCCGGTACGAGTGCTCCCCTCGCACGGTGCGGCTCCTGCCCGGGACCCCCGCCTCGCCGAGCGCCCGCGTCGAACGCCGCCCTCCGCAGGGGGCCCGCCCCGTGCGACCGCCGCCCGAGCGGGCCTCGTCCCGCATCGGTGGCCGCCCCCCCACGGACGGCCCCGCACAAGGGCCTCGCACCTGCCGCGCCCCGCACGGACGGCCCCGCACAGGCGCCCTGCACGCACGACCCGCATCTGACCCGGCGGTGCGCGGGACGGTCGGCGGGAGGCCGCACCCCGCACAGGCCGCGCCCCGGACGCCCCGCACAGGCCGCGCCCGGCAAGGGCGGCCCCGCACGGGCGCCGACGTGCGGCGGGGGCGGCGACTCCCGTCACCGCCCCCGCCCGCGTCCCGCCGCCGGCTCAGGCCGGCGCCCTACGTCTCAGTGCGCCTCTTCGAAGGCGTCGTACACCCGCTTCGGGATGCGGCCGCGCGCCGGGACGTCCAGCTTGTTGGACTGCGCCCAGGCGCGAACGGCCGCCGGGTCGGGGTCCACGGCGGTGTGCCGGAACGGCTTGCGGGCCTTCTCGACGCCGCCGCCGGACTTCTTCCGGCCGGCGTCGAGGTACGGGGCGAGGGCCTTGCGCAGTTTCTCTGCATTGGCTTCATTGAGGTCGATCTCGTACGACTTACCGTCGAGGCCGAACCTGACCGTTTCCGCCGCTTCCCCGCCCTCGATGTCGTCGGTGAGCGTGACCACTACGCGCTGCGCCACGGATATCGGTCCCTTCCCGTGGTAAGCCGCCGTCGATGTGTGTTCTGTGACACGTTTGACGTGCGGCGATACCTGATTCACATGGGTGTTATTTCCTTTGTACAGCGCCGGGTGCCGCACTGGGAAGACCCGGCAATTCTCCCCGCGTGTCCACCTGGCATTGCACGGACCGGATTCTTTTCCGGGATTTTCCCCGGGCGTCCCGCGGATGTGCCGTTGCCGGCCTTCCGTGTCCGCGTGCCGCGGGGAGGGGAGCGGGCCTCCCGGGTGCGCGCGTGTCTTCCTTCAAGATCACCCCTGGTCGTTTGTGGGATCCTCTGGAAATCTACTCGCGTAGAATTTGTAGGCAGGTACGCTGAGGGAACCGCCCACGCAACACACCACCGGGAGTGCCAGTGGCACGCGTCGTAGTCGACGTCATGCTCAAGCCGGAGATCCTCGACCCGCAGGGACAGGCGGTGCAGCGTGCACTGCCCCGCCTCGGTTTCGAGGGGATCGCGGACGTCCGCCAGGGGAAGCGCTTCGAGCTGGATGTGGAGGGCCCGGTCGACGAGGCCGCCCTCGCCCGCATCCACGAGATGGCCGAAACATTCCTTGCCAACACCGTCATCGAGGACTTCGTCGTCAAGGTGGAGGAGGCGTGACCTCTCGCATCGGAGTCGTCACCTTCCCCGGGACGCTCGACGACCAGGACGCCCTGCGCGCGGCCCGCCTCGCCGGTGCCGAGCCGGTTCCGCTCTGGCACCGCGACAAGGACCTCCACCAGGTCGACGCCGTGGTCCTCGCGGGCGGCTTCAGCTACGGCGACTACCTCCGCGCCGGAGCGATCTCCCGGTTCTCGCCGGTCATGGAGACGATCATCGAGCAGGCCCGCGCCGGCATGCCCGTGCTCGGCATCTGCAACGGCTTCCAGATCCTCACCGAGGCACACCTGCTGCCCGGCGCGATGCTGCGCAACAACCACCTGCACTTCGTCTGCCGCGACCAGAAGCTGCGCGTGGAGAACGCCGGCACCGCCTGGACCGCCGACTACGAGCAGGGCCAGGAGATCTCGGTCCCGCTGAAGAACATGGACGGCCGGTACGTCGCCGACGAGCGCACGCTCGACGAGCTGGAGGCCGAGGGCCGGGTCGCGTTCCGGTACCTCGACGTGAACCCCAACGGCTCGCTGCGCGACATCGCAGGCATCACCAACGCCGCGGGCAACGTCGTCGGCCTGATGCCGCACCCCGAGCACGCCGTCGAGCCCCTCGTCGGCACGGGCCGCACGGACGGCCTCGGATTCTTCACCTCGATCCTCAAGAAGCTGGTCAACGTCTGATGAGCCTCGACACCGTCAAGCACGCCACCGAGACCCCGGACGTCGAGCAGCCGTGGGCCGAACTCGGCCTGAAGAAGGACGAGTACGAGCGCATCCGCGAGATCCTCGGCCGCCGCCCGACCGGCGCCGAGCTGGCGATGTACTCCGTCATGTGGTCCGAGCACTGCTCGTACAAGAGCAGCAAGGTCCACCTGAAGCAGTTCAGCGAGAAGAAGCCGCAGTCCGACGCCATGCTCGTCGGCATCGGCGAGAACGCCGGCGTCGTCGACGTCGGCCAGGGGTACGCGGTGACCTTCAAGGTCGAGTCGCACAACCACCCCTCGTACATCGAGCCCTACCAGGGCGCCGCCACCGGCGTCGGCGGCATCGTCCGCGACATCCTCGCCATGGGCGCCCGTCCCGTCGCGGTGGTCGACCCGCTGCGCTTCGGCGCCGCCGACCACCCCGACACCAAGCGCGTCCTGCCGGGCGTCGTCGCCGGCATCGGCGGCTACGGCAACTGCCTGGGCCTGCCCAACATCGGCGGCGAGGTCGTCTTCGACTCCTGCTACCAGGGCAACCCCCTGGTCAACGCCGGCTGCATCGGCGTGATGAAGCACGAGGACATCCACCTCGCCAAGGCCTCGGGCCCCGGCAACAAGGTCATCCTCTACGGCGCCCGCACCGGCGGCGACGGCATCGGCGGCGTCTCGGTCCTCGCGTCCGAGACCTTCGACGACACGAAGCCCACCAAGCGGCCCGCCGTCCAGGTCGGCGACCCCTTCCAGGAGAAGCTCCTCATCGAGTGCACCCTGGAGATCTTCCGGGAGAAGCTCGTCGCGGGCATCCAGGACCTCGGTGGCGCCGGCCTGTCCTGCGCCACGAGCGAGCTCGCCTCCGCCGGCACCGGCGGCATGCGGGTCGAGCTGGACACCGTGCCGCTGCGCGACGCTTCGCTCTCGCCGGAGGAGATCCTCATGAGCGAGTCGCAGGAGCGCATGTGCGCGATCGTCGAGCCGCAGCACGTCGACCGCTTCCTGGAGATCTGCGAGAAGTGGGACGTCATCGCCACCGTCATCGGTGAGGTGACCGACGGCGAGCGCCTGGAGATCTTCTGGCACGGCGAGCAGATCGTGGACGTGCCCCCGGGCACGGTCGCCCACGAGGGCCCGACGTACCACCGCCCGTACGAGCGTCCCGCGTGGCAGGACGCCCTCCAGGCGGACGACGCGAACGCGCTGCCCCGGCCCGCCACGGCGGAGGAGCTGCGCGAGCAGGTCCTGAAGCTGGTCGCCCACCCGAACCAGGCCTCCAAGGCGTGGATCACCGACCAGTACGACCGGTTCGTGCAGGGCAACACCGTCCTCGCCCAGCCCGAGGACTCCGGCATGATCCGCATCGACGCGGAGACCAACCTCGGCGTGGCCATCGCCACCGACGGCAACGGCCGGTACGCCAAGCTCGACCCGTACGCGGGCGCGCAGCTCGCGCTGGCGGAGTCGTACCGCAACGTCGCCGCCTCCGGCGCCCGGCCGCTCGCCATCTCCGACTGCCTGAACTTCGGTTCGCCCGAGGACCCGGCCGTCATGTGGCAGTTCGCCGAGGCCACCCGCGGCCTCGCGGACGGCTGCCTCCAGCTCGGCACGCCGGTGACCGGTGGCAACGTCTCGCTGTACAACCAGACCGGTGACACCGCCATCCACCCGACGCCGGTCGTCGCCGTCCTCGGCGTGATCGACGACGTGACCCGCCGCACGCCCATCGCCTTCGCCGAGGAGGGCCACCTCCTGTACCTGCTGGGCGACACGCGTGAGGAGTTCGGCGGCTCGGCCTGGTCCGAGGTCGTCCACGGGCACCTCGGCGGTCTGCCGCCGAAGGTGGACCTCGACCGCGAGAAGCTGCTGGGCGAGATCCTCATCTCCGCCTCGCGCGACGGCATGGTCGACGCGGCGCACGACCTGTCCGACGGCGGACTCGTCCAGGCCGTCGTCGAGTCGTGCCTGCGCGGCGGGAAGGGCGCCCGGCTCGTCGTCCCGGACGGGCTCGACGCGTTCACGTTCCTCTTCAGCGAGTCGGCGGGCCGCGCGGTCGTCGCCGTCCCGCGCAGCGAGGAGCTCCGCTTCACCGACATGTGCGGCGCGCGCGGCCTGCCCGCGACCCGCATCGGTGTCGTGGACGGCGACACGATCGACGTCCAGGGACAGTTCGGCATCCCGCTGGACGAGCTCCGCACGGCCCACGAGGCGACCATCCCGGGCCTGCTGGCCTGAGACCCGCCCCGTCCCGCCGCCCGCTGTCCCGTCCGCCCCGCCGCCCCCGCGCGGCGGGGCGCCGGGCGCCGGCGCCGTCGGGCGCCGGGGCTGTCGGCCGGGTCGCCGCGGGCCGGGGCCGCGGGACGCCGGGCTGCCCCAACACCCGCGCCCGACCGCGCCGTACGGGGTGGTGCGCCGGTAGCCTCGGGGCATGCCACAGCCGAGGAAGCGCCCCCGCAGCTACGACCCCGCGAAGACCCGCGCCGCGGTCACGGCGCAGTTCGCGCACGTCCACGAGGGCGTCGCACGGCTCACCCCGGAGCAACTCGCCCTGCCGACGCGGCTGGGCGAGTGGACCGTACGCGAACTGGCCGCGCACGTCGCCATGGTGCTCCGGTCCGTCATCCGCGGCGTGGCGGCGCCCGAGCCGTCCGTCCGGGACGTGGTCCTCCTCGACTGGCCCGCCGCCACCCGGCAGTACGCCGCCGCCGTGGACGAGGACACCCGCGAACTCGCCGAGGCGGCCGTCGGACCCGACGGGCTGCCGGAGCTGTACGCCCGCACCGCCGAGGAGTTCGCCGCCGCGCTGGCGGACGCGCCCGGCGACCGGCTGATCGTGACGCGCTTCGGCGGCATGCCGCTGGCCGACTTCCTCGTGACCCGCACGGTCGAGCTGACCGTGCACACCGACGACCTCAACGCCGCGACCGGGCTGGCCGTCCCGCACGACCGGCAGGCCCTCGCCACCTGCACCCGCGTCCTCGCCGACGCCCTCGCCCTCAAGGCACCGGGCGGCTCCGTGGAGCTGCGGGTACCGCCCCACGCCGTCGTGCAGTGCGTGGAGGGCCCCCGGCACACCCGCGGCACACCGCCGAACGTCGTCGAGACCGACCCGCTCACCTGGACCCGGCTCGCCACGGGCCGCACCTCGTGGGCGGAGGCGGTCGAC
Source organism: Streptomyces kanasensis (assembly GCF_043077165.1). NCBI lineage: Bacteria > Bacillati > Actinomycetota > Actinomycetes > Kitasatosporales > Streptomycetaceae > Streptomyces > Streptomyces kanasensis. Next base: position 590,469 of record NZ_JBIBSF010000003.1, read on the forward strand.
GCGGCCCACGTGCGCGCCAGCGGTGAGCGCGCCGACCTGGCCGTCTGGCTCCCCGTCCTCGGCTGACCCGCCGGCGTCGACCCGGGGCCGCGGGCCCCTCCGACGCGCCACCCGGGCCCCTCCGACGCCGTCCACCCCCGGGCTCCCCTCCAGGGGCGTCCCGTGGCCCGCGGGGAGGGCTCCAGGGGCCCGCCCCGGGCGCCCGGCCGTGCCCCGCGCGGCCCCGTGCACCAGCCCCTGGCCGCCCGTCGTACGGGTCCCAGGCGTCGTGCGAGGCCCCGCGGGGTCCCCGGGGCGCCCGGGCCACCGGAAGACCCCAGGGGCGCAGGGGGCGGAACCGACGCGCGTCCCCGCCCGTCACATCCGCATGCGGACCACGAAGACTCTCCTCCCCGCCCTGGCCGCCGCCGTCGCGCTCGCCGGCTGCGCCACCACCGAGGGCCCCGGCGAGCGCCCCGACATCCCCGTCACCGGTGTGCACTGGACGGTCGACTCCCTCACCGTGGACGGCCGCAGGACGGCCTCCCCGGCCCCCACCGCGTACGTCGAATTCCAGCCGGGCGGGCGCTCGGCGGGCAACGCCGGGTGCAACAGCTTCACCGCCGCGGCGACCGTCGACGGCGACACCGTCACCGTCGGCAGGAGCACCCGCACCCAGATGGCCTGCGACGGGCCGGTACAGGGCTTCGAGAACGCCTTCCTCAAGGCGTTCACCGGCCGGCTGGAGGCCCGGCTCGACGACGACCGCCTCACCCTCACCACCCCGGACGGCGACACCATCGCCCTCACCGAGCAGCCCGCCGCGCCCCTCGCCGGCACCACCTGGCACGTCGACTCGCTCCTGGAGGGGAAGACGGCCACGTCACTGCCCGCCGGCACCGAGGGCCGGGCGCACCTGACGGTCGCCGACGACGGCACCGCGCGCGGCAACCTCGGCTGCAACAACTTCACCGCCACCGTGAAGACCGGCTCCGGGAAGCTGACGTTCGGCCCCCTCGCCGTCACCCGCAAGATGTGCACCAAGCCGCAGATGGAGCTGGAACAGCACCTGTACGGGACGCTGAGCAGCGGGACCGTGACGTTCCGGATCCAGCACCGGGCACTCACGGTCACCGCGCAGGACGGCTCCGGATTCGCCGCGCGGGCCACGGCCCGGTAGGGGTGCGAGGTCCGTCACACCGCGGGCGGGGCCGCGGGGCTCCCGGGAGCGGCGAAAGGCCGCCTGGTCAGGGGCCCCGTCCCGCCCGCGCCCCGCGGGGGCGGGACGGCCCCATTCGGACCAGTGGTCGATCTCGCCTACACTCGGTGGTGTGCCACGTGGTGACGGTCGACTCAATCACGATCTGCTTCCCGGCGAAAAAGGCCCCCAGGACGCTTGCGGCGTCTTCGGTGTCTGGGCTCCGGGCGAAGAGGTCGCAAAGCTCACGTACTTCGGGCTCTACGCCCTCCAGCATCGGGGTCAGGAATCCGCGGGAATCGCGGTAAGCAACGGCTCCCAGATCCTCGTCTTCAAGGACATGGGCCTGGTTTCCCAGGTCTTCGACGAGACTTCCCTCAGCTCGCTCCAGGGTCACATCGCGGTCGGTCACGCCCGCTACTCGACCACCGGGGCCTCCGTCTGGGAGAACGCCCAGCCCACTTTCCGGGCCACGGCGAACGGCTCCATCGCCCTCGGGCACAACGGCAACCTGGTCAACACGGCCGAGCTCGCCGGGCTCGTCGCCGACCTGCCCAAGAAGGACGGCCGCTCCACCCAGGTGGCGGCCACCAACGACACCGACCTCGTCACCGCGCTCCTCGCGGGGCAGGTCGACGCCGACGGCAAGCCGCTGACCGTCGAGGAGGCCGCCGCCGCGGTCCTCCCCAAGGTCCAGGGCGCCTTCTCCCTCGTCTTCATGGACGAGCACACCCTCTACGCCGCCCGCGACCCGCAGGGCATCCGCCCGCTGGTCCTCGGCCGGCTGGAGCGCGGCTGGGTCGTCGCCTCCGAGTCCGCCGCCCTCGACATCTGCGGCGCCAGCTACGTCCGCGAGGTCGAGCCGGGCGAGATGATCGCGATCGACGAGAACGGCATCCGCACCTCCCGATTCGCGGAAGCGAAGCCCAAGGGCTGTGTCTTCGAGTACGTGTACCTGGCCCGTCCCGACACGGACATCGCCGGCCGGAACGTCTACCTCTCCCGTGTGGAGATGGGGCGGAAGCTCGCCGCCGAGGCCCCGGCCGAGGCGGACCTCGTCATAGCGACGCCGGAGTCAGGCACGCCCGCGGCGATCGGCTACGCCGAGGCGAGCGGCATCCCCTTCGGCGCCGGTCTGGTCAAGAACGCGTACGTCGGCCGGACCTTCATCCAGCCGTCCCAGACCATCCGCCAGCTGGGCATCCGCCTCAAGCTGAACCCCCTGAAGGAAGTCATCAGGGGCAAGCGCCTGGTCGTCGTCGACGACTCGATCGTCCGCGGCAACACCCAGCGCGCGCTGGTACGGATGCTCCGCGAGGCGGGCGCCGCCGAGGTCCACATCCGGATCTCGTCCCCGCCGGTGAAGTGGCCGTGCTTCTTCGGCATCGACTTCGCCACCCGCGCCGAGCTGATCGCCAACGGCATGACGGTCGACGAGATCGGCAAGTCCCTGGGCGCCGACTCGCTCGCGTACATCTCGCTCGACGGCATGATCGAGGCGACCACGATCGCCAAGCCGAACCTCTGCCGCGCCTGTTTCGACGGCGAGTACCCGATGGAGCTGCCCGACCCCGAGCTGCTCGGCAAGCAGCTGCTGGAGACGGAGCTCGCCGCGGGCCCGGCCGCCACGGCCGCCGCCGACGCCCTCCGCCGCCCGTAGGCACCCCCCACCCCCGCTGTACGACACGAAAGTTCTGTAGCCATGTCTCAGGCCACCAGTGCCACGGGCGGCGGCGCCAGCTATGCCGCCGCGGGCGTCGACATCGAGGCGGGCGACCGCGCCGTCGAGCTGATGAAGGAGTGGGTGCGCAAGACGCAGCGCCCGGAGGTCCTCGGCGGCCTCGGCGGGTTCGCCGGCCTCTTCGACGCCTCCGCCCTCAAGCGCTACGAGCGCCCCCTCCTCGCCTCCGCCACCGACGGCGTCGGCACGAAGGTCGACATCGCCCGCCGCATGGGCGTGTACGACACCATCGGCCACGACCTGGTCGCGATGGTCATGGACGACATCGTGGTCTGCGGCGCCGAACCGCTCTTCATGACGGACTACATCTGCGTCGGCAAGGTGCACCCCGAGCGGGTCGCCGGCATCGTCAAGGGCATCGCCGAGGGCTGCGTCCTCGCCGGCTGCGCCCTGGTCGGCGGCGAGACCGCCGAGCACCCCGGCCTCCTCGGCCCCGACGACTTCGACGTCGCCGGCGCCGGCACCGGTGTCGTCGAGGCGGACCGCCTGCTCGGCGCCGATCGCATCCGTACGGGTGACGTCGTCATCGCCATGGCGTCGTCGGGTCTTCACTCCAACGGGTACTCGCTCGTCCGCCACGTGCTCTTCGACCGGGCCGGCATGGCCCTGGAGCAGCAGGTCGACGAGCTCGGCCGGACCCTCGGCGAGGAGCTGCTGGAGCCGACGAGGATCTACTCGCTGGACTGCCTCGCGCTCACCCGCACCACGGACGTCCACGCCTTCAGCCACATCACCGGCGGCGGCCTCGCCGCGAACCTGGCGCGGGTCGTCCCCGACCACCTGCACGCCACGGTCGACCGGTCGACCTGGGCCCCCGGCGCGATCTTCGACCTGGTCGGCACGGCCGGTCGGGTGGAGCGGCTGGAGCTGGAGAAGACCCTGAACATGGGGGTCGGCATGATGGCCGTCGTCCCCGCCGACTCCGTCGACGTGGCCCTGACGACCCTCGCCGACCGGAACCTCGACGCCTGGGTCGCCGGTGAGATCACCGAGCGCGGCGACCACTCGACCGGCGCCGCCCTCACGGGTGACTACGCGAGCTGAGCAGCGCAGAAACCCGGTCCGGGGCGGGCCCCGGACCGGGTGGAGAGTGTGCGGGCGTCAAGCGCCGCGACGCTGCGATGACGGACCGGACTCGTCGTCCCCGTCATCGTCGTCGTTGTACAGCTCCGCGTAGCGGGCGTACGGGTCGTCTTCCTCGTCGTCGTCCTCGAACGGCTCTCCGTTCGGAGGCTGACTCGAAGTCGATGCGCCCAGCTCGCTGGCCAGCCGTGCGAGGTCAGTCCCACCGCTGTTGTACTTCAGCTGGCGGGCGACCTTCGTCTGCTTGGCCTTGGCCCGGCCGCGCCCCATGGCTCGACCCCCTCGGTGACGGGGCTCGACGGCCCCAGAGTCTTGACACGCGTTCATGATGCGGAACGGACTCCCCGTGGAGAGACCGGCCCGTGGGCTTCAACGGTACCTGCTTCCGCGGCCATACGGTACGCCGCCCGCATGACGCGCCCCGGAGCCGGACCTGCGAGGCGCCCCGTCCTCGCTGGTCAGCTGCGATTTTAACCTCTTCCCGAGGTCGACCCGCCGACCGGCGTGAGCCATCTCTCTCCGACGGCCGCTCGCCGCTGTACGAACACACCAACCCGGAGCGCGTCCGGGAGGTCGTCGAGGGCGCGCAAGGTGCCGCCCGCCGGGCCGCCCTGTCAAGGGCGCCTTCCCGGCGGGCGTACGCAGCGTGTCCGGACGGCTCCGCGGCGGGGTCAGCGGCGGCGGGCCTCCGCCATCCGCTGCTCGGCGATCCGGTCGGCGGCGGCGGCCGGCGGGATGCCGTCTTCCTTCGCACGTGCGAATATTGCCAGCGTCGTGTCGAAGATCTTCGTCGCCTTCGCCTTGCACCGGTCGAAGTCGAAGCCGTTCAGCTCGTCGGCGACCTGGATGACGCCACCGGCGTTGACCACGTAGTCGGGCGCGTAGAGGATGCCGCGTTCGGCGAGGTCCTTCTCGACGCCCGGGTGCGCGAGCTGGTTGTTGGCCGCGCCGCACACCACCTTCGCGGTCAGGGCGGGCACGGTGTCGTCGTTCAGCGCGCCGCCGAGCGCGCACGGCGCGTAGATGTCCAGGCCCTCGGTGCGGATCAGCGCGTCCGTGTCCACGGCCACCCTGACCTGCGGGTACGCGTCGGTGATCCGGCGCACCGACTCCTCGCGCACGTCCGTGACGACGACCTCGGCGCCGTCCTTCACCAGGTGCTCGACCAGGTAGTGGCCGACCTTGCCGACGCCCGCGACGCCGACCGTGCGGCCGCGCAGGGTGGGGTCGCCCCACAGGTGCTGGGCGGAGGCGCGCATGCCCTGGAAGACGCCGAAGGCGGTGAGGACCGAGGAGTCGCCGGCGCCGCCGTTCTCGGGGGAGCGGCCGGTCGTCCAGCGGCACTCGCGGGCGACGACGTCCATGTCGGCGACGTACGTGCCGACGTCGCACGCGGTGACGTACCGGCCGCCGAGGGAGGCCACCATCCGGCCGTAGGCCAGCAGCAGTTCCTCGGTCTTGATCTGCTCCGGGTCGCCGATGATGACGGCCTTGCCGCCGCCGTGTTCCAGGCCGGCCAGAGCGTTCTTGTACGACATGCCGCGGCTGAGGTTCAGCGCGTCGAGGACGGCCTCCGCCTCCGTGGCGTACGGGTAGAAGCGGGTGCCGCCCAGGGCCGGGCCCAGGGCGGTCGAGTGGAGGGCGATGACGGCCTTCAGGCCCGAGGCGCGGTCCTGGCACAGCACGACTTGCTCGTGGCCCCCCTGCTCCGAGTGGAACAGGGTGTGCAGGACGCCGTCGGTCACATCGGTCACGGTGGTGACTCCCAAGTACGAAGCGGCGGAATGAGGCCCTCCGGGGGTGGGGAGGGACCTGCTCGGGATGAGGGTAAGTCCTACCTGCGCGTAGATCCGATGCAGTGCGCAGGATCACCCCCTCCCGGAGTACGGGACGGTGCCGGCGTGGAAGGATTCCCGGCATGGCGGCTGTCTCCTCGGTCCTCGTCCCGTACGCCTCGTACCTGCGGGTGTACGAGCCCCTGGACGCCTTCCCGGAGCCCGAGCGGGGCCACTGGGCCCGCTACGCGCCGGTCGCCCTGCGGGGCGGGACGCCGACGGCCCAGGACGAACTGCGCCGCTCCCTCGCCGATCTGCTGCCGACGCCGCCGGTGCCGGTGCCGGTGCACGAGAGCGGCGACGCCTTCGTGGTGGAGCGCGACGGCGTGGTGTGCGTCTGCCCGTGGCGGACCCGGCTGCGCGGCTGGCTGGCCCTGGAGGAGCTGTCCGAGCTGCTGCCCCCGCCCGTGCTGGACGCGGCGCTGCCCGCGGTGGTGCGGGGCCAGGCGGCGGCGGACTTCGAGCGGTGGCGGGAGCGGAACCCGGACGCCCGGCCGTGGATCCGGGGCGCGGTGTGGCAGGTGCCGGTGCGCTGGTTCGTCCTCTTCGCGGACGAGGAGCGCGAGTACGTGCCGGGGGAGGGGGCGGGCAAGCCGCCGCTGCTTCGGTACCGCACGCCGATGGTCGAGGCGCGCCGGCGGGTGGCGCGGGGGCTGCGGGCCCTGCGCCAGGCGGTCGACGAAGGGCCCCTGACCGAGGGGCTGGTGGACGTCGGGCGGTGGCTGGAGGAGTTCCACCCGCGTTCGCTGGTCGAGCTCGACTACGGGGGCCTCGTGCACGCCCTGCCGGCGGAGCGGCTGGCGGAGGACCGGTCGGTCGCGGACGTGACGGCCGCCATCGCGGCGCTGCGGGACGGCGACGGGACGGGCGCGGGGACGGCGTACGAGCGGCTGACGACGCGGTGGCGGACGGTCCGGGACCTGCGCTTCGCGAACTGAACCGGAAGATTCCCAAGTGGGGCTATTGCGCCGGAGGCTGTTGCACCTGAGTCTTGTGTGACGTGCGTGCCCTGAAGGTCGATGGTCCCGATCCGGGTCTTTGCCTCAAGGGTGATGAATCGCACTAACAGTGGCTCTTGCGTCCATCGCCCGACCTCATGCCAAAATAGGACAAGGAGTCCGGGGAGGGCTCCTTCCGTCCAGCTTTGGGCGGAAGGCTCAGCATTGCACGCTATGGGGGGTCTGGTGGCTCCTGATCGCTCTGTGACTGATCGTCACTGTGACGTGACTGTCCGCTATGGCATGGTCCATCGGCTTCCGCCGCTGATGGACACCTGAGAGGGCAATTCCATCGGTTTGGCCGAACGTGGCTGGACAGATGGTGTAGTTGTAGTGCCGAGGACAAGCCGTTCGTCCTATAACCGACTCGGCCCGCGTCTGCCATTTCGGGCAACGCGGGTCAAGGTGCAGAATTTAGAGGAAAGAACCGAGAACGTCGGTTCTCCCGAGGAGGCCGCTCATGACCGCTCGCACCCCTGATGCTGAGCCGCTGCTGACCCCCGCTGAGGTTGCCACGATGTTCCGCGTGGACCCGAAGACGGTGACCCGCTGGGCGAAGGCCGGCAAGCTCACGTCCATCCGCACGCTGGGTGGACACCGCCGGTACCGCGAGGCAGAGGTCCGTGCGCTGCTCGCGGGTATTCCGCAGCAGCGTAGCGAGGCCTGAGACACCCCTGTGAACCGGGCTCTTCCGGGTCCCCCAACCCGGGCCGCCCACCCCTTGCACCACTGACGGACGCCCGCCCCAACGGGCCGAAGGTCACCGATCGCGCTGGACTCCGCCGGGTCCGGCGCGATCTTTTTTCGTTCCCGCCTCCCGTCGTCCCGACGGTGCAATTGCACGTATTAAATCGGGCTGGTGTAGGCGCGGGATAAGTGGAGGGGTTTCTCGAACGAGCTCCGTGACTCGCGTCACACTCCTGACGCCCCCTCGGGCGGTTCGCGCGACCCCCGCCGGGTCCGCGCCCGCCCGCCGGACGGGCCCGCCCCGCACGGTCTCGTGGGGCGCGCACGCCCCCGTACGCCTCACGCGCACCCCGCACCTCTCGCGCGCGCCCACCGGACGGGCCGTCAGGCGGGCTCGGACCGGACCTCCCGGGACGGGGACTGCTCGGTGAGCGCGGCGAGCTGGGCGAGGCGGTGGCACACGGCGCAGCGCCGGGTGAGGTGGCGGTAGCCGGAGGCGGCCGCCAGGTGGGCGCGCAGGAGCGCGCGGGTCTCGTGCCGTGCCGTCGCAGTCGCCATGCGCGTCACCTCCGGGACAGGGCGCCGGTGCCCTCCTGTCTGGGTACCGGTCCCGTCATCCGCCGTCAAGACGGTCGGCACGCACCCGCGCCCCGTACGGGCCTCTGAGCGGCGCGGACGGCCCCGTACGGGCTGAGGGGGGATCAGATGTCCGGGAGCGTGCCGGGGCGGCGCAGGGAGCGCCCCGCCGGTGGAGCGCCGGGGGTGTGAGCCGGGGAGCCGTCGAGGCGTGAACCGGGAGCGGGGGGGTGTGCGGTGGAGAGGGCGACCGCGGGGGCCGTACCGGTGAGGGAGGCGCGCGGAGGCCGGGCCCGGGCACACGAACGAGGGCCCGCACCGTGTGGTGCGGGCCCTCGTATCACTGCGGTCCTGACGGGATTTGAACCCGCGGCCTCCACCTTGACAGGGTGGCGAGCACTCCAAACTGCTCCACAGGACCAGGTTTCGCGGCCGTTGTTCCTTGGCTGCGAGCAAGACTGTACAGCAGGTCGGACCACCAGGTCGAACTCACTCCTGGCGACCGCACCGTCACGGCGCCGCCGCGTCGATCGCCTTCACGATCCGCTTGTCCGAGACGGGATACGCCGTGCCCAGCGCGTGCGCGAAGTAGCTGACGCGCAGCTCCTCGATCATCCAGCGGATGTCGAGGACCTCCTGCGGCACCGGCCGCCCCTTCGGCAGCTGCTCCAGGAGCCAGGCGTACTCGTCCTGCATCTCGTGGACCTTCTCCATGCGCGTCGTGTCGCGCTGCACGGACGTCGGCATCTGCTGCAGGCGGCGGTCCACCGCCACCAGGTAGCGCATCAGGTCAGGCAGGCGCCGCAGCCCCGTCCTCGTCACGAAGCCGGCCGGCACGAGGGCCGCCAGCTGCTCGCGGACGTCGCGCACGTTGTCCACCAGGGCGAGGCTGTTCGTGGCCTTCAGCCGGCGCTCGCACGCCTGCCAGGCGGCCAGGATCTGCTGGACCTGGTCGACCGTACGGATCGTCAGCTCCACCAGGTCGGCGCGGACCTTGTCGTACAGCTTGCGGAAGGACTCCTCGTCCCAGGCGGGGCCGCCGTGCTCGGCGATCAGCCGGTCCGCCGCGGCGGTCGCGCAGTCGTCGAACAGCGCCTGCACGGAGCCGTGCGGGTTGCGGGACAAAGCGAGCTTCTGCTGGTTCGTCAGCCGGTCGGAGGCGAACTTCGCCGGGTTCACCGGGATGTTCAGCATGATGAGCTTCCGCGTGCCCCGCCACATCGCCCGCGCCTGCTCGGCCTCGGTGTCGAAGAGCCGGACGGCGACCGTCTCGCCCTCGTCGACGAGGGCCGGGTACGCCTTCACCGGCTGGCCGGCCCTGCGCGTCTCGAAGACCCGCGTCAGCGTGCCGATCGTCCACTCCGTCAGGCCGGTGCGCTCCAGCGACCCGCCCGAGCCCGAGGGGCCCGCCGTCGCGGCCGCGGCGGCCTTCGACAGGGCCTGCCGGGCCTTCGGGCGCAGCCGCAGCTTCAGCGCCTCCAGGTCCTTGTCCTCGGCGAGCTTGCGGCGCCGCTCGTCGACGATCCGGAACGTGATCTGCAGGTGGTCGGGGACCTTCGCCCAGTCGAAGTCGTCCGCGGAGACCGGCACGCCCACCATGCGCTGCAGTGCGCGGGCGAGGGTCTCCGTCAGCGGCTCCTGCCCGGGTGCGGCCTGCTCCAGGAACCTCCGCGCGAAGTTCGGCGCCGGCACGTAGTTGCGGCGGATCGGCTTCGGCAGCGAACGGATCAGCTCCGTCACGACCTCCTCGCGCAGGCCCGGGATCTGCCAGTCGAAGTTCTCGTCCACGACCTGGTTGAGGACCTGGAGCGGGATGTGGACGGTGACGCCGTCGGCGTCCGCGCCCGGCTCGAACTGGTACGTCACGCGGAACTTCAGCGCGCCCTGCCGCCACGTGTCGGGGTAGTCGTCCTTGGTGACCGCCCCGGCCCGGTCGTTGATGAGCATCTCGCGCTCGAAGTCGAGCAGTTCCGGCTCGTCCCGGTGCTTGTGCTTCCACCACGAGTCGAAGTGGGCGCCGGACACCACGTGCTCCGGCACGCGCTGGTCGTAGAAGTCGAACAGCGTCTCGTCGTCGACGAGGATGTCGCGGCGCCGTGCCCGGTGCTCCAGCTCCTCGACCTCGGTCAGCAGCCTGCGGTTGTCCGCGAAGAACTTGTGGTGGGTGCGCCAGTCGCCCTCCACCAGCGCGTGGCGGATGAACAGCTCCCGCGACACCTCCGGGTCGATGCGGCCGTAGTTCACCTTGCGGTCGGTGACGATCGGCACGCCGTACAGCGTCACCTTCTCGTACGCCATGACGGCCGCCTGGTCCTTCTCCCAGTGCGGCTCGGAGTACGTGCGCTTCAGCAGGTGCCCGGCGAGCGGCTCGATCCAGTCGGGCTCGATGCGGGCGTTGACCCGCGCCCACAGCCGGGACGTCTCGACGAGCTCGGCGGACATGACGAAGCGCGGCGGCTTCTTGAAGAGCGCCGACCCGGGGAAGATCGCGAACTTGGCGCTGCGGGCACCGAGGTACTCGTTCTTCGCGCCGTCCTTGACGTCCTTCATGCCGACGTGGGAGAGCAGGCCGGCGAGGAGCGAGACGTGGACGCGCTGCTCGTCGGCGTCCTCCTCGTTGAGGTGTATCCCCATCTGCTTGGCGACCGTGCGCAGCTGGCTGTAGATGTCCTGCCACTCACGGATGCGCAGGTAGTTGAGGTACTCCGTCTTGCACATCCGGCGGAACGCCGACGACGACAGCTCCTTCTGCTGCTCGCGGACGTACCGCCAGAGGTTCAGGAAGGCGAGGAAGTCGGACGTCTCGTCCTTGAACCGGGCGTGGCTCTGGTCGGCCTGCGCCTGCTTCTCGGCGGGCCGCTCGCGCGGGTCCTGGATGGACAGGGCGGCCGCGATGACCATGACCTCACGGACGCAACCGTTCCGGTCGGCCTCCAGCACCATCCGGGCCAGGCGCGGGTCGACGGGCAGCTGCGCCAGCTTGCGGCCCGCCGGCGTCAGTCGCTTCTTCGGGTCCTTCTGCGCGGGGTCGATCGCGCCGAGCTCCTGGAGGAGTTGCACGCCGTCGCGGATGTTGCGGTGGTCCGGCGGGTCGATGAAGGGGAACTTCTCGATGTCGCCGAGACCGGCCGCCGTCATCTGCAGGATGACGGAGGCGAGGTTCGTCCGGAGGATCTCCGCGTCCGTGAACTCCGGGCGGGAGAGGAAGTCGTCCTCGCTGTACAGGCGGATGCAGATGCCGTCCGAGGTGCGGCCGCAGCGGCCCTTGCGCTGGTTGGCGCTGGCCTGGCTGACCGGCTCGATCGGCAGCCGCTGCACCTTGGTGCGGTGGCTGTACCGGGAGATCCGGGCCGTGCCCGGGTCGATGACGTACTTGATGCCGGGGACCGTCAGCGACGTCTCGGCGACGTTCGTCGCGAGGACGATCCGGCGCCCCGGGTGCGCCTGGAAGACGCGGTGCTGCTCGGCGTGGGAGAGCCGCGCGTACAGCGGGAGCACCTCGGTGTTCCGCAGCTTCCGCTTGACCAGTGCGTCCGCCGTGTCGCGGATCTCGCGCTCGCCGGAGAGGAAGACGAGGACGTCGCCCGGCCCCTCGGCCTGGAGCTCGTCGACGGCGTCGCAGATCGCGGTGATCTGGTCGCGGTCCGCGTCGTCGGAGTCCTCTTCGAGGAGCGGGCGGTAGCGGACCTCCACCGGGAACGTCCGGCCGCTGACCTCGACGATCGGCGCGTCGCCGAAGTGCCGGGAGAACCGCTCGGGGTCGATCGTCGCGGAGGTGATCACGACCTTGAGGTCCGGGCGCCGCGGCAGCAGCTGGGCCAGGTAGCCCAGGAGGAAGTCGATGTTGAGGCTGCGCTCGTGGGCCTCGTCGATGATGATCGTGTCGTACGCGCGCAGGTCGCGGTCGGTCTGGATCTCGGCGAGCAGGATGCCGTCCGTCATCAGCTTCACGAACGTGTCGGAACCGACCTGGTCCGTGAAGCGGACCTTCCAGCCGACCGCCTCGCCCAGCGGCGTCCCCAGCTCCTGGGCCACCCGCTCGGCGACCGTGCGGGCCGCGATCCGCCGCGGCTGCGTGTGCCCGACCATGCCGCGCACGCCGCGGCCGAGCTCCAGGCAGATCTTCGGGATCTGCGTGGTCTTGCCGGAGCCGGTCTCACCGGCGACGATCACGACCTGGTGGTCGCGTATCGCCTCCGCGATCTCGTCCTTCTTCTGGCTGACCGGCAGCTGCTGCGGATACGTGACCGCGGGCACGCGGGACGCCCGCTCGGCGGTGCGCGCGGCACCCTTCGCCGCCTCGGCGGCGATCTCGTCCAGGACGGCCTGCCTGGCCTCGGGCTTACGGATGCGGCGGGCGCCTTCGAGACGGCGGCCGAGCCGGTGCGCGTCGCGCAGCGAGACCTCGGCCAGCAGGGTCTGGAGGTCGGCGAAGGAAGTAGACATACCGTGTCCCAGGATCTCACCCGCGGCTCGGGAGTGGCGAACCCATTTCCCCGTACCATTTCGGGCGAGCCGACACCAGCCGCCGCGATCAGGAAGGCGCCCGACCCGATGCCCCGTACCGACACCCGGCGGCGCCGCCCGGCGCCGCTCGTGCCGGTGCTGGTGGGCGCGGTGCTCGGCCTCCTGCTCTGCGCCGGCGGGTGGTGGGCCGGCGCCCTGCCCGCGGCGACCGGGGCGCAGCCCGGGCGGGCGACGGTGACCACCGCGGCCGCGTCCGGGGCGTCGGCGGCCACCGGCGTGTCCGAGGTCTTCACGGCGCCTGCGGTCTCGGCGGCGTATGCGGGGCCCGCGGTGCCCGCGGTCTTCCGGGCGCCTGGGGGCGCTGTGGTGCCTGCGGTCTCCGTGACTCCCGCCGTCTCCGTTGCCTCTCTCGCCTCTTTCGTACCGGTGCCCTCCGCCGCGCCGGGCTTCTCCGCCGCGCCGGGCTTCTCGGCCGTCCCCGCGCGGGCCGCCGCCCCCGGCGACCCCGCCGGCGCCGGTACGCCCGGCTGCGACGACGGATCCCGCTCCGGCGACGGCGGCCTGGCCCCCGCCACCCTGCCCCGCGGCCCGTCGCCCGGCGAGCTGCTCCCCGCGCCGTACGACGGGCGCGGCGCCGCGCACGGGACCGGATGCGCGGTGGGGGAACCGGCCGGCACCACCCCCGGGCGTGCCCCGCCCGGTCTCGTCCCGCCCTCCCCGATGGACCTGTCGATCCTGCGCGTGTAGCCGGCGCCCCGCCGCCGCGCCCCACCCTTCCCGTCCGCACACCGCAGGAGATCCACCATGTCCCCGAAGTCCCCGAAGTCCCCGGCCCCCACCCCGTCCCCGTCCCCGTCCCCGGCGTCGGCGTCGGCGTCGGCGTCGGCGTCGAGGAAGCCGTCCCCGGCGAAGGAGCCGTCCCGGGTGAGGCCGTACCTCATCGGCGCCGGCGTCGCGGCCGCCGCCGCACTGCTCGCCTTCGCCTCGTACACGGCCACCAAGCCCGAAGACCGGGACGCGGCGGGCACGGCCGCCTCCGCCCCGGCGTCCGCCGCCGCGGAGGAGGGCGTCTACCCGCAGTGGGAGGAGCTCGCCCGCCGGGACGCCCGGGACGGCCTGGCCGTGGGCCGCGCCGACGCCCCGGTGGTGATGATCGAGTACGCCGACTTCCGGTGCGGGTACTGCGGGAAGTTCGCCCGGGACACCGAGCCGCAGCTGATCGAGAAGTACGTCGACACGGGCGTCCTGCGCATCGAGTGGCGCAACCTCCCGATCTTCGGCGAGGAGTCGGAGCGCGCCGCCCGGGCCGCGTGGGCGGCGGGCCGGCAGGGCAGGTTCTGGCAGTTCCACAAGGCCGCGTACGCCGAAGGGGCGAAGGAGAAGGGCTTCGGCGCGGACCGGCTGGCCGAGCTGGCCCGGCAGGCCGGCGTCCCCGACGTCGCCCGCTTCTCCCGCGACCTGGACGGCCCGGCGGCCCGGCGGGCGGTCGAACGCGACCAGAAGGAGGGGTACGAGCTGGGTGCCGCCTCCACGCCGTCGTTCCTGATCAACGGGCGCCCGATCGCGGGCGCGCAGCCGTTGGAGACGTTCACGGCCGCGATCGACGCGGCGGCGGCGAAGGCCGGCCGGTGACGGACATCGGCTACCTGGCCGCCTTCCTCGGCGGTCTGCTGGCACTGCTGAGCCCGTGCAGCGCCCTGCTGCTGCCGGCGTTCTTCGCGTACTCCGTCGACTCGACGGCGCGGCTGATCGCGCGCACGGGCGTCTTCTACGCGGGCCTGGCGACGACCCTCGTGCCGCTGGGCGCCGCGGGCTCCGTCGCCGGGCGCTTCTTCCAGGGCAACCGCGACCTGCTCGTCACGGGGGGCGGCTGGCTGATCATCGCGCTCGGCGTCGCCCAGGTGCTGGGCTTCGGTTTCGCGCCGCGCCGGCTCACGGAGGCGAGCGGCCGCATCCGCCCCACGTCGGCGGTGTCGGTGTACGCGCTCGGCCTGGTCTACGGCCTGGCGGGGTTCTGCGCGGGCCCGATCCTCGGCAGCGTCCTGACGGTGGCGGCGCTGGGCGGCAGCGCCCTCTACGGCGGTCTGCTGCTGGCCGTGTACGCGCTGGGCATGGCGGTGCCGCTGTTCGCGCTGGCCCTGCTGTGGGACCGGTACGACCTGGGTCGCCGCCGTTGGCTGCGCGGCCGCCCGGTGCGGCTGGGCCGGCTGGAGCTGCACACCACGTCCCTGCTGTCGGGCGGGTTCTTCGTCCTGCTGGGCGGGATGTTCCTGGCCTTCGACGGCACGACGGCCCTGCCGGGGCTGCTGTCGGTGGACGCCTCGTTCGCGGCCGAGCAGTGGGCGGCCCGCGCGGGCCGCGCGGTCCCGGACTGGGCGCTCCTGCCGGGCGTCGTCGCGGTGGTCGCGGTGGTGCTGGGCGTGCGCGGCCGGCGCCACCGGGAACGCGCCTGACCCGGGGGGTCGGCGCCTGACCCCGGGGGAGCGCGCCTGACCCGAAGGGACGGCGGCGGGGCCGGGAGACGGTGGGCCCGGGGAGACGGCGGCGGGGCCGGGAGTCGCTAGGCGCCGCCGCCGAGGACCTCGCCGAACAGCTCGGTGAAGCGGTGCTTCCACTTGTGCCGGCGATTGCAGTACCGGCGCGGGAAGAACCGGCGCTCCAGCCTTACCGGCCGGTCGCACCACTTGCACGGCAGCGTGCGGCCCTGGTTCGCGTACTCCCCCATGGGGGCGACTCTAGCGACCGGTCCGGTCCGGCGAGCGGCGGGGAACGACGAAAGGCCCCGTCCGGAGACGGGGCCTTTCGGCTGGTGGCTGGGGCCGGGGTCGAACCGGCGACCTTCCGCTTTTCAGGCGGACGCTCGTACCAACTGAGCTACCCAGCCACGCGACTCTGACGAGTCGCAGCGGTCCTGACGGGATTTGAACCCGCGGCCTCCACCTTGACAGGGTGGCGAGCACTCCAAACTGCTCCACAGGACCAAGCTTCGTGCGAGACCAAGTCTCGCACACGGTAATGCGTGCCCCCAACGGGATTCGAACCCGTGCTACCGCCTTGAAAGGGCGGCGTCCTGGGCCACTAGACGATGAGGGCTAAGGGCCCGCCTGGGCGCTTCGTCAGCGCGTCGGGGACGTGAGAAGCATATGGGATGCGGGGACGGTTCGCCAAAACGGTTTCGCGGGGGCGGGGCGGTGGCGGTGGCGAGACGCGCGGAGCGCCGGGGCGCGGGACGCCGGGACGGGTCACCGCGACGGGGTGCCCGGTGCGGCGGTGGGCTCCCGCGACGGCGCGGCGGGTGCCGGGGACGGGCTGCCGGGCACCGGGGTGGGGGACGGAGACGGGGCGGGGGACGGGCTCCCGGCCGAGGGGACGGGTTCCGGTTCCACCAGCGCGTCCTCCGGGACGTGGCGGGCGACCTCCGCCGTGGTCAGCCCGAGCCCGCCCAGCGTGATCTCGTCCCACGCCTGGAGGCGCCGGGTGTCCCGGTCCAGGTACAGGACCGAGGCGTGGACCCGCTCCGGTTCGTCCTTCTCGACCGCGCGCAGGCCGCCGCCGCCCGTCGATCCCTCGATCTTGAGGCGTGTGCCGTTCGGCAGGACCTCGTTCACGCGCCGGTGCACGTGGCCCGCCAGGACCAGCGGGACCGCGCCGTCCGTCTGGTGGGCGGCGACGGGGTTGTGGGCGACCGCGACGTCCACGGGCGTGCCCGCCCGCGTCTGCGCCCGAAGCGACTCCGCCAGGCGCCGGCCCGCGTCCCGCTCGGCGTCGTCGCCCGCCGGTACGACCGTGCGGTCCGGTGTGAACTGCGGGTCGCCGACGCCCGCCACCCGCACCCCGGCCACCGTGACCGCCCGCCCGCCGTCCAGGACGTGCACGTTCCGCAGGCCGCCCAGGTACTTCTGGGTGTCCATCGAGTCGTGGTTGCCGCGCACCCACACGTACGGCGCGCCGAGGTTGCTGATGGGGTTCAGGAAGACGTTCTCCGCGGTGCTGCCGTGGTCCATGGTGTCGCCCGAGTCGATGATCAGGTCGATGCCGTACTGCTCCACGAGCGAGGCGACGATGTGCCAGGCCGCCGGGTTGAGGTGGATGTCCGAGACGTGCAGCACCCGGATCGTCGCCGGGTCGGGCTGGTACGTCGGGAGCGTGGACGTCGCGTCGTACAGCTTGGTCACGTTGGTGACGAGCCGCGCCAGTTCCTTCTGGTAGACGTCGAACTCGGTGACGATCGAGCGGGCGTTGCCCACGACCGCCGGGGCGCTGCTGAGCAGGCCGGAGAAGCGCGGTTCGAGGACGGACTTCGGGTTCCACGTCGCGTACGCGGTCGCGCCCGACGCCGCGAGCAGCGTGAGCGCGAGGCCGCCGGCGGCGAGCGCGCGGCGGGGCCTGCGGTAGACCACGAGCCCGAGCGCGGTGGCGCCGGTGACGACGGCGACGCAGGAGCGGAGGGCCAGCTCGCGGGTGCCGTCCACCACGTCGCCCGTGATCTCCTCCTGGAGGCCGGAGATCCGCTCGGGGTGCTCGACCAGCACCTGTGAGCGCACCGGGTCCAGCTGGTCGACGTCCACGTCGAGGCGGATGGGGCCGGTGTGCGAGTCCAGCTCCAGGGCGCCCAGCGGCGAGACGTTGATCTTCGTGCCGCCGGTGAGGGACGGGCGCAGCGTCATGCTGGTGTCCATCGGCCCGACCGGCGTACGGACGCTGCCCACGACCAGCAGTCCCAGCCAGGCCCCCGCGACGACCACCGCCAGCAGCCCGACGGCGCGGACGGCCCGCCGTGCCGCGGGACGGCGGGTCCCGGCGGGGTCGCGGGGCGCCGCCGGCCGGCCCCCGGGACGG
This sequence comes from Streptomyces kanasensis, assembly GCF_043077165.1. Taxonomy (NCBI): domain Bacteria; kingdom Bacillati; phylum Actinomycetota; class Actinomycetes; order Kitasatosporales; family Streptomycetaceae; genus Streptomyces; species Streptomyces kanasensis. Next base: position 607,872 of record NZ_JBIBSF010000003.1, read on the forward strand.
GCGCCGGGGCGCACACGGTGCCGCACGCGGCGCACGGCTCGGGCGATACGGACGTACGGGGTACGGGCGACGGCTCGGGCCATTGGGGCCGTATGCCCTGCACGGTGCGCGGCTATGCCCGGGCGGCCGCCGCATCCACGACAATGGCGGAGTGCTGGAGATGACGCGCGAGGAGTTCGAGGAACTGGTGGCCGAGGCGCTCGACCGGATCCCCCCGGAACTCACCCGGCTGATGGACAACGTCGCCGTGTTCGTGGAGGACGAACCCTCCGCGGACGACCCCGACCTGCTCGGCCTGTACGAGGGGACGCCGCTCACCGACCGGGGCGAGTGGTACGCGGGCGTGCTGCCCGACCGGATCACGATCTACCGGGGGCCGACCCTGCGGATGTGCGACTCCCGCGAGGACGTGGTCGCCGAGACGGAGATCACCGTCGTCCACGAGATCGCCCACCACTTCGGCATCGACGACGCCCGGCTGCACGAACTGGGGTACGGCTGACGGACCCGCCGTCCGGGCGTGTCCCCCGCGGGCGCCCGGGAGTTGGGCAGGGAAACCCCGTCCCCGCCCTGGAGGTGCCCCCGTGCGCCAGCTGCCCGCCCCCGTCCGATGGGCCGTCACCGCCGTGGCGGTGGTGGCCTCCGCCGGCTCCGTCAGCGGCTGCATGAGCGTCTCCGACGACAGCTCCCGGCCCCGGCCCACCGAGTCGGTGGACCCCTCCGGGGCGGCCGCGGCCGAGGCGGACAGCGGGGTCGCCGCCCCGGGCGGGCAGCACGGGCCGCGCGGCGGAGCGGACGATCCCGACACGCCCGGCGACGACACGGCCGCCGGCACCCGCCCGTCCCGGGCGCCGGCCGCGTCCGCCGCGCCCTCCGCGGGGCCCGCGGCGAGCGCCAGGCCCGGCGGGGGCCACGGCGCCGACCCCGCACCCGGCCCCGGCCCCGGCCCCGGCACGGGCGGCTCCGGCGGCTCCGGGGGCGGTACGGGGCCGAGCGGACCGCCGCCGGAGCCGTCCGTGCCCGCCCCGCCGCCGGAGCCGACGCCCACGCCGACGCCGTCCGGCGAGCCGCCCGCGCCCGAGCCGTCGGAGCCGCCCACCGCGTCGCCGTCCGCCGAGACCCGCACCGAGGCGCTGCACCGCGCGGACCGGTCCGCGTCCCGGTGGACGGAGCCGGCCGCGTCACCGCAGATCGCACCCGCCTGAGCACCGCCTGAGCACCGCCGGGGGCACGGCTGGGCGCGGGGCCGGGCGGGGCCCGGGGTTCGTGCTCGGGTCCGTGCTCGGGACGGTGGTCCGGGCGGGGTCCGGGCGTGTGGCCCGGGTGTGTGGCCCGGGCGTGAGGGGGACTGGGTCCGGGTGAGGTGCGGACCGGGTGGGTGTGAGGCCGGATGGGGTGGGGTGTTTCGGGTGGCGCCGGGCGGGATCCGTCGGTTTCGGAGCTCGTGCCCCGGACGGGGTCGGGGCGGGGTCCGGACGCCGGTCCGGGAAGGGGGCGCAGGGGGTCTGGTCGGGGGGTCGGGGCGGGGCCGGTGAGGCGCCGTTCGGCGGCCGAGCGGGGGCGGGCTTGCGCTGAGTGGGGGAAGGTGCGTATGGTGGTAGATCGTTTGATCCCATTTGCCCGGCGCCAGACCGAAGAGCGCCGCGTGTGGCGCGTACTCTCTCCCTTGCCGTGGCTGACCGCATCGAGGCGGTCGATTTGCTAAGCAGCGAAACACGGAGTTGACGGGCGCGTGCCGAGACTCCGGAAGGTTTCGCATTTCGCATGTCCATTTCCAGCACTGACACCGTTCTGTCCACGACCGAGAACCCCACCGCCGACACCGCGGTGAACGACGAGCAGCTCGTCGCCGCCGACGCGGAGGGCACGGTCGAGGAGACCACCGAGGAGACCGCCGTGGCGGTCGCCGACGAGACGGTCGCCGACGAGTCCACCATCACCTTCGCCGACCTCGGCCTCCCCGAGGGCGTCGTCCGCAAGCTCGCCCAGAACGGCGTGACCACCCCCTTCCCGATCCAGGCCGCGACCATCCCGGACGCCCTGGCCGGCAAGGACATCCTCGGCCGCGGCCGCACCGGCTCCGGCAAGACCCTCTCCTTCGGTCTGCCGCTGCTCGCCACGCTGGCCGGCGGCCACACCGACAAGAAGAAGCCCCGCGGCGTCATCCTCACCCCGACCCGTGAGCTGGCCATGCAGGTCGCGGACGCCCTCCAGCCGTACGGCGACGTCCTCGGCCTCAAGATGAAGGTCGTCTGCGGCGGTACGTCGATGGGCAACCAGATCTACGCCCTGGAGCGCGGCGTCGACATCCTCGTCGCCACCCCGGGCCGGCTGCGCGACGTCATCAACCGCGGCGCCTGCTCGCTGGAGGCCGTCCAGGTCGCCGTCCTCGACGAGGCCGACCAGATGGCCGACCTGGGCTTCCTGCCCGAGGTCACCGAGCTGCTCGACCAGGTGCCGGCCGGCGGCCAGCGCCTGCTCTTCTCCGCCACGATGGAGAACGAGATCGCGACGCTGGTCAAGCGCTACCTGACCGACCCGGTCGTTCACGAGGTCGACAGCGCCCAGGGCAACGTCACCACCATGACCCACCACGTCCTGGTCGTGAAGCCCAAGGACAAGGCGCCGGTCACCGCCGCGATCGCCGCCCGCAAGGGCCGCACCATCATCTTCGTCCGCACCCAGCTGGGCGCGGACCGCATCGCCGAGCAGCTGCAGGACACCGGCGTCAAGGCCGACGCGCTGCACGGCGGCATGACCCAGGGCGCCCGTACGCGGGTCCTGGAAGACTTCAAGAAGGGCTACGTCAACGCCCTCGTCGCCACCGACGTCGCCGCCCGCGGCATCCACGTCGACGGCATCGACCTGGTCCTGAACGTGGACCCGGCCGGCGACCACAAGGACTACCTGCACCGTTCGGGCCGTACCGCCCGTGCGGGCAAGTCCGGCGTCGTCGTCTCGCTGGCCCTGCCGCACCAGCGCCGCCAGATCTTCCGCCTCATGGAGGACGCGGGCGTCGACGCCACGCGCCACATCGTGGGCGGTGCCGGGGCGTTCGACCCGGAGGTCGCCGAGATCACCGGTGCCCGGTCCCTGACCGAGGTGCAGGCCGACTCCGCGAACAACGCCGCCAAGCAGGCCGAGCGCGAGGCCGCCGACCTCGCCCAGCAGCTGGAGCGCATGCAGCGCCGCGCCGCCGAGCTCCGCGAGGAGGCCGACCGTCTGGTCGCCCGCGCCGCGCGCGAGCGGGGCGAGGACCCGGAGGCCGCCGTCGCCGAGGTGACCGAGGCCGCCGAGGCCGAGGTGCAGGCCGCCGTCGCCGCCGTACCGGCCCAGCCCGAGCGGGACTCCCGCGACGACCGCTCGTCCTCGTACGAGCGCCGGGACCGCCGCGACGAGCGGGGCAACTTCGAGCGCCGCGACCGCGAGGACCGGGGTGGCTACCGCCGCGACGACCGCCGGGACAACGACCGCGGCGGGTTCCGCCGCGACAACGACCGCCCGTCGGGCGGCTTCCGCCGCGACAACGACCGCCGCGACGACCGGGGCGGCTTCAACCGCGACCGTGACGACCGCGGTGGCCGCTCCTTCGAGCGCCGGGACAACGACCGCGGTGGCTTCCGCCGTGACAACGACCGTCCGGCCTCGGGTGGTTTCCGCCGTGACAACGACCGTCCGGCGTCCGGCGGTTTCCGTCGGGACAACGACCGTCCGGCCTCGGGTGGTTTCCGTCGGGACAACGACCGTCCGGCGTCCGGTGGCTTCCGCCGGGACAACGACCGCCCGTCCGGTGGCTTCCGCCGCGACGACCGTCGCGACGACCGCCCCACCGGCGGTCACCGCGGCAGCGACCGTCCGTTCAACCGCGACCGTCGTGACGACCGCCCCGCGGGCGGCGGCTTCCGCTCCGGCGGCCACGAGCGCCCGTACGGTCGCCGTGACGACCACCGCGGCGGATCGAACACCGGCTCCAACTCCGGCTCCTCCTTCGGGCGCCGCGACGACAAGCCCCGCTGGAAGCGCAACGGCTGACGCCCCGTAGGGCGCCCGACGGGCCCGTACGCGACACCTCGTGTGCCGCGTACGGGCCCGTCCCGGTTCCGGGAGCCGCCGTACGAGGGTGTTGTGCCGATACCCGATCGGCTCACCGGCCCCGGCGGGCTATGCTCGGGGATGACCCGTCGAGGGCCCTTAGCTCAATTGGCAGAGCAGCGGACTTTTAATCCGTTGGTTGTGGGTTCGAGTCCCACAGGGCCTACCAGTCGCGAGCCTCCGCGGCTCGTCACGGGGTCTGGTGCCCCGGCCGGTTCCTTCCGGCCGGGGCATTCGTGCGTCCGGGGGCGCCGCGCTCCCTTTCCGGGCCGTTCGGGACCCGCTCCGGGCCGGTGGTGACCCGCTGCCGGGGGGCGTCGTCGCCGGCGAACCGGGAATTTCTTCAGCTTTCTGGCGCTGAAGGCGCGAAATGGTCAACGGCACTCCCCGGGATGGCGTAAGGTTGTGTTCATCGACGCGGGGTGGAGCAGCTCGGTAGCTCGCTGGGCTCATAACCCAGAGGTCGCAGGTTCAAATCCTGTCCCCGCTACTGAAACCGAAGGCCCGGTGCTTACAGCACCGGGCCTTCGGCGTTTTCCCGGTGGGGTGGTGGGCTGCCGGGTGGACGGAGAGCGGTCGGTCTGACGGTCGGATGGTGGGTCGGGCGGTCGGATGGCGGGCGGTCGGCGGGGGCGTGGTGTGGCCGCCTCGCCCGGTCGGCCGACCGCGGGTCGCCGGGGCGGGTCGCTGCGGCCAGCCTGGGGTGGTGGGGCAGCGAGCGGAGCACGGCGAGGGCGGCGACGAGCGGGCCGGCGACGACGCGCGCGACGGCGCCGCCGGCCGGGGTGGCCGCGGTGACCCGCTGCCCCACGGCGGCGGTGCCGGCCGAGCCGACCCGGTGCCCCGCGGCGACGGCCGTCCCGAGCGGGGTGGGGTCGCGTCCGGTCGGGTCGCGTCCGGTCGGGCCGAGTCCGGAGGGGTGCTCCGGCGGATCGTGCGGGGGCTTCCCGGGCTGCTGCTCGTCGGGGGTGTGGCGTACGACATCGCGACCCCGCCGCCCTTCACGGGCGTCCCCTTCTTCGTCGCCGCGCCGCTCATCGCCGCGCCCCTCTACACTCGGCGCGCAACCCTCGTCGTCGCGCTGTGCGCCGTCCTGGCGGTGATCGCGCCGCATGTGGTCGAGAAGCCCCTCGCCCGGGTCCCCACGCTGACCGAGCTGCTGACCGTGGTCACCGTCGGCGGGCTCGCCCTGCTCATCAACCGGCTCGTCCGGCGCAGCGGCGAGCGGCTCGCCTCGGCGCGGGTGATCGCGGAGACGGCGCAGCGGGCGGTGCTGCCGGTGCCCGCCGAACGCATCGGCGGGCTGCGGGTGGCCGCGCGCTACGAGGCCGCGCAGGCCGACGCGTCCATCGGCGGGGACCTGTTCGCCGTGCAGGACACCCCGTACGGGGTCCGGCTCGTCGTGGGGGACGTGCGGGGCAAGGGCCTGGGCGCGGTGGAGGCCGTGGCGATCGTCATCGGGGCGTTCCGTGAGGCCGCCGAGCAGGAGAGCTCGCTGGAGGCGGTGGCGCAGCGGCTGGAGCGGGCGCTCGCCCGGGAGGGGACCCGGCGGGACGGCCTGGACGCGGTGGAGGGGTTCACGACGGCGGTGCTCGCCGAGGTCCCGCGCGGCGACGGGACGGTACGGGTGGTGAACCGGGGCCACCCCGAACCGCTGCTGCTGGGGGCGGACGGCCGGGTGGCCGTACTGGAGCCGCCGGAGCCGGCGCTGCCGCTGGGCATGGGGGAGCTGGGCGCCTGGCCGGACCGGGCGTACACGGCGCCCTTCCCGCCGGGGGCGACGCTGCTCCTCTACACGGACGGCCTCACCGAGGCACGGGACGCGGCGGGCGTCTTCTACGACCCGGCCGCGTGGCTGGCGGGGCGGACCTGCCAGGTGCCGGGGGAGCTGCTGGACGGGCTGGTCGACGACGTGCGGCGGTACACGGGCGGCGGGGCGGACGACGACATGGCGCTGCTCGCGGTCACCCGCCCCGGCGGGCACGCTCCGTGAGGACGGGAAAGCTCTCGGCAATAGCATGTGACACACCGTCAGAAAATTGTGGTCGGTCGGCGGCCCTCTGACCCCGTGACGCGGCGTCAATTCGCCGGGGAATGTCTGTTTATAGGGGACTTGGTCCATGTCGCCGGCCTTCACGAATACCCGGCAACAGCTTGGAATACGACCCGTGCGTCTATTAACGTTCGATAACGCAGCGCGGTCGTACCAGCCGTCGCAGAGGCGGCACCGTGCGCATGCGCCGAATCCCGCGAGGGAACCGGGGACCCACCACACCTGGGGTGAATCGGGCTGCATTCCGGCCCGTAGGAGACCTTCCTGCTCCGAACCCGTCAGCTAACCCGGTAGGCGAGAAGGAAGGAAAGGAGAGCGCCCCCGTGGCGTCCAACAGGCCTGCCCCCGAAGCCCCCTTCGGCGCGTACGACACCACCGGCCAGCCGGTCGGCCAGGGCTTCGCCGGCACCGCCGCCCCCGCGGCCGACGTCGCGTGGAACCCCACCGAGGACTCCGTCCGCCCGGTCCGCGGCCGCCACCGCGTCGTCAAGCAGCGCGGCGGCCTCGCCCGCAGCTCCACCGTTCTCGGCGTCGGCGTCATCGCCGCCGTCGGCGCGGGCGGCATGGCCACCGCTCAGGACAAGCCCCGGGTCGCCATATCCCTCCCGGACGTCGACCTTCCGGACGCCTCCTCGCTGCCCGGCGTCGGCGCCCTGATCGCCGACGACACCACGGACGCCGGCGCCACCGCCGAGGCCGCCGCCGACACGCAGGACGTCGCCGCCGCCGACCTCGCGCCGCTCGCCACGCTGTCGTCGGCCGCGCCCGGTGGCCAGGAGGCGCAGGGCGCTTCCGACGCGGGCGAGGCCCTGCGCGCCCGGATCCTCCAGCAGGCCGAGCAGCAGCAGGCGGCCGCCGACGCCGAATCCCGGGCCGCCGCGGAGAAGGCGGCGGCCGAGAAGGCCGCCGCCGAGGCCACCGCCCAGCAGGCCACCGCCCAGGCAGAGGCGAAGGCCGAGCAGGAGAAGCGCGAGCGCGCCGAGGCCGCGGCCGCCGCCAAGGCGGAGGCCGAGCGCCTGGCCAAGCTCGCCGCGAGCTACGCCCTGCCGACCTCCTCGTACACGATCACCTCCACGTACGGCCAGGCCGGCTCCATGTGGTCCTCCGGCTACCACACGGGCCTCGACCTCGCCGCCCCCACGGGCACCCCGGCCAACGCCGTCCACAGCGGCACCGTGAAGTCGGCAGGCTGGTCCGGCGCGTACGGCTACCGGGTCGTCCTGGAGCTCGCGGACGGCACGGAGGTCTGGTACTGCCACCTCTCCTCGATGACCGTCAGCGCCGGGCAGAGCGTCGGCACCGGCGAGACCATCGGCCGCGTCGGTGCCACGGGCAACGTCACCGGGCCGCACCTGCACCTGGAGGTCCACACGCCCTCCGGCGGCGGCATCGACCCGCTGGCCTGGCTCCGCGGCAAGGGCCTCACCGTCTGACCCCGTCCCCGCCGACGCGGCGGCCCGCCGGATGCGGCGTCCCGCCCGACGGCACGGCGGTACGGGCGGGCCGACGCGGCGTACCGACCGACGGTACGGCGGTACGGGCGGGCCGACGCGGCGTACCGACCGACGGTACGGCGGTACGGCGTGCGCACCGCCCGCCTGACGTCCTCCGGCGGTCCATCGATCCCGGCAGCCTTGGCGGCACACCCCCCGACGCCAGGGCTGCCGGTCCTCCCCGCCCGTCCGTCCCGGCCCGGCCCCGTCACGCCGGCCCGTCCGGGCCCGAGCCCGTCCGTCCGGCTCGCCCCGCCCCGTCCGGCCCGGCCCCGTCACGCCAGGCCCCGCCGGGCTCGGCCCCGTCATGCCAGGCCGTCCGGGCCCGACCCCGTCCGGGCGGCTCGCCCCGCCCGTGCTCAGTACCGGTACGGGTTGTACCCCGCGTAGTCGCGGTGCGGCGGCGGCGTCCACACGCGGCCGGTCGCGCGGGCCGCGAACGTCAGCGCCGGGCCGGCCGTCGCCTTCCGCTGCCACATGTGGTGCAGCAGCTCCTGCTCCCGCGCGGTGAAGTCCCGGTCCGCCGCGCCCCGCCGCGCCCGGTGGCGCAGGAACGCCAGCGTCGTCGCGAACGCCTCGTACTCGCCCACCGACCGGGCCGCCGCCGGGCCGAACGCGCGTGCCGCGTAGTCCCGCGCGAGGGACCGCGCCCGCATCGAGGACAGCGCGAGCGGCTCGTCCGCGGTGAGCCAGCCGGCCGCCGCGTACGCCGGCAGTTCGGCGGCTATGGTCCGCAGCTCCCGCTGGCGGGTCCAGACCGCGAGCCACGTCAGCAGCCCCAGCGCCGGCAGCATGAACGCCCCGTACACGGCGACGAACCCCCACGGGCCGAACGTCGTCGAGCCGTTCCACAGCGCGTGCACGCCCATCGCCAGGACCAGCCCCAGCACCGGCAGCACCACCCGCACCACCCTGCGGCGGCGGGCCGTCATCGCGGCGATCCCGAACCCGATGCCGGTCAGCACCGTGAACAGCGGATGCGCGAACGGCGACATCACCACCCGTACGAAGAACGTCGCCGCCGTCACCGACCCGATGCCGGAGGTGCCGAACTCCTGGTCCTCGCCGAAGGCGCTGCCCAGGTAGAGGATGTTCTCCGTGAAGGCGAAGCCGGTCGCCGTGAACCCGGCGATCACCACCCCGTCGACCAGGCCCGTGAAGTCGCGTCTGCGGAAGAGGAAGACCAGCAGGATCGCGGCGGCCTTGGCGCTCTCCTCCACGACGGGCGCGACGACGGTCGCGCCCAGCGTGTCGGCCGACGTCGGGTCGGCGGTCGCGGTGGCTATCCACCGGGTCGCGAAGGTGTTGGCGACGATCGCGACGAGGGCCGCGGCGAACGCCCCCCAGGCGAACGAGAACAGCAGGTTCTTCCACGGTCCCGGCTCCACCCGGTCCAGCCACCGGAACGCCGCCATCAGCAGCGGAACGGGCAGCAGCGCCAGCCCGAGGCCCACCAGGAAGCCCGTCGTGCCCGTCTGCTCGCGCACCAGGGCCAGGATCACCAGGGCGCACAGGGCGAGCACGAGGATCACGGCGGAGGCGCGCACCGCCCTGCTGCGCCAGAACGCGCGCCGGGGCTTGTACCGCCAGCGCGCCCGGTCCGGTACGGCGTCGAAGGACGGCCGCGGGTGGTACGTCGGGATGGCCGGCTGGGCGGGGCCGGCCGGCCGGGTGTGCGGCGGTGCGGGGCGGTGCGCGGGCGACTGTGACACCCGGCCGACCCTAGACGGCCCCGCCGACACTCCGCGACCGTCTGTGGACAGCCGGACCGGGCCCGGCGGGCCGGACGGCCGGTGCACGCCCTGCCGCTGCGGCCCTCCGCGGGCGCCCTGCAGCCGACGGACCGGGCGCCGGGCGGCCGACGGGCCGGGGGTTCTGTGGCCGACGGCCCTGCCGCCGCGAGCGCCCTGCGGCCGCACCGCCGGGGATGCCCCACACACCGCGGTCGCCGGGGTGCCCCACACACCGTGGTCGCCGGGGTGCCCCACACACCGCGGTCGCCCTGCGGCCGTCCCACCGGGGGTGCCACGCCGTGGGTGTCCGGTCGTGGGAGCCGCGCTGCGGACGACCCGCCGCGGATGTCCCGTCGCGGGGCCTCGCTGCGACCGTCCCACCGGAGCGGTGGGCCGCGGCGGGCCGGGCTCGCCGAGAGCGCCCTGCGGCCGCCCCGCCGGGGGCGCCACGCCGCGGCCGTCCCGCCCCGTGGCGCCACGCCGCGGCCGTCCCGCCCCGTGGCGCCACGCCGGAGGCGTCCGGTCGCCGGTGCCACGCGGCGGGCATCCGCCGGAACGGTCAGGTGGGGCGGTCAGGCTGGGCGGTCGGATGGGGCGGCCGTGGCCGTCAGGCCGGGAGGTCTGCCGGGACGCGGGCGAAGAGCAGGTCGTGCACGACGTGGCCCTTGTCCAGACCCTGCCCCTCGAACCGGGTCAGCGGCCGGAAGTCGGGCCGGGGCGCGTACCCGCCGTCGGGGGCGGTGTTCTCGAAGTCGGGGTGCGCGGTGAGCACCTCCAGCATCTGCTCCGCGTACGGCTCCCAGTCCGTCGCGCAGTGCAGGACGGCCCCGGGCGCCATGCGGGGCGCGAGGAGGCTCAGGAACTCCGGCTGGATCAGTCGCCGCTTGTGGTGGCGCTTCTTCGGCCACGGGTCCGGGAAGTACACGCGGACGCCGGCGAGCGCGGCGGGCGGCAGCATCTCGCGCAGCAGGATGATCGCGTCGCCGTTGGCGACGCGGACGTTCGTCAGCCCCTGGCGCTCGGCGAGGCCGAGGAGGTTGCCCTGGCCGGGTGTGTGGACGTCCACGGCGAGGATGCCGGTCGACGGGTCGGCGGCGGCCATCCGGGCGGTCGCCTCGCCCATGCCGAAGCCGATCTCCAGCACCACGGGCAGTCCGTCGAACAGCTCGTCCAGGTCCAGGACGCGCTGCCCGTCGATGTCCAGGCCCCAGGCGGGCCACAGGCGGCGCAGTGCGTCGGCCTGACCGGTGGTGACGCGGCTGCGGCGGGGCTGGAAGCTGCGGATGCGCCGCTCGAAGTGCGACCCGGCCGGGTCGGGGGCGGGCCCGCTGCCGTCGGCGAACATACGGCTGCCGCGGCGCGCCGGGGCGGGCACCTGCGGGGTCGCGGGGGCGGGGGGCGTGGGGGGCGTGCTCGACGCGGTCTTCTCGGACACAGTGCCTTCGATTCTACGAACCCGCGCCGACACCCCCCTACCCCTCGACCTACCCCTCGACGAGCGCCAGCGCCCGCCGGGCGACCTCCCGCCCGATCGGCAGGGACGCCGTCGCCGCGGGAGAGGGGGCGTTCAGCACGTGGACCGTGCGCGGGCCGCGCCGGATGAGGAAGTCGTCGACGAGCGTGCCGTCCCGCAGCACCGCCTGGGCCCGCACCCCCGCCGGCGCGGGCCGCAGGTCCGCGGCGTCCACGGCGGGCAGCAGCCGCCGCACGGCGTCCGTGAACGCCCGCTTCGACAGGGACCTGCGCAGCTCCCCCGCCCCGTACCGCCAGTGGCGCCGGGCGATCCGCCACGAGCCGGGCCAGGCCAGCGTCCCGGCCAGGTCCCGCGGGTCCACCTGCCGCCGGCGGTAGCCCTCGCGGGCGGCCGCGGGCACGGCGTTCGGGCCGACGTGCACGCCGCCGTCGACCCCGCGCGTCAGGTGCACGCCGAGGAACGGGAACGCCGGGTCCGGCACGGGATAGACCAGGCCGCGCACCAGACCGGGCCGGGTCAGCTCGTAGTACTCGCCGCGGAACGGCACGATCCGCACGCCCGGCTCGTCCCCCGCGAGCCGCGCCACCGCGTCGCAGTGCAGTCCCGCGCAGTTCACCAGCGCCCGGGCCCGCACCACGCTCCCGTCCGCCGTCCGCACGGCCACGCCCCAGGGGCGGCGGTCGACGGCCGTGACCCGCGCCCCGTACCGCAGCTCGGCGCCGGACGCCTCGGCGAGCTGCGCCGCCACCGCCCCGTAGTCGCAGACGCCCGTGGTGCCGACGTGGATCGCGGCGATGCCCCGCACCTGCGGCTCGAACTCGCTGATCTGCGCCGGGCCCAGCTCGCGCACGGGGATGCCGTTCTCCCGGCCGCGCTGGACGAGCGCGTGCAGCCGGGGCAGCTCCGAGCGGTCGGTGGCGACGATCAGCTTGCCGGTCACCTCGTGCGGCAGCCCGTACTCGGCGCAGAACTTCACCATCTCGGCCGCGCCGCGCGCCGCGTACCGCGCCTTCAGCGAACCGGGGCGGTAGTAGATCCCGCTGTGGATGACGCCGCTGTTGCGGCCCGTCTGGTGACGGGCGGGGCCCGCCTCCTTCTCCAGGACGACCACCCGGGTGCCGGGAGCGGCCCGCGAGAGCGCGTACGCCGTCGACGCCCCGATGACCCCGCCGCCGATCACCAGGATGTCGCAGTCGAACATGCCGCCGCCGAACCCGGACACCTGTGCCACCTCCCACCCCGATAGTGCACTGGCCCGCTGACAACGCCGTTAAACCAGGTCCGCGCGGCGGTGGGAGATGGATCACGCCAGGTGGTGCGCCCTGTCCCCGCCGCCCTACGCCGGGGTCGTCAACAGCGGCCGGGCGCGCTCGCGCAGCTCCGCGACGCGCGGCTCGTCCCCGTACGGCTCCAGCCGGTGCAGCAGGTCGCGCACGTACTCGGTGGTCCGCGCCGACGAGATCCGCCCGGCGACCTCCACCGCGCGCGTGCCCGCCGCGCAGGCCGCGTCGAGGTTCCCCGACTCCAGTTCGGCGACGGCGCTGACCACCAGCCGCAGGCCGTGCGAGCGCACGTACTCCTCCGTCGGCCGCGACAGCGCCTGCTCGGTGAAGCGCCGCACCTGGCGGGGGGCCTTCAGGTCGCGGTAGCACTCGGCGGCGTCGGCGGCGAACCGGTCGTACGAGTAGAAGCCGAGCCAGGACGGGTCGGCGTCGCCCTCCCGGGACCGCTCCAGCCACCCCTCGGCGGCCTTCAGCGCCGCCCCGGCCGCCGCCGCGTCCCCGGCCTTGGCGTGGGCGCGCGCCTCCACCAGCCGGAAGAACGACATCGTGCGGGCCGTGGCCAGCCCGCGGTTGCGCTCCAGGGCCGCCTGCGCCAGGTCGACGCCCTCGTCGGCGAAGCCCCGGTAGGTGGCCTGCAGCGACATCGACGCCAGGACGTACCCGCCGAGCGGCACGTCCGCGGCGGCCCGCGCCAGGCGCAGCGCCTGGATGTAGTACCGCTGGGCGGCCTCCTGCTGGCCGGTGTCGAAGGCCATCCACCCGGCCAGCCGCGTGAGCTCGGCGGTCGCCCCGAACAGGGCCCGCCCGACCTCGTCGGAGTACGAGCCCAGCAGCAGCGGCGCCGCGTCGACGCGCAGGCACTCCGGCACCATCGACGAGCGCCAGTCCCCGCCGCCGTACTTGGAGTCCCAGCGGCGGGCGTCCTCGGCGGCCTCCCGCAGCTTCGCCACGTCGCTGTGGCCCACGCGCGCGTGGCCACCGTCCGGCGGCAGCTCCTCGACCACCGTGACGGACGCGACGGGGCGGGCGGCGGGGACGGAGGGCGCCGGGGCGGTGGTCTCCGGGGCGGTCGCGCCCGGGGCCTGCGGGGCCGCCGGCCCCGCGCCGGACGCGGGCGGGGCGGGCGGGTTGTCGCCGCGGGTGCCGGGCGCTGCGGCGGCACCGGGCGTACCGGGCGCTGCCGCGGCGCCGGGGGCCGTCGCGGTGCCGGGGGCGGTCCTGCCGGGCTTCGGGGCCGGGCCGTCCGCGCGCGGGACGTGCCGCTCCACCGACGGGTCGGCCGGGGCGATCAACCACCGCGACGCCGGCACCGCGTACGCGCTCACCGCGAACGAACCCGCCAGGGACTGCCAGATGCCGCCCCCACCCGCCCGCCGACCCGCCAGGTCCAGCCGGTACAGCTCCGTCGCCGACCGCACCGCCTCGCCCACGTCCCGAGGGAAGGCCAACCCCACCTCCGGCGCCGGATCCGCGTCCGCCAGGCCGATCTCGTGCAGCGGCACCGGCCGGCCCAGCTTCTGGCCGATCGCGGCGGCGATCAGATGCGGCGCGGCACCCTGCGGGATCATGCCCTTCGACACCCACCGGGCCACCGACGTCTTGTCGTACCGCAGGGTCAGACCGCGCTGCGCGCCCAGGTCGTTGACGCGTCGGGCCAGGCCGGCGTTACTGATGCCGGCGAGGGCGAGAACGGTGCCGAGCTTCTCGTTCGGTCCGCGTAGCTCCCTGGACATGCGCCACCCCTCGACCCAGACGGCCGCCGCGCTGCCAGGCATAGGCGCGCGGCATTCGTAAACCCAGCGTAGTTCGCCGCATCCCCACCGTTAAGAGGCGGTGTTCCCTATGGCGGGATTGTTGTGCGTACGGGAGGTTGGCGTGCGCCGCGCACCCGCCGCCGTGCCCCCGCCGTGTGGCCGTGCGCCCGTCCGTGCGCTCTGCCCCCTCCCGCCGGGAGAGCGCTTCCATGGTGCCGCGTGGGTCGGCCCGCTGGGCGGGAACCAGCGGGCCGGGGGACACCGCCGCCTCATTCCCCGCGGGCGGCGGACCGGACCGGGGGGCGAGCAGCGCCCCCCGGACCGGACCACACCGAGGCGGACCGGACCCGGACCGACGCCGCGCACGGGCACCGGCGGGCACGGAGATTGGCTGAATGATGCCCATCGCCAATGCGGCCGAACCCTCCCACGCCCAGCCGGACTTGACGAATCCGTCGTCCCGCGAAGGGAGTTGACCGCCCCGCACCGACACCTCCCCACCGCTCCGCCAATTGCCAGGGGCGCGTTCCCGTTTGCGTACGCGCCGCCCGGACGACCTCCTGTGCGCCTGTTGTCGTGGCAGCATGTCTCCATCGGCACCCCTCGCCGCACCAGCCGCCCCAGCGGCACACGACGAGCGGACCCGAGTGGCTGAAGATGTCCACAGGCTGTGGAGGCGGCGATGCGCTGGCTGGTGGGGTGGAGCAGTATCGCCGCGAGCTTCGGCACGGTCGGCGCCGTCACCGCCTCCGACGACACCGCCACCATGCAACCCGTCGGCGGCCACCTCCTCTGGGGCGACCCCGACCCCCTCTGGGCCGTCGGCGACTGGCGCCCCGACGAAGTGCGCGTCGTCAGCGTCGCCCCCGACACCCGCCTCGCCGTCCTCGGCTGCTGCGCCGCCACCGACGAGGAACTCAAGGTCGGCCTCTTCGCCGCCCGCGGCGGCGCCCTGCGCCACCTCACCGCCTGGCCCGGCAGTTACACCGCCGTCGTCCAGACCGGCCGCCGCATCACCATCGCCGCGGACCTCGCCGGCGCCCGCCCCGTCTTCCACACCCCCTGGGCCAACGGCACCGCCTACGCCACCGCCGCCCTCCCCCTCGCCGACCTCATCGAGGCCCAACTCGACATCGGCCACCTCGCCGCGCTCCTCGCCTGCCCCGAAACCCCCGAAGCGCTCCGCGACTCCACCCCCTACGCCGGCGTCAGACGCGTCCCCCCCGGCCACGCCCTCGTCCTGCGCGAGGGCTCCCGCGAGATCACCGGCTACGAACCCGTCGCCTCCCTCGCCGTCGCCGCACCCCAACTCGACCCCGACCACGCTGTCGAAGCCGTCCGCGACGCCCTCGTCGAAGCCGTCCGAGCCCGCCTCACCGCCCCCCGCCACGCCCCCGCCACCCCACCGCCCGATCCCGGACCCGTCCCCGGCATGGGCCCCGCCGACCGCCGCGCCGCCCGCGGCCACGCCCCCGCCCCCGGCATCGGCGCCGACCTCTCCGGCGGCAGCGCCTCCAGCACCCTCGCCCTCCTCGCCGCGGGCCTCCCCGGCGTCCCCGGCACCATCACCGGCCACGGCGGCACCGGCGCCGGCGAACGCCTCCTCGCCGTCACCTTCAACGACCTCACCGCCGGCGCCCGCGAACCCGGCCACACCGCCGAACTCGAACGCGCCCACGCCCTCGCCGAGAACCCCCGCCTCCACCACGTCGTCGTCGCCGCCGACGACGAAGCCCTCCCCTACGCCGACCTCGACGTCCCCCTCACCGACGAGCCCGGCCCCGCCCTCGTCACCGCGGCCCGCCACCGCCGCCGCCTCGCCGCGGGCAGCGCCGACCACCTCACCGGCCACGGCGCCCGCCAGGTCCTCGACGCCCACCCGGCCCGCCTCGCCGACCTCCTCATGGACCGCAGACGCCGCCACCTGCTCCGCCCCGTCACCGCCCTCGCCCGCGCCAGCGGCCCCACCGCCGGCTCCCTCCTCGTCCCCATCACCGTCTACCGGGCCGCCCGCAGACTCGCCCGCACCCCCTACCGCGCCGGACTCGAAGCCGCCGCGGGCCGCCTCCTCGAAGCCAACCGCGCCCTCGCCACCGGCGACGGCAACCCCGACGGCCCCCTCGACGCCTCCCTCGCCGCCCTCACCTGGACCCGACCCGGCCCGGCCGCCCGCTGGCTCACCGGCGAGGCCCTCGCCGAAGTATCGGTTCGCCTCCACCAGGCAGCGACCCGCCCCACCTCCGTCCAACGCCCCGGCGAGGCCCGCGCCCGCGCCGCCCTCGCCCGCCACGCCGCCGACCACCGCGTCCTCGAACAGGCCGCCGAGGTCCGCAGCCAGCGCCTCCACGCCCCGTTCTTCGACAACCAGGTCGTCCGCGCCTGCCGCGACCTCCCCGAGTCCCTGCGCGTACGCCCCGGCGCCCGCGCCGACGTCCTGCGCGCCGTCCTCGCCGGCACCGGCATCCACGACCTGCCACCCGGCTGGGGCGCCCCCACCCAGGCCCCCTCCCAGGCCGCCGTACGCGCCGGGCTCCGCGTGGCCCTCCCGCAGCTCCTCGCCCTCTTCGAGGCCCCGCTCCTCGCCGACGCCGGACTCATCGAGGCCAGGGTCGTCCGCACCGCCCTCCGCGCCGCCGCCGACGGCGAGCCCGTCCCCCTCGACGGCATCGCCGACCTGGTCTCCACCGAACTGTGGCTCCACCGCCTCGTCGCCCGCCGCGGGACCTGCTGGTCCGGCACGGCCGCCCCCCGCCGCCGCGCGGTCGCCGCGGGCGTACCGTCCCGCCCGACCCTCCGCTCGTGACCCCTGGCCGGTCGCCGCGGGTGCCACGGTCGTGCGGGTGCCCCGGTCGCCCGGGGGGGCCGGGACGATGGGCGTGAAGACGGGGCGGAGCGGTACGTGACCGGGGCGGCCCGGGCGTGCCGGAGCAGGCGACGACCGACCGGCGCGCGGCGGTGGCCGGCGGTCGGTGATCGGTGCTCGGTGGTCGGTGGTGCGGGGCGGGTCAACGGCGGTGCCCCGTGACGGTGGACGCCGGTGGCCGCGTACGACACGCACGCTGCGGTACGGCTCCGGGCGCGACGCCCCGCACAGGGCCGCCGGTGGCCGGCGCCGAGGGTCAGCCCGGGGTGATCAGGTCCCCGAGCGCTTCCAGGACCAGCAGCCACATCGGCCCCGCCCCGGTGCCGAACGCCGCCGCGAGGGCGTATCCGAGCCCCACCTCGACGGCCCGCACGCCGACGCCGTCCCGCCACTCGACGAGGACGGCCCCGTCACCGTCGGAGGTGAACCCGCCGATCGGCTCCCCGTCCCGCAGCAGCCGACTGCCCGCCAACGAGTCGGGCACGAGCCGGTAGACGACCTCCCCGTGCGCCACGTCCACCCGGAACGAGTGCCTCGTCAACCGGCCCTTGCCGGGCCGGATCGGCACCGCCGAACCGTCGACGACGAGCGTGAGCGACGCCCCGTCGCGCGTGCCGACGGGCACGTGCTCGTCGATGGCGGAGACGGCCGCGTCCCGGCGGAGCTCGACGGGCGGGACGGCGTCGCCGTGGACGACGACCGCCCCCGCACCGAGGTCCAGCGAGACGGTGACGGGTCCGAAGAGGTCGTCCTCGACGACCTTGACGCGGACGGCTGGGGCGGCCGGGGCGGCCGGGGTGTCGTGTTCCATGGGGTCCCCCTGGTGCTCACGGTGGTCTGACGGCTGGTCGGGCCGCCGAGCACAGCATGGCGTGTCCGCCGGACGCCCCGTCCCGGGGGTCTCCACGCCCACGCCGCCCCAGCCCTCCCGGAGCCCCCGCCCCCTCCGTCCCGTCCCCGTGCGAAGGCCCCGACCCTCGTGCCGACCCAGCCGTCTCAGAAGCCCCACGCGGCCCGTTCTCCACGCCCCCACGCCCCCTCGGCCCTAGCCCCCTCAGCCCCTCGGCTTCCGTCGGACGCCGTCAGTCGCCGTCCGCACAGGTGATGCGGGCGTCCGCCCAGTCGGCGAGCCCGACCGCCCCGAACGGCCCGCTGGGCTCGGTGACGAGCCGGATCGATGTGCGGCCCGCGATACCGACGCGTACCGGCACCGCCGGGTCGCCGCCGTCGACGACGGGGGAGCGCCAGAGCCGCACCCCGTCCGCGTAGACGGAGAACCGCACGGACCCGAGTCCGCTCGTCACGTCGTCGACGCCGACGAACGCCGTGTACGTGGAGCACCGCCGGTTCAGGTCGACCACCACCGAGGAGCGGGGGTGCACCGAGATGCCCTGCTCGTACGGGGTGCCACCGATGGACATGCCGTGACGCTGCCAGACCCAGCTGGACCCGCCGAGCCGAAGTTCGGGCCGTGTGTGGTCGCCGAGCACGTCGAAGGCGAGCCGCCCCACCCGGTAGGTGGCGGGCGCGGGCGGTGGCACGGGCACGGGGGAAGCGGCCGGGGGCGTCGACGCCTCCGTCGGGGCAGGGGGCGGGACGGGCCGGGGCGCGCTGCGGGCGGGTGCCGGAGACGGCGCCGCCTTGGGCACGGCCGACGGTGCGGGCGCGGGAGGAGGTGTCGGCTCGGGCGGGTCCACGGGCCGGGGAGAGGGCGGTGGCTCGGGCGCCGGTGACGACGCGGGAGGCGCGAGCGTGGGCCTCGGAACGACCGGCTGCGCCACCGGCGGCCGCGCGTCGGGCGCGGGCACGGGCGCGGGGCGGGGGCCGCCGGACAGCGCCCAGACGAGCCCCGCGGTGGCCGCGACGGCCATGGCCGCGGCGGCCCCGGCCTTGGCGGGAACGCCCAGTCCTCCGGCGGCCCCCCCGGCCCCCCCGCCCCCACCCGCCCCGCCTCCCGTTGCGGTCCCCGCCCCGGCCCCGGCCCCCGCCACGCCCCCGCCCGCAGCACCACCCGCCCCCGCCCCGGCCCCCGCACCACCCGATGCAGCACCGGCACCCGCCCCGGCAGCCCCGGCCCCGGCACCACCCGCCACAACGCCGCCGGCACCCGCAGCACCACCAGCACCCCCCGCACCCGCAGCCGCCGCTGCGGCCCCGGCGCCGGCGCCGACCGCGCCTCCGGCGGCGAGGCCCGCCGCCTCCAGCGAGTAGCCGGCGGCGAACCAGCCGATGACGGCGACGGGCAGCAGCGCCGGGATGCCGGCGTTGACCTGTGCCAGCTCTCCGGCGGCCAGCCGGCAGCGCGCGCACTCCTCCAGGTGCCGGCGCAGCCCCCGTTCCGCCCGCATGCGCAGGCCGCCCCGGGCGTACGCGCCGAGCCGGTCGGCGTACCGGGCGCAGTCGCCACCCGTGGTGAGGGCCCGGCTGACGTGCGCCTGGAGGTAGGCCTGCTTCAGCCCCTCGCGGGCGCGACTGGCCAGGACGGCGGTGGCGTTGGGCGTCAGCCCGAACAGCGGTGCCACCTGGCTCGGTGATTCCTCCTCGACGGTCGTGTGCCAGAGCACGGCCTGCCACCGCTCGGGCAGCGACCGGAACGCCCGCACGGCGAGGGACTGCTCGGCCTCCCGCATGGCCCGGACGTCGGCGCCCAGCTCGTCGGTGCCGGCGGCGGTCAGCTCCGAGGCGCGGGCCGCCTGCGTCGCGAACAGGCCGAAGTCCTCGACGAGCTGCTCGCGCTTGGCGGTCTTCGTCCACGCGGCGGCGACGTGCCGGACGGTCGTCAGCAGGTACGCCCGGACGGCCTGCTCCGGGCCGGCGCCGCGCCGCACGGCCTGGAGGGTACGGGCGAAGACCTCCGCGGTGAGGTCGTCCGCCGTGTGCTGGTCACGGCAGCAGGTGCGCGCGTACCTGCGTACCGCCGCGGAGTGCCGGCGGAACAGCTCCTCGTACGCCGAGTCGTCACCGCCGCGCATGAGCTGGACGAGGTCGGCGTCGGACGGGGGCAGCTCCACCGGTGGCGGCAGGAGGGAGTCGCCGGCCGGCCGGGTGTGGTCGCGGTCCCGCTGCGGGGGGATGCCGTGGCCGCCGTCCGGTGCGCGGTGGCGCGACGCGCGGCCGCCCTGGCTGGGGACCTGTGCGGTGCGCCGCTCGCCGGCCGCTCCGAGGGCGTCACCGCTGAACGGCTCTTCGCGACCGTCACCGTGCAACCCGACCGCCCCCGTACCCCTGCTCAGACCGGAAAACCGTCCCAGCGTGCCACAGCGGGTGGAGGGGGCCGTCGCCCCGAGCGGATCATCCACTCATCCGGGGAGACCTTCCGAACACCCACACCTGCGGGCGGGTGTTCGGAGTACGCTCGCTCGTTACGCCTGGCGCGAGCGCAGGCCCTCCAGCAGGATGTCGAGGAGCCTCGCGGAGGCGGCGGTCTGCTGGGCGGCGTCCGGCAGGGACGGTGCCGCCGTGGCGATGACGAGCAGCACGTCCGCGACCGTCACGTCCCGGCGCAGCTCGCCGGCCTCCCGGGCGCGGTTGACCAGCCGGCCCACGACCTCCAGGAGCTCGGAGACGCCGGCGTCGTCGAGCTCGGCCGCCGGTATCGCGCGCGGCGTGACGACCCGGAGGCCGGACTGGGGGGAGGCGCCGCGCTGGTGCGGTACGCGCGCGTCCTCCGGCGTGGCCGGGACGGGCACCTCCTCCACGTCGACGCCCACGCGCAGGACCTGCGGCGGCAGCAGCCTGCCGGCGCCGGAGGCGACGGACGTGCGCAGGAAGCGGGAGAGCGCCGACCAGGGCTCGTCCTCCTGGCCCAGGGCGGTCCTGGCCTGCTCGGTGAGCCGGGCCGTCTCCTCCTGGGCTATGCGGCGGACCAGTACGTCCTTGCTCGGGAAGCGCCGGTAGACCGTCCCGACCCCGACGCGGGCGCGGCGCGCGACGTCCTCCATGGGCGCGCCGTACCCCAGCTCGCCGAACACCTCGCGCGCGGCGCGCAGGACGTGTTCGAGGTTGCGCTGGGCGTCCACGCGGAGCGGTGCCGGCCGCGCGGTGTGCCCGGAGGCCCCGGCGCCGGTCATCCCGACACCGCTGACGGCGCCGGCCCGGCCCGGTACGCCCCCCGGTACCCCGGGTACGCCCGAGACCCCCGACCCGTGGACCCCGCCCGGTCCCGCGGACCCCGCGGGCGCCGCGGCTCCGTTGGTCGCGCCGGTCGCGGTCAGCCCGCCGACGGTGTGCGCGGTCCGCGCCTGCCCATGCGAATCCTGAATGTGCATAGCGTTCCCCCGGTCATTCGATGTCTCCCCCCGGAGACTCCCCGCCTTGACATCCGGGGGACCGACCCCGCCGCGCCCTGGTCTACGCGCGGCGATCCCGACACCCCGATGAGATACGAACATAGTTGAGACGGAGTCAATTCAGAAGGGGTAGTTCCGTCCGGTGCGCCCCCCGATCGGAGCAAGGTGCGGAAGACTCCCGATTGACGTCCCGCCCGCTGCCCTCGGCGCCCGGTCTGACGTGCGCTTTCCGTCTTCCGATGGGGTGAAGCGCCACCCCGCGCCTCCCTGCCCCACCGGTCACACAATCCGTCGAGCCTGTGGACAAACACCGGCGCTCGTTGCGTCATGGGATGGTGACGGCTGCTATCTCGCGGGGATCCGCCGAATCCCCGACTCGTGCGCGCGTTCTCGTCGTCGGCGGCGGCTATGTCGGTATGTACACCGCCCTGCACCTGCAGCGGCAGCTCGGGGACGAGCTGAGAAGCGGGGCGGTCGAGGTGGTGGTGGTCTCACCGGACCCGTACATGACGTACCAGCCGTTCCTCCCGGAGGCGGCGGCGGGGAACATCTCGCCCCGGCACGTCGTGGTGCCGTTGCGCCGGGTCCTGGACCGGTGCCGGATCGTCATCGGCGAGGTGGAGTCCCTCGACCACGCCAAGCGCACCGCGACCGTCCGGACCCTCGCCTCGGAGGAGGAGGCGGCCGGTCCGCTGGAGCTGACCTACGACGAGCTGGTCCTCGCTCCGGGTTCCGTCTCGCGCACGCTCCCCGTGCCCGGTCTGGCCGACCACGGCATCGGGTTCAAGACGGTCGAGGAGGCCATCGGCCTGCGCAACCACGTCATCGAGCAGATGGACATCGCGTCCTCCACCCGCGACCCGGCCATCCGGGACGCCGCGCTGACCTTCGTCTTCGTCGGCGGCGGGTACGCCGGCGTGGAGGCGCTGGGGGAGCTGGAGGACATGGCCCGCTACACGGCGCGGTACTACCACAACGTCAAGGCCGAGGACCTGAAGTGGGTGCTGGTCGAGGCGAGCGACCGCATCCTGCCCGAGGTGGGCGAGGAGATGGGCCGGTACACGGTGCGGGAGCTGCGCGCCCGGAACATCGACGTCCGCCTGGGGACGCGCCTGGAGTCGTGCGTGGACCGGGTGGCGGTGCTCAGCGACGGGAGCCGTTTCCCGACGCGCACGGTCGTGTGGACGGCGGGCGTGAAGCCGGCGCCGGTGCTCGCGGCGACCGGGCTGCCGCTGAACGAGCGGGGCCGCCTGCGGTGCACCGCCCACCTGACGGTGGAGGGCGTGGAGCACGCGTGGGCCGCCGGGGACGCGGCGGCCGTCCCGGACGTCACGGCGAAGGCCGCGGGCGCGGAGTGCGCGCCGAACGCACAGCACGCCGTACGTCAGGCGAGGGTCCTGGCGGAGAACCTCGTGGCGTCGCTGCGGGGCCGGCCGCTCCAGGAGTACGCGCACCGGTACGTGGGGTCCGTGGCGTCGCTCGGGCTGCACAAGGGCGTCGCGCACGTCTACGGGCGGAAGCTGAAGGGCTATCCGGCGTGGTTCATGCACCGCGCGTACCACCTCAGCCGCGTCCCGACGTTCAACCGGAAGGCGCGCGTGCTGGCGGAGTGGACGCTGGCGGGGCTGTTCAAGCGGGAGATCGTGTCGCTGGGTTCGCTGGAGCACCCGCGTGCGGAGTTCGCCCTCGCCGCGGGTCCCCCGCCGCCTCCGGCGGACATGGCCGTCACCTCCGACTCGTCCCCCGACGCCCATGACACGGGTGACGACGGGGACGGGAGAGGTGGCGGTGACCACGGGGGTCCGGGCCGGACGGGGCCGGACGACCCCACGAACGATTGACGCCCTTGTCAGTGTGTTCGGTCACACTGGACGTGTGACCATAGGTGGGCTCACACCTGCACAGAGTGACTCAGCACGGCAACGACACCACGAGGCATAGAGATCCGTGAACTTCACGCGTTGGAGCGCCCGCTTTCCCGGTACGCAGCGCCGCGCCGCCGCGCGCAGGACCGATCAGGGGGGCTCGCCGGGGCAGCGGGGTGAAGGCGCCGTGCCCGCAGCGCGGGGTGAGTACGGCCGGCAGGCGGGGACGCCGCCCGACGACGTCCCGGTGCCCGCCGACGGACCCGACGGGGCGGCGGTGCTCGCCGCGTCGGACGGGCGTGCGACGGCACCCGGCGCGCCCCTCCCGTCATCCGATGCACCCAATGGCACGGAGGGGAGCGGTGGGACCGGTGGTCACGCCGCGCCCAGTGGTGCCCCCGGTGCCCCCGGGGCGCCCGAAGCGGTCGGTACGCCCGCCGGCGCTGTCACCGGCGCCGCTGCCGGCTCGCCCGCGCAGGCGCCACCCGCCGGGTCCGGCGCGTCCGCCGCGCCCGCCCCGCTTCCCGCGCCCCCGTCCCTGGAGGACTTCTCCGTGCGGGAGATCCTCAGCCACCTCCCCGGCCTCGTCGCGCTCACCTACGGCACGGAGCACCGCGTCGCGTACGTCAACGACGCCTACGCCGCGGTGTTCGGGCACCGCGCCCCGGGCAGCACGGTCGCCGACGGCTGCCCGGAGCTCAGCGACCTGGGCCTCGTGCCGCTCATGGACCAGGTCCTGCGCAGCGGCAAGCCACGCACGGTCAAGTCCCGCCGGACGCAGGGCGGCGGCTCCTTCACGGTCTCGTGCCTCCCCGTCGACGTCCCCGCTCACCACGGACGGCCGGCGCGCCCGGGCGGCGGGGTCCTGGTGCACGCGGCGGACGTCACGGACCACGCGGAGGCGGCGGAGCGGCTGCGGGCCAGCGAGCGCCGCCACCGCGAGACGGCGGTGACGCTCCAGCGGTCGCTGCTGCCGCAGGAGCTGGAGCAGCCGGACGACCTGCGGGTCGCCGCGACCTACCAGCCGGGCGGCACGGACGCGGCGGTCGGCGGCGACTGGTACGACGTGATCACGCTCGGCGCCGGCCGCACGGCCCTCGTCATCGGGGACGTCATGGGCCGCGGGGTGCGGGCGGCGGCGGTCATGGGGCAGCTGCGGACGGCGGTGCGGGCTTACGCGCGCCTGGACCTGCCGCCGCACGAGGTGCTGCAGCTGCTGGACGGGCTGGCCGCGGAGATCGACGCGAGCCAGATCGCCACCTGCGTGTACGCGGTCCACGACCCGAACGAGGGCCGCTTGGTCTACGCGTCCGCCGGGCACCTGCCGATCCTGGTGCGGGACGAGGACGGTTCGGTCCGCCGGGCCGACGACCCGACGGGGCCGCCGCTGGGCACGGGCGGGTGGCTGCACACGTCGGGGACGATCGCCCTGCCGCCCGGTTCGACCGCCGTCCTCTACACGGACGGCCTGGTCGAGCGGCGCGGCGAGGACATCGACGAAGGCGTGGCGGGCCTGGAGCGGGCGCTGTCCGGCGCGTCGGGCGCCCCGCAGGTGGTGTGCGACCGGCTGCTGCGCTCCCTCGGGGTGACGGCGGAGCACGACGACGACGTCGCGGTACTGGTCCTCCAGCACCCGTCGCGGTCGGGGGCGGACGCGGAGCTGTTCCACAACGCGGCGCTGGACCTGCTGGGCGGGGTCGAGGCGGCTCCCCGCGCACGGGCCTTCGCGTCCGGGGTGCTGTCGAGCTGGCGGTTCCCGGTGGAGCTGCGCGACCTGGGCGTCCTGGCGACGAGCGAGCTGGTGGCGAACTCCCTCCAGCACGGCACGCCCCCGATGCGGCTGCGGCTGCGGCGCACGGACCGGCGCCTGATCATCGAGGTGACCGACGGGGACGACCACCTGCCGCGCCGGCGCCGCGCGGAGACGGAGGACGAGGCGGGTCGCGGCATCTCGATCATCGCCACGATCGCCTCGTCCTGGGGCAGCCGCCGCACACCGGGCGGCGGGAAGGCCGTGTGGTGCGAGTTCGCCCTGCCCGGCTGACCACCTGGTGGACGCCTCGGCCCCGCCCGGGCCCCGTGGGGGGCGCGGGCGGGGCCGAGGGGCGGCGTCCTGTGGTGGCGGTCAGACGGCCGTGCCGGCGGTGGCCCGCTCCTCCGGCGTATGCCGGGCGACGACCCGGGACCGCATGCCGTACGGGTGGTCCTGCAGGGCGGTGAGGCCCCGCCCCAGGCGCAGCGCCAGCACGCTGATGCCCAGCGAGAACAGCACGAACGTCACGATGTACGGCCCGTGGAGCGCGGCGCCCATGGGGCCGCCGACCGCCGGCCCGACGGCCAGGGCGAGCTGCTTGACCAGCGCGAACGCCGAGTTGTACTGGCCGACCATCGACTCGGGCGCCAGGTCGGCCACCAGCGGCGCGACGGTCGGCGACAGCATCGCCTCGCCAAGCCCGAAGAGCCCGTAGGTGGTGATGAACGCGGCGGTCGCCATGGCCTGGCTGCCGTGGCCGAGACCCGCGTACCCGGCGATGAGCCACGCGACGGCCCAGATCAGACCCACGGCCGCGATGACCCGGCTGCGGCGGCGGCGCTCCACGAACCGCAGCACCAGGAACTGGGCGGCGACGATGACGGCGGTGTTCGCGGCCAGTGCCATGCCGAGGGTCGACGGCTCGATCCCGGCGGCCTCGGTCCCGTACGCGGCGAGGCCCGACTCGAACTGCCCGTAGCAGGCGAAGAAGAGGACGAAGCCGAGGACGCAGAGCTGGACCATCGCCCGGTGCCCCAGCAGGGCGCGCAGCCCGCCCGCGCCCTTGGCGCCGGTGTGACCGGGCCGGGCGTCGGCGATGGCCGGGGTGTGCGGCATGCGGACGGTCGCGGCGATGGCGGCGAGGACGAGGAACATGGCCGCCTCGATGGAGAACAGCAGCAGGAAGCTGCCGGGGCGGCTCTCGTCGACGAGCAGGCCGCCGATGAGGCCGCCGATGCCGAGGCCGAGGTTCTGCAGGAAGAACTGGAGGGCGAAGGCGCGGGTGCGGGCGTCCGGGGCGGAGCTCCAGACGATCATCGTGGCGAGCGCGGGCTGCATAACGGCCGTACCGGCCCCGAGCAGCGCGGCGGCACCGACGACGGTGGTGACGCTGCCGGCGACGCCCATGGCGAGCGCGCCGAGCGCGGCGAGGAGGGCGGCACCGATGAGGACGGGCAGGGGGCCGCGCCGGTCGATGGTCCTGCCCGTGAAGGGCAGCACGGCGAGGGCGGCCATGGCGAAGACCGCCAGCACGGCCCCCGCCGTGGTGGCCCCGAGGTCCCTGACCTGCGCCACGTACACATAGAGATACGGAACGGTGAACCCGAGTCCGAACGCGCTCAGCGCGTTGCCCGCCTGGATCCGGCGCATCGCCGCGCCCCTCGCCTTGGTCACACTCACCCACTTCAACGTCGTAGGACTGAAGCCTGAAGACTTCAACCCTAAAGTTCGATCCTTAACTGTACACAGTGAAGGACTTCGAAGCGAACGACGACCGTGGGATACTCCTCGACATGCCGGAAGCCCACGTGCCGAGCGTCGAACCGACCCTCGACGAGCAGATCGCCGCCTACCAGCGCGAGTACCGCGACCTCGACCCGCAGGTCGAGCAGGTCGTCTCGGCACTCGGCCGCCTGAACCGCCGCATGACGGTGGCGTACGGACGCCAGCTCGCCGAGCTCGGCATCGGGAACACCGAGTGGGAGGTCCTCAAGACCCTCGTCCTCTCGGGCGCCCCGTACCGGATGGGTCCGAGCCAGCTCGCCAAGCGCCTCGGTCTCACCCCCGCGGCCATGACGCACCGCATCGACCGGATGGCCGGCGAAGGTCTCGTCACCCGGGACCGCGACGAGACGAACCGGGTCCGCGTGATCGTGGAGCTGACGGACGAGGGCCGCGCCAAGTGGCTGGAGGCCATGAGGATGGCCACCACGTTCGAGGAGGAACTGCTGCAGGACCTGTCCGGGGACGAGCGCGGCGTCCTCGGTGAGCTGCTGATCCGTCTCCTGCGCCGTGTGGAGCACGCGCAGCCGGACGCCGAGGGCCGCCTGAAGGACCTCGACTGACCGTAGGGCCCCCGCCGCAGCGGGGGGTTGACGCGGACTGATGCGGTCCGTATAGTTCTTCGGGTTGTCGCGGGACCGGAACGGTTCTGCGGCGGCCACTCAGCCGCTGGTGCGGCACCCAAACCCAGCACGATTCTTCCCCCGGGATGGATTTCGGCATGCCGTAATTCATCCGGACGCCCCGATTATGAGGCGGTGCGGAAATCCGCTAGAGTTTGGGGCGTCGGAACGGCCGAAGGGCCGGAAAGACAACCCCCTCTGACTGGGAATCAGGCCCGAAAGGATCTGATAGAGTCGGAACCGCCGGAAAGGGAAACGCGAAAGCGGAGAACGGCCCGGCAGCCCGCTCCAGCGGGTGGCAGGAACGAGAAATCGGATCTGCTAGGCTGGAAACACGAAAGACCGAAGGGAAGCGCCCGGAGGAAAGCCCGAGAGGGTGAGTACAAAGGAAGCGTCCGTTCCTTGAGAACTCAACAGCGTG
>NZ_JBIBSF010000004.1:0-256053 GCF_043077165.1 Streptomyces kanasensis
GGGGGGGGGGGGGGGGGGGGGGGGGGGGGGGGGGGGGGGGGGGGGGGGGGCCCCCCCCGGCGGGGGGGGGCGGGGGGGGGGGGGGGGGGGGGGGGGGGGGCCTGGGCGGGGGGGGGGGGGGGGGCCCCCGGGGGGGGGGCCCCCCCCCGCCTCCGTCGTACACGCGCCGGCCCGACCGGCCGGACCGCCCGTGGCGCGCCGCCGGTACCGCCCGCACCGCTCGGCACACCCGGTGGGTCCGCCCTCCCGCCGTTGCGCCCTCGGCGCATCGCCGTCACGCCTTTCCCTGCCCTGTCCGGCCTGACCGACCGACGACCGTCCGTCCGTCCGACCGTCCGGACCGGGTGGGGCCAGGGCGGGGCAGGGGGGTCAGGGTTCGCGACGCGGGTCGGCCGGGGCCACGGAGGTGGTCGTGACGTGCGTGGTGGTCGAGGTGTCCGCGGCGGCGGAGGCGTCCACGCCCCAGTTCGCCAGCAGCCGCAGCGACTCCGCGGCGGGGGAGCCCGGCTCGGCCGTGTACGCCAGCAGGCTCTGGTCGTGGTCGCCGGGGATCCGCAGCGTCTCGTACGACAGGGTCAGCTCCCCGACCAACGGGTGGCGCAGTCGCTTCACCCCGTGTCCCTTCTCCTGCACCGTGTGCGCTGCCCACAGCGACCGGAACTCGGGGCTCCGCACGGACAGGTCCCCGACCAGCGTCGCGAGCTGCGGGTCGTCGGCGGAGCAGCCGGCGTACATCCGCAGGACGCTCACCACCTCGGTCGCCTTCGCCTCCCAGTCCATGTACAGGTCGCGTGCGACGGGGGAGAGGAAGACGTGCCGGGCCATGTTCCGCTCCTGCGGTTCCAGCACGGCGAAGTCGCCGAACAGGGCCTGGGCGAGCCGGTTCCACGCCAGCACGTCCAGCCGCTGCCCCAGGACGAGGGCGGGCACCGAGTCCATCGAGTCCAGCAGGTGGCGCACGGCGGGCCGTACGGTCTGCTGTCGGAAGCTGCGCGACCGCTTCCGCTTCTTGTGCGCGGGCTTCGCCAGGTGCAGCAGGTGGTCCCGTTCGGCGTCCGTCAGGCGCAGCGCGCGGGCGATGGCGTCCAGCACCTCGGTGGAGACGTTCTGCCCGTTCCCCTGCTCCAGCCGCGTGTAGTACGCGACGGACACCCCGGCCAGCAGCGCCAGCTCCTCCCGGCGCAGCCCCGGCACGCGCCGCAGCCGCCCCACGGCGGGCAGTCCCACGTCCTCGGGCTTCAACCGGGCACGCCGGGAGCGGAGGAACTCGCTGAGCTCGGCACGCTGGTCCATACCCCCAGTATCCCGGCCGCCCGGCCCGGCCGGCTCCCTGTCCCTGACCCCACCAGTGGTAGGAACGTTGGTGGTACGAACAGCAGAGGGCTGGGTGGATCCGCAGGTGGGAGGCAGGATCGACGGTATGACCACGAACGTACCCGCATACGCCGCCCCCGCCCCCAAGGCCCCGCTGGAGCGCACCACCGTGCCGCGCCGCGCGGTGGGGGAGCACGACGTCCTCATCGAGATCCGGTACGCGGGCATCTGCCACTCCGACATCCACCAGGCCCGCGACGGGTGGGGCCAGGGCATCTACCCGATGGTGCCCGGCCACGAGATAGCCGGCGTGGTGACCGGGGTCGGCCCGTCCGTGACGCGGTTCCGCGTCGGCGACCGCGTCGGCGTCGGCTGCTTCGTCGACTCCTGCCGCGAGTGCGCGTACTGCCGCCAGGGCCTGGAGCAGTACTGCGTGCGCGGCATGACCGGCACCTACAACGCCCTCGACAAGAACGGCGAGCCCACCTACGGCGGCTACTCGACGCACATCGTCGTCGACGAGAACTACACCGTCCGCATCCCCGACGCGCTCCCCCTCGACGAGGCCGCGCCCCTGCTGTGCGCCGGCATCACCCTGTACTCGCCGCTCGCGCGCTGGCAGGCGGGCCCCGGCAAGAAGGTCGCCATCGTCGGCCTGGGCGGCCTGGGGCACATGGGCGTGAAGATCGCCCACGCCATGGGCGCCGAGGTGACCGTCCTCAGCCAGACCCTCCGCAAGGAGGCGGACGGCCGCAAGCTCGGCGCCGACCACTTCCACGCGACGAGCGACCCCGCCACCTTCGAGCGGCTGGCCGGCACCTTCGACCTGATCGTCTCCACGGTCTCCGCCCCGCTGGACTTCGGCGCCTACCTCGGACTGCTGAAGACGGACGGCGCGCTCGTGAACGTCGGCGCCCCGGAGGAGCCCGTCTCCCTCAACCTCTTCTCCCTCATCAACGGCCGCAGGACGCTCGCCGGCTCCATGATCGGCGGCATCGCGGAGACCCAGGAGATGCTGGACTTCTGCGCCGAGCACGGGCTGGGCGCCGAGATCGAGGTGATCAGCGCCGACCGGATCAACGAGGCGTACGAGCGCGTCCTCGCGAGCGACGTCCGCTACCGCTTCGTCATCGACACCGCGACGATCTGACCGCACGGGCGCCGCGGCGCCGCCATCCGGCCCCGCCCTCGCCCCCCGGCCGCCCCGCGCCCCGCCCTCGCCCCCGCCACTCGTCCGCCCCGCCCCCGTCCCGCTCGGGTCCCGGGGCGGGGCGGCCCGTGTCGATCTCCGCGTGACGGACGGGGGCGCCGCCTCGCCAGTGGACGGCGTGGTGCGCGTTCACGCCCGCCGCTGACCCGGACGGTCCCCGGCGCCCCGGAGCACCCCCGCGGTGCGCCGGGGCGCCGTGCCGCCGGATGATCGACACCCCTTCCCCCCGCCCCCGCCGTCGGGCACCCTGGGAGATCAACGCCACCTGCCGGCAGGCGGGTTGAGGAGAGGGGACCCCATGCCCGCGTACGCGATAGCCCGGCTGCGCCCGACCGACACCCTCCATGACGAGGTGCTCACCTACATGGAGCGGATCCAGGGCACCCTGGACCCGTACGACGGCCGCTTCCTCATCCACGGCGCACCCGAGCGCGAGGTCCGTGAAGGCGACTGGCCGGACGCCGTGGTGATCGTCGCCTTCCCGTCCATGTCCCATGCCCGCGCCTGGTACGACTCGCCCGCCTACCAGGAGCTCCTGCCCCTGCGCACCCGCCACATGGACGGCGACCTGATCCTCATCGACGGCCTCCCGCCGAACTACGACCCGGCGACGACAGCCGCGGCGCTCCGCACGGCCCGACTCCCCTGACCACACGGGACCACCCGGCGCCGACGCGTCGGGACAGTGGCCGGGAAAGCCGCCGGCCCCCGGGTGGACGTCACCCGGGAGCCGGCGGCTTCACCACGCCTGAGCGGGTCACTTGTACTCGATGCCCCACAGGTTGCTGCTCTTCTTGACCGGGGCGACGATGTTGGCCTTGTAGATCGTCTCGCTCTTGCAGGCGCCGCCACTGCCGGTGTACACGCGGTACTTGTGCGCCGTGAAGCCCTTGGCCTCGTGCTGCATCATCAGCCGGCCGCGGGTCTTGCCCGGCTTCTTCTGCACGGTGGCCGCGTAGGTCCAGGTGTCGGACTGCGACCAGCTCTTGCCGACCGCGACGCTGAACGAGGTGGACGCCTTGGCGAAGATCACCCCGGCGTCGGCACCCACGGTGGCGGTGCCGGTGGCGGTCCAGGTGCCGGTCTTGTTCTTCGCGTAGCTGATGGTGACGCCCGGCTTGGCCCAGTCGCTGTGGACGTTGGTGTTCTTCCAGACCGTCTTCTTGTTGATGATCGAGTAGAACGTCCCCGACTGGTCGCAGGCGGCGAACGCCGGCGCCGCCGTGCCCACGACGATTCCGCCACTGACCACGACAGTGGCGAGCGCGGCACTGAGAGCGCGTCTCATGTTGTTCCCCTCGTTTCGGATCAGCCGTGTTCGGCTGACCGGTCGAGCGGAAGCCTTCCAGCCAACACGCGGCTCGCACCAGCCAATTGAGGATCACTTGAGGCGGAGGGATCCCGTCCGGGGGGAGGAATGGGGCCGCCCCGGCCACTTGGGACAGACGGAAGGACCGTCCCGGACCGGCGTCACTCGCCGCCGGACGCCGGCGCCACGCCGACCGGGCGGCCCGAGGCCCGTCGAGCGACGGTTTCCGGCCGTGCGGGCCGCACCCGGTCGGGCACGTGCCTTCTCGCGCTCCGCACCACCCGTCGGCTGCCCCGGCATCCGCCCCCCCCCGCACGTCGGCGTACTCCTGCCGGGTGCGACGGTCCCGAACCGGCTTGCGGCAGGGTCGGCGCTGCTCCTTCCCGGCGCGGGAAGGCCGCTGTTCCACCAGAAACGAGGACGCGCCGACAAGCGGGTGGCGGCTGCGACGACAGGCGTGACCGACTTCTTCCGTTCCAGGTGCGGGACCGGACTGACGCCGGATCCGAGGCTCTGGTCCTCCTCCCGCGGAGGCTCACGGACAGCGATGTCAGCGGTGTGTGGTGGGATGGCCGACTCTGCCGCTGATCCCCTGGGAGGCCCTCGTGACGTCCTCGTACCCGTCCCTGACTCGCGCGTTGGCCGAGGCTTTGGTCGATGTCCTGTGCTTCATCGATGGCACCGACGACGAGCAGCTGGACCAGGACGACGCGGTCAAGGTCATGGAAGGTGTCGGCCACGTGGTCAGCACGCTGCCGAGTGAACAGCGGCAGGAGCTGACCGAACTGGTGGGGGAGATGGCAGCCGCCGAGACCGACTCGGCTCGCCGCGCGTTCCTGGAGGAGTTCCCGGAGGGCTTCGGGCTGATCGATGACGCGTCGTGAGCAGCCTTGCCGGGAGGAGGGCGCGACGCGATCGCGGAGGAGTCCGAAGCCGGCGCGACCGAACATCCGGCGCTTCGGCGTCCTGATCCGGTCGGTCGAGTGCCGGGGGAATCGCTGGAGGCGGGCAATCCGGCAGTGGGCGCGGCTTCGTTCGTGCCGGCAGTCGATGCCCTTGCGACGGCGGGCCGGTGGTGCCGCCGCGCGGTCCACGGCCGGGTCGACCGTCACGCAGCCGCAGCCGCAGCCGCCACCACAGCCGCCACCGCAACCGCCACCGCACCGGCCCGTCACCCGCGTGTGCGGGATCCGGGCGCGCGCAGGGCGCTGCTCACCGGGGCGGGGCCGGCGAGCAGCGCGCCCGGCGTCAGTGCCGCGTCCGGCGGGAGCGGGTCAGCCGTCCGCCTTCGCGACGCCGATCGGGCAGGAGACGCCCGTGCCGCCGATGCCGCAGTAGCCTGCCGGGTTCTTGTCCAGGTACTGCTGGTGGTACGGCTCGGCCGGGTGGAAGGGGTGGGCGGCCGCCGGCTGCAGGTCCGTGGTGATCGCCCCGTGGCCGGCGGACGTCAGGACGTCCTGGTACGCGTCGCGGGACGCCGCGGCGGCCTCGGCCTGCGCCGGGGTGTGGGTGAAGACGGCCGAGCGGTACTGGGTGCCCACGTCGTTGCCCTGGCGGTGGCCCTGCGTGGGGTCGTGGGCCTCCCAGAAGACCTTGAGGAGCCGCTCGTACGGCACGACGGACGGGTCGAAGACCACCCGGACGGCCTCCGTGTGGCCGGTCAGACCCGAGCAGACCTCCTCGTACGACGGGTTCGGCGTGATGCCGCCCTGGTAGCCGACGAGGGTGGTCCACACGCCGGGCGTCCGCCAGAAGACGCGCTCCGCGCCCCAGAAGCAGCCCAGGGCGAAGTCCGCGACCTCCAGGCCGTCCGGGTAGGGGCCCCGCAGGGGGTTGCCCAGGACGGTGTGGCGGTCGGGGAGGGTGAACTCCGGCTCGGGGCGGCCCTTCGGCGCCTGCTCGGGCGTGGGCATCTCGGGCGTACGGCGGTACGGGAACATCGCGTCTCCTCCAGAGGGGCTCGTGGGGGGAACGCCCGCACCCGGCCGGGGATTCCTCAGCGCCGGCGCGCCCCCTTGGCCGCCTCCTCCCGCCACCGGCAGTACGCCGCCGCCGGGTCGTCGTAGTACGCCCACGGGAAGGCCCCGACGTGGCCGTCGACCAGGCGGAACTGTTCGAGCGCGGCCTCGTGGCGGCCCTGCCGCGTCAGGAAGTACGCCAGGACGTGCCGCACGGTCGCCGCCCGCGGGTGGCCGGGCGGGGCGGCAGCGACGTCCGCCAGCGCCGCGTCGACCAGCGCGACGAGCTGCGGGGTCCGGTAGTCGGCGGCCTTCGCGCCGTCGTCGTGGTGCTCCCACCACGCCACCAGCGGCAGTACCGCCAGGAGGCTGCCGGCCGGGGCCGCCGCGGCCGCCGAGCGCGCGAAGGACTCCGCCAGCTCGGCGGAGCCGTGCCACTTGGCGCACCAGTACTGCAGCGCCGAGGTGTGGGCGTCGAAGTGGTACGGGTCCCGGGCCGTGACCTCCGCCCAGATCCGGTGCACCCGCCCGTGCGGGTAGCCCAGGCCGCGGGCGGTGTGGAGCTCCGCGACGTACGGGGTGGGGTCCGCCGGGTTCAGCTCGGCGGCGCACTCGATCTCGGCCGGGGCCTGGGCGAGCGTGCGGTGGAAGCCGGCGAACTGCTCCCGGCTGGTGTCCTTCGCGTACGCCGCGCCCCGCAGGCGCCACGCCACGGAGACCGTCGCGTGGGCGCGGACCACGGCGACGTCCGGGTCGTCGGGCCCGGCGACGTGCGTCCAGGTCTCCAGCCACGCCCCGTCGCCCTCGGCGGCCGCGTCGCCGAGCGCGCGGGCGTAGCCGCAGCGCAGCGACCAGTCGCGGTCCTCCCGGGTCGCCGCCATCAGACGGGCGGCCGGTTCCCAGCCACCGTGGGCGGCGGCGGCCAGGGCGCGCTCCAGGGCGGGCGCGGGGGTCGACAGGAGCGTGTTCTGCCGGGAGCGGGGCAGCAGGCCCAGCTCCTCCGCCACGCCGGTCGACGCCGGGCGCTCGGGCGCGCCGACGACCCGCCGGTACACCACGACGCCCACCGCGACCGCGAGGCCGAGGACGAGGACGCGGACGATCTCCACGGTCACGCGTCGGCCCGCCCGTCGGCGGCGTTCACCGCGGACTCGTCGCGCATCCGGCAGAACTCGCCCGCCGGGTCGCCCTTGTACCGCCACGGGAGGGCGTCGACGTACCCGTCGACCAGGCGGAACTGCTCCAGGGCCGGCTCCCACCGGTCCTGGAGGTACAGGTAGTACGCGAGGAGGTGGCGGACCTCCGCCAGGCGGGGGTGGTCGGGGTCGGCGGCGGCCGCGTCGGCGAGGGCGGCGTCCACGGCCGCGTACATCTCCGGGGTGCGGTCCACGTCGGCGGAGTCCGACTCGTCGTGCTCGAAGTGCGCGATCAGCGGGAACGCCCGCATCAGCGTGCCGGGGGGCGCCTCCGCCGCCGCGCGCACGGCGAACGCCCGCGCCAGCTCCTCCGAGCCGTGCCACTTGCCGCACCAGTACTGGAGCGCGGAGAAGTGCGCCTCGTAGTGGTGCGGGGCGCGGCTGGTGATGTCCCGCCAGATGCGGTGCATCTCCTCGTGCGGGTAGCCGAGACCGATCGCCGTCCAGATCTCGCCCACGTACGGGGAGGGGTCGTCGTGCGGGGCCAGCTCCGCCGCGCGCGCGTGCTCGCCGCGGGTGCGCGCCAGGGTGCGGTGGAAGCCCTCGAACTGCTCGGACGTCGTGTACCGGGCGCGCTTCGCGCCGCGGATCCGCCACGCCAGGAAGACCGAGCTGCGGGCCCGTACGAGCGCCGCCCCCGGGTCGTCGGGGTGGGCCGCCTCCCAGGCGAGCAGCCAGGTGTCGTCCTCGGCGGCGACGTCGGCGAGCTTCTCGCAGTACGCGGTGCGGCGCTCCCAGTCACGGGCGGCGGCCGTCTCCTCGAAGAGGGCGGCGGCGGGCTTCCAGTCGCCGGCGCGGGCGGCGGCGACGGCGACGGTCAGGGCCTGCGGCTGCGGCGCGGCGAGCTCGGTGTGCTGCCGCTCGGGCGGCAGCAGGCCGAGCGCGGCGACGCGTTCGGCGGCCCGCGCGGTCGCCTCCTCGGCGTCGGGGTCGGAGCGCCACCCCTCGATCGCGCCCTGCACGATCGCCTTGAGGAAGTAGACGCCGACCCCCAGGACCAGGAGGACGACGGGGGTCAGGACGACCCAGAGCAGGATCTTCACGGTGGGTGGCCTCGGGGGGTGTGGGAGGTGAGCGGTGCGAGTGGTGTCGGTGGTGCCTGTGGTGCTGTTACTGGTGTCTGCGGTGTCTGCGGTGTCTGCGGTGTCTGCGGTGTCTGCGGTGCCTGGCGTGCCTGTCGTGACGCCGGGGAGCCGGTGGCCCCGGCGCCCATCGGTCAGGCGGGGGTGGCCAGCAGGGCGCGCAGCGGCGCCGTGTCGGGGCGGTCGGCGACCGCCGCGTCCAGGGCGTCCGGCAGCCGCTCCTCGTACGCGTCCGGCAT
This sequence comes from Streptomyces kanasensis, assembly GCF_043077165.1. Lineage (NCBI taxonomy): Bacteria > Bacillati > Actinomycetota > Actinomycetes > Kitasatosporales > Streptomycetaceae > Streptomyces > Streptomyces kanasensis. The sequence continues at coordinate 8,309 of NZ_JBIBSF010000004.1, forward strand.
GACCAGCGCTGCGGGCTCGGACCAGGACAGCTCCCAGCGGGCGACCCCCCGGGCGATCAGCTCGCCCGCGACGAGGCGGGCCAGACCCCGGCGCAGCACGGGACGGGCGAACTCGCGGGCCGCGCGCCCCTTCGCCGCACCGGCCTGCTCCGACTTCGGCAGCTGGTCGGCGATCTCCCAGCCGACGCCCAGATCGAGCGCGTTCAGCAGCGAGGCCAGCGAGCCCTCGCCGCCGGCCACCTCGGCGGTCGCCCGCCGCAGCGGCTCGGCCTCCCGCGCGAAGTGCGCGGTCATCGACTCGTGGACCAGCTCGGGCCATCCGACGCGGCGCATCCGCAGCGCCTCCGGGGTGAGCGAGACGTCCTCCACGGCGGCCAGCGCCGCGTGCGCGTCGGCGAGCAGGTCCAGCGCGGGCAGCGCCGGCTCGGAGGCGCGGCCGTCGTCGGGCAGGGACTCCAGGCGGGCGACCCGTTCGGCGACCGGCGGGTGCGAGTCGTACGGGGACGCCGGCTCGGTCGGCAGGTCGCGGCGCATCGCCGCCAGTTCGTCCGCGCGGGCGGCCAGCAGGTGGCGGACGCCGCCGAAGACCTCGCCGCGCGGCGGCAGCAGCCCGGCGCCCACACCCAGTGTCGCGTACGAGCTCATGTAGAAACCGTGCGCGGCGTCCAGGGCGGGGAGCCCGCGCAGGGCCGCCGCGGTGGCGTCCCGGCCGGCGATCCGGGCGGCGGCCAGGTCGGCGGCCAGCTCCTGGCGGCGGGAGGCGGCCAGGGTGGCGCGCAGGTAGAAGTGGCCGTACGCGCGGTAGATCCGGGCCATGGCCCGGTAGGTGAGGCCGACGCCGGTGGTGTCGACCTCCTTGGCCTCCTTGCCCCGGGCGAGCTTCTTGGCGTTCTTCTTCTCCTGCTTGGCCCGCTCCTTGGCGACCTTGCCACCGGCCCGCTCCTCGAAGTGGGCGATGGTGCGGGCGACCTGGACGCGGCCGCGGACGGTGATGGCGGACAGCCGGGTGTCGGCGTTGCCGTAGTGGCCCATCTCGTGGGCGAGGACGGCCCGCAGCTGCGCCTCGGTGAGGCCCGCCATCAGCGGCAGGCCCAGGTAGAGGCGGCGGGTGCCGCCGAGGAGGCCGAGGAAGCGGGCGTCCTCGCTGACGGCGGCGTTCATGTCCGCGGTCAGCCGGATCTCGTCGGGAGCGCGCGTGCCGACCCGGTCGGCGAGGTCGCGCACGGCCCGCCACAGCCGGGGCTCCCGCTCCTCGGTGACGAGGACGCCGTGCGCCTCGTCGTCCTTCGGCGTGCGGAGCATGAACATGCCGCGGACGATCGGCACGGCCAGCAGCGCGCTGACGACGTACAGCTTCAGGGCGAGGCTGCTGGGGGTCCAGGTGTACGCGGCCCAGTCGGCGACGGCCAGCGCGGCGAGCAGGCCGAGGCCGAGCAGGTAGAAGCCGGCGAGCAGCACGGAGGCGCGCAGCGCGCGCAGGAAAGCGCCCATCGGGCAGGGTCCCCCCACGGGATGAGAAAGGTGCGGAGCCGAAAACGGCATGGCGAAGCGACGTGGGGGGAAGCGGAGTATCACCTGCCGGAGGGTCACTTCGCAAACGTGTTCCCGCCCGTGGGTCCGGCTCGCGGGCCCCGGTATGGGTGGGACCGCGCCGCGGGCCGCCCCCCCGGTCGCATGCGGGCCGCGCCTCAGGGGGACCGGCGCCGCAGGCCGCCCCCCGGTCGCATGCGGGCCGCGCCTCGGCCGGACCGGGGCGCCGCGCGCGGGCCGCGCCTCGGCCGGACCAGGGGCGCCGTGCGTCGTGGGCCGCGCCTCAGCGGGGCAGCGTCGCCGGGCTGCCGCCGTTCGCCTCGTACCCGGCGACCGCGAGCGCCCGGTACACCGCGTACTCGGCCGCCGGGTCCTCGCTCATCGTCCACGGCAGGGCCCCGACGTGCCCGTCGACCTGCACGATCTGGTGCATCGCCTCGCTCCAGCGCTGTGCGCCCACCAGGAAGTGGATCAGCAGGTGCCGCACGTGGGCCAGCATCGGGTCGTCGGGCCGCGCCGAGTGCACGGCGTACAGCGCGCCCTCCACCGCCTGCGACACCACGCGCGTCCCGTAGAAGTCGCGCACCAGCGCCAGGTCGGGCAGGTGCTCCCACACGGCGAACAGCGGCAGCGCCGCCAGCAGCGAGCCCTGCGGGGCGCGCGCCGCGGCGGACGTGGCGAACCGGTCGGCGTCCTGCCGCGTACCGTGCCACTTCTCGCACCAGTAGTGCAGCGCCGCGATGTGCGCGCCCATGTGCCCGGGGTCGCGGTCCATCACCTTCGCCCACACCTGGTCGAACCGCTCGTGCGGGTAGCCGAGGCCGCGGGCGACGGCCAGTTCGACGATGTACGGCACGGGATCGCCGGGCGCCAGCAGCGCGGCCTCGCCGCACACCGTCCGCGCCTCCTCCAGGATGATCCGGAACTCGTCCGTCCCGACCGTCGCCGTCCGCCACGCCTGCTGCACCAGGAACTCGGCGTGCACCGCCGCGCCCCCCGCGTCCTTCGGGGCCTCCGCCCGCCACGCCCGCAGCCACGCGCCGCCGACGCCAGGCCGCTGTCGGAGCTCCAGCGACGCCGCCCCGGCGAACGCCTGCACCCGCTGCCAGCGCGCCTCGCCCTCCTTGGGCGTGCCCGCCAGCAGCTGCGAGGCGGCCCGCCAGTCCTGGGTGCGCTGGACGACGTCCAGCACCTCCACCAGGTCCTCGTCCGGACCGGGCATGCGGACGTCGAGCAGTTCCTGCCGCACGAAGCCGTACGCGAGCGGGTCGGCCGCGTCGGGCGCGCCGGGCTCCGCCAGGCGGATGCCGCCGGAGCGGCGGCGCAGCAGCCACGGCGCGACGACCGCGGCGATCAGGCCGACGGCGAACAGGAACCAGAGAATCTCCACCATGCGCCCATTGTCCCGGACGCCCGCCGGAAGGCGCCGGGCGGACCGCTCGCACTACGCTCGCACCATGAGCGACGAGCACACCCACCAGAACTTCGAGACCCGCGCCATCCACGCGGGCAACACCGCCGACCCGCTGACCGGCGCGGTCGTCCCGCCGATCTACCAGGTGTCCACCTACAAGCAGGACGGCGTGGGCGGGCTGCGCGGCGGTTACGAGTACAGCCGCAGCGCGAACCCGACCCGTACGGCGCTGGAGGAGAACCTCGCGGCGCTGGAGGGCGGTCGTCGCGGTCTGGCCTTCGCGTCGGGGCTCGCCGCCGAGGACTGCCTGCTGCGCGCGCTGCTGGTCCCCGGCGACCACGTCGTGATCCCCAACGACGCCTACGGCGGCACCTTCCGCCTCTTCGCGCAGGTCGTCTCCCGCTGGGGCGTGGAGTGGTCGGTCGCCGACACCTCCGACCCGGCGGCGGTGCGGGACGCGCTCACCGACCGCACGAAGCTGATCTGGGTCGAGACCCCCTCGAACCCGCTGCTCGGCATCACCGACATCGCCGCCCTCGCGGAGGTGGCCCGCACGGCGGGCGTCAAGCTGGTCGTCGACAACACCTTCGCGTCGCCGTACCTCCAGCAGCCGCTGGCGCTGGGCGCGGACGTCGTGGTGCACTCGCTGACCAAGTACATGGGCGGCCACTCGGACGTGGTGGGCGGCGCGCTGGTCACCGCTGACGAGACGCTCGGCGAGCAGCTCGCGTACCACCAGAACGCCATGGGCGCGGTCGCCGGCCCGTTCGACTCGTGGATCGTGCTGCGCGGCATCAAGACCCTCGCCGTGCGCATGGACCGGCACGGCGAGAACGCCTCGCGCGTGGCCGAGATGCTGACCTCGCACCCGAAGGTCACGCAGGTCCTCTACCCGGGCCTGCCCGAGCACCCGGGCCACGAGGTGGCCGCCAAGCAGATGCGGTCCTTCGGCGGCATGGTCTCCTTCCGGGTGGAGGGCGGCGAGGAGGCGGCCGTCGAGGTCTGCAACCGCGCGCGGCTCTTCACGCTCGGCGAGTCGCTGGGCGGCGTGGAGTCGCTGATCGAGCACCCGGGCCGGATGACGCACGCGAGCGTCGCCGGGTCGCTGCTGGAGGTCCCGGCGGACCTCGTGCGCCTCTCCGTCGGCATCGAGAACGTCGACGACCTCCTCGCCGACCTGCGCCAGGCGCTGGGCTGAGCCACGCGCCGGCCGGCCACGGGCCGCCGGCCGGTCCCCCCGGCCGGGTCCTGCCGGCCACGGGCCGCCGGCCGGGTCCCACCCCGCGGCTCGGCGGGCGGATCCCGCCGGTCCGGTCCCGTCCCGCGGCTCGGCGGGCGGATCCCGCCGGCCCGGTCCCGTCCCGCGGCTCACCGGTCGGGGATCACCAGGGCTCCAGGGGCGGCGTCGTCCGCATGGGGGGCGCCTCCCAGGGCTCCACGGTCCAGGCCCACACCGTGAACGCCACGGCCGCGGTGGTCAGCACCAGCCACAGCAGCAGGCGCCGCCACCGCTCGTGGCGGCGGGCGCGGCCGCCGTGGGCGAGCGCCCGGGCGAACAGGTCGGGCGGTACGCGCGGGCGGGCCGCCGCGGCGAGCAGGCGGCGCACCTCCTGCTCCTTGCGGTCCCCGCCGCCGACCACCGCCCCGCCCCCGGCTCCGCCCACGCCCGCGCCGGCCGCTTCCTCACCGCCCGCGCCCCCGCCGGGCGTCCCCGCGGCGGCGCCCGTACCGGTCCCCTCCGGCGGGCTCACGGGGCCACCGCCCGGCGCGGGGTGCTGCGCAGCGTCCCGACGGCGTGCTCGCACAGGGCGCGCACCCGTTCCACGGACAGCCCGAGCAGCGCGGCGACCTGTTCCTCGTAGAGGCCCTCGTACAGCCGCAGCACCACGGCGAGCCGCTCGCGCGGCGTGAGCGCCGAGAGCGGGCCGCCCCGCCCGCGCCGGAACCGCCGGGCCGCGCGTGCGAACCGCACCGCCAGCTCGCGCCGGGCGTACACGTACGGGTCCTCGTCGCGCAGCCGGTCCCAGTGGGCGTACGTCGCCCCGAACGCGGCCGCCACGAGCCGCTGGGCGTGCGGGTTGGCGCCGGACGGCCGGGCGGGCTCGCTCGTCAGGAGCGTGGCGACGTGCAGCAGCCGGCCCGCCGTCCCGGCCACGAACGCCCCGAACCCGAAGTCCTGTGCGACCACGTCCTCATCAGAGTCCAGCGGTCCGGCCCGGTCAAGACTCCTGCGCGCACCCCTGCACCGAGGGCGCGCACCCGTCCCCCGAGGAGGACGGTCCCGCCGTGCCCCAGGGGCGTGGAACTCCCGCCCACCAGGGAGGTGGAAGGGCCTGCACCAGGGGCGTGGGCCCCGTCCCGCAAGGCCGCGCGCCCTTCGGCGGGGCCGTGGGCCCCGTCGGTCCCGGGGCGTGCGCCCGTCAGGAGGCGTGCGCCCCCGTCAGGAGGGCTGATCCGTCTCCGGGTCGGCCGGGGGCAGCCCCAGCTGGCGGGCGGAGAGCGCGGAGTTGAAGCGGGTGAGCAGGGTGCAGAACGACTCCCGCTCGTCGGGGGTCCAGCCCTCCGTCACCCGGGCCATCAGGTCGCGGCGGGAACTGCGCACCTCCTCCAGGCGGGCCTGGCCGCGCGGCGACAGCTGGAGCACGACGGCACGCCCGTCCTCCGGGTGCGAGGTCCGCTTGACCAGGCCGGTGTCGACCAGCGGCGCGACCTGGCGGGTGACCGTCGAGGAGTCGATGCCCATCCCGGCCGCGAGCGCCTTGACGCCCATCGGGCCTTCCTGGTCGAGGCGGTTGAGCAGCAGGTACGCGGCCCGGTCCATCGAGTTGCGGAGCTGACCGGTCCCACCGAGGCGGGTCTGCTCGGCCCGCCGGGCGAAGACGGCCACCTGGTGCTGGAGGGCATCGAGGAGACCGGAGTCAAGATCAGTCGTCATGTCCTGTGAAGTGGGCATGGCTGGGGCTCTCTCGTGCGGCGGTCGGTGTGGTGGTGGGGGACAGAGTACGCGGCCCGCCGCGCCTCCGTACCGGCGCTGCGGAAACGATATGGAGCACTTCCCGAGCTGCGAGACTTGCTGTCATGAGCTTCCGCACCACTCGCCCCTTGCACACCGTCCTGCTCGATGACGTCAGGGGTGCGCAGAAGATGCTCTCCGGGGTCGCGCGGACCACCGCGCTGGAAGGCAGCCGGCACCTGTCGGCGCTGGTCGGCGCCCCGGTGCACCTCAAGTGCGAGAACCTCCAGCGGACCGGCTCGTTCAAGCTCCGCGGCGCGTACGTGCGGATCTCCGGGCTGCGGCCGGAGGAGCGGGCGGCCGGGGTGGTCGCGGCGTCCGCCGGCAACCACGCCCAGGGCGTGGCACTGGCCTCCTCCCTCCTCGGGGTGCGCTCGACGGTCTTCATGCCGGTCGGCGCCCCGCTGCCGAAGGTCGCCGCCACCCGCGAGTACGGCGCCGAGGTGCGGCTGCGCGGGCAGGTCGTGGACGAGACGCTGGCCGCGGCCCAGGCGTACGCGCGCGACACGGGCGCCGTCTTCATCCACCCCTTCGACCACCCCGACGTCATCGCCGGGCAGGGCACGGTCGGCCTGGAGATCCTGGAGCAGTGCCCGGAGGTGCGGACGATCGTCGTCGGCATGGGCGGCGGCGGGCTCGCGGCGGGGATCGGCGTCGCGGTGAAGGCGCTGCGGCCCGACGTCCGCGTGGTCGGCGTGCAGGCGCGGGCCGCGGCCGCCTACCCCGGGTCGCTCGCGGCGGGCCGCCCGGTCGCCGTGGACTGCGGGCCGACCATGGCGGACGGGATCATGGTGGGGCGGCCGGGCGACGTGCCGTTCGCGCTGGTCCAGGACGTGGTGGACGAGGTGCGCACGGTCTCCGAGGACGCCCTGTCCGCCGCGCTGCTGCTCTGCCTGGAGCGGGCCAAGCTGGTCGTCGAGCCGGCGGGAGCGAGCCCCGTCGCCGCGCTCCTCGCCGACCCGGGGGCTTTCGACGGCCCGGTCGTGGCCGTGTTGTCGGGCGGCAACATCGACCCGCTGGTGCTCCAGCGGACCCTGCGCCACGGCATGGCCGCCGCGGGCCGCTACCTGAGCCTGCGGCTGCGCCTGCCGGACCGGCCGGGCGCCCTGGCGAACCTGCTGGGCGTGCTGACCGGGGTCGACGCGAACGTCCTGGACGTCGGCCACGTCCGTACGGACCCGCGGCTGGGTCTGACGGAGGTCGAGGTGGAGCTCCACCTGGAGACCAAGGGCCCCGAACACTGCGACGAGGTCGCCGCGGCCCTGCGGGAGGCGGGCCACACGGTGATGTCCTGACGACCCCGGGAGGCGCGAGGCCCGCACGGCCCCGCAGCGCCTGTGGCCGCGCTCACATATTCGCGCGCGCGTGGTGGCCCCCGTCCCTAGGCTTCGGGTAGCGATTCACCCCATCAACGGGAGAACCCACATGCCAGGCGCAATCCACGCCGAAGGTCTGGTGAAGACCTTCGGCGACGTACGGGCTCTGGACGGCGTGGACCTCGACGTCCCCGAAGGGACCGTCCTGGGGCTGCTCGGCCCCAACGGCGCGGGGAAGACCACCACCGTGCGCGTCCTCACCACGCTGCTCAGGCCGGACAGCGGCAGGGCGGTCGTCGCGGGGATCGACGTCCTCAAGCACCCCAACGAGGTCCGCCGGGCGATCGGCCTGTCCGGCCAGTTCGCCGCCGTCGACGAGTACCTCACCGGCCGCGAGAACCTCCACATGGTCGGCCGGCTCTACCAGATGTCCGGCCGGGCCGCGAAGGCCCGCGCGGTGGAGCTGCTGGACCGCTTCCACCTCGCCGACGCCGCCGACCGCCCCGCCAAGACCTACTCCGGCGGCATGCGCCGCCGCCTCGACCTCGCCGCCGCGCTCGTGGTGTCGCCCCCCGTGATGTTCATGGACGAGCCGACCACCGGCCTCGACCCGCGCAACCGGCAGCAGCTGTGGGACGTCATCCAGGAACTGGTCGCGGGCGGCACGACCGTGCTGCTCACCACGCAGTACCTGGAGGAGGCCGACCACCTCGCCCACGACATCTGCGTCGTCGACCACGGCAAGGTCATCGCCCGCGGCACCGCCGACCAGCTGAAGGTCCGCACCGGCGGCGAGCGCGTCGAGGTCGTCGTCCACCGGCCCGAGCAGATCGAGCCGGCCCGCGCCGTCCTCACCGGCTTCGGCAAGGGCGAGGTCGCCGTCGAGACGCACACCCGCAAGCTCACCGTCCCGGTGACCGGCGGCGCCAAGCTGCTCGCCGAGGTCATCCGCGAGCTGGACTCGCGCGGCGTCGGGATCGACGACATCGGCCTGCGCCGGCCCACCCTCGACGACGTGTTCATCTCCCTCACCGGCCACGCCGCCGAGCGGGACGACGAGGGCGACCCCGAGGGCGGCGTCCCCGACCGCGACCGGCGGGACGGCCGGCGGGGCGGTGGCAGGGGCGGCCCCGCAGACGACCACGACGCCGACCGCGGCGACGACCGCAAGGAGGGTGTCGCGTGAGCACCGTGTCCGAGACCGGCCCCCGCCGCGCCGCGCCCACCCCGCGCGGCGGCCTCGCCCAGTCGGTCGCCGACTCCCTCGTCATCGCCCGGCGCAACCTCATCCGCATGTCCCGGATCCCCGAGATGATCATCTTCGGGCTCATCCAGCCGATCATGTTCGTGGTGCTGTTCAGCTACGTCTTCGGCGGCTCGATGAACATCGGCGGCACGACGGACCCCGACGTCTACCGCAACTTCCTGATGGCCGGCATCTTCGCCCAGACCGTCACCTTCGCCACGGCCGGCGCGGGCGCGGGCATCGCCGACGACATGCACAAGGGCCTCATCGACCGGTTCCGGTCGCTGCCCATGGCCCGCGGCGCGGTCCTCACCGGCCGTACCCTCGCGGACCTCGTGCAGACCGCGCTCACCGTCGTCGTGCTCGCGGTCGTGGCCCTGCTCGTCGGCTGGCGCATCCACGAGGGCGTGCCCAAGGCGCTCGGCGCCTTCCTGCTGCTGCTCCTGCTCGGCTACGCCTTCTCCTGGATCGGCGCGCTGATCGGTCTCTCCGTGCGCACGCCGGAGGCGGCCACGTCCGGTGGGCTGATCTGGCTCTTCCCCGTGACGTTCCTGTCCAACGCGTTCGTGGACTCGTCCCGGATGACGCCGTGGCTGCGGCACGTCGCGGAGTGGAACCCGTTCAGCGCCACCGTCCAGGCGTGCCGCGAACTGTTCGGCAACCCGGGCGTCTCGGAGTCGACGGCCTGGCCCATGCAGCACCCGGTGTGGGCGTCGATCATCTGGTCGCTGCTCATCATCGCGGTCTTCCGCACCCTGGCCGTGCGCAAGTACCGCTCCGCCTCCTGACCCCCGGGAGGCCGGACACGACGGAGGGCCGGGCCGCGCACCTCGCGCGACCCGGCCCTCCGGTGTCCGTACCCGCCGTGGGCGTCAGGCCGAGTACGGCTTCGCGTCCAGGATCCGGACCGAGGCCTTCTTGCCGTTCGGCAGCTCGTACTCGGCGTCCTCGCCGACCTTCTTGCCGTTCACGCCCGACCCCAGCGGGGACTGCGGGGAGTACGTCTCGATGTCGGAGCTCGCGTACTCGCGGGAGGCGAGCAGGAACACCAGCGTGTCGTCCTCGTCGCCGTCGAAGGCGATGGTCACGACCATGCCGGGGGCGACCACGCCGCTCGCCGCAGGGGCCTCGCCCACCTTCGCGTGCTCCAGGAGCTGGGTGAGCTGGCGGACGCGCAGCTCCTGCTTGCCCTGCTCCTCCTTGGCCGCGTGGTACCCGCCGTTCTCCCGCAGGTCGCCCTCCTCGCGCGCCGCCGCGATCTTGGCAGCGATCTCGGTTCGCGCGGGACCAGACAGGTACTCCAGCTCGGCCCTGAGCTGGTTGTACGCCTCCTGGGTGAGCCAGGTGACGTTGTCGCTGGTCTGGGTCACAGGTGCTCCTCGTCGGTGCTGGGAATACAAAGCATCGCCCTACCAGAAGCATGCGGCCTGAACCGGAGGGCGAAACCACGAGCCTAACAATTACCTGCCCAAAGGGGGAGGACGAATGTCATGGAACCGAGGACTCCGCAGGTCACCCCCGACGGCCGGGGGCCGGGCGCCGGCGTGTGCGCCCGGCGGCGCGGGGTGGCGGCGCGGGCGCGGGGCGGGGCGGCGGGTCAGTCCGAGGTGCAGCCGAGCAGCTCGGCGGCGGTGGCGTGCTCCGTGGTGCGCACGGTGATCACCTCGTCGACGCGGGGCGCCGGCTGGTCGAAGCGGACCTCCTTGCGCCCCACCTCGGCACCGCTCTCCGCGAGGGCCCGGACCGTGCAGAAGCCCTTCGCGCCGTCGTCCTTGCGCACCTCCAGGTGCACGTCCACACGGCCCGCGTCGACGACGTCGAACTTGATCATCTCGGCGCTGACCTTCTCACCGGCCACGTAGTCGTAGCCGAACCAGGCGACCATGGCGACGAACAGCACGCCCAGCACCGCGCCGACGATCTTGAGTCCGCGGTCCGCGCGCGCGTCCGCCTCGCGGCCGTACCGGCCTTCCGGGGGCCGCTCGCCGGTCCCGCCCATGATCGTTCCTCTCATACGCCGAACGACGGAATATCCGCTGCGTCGATTCCGTCACTATAGAAGCCGAGCGACCCTGACCAATCATTGAGGATCCCGTCTTGACTGAGCAGCTGCGACTGATGGCAGTGCACGCGCACCCCGACGACGAGTCGAGCAAGGGCGCGGCCACCATGGCCAAGTACGTGTCCGAGGGGGTGGACGTGCTCGTGGTCACGTGCACGGGCGGCGAGCGCGGCTCCGTCCTCAACCCCAAGCTCCAGGGCGACCCGTACATCGAGGAGAACATCCACGAGGTGCGCCGCAAGGAGATGGACGAGGCGCGGGCGATCCTGGGCGTGGCACAGGAGTGGCTCGGCTTCGTCGACTCCGGTCTGCCCGAGGGCGACCCGCTGCCCCCGCTGCCGCAGGGGTGCTTCGCGCTGGAGGACGTCGACGAGGCGGCCGGGCGCCTCGTCCGCTCCATCCGCGCGTTCCGCCCGCAGGTGATCACCACCTACGACGAGAACGGCGGCTACCCGCACCCGGACCACATCATGACCCACAAGATCTCGATGGTGGCGTTCGACGGCGCGGCCGACGCGGAGGCGTACCCCGAGGAGGAGTTCGGCCCGGTCTGGCAGCCCCTGAAGCTCTACTACAACCAGGGCTTCAACCGCCCGCGCACCGTCGCCCTGCACGAGGCGATGGAGGCGCGCGGCCTGGAGTCGCCGTACGGGGAGTGGCTCAAGCGCTGGGACGAGTTCCAGCGCTCCGAGCGCACCCTCACCACCTACGTGCCGTGCGCGGACTTCTTCGAGACCCGCGACAAGGCGCTGATCGCCCACCGCACGCAGATCGACCCGGACGGCGGCTGGTTCCGCGTCCCGATGGACCTCCAGCAGGAGGTCTGGCCGACCGAGGAGTACGAGCTCGCGAAGTCGCTCGTCGGTACGTCCCTCCCCGAGAGCGACCTCTTCGCGGGCATCCGGGACAATGCCTGACATGAGCGCACACCAGGCACTGACCCAGCTCGTCCCGCTCGCCGCCGAGCTGGACAAGAACAAGGTGACCCCCGGCGTCCTCGGCTTCGTCGTCTTCGCCGTCATGGCCGTGGCGGTGTGGGCCCTGATGAAGTCGATGAACCGGCACATGAACCGGGTCGACTTCGAGGAGGCCCCCGAGCGGGGCGCCACCACCACCGGCAAGGCGCCCGCCGCGCAGGAGTGACCGCCGCAGCCGGCGCCGGGGCCCGCCCGCCCCGGCGCCGGCCCCGGCACGCCCGGCCGCGGCCGACCCGCGAGACCCCGTCCGCGGGCGCCCGGCGGTGCACCCGCGCGGCCTCCGATCCGGCTCCTCCCGCCCACGACGGCAGGCGGGCGTCAGCGGTCGTCTCAGCCTCGTCCCGCCGAGCGAGGGGGCGGGATGCCGAAGGTGCCGGAGAGCCGACGGGTCGGACGCATGGCCGTGAACGAGGTGCGCGCACTGCTGGAGCGGGGGTGCTTCGCCTTCACCGAGTGGTGGCGTCGGCCGGCCGGGTGGCACTGAGCGGGGTTTCCGGCGCGGTCAGACGGTTCCCAGGTCGACGGTGAGGGAGAAGGGCGCGGCCGCCTTGATCACGCCGGTGAACATCTCGCCGTCCCTGTAGGCCCGGGTGGCAGGGTCGAGGACGTACGTGTAGACGATCGGAATCCCGGTGGCGGCCTGCTCGACCCGCCAGTAGAAGGGGATGCCGGCCTTGGCGTACTGGTCGACCTTCACGATCCGGTCCGTCGTCTCCGAGCCGGGCGACACGACCTCGACGACCAGGAGCACGTGTTCCGGGCGGGTGGGGGTGAGGTCGATGGTCTCCGCCCGGTAGACGATGACGTCCGGACGGCGGTTGTTGAGTGGGACGTCCTGCAGCCGGACGTCGAAGTCCGTGTCGGCGTTCCAGTCCGGGCCTGCGGCGGCGTCCAGGGCATTGGCCAGGATGCGGGCCAGCCGGTTGTGCCGCTTGGAGGCGCTCGGGCTCACGACGACCATCCCGTCCACGATCTCGACACCGGCGCACTGCTCCTCGGACCAGGAGTCGTACTGCTCCGCGCTGATCTGGGCGTGCATCCACGCGGGCGCCACCATCTCGGCGGTCATGGTGCCTCCTTCGAGGAGCCTCGACAGTTCCGCGCTGCCGGGCTTCAGCCTAACGGCCTGCGACGCCGAGCCGCGCGAGACCGCAGGAGAGCGCCCGTCTCCCCTCTGCGTGGCGTCCCCCGTCCCGGCGTACCGACGATCCGGTAAGGGCCCGTGCGGGTCCCACCGGCTCTGTAGGGCGTTGTGAGAGGCTGGATCACATGAACCGGTTGGCTGGTGTGACCTCGCCGTATCTGCTTCAGCATGCCGACAATCCCGTCGACTGGTGGCCCTGGACGCCGGAAGCGTTCGAGGAGGCGCGACGGCGGGACGTGCCCGTTCTGCTGTCGGTCGGGTACTCGGCGTGCCACTGGTGCCACGTCATGGCGCACGAGTCCTTCGAGGACGAGAAGACCGCGGCCTACCTCAACGAGCACTTCGTCCCCGTCAAGGTCGACCGCGAGGAGCGGCCCGACGTGGACGCCGTGTACATGGAGGCCGTGCAGGCCGCCACCGGGCACGGCGGCTGGCCGATGACGGTCTTCATGACCCCGGACGCCGAGCCCTTCTACTTCGGTACCTACTTCCCGCCCGAGCCCCGCCACGGCTCCCCGTCCTTCCCGCAGGTGCTGGAGGGCGTCGCGGTGGCCTGGCGGGACCGGCGCGACGAGGTGGGCGAGGTCGCGGGGAACATCGTGCGCGAGCTGTCCGGCCGGTCGCTCGCGGTCGCCGGAAAGGGCGTGCCCGGCGAGCAGGAGCTGGCGCAGGCGCTCCTCGGCCTCACCCGCGAGTACGACGAGCGGCACGGCGGCTTCGGCGGGGCGCCGAAGTTCCCGCCGTCGATGACCGTGGAGTTCCTGCTGCGCCACCACGCCCGCACGGGCGCCGAGGGCGCCCTGCAGATGGCCGCCGACACCTGCGAGGCGATGGCGCGCGGCGGCATCTACGACCAGCTGGGCGGGGGCTTCGCCCGGTACTCCGTGGACCGCGAGTGGGTGGTGCCGCACTTCGAGAAGATGCTCTACGACAACGCCCTGCTGTGCCGGGTCTACGCCCACCTGTGGCGGGCCACCGGGAGCGACCTCGCCCGGCGGGTCGCCCTGGAGACGGCCGACTTCATGGTGCGCGAGCTGCGCACCGCCGAGGGCGGCTTCGCGTCCGCGCTGGACGCCGACTCCGACGACGGCACGGGCCGGCACGTCGAGGGCGCCTTCTACGTGTGGACCCCCGACCGGTTGCGCGAGGTGCTGGGCGAGGACGACGCCGCGTACGCCGCGCACCACTACGGCGTCACCGAGGAGGGCACCTTCGAGGAGGGCGCCTCCGTGCTGCGGCTGCCGCAGGACGCCGGGGTGGCGGACGCCGAGCGGCTCGGCCGGATCCGGGAGCGGCTGCTCGCGGCGCGGGCGGAGCGGGCCCGGCCCGGGCGGGACGACAAGGTCGTCGCCGCGTGGAACGGCCTGGCCGTCGCCGCGCTCGCCGAGACCGGCGCGTACTTCGATCGGCCCGACCTCGTCGAGCGGGCCACCGAGGCCGCCGACCTGCTGGTACGGCTGCACCTCGACGAGGCGGGGCGGTTGGCGCGCACGTCGAAGGACGGGCGGCGGGGCGCGAACGCCGGGGTGCTGGAGGACTACGGGGACGTCGCCGAGGGCTTCCTCGCGCTGGCCGCCGTCACCGGGGAAGGCGTCTGGCTGGACTTCGCGGGCTTCCTCCTGGACCACGTGCTGGACCGCTTCACCGGTGAGGGCGGGCAGCTGTACGACACCGCCCACGACGCCGAGGCGCTGATCCGCCGCCCGCAGGACCCCACCGACAACGCCACGCCGTCCGGGTGGACCGCCGCGGCCGGGGCGCTGCTGTCGTACGCGGCGCAGACCGGGTCGGAGCCCCACCGCACCGCCGCGGAGCAGGCGCTCGGCGTGGTGCAGGCGCTGGGGCCGCGCGCGCCCCGGTTCGTCGGCTGGGGGCTGGCGGTGGCGGAGGCGCTGCTGGACGGCCCGCGCGAGGTCGCGGTCGCCGGTCCGCGCGGCGAGGACGCCACGCGCGCGCTGCACCGGGCCGCGCTGCTGGGCACGGCTCCGGGCGCGGTGGTCGCCGTGGGAGAGCCGGACGGTGAGGAGTTCCCGCTGCTGCGCGACCGGCCCCTGGTCGACGGCAGGCCCGCGGCGTACGTGTGCCGCCACTTCACCTGCGACGCCCCGACGACCGACCCGGCCCGGCTGGCGGAGCTGCTCTCCCGCTGACCGACGCGGCACCGCACGGCGACGGCCCCCGGGATGCCCCGGGGGCCGTCGCGTGTGCCCTGTCGTACGTGGCGTGTCGCCCGTGCCGTGCGCGGTGGCGGGCCGTGCGCTGGCGGGCCGTGGTCGCCGCCGCGCGGGGTCACGCGTGGCGGTAGGCCACGAGCGAGATGCCCACGTAGTGGACGACGAACGCGGCCAGCGTGAGCAGGTGGAACACCTCGTGGAAGCCGAACCAGCGGGGCGAGGGGTTCGGCCGCTTGATCCCGTACACCACGCCGCCGGCGCTGTAGAGGAGCCCGCCGACCACGACCAGGACGAGGACGGCGACGCCGCCCGTCCGCAGGAAGTCCGGCAGGAAGAAGACGGCCGCCCACCCCATCGCGATGTAGCACGGCGTGTACAGCCAGCGGGGCGCCCCGACCCAGAAGACGCGGAAGGCTATTCCCGCCACCGCCGCCGCCCAGACGGCCCACAGCAGCACCCGGCCGGTGGACCCGGGGAGCAGGAGCAGCGTCAGCGGGGTATACGTGCCCGCGATGATCAGGAAGATGTTGGCGTGGTCCAGCCGGCGCAGCACCGCCGTGGCGCGCGGCCCCCAGTCACCCCGGTGGTACAGCGCGCTGATACCGAAGAGGAGGCAGGCGGTGAGCGTGTAGACGGCACAGGCGAGCCGGCCCCGCGCGGAGTCGGCGAGCGCCGTGAGGGCGAGGCCGGCGACCAGCACGGCCGGGAACATCGCGGCGTGCAGCCAGCCGCGGAGCAGCGGTTTCAGCAGGGACGCGGTCGTCGCGCTGTCGGAGGCGGTCTCGTCGGTCACGGCGGCGGCGGTCATGCCGGAATGCTACCTACGGTCCCGTAGCCGCCCGCACGGGGCAGCGGACACAAGTGGCGATGCTCACGTGAGAGGCCCTCTGGACATATGCGCATTCACGTCGGATGATCAAATGAGTGCGGTCGGCACCGGATGAGCGCCAGGGGTAGCGAGAACAGCGCAGCGTCCGGGTCGCAGCCCCCACGGGGCAACAACCACAAACCCCTCAACAAGGAGCAACCGTGGCGCGCGACAACGCGGCTCCCAGCACCCCGGCCCCCACCCAGCACCAGGCGCTCGTCGCCTGGGTCGACGAGATCGCAGCGATCACCCAGCCCGACGCAGTCGTGTGGTGCGACGGGTCCGAGGCCGAGTACGAGCGCCTGTGCGAGGAGCTCGTCGCCAAGGGCACCTTCCGGAAGCTGGACCCCACGCTGCGCCCGAACTCGTACTACGCCGCGTCCGACCCGACCGACGTCGCGCGCGTCGAGGACCGCACCTTCATCTGCTCCGAGAAGGAGGAGGACGCCGGCCCGACCAACCACTGGAAGGCCCCGGCGGAGATGAAGGAGCTCTTCGCCGGCGAGAAGGGCATCTTCCGCGGCGCGATGCGCGGCCGCACGATGTACGTGGTGCCGTTCTGCATGGGCCCCGTCGGCTCGCCGCTCTCCGCGATCGGCGTCGAGATCACCGACTCCGCGTACGTCGCCGTCTCGATGCGCACCATGACCCGCATGGGCCGGGACGTCCTGGACGAGCTGGGCGACGACGGCTTCTTCGTCAAGGCCGTGCACACCCTCGGCGCCCCGCTGGAGCCCGGCCAGGCCGACGTGCCGTGGCCGTGCAACAGCACGAAGTACATCTCCCACTTCCCCGAGACCCGCGAGATCTGGTCCTACGGCTCCGGCTACGGCGGCAACGCCCTGCTCGGCAAGAAGTGCTACGCCCTGCGCATCGCGTCCGTCATGGCCCGCGACGAGGGCTGGCTCGCCGAGCACATGCTCATCCTGAAGCTGACCCCGCCGCAGGGCGAGTCGAAGTACGTCGCCGCCGCCTTCCCGTCCGCGTGCGGCAAGACGAACCTCGCGATGCTGGAGCCCACGATCTCCGGCTGGACCGTCGAGACGATCGGCGACGACATCGCCTGGATGCGCTTCGGTGAGGACGGCCGCCTCTACGCCATCAACCCCGAGGCCGGCTTCTTCGGCGTCGCGCCCGGCACCGGCGAGCACACCAACGCCAACGCCATGAAGACCCTGTGGGGCAACGCCGTCTTCACCAACGTCGCGCTCACCGACGACGGCGACGTGTGGTGGGAGGGCATGACCGAGGAGGCGCCGAAGCACCTCACGGACTGGAAGGGCAACGACTGGACGCCCGAGTCCGGGACGCCGGCCGCCCACCCCAACGCCCGCTTCACCGTGCCCGCCGCCCAGTGCCCGATCATCGCGCCGGAGTGGGAGGACCCCAAGGGCGTGCCGATCTCGGCGATCCTCTTCGGCGGCCGCCGCGCCTCCGCGGTCCCGCTGGTCACCGAGTCGTTCGACTGGCAGCACGGCGTCTTCCTCGGCGCGAACGTCGCCTCCGAGAAGACCGCCGCCGCCGAGGGCAAGGTCGGCGAGCTGCGCCGCGACCCCTTCGCGATGCTGCCGTTCTGCGGGTACAACATGGGCGACTACATGGCTCACTGGATCAAGGTCGGCAAGGGCGCGGACGCGTCGAAGCTGCCGAAGATCTACTACGTGAACTGGTTCCGCAAGGACGACGCGGGCCGGTTCGTCTGGCCCGGCTTCGGCGAGAACAGCCGCGTCCTGAAGTGGATCGTCGAGCGCCTCGACGGCCGCGCCGAGGGCGTCGAGACGCCGATCGGCGTCCTGCCGACCCGCGAGGCCCTGGACACCGCCGGTCTCGACCTGCCCGAGGAGGACCTCGACTTCCTGCTCACGGTCGACCCCGAGGTCTGGCGCGAGGAGGCCGCCCTGATCCCCGGGCACCTGGAGACCTTCGGCGACCACACCCCGAAGGAGCTGTGGGACGAGTACCGCGCGCTCGTCGCGCGCCTGGGCTGACGCGGCCCACCCCGGACCCGCGGCCGGGCCGTACGACAACGCCCTGACCTGTGGAGTCATCCCGGCCGGCCGCGGTTGACGACCCCCGGAACGACATCGGCGTCGTTCCGGGGGTCTTTTCGTCGCGCGGGGTGCCGGCGGTGACGGCGGTGCCGGCGGTGACGGGGTGCGGGGTCCGGGGTGACGGGGGGCGTGGGGCGCCGTCCGCGCCGGGCCGCGGGCGGGGCGGCGTGCGGGCCCGCCGGGTGTCCGGTGGGCGCGGCGGGGAGGGTGGCACCCGGTCCGCGTGCCTCGTCGGTCGCGGACCGGGGCCGTCAGGGGGCGCCGACGAAGCTGCCCTCGCCGGACGCGGCGGCGTGCGCGTCCATCCGTTCGGCGGCGAGGATCGCGGCGGCGGTGTCGGCACGGGAGGCCGCGACGACCAGCGCCCGTCCGGCCAGCGCGTGGGCGCGGCGGTGCAGCGAGGACGCGTCGGCGCCGGTCAGCCCGGCGTGCCGGGCCGGCGGGGCGCCGCGCAGCCGGGCCACCTGCCGGGCGATGCGCTCGGCGGCCGGGTCACCGAGCTCGTCGGTGACGGCCAGCAGCGCCGACAGGTGCCCGGCGAGCTGGATGTCCAGCTCCTCCTCGCGCGAGCGGTGCGGGAAGGTGTCGTGGTCGTCGTCGGCCATCCGGTGGACCGACTTGGTGCGGATCGGTTCGTACATGGGGACGGCCTCCTGCTGACTGACAGGAGACCATCCTACATTGGATCCAGTCTAAAGTTGAGTCGACCCCAAGGTGGGGCCCCGCTGTCGGTCAGTGCTGGCCGTAGCCGTCCAGGAAGGTGCCGATGCGGGTCACGGCGTCCGTGAGGTCCTTGGTGTTGGGGAGCGTCACGATGCGGAAGTGGTCCGGCTCGCGCCAGTTGAAGCCGGTGCCGTGGACCACCATGATCTTCTCGGCCCGCAGCAGGTCCAGGACCATCTGGCGATCGTCCTTGATCTTGTAGACGGCCGGGTCGAGGCGCGGGAAGAGGTACAGCGCGCCCTTGGGCTTCACACAGCTCACGCCCGGGATGTCGATCAGCCGCTCGTACGCCGCGTCGCGCTGCTCCAGGAGGCGGCCGCCCGGCGCCACCAGCGCCTCGATCGACTGGCGGCCCTGGAGGGCGGCGGCGATGGCGTGCTGCGCCGGCATGTTGGCGCACAGCCGCATGTTGGCGAGGATCGTCAGCCCCTCGATGTACGAGGAGGCGTGCCCCTTCGGGCCGCAGACCGCCAGCCAGCCGCTGCGGTACCCCGCCACCCGGTAGTTCTTCGACATGCCGTTGAAGGTCAGGCACAGCAGGTCGGGGGCGATGGCGGCGGTCGGCGTGTGGGTCGTGCCGTCGTAGAGGATCTTGTCGTAGATCTCGTCCGAGCAGACCACGAGGTTGTGGCGGCGGGCGATCTCCGTGAGGTCGCGCAGCATCTCGTCGTCGTAGACGGCGCCCGTCGGATTGTTCGGGTTGATGATGACGAGCGCCTTGGTGCGGTCGGTGATCTTGCGCTCGATGTCGGCGAGGTCCGGCATCCAGTCCGACTGCTCGTCGCACCGGTAGTGCACCGGAGTGCCGCCCGACAGGGCCACGGACGCCGTCCACAGCGGGTAGTCCGGCGCCGGGACGAGGACCTCGTCGCCGTCGTCGAGCAGCGCCTGCATCGCCATCTGGATGAGCTCGGAGACGCCGTTGCCGATGTAGACGTCCTCGACGGAGAGCGGGATGCCCCGCGTCTCGTAGTGGCTCATGACCGCGCGGCGCGCCGCGAGCAGGCCCTTCGCGTCCCCGTAGCCGTGCGCGTCGCCGAGGTTGCGGAGCATGTCCTCGAGGATGGCGGGCGGGCACTCGAAGCCGAAGGCGGCGGGGTTGCCGGTGTTCAGCTTCAGGACGCGGTGGCCCGCCGCCTCCAGCCGCATCGCCTCGTCCAGCACGGGGCCGCGGATTTCGTAACAGACGTTGGCGAGCTTCGTGGACTGGATGACCTGCATGCTCGCGAGCTTACGGTCGCGGCGGTGGGCGCGCCTCGTGTTTTGTGCCACGTCCCTCCCCGGCGGACGTGGTCGGCGGGCGTCCGGCCGTGCCCCGGCGGGCGTCCGGCCCGGGCCCCGGGCGGGTGTCCGGTGGGTGTCCGGCTCGGGCGGGGGCGTCGGGGCGCGGGCCCCTCCGCTCGCCCGAACGGACGGCGGGCCGGGGGTGCGGCCGAAAACCCCCTCTTGTCGCGGACATGACCATTCCTCAGAATGCGCGTGACCATCCGTCGCAGGAGGGACCCCCCACATGAAGAAGCCCCTCGCCGGTGCGCTGCTCGCCCTGGCACTGCTCGGCCTCGGCTCCGCACCGGCGGAGGCGGCGGGCCCGCGGCCCCCCGCACCGCCCGCGGCCCCCACCGCGTCCACCACCCCCGCCGCCCCGGCGGCGTCCACCGCCCCGGCCCCGGCCCCGGCCGCCGCCGTCGACTTCGCCGGCACCGTGGCGCTCAGCAACTGCTCCGGCTCCGTCGTGCGGCTGCCCCAGTCGCGCCCCGACGACCGCGCGCTGGTGCTCTCCAACGGCCACTGCCTGGAGTCCGGCATGCCCGGCCCCGGCGTCGTCGTCGTCAACCGGCCCTCGACCCGCAGCTTCAGCCTCCTGAACGCCGCCGGCACCCGCGTCGCCACCCTCCGGGCCGGCAAGATCGCGTACGCCACGATGACCGACACCGACCTCGCCCTGTACGAGCTGACCAGCACCTACCGGCAGATAGAGGACCGCCACCGCGTCCGCGCCCTCGAACTCGACACCGTCCGGCCCGCCCAGGGCGCCGGCATCGCGGTCGTCTCGGGCTACTGGAAGCGCGTCTACACCTGTGCCGTCGACGGCTTCGCCCACCGCCTCCAGGAGGGCGACTGGACCTGGAAGGACTCCGTCCGGTACACCGCCGCGTGCGACACCGTCGGCGGCACCTCCGGCTCCCCGGTGATCGACACCGCGACGGGCAAGGTCGTCGCCGTCAACAACACCGGAAACGAGTCCGGCGGCCGCTGCACCGTCAACAACCCCTGCGAGGTCGACGCGAACGGCACGGTGACCGTGCGCCGCGGCATCAACTACGCGCAGCAGACGTACACCGTCGCCGCCTGCGTCGGCACCGGCAACGCCGTCGACCTCGGCCGCCCCGGTTGCGCCCTGCCCAAGCCGTAAGCGGCGTCACGCCGGCCGGATCCGGACACGGCAGGAGGGGACCGGCGGCGCCCGGGTAGGTTGACACGTCATGTGGTCCTTGAGGAGCGTCGCCGGTTGCAGGCACCTGGGCGCGGTCGGCTCGCTGGCCGTCGCCCTCGGCGGGTGGGCGGCCGGCACCATGCCGGCCCGCGACCCCTTCGGCCTGTGGTTCCCGCGCGCCGCCGACACGGCCCGCCCCGGCGTCCTGCTGGCCCTGGCCGGGCTGACGCTCCTCGTCGTGGCCTGGTGGCGGTACGGCCGGCTGGTCGCCGACGGCGCCGACGTCCGGGTCCGGTCCACCGCCGTCACGCTCGTGTGGTGGACCGCCCCGCTCCTCCTCGCCCCGCCGCTCTACAGCGCCGACGTGTACAGCTACGTCGCCCAGGGCGCCATGGTCCTGGAGGGGCACGACGTGTACCGCCACGGCCCGTCCGTCCTCGCCCCCGACGGCATCGGCGGGGCCGCGGCCGCGAGCGTCGGCGGTCACTGGACCGACACCCCCGCGCCGTACGGGCCGGTCTTCCTCCTCCTCGCCAAGGCCGTCACCGCGGCGACCGCCGGGCACGTCCTGCCCGCCGTGCTCGCCCTGCGGCTGCTGTCCGTCGCCGCGCTCGCCCTGCTCTTCTGGGCCGTGCTGCGGCTCGCGCCGCGCGCCTCCACCGCGGGGGCCCTCTGGCTCGGCGTCCTCAACCCGCTGCTCCTCCTCCACGTCGTCGGCGGACTGCACAACGACGGCCTGATGGTGGGCCTGCTCCTCGCCGGCACCGCCCTCGCCGTGCGCCGCGGCCGCTGGGTCGCGGGAAGCGCCCTGGTCGCCCTCGCCGTGATGATCAAGTCGCCGGCGGCGCTGGCGCTGCTCTTCATCGGCGTCGTCGTCGGCCGGGAGACGACCGGCCCCCTCATACGGAGGGCCGCCAAGGGCGTCCTCGGGCCGGGCGCCGTGGCCGCGGCCGTCGCCGTCGGCGCCACCCTGTGCGCCGGCACCGGCTTCGGCTGGCTGCGCACCCAGAGCGTCGCCGGGAGCATCCACACCGCGCTCTCCCTCACCAGCGACCTCGGCGTCGCCCTCGGCGAGACGATGTACTTCCTGTCCGGCGCCGAGGTGGACCCCGTCAAGCGCGCCGTCCAGGCCATGGGCCTCACGCTCGCCCTCGCCCTGATCGCCTACCTCGCCTCGTGCACGGCCCGCCGCATGCTCGACCCGCTGCACGCGCTCGGCCTCGCCCTCCTCGCCCTGGTCGCGCTCTCCCCGATGGTGCAGCCCTGGTACGTCCTGTGGGCCGTGCCGCTGCTCGCCGCGACCGCCTGGAACGGCCGCGCGGGCCGCGCGCTCGCCATCCTGTCGGCGGGCCTCGTGTACGTGACGGCGCCCGACGGCCGCACCCCCGCCTACGGGTTCGCCCTGGCCGTCGTGGCGTGCGTGATCGGCGGGCAGCTGTTGCTGCGCCGCTCCGACTTCGCCGCCGGCGTGTGGCTGCCGTCCCCGCGCCGCCCGGAGGACCGCGAGCCCTCCCGCGCCTGACCCCGGCCCGTAACCGTCCCGTCCCCCCCCCGCCCGGGTCGCCGGCGGCCCGGTCACGGCGTGCGGCGGACCGAGCGTCCCGCCAGCACGTCGGTGCGCCGCCCGTCGCGCACCGCGAACCGCCCGTCGACCAGGACGTGCGGGATTCCCACCGGCAGGGTGCGCGGCGCGGCGAACGTGGCGCCCGCCGCCACCGTGTCCGGGTCGAACAGCACCAGGTCCGCGCGGTACCCGACCCGTACGAGCCCCCGGTCCGGCAACCGCAGCCGCGCCGCCGGGCGGGACGTCAGGTGGGCGACGGCCTCCTCCAGCGACAGCACGCCCAGCTCCCGCACGTACCGCCCCAGGTAGTGCGGGAACGTGCCGTAGGCGCGCGGGTGGGGCTTCGCGCCGTGCAGGATGCCGTCCGAGCCGCCGGTGTGCACCCGGTGGCGCATGATCGCCCGTACGTTCCCCTCGTGGCCGACGTGCTGGAGGACCGCCGTGCCGAGCCGGTCGGCGACCAGCAGCCGCCGGGCCGCCGCCCAGCCGGGCAGCCGCGTGCCGACGTACGCCGCCAGCGCCGGATCGGACACGCCCGACACCTCGACGGACGCCCAGTCGACCGGCACGCCGTGGCAGCCGTCCGAGCCGGTCACCTCCAGTGCGTACCGGATCCGCTCGGCCGTCGCGTCGTCCCGCAGCCGGGCCAGCAGCGCCCGCGGGCCGCCCTCGTGGGCCCAGCCGGGCAGGAGCGCGGCGAGCGTCGTGCAGCCCGGCGTGTACGGGTAGGTGTCGAGCGAGACGTCGACGCCGTCCGCGAGCGCCGCGTCCAGCAGCGCCAGCAGCTCGGGCGCCCGACCCTCGTTGACGCCGAAGTTCAGCGTCGCGTGCGCCAGGTGCAGCGGGCAGCCCGTCGCCCGCGCCAGGTCCAGCATCTCGGCGTACGCCGCCAGGGCGCCCGCCCCGTACGAGCGGTGGTGCGGGCAGTGGTAGCCGCCGTGCCGGGCCACGACCCGGCACAGCGCGGCCAGTTCGGCGCCGTCCGCGTACATGCCGGGCGGGTACGTCAGCCCCGACGACATGCCGACCGCGCCCTGTGCCAGCCCCTCGGCGACCAGCCGCCGCATCCGGTCCAGCTCGGCGCCGGTCGCCGGGCGGTCCGTCCAGCCGACGGCGTACGCGCGGACCGTGCCCTGCGGCACCAGGTAGGCGGCGTTCACGGCGACGCCCTCGCCGCCGAAGCCCCGGTCCAGCCGGTCCAGGTACCCGCCGACGGTCCGCCAGTCCACGTCGACGTCGGCGCCGTCGCCGTTCCAGCCGCCGATCGCCGCGCGGACCTCGTCGAGCGTGCGGTCGTCCACCGGCGCGTACGACAGGCCGTCCTGGCCCAGGACCTCCAGCGTCACGCCCTGCGCGACCTTCGCCTCGTGCGCCGGGTCGCGCAGCAGGGCCAGGTCGCTGTGGGCGTGCATGTCGACGAAGCCGGGGGAGAGGACGAGCCCCGCCGCGTCCAGGACGCGCGCGCCGGGCAGCGCCGGCTCGCCCTCGCGGCGCACCGCGGCGATCCGGCCCCGGTCGACGCCGACGTCCGCGCGGTACGCCGGGCCGCCGGTGCCGTCGACCACCCGTGCGTCCCTGATGACCAGCTCCACCGCCGCCGCCCCTCCCGCCGCCCCGCGCGCCTCCGCCGTGCGTCGTGCCCCGGCCGTGCGTCCCGCCTGCGTCGTGCCCCCGCGCCGTGCGTCCCGCCTCCGCCGTGCGTCCCGCGTCGCCCGCCGTGGGGGTCAGAAGAAGGTGCGGACGTAGTCGACGACCGTGCCGTCGCCCTCCACCAGGGGGATGAGCGGCCACTTCTCGAACACCGTGCACGGGTGGGCCAGCCCGAGGGCCACCCAGTCGCCGACCTCCGGCAGCGTGCCCCCCGGCTCGGCGCGCACCCACGCGTGCTGGTCCGACAGCGCGGTCACCGTCAGCCCGTCCGCCGCGCGCTCGGTGCCGTCCCGGCCGGAGCGCACCCGGCGCGGCACGGGCAGCGCCAGGTCGTACGACACGTCCCGCTTGCCGGCGTTGAGGAACGCCTCGTGGGGCGTCGGCCGGGACACCACCTGCGCCCACAGCAGGAACGCCGGTTCCAGCGCCCCCTCCTCCGGGACCCGGTTGAACGGCGTCAGCCGCTCGTAGTGCCCGTGGTCGTGCGAGACGTACGCGCCCGAGCGCAGCAGCTTCAGCACGGGCGCCGACAGCGGCGGCAGCTCGGCGAGGACGTCGGCGACGGCGTCGAACCACTCGCTGCCGCCCGCGCTCACCACGATCTCGCCCGCGTCCGCGAACAGCCCCGCGCCGTCCAGCCGGACCGCGAGCCCGGTCAGCCGCCGCAACCACACCCGCACCGTCTCCGGGGACGCCCCCGGCACCTGCGCCTCGTACCCGGCGACGCCGACCAGCCGCAGCGCCGCCGCGCCCGCCACCGCCCCGGCGACCTCGACGGCCTCCGCCTCCGTGCGCACCCCGGTCCGCGCGCCCTCGCCCGCCGCCAGCTCCACCACGACGTCCACCGGCCGCGGCGACCCGGCCAGCGCGCGGTCCATCAGCTCGACGCCGCGCACCGAGTCGACGTAACAGACGAACCGGAACTCCGGGTCGGCCGCCAGCTGCCCGGCGACCCAGCGCAGGGCGGCCGCGTCGACCAGCTCGTTGGCGAGGAACACCCGCCGCACCCCGAACGCCCGGCACACCCGCACCTGGTGCGGGACGGCCACCGTGATGCCCCAGGCCCCGTGGGCCAGCTGACGGGCGAACAGCCCAGGCGCCATCGTCGTCTTGCCGTGCGGCGCGAAGGCCAGGCCGTGACGGGCGGAGTACGCCCCGAGCAGGGCCAGGTTGTGCTCCAGCGCCCCGGCGGAGAGGGTCAGGACCGGCGTGGTGAAGCCGCCGGTGAAGACGTCGCGCCGCTGGGCGGCCAGTTCGCCGACCGTGAGGCCGTCGGCGTCCGGCGGGAGCCCCTTGAAGCGGTGGTCCACCCGCTCGTCCGCCAAGCGTGCGGCGAGCACGTCCGGGCCCGGCTGTCCGGCGGCCATCCGGCCTCCCTCCCCGTTGCGTGGTGCGCAACGGTCATTGCGTCGGTCGCTGACCGGTGTCTAACATCCCGGCCAGCGCGGGGTCAACGGCCCCGGCCCCGAGGAGGCGACCGTGACGGCAGCACCCGAGGTCGACGTGGTGTGCCTGGGCGAGTCCATGGTGGTCCTCCGGCCCTCCCGCCCCGGCCGCCTCGCCGACGCCCCCTCCTTCACCCGGTCCGCCGGCGGCGCCGAGTCCAACGTCGCCTGCGCCCTGGCCGCCGCCGGGCACCGGGTCCGCTGGATCAGCCGCGTGGGCGCCGACGGCTTCGGTGACCACCTGCTCGCCGCGGTCGCCGCGCACGGCGTGGACGTCTCGGCCGTCCGCCGGGACCCCCACCGCCCGACCGGCGTCTACTTCCGCACCGCCGCGGACCGGGCCGACCCCGCGTACGAGGTCGTCTACCACCGGGCCGGCTCGGCCGCGTCGGCGATGTCCCCGCACACGGTCCCGTACGAGGAGGCCGCCGCGGGTCGCGTCCTGCACCTGTCCGGCGTCACCGCGGCGCTCTCTCCGGGCTGCCGCGCCCTGGTGGCCGCCCTCACCGCGCGCCGCCCCGGCCGGTCCCGTCCCCTGGTCTCCTTCGACCTCAACCACCGCCCGGCCCTGTGGCCGGACCCGGCGACCGCCCGCCGCGCACTGGGCGGGGCGGCCCGCGGCGCCGACCTGGTCTTCGCCGGGGCGGACGAGGCCGCCGAAGCCCTCGGACCGCGCGGCGCGGACGCGTTGCGCGCGGCGCTCCCCGAACCGGACGTGCTGGTCGTCAAGGAGGGCGCCCGCGGCGCGACCCTCTTCGCCCGCACCCCGCCCACCGGCCCCCCACCCACCCGGGCGGTGACGGCCGCCCCGCCCGGCGCCCCCGCGCCCGGCGCCCCCGCGCCCGGGGCCGCCCCGTCCGGGGCCGCCCCGTCCGGCGCCGCCCCGTCCGGGACCGCCGCGTCCGGAGCCGCTGCGGGTGAGGCGGCCACGCGCCGGGCCACCCCGGCGGCCGCCCTCCTCCGCACCCCCGACGTGCGGATCTCCGTCCCCGCGCCCCGTGTCGACGTCGTCTCGTACGCCGGCGCCGGCGACGCGTTCGCCGCCGGGTTCCTGGCGGCGACGCTGCGGGGGCTGCCGCTCGCCGCCCGGCTGCGCCACGGCCACCTGGCCGCCGCCGCCGCGCTCACCGCCCCCGGCGACCTCGCCCCCGTCCCGGACGGCGCCCTCGTCGACCGGTTGGCCGGGCTGGACGGGGCCGCGTGGGGGAGACTGCGTCTCGGTCCCGGCTGGACGGAGGCGGGACCGGACGACGAGGAGGTACGCACGCGATGAGCCAGAGCGTCGACCGGGCGTTGAGCATCCTGCCGCTGCTCGCCCGGGGCCCCGCCGACCTCGGGCAGGTCGCCGACCGGCTCGGCGTCCACAAGTCGACCGCCCTGCGGCTGCTGCGCACGCTCCACGAGCACGGGCTCGTCCACCGCCGGCAGGACCAGCGGTACCGGCTCGGCGCCCGCCTCTTCGCGCTCGCCCAGGAGGCCGCGGAGAGCCTGGACGTCCGGGAGAGCGCCCGCCCGCACCTCGTACGCCTCAACGAGGAGACCGGCCACACCGTGCACCTCGCGGTGCGCGAGGGCGACGAGGTCGTCTACGTCGACAAGATCGACAGCCGGTACCCCGTGCGCATGTACTCGCGGATCGGCCGCCCCGTCGCGATCACCGTCGCCGCCGTCGCGAAGGTCCTCCTCGCCGACCTGCCCGAGCCGGAGCGCCACGCGCTCGCCGACCGGCTCGACTACCCGCCGTACACGCCGCGTTCCACGCCGAACGCCGCCGCCCTCCGGACCGAGCTGGCCACCGTCCGCGAGCAGGGCTGGGCGGCGGACCTCGGCGGCCACGAGGAGTCCGTCAACTGCGTCGCCGCCCCGGTCCGGGGACCCGACGGGCGTGTCGCCGCCGCCCTGTCGATCTCCGCGCCCAACGTGGTCGTCACGGCCGACGGACTCCTCGCGCTCCTGCCCCTGGTGCGCCGCACCGCCGAGGCCGCCGGCCACGACCACTCCGGCACCACCCCACCGAAGGACACCGCATGAGCGAGAAGACCGCCGTGACCCCGCCCACCCACACCACCCCTCCGGCCCGCTTCTCCCACGGCGTGCGCAAGGGGGGCCTGCTCCAGGTCGCCGGCCAGGTCGGCTTCCTCCCGGCCGCCCCCGGCGAGCCGCCCGCCGTCGCCGGGCCGACCCTGCGCGAACAGACCCTCCAGACCCTGGCCAACGTCGAGGCCGTCCTCCGGGAGGGCGGCGCCACCTGGGACGACGTGGTGATGACGCGCGTCCACCTCACGCACACCGACCACTTCGCCGAGCTGAACGCCCTCTACGACGAGTACCTCGCGGGCGTCGCCGTCCCGCCCGCCCGCACCACCGTCTACGTCGGCCTGCCCGCCGGGCTCCTCGTGGAGATCGACGCGCTCGCGGTCCTCGGCTGACGCCGGGGCCTCACCGGGCCCGCGCGCAGACCACGGCGCGGCCGTCGTCCACCGCCCAGTACCAGTACCGGGCGCCGTCGTTCCCGCAGTTCACGCGGCCGTCCGGCGGCATGCGGTAGTAGCCGGTGATCCGCAGGATGTGCGTCTGCCCGCGGGGCACCTTGTCGGAGGCGCAGTCCCACACCTCCATCAGGTCGGCCGACGCCCTCGACCCGGCGTCCACCTCGGCGGTGAAGCACTGGCCGGCGCGGAAGCGGCGGGACAGGCACAGCACGGTGGTCACTCCGTCGTCGGCGTGGTGCGTCCACCGGCCGCGGCCCCTTCCCGTGGCGCACCTCGCGGCGGGGCCGGTGGCGGTGACCCGGACGTACGCGCCGGCCGTGTCGCACCGCACCCGCAGCGGGACGGTCCGGTTCCACGAGCCGTGGCCGTCGTCGTGGACGTCGAGGCAGTCCCCGGCCCGGACGGCACGGAAGGCCAAATCCGTCGCGTCGGGCGTCGGCCGGCGCGGGGCGTCCGTCTCCGGGTCGGCGTCCGTCTCCGGCTCCGGCGCCGCAGCCGACTCCGGACCGGTGTCCGTGGGGGCGGTCTCGGTGCCGGGGCCGGTGGTGTCGGTGTACGCGGTCGGCGGGCGGGTGGCGAAGCCGCCGGTCCCGCCCGTGGTGGCCGAGGTGCTCCCCGACGGGTCGATCCCGTCGCGGAAGAGGAAGAGGAGGAAGGCGGTCAGGGCGAGGAGGGCGAGGAACCAGCCACCGGCCGATCTGCGCGCGGGAGACGGTTGAGGGGTCGTCGTCGGCACCGGCCCGCCCCCTGCCCGGCCACCCGCCGTACCGGCGGAGCCCCGCTCGCGCTGCGCCTCCCGCTGCCGGGCCCGCTCCTGCTCCGCCTCCCGCTGCCGGGCCTCCGCGCGTTGCCGCTCCCGTTCGCGCTCCCGCTCCCGCTCCCGCTGCCGCGCCTCGGCCCGCTGCCGCTGTCGTTCGCGCTCGCGTTCCCGTTCCCGTTGCCCGGTGTCCGCGCGCGTCGGGCCGGGTGGCGGGACGGGGGCCGTGCGGTCGTCCGCCGCCGGCGTCCCGGGACCGGCGGGCAGGGCGCGCCGCCACTCCTCGCCGCGCCGCTCGTACGTGACGATCAGCTCCGTCCAGCGCGGCGGCAGCCAGCGGCTCCCGCTGTGCGAGGTCGGCAGGCGGCGCAGCTCCGCCAGGAACCGGTCCAGCACGTCCGCCGGGCGCGGCCGGTCGGAGGGCTCCACGGCGAGGCAGGGGCGCACCAGCGGCACGAGCTCCTTCGGCAGCCCCGTCAGGTCCAGGTCGCCGCGCGAGACGCGGGCGAGCAGCCGCAGGGTGTCCTCGCCCCGCGGGTACGGCGGCCGGCCCACCGCGAGGTGGAAGAGGGTCGCACCCAGCGAGTACACGTCGGACCGGGCCGTGGACGGCTCGCCCCGCGCCTGCTCGGGGGAGGTGAAGGCGATGGTGCCGAGGGTGAGGGTGGTGCGGGTGATGTCCTGGGCGTGCGAGATGCCGAAGTCGATCAGCCGGGGCCCGTCCAGCGGCAGCAGGACGTTCTGCGGTTTGACGTCCCGGTGGACGATGCCCTGCCCGTGCAGGGCGACCAGGGCCTGCGCGGTGCCGGCCGCGATCCAGCGGATGGCGGACGCGGGGAGGCGCCCCGCGGTGCCGACCAGCTCGGCCAGGGACGGGGCGGCGATGTACTCGATGGCCATCCAGGGCGTCGGCGCCTCGGGGTCGGCGTCCACGACGCGGGCCGTGTAGCGGTCGTCGACGCGCTGGGCGAGCGTCACCTCGCGGGCGAACCTGCGCCGGTCGTCGCCGCTGACCGGGCCGTCGGCGAGGAGCGTCTTGACCGCGACGAGCGGCCCGCCCGGCCGGGCCCGCGCCAGGTAGATGCGGCCCATCCCGCCCGAACCGAGCCGTCCCAGCAGCCGGTACGGGCCGAGCGCGCCCGGGTCGTCGCCGCCGAGCGGCGACAGTCGTGCCCCTGCCCCCGTCATACCGCCGTCCCCTCCCGCGGTCCCCCCGGCAGCAGGGTAGCCCGCAACTCGGGTCCGCACACCGGTCCATGACCGCCCCTGCGGTGACACGGTTCCCCATGTCACCGCAGGAACGATTCAGCATGAAACGGCCGGTGCGGGAGGCGCGAGAGGTGCGCCGGTGCTCAGGAGGCGGCAGCGCAGTACTGCTGCTCCTTGCCGATCGACCGGTACATGCAGTCGGCGTTCTCCACGAGCTGGAGGACCGCGTCGCGGTTGCGGCTGGTCTCACGCTCGATGACCTCGTCGGGCGGGTAGAAGCCGCCGCCGGAGGCGGAACGCGGGTACATCTCGAAGGTGTAGCCGAAGATCTTGTGCGCGCCCCACAGGTAGTCGTCGATGGACCCGTCCGTCACGTACAGGTCGCTCGACTGCTGGGGGGTGTAGCCGTTGCTCGCGGCCATCTTGCGGCCCACGGTGGCGAAGGCGTCGCGGTCGTCCTGGGTGAGGCCGGGGGCGGTGTCGTCGTAGGTGTAGCCGAACGGCCACAGGACCAGCTCGCTGTACGTGTGGAAGTCGATGGCGGCCCGGATCTGCTGCTTCCCGCCGACGGTCCGCGAGCGGACGAAGTCGGCGACGACCTTCACCTCGGGCGCGGACTCGGGGGCGCGGCCCCGGTAGGTGTCCGAGCTCGGCGAGCCGGAGGAGCCGCCGCAGCAGCCCCACTTGAAGTCCCAGTTGCGGTTCATGTCGGTGCCGACGTACGACGAGCCCGTGTTGGGCTGCCGGTTCTTGCGCCAGCTGCGGTAGGAGCCGGTGGCGATGTCGTACTCGCCGCCGTCCGGGTTGAGGTCGGGGATGATCCAGAGCTCACGGCTGTTGACGGCGTTGGTGACGCGGGCGTCGGAGCCGTAGCCGGCCCCGAGTTCGCGCAGCAGGTACAGCGCCATCTCGACGGTCAGGTGCTCGCGGGCGTGCTGGTGGTGCGTGAAGAGGACCTCCGGCTCGTTCTCGTCCGTCGCCACGTTGTCGCTGATCTTGATCGCGACGATGTCGCGGCCCTGGTACGACTTGCCGATGACGCGGCGGCTCATGATGTTCGGGTACTGCTGGAGCCGCTGGGCGATCTCCGCGTTCATCTCGGCGTAGGTGTGGTAGCGGGAGTCCGCCGAGGGGAAGTCCATGGGGGAGACGGGGGCGCCGCCGGTGCGGTTCGGGGGTCCGGGCAGCGGCTCCAGGGTGTGGCCGAGCGCGCGGAGGCGCTTGGCCTGGGCGGCGTTGGCGCTCACCACGACCGCGTGGTCGTCGACCTCGTCGACGGAGACGCCGGTGGCGGCGACGGCGGACCGCTCGGCGGGGGTGGAGGGGCCGTGGATCTCGTACTGGCGGACGACCTCCTCCGCCGCGGCGGCCGGGGCGGCGGGCGGGGTGGGGGCCGCGCCGGAGGTCGTGGCGGCGGTGAGCGGTGCCACGACGGCGAGGGCGAGGGCGGCCGCGAGGGTGACGGACCGTCCGCCTCTGATGCGTAGTCGCATGCTGTCTCCTGGGTGGGGGTCGGGGTGGGGTCCCCGTGGGACGCAGGATGCGCGTATGGCATGAGCGCGTCAAGACGGCCCTTCGGTCACCGTCGGATCGTCCCTTCGGCCACGGCCAGAAGGCCTACCCCTCTTGCGCGATCACCGCGCACCCGCTTTCGTGACGTGGCACGAGTGGACGAGGGGAAGGCGGACAGCGCATGGCGGACACCGCGGACACCACGCCCGGCCGGCGGCCGGACCGCGACGGCGGGGGACCGCACCACGGCGGCCCGGCCCCGGACGGCCCCGGCCCCGACGGCGGACGGGCACCCGCGCCGCGGAAGGCGAGCTGGCGGTACATCGGGCCCGGCATCGTCGTGGCGGCCACCGGCGTCGGCGCAGGCGACCTCGTCGCCACGCTCATCGCGGGCGGCAGGTTCGGCTACACCCTGCTGTGGGCGGCCGTCATCGGCTGCCTCGTCAAGATCTCGCTCGCCGAGGCCGCGGGACGCTGGCACCTGGCGACCGGACGCACCCTCTTCGACGGCTGGCGCAGCCTCGGTGCCTGGACGACCGGCTACTTCGCCGTGTACGTCGCCATCTGGGGCTTCGTCTACGGCGCCGCCGCCATGTCCTCCAGCGCGCTGCCCCTCCAGGCGCTGTTCCCGGGCGTCATGGAACTGAAGTGGTG
Source organism: Streptomyces kanasensis (assembly GCF_043077165.1). NCBI lineage: Bacteria > Bacillati > Actinomycetota > Actinomycetes > Kitasatosporales > Streptomycetaceae > Streptomyces > Streptomyces kanasensis. The sequence continues at coordinate 40,544 of NZ_JBIBSF010000004.1, forward strand.
GGCCGTCCTGTGCGGCCTGGCCGGGCTGGCGTTCGTCTGGTTCAACCGGTACGCCGTGTTCGAGAAGGTCATGACGCTCCTCGTCGGCGTCATGTTCGTCGTCACCCTCTACCTCGCCGTGCGCGTCACCCCGAACCTCGGGCGGGCCCTCGCCGGCCTCGCGCCCGTCCTCCCCGACGGCTCGCTGATCTACACCCTCGGCCTGATCGGCGGCGTCGGCGGCACGATCACGCTCGCCGCGTACGGCTACTGGGTCAACGCCAAGGGGTGGACGGACACCTCCTGGATGAAGGTGATGCGGCTGGACAACCGCGTCGCCTACCTCACCACCGGGATCTTCGTCGTCGCCATGCTCTTCGTGGGCGCCGAGCTGCTCCACTCCTCCGGCATCGCCCTCGCCAAGGGGGACAAGGGCCTCCTCGACCTCGGCGGGGTCCTGGAGGACCGGTACGGCACGGTCACGTCCAAGCTGTTCCTCGTCGGCTTCTTCGCCACCTCCATCACGTCCCTCATCGGCGTGTGGCACGGCGTGAGCCTGATGTTCGCGGACTTCGTCGCCCACTTCCGCTCGCGCGGCGCGGCCACCCCGGGCGAGGCGGCCGCGGTCGGCGCCCGCGAGCGGTCGCTGCCCTTCCGGGCGTACCTGCTGTGGCTGACGTTCCCGCCGATGGCGCTGCTCTTCCTGGACCAGCCGTTCGGCCTGGTCATCGTCTACGGCGTGATCGGCGCGTTCTTCATGCCGTTCCTCGCCCTCACGCTGGTGTGGCTGCTGAACTCCTCCCGCACGCCCGCCGAGTGGCGCAACGGCCCGCTGAGCAACGGCGTCCTCGGCGCGGCCGGACTGCTGTTCGTGGTGCTGTGCGTGCAGCAGGTGCGCGAGCTGCCCTGGTAGGCGCGGTACGGCCCGCCCGCCGGCGACGCGGTGCGCCGGCGGGCGGGCCACCGCGTCACGGCAGGTTGTGGACGTGCGGGCCGACCGCGTTGGACCAGGCGTTCGAGGCGGTCGCGTCCCAGTTGGTGGACCAGGTCATCGCGCCGCGCAGCGACGGCCAGGTCTTCGACGGCTTGAACGAGCCGCAGCCGGTGCCGCGGGTCAGGCAGTCCAGGGCGTTCTTCACGATCGACGGGTCGACGTAGCCGCTGCCGGCGCCGCGCGGCGAGGCGGGCACGCCGAGGCCGACCTGCGAGGGGTCGAGGCCGCCCTCCAGCTGGATGCAGGCGAGCGCGGTGAGGAAGTCCACCGAGCCCTGCGCGTACACCTTGCCGTCGCAGCCGAGCATCGACCCGCTGTTGTAGTACTGCATGTTGACGACCGTGAGGATGTCCTTCACGGCGAGCGCCGTCTTGAAGTACTCGGTGCCGGTGTTCTGCATGTCGATGGTCTGTGGGGCCATCGTCAGCACCATCCCCGGGCCGGCCTTCGCCGACAGCTGGCGCAGCGCCTTCGTCAGGTAGGTGGAGTTGATGCCGTGCTCCAGGTCGATGTCGACGCCGCTGAAGCCGTACTCCTGCATCAGCGCGTACGCGCTGTTCGCGAAGGCCGTCGCCGACGCGTCGCTGTTGATGGTGACGTTGCCCTTCTCGCCGCCCACCGAGATGACCACCGACTTGCCGGCGGCCTTCTTCGCCGCGACGTCCGCCTTGAAGTCGGCGACCGAGGCGTAGCCGACGGCCGGGTCGAGGTTGAAGACGATCTGGCCGGGCGTGTTCGTCGAGTCCGCGAACGACACGGCGATGATGTCGTACTGCGCCTGCACGTCGCGCAGCTTCTGGACCTTGGCGCCGTTGTCGAAGTTCTGCCAGTAGCCGGTCAGCGCGTGCTTGGGCACGGTGGGCTGGGGGTTCGTGCCGCCGGGGGCGGTGCGGGCGGTGACGGTGGCCGACCGGGCCGACTCGCCGGCCGCGTTGGCCGCGGAGACCTGGAAGCCGTAGGAGGTGTCGGCGGCGAGCCCCGTCACGGTGGCCGAGGTGCCGGAGACGGACTGGACCCTGGCGCCGTCCCGGTAGACGTGGTAGCCGGTCGCGCCGCTGACGGGGCCCCAGCTCAGCGAGACGGACGACGGGGTCACCGCTCCGGCCGCGAGCCCGGCCGGGGGCGCGGGCACGACCGGGTCGGGGTCGCCGCTGCCGCCGCCGTCCGGCCCGAAGACCGAGACGTCGTCGACGTGGTAGGCGGCCTGCCCGTACCAGCCGTGCGTGTAGACGGTGACCGAGGTGGTGGCGGGACCCGTGGTGAAGGAGGTGGTCAGCTGCTGCCACCCGGCCGCGCCGGGCGTCCAGGTCGACACGTCGGTCGTGCCGGTGCCGGACGCGCCGAGGTAGGCGTACCCGCCCTGCACCCAGGCGCTCAGCCGGTACGTGGAGCCCGGCTTGACGGTGACGGTCTGGGAGCAGCGGGCGTTGTCCAGCCCGCCGGGCGTCGCCTTCAGCGCGCCGGTGCCCGCGTGCACGGGCGAGGTGACGACGGCGCCGCTGCCGGCGGAGCACGTCCAGCCGGTGAGGCCGGACTCGAAGCCGGCGTTCCTGGCGACGTTGCGGTCCTCGGCGGCGGCGGGGGCGGTGCCGCCGGTCAGGACGAGGCCGGACGCCACGGCGAGCGCGAGCGCGCCGCCGGTGAGCGTTCTGGTGCGGTCCACTGTGCTGCCTCCGGTGGGGGAGTGGGGAAGTGGGGTGCCGGGGTGGGGAGTCGGCAGGGGCGAGCGGGACGGTGGCCACCGTGGTGCGTGCCCGTACAAGTTGGTCCAGACCAATCTCCTTGTCAAGGTTCCCGCCCCCGCCCGGGACTCCGGCCGCGGTCCGAGGGGGCGGCGGTCGCGCGGTCCGGTCGGGTCCGGTCGGGTCCGGTCGGGCGGCCCCGCCGATCGGCCGTCGATGCCGGCGATCGGTCAACTTCCGCCGTCTTCGCCCCATTTGCGGCCGCACGCGGTGCGCAGGAACCGCCACGAGGAGTCCGAAAGCGGTTCTCCCGCCCCGCCCCCGCCGATAAAGTGCGGGGTCGGAGCACACACGGAGCAGCAGGTGTCGCGGGCGACCGCGACGCGCCGGGAACACCGGTGGCCGGACCGAACGGGGAACCAGCGTGCCGACCGCGATTGCCGTCACCAGTCCCGACCTGGTGCTGCCGCCGACCGACCACCACACCCCCGCCGCGGCCGTCCTCCCGGCCCCCGGCGAACAGCCCCTGGCCGCCGCGCTCGCCGACGTCCGCACCCTCCTCGACCAGCACGGCCACCTCATCGCGCTCTACCCGTCCTCCACGCCCGCCGACCACGTGCGCCGCCTGCACACCGTCCGCGCGCTCCTGGAGAGCGACCGCATGGCCCTGCTGCCGCTCGACCTGCCCCCGCTCGGCGTCGCCGTCCTCGCCCGCCAGCTGCGGCAGCTCTCCCTCTGCGACTTCGGCCCCGGCGTCCTCGCGACCGCCGCCCGGCTCCTCGCCCACTACGTCCACGCCGGCGCCGTCCTCAACTCCGTCGCCCGCCTCGACCGCGTCCCCGTGACGCTCAAGGCGCACGCGAAGTCCTGGATGCCCGGCTCCCAGTTCGCCGTCCTCGCCACCCCGGAGCCGCACCTCACCCGGCTCGGATCCCCGGACGACCGGCCCCTGCCCGGACCCGACTTCGCCACCCGCATGGTCGTCGCACGCGGCCCGCTCACCACCGACTGGGTCACCGGAACGCTCGCCCCCGCCTGGCGCGTGCAGGGCGTCGACGAGGTCCCGCCACCGGCCGGATCACCGGCCTGGTGGGGTACGCCCAAGCTGGTCGAGTTCGCCGCGTACCTGCCCGACCTGCCCGTCCTCCACCAACTCGTCTCGTCGGTCCGCCGCGAGACCTGCCCCTGGTGCCGCAGCGAACTCCTCGGCGACCGCTGCGGGTTCTGCTCCGCCCCGCTCGTACCGCCCCGGCCCGCGACCGGGGCGCCCGGCGGCCCGGCCGCCGCGCTCGCCCCGGGGCCCGCGATGCGGCACGCGTCGTGACCGCCCCCGGGTCAGCGCCCCCGCGTCCCCGCCCCTCCTCCGCCCGCACCCCCACGAGGTCGTCCCGCCGATGAACGCACGCCAGCGCCGTGGTGTCATCCTGCTCGTCCTGTCCGTCCTGTGCGCCCTCGGCGCCTTCGCCGGCGTCGTCGTCGTGATCAGCGACGTCCAGGCGAAGGTGGGACCGGAGGTCGCGGCGTACCGCGTCAAGGCGGACGTACCGGCCTACGCGCCGCTCCGGCCCGACCAGTTCGAGAAGATCACGATGCCCGAGCGGTGGCTCTCCACCGGCGCCGTGCGGGACCTCACCGCCGTCCGCGGCAAGATCGCCGTCGCGGAGCTCCGGAAGGGCTCGCTCCTCCAGAAGGACATGGTCGCCGACCGGCCCGCCCTGGAGAGCGGCCAGCAGGAGATCGCCATCATGATCGACGCCTCCACCGGCGTCGCCGGCAAGATCACCGCGGGGGCGCGGGTGAACATCTTCGCCACCTTCGACGACGAGGGCCGCGGCAAGAACGCCGTCGCCGAGTCCCGCCTCATCGTCGCCGGGGCCCGCGTCCTCGACGTCGGCCGGCTCACCCCGATCGACCAGCGGGGCAACGACCGCACCGGTCCCGCCGGCGGCGAGGCCGTGCCGATCACCTTCGCCCTCACCACCGCGGACGCCCAGCGCGTCGCGTACGCCGAGTCGTTCGCGGAGCACGTACGCCTCGCCCTGCTCCCCTCCGACGGCCCCGCCACCCTGAAACCCGGCGAATCGACGTACACGCTCGACGAAGACAAGAACAAGTGAGGGGACAGGCAGCCGGATGACCACTCGCGTCCTCCCCGCCGTCGGTGACCCCGACGCAGCCCGGGCCGTCGGCACGCTGCTCGGCCAGCTCCCCGACACCGAAGCGGTGCTCCCCGCGCCCGTCGGCGACTCCACCACGCTCATCGACACCCTCGCCCGGTCCGCCGCCGTCTCCGTCGACGAGATGCCCGAGGTCGTCCTCGTCCACGAACGCATCGGCCCCGTCCCGGCCCTCGACCTCATCCGCGAGGTCGCCCTCCGCTTCCCCGCCGTCGCCGTCGTCCTCCTCACCGCCGACACCGGCCCCGGCCTGTACTCGGCCGCCATGGACTCCGGCGCCCGCGGCCTCGTCGGCCTCCCCCTGTCGTACGAGGAACTCGCCCAGCGCGTTCACTCCGCCGCCGCCTGGGCGGCCGGGGTGCGCCGCCACCTCGGCCAGGGCGGCGACGGGCCGACCGGGCCGGGCGGCACCGTCGTCACCGTCAGCGGCGCCAAGGGCGGCGTCGGCACCACCGTCACCGCCGTGCAGCTGGCCCTCGCCGCCCGCGCGTCGGGCCGCAGCACCGCCCTCGTCGACCTGGACCTCCAGGCCGGGGACGTCGCCTCCTACCTCGACGTCCAGTTCCGGCGGTCCGCCGTGGACCTCGCCGCCATCCAGGACCTCACGCCCCGCGTCCTCCAGGACGCCCTGTACACCCACCCCACCGGCCTCGCCCTGCTGCTCGCCCCGGCGGACGGCGAACGCGGCGAGGAGGTCACCGACCGTTCCGCCCGGCAGATCGTCAGCGCCCTGCGCCACCGCTACGAGGTCGTCGTCGTGGACTGCGGCACCCAGATGGGCTCGGCCAACGCCGCGGCCGTGGAGATGGCCGACACGGCGCTCCTCGTCGTCACCCCGGACGTGGTCGCCGTCCGGGCCGCCAAACGGCTCGTCAGGCTCTGGGACCGGCTGCGCATCCGCAAGGCGGAGGACACCACGACCGTCGTCAACCGCCACACCCGCAACACCGAGATCCAGCCGTCGCTCGTCGAGAAGATCACCGGCACCCGGACCGCCCGCACCGCCGTACCGGCAGCCTTCCGCGAACTGCAGCCGTACGTCGACTCCGGCCGCATGCACGAACTGGAGGCCAAGTCGGCGGTGAAGCAGGCACTGTGGGCGCTCGCCGGGGAACTGGACCTCGTGAAGACCCCGGAGTCGGCCGCCGACCGGCCGGGCAGGCTCCGGGGGGACCGCGGCGCGGCCGGCCTGCGCCGCGCCCGCCGGAAGTAGCGGAGACAGGGGAGAGGGGAGGGGCGGCCCATGGGACCCGTACCCGCACGGACACCCGGCGCACGCCGCGCTGGGGGCGACCGACGCCGCGACGGGGGCGACCGACGCCGCGCCGGGGGTGGCGCGTGTGCCGGAAGTGGCGCGCGTGCCGCTACGGCTGTGGTCACCGGTGGGGCTGGGGCGGCGGGTGCGGCCGGCGTGCCGGGTGTGGTCGGGCGGTGCCGGCGGTTCGTGCGGTCCCGGTGGTCGCGGCAGTCCCGGCAGCCCCGGAGGCTCGGCCGACCCTCGCAGTCACGATGGTCACAGTGGTCACGGCGGCGGTGGCCGGTCGGCGACCGGGGCCAGGTCGCCGTGGAGTTCACCGGCCTCGTCCCCGTCGTGCTCGGCACGCTCCTCCTGCTGTGGCAGGCGACGCTCATCGGCTACACGTACGCCCTCGCCGGCAACGCCGCCGACGAGGCCGCCCGCGCCGGAGCGGTCGGCGGCGACTGCGCCGCCGCCGCGCAGTCGAAGCTCTCCGGCGCCTGGTCGGCCAGTACCTCCTGCGGGGGCGGTGGCGGCCTGGTGACCGCCGACGTGTCCCTCCAGGTCCCCGCCCTCTTCCCCGGCGCGAACCTGCCCTTCACCGTCCGGGGCCACGCGGCCGCGGCCGACGAGCGGGAGGAGTGAGGCGGATGAGGCCCCCGACCCCGACCACAGCCCCGACGCCGGCCCCGACCACAGCCCCGACACCGACGCCGACGCCGGCCCCGACCACAGCCCCGACGCCGACGCCGACGCCGACGCCGACGCCGGCCCCGGCCCCGGCCCCGACGCCGGCCCCGGCCCCGACCGCGACCCCGGCCACGGCCCCCGCCGGCCCCCGGGATCCCCGCGACCGGGGCCAAGCGGCCGTGGAGTTCGCCGGCTGGGTCGGCATCCTGATCCTCGCCGCGCTCGCCGCCGTCCAGCTCGGCATCGTCGCGTACGCCGTCCAACAGGCCGGTACGGCTTCCCGGGCCGCCGCGCGCGTCGCCTCGCAGGGCGGCGACGGCGCGTCCGCGGGGCAGGCCGCCATGAGCGGCTGGCTCGCCGACGGGGCCTCCGTCAGCGCGCCCTCCGGCGGCGAGGCCGTGACGGCGTCCGTCACCGTCTCCATCCCGGCCGTCCTGCCCCTCCTCAGCTTCGACCCGGTCACCAGGACCACCACCATGCCCGTGACCAGCAGCGAGGGAGGGACCCCGTGAGCCTGCGCGCCCGCATCACCACCCCGGAGCCGGCCGGCGGCAGGGACGGCGAGGAGAACCACCTCGTCGGCGTCTACCGCGGCAAGCTCCTGGAGGAGATCGACCTCGCCGAGATGTCGGCCCTCCCCGCCGCCGACCGCCGGGCCCGCCTCGAACGCGTCCTCGGCCACATCATCAGCCGCGAGGGCCCGGTCCTGTCCTCCACCGAGCGCGCCCAGCTCATCCGCCGGGTCGTCGACGAGGCGCTGGGTCTCGGCATCCTCGAACCGCTCCTGGAGGACGCCTCCGTCAGCGAGATCATGGTCAACGGCCCCGAGCAGGTGTACGTGGAGCGGCACGGCCGGCTCGAACGCCTCCCGATGCGCTTCTCCTCCACCGAGCAGCTCATGCAGACGATCGAGCGCATCGTCTCCACCGTCAACCGCCGCGTGGACGAGTCGAACCCCATGGTCGACGCCCGCCTCCCCTCCGGCGAACGCGTCAACGTCGTCATCCCGCCGCTGTCCCTCACCGGCCCCGTGCTCACCATCCGCCGCTTCCCCCGCGCCTTCACCCTGCACGAGATGGTCGCCCTCGGGTCGCTGGACGAGCACATGGTGATGCTCCTCGCCGGACTGGTCCGCGCCAAGTTCAACGTCATCGTCTCCGGGGCCACCGGCACCGGGAAGACCACCCTCCTCAACGCCCTCTCCGGCCTCATCCCGGACGGCGAACGCATCGTCACCATCGAGGACTCCGCGGAGCTCCGGCTCCAGCAGTCCCACGTCATCACCCTGGAGTCCCGGCCCCCCAACGTCGAGGGCAAGGGCCGCATCACCATCCGCGACCTCGTCCGCAACTCGCTGCGCATGCGACCCGACCGCATCATCGTCGGCGAGGTGCGCGGCGGTGAGACGCTCGACATGCTCCAGGCCATGTCGACCGGTCACGACGGGTCCCTCGCCACCGTCCACGCCAACAGCGCGGAGGACGCGCTGATGCGGCTCCAGACCCTGGCGTCCATGTCGGAGGTCGAGGTGCCGTTCGTCGCCATCAAGGACCAGATCAACAGCGCCGTGGACGTCCTCGTGCAGCTCACCCGGCACGCCGACGGCTCCCGGCGGATCACGGAGGTCGCGGTGCTCGACTCCCACGGCCGCGAGGAGTACCGCATCGTGACCGTCTGCCGGTTCGAGGCGCAGCCGATGGCCCCGGACGGCCGCGTGTACGGGAGGTTCACCCACCACCCGCTGCCCCGTCGGGTCGCCGAACGGCTGTACATGTACAACGAGCCCACCCCGGCGGCCTTCGGCGTCGCCCTGGACGACGCCCAACTGGCGATGCGCGGCACGGCCGCGTGACCGGGGCTGACCGGGGCCGTCCCCCGCCGCCCGCCGCCCCGTCACGCCCCGACGGACCACCGACCGGCGAAGGACCGACGACCGGACGACGAGCGGCCGACCGTCCGACGGACGACGGCAGACGACGACGAGCGACGACGACGAACGACGACGAACGACGACGGACAAGACGACGGACGAGACGACGACACGATGGACAACCTCCCGCTCCTCACCCTCGGCGTGACGCTGCTCGCCGGCGTCCTGGCCGTCGTGGGCGTCCACAGCCACGCCGCGGGCCGGGCGCAGCAGAAGGCGCTCGTGGACCGGATGACCCACACGGGCCCGGTACCGATCGCCGGCCGCGGCCGCCGGTTCCCCCGCCTGGACCGCCGGCTGCGCGCGACCAGGGCGGGCCGCCGCCTCGAACGGAAGCTCGCCGTCACCGGTCTCGACGTCACGCCCGGCGAGTACACCGTCTACGCCGCCGCGGTCCTCCTCGCCGCGTACCTCGTCGTGTCGGCCGTCTTCGCCCCGTTCTTCGGCGTCCTCGCCGTCCTCGCCGGCCTGTGGGGCGCCGACGCCTTCCTCGGCTGGCAGCGCCAGCGCCGCACCGAGGCGTTCATCAACCAGCTGCCCGAACTGACCCGCGTCCTGGCCAACGCCACGCAGGCCGGGCTCGCGCTCCGCACCGCCATCGCCATGGCCGCCGACGAGCTCGACGACCCGGCGGGCGAGGAGCTCCGCAGGGTCGCCGACCAGCTCGCCGTCGGCCACAGCCTCGACGACGCGCTCGGTGACCTCGCCGACCGGCTCCCCTCCCGCGAACTGGTCGTCCTCGTCACCACCCTCGTCCTGTCCAACCGGGCCGGCGGCCAGGTCGTCGGCTCCCTGCGCAACCTCACCGGCACGCTCGACGAGCGCAAGGAGACCCGGCGCGAGGTGACCACCCTGCTCTCCCAGGTCAAGGTGACCGCCTTCGCCCTGCCGCTGCTGGGCCTCGGCTTCCTCCTCATGATCAACGGCATGAACCCGGGCGCACTCGACAAGATGACGGGCTCCGTCGCCGGACAGGTCGGCTCGGTCGTCGCCTTCGCGCTGTACACGGCCGGCTTCGTGATGATCCGCCGCCTCTCCCGGGTGCGGGTCTGAGGCGCCGGGGAAGGAACGGAACCCGACATGGTCCTCCTGCTCGCCGCCCTGGCGGCCCTCGCGGTGTACGGCGCCTTCCACGGCGTACGCCTCTACCGGGCCGAGGCCCGGCTCCCCGGCGACCTCGCCGTCGCCCTGGAGGTGGGCGCCACCCGCACCACCGCCGTCGCCTCGGGCGTCGACCGGCTGGGCATGCGCCACGCACCGGCGGTACTGCGCCTGATGGGCCCCCGGCGGGTCGACGCCCTGCGCCGCCGCCTCGACATGGCCGGCAACCCGGGCGGCCTCACCGTCGACCGGTACGCGGCCCGCCGCGCCGTCTACGGCTCCCTCGGCGTGGCCGCCGCCCTGGCGATGCTGCTGCGCGGCCAGGTGGTCGTCGCCGCCGTCGTCCTCGCGTACGGCCTCACGTGGACCGACGTCCTGCTGCGCATCGCCATCCGCCGCCGCAGGGACGACATCGAACGCACCCTGCCGGACTTCCTCGACGTCCTCGCCGTCGTCGTCTCCGCCGGCCTCGGCTTCCGCCAGGCACTGGAGCGGGTCGCCGAGAAGTACTCCGGCCCCTGGGCCGACGAACTGCGCATCACCCTGCGGCAGATGGACATGGGCGTCAGCCGCCGCGAGGCGTTCGACCAGCTGCGCCGGCGCAACGCCTCCGAACAGGTGTCGATGTTCGTGACCGCCCTGCAGCAGGGCGAGGAACTGGGCGCGCCGATCGTCGACACGTTGATACAGATCGCCAACGACATGCGCAGGACCGACGCGCAGAACGCCCGCCGCGCCGCCGCCAAGGCCGTGCCGAAGACCACGCTCGTGGTGACGCTGGTGATGCTGCCGGCCACGATGATCCTCATCGCGCTGAGCTTCTACTACGGCTCAGGCGTCGACCTCGGCGACCTCCTGGGCGGCTGACATGGCGCACACCGGCACGTGGTCGCCGTCTGCGACCGCACACACTCCCCGCCCCGCCCGGGAGCGCGCGACGCCAACAGCCCGTCCGCGCACTGCCATCCGGCCGGAAAATCACCGAGCGGAATGTCCCGAAGACCCTTCGCTTACGCAAGCGGATGTGGGACATTCGTTGCCGAGTCAACGGCAGGCGGACGTGGGCACCCCGACCCCGCCGGGCGATCCGGCACAGTCGGGACGAAGGGGGGCAGGACGGAACGTGACCGACCACCGAATCACATCCCGGTTCCCGATTCGGTCCCACGCAGGGGCGTTGGGGCCCATGATGAAGGGGGCTCACCCTGAGTACGGCCACGCCACCACCCGCGTGACCACCGGGACGCCCCCCGCACCACGCACACCCGTCACAGAAGACCCGCACGATCCCGATCCCGGAGGGGACCGCCATGTCGAACATCGCACTGAAGGCCCTGACTCAGGCCAAGGTGTACGTGGGCACCTGGGCGAAGACCACGACGGACCACCTGAAACACCGCGCGGACCGAGGCCAGGGCGCCGTGGAGTACGTGGGCATCATCATCCTGGTCGGGGTGATCATCGCCGCGGTAGTGGGGTCGGGTATCGGCAACACCATCGCGACCGGACTGCGCACCCAGGTCAGCAAGATCATCGGCAGCTGACCGCCGAGGACCCTTTCCGTCGGGACACCGGACAGGCCTCGCCGCTGTACGTCTTCATGGTGGCGAGCCTGCTCTTCCTTGCGCTGGCGTTCTTCGCGGTGGGGCAGGCCGGCGCGACGCGCAACGGCGCGCAGTCGGCGGCGGACGCCGCCGCGCTGGCCGCGGCCAAGGAGTCGAGGGACCGGTACCGGCTGGGTGGTCTCGACGGTGACGCCCTCGGCGACCTCTTCGACGGCGTACTGGTCGGGGAGGACGGCTGCGGGGCGAGCCACGCCTATGCGGCCCGCAACGGTGCCACGGTGGAGGGCTGCGCACCACTCGGCGACGGCCGCTGGGGCTTCACGGTGACGGTGCGGTCGGCGAAGCCGGTGGGGGACACCATCCTGCCGGGTACGGAAGGACAGCATGCGGTCGCTACGGCTACCGCAGTCGTCACGCCCCTGTGCGCCTTCGAACCCGCCGAGCCGCCAGAGCCACCAGAGCCAGCAGAGCCAGCCGAGTCCTCCGAACCCGATCCGGCCGATCCGGACGAGTCCGCCGACCCGGCGGAGGGCACCGAAGACACGGACGCTCCGGCTCTCGGCTCGTTGGACTGTGACGGCACAGAGCTGGAACTGGACCCCGACGACCTTCCGGACATGGCGGACCTCTTCGAGATCCGGCTGGCCGGGAACTGACCGTGAAGGAACGCAGAAGGAATGGCACTCATGGGTAAGCGATGCAGAGCGACCACGCGTGCTGCCGTGACAGGCGTGGCGGCGGTGACGCTGTCCCTCCTGCTCACGGCCTGCGGTGGAGACGCCGGGGGTGGCGACGGGGGAGAGGGGCAGCAGGGGAAGTCGGGCAGCGTCTCGTCCGCACCCGCCGCCCCCGACGGACCGAAGAGTGGGAGCGAGGCCGAGGACTCGATCACCGACAAGACCTTGGCCACAATCAACGGTGCCGGTGGCTTCGAGCTCGTCATCCACAGCGCCGCCAGGGAGCAAGGCGGCTTCCTCACCGTCACGGGCACGCTGAAGAACACCACTTCCGGCACCCTGGACGCTCCCCTCGAATGGAACGGGGAGGAGTTGCACGTCAAGAAGACAGGACCGTCCTTCGCCGGCGCGACGCTCATCGACAAGTCGGAGAAGAAGCGGTACTACGTGCTGCGGGACACCGAGGGCTTCCCTCTGACGACGACGGGCGTGACCACCATGAAGGCGGGCGAGTCGATCGTCATCTTCGCCCAGTTCCCCGCCCCCCCGGCGACCGTCGCCCAGGTGGAGTTCCAACTGCCGAAGATGTCCCCCGCCACGATCGAGCTCTCGTGATGGGTACGCCGAGCCCAGCCCGTCGCCCCGTCGCGACGCTCCTCGCCGCGCTCGTCCTCGCCACCGCCGTCCAGCTCACCGTCCCCGCGGCCGCGCGCGCCGACGAGACGCCGAGCGTGCCGCCCGGTACGGAGTCGACGGTGCCGCCGCCCGAGGTGGACCCGACCGCGCCCGGCCTCAAGATGCGCGACGGCGCCACGCTCGCCGGCGCCAAGGTGCTGCCCATCGTCTCCATCGTGGAGTCCCAGGGGGGTGAGGAGCGGCGCGAGGAGACGAGCACCAACCTCAAGTTCGCGCTGCAGGCGGAGGTCCTCTTCGGCAAGGACAGCGCCAAGCTGACGCCCGAGGCGAACTCCCGCATCGCCGCCATCGCCGAGGAGATCAAGAAGCGGAACGCCTCCAAGATCCGCATCTTCGGCTTCACCGACAACCTCGGCTCGTCCGCCCACGGCGACGTCCTGTCGAAGCAGCGCGCGGACGCCGTCCACGGCGTGCTCTCCCCGATGCTGGCCTCCTCGAACGTCACGTACGAGATCCGCGGCTACGGCGAGCAGTACGCCATCGCCGACAACAGCACCGAGGAGGGGCGCAGGAAGAACCGCCGCGTGGAGGTCTCCTTCCCGACCGGCGGCTGACCCCTTCAGCCCTGCAGCAGCCCGTCAGCCCGTCAGGCGCCCGGCACCGCCACCTGGACGCTCGCGCTCCACTGGACGGTCGCCGGCGCCTCGACCTCCACGGCGCCCCCACCGGTGGTGGAGACCTCCATCTGTGTGGTCTCCCGGTGTACCGCGTCGCCGTCCCCGTCGCCCTTCCCGTCGCAGGCGAAGGACCAGGACGTGCCGGTGCCGACGGTGACCCGGACCCGGGGCGACGGGGGTGTACCCGGATCCGTCAGGCAGTTCACGTCCACCCAGGTCACGCCCGCGGGCAACCGGACCGTCCCCAGGTGACCGTGGCCCCGCCGCGGACCGCCCGCCGCGAGCTGCCGGTACCCCTCCCGCACCTCCGGCCGGGGCACCTGCTGCAGGGGCTTCCCGGACCGGGACGCCTCTGGCCGGGGCGGCTCCGACCGCCCGCGCGGCGACTCCGTCACCGGCGAGGGTCGCGTCCCCGCGGACACCCCGCCCCCGCCCGCACCCGCGTCCCCGCCCGCCGTGCACCCGGCGGCCGACAGGCCCGCCCCCGTCACCACCATCGCCACCACCACGGTCATCGCCCGCGTACGCATCGGTCCCCCCTTCCTGGCGCCGACCGGTCGTCGGCGCGCCCCGTCCCCGACCCAACCAGCCGCCCCCACCGGACGACAGCCCTCCGCCCCACCCTCCCGCTCGCCACCCACTCCCGCCCGCACCCGCGTCCCCGCCCGCGGGCCCCTCCGCCCCACCCCGGCCGGCGTCCCCGCCCGCGACTCCACCCGGCCCCGCCTCCCCGCCCCGCCTCGCCCCGGGCCCATCGACCCCACCCCGCCCCGCCTCGCCCCCACCCCACCGCGGCCCCCTCCCCGCCTCGCCGGGACGTACCTCACACCGCCGACCCCGCCCGCCCCCGCACCCCCGGCGGCATAATCGGCCAGTGCTCCTGGACCCCCCCGAACGGCCGGCAAGACCGCACCGCCTCGCCTCCGCCGCCCCCGCCCTGCTGGGCTACGCGGCGGCGCGCCTGGCCGGCGTCGCCGTCCTCCTCGTCGCCGCAGCAGCGGCCGGAGAGGACCCCTGGCACCGCCTGTCGGGCCGTTGGGACGCCGTCTGGTACGTCCGCGTCGCCGAGCACGGATACGGGTACGAGACCGTCCTCCCCGACGGCAGCGTCCACTCCGACCTGGCGTTCTTCCCGCTCCTCCCCGCCCTGGAGCGGGCCCTGTCCGAGGTGCTGCCGCTGACCGCCGCGGGCGCCGGGCTCGTCGTCGCCTGGGTGGCGTCGCTCGCCGCCGCCTGGGGCATCCACGCGGTGGGCTCCCACCTCGCGGGGCGGCGCGCCGGGATCGTGCTGGCCGTGCTGTGGGGCGTGTACCCGACCGCGTTCGTCCAGTCCATGGCGTACACGGAGACGCTGTTCACGGCGTTCGCCGCTTGGGCCCTGTACGCCGTGCTGCGCGGCCGCTGGGTCGCGGCCGGGGCCCTCGCCGCGCTGGCCGGTCTTACCCGGCCGTCCGCCGTCGCGGTCGTCGCCGCGGTCGGCGTGACCGCGCTGGCCACCGTGGTCCGCGAGCGGCGCGTCACCCCCGGGATCGTCGCGGGCGTGCTGCTCGCACCGCTGGGCTGGCTGGCGTACGTCGTGTACGTCGCCGTGCGGGTCGGCAGCCCCACCGCGTACTTCGACGTCCAGGCCGCCTGGGGCAACAGCATCGACGGCGGCGCGGCCCTCGCCCGGTTCACGTGGGCGCAGCTGACCGGTCCCCAGCCGCTCGCGGGCGTGGGCCTCCTGGCGGCGTTCGCGGTCCTGGGTTGGGCCGTGTGGTGGTGCGTGCGGCAGCGGCAGCCGCTGCCCGTCCTCGTCTACACCCTGGCCGTCGTCGCGGTGTCGCTCGTCGGCGCCGCCTACTTCGGCTCCCGGCCCCGCCTGATCATGCCGGCGTTCCCGCTGCTGCTCCCCGCCGCCGTCGCGCTCGCCCGGCTCCGCGACCGGTACGCGGCGGCCGTCCTCGCCGTCCTCGCGGCGGCGTCCGCGGCCTACGGGGCGTTCGCGCTGCTCGGCCCCGGCCCGCCCTGACCGGACGGGTCCACGGCGAGCCGCACGCCCGGCCGCACGCCCCACCGCTCCATCGCCCCGGCCTCCGCCTCCAGCACGTGCCGGGCGCGCAGCCGGGGCAGCCCCAGCCGACCGGGCCGCATCCCCGGTACGACCGCGAGGACCGTGAGGTCACGCCGCAGGTACGCCACGTCGATGGCGAACCGCATCCGGAAGGTGTGCACGCTGCCGCACGGCGTCAGCAGCATCGCCCCGTCGACCCCGTCCCGGCCCAGCAGCCCCCGCGCCCGCGCCCGGTACGTCGCCGCCACCTCCACCGGGACGCCCGCGTCCCCGCCCCCGTCCCCGCCTCCGCTCCTGGCGCCGCCGCCCTCCACGACCCTGAGGATGCCCGTCCCGTCCCGCCACTTCGCCATGCCCGAACGGTACGACCCCACCGCCCCCGCCCACCCCCAGCGCCGTAAGCCACTCGGTACACCCCCGCCACCGCACCCCCGCCACCGCACCCCCCGCCACCGCACCCCCCCACCACCGGAAGTCCCGGTCCACCCCCCTCCCCACCGAAGAACACGCCCCCTCCCCATCCCCCGGGCCGCCCCCCGCCCCGCCACGAGCACGCCCCGCCGTGAGCACGCGCGCGGAGCACCCCCGCCGGCCTCCGAACCGGCCCGGCCTCATGACCTGCTCACGACATCCACCCGGCATCCCCCATAAGGTCGGCCCTGTGGACGTCACCCTGATCGCCGCCGCCGCCCTGTGGGGGGCCGTCGCGGGGGTGCTCGTGCAGCGCGCCGCGTACCGGCTCGCCGTCGAACCGGACGAGCCCTGGCGCGCCGCCTGCCCCGCCGGGCACCCCTACGCCCCCGGCCCGCGCGGCTGGCTCGGCCCCGCCCACTGTCCCGTCTGCGCCCCCGCCCCCCGTCCGGCCACCGCCCCGCCCGGCGCGGGGCCCCCACCGCCGCCCTCCACCGCCCCGCCCCTCACCGACCGGTCCCGACCGCGTACCCGCCCGGCGGTCGTCCCGCCCGTCGTGGGCGCCGCCGCCTGTGCCGTCCTCGCCGCCGCGACCGGTCACCGGCCGGAGCTGGCCGTGTGGCTGCTCACCGGGCCGGTGGCCCTGCTCCTCGCGGTGGTCGACCGGCGGGTGCACCGCCTCCCCGACCCCCTCACCCTGCCGCTCGCCGCGGCCGTGCCCCTGCTCCTCGGCGCCGCCGCGCTGCTGCCCGGCACCGCCGGATCGTGGCGGACGGCCGTCCTCGGCGGGCTCGTGCTCGGCGCGGCGTACCTCGCGCTGTTCCTGGTGAACCCGAACGGCATGGGCTTCGGGGACGTGAAGCTCGCCCTCCCGCTGGGCTGCGCGCTCGGCTGGTACGGCTGGGACGTGCTGCTGGCGGGCGCGTTCGCCGGGTTCGCCCTCGGTGCCCTGTACGGGCTGGGCCTCGTCGTGCTGCGGCGCGCGCACCGCCGGACCGCGATCCCCTTCGGCCCGTTCATGATCGGCGGTGCGCTGCTCGGCGTCCTCCTCGGCGCCCTCGCCCACCGCTGAGGCCGGCCCGCAGGCCCCGCCCCGCCCCACCCTGGGCGTCAACCCCGGGCCCCGGCCGTGGGGTCCCCCCTGGGGAGGACACGCCGGGCCTCCCCACCGGTCTTGGCACCACCCCGGACCATGCCCGGAGCGCGATCGGACGTTTCCGGAGCGTAGCGGTGGCATGTCGTGGCGCGCGCCACGACTTATGAAGGGTTATGGTGGAAACCCCCCCTCGGGCCGGTCCGTATCCCCCCCACGGACCGGCCCGTTTTTTCTGCCCCCGCCCGGCCGCCGGTCATGGAGCCCGCTCCCGCCCGGCCGCCGGCCAGCGAGCCCGTCGCCCCCCGGTCCCGGCCGCCGAGCTCCCCCCGGTCCCCTGACCCCCGGCGGCCGGTCGCGCCGCGCCGGTCAGCCCCGCGCGGCCCAGATGTTGACGCCCTCGGTGTCGACGGCGTACGAGTCGATCTCCCGCAGCTCCTCCTCGGTGAGGGCCGGCCCCCCGAGCGCCGCGACGTTCTGCTCCAGCTGCCCCACGCTGGACGCGCCGATCAGCGCGGACGTCATCCGCTCGTCGCGCAGCACCCACGTCAGCGCCAGCTGCGCCAGGGACTGGCCGCGCCGCCGGGCGATCCCGTCGAGGCCGTGCAACCGCCGGACGACCTCCTCGGAGAGCAGGCCGGGGTCCAGCGACTTGCCGAGCGAGGCCCGCGAACCCTCCGGGACGCCCTTCAGGTACTTGTCGGTGAGCAGGCCCTGGGCCAGCGGCGCGAACGCGATGCAGCCCATCCCCTCGGCCTCCAGCGTGTCGAGGAGGCCGTCCTCCTCCGTCCACCGGTTGATCATCGAGTAGGACGGCTGGTGGATCAGCGCGGGGACGCCCATCTCGCGCAGCAGCCGGGCCGCCTCGACCGTCTGCTCGGCGGAGTACGACGAGACGCCCGCGTACAGCGCCTTGCCCTGCCGCACGGCGGTGGCGAGCGCGCCCATCGTCTCCTCGAGCGGCGTGTGCGGGTCGAAGCGGTGCGAGTAGAAGATGTCGACGTACTCCAGGCCCATCCGCCGGAGCGAGGCGTCGAGCGAGGACAGCAGGTACTTGCGGGAGCCCCACTCGCCGTACGGGCCGGGGTGCATGAGGTAGCCGGCCTTCGTGGAGACGACCAGCTCGTCCCGGTACGGGCTGAAGTCCTGCGCGAAGATCTTGCCGAAGTTCAGCTCGGCGGAGCCGGGCGGCGGGCCGTAGTTGTTGGCCAGGTCGAAGTGCGTGACGCCCAGGTCGAACGCGCGGCGCAGGATGGCGCGCTGGGACTCCAGGGTGCGGTCGTCGCCGAAGTTGTGCCAGAGGCCCAGGGAGACGGCGGGGAGCTTGAGACCGCTGCGGCCGGTGCGGCGGTACTCCATGGAGTCGTACCGGTCGTCGGCGGCGCGGTGCACGGGGGATGCGGACATGCTTTCTCCCTATCACGGAGTTGTGACACACCTGGGTTGGGCCGTCGTCCGCCGGGCCCAGTAATGTGGCGGGCCTCGGGGCGTCCGCGGCCCCGTAGGCGAGAGGTGGGATCGGTGAACTTGCGCGACCTGGTGTACGGGCTCTACGCGCGCCGGGTGGAGGGCCGCCTCGACCACGCCCAGGTGCCCAAGCACATCGGCGTCATCCTCGACGGCAACCGCCGTTGGGCGAAGGCGTCCGGCGGCACGCCCGAGCAGGGGCACAAGGCCGGCGCCAGCAAGATCATGGAATTGCTCGGCTGGTGCACGGAGACGGACGTCGAGGTCGTCACGCTCTGGATGCTGTCCACCGACAACCTCAACCGGCCCGAGGCGCAGCTCGTGCCGCTCCTCGGCATCATCGAGGACGCGGTCAGGTCCATCGCGGCGGACGGCCGCTGGCGCGTCCACCACGTGGGCACCATGGACCTGCTGCCGCAGCGCACCCAGGCTGTCCTGAAGGAGGCCCAGGAGGCGACGCGGCACATCGACGGGATACTCGTCAACGTCGCCGTCGGCTACGGCGGCCGGCAGGAGATCGCCGACGCGGTCCGCTCGCTGCTGCTGGACCACGCGGAGCGGGGCACCTCCTTCGAGGAGCTCGCCGAGGTCGTCGACATCGACATGATCGCGGAGCACCTGTACACGCGCGGCCAGCCCGACCCGGACCTCGTGATCCGCACCAGCGGCGAGCAGCGCCTCTCCGGCTTCATGCTCTGGCAGAGCGCGCACTCCGAGTACTACTTCTGCGAGGTCCACTGGCCGGCCTTCCGCAAGGTCGACTTCCTCCGCGCGCTGCGCGACTACGCCGCCCGCCACCGCCGCTACGGCACCTGATCCCGCGCCACCCGACCCACCCCGTACGCCACCTCTCCCGACCCACCCCGTACGCCTCCCCGCCCCGCCGGGCCCCCGCACCCGAGCCCCGCAACGGCCCCCGCACCGGTTCCCGGCAACGGCCCTACCGCCCGGCCCCCGCACCGGTTCCCGGCAACGGCCCCGCCGCCCGGACCTCGTAGCGGCTCCCGCAGCGGCTTCGGGCAACGGCCCACGCCCGCTCCCGGCCGCGCCCGCTCCCGGCCGCGCCCGCTCCCGGCCGCGCCCGCCCCCGGGCCGCGTCCACTCCGCCCGGACCTCGCGCCCGGGGCCCCCGGCGAGCCACAGCCCCGCAGCCCCGGCGAGCCGCCCGCCGTCCGTCCCCGGCACGCCCCGCCCTCCGACCGCCCCCTCGACGCGTCCGAACCGACGGTCGGCCACGGCCGGTCGAGGCCGCCGCGACGGGGTGTCATATGCCAAGGGCTCTCCTGGCATGGTGGGGCGGCGAGAAGGGCATATCCCTTGCGAGAGTGAGCGGTACGAAGCCCGCTCGCCCGGGAGGCCCTTTGCACCAGGACGACCGAGGGCCGGTGTCGCGGCCCCGCGCATCGTGGCCCGTGCCCGGCCCATCCCCCCGCGACGCCACCGCAGTCGCAACCGACCTCACGTGCCTCTAACAGAGGGGGTCTGTCCTTCCGTGGTGACCAGCACTAAGCGCCGTATGAACGACCGGCGCACCTACGTACTCGACACCAGCGTCCTGCTGGCCGACCCCAACGCCATGTCCCGCTTCGAGGAGCACGAGGTCGTGCTGCCGATCGTGGTGGTGACGGAGCTGGAGGCCAAGAGGCACCACCCCGAGCTGGGCTACTTCGCCCGCCAGGCGCTGCGGCTGCTGGACGACATGCGCGTCCGGTACGGCCGCCTCGACGCCCCCATCCCGGTCGGCGACCTCGGCGGGTCCCTGCGGGTGGAGCTCAACCACTCGGACCCGGGCGTCCTCCCGGCCGGTTACCGGCTCGGGGACAACGACTCGCGGATCCTCGCCGTGGCGCGCAACCTCCAGGCCGAGGGGTACGACGTCACCGTCGTCTCCAAGGACCTCCCGCTGCGGATCAAGGCGTCCTCCGTCGGCCTCCTCGCGGAGGAGTACCGGGCCGAGCTGGCCATCACCGACTCGGGCTGGACGGGCATGTGCGACGTGCCGCTCTCCGCCGAACAGGTCGACCTGCTCTACGCGCAGGAGACGCTGGAGCTGCCCGAGACGGCCGGGCTGCCCGTGCACACCGGGCTGGTCCTCCAGTCGGCGCGCGGCAAGGCACTCGGCCGGACCACGCCCGACGGGGCCGTGCGGCTGGTGCGGGGCGACCGGGAGGCGTTCGGCATCCGGGGCCGCAGCGCCGAACAGCGCATCGCGCTGGACCTGCTGCTCGACCCGGACGTGGGCATCGTGTCGCTCGGCGGCAGAGCCGGCACCGGCAAGTCCGCGCTGGCGCTCTGCGCCGGTCTCGAAGCGGTCCTGGAGCGCCGCCAGCACCAGAAGGTCATGGTCTTCCGGCCCCTGTACGCCGTGGGCGGGCAGGAGCTCGGCTACCTGCCGGGCAGCGAGGCCGAGAAGATGAGCCCGTGGGCGCAGGCGGTGTTCGACACGCTCTCCGCCGTCACCTCCCGCGAGGTCATCGAGGAGATCACCGCCCGCAACATGCTGGAGGTCCTGCCCCTGACGCACATTCGGGGCCGCTCCCTCCACGACGCCTTCGTCATCGTCGACGAGGCGCAGTCCCTGGAGCGCAACGTCCTGCTGACCGTGCTCTCCAGGATCGGGGCGAACTCCCGCGTCGTGCTCACGCACGACGTCGCCCAGCGGGACAACCTGCGCGTCGGGCGGTACGACGGAGTCGTCGCCGTCGTCGAGAAGCTGAAGGGGCATCCGCTCTTCGCGCACGTCACGCTCACCCGGTCGGAGCGCTCGCAGATCGCCGCGTTGGTGACCGAAATGCTGGAAGACGGACATCTATGACCGTATCCCAGTCGACAACCGCATAACGGAGTTGGGGCCGCCCGGCGGAGCGCGAGAGCTTAGCCGGGCGGCTCCGCGTCGCGCGCCCCTTTCGTCAAAACTCCTGTGACGGGCGGGGTGTGAGCTTTCACACGCGGCGAGGAATTGCCACCCGCCGAGCGCTTCCGGCAGAGTCTTGCTTCCGTCAGGCCCCGCATACGGCACAGCCACATCCTCACGGATCCGTGGCGGTCACAACTCAACAGCCGTCCGCCGTATGCCGCCCGAGCACCACGCGGCGCTCCCGCAGGGGAGTCGCCCACCGGGCCCGTGCCCCCCGTGACCCAGTGAGTGGGGGGCCAGCGTCAGGGGCACGATCGCGCCCGCGAGGTCACCCGTGCGGGCGATGCTGGAAGGAAACCGTGTGAGCCGGATCTCGGTCCGGGGATTCGCGGTGGCGTCGGCCACCGCGGTCACCACTGTCGGCGCCGTCGTCGGCGTCGCCGCGGGCAACCCGCAGGCGGCCCCGGAGAAGTTCGAGGCGACCGCCGCCGACGCCACGCTCCTGGCGGACATTCCCGCCGGCGAGCAGGCCCAGGTACAGGTCGCGTCCCTGACGCAGCAGGCGGAGGCGCAGGCCGCCGCCGCGGACACCGCCGCCCAGCAGTCCGCCTGGGAGGCCGCGCGCCTCCAGGCGGCCAAGGACGCCGAGGCGAAGAAGGCCGCCGCCGAGAAGGAGAAGGCCGAGAAGGAGAAGGCGGAGAAGGAGCGCGAGGAAGCCCGCGAGCGGGCCGACCGCGACGCCGTCCGCGACGCCTCCAGCTTCGCCGCCCAGTCCTCGTACTCCGTCGCCGAAGTGCAGGCCATGGCCCGCCAGATGGTGCCGAGCGGCCAGTTCCAGTGCTTCAGCAACATCGTGGACCACGAGTCCACCTGGAACTACCGTGCGCAGAACCCGTCCTCGGGCGCGTACGGCCTGGTCCAGGCGCTCCCCGGTTCCAAGATGGCCTCCGCGGGCGCCGACTGGCAGACCAACCCGGCCACCCAGATCAAGTGGGGCCTCAACTACATGAACGAGCGCTACGGCAGCCCCTGCGGCGCCTGGTCGTTCTGGCAGGCCAACCACTGGTACTGACGCCGGACCCCGACATCACGGAGCCCCTCACCGTCCTTCGGTGAGGGGCTCCGTGCGTGTACCGTCGGGGAACCGGAACTCCGGGGGAGTGGTGGGGGAAAAGGGAAGAACATGTCGAGAGTGCCAGGGTGGCTCGGCCGGCTGGGTGCCGGACTGAGCCGTATGGGGCGGCAGCTGGAAGAGCGTCGCGAACGGGCCGAGGCGGAGGCCGACGGCCCCGGCGGCGTACCCCCCACCGGCCCGTCGGGCAGACGGCGCGGCGCGCCGAACCCCGGCGCCGGAACCGCGGCGGGCGCCGGCGGACCCGGCGAGGACGCCCCCACCCCCGGGATCGTCCCCGCGCCGCCCGCGTACGCGCCGGCCGTCGCCGCCCGACCGGACCCCGCGGACGCCGTGCCGTGGGGCGTGCGCGTCGCCGCCGAGGCCGGCTGGCGGCTGCTCGTCCTCGCGGGCACCCTGTGGGTGCTGATGAAGATCATCAGCGCGGTGCAGCTGGTCGTGCTGGCCTTCGTCGCCGCGCTCCTCATCACCGCGCTGCTCCAGCCGACCGTCGCCCGGCTGCGGCGGGCCGGACTGCCGCGCGGCCTCGCCACCGCCGTCACGGCCGTCACCGGCTTCGTCATCATGGGGCTGGTCGGCTGGTTCGTCGTGTGGCAGGTCATGGACAACCTCGGTGACGTCTCCGCGCGGGTGCGGGACGGCATCGAGGAGCTGAAGCGCTGGGCGCTGGACAGCCCGTTCCACGTGACCGAGAGCCAGATCAACGAGATCGCCGAGAACCTCAGCGACACCATCGGCACCAACACCGAGGAGATCACCTCCGCGGGCCTCACCGGCGTCACCGTCATGGTCGAGGTGCTCACCGGGATGCTGCTGGCGATGTTCTCGACCCTCTTCCTCCTCTACGACGGGCGGAAGGTGTGGGAGTGGACCCTGCGGCTGATGCCCGCCCAGGCGAGGGCGGGCGTCGCCGGCGCCGGACCGCGCGCCTGGCGCACCCTCACCGCGTACGTCCGCGGCACGGTGATCGTCGCGCTCATCGACGCGATCTTCATCGGCCTCGGCATCTACTTCCTCGACGTGCCGCTCGCGGTGCCGCTGGGGGTGTTCATCTTCCTCTTCGCCTTCATCCCGCTGGTCGGCGCGGTCATCTCCGGCGCCCTCGCCGTGGTCGTCGCCCTCGTCACCAACGGCGTCTTCACCGCGCTGATGGTGCTCCTGGTGGTGCTGGCCGTGCAGCAGATCGAAGGGCACGTCCTCCAGCCGTTCATCCTCGGCCGGGCCGTGCGGGTGCACCCCCTGGCCGTCGTCCTGACGGTCGCCACGGGCGGTCTCGTCGCCGGCATCGGCGGTGCGGTCGTCGCCGTGCCCCTGGTCGCCGTCACCAACACCGTCGTCGTCTACCTCCGCGCGTACAGCGAGGAACAGGCCCTGCGCCGGCTGTCCGCGGCGCACGGCGCGACCGCGAGCACCGTCGCGCCCGCCTCCGCACCCGGCTCGGGGACGGAGTCGCGGCCGGAACCCCCGACGCCCCCCGGTCCCGCCGCCGGCCCCGCCGACCGGACCGACCCCTCCGGCCCCGTCGACCCCTCGGACCCCTCGGACCGCTCGTGATATCCGACCTCGAACTGCTCGACGACGACGGGGAACCGGTCCGCGGCCCCTACCCCGGAGCCCGGGCGCCCGGCAGCGGCGCCGCCGGGCCGTACACCGGCGTGTTGGCTCCCCCGGCGGGTGCCGCCGGGCCGTACGCGGGTGGCGGCGGGGACGTCGGCGGCCCGCCGTCCGGCGGTCCCGGTGACGGGCCGCGGGTCCCGGCGGGCGACGCCCCGGCCGCCGGCGTCCGCGGCCCGCGCGGCCGGCCCTGGCCCTGGGCGCTCGGCGGGGCCCTCGTCGCCTCCGGCCTGTGGGGCGGCGGGCTCGCCGTCCACCAGGCGCTCGACCGCGGCCCGGACCTCGGCGGCTACAGGGCCACCGACGGGCTGTGCGCCGAAGCGCCGCTCTCCTCCCTCGTCGCCGCCTACGGCAAGCGCGGCGCGACCACCAGCGACGACTCCACCCGGCACCCGGCGCTCGACCGGGCGTACTGCTCCGTCCAACTCGGCGAGCAGCCCACGGCGTACGAGGTGACGATCCGCTACGAGCTGCACCGGCAGGTCGACCCGGGCGCCGAGTTCGACGCGAAGGAGCGGCAGTCGCTGCTCGACGAGGGGCCCGAGCCGCAGCCGGTGGCGGGGCTCGGGGAGCAGGCGTACTTCGGCGACGGCGCGTCGTACGCCGACCTCGTCGTGCTGGACGGGCACGCCGTCCTCGGCCTCTCCGTCAGCGTGGCCCACGAGTACGACCTGGACGGGGAGGACTTCGAGTCGCCCGATGAGCAGGAGGTCCCCCCGCCCACCGACGTGAAGGGCCCCATGGTGGAGGACATGCGGCAGCTGATGGAGGTGCTGCGCGGCGCGCCCCCGGAGGGGCTCCGGCCCTCGCCCGCGCCGACCCCCGGCGCCGACTGAGCACACGACGGAGGAGGGCCCCACCGGCATCAGCTGCCGGTGGGGCCCTCCTCCATGTCGCGTCGTGCGGCCGATTACTCGGCGAGCACCGCTTCCGCGTCCAGCGTCGCGCCGACCGCCTGGATCACCGCGGCGATCTTGAACGCCTCCTGGATCGTCTCGCGCGCCACGCCGGCCTTGCGCAGCACCTGCTCGTGCGAGTCGAGGCACTGGCCGCAGCCGTTGATCGCGGAGACGGCGAGCGACCACAGCTCGAAGTCGACCTTCTCCACGCCCGGGTTGCCGATGACGTTCATCCGCAGACCGGCGCGCATCGTGCCGTACTCCGGGTCGGAGAGCAGGTGGCGCGTGCGGTAGAAGACGTTGTTCATCGCCATGATGGCGGCGGCGGACTTGGCCGCCGTGTACGCCTCGGGCTTGAGGTTCTCCCGGGCCTCCGGCTCCAGCTCCGCCAGCACCTTCGGCGAGCGCGAGGCGATCGCGCAGGCGAGGACGGTGCCCCACAGCTGCTGCTGCGGGAGGTCGCTGTTGCCGATGACCGAGCCGAGGTTCAGCTTCAGGTCCTTCGCGTAGTCCGGTACGGCGGACTTCAGGGCGTCAAGGGACATGGTGGTTCACCCGTTCCGGTTGGTCACTCGCCGGCCAGCAGCGCGACCGGGTCGAGGGTCTCGTCGCCCTTGCTCCAGTTGCAGGGGCACAGCTCGTCGGTCTGCAGGGCGTCCAGGACCCGCAGGACCTCCTTGGGGTTCCGGCCGACGGAGCCGGCGGTCACCATGGCGAACTGGATCTCGTTGTTCGGGTCGACGATGAAGACGGCGCGCTGCGCGAAGCCGTCCTCGCCCTCGACGCCGCACGCGCGCATCAGCTCGTGCTTGGAGTCGGCGAGCATCGGGAAGGGCAGGTCACGCAGGTCGTCGTGGTCCTTGCGCCAGGCGTGGTGCACGAACTCCGAGTCGCCGGAGACACCGAGGACCTGCGCGTCGCGGTCCGCGAACTCGTCGTTCAGCTTGCCGAACGCGGCGATCTCGGTCGGGCAGACGAAGGTGAAGTCCTTCGGCCAGAAGAACACCACGCGCCACTTGCCCTCGTAGGACTTGTGGTCGATCTGCTCGAACTCCTTGCCGCTCTCCAGCGACACACAAGCGGTGAGGTCGTACGTGGGGAACTGGTCACCGACAGTGAGCACACGCTCTCCTAGTGGCGGGGATTTCCCTTGTGGGGTCATCCGTGGGGGTTGGACGATCGCCAGCATGGCACGGCGTGCATTGATCAGGGAAATAGCTAGACTGGGTCGCGTTGATCGAAGGCGGTTATCAGTGGTCTCCTCCATGACATCCCTACAAAAGGGTAAACAGCCCAGCCTGGCGCAGCTCCGCGCGTTCGTGGCAGTGGCCGAGCACCTCCACTTCCGGGACGCGGCGGCCGCCATCGGCATGAGCCAGCCCGCCCTCTCGGGCGCGGTGTCGGCACTCGAAGAGGCACTCGGTGTCCAGCTCCTGGAGCGTACGACCCGTAGGGTCCTGCTCTCCCCGGCGGGGGAGCGCCTCGCGGTGCGGGCGAAGGCCGTGCTCGACGCGGTCGGCGAGCTGCTGGAGGAGGCCGAGGCCGTCCAGGCGCCCTTCACGGGCGTGCTGCGGCTCGGCGTGATCCCGACCGTCGCCCCGTACCTGCTGCCGACCGTCCTGCGGCTCGTCCACGAGCGGTACCCGGAGCTCGACCTCCAGGTGCACGAGGAGCAGACGTACTCGCTGGTGGAGGGCCTCGCCGCCGGGCGGCTGGACGTCCTGCTGCTGGCGGTGCCGCTCGGCGTGCCGGGCGTCACCGAGCTGCCGCTCTTCGACGAGGACTTCGTGCTGGTCACGCCGGACGACCACCGGCTCGGCGGCCGCACCGACATCCCGCGCGACGCACTGCGCGAACTGCACCTGCTGCTCCTCGACGAGGGCCACTGCCTGCGCGACCAGGCCCTCGACATCTGCCGGGAGGCCGGCCGCACCGACGGCGCCGCCGTGACCACGACGGCCGCGGGCCTGTCGACGCTCGTCCAGCTCGTGGCCGGCGGGCTCGGTGTGACCCTGCTGCCGCGCACCGCCGTGAAGGTGGAGACCGGCCGCAACCCCAGTCTGGTCACCGGGTACTTCGCCGATCCGGCCCCGTCGCGCCGGATCGCCCTCGCCATGCGGACCGGGGCGGCCCGGCAGGCGGAGTTCGAGGAACTGGCCGGGGCGCTGCGCGAGGCCCTGGCCTCGCTGCCCGTGCGGGTCGCCCGGGTCGACAGCCCCTGAGCGGCGGAAACGGCCGGGGCGCGCCCACCGCGAGCGGCGGGGCGCCCCGGCCGGGTGGTCGGCGGCCGGTGGGCGACGGTGCACGGGCCCCGGCCGGCGGTCGACAGCCGGGCGGCCGGTCGGGCGGCGTGCGGACGTTGCCGGCCGCCCGCCGGCCGCCCGCCCGCCGCGCGTCGGCGTACGGCCGCGACCGCCGCCCGCCCACCGGCCGGTCACTCCGTGCGGAGGCCGTCCGGGCGCATCAGGCGCCACAGCGGTGGGAGGCTCAGCAGCGTCACCACGAGCACCAGCCCCGCGCCCACCCCCACCACCGGCAGGAACACCCACCAGTCGACCACCGTCTTGTCGATCATGCGCAGCAGCGCCGCCCCCAGCGCCAGCCCGCCCACCACGGAGATCGCCAGCCCGAGTGCCACCGGCAGCGCCGTCTGCCACAGCACGGACCAGCCGAGCGTCGTACGGCGCGTGCCGAAGGCGACCAGCGCGGCGAGCAGCCCGCGGCGCTCCCGCAGCTGCTCGACCATCGACACCAGCAGGGACAGCGCGATCAGCCCCATCGTCGCCGTGGCCGCGGCCAGCACCCCCGTGCGGACGCTGGTGTACTGCCGGTCCCGCTCGAAGTCCTGGATGGCCCTCACCCGCGCCAGCGGATCGACCCGCGCCGCCGCGTTCCGCGCGTGCTCACCGGCGTCCGGCACGGCCGGATCCAGCCGGACCATCGCCACCGTCTCGGCGTCCTCCAGCAGCGCCGCGTCCAGCGCGCCGGGCGTCGCGTAGATCCCGAACGGCATCACGCCCATCGGGTCGCGGCGCGCGTCCACCAGCCGGGCCGTCGCCGGGACGCGCCACAGCACCGGCCGTTCGCCCTCGTCGCGCAGGTCCACCAGCGCGCCCGGCCGCGCCGTCTCGGCCAGGTACGCGTCGTCCGGGCCCTCCCGGCCGTGCGTACGGGCGATGAAGACGTCCCCGTCCCGGCAGGAGGGCAGGTCGCCCAGCTCGCGCAGGGACGGGCACTCCGCGACGGTCAGCGCGGTCCGCGGGACGAAGCCCTCGCCGGGGCGCAGTGGACCGGGTCGCCGGGCGTCCGCCTGGACGACGCCGACGACGCCCTCCACGCCCGGCGCCGCGTCCACCTCGTCGATCAGCGCGCGCGCCGTCCGGGCGTCCGCCGCGGCCGACCACACCTGCAGCTGGGCGCGCGCGTCGTCCATGTTCGTCGGCCGCATGAAGTCGCTCTGCACCGCGCCGAACATCATCAGCAGGGCGATGGCCCCGGCTCCCGCGACGACGATCCCACCGACCGCGCGGGCCGCGGTACCGCTGCCCAGCTGCAACCGGCGCACCGCCAGCTGCCACGAGGGCGGGCCGCCGCGCAGCGGCCGCACGGCCGCCTCCACCAGCCACGGCAGCAGCGCGGTGAACCCCGTCAGCGCCAGCAGGGCGCCGAGGGCGACCCGGTACGTGTCGAGCGACGCGACCTCGGCGTACAGCCGCCCCGCGGGGAGCAGCAGCGCGAGACCGGACACGGCGATGAGCAGGCGCCACCACGACCGCCGGGGCCGCGGCACACCGCCCCGGACGACGCCCAGCGGCTCGACGACGACGCCGCGCAGCGCGAACAGGGTCACGGCGAGCGCGCAGAGCGGCACCGCCGTCACCACGGCGGCCGCGAGCACCGGCTCCGGGACGAGGTCGCCGGGGAAGGCGTTGACGTCCCACACCGTGACCCGGCCCGCGAGCTGCCGGCCCAGCAGGAAGAACACCCCGCCCAGCGCCAGCCCGAACACCGCTCCCACCAGCGCCTCGCCCGCGGCGGCGCGCCGCGTCATGCCCGCGTCGGCGCCGACCAGGCGCAGCGCGGCCAGCCGCCGGTCGCGCTGCTCCCCGCCGAAGCGGACCGCCACCCCCACGAACACCAGGACCGGCAGCAGCAGCACGACGCAGGCCAGGACCACGATCAGCAGCAGCGGGCCCTCCAGGGGCCGCTCCCCGGTGCCGTGCCCGAACCGGTCCGCGCGCGACGCCCGGGTCGCGTCGGCGATCCCGGGGTCGTGCGCGTACAGGAACAGCTCGCCGGGGCCGGCGAGGCCCGCGTCACCGATGGTGCCCACCTGCCGGTAGGGGAAGCGGCCCTTCAGCAGCGCCCCTTCCGGCGAGGCGAGCAGCTCGGCGAGGGCGGGCGACACGACCATCCCGCCCGGCGCGGGGAGCGCCGCGACCCCGGGCGGCACGGGGGTGTCCGGGCCGTCGGGGCGCAGGGCCACGCCGTGGACGGCGACGTCGCGGTACAGCGTGGAGACCTCGACGTACCGGAACGAACGGGCCGAGACGGGCGCCTCGTCCAGGGACGCCTGCCGTGCGTCGGTGCGGCCCTCGCGGGCCTGCAGCATGTGCGGGATCGACGCGGCGACGAGCAGCAGGGCCACGCCCAGCCCCACCCCGACGGCCGTGAGGACCGTACGCGCCCAGGAGCGGCGGCCGCCCGTGACGGCGAACCGCGCGCCGAGCCCGAGGTCCCGCAGGGCGCCGCGGGGACCGCTCACGCCGCACCCGCCAGGTCCCGCACCCGGCCGTCGCGCACGACGACCTCGCGGTCCGCGTACGCGGCGACCCGCGCCTCGTGCGTGACGAGGACGACGGCGGCGCCGGTGTCCCGGGCCGCGTCGGTGAGCAGCTCCAGCACCCGTTCGCCGTTGAGCGAGTCCAGGGCGCCGGTCGGTTCGTCGGCGAAGACCACGCGGGGCGCGGTGACCAGGGCGCGGGCGACCGCGACGCGCTGGCCCTGGCCGCCGGAGACCTCCCCGGGCCGCTTGCCGGCGACGCCGGCGGTCTCCAAGCGCTCCAGCCACTCCACCGCCCGACGCTCGGCGGGCCTGCGGCGCTCGCCGGCCAGGCGCAGCGGCAGGGCGACGTTCTCCGCGCAGGTCAGTTCCGGCACCAACCGGCCGAACTGGAACACGAACCCGAAGTCGCCCCGGCGCAGCGCGCTCAGCCGGGCGTCCGACAGGGTGGCGAGGTCGCGCCCGTCGTAGGTGACGGTGCCGGCGTCCGGGCGGACGATCCCGGCCAGGCAGTGCAGCAGCGTCGACTTGCCCGAGCCGGAGGGGCCCATGACGGCGACGACCTCACCGGCCCGGACGGCGAACGACGCCCCGGCCAGGGCCGTGGTCGGCCCGTACGCCTTGTCGAGGCCCTCGGCGCGCAGCAGCGGCGCCGACGCGCCCGTCGCACCGCCCGACGTGTCGGGCGCCTCCGGCGTCGTGGCCGTCCCCGCCCCCGACGGCGTCCCCGTCGTCCCCGTCGCCGCGGTCGTTGCGCGCGTGGTCCCGTGCGGGGTCCCGTCCGCCGTCATCGGGCCGTCCCCCGGACCGTCTCGGCGAGCTGGTCCAGGCGCGCGGCGGTCAGTTCCAGCCAGCGCAGGTCGGCCTCCAGGTGGAACAGCGCGTGGTCGCAGATCAGCTGGTCGGCCAGGTCGCCGCCCTTCTTGCGGCGGGTCAGCTCCCGCATCAGCCGCAGGTGCTCGGCGCGCTGCGTGTCGAGCAGGTCGGTGGCGCTGCGCCCGGTGAGCAGGGCCAGCACCACCTTCGTGTACAGCGTCGACTGGAGGTACGGCTCCGGCTTCTCGGGGCTGGTGAGCCACTGCTCGACGTCGGTGACGCCGGCCCCGGTGATCGCGTACCGCTTGCGCTCGGGCCCCTCGCCCGGCTCGACGGCGTCGACCTCGACGAGCCCGTTCTTCAGCAGCCGGGCCATGGTCGAGTAGACCTGGCCGTAGTGGAGCGGCCGGTCGTGGCCGAACTTCTCGTCGAAGGCGCGCTTGAGGTCGTAGCCGTGGCGCGGCCCGGCCTCCAAGAGGCCGAGGAGGGTGTGACCGATGGACATGGGCGTCACTCTACACCCGGCGTATACACGGGATGTATACGTGGCCGGTTCCCTGCGCCCGGCTGCCCGCTGCCGGTGGCCCCGAGCCGTCAGTACCTGAGGCGCGCCGCCACCGGCAGGTGGTCGGAGCCGGTCCGCGCGAGGGTCCACACGCGCGTCACCTCGGCGCGGCGGGCGAGGACCTGGTCGATGCGGGCCAGGGGGGCCGACGCGGGCCAGCTGAAGGCCGGGCGGGAGCGCGCGGTGTCGAGCCGCGCGGTGAGCGGCGCGAGCCCGCGCTCGTCGACGGTGCCGTTGAGGTCGCCCAGCAGGACCACCCGGTCCAGCCGCTCGGCCGCCAGGGCCGCCCCCAGCAGTTCGGCGCTCGCGTCACGCCGGACGCAGTCGAAGCCACGCCGCGCGGTGAGCCGTACGGACGGCAGGTGCGCCACGTACACCGCGAGGTCGCCGTGCGGGGTCGTCGCCGTCGCCCGCAGCGCGCGCCGCCACCCGGCGCCGATGCCGGCGGGCCGGATGTCCGGTGCCCGTACGTCGCTGAGCGGGTACACCGACCACAGCCCGACCGTGCCGCGCACCGCGTGGTGCGGGTAGCGCTCCGCGAGGGCCGCGCGGTACGCGGGGAGCGCCGCCGGGGTGACCTCCTCCAGTGCGATCAGCTCCGCCCCGACGCTCGCGAGGCCCCGGGCGGTGCCGGCGGGGTCGGTGTTCTCGTCGCTGACGTTGTGCTGCACCACCGTGAGGTCGTACGGCCCCTCCGGGGTCGGCAGCATCCCGTCGCCGAAGTGGCCCGCCCACGCCGCGGCCGGCAGCAGGGCGGCGAGCAGCGCGACCGTCGAGCGGCGTCCGAGGGCGGCCACCACGAGGACCGGCACCGCCAGGCCGAGCCACGGGAGGAACGCCTCCAGCAGGCTCGCCGGCCGACCGGGCAGGTCCGGCACGGTTCCGTGGAACACGATCAGCCAGGCGACGAGCGCGGCGAGTCCGGCCACCACCCGCCCCCGCGACCAGGCCGTTCGCCCCCGCGCGTCCCGCCCCCACCGCGTCCCGCGCCCCGGCCCACCGGCGGCACGCGGCGCACCCGAGCCGTCCGCCGGACCGCTGTCGGCGCCTCGGCCCATCGGGTCGTCCGCCGGGCGGCCGGCGGCATCCGGCGCACCCGCGCCGGATGCCGGATGGCCGTCGGTGGCCGGCGTGCCCGCGCCACGCGCCGGTCCGGCGGCGTGGTCTCCGGTCCCCGCGCCACCGGCGGCACCCGGTGCGCCCGAGCCGTCCGCCGGATCGATGCCGGTACCCGGCACGGCCGCGCCGCCCGCCGGACCGCCGCCGGTACCGCTCGTCGAAGCACCCGTGTCCATACCGGACGGTGACGCCCCCGCCGTCCCGCCCGGTTCCCCCGGGCGGGGCGGCGGTCACTCCGGCGGTGTCCGCCGGGGCCGCGTCGGGTGCGCCGGCCGCGTCGAGGGCGCCGGGGGCGCCGGGGGTGCGGGAGGTGCCGGCGGCTGTCCCGCCGGCGGCTCCTTCGGTGGGCGGCCGCGCCGGGGGAGCGGGGTCGGCGACGAGGGCATCCTCCCGGCCTCGGACAGCGCCCGGCGCAGCAGGAACTCGATCTGGGAGTTGGCGCTGCGCAGCTCGTCCGAGGCCCAGCGCG
This sequence comes from Streptomyces kanasensis, assembly GCF_043077165.1. NCBI lineage: Bacteria > Bacillati > Actinomycetota > Actinomycetes > Kitasatosporales > Streptomycetaceae > Streptomyces > Streptomyces kanasensis. The sequence continues at coordinate 73,167 of NZ_JBIBSF010000004.1, forward strand.
CCAACGCCTCGTACACCGCCGGGTCGAGGCGGAGCAGCACCTGCTTGCGCTCACGGCGGGCGGTCACTGGTAGAGCGTGCCCGTGTTGACGATCGGCTGGGCCGAGCGGTCACCGCACAGCACCACCATCAGGTTGGAGACCATGGCCGCCTTCCTCTCGGGGTCCAGCTCCACTATGTCGCGCTCCGCGATCCGGTCGAGCGCCAGCTCGACCATGCCGACCGCGCCCTCGACGATCTTCTGCCGCGCCGCCACCATCGCCCCGGCCTGCTGGCGCTGGAGCATCGCGGAGGCGATCTCCGGAGCGTACGCGAGGTGCGTGAACCGCGACTCGATGATGCGCACGCCCGCGGCCGCCACGCGTGCGTGCAGCTCGACCGCCAGCTTCTCGGTGATCTCCTCGGCGTTGCCCCGCAGCGACAGGCCGTCCTCGTCGTGGGAGTCGTAGGGGTACTCGATCGCGATGTGCCGGACCGCCGCCTCCGTCTGCGTGGAGACGAACTGCTCGAAGTCGTCGACCTCGAACATGGCCTGCGCCGTGTCCTCGACCCGCCAGACGACGACCGCGGCGAGCTCGATGGGGTTGCCGTAGGCGTCGTTGACCTTCAGGACGGCGGTCTCGTGGTTCCGCACGCGGGTCGAGATGGCCACCCGGGACGTCAGGGGGTTCACCCAGCGCAGCCCGTCCTTGCGGACCGTCCCCCGGTAGCGGCCGAAGAGCTGGACGACCCGGGCCTCGCCGGGCGCGACCATGTTGAGCCCGCACATCGCGAAGAGCGCCGCGAGGCCCACGAGCACGCCGACCGTGACGAGCCCGACCCGCGCGCCCAGCGAGGTGTCCTCGCCGACGGAGGCGCCCGCGACGACCAGGCAGACTCCCGCGGCCAGGCCCACCAGGCCGGCGAGGAGTGCGAGCCCGCCGCCGACGCTGTACGCCGCGAACTCCCGTATCTCCGGCCGCGCGGCCGGCGTCCCGTCCTGCCCGCCCGTCACCGCACCGGCCGTGGCGGCCGGTGTCCCGCCCGCCGCGCCGCTCACGGCCTCCCGTGTGGCCCCGGGCGTGGCCCCGGACGCGGTCCCGCCGGCCCCGGACGTGGGTGTGGTCATGGTTCCCCCGTTTCTGTGCTCTCTCCGGTGAAGCAAAGTGATATCACTTTAGCGTGCGTCGCAACCTTGTCCACCCCCTGTGAGTCGGTTCCTTGGGGACGGGTGCTCTTTGTCACGTCCGGAAAAGACAGGATCCGTTGGTCTATGTCGGCTGGTGCGGGTTAGCTTGCTGAGCTGATCCGGACGTAGGTGACCGAAAAGCGCGACGGACGAACATCGACGAACAAACGGGAGCGACGGAGCCATGGGCCCAGCGGAATCGCGTCGGACCCGGCAGCGCGGGGCGCGCCGGGCCGGGAGGGGTGGCGGAGGCATACGCCGCTTCTTCACCTGGCGGAAGCTCCTGGGCACGCTCTTCGTGTTCTGCCTGCTCGCGATGGGCGGCTTCTACGCCGTCTACCTGCTCGTCCCCGTCCCCACCGCCAACGCCGAGGCGGAGCTCCAGAGCAACATCTACAAGTACTCGGACGGCACGATCCTCGCCCGCAGCGGCAAGGTCAACCGCTCCAACGTCGGCCTGGACAAGATCCCCGACCCGGTCGAGAAGGCGTTCGTCGCCGCGGAGAACAAGACCTTCTACGAGGACTCCGGCGTCGACCTCAAGGGCACGGCCCGCGGCATGGTCAACACGGTGACCGGCAAGGGCAAGCAGGGCGGCTCGACCATCACCCAGCAGTACGTCAAGAACTACTACCTCGACCAGAGCCAGACCGTGACGCGCAAGCTCAGGGAGCTGGTCATCTCCCTCAAGGTCGACCAGCGCAAGAGCAAGGACGAGATCCTCGAGGGCTACCTCAACACCAGCTACTACGGGCGCAGCGCCTACGGCATCCAGGCCGCCGCGCAGGCGTACTACGGAGTCGACTCCGACAAGCTGACGGTCCCGCAGGGCGCCTATCTGGCGGCGCTGCTCCAGGCCCCCAGCCAGTACGACTGGACGTCCGCCTCTCCCTCCAGCCGCAAGCTCGTGCTGGAGCGCTGGAACTACGTCCTCGACAACATGGTCGAGGAGAACTGGCTGGACCCGGCCGCCCGCAAGACGATGGTGTTCCCCGAGCCGCAGGCCCCGAAGGCCGCCCCCGGCATGGAGGGCCAGACCGGTTACCTGGTCGAGGCCGCCAACCAGGAGCTGGCGCGGCAGGGCGTCAAGGAGGAGGACATCCGGGCCGGCGGTTGGACGATCACCCTCACCGTCGACAAGAAGCGCCAGAAGGAGCTCGTCGAGGCGGTCGGCGAGGAGCTGGAGGACCAGCTCGACCGCGAGGGCAACGAGGTCGACGCGACGGTCCAGGCCGGCGCCACCTCCGTCGACCCGAAGACCGGCCACGTCGTCGCCCTGTACGGCGGCGTCGGCGCCACCCAGCACTGGTTGTCCAACGCCACCCGGCGCGACTACCAGCCCGCCTCCACCTTCAAGCCGCTGGTCTTCGCCTCCGCCCTGGAGAACTCCTCCCGGACGCAGGACGGCCGCCGGATCGGCGTCAACACGCGCTACGACGGCACGAGCAAGCGCCCCGTGAAGGGCGGCGACACCCCGTTCGCCCCGGAGAACGAGGACGACCGCAGCTACGGCCAGGTCACCGTCCAGCGGGCCATGAACAAGTCGATCAACTCGGTCTTCGCCCAGATGATCGTCGACGTCGGTCCCGGCAAGGTGAAGAAGACCGCCCTCGACCTGGGCCTGAAGGACGGCGACGCGTTCGTCGAGTCCCCGGCGATGTCCCTCGGCACGATGGGTGCCTCCACCTGGGACATGGCCGGCGCGTACGCGACGCTCGACAACCACGGCAAGAAGGTCACGCCGTCGATCGTCAAGGCGGCCGAGCACCAGGACCGCACGGTGCAGCCGGCCGACCCGATCGGCGCGCAGGTCGTCAGCCGGGAGACCGCCGACACCGTCACCTCCGTGCTGACCGGCGTCGTCCGCGAGGGCTCCGGCCGCGCCGCGAGCACCTCCGCCTACCAGGCCGCCGGCAAGACCGGCACGTCCGAGAACAACAAGTCCGCGTGGTTCGCCGGGTACACGCCCGAACTGACCACCGTGGTCGCGCTGTTCGGCGAGGACGCCGAGAAGGGCACGCAGGTCACGCTGACCGGCACGGCCAACTCCGGCCGCGCCAACGGCGGTGGCTTCCCCGCCCGGATCTGGGCCGACTACACCCTGGACGCCCTCGGTGGCGGCTCCGACGCCCGCTTCGACCTCGACGTCGTCGAGTACGGCGACGGGCAGCCGGAGCCCGGGACCGGATCGCCGTCCCCGAGCACCTCGCCCTCGCCGTCCCCCTCGCCCAGTGACTCGCCGGACGACGAGCCCAGCTCCACGCCGTCCTCGTCGCCGTCGACCCGCACCCCGGTCACGTCGAGCAGCCCGCCGCCGGTCCCCTCGTCGAGCCCGTCCACCGGGTCGCCGTCGAGCTCGCCGTCGCGGAGCCCGGAGCCGGGCACCAACGGCGGGTCGGGCTTCGAACCGGAGACCGGGAGCGGCCCGGACGACGGCGTCCGCATCCGGCCGTAGCACCGCCGCGACCGCCCGAGGCACCTGCGACCGCCCGAGGCACCTGCGGCGCCCGAGGCACCTGCGGCGCCCGAGGCACCTGCGGTACGCGAGACGGCTGCGACTGCGCAGGCCGTACGACGAAGGCGGCCGGGCCCCCACCACGGGGCCCGACCGCCTTTCGTCGTACGGGTCCGGGCGTTCCCGCGCCCGCGGGGGCCGCGCCCGGCCCGCGCTCCCGCCGGGGCCCGCCCGCCGCGCGCCGCCGCACCGCTCACCCCGGTGTCGGCAGCTCGAACCACACCACCTTGCCGGTCGACAGACGCGTCGCGCCCCAGCGGCGGGCCAGCCGGTTGACCAGGAACAGGCCCCGCCCGCCCTCGTCGGTGTCGCGCGCCCGGCGCTGCCGGGGCAGCTGCGGCGAGTCGTCGCCGACCTCACAGCGCAGCACCTCCGTGCGCAGCAACCGCAGGGTGACCGGCCGGGACGCGTACCGCACGGCGTTGGTCACCACCTCGCTGACCAGCAGCTCCACCGAGTCCGTCAGCTCCTCCAGGTCCCAGCGGGCCAGCGCCTTGCGGGCCAGCCGGCGGGCCCGGCCCGGAGCGGCGTCCTCCGGCTCCAGGAACCAGTACGCGACGTCGCTCGGCGTGATCCCGTCGAACCGGGCGGCGAGCAGCGCGATGTCGTCGTCCCGGTCGCCCGGCCCGAGCATGTCGAGCACGTCGTCGCAGAGCGCCTCCAGCGGCGGCGAGTGGTCCGGGCCCGTCAGCTGGGCCGTCGCCGCCAGCCGCTCGCGCAGCTGCTCTATCCCGGTCCACACGTCCCGCAGCCGCGACTCGACGAGCCCGTCGGTGTACAGCAGCAGCGTCGCGCCCGCCGGGGCGTCCAGTTCGACGGCCTCGAAGTCGACGCCGCCCACGCCGATCGGCGCGCCCGGCGGGACGCGCAGCACCTCGGCCCGCCCGCCCAGGTGGAGCAGTATGGGCGGCGGGTGGCCGGCGTTGGCGATGGTGATGCGGTGCGCGACCGGGTCGTACACCGCGTAGAGGCAGGTCGCCATGCGGTTCTCGCCCAGCCGCTGGGCCTGTTCGTCGAGGTGGTGCAGCACCTCCTGCGGCGGCAGGTCGAGCCCGGCGAGGGTCTGCGCCGTCGTCCGCAGCTGGCCCATGATCGCCGCCGAGGTCATGGAGTGGCCCATGACGTCGCCCACGACGAGGGCGACGCGGCTGCCGGGCAACGGGATCGCGTCGTACCAGTCGCCGCCGACCCGGGCCGTCTCGGCGGCCGGGAGGTAGCGGGACGCCAGCCGCACGCCGGTCGGCTGCGGCAGGTTCTCCGGGAGCATGGTGCGCTGGAGCTCGTCCGCGATGTACGCCTCCCGGCCGTACAGCACCGCCTTGTCGATGCCGAGCGCCGTGTGCGTCGCCAGCTGCGCCGCGACGAGCAGGTCGTTCGGCTCGAAGGCCGCGCGGTCGGGGCGGCGCAGGAAGACGGCGGCGCCGATGACGCGCCGGCGGCCCCGCAGCGGCGCGAGGATCGCGCGGTGCCCGGACGGCAGGGAGCGGCCGTCGCCGACCAGCTCCGGCAGTGCGGCGCGGGCCGCCGCGGAGTCGCCGAACACCGGCCTGACCCCGCGCAGCACCTCCGCCAGCGGGCCGCCGGGGCGGACCTCGCACAGCTCGGCGGCCGGGGTCTGCTCGGTGTCGGGCGCGACGACGGGGCCGGCCGGGAGGAGGCTCAGGTCCAGGGTGTCGTCCCCCGTCAGACGCAGCCGGTCGGCGCGGCGCAGCCGGAGGACGAACGGGTCCACCGGCCGCTCGTCGCCCACGGGCAGGGGGTCGCGCAGATAGACGAGGATCGCGTCGGCGAAGGTCGGCACGGTCGCCCGGCACAGCCCCAGCACGATCTCGTCCAGGTCGATGCCGCGCGCGATGCGGCGCGTCGCCGCGCCGACGAACCGCAGCCGGTCGCCCTCGCGCCGCGCGGTGCCCACCGGCTCCTGCGGCCCGCCGGGGGCGCCGCCGGACTGGCCGGGGAGGGTGCCGTGCGCCGGGGTGCCGGTGCCGGACACGCCGGCGGGGCGCGGCAGGGCGGCGGCGTCCGGCAGGTCGAGGGGCCCGCCGGCGCCGCCGTCCGGGCCGTCGCCGTGCGGGGCCGCGCTCGCGGCGGCGCGCGTCCGGGCGTCTCCGGGGGCGGCCGCGGCGCGCTTGCCGGCGGGGGTCGCGGCCGCCTGCCGGGCGGCGGTGGCCGCCTCGCCGGACCGGGCCGCCTGCCGGGCCGCCTCCGCCTCCGCGCCGCCGCCCGACGGGGTCGTGCGGCGGCCGGACCGCGGCGGCACCGGGGCGCCGCCCGGGTGCGACCGGCCGTGCGCGGGCGCGGGGGAGGTGTCGCCCGGCTCGGGGGCCTCCTGCCGGGGCCGGGTGCGTTCCTGCGGCCGGGCAGCGAACGGCTGCCGGCCTTCGTGGGACGTGGGCTGCTCCGTCACGCGTGGGATTCCGTCCGTCCGGGCCGGTGAGGCGATGCACTCGCTCTGTCAGGCGCTATACCCGCTCTGGGTGCGGCGTCGACACGGGGTGACGGATCCGTGCACACCTCCGCCACGGCTCCACCCCCTCGTAGGTGACTTACGGTCAGTTCGTATCCGGTACTCGGTGGTTGATGCTGCGGGGCCGGGTCGGCCGTCCGGCGGAGGACGATCCTACGGTTACTCCCCAGGGGCGCATCAAGGGTCTCATGGAGCCGTGCGCGCCGGGGTGCGATCCCAGTCGGCCGGGAGCTCCGGCACGCCCCACGCCGGATCGGGCCGCCAGTTCTCCCAGCCGTCCGCGAACGGGGCGCCCCAGGCCCGGATGACCTCGACGGCGGCCGCGCCCGCCTCCCGTACGCGCCGGGCCTGCGCGGCGTCCATGAGGCCGGCGCGCTGGGCCTGGGCGAACTCGTCCTCGTCCCGCCACAGCCAGGTGCGGTCGGGGAAGACGGAGATGTCGAGGAAGTGGTCCTCCGAGTCGACGCCCCCGGACCACCGGACCCGCGGTGCCTCCAGGTTGACGTACCAGCTGCGGAAGTCCCAGCCGTGGTCCCAGAACAGCCAGACGGACCAGGGTTCGTCCGGGCGGGCCAGCTTGAGGACGCCCGTCCCGACCCACCGCGCCCGCGTGGTGGTGCGCGGGGCGGTGTAGCGGGTGGCGAGCGGTTCGTCGTGGACGGGGGTGCCGTCCACGAGCACGGGCTTGACGCACTCGGTGCCCGGCGCCATCCAGACGGCGAGCAGGTCCGGGGTGTCCCGGACGACGGTCACGGGACGGCAGATGTGGACGTGGCCGTCGCCGTTGTCGCGGTACCGCCACAGGATCCGGTCACCCGGCGCCCAGCGCGCACCACCGTCGTCCGCCCCACCCGCTGCCCCCGGTACAGGGCCCGTCGTCTCCGCTGTCATGCGCAGATCTTAGGACCGGACCGGGGCGTCCGTCCGCGATCCACGTCACGGGCGGCCGGCGAAGGGAGCACCGACGCCGCAGGTCAACGGCGGTGAGAGGGCGGTGGGGCCCACGGGTGGCGGACGCGGCGGACGGACGCGGACCCGGGCGGCCCGAACGACACTTTCCGGCCAGTGGCCCGTCGGTCGCGCGTCAGCGGCACGTCACGGGCGGGTCATCCGCAGGACGTCCAGGGCCTCGTCGAGCTGGGCGAGCGTCAGGGCGCCGCGCTCCACGTACCCGGCCTCCAGGACGACCTCGCGGATCGTCTTGCGCTCGGCCAGCGACCGCTTGGCGACCTTCGCGGCCTCCTCGTACCCGAGGTACTTGTTGAGCGGCGTCACCACGGACGGCGACGACTCGGCGTACTCCCGCGCCCGTTCGACGTCGGCGGTGACGCCGTCGACGGTCCGGTCGGCGAGCAGGCGGGAGGCGTTGGCGAGGAGCCGGATCGACTCCAGCAGGTTCTTCGCCATCACGGGCAGCATGACGTTCAGCTCGAAGTTGCCGGCGGCGCCGGCCGTCGCGACGGTGGCGTCGTTGCCGACGACCTGCGCGGCGACCATGAGGACCGCCTCCGGGACCACCGGGTTGACCTTCCCCGGCATGATCGACGACCCGGGCTGGAGGTCCGGCAGGCGGATCTCGGCCAGGCCGGTGCGCGGCCCCGACGCCATCCACCGCAGATCGTTGGCGATCTTCGTGAGGGAGACGGCGATCGTGCGCAGCTGGCCCGACGTCTCCACCAGCCCGTCCCGGGCGCCCTGCGCCTCGAAGTGGTCGCGCGCCTCGGTCAGCGGCAGCCCCGTGTCCCGCGCCACCTCGGCGATGACGGCGGCGGAGAAGCCGGGCGGGGTGTTGATCCCCGTACCGACGGCCGTACCGCCCAGGGGGAGTTCGGCGAGGCGGGGCAGGGACGCCCGCAGGCGCTCGACGCCGTACCGCACCTGCGCCGCGTACCCGCCGAACTCCTGGCCGAGGGTGACGGGCGTGGCGTCCATCAGGTGCGTGCGGCCCGACTTGACGACGTCCGCGAATTCGGCCGATTTCCGACCCAGCGCCGCGGCCAGGTGCTCCAGGGCGGGGATGAGTTCACCGGTCACCGCCGCGGTCGCCGCGATGTGGATGGAGGAAGGGAAGACGTCGTTGGACGACTGGGAGGCGTTGACGTGGTCGTTGGGGTGGACGGACCGCCCGTCGCCGAGCCGTTCGCCCGCGAGCGTGGCCAGGACCTCGTTCATGTTCATGTTCGATGAGGTGCCGGAACCGGTCTGGAAGACGTCCACGGGGAAGTGGTCGTCCCAGCGGCCGTCCGCCACCTCCGCCGCGGCCGCCCGCACCGCCTCGGCGACCTCCGGGTCCAGGACGCCCAGCTCGGCGTTGACCTTCGCCGCCGCGGCCTTGATCCGGGCCAGCGCGGCGATGTGGGCCCGCTCCAGCCGCTGCCCCGAGACGGGGAAGTTCTCCACGGCCCGCTGCGTCTGCGCGCGCCACTTGGCGTGTGCCGGGACGCGTACCTCCCCCATCGAGTCGTGCTCGATCCGGTGGTCGCCGTCGGCGCCGCCGCGCTGGTCCTTCGTGTCGGTCATCGTCCCAACCTCCCGCAGAAACTGAGCGCCCGTCCGGCGCACGCTATTCCCAACTGCGCTACCGGCCAGTAAAAACCGTGGGTAACCCCACTTCCAGGAGGCGCAATGGCGCGCACCAGACGGAAACTCGGATGCGCGGTCGCGGTCACGGTCGCCGCCCTCGCGGCCGCCCTCACCGGACCCGCCGCCCAGGCGACCCCGCCCACCGCCGCCCCGGCCGCCGCCGCGCGGACCACCGCCCCGGTGCCCCTGCCGCCGGAGCTGGAGCGCGTCCGCGCGGCCGAGGCCACCGCCCTGTACGGCAGCCCCGCCGAACGGCCCCTCGCCGAGCGGAAGACCGCCCTGGTCTCCCTGGGCGACAGCGAGATCTCCGGCGAGGGCGTCGGCACGTACGAGCCCCCGACCAACGGCCCCGACAACTGGTGCCACCGATCGCCCCAGGCCGCCATCCACCGCACCGGCATCCCCGCCGACGTCACCTACAACGTCTCCTGTTCCGGCGCCGCCACACCCCACATCCGCATCGGCGGCGGCAAGCAGTACGCCGACGAGCTCGTCCAGAGCGACAACCTCGCCGTCAAGGCCCGCAACACCCGCCTCAAAATGGTGCTCCTGGTGGCCGGCGCCAACGACGACCTCCAGTTCGGCCCCGTGATGACCGACTGCGTCCTGCGCTACCTCACCCTCCAGGGGCCCTGCGCGCCGAAGTACGCCCCCGGCTGGCAGGCCCGCGTCGACGCCCTCGTACCCAAGGTCGAGCAGACGATCCGCGACCTGCGGACCGTGATGCGCGACGCCGGTTACGCCGACGGCGACTACAAGCTCGTCGTCATGGGCTACCCGAGCCCCATCGGCCCCGACTTCCCCGACAACCCCGACTTCCCCGGCAAGCTCGTCTGTGGCGGCCTCGGCTACGACTCCGACACCGTCTGGGGCCGCGACACCGCCGTTCCCGCCTTCGCACGCGGCATGCGGCGCGCGGCGGCGAACACCGGAGCCGTGTACCTCGACAACTCCCGGCTCTTCCACGGCCACGAGGTCTGCATGGACGACGCCTGGGCGCGCGGCCTGTACGTCGACCTGTCCAAGCCCGGCCTGCCGGACGAGAACTCCGTCCGGCAGTCCTTCCACCCCAACGCGGCCGGCCACGCCGCCTTCGCCTCCTGCCTGACCCAGCTGTACGCCTCGGGCGCCCGCGAGGCCGGCTGCGCCGACCCGGCGTCCACGGGCAGGCCGGTCCTGCGGCCGGGGGCGTGGGACGACGCGTTCACGCCGCTGCGGGGCGAGGCGACCGGCACGTGCGTGGACGTCTCCGGGGCCGTCACCCGCAACGGCACGGCGGTCGGCGGCTGGGACTGCCACGCCGGCCGCAACCAGGACTGGTGGTACGACCCGGCGCGCGGGTCGATCCACACGGCCCTGACCCACGACCGCTGCCTGGACGTACCGGGCGCCGCCTACCAGGCGGGCAAGGCCCTGGTGCTGTGGAACTGCTCGGGCGCGGCCCACCAGCGGTTCGTCCGCGACGGCGCGACCGTGCGCCCCGCCGCGGCGCCCTCCCTGTGCCTCACCCTCGCCGCGGCCAGGGACCCGCTGCGGCTCCAGGCGTGCGACGGGACGGCGAAGCAGCGCTTCGCGTAGCCCCGGACACGCGGACGGGCCCGGCCACCGTGACGGTGGCCGGGCCCGTGGCGCTCACGCGGTCACACCAGCCCGGGGCCGCGCACCGGGATGGAGGTGAAGGTCGGCGCCGGGGCCGGGTCCTGGAAGAAGTCGTTGCCCTTGTCGTCCACCACGATGAACGCCGGGAAGTCCTCGACCTCGATCTTCCAGACCGCCTCCATGCCGAGCTCCTCGTACTCGACGACCTCGACCTTCTTGATGCAGTCCTGCGCCAGGCGCGCCGCCGGGCCGCCGATCGAGCCCAGGTAGAAGCCGCCGTGCGCGCCGCACGCGTCGGTGACCCGCTGCGAGCGGTTGCCCTTGGCCAGCATCACCTTGGAGCCGCCCGCCGCCTGGAACTGCTCCACGTACGAGTCCATGCGGCCGGCCGTCGTCGGGCCGAAGGAACCGGACGCGTACCCCTCGGGCGTCTTGGCGGGGCCGGCGTAGTACACCGGGTGGTCCTTCAGGTACTGCGGCATCTCCTCACCCGCGTCCAGCCGCTCCTTGATCTTGGCGTGCGCGATGTCGCGCGCCACGACCAGCGGGCCGGTCAGCGACAGCCGCGTCTTGACCGGGTGCTTCGTCAGCTCGGCGAGGATGGCGTCCATGGGCTGGTTGAGGTCGATGCGCACCACGTCACCGGCCTCGTCCAGCTGCTCGTCCGTCGTGTCGGGCAGGAAGCGCGCCGGGTCGGTCTCCAGCTGCTCCAGGAAGACGCCCTCGGCGGTGATCTTCGCGACGGCCTGGCGGTCCGCCGAGCAGGAGACGGCGATGGCGACGGGCAGCGAGGCGCCGTGCCGCGGCAGGCGCACCACGCGCACGTCGTGGCAGAAGTACTTGCCGCCGAACTGCGCGCCGATGCCGATGCGCTGCGTCAGCTCGAAGACCTTCTTCTCCAGCTCCTCGTCACGGAAGCCGTGGCCCAGCTCGGAGCCCTCGGACGGCAGCGCGTCCAGGTAGTGCGCGGAGGCGTACTTCGCGGTCTTCAGCGCGAACTCGGCGGACGTGCCGCCGACGACGATCGCGAGGTGGTACGGCGGGCAGGCGGCCGTGCCGAGGGAGCGGATCTTCTCCTCCAGGAACGCCATCAGGGAGGTCTCGTTGAGGACCGCCTTGGTCTCCTGGTAGAGGAACGACTTGTTGGCGGAGCCGCCGCCCTTGGCCATGAAGAGGAACTTGTACGCGCCGCCGTCCGTCGCGTACAGCTCGATCTGCGCGGGGAGGTTCGACCCGGTGTTCTTCTCCTCCCACATGGTGAGGGGGGCCATCTGCGAGTAGCGCAGGTTGAGGTTCTTGTACGCGTCGTAGATGCCGCGCGACAGGGCCTTCTCGTCCTCGCCCTCGGTCAGCACGTTCTGGCCGCGCTTGCCCATGACGATCGCCGTGCCGGTGTCCTGGCACATCGGCAGCACGCCGGCGGCCGCGATGTTGGCGTTCTTCAGCAGGTCGAGCGCGACGAACTTGTCGTTGCCCGACGCCTCCGGGTCGTCGATGATCCGGCGCAGCTGCGCGAGGTGCGCGGGCCGCAGGTAGTGCTGGATGTCGTGGATGGCCTCCGCTGCCAGCTTCCGCAGCGCCTCCGGCTCCACCTTGAGGAACGTCCGCCCGTCGGCCTCGAAGGTGGACACACCCTCCGAGGTCACCAGGCGGTAGGGCGTGGTGTCCTCTCCCAGGGGGAGCAGATCGGAGTACGCAAACTCTGGCATGACGGCCATTCCTCACTCGGCAGACAGCGGCGCGGCCCCCATCGGCAACGCGTCCCCCAGCGTAAGACGCCCCGGCGCCCGGACGTCTGTGAGGTAAGGCTCATCCCGCTCTGGTCGCGATCTATCGCGTTTCGCTACGCTGACGCGGTGGACCTCGAAAAGCAGCCCCAGAAGCGGCCCGAGCCGCACCCCGCGGCGCCCGCCCCGGGGACCGCCCCGGCGATGCGGGCCTCGGACGCCGACCGCGACCGGGTCGCCGACATCCTCGCGGAGGCGCTGGCCCAGGGGCGGCTCGACGCCGAGGAGCACGCCGAGCGGATCGACGCCACGTACCGGGCCAAGACGCTCGCCGAGCTGGAGCCGCTCGTCGGCGACCTCCCCGCCGGGCCGGACGCGCGGGCCGTGCCGGGCACCGCCGCGGACCACCGGGGCCTCCCCGACGCCTCCGGGGCGTACGGCGAGCCGGAGGAGAAGCTCGTCGCGGTCTTCTCCAGCACCACCCGCCGCGGCCGGTGGCGCGTCGCCGCGCGCACGACGGCCTTCTCCCTCTTCGGCAACATCGAGATCGACCTCACCGAGGCCACCTTCACCCAGCGCCTCACCACCGTCAACGCCATCTCGATCTTCGGCAACGTCGAGGTGCGCGTCCCCGAGAACGTCTCCCTGCGCGGCAACGGCGCGGGCGTCCTCGGCAACTTCGAGGTGGTCACGCTGGAGGCCGGCGACCCCGAGGCGCCGGTCGTCGTCGTCAACGGCTACGCGGTCCTGGGCAACGTCGAGGCCCGCCCCAAGCGCGGCAAGCTCATCGCGGACCTCCTCCACGCCAAGCTCCGCAAACACCTGGGCCACTGACCGCGCGCCGCCCGCGCGCCGCCCGCGCGCCGACCGCGCGCGGGCTGCCGTCCGCCCGACCACCGCCCGCACGCGTCGGCCGCCGGCCGGGGTCAAGGCGGCCCGCCGCACCCCCACCGTCGCTTTTCGGCCGTACCGCATCCCACCCCCTGGAAGCACACGCCACGCAGTGCATAGGCGTGCGTACAGCGGGTAGGGCTTGCTGCATCGTCTCTCTCGCCCGCGATAGCCGTCGTCAGGAGTAGACCGTGCTGCAACTGCCGCATCAGCCCCTCCAGGTCGCCGCCGTCCCGTCCCAGCGCGTTCCGGCGCGGGAGGACGAGGGTGGTCCCTGGCACACGGAGGCGGTGTGCCGCCGCGACGAGGCGGGACTGTTCTTCGCCCCCTCCAAGGAGCCCACGGCCGCCCGACTGGCCCGCGAGGAGGCCGCGAAGCGGGTCTGCGCCCGCTGCCCGGTCATGGTCGAGTGCCGCGAGCACGCCCTGCTCCAGCCCGAGCCGTACGGCGTGTGGGGCGGCCTCACCGCCGCCGAGCGCCGCGTGGTGCTGGCCCGCCGCCGGCGCCGCGACGTGGAGCTGAAGAAGGCGGCGACGGCCGGCCAGCAGATCGCCGCCGCCGGCTGACCGCCCGCCGGGCGGCACGGACGGCACGGACGGCACGGCCCTGAGCCACCGCGGGCGACGCGGCACGGCCCGCACGAGAAGGGGCGCTCCCACCGCACTGGGAGCGCCCCTCTTCGTACCGCCGAAAGCCCCGCCGACGGCCCGGGTCCGGCCCGGTCGGCCCGGTCCGGCCCGGTCGGCCGGCTACTTGGCCCGGTCGAAGTCGATCTGGCTGTACGCGCGCAGCTTCGACAGCCGGTGCGTCGAGTCGATCTGCCGGATCGTGCCCGACTTCGACCGCATCACGAGCGACGAGGTGGTGGCCGTCTCGGAGCGGTACCGCACCCCGCGCAGCAGCTCGCCGTCGGTGATGCCGGTCGCGACGAAGAAGACGTTGTCGCCGCGGACGAGATCGTTGGTGGAGAGCACCCGGTCCAGGTCGTGGCCCGCGTCCAGGGCGCGGCCGCGCTCCTCGTCGTCCTTCGGCCACAGCTTGCCCTGGATGACGCCGCCCAGGCACTTGATGGCGCAGGCGCTGATGATGCCCTCGGGCGTACCGCCGATGCCCATGAGCATGTCCACGCCGGTGCCGTCGCGGACCGCCATGATCGAGCCGGCGACGTCGCCGTCCGAGATGAACTTGATCCGGGCGCCCGTCTCGCGGATCTCCTTGACGATCCCCTCGTGGCGGGGCCGGTCCAGGATGACGACGGTGACGTCCTCGGGGGTGGAGTTCTTCGCCTTGGCGACGCGGCGGATGTTCACGGACACCGGCGCGTCGATGTCGACGTAGTCGGCCGCCTCGGGGCCGGTGACGAGCTTGTCCATGTAGAAGACCGCGGACGGGTCGAACATGGCGCCCCGGTCGGCGGCGGCGAGCACGGCGATGGCGTTCGGCATGCCCTTGGCGGTCAGCGTCGTGCCGTCGATCGGGTCCACGGCGATGTCGCACTCGGCGCCGGTCCCGTCACCGATGCGCTCACCGTTGAACAGCATGGGCGCTTCGTCCTTCTCGCCCTCGCCGATGACGACGACGCCGTTCATCGAGACGGTGCCGACGAGGGTGCGCATGGCCCGCACGGCCGCGCCGTCGGCGCCGTTCTTGTCGCCGCGGCCGACCCAGCGGCCCGCCGCCATGGCAGCCGCCTCGGTGACGCGGACCAGCTCCAGGGCGAGGTTGCGGTCGGGGGCCTCGGGGGAGACCACGAGTTCGGACGGCAGATGATGCTCGGTCATCGGAGCGCACCTTTCTGTACGGCGACGGCCGGTGGTGAAGAGGGTCCTGCGACTCTATCGGTACGTCGACAAATTGAGCAGAGGGGCCCACGTATGAGCACGACGCCCTGATGCGACCATAGGGGGCGTGGCAGGTATGCGAGGCAAGCAGACAGTGCGCGGGATGTTCCAGTCGATGACGGTCATCTGCGCCGTCGCGGCGGTGATCTACCTCTTCGTCCCGCACGACGACCAGGCCGACCCGATCAAGCCCGTCGACTACGGCATCGAGCTGGTGACGGCCCAGCGCGCCGCGCCCTACCCCGTGCTGGCCCCGAAGGGGCTGGGCGAGGAGTGGCGCCCGACGTCGGTGTCGTACAGCCGGCAGAACGACGACTCCTGGCACCTGGGCTACCTCACGCCGGAGCGCGAGTACGTCGGCGTGGAGCAGTCCACGGGCCCCGCGACGCGGTACGTCGTCCAGGTCACCCACGACGCCCGGGACACGGGCGAGGTGCAGCGGATCGCCGGCCGGACGTGGGAGCGCTGGGAGGGCGAGAAGTACGACGCCCTGGTCCTGCGCCAGGAGGGCGTCACGACGGTCGTCACCGGAACCGCGTCCTTCGAGCGCCTCGGCGAGATGGCCGCGGCCCTGAAGTCCGAGAAGAAGCCCGCGACGACCACCGGGACGCCCGCACCCGCCGGGAAGCCCGCGACGGACGGGAAGCCCGCGACCGCCGCGGAGCCGGACACCGCCGCGGAGCCCGAGGCCGCCGGCAAGGGCTGAGCACGCCCACCCACACGACCCTCAGGCCGGCCCGTCCGACGCCCGGCAGATGCCGGGCGCCGGACGGCTCACCGGTGCGGGCCCGGGCGAGCCCCGGGACCGGGTTCGGGACCGGGTCCCGGTCCGCGTCAGCGGGCCGCGGCCATCGCGGCGCCGACGATGCCGGCGTTGTTCTGCAGCTGTGCGGGGACGATCTCCGCGCGCACGTCGTCGATCAGGGGCAGGAACTTCTCCGCCTTGCGGCTGACCCCGCCGCCGACGATGAACAGCTCGGGCGAGAAGAGCATCTCCAGGTGGGCGAGGTACTTGCGCACCCGGTGGGCCCACTCCTGCCAGCTGAGGTCCCTGTCCTCCTTGACCTTGGTGGAGGCCTGCTTCTCCGCCTCCTTGCCGTGCAGCTCCAGGTGACCCAGCTCGGTGTTGGGCAGGAGGCGCCCGTCGGTGAAGACCGCGCTGCCGATGCCCGTGCCGAAGGTCAGCAGGATGACCGTCCCGCGGCGGCCCCGGCCCGCGCCGTGGGTCATCTCGGCGACGCCCGCCGCGTCCGCGTCGTTCAGCACCGTCACCGGCAGGCCGCCCAGCCGCCCGCCGAGCAGCTCGGCCGCGTCCACGTCGATCCACGCCTTGTCGACGTTGGCCGCCGTACGGATCGTCGAACCGGTCACCACGCCCGGGAACGTCACGCCGACCGGTCCCGACCAGCCGAAGTGCGTGACGACCTCCGCGACGCGGTCCGCGACGTCCGAGGGCGTCGATGGTTGCGGGGTGAGTACCTTGTGGCGGGGCTGCGCCAGGTCGCCGAGCTCCAGGTCCACGGGAGCGCCCTTGATCCCCGACCCGCCGATGTCCACTCCGAAGACGTTCATGGACACCACGTTACGGGTCGGCGCCCGGCGTCACGGGCAGGACCGTCGACCGCGCCAGGACCGGGCCGCGACGGGCCCCGGCGGCGGCTCCGTACGCGCGGAAGGGCCCCCGCCCGAAGGCGGGGGCCCTTCCCCTGAGCCCCGGTCCCGCCCCTGCGGGCAGGACCGGAGCCGGACCGGCAGGCGTCAGAAGGCGCCGTTCAGCCACTGCCAGTCGGTGGCCACCGTGATGCCCGGTTCCACCGAGCCGGTGCCGCGGCCCTTGTACACGAGTTGGCACCCCACGCCCCGGCACTCCTCGCCGACGAAGTCGCCCGTGGTGGTGGCGACGAGGTCGGCGAGGCCGTCGCCGGTGACGTCGCCCAGGCCGAAGACGCCGTCCATGGCGTTCCAGCCACCGGAACCGACCAGCACCCGCGCCCCGAGCGTGCCGGTGGACGTGCCCGGGTACAGCCACAGCTTCCCGGTGGACGCCTCGCGGGCGATCAGGTCGGCCCGGCCGTCGCCGTTCATGTCGCCCGCGCCGACCAGGGCGTTCATGGCGTTCCAGCCGCCGTTGCCGATGAGCTTGCGCGCGCCGGGGACGCCGGTGGACGTGCCCGGGTACAGCCAGATCCTGCCCGTGGTCTTCTCGACGGCCAGCAGGTCCGCGCGGCCGTCACCGGAGAGGTCCCCGTAGCCGACGAGCCGGCTCATGGCGTTCCAGCCACCGTTCCCGATGAGCTTGCGCGCGCCCAGACCACCGGTGCCGGAGCCCGGGTACAGCCACAGCTTGCCGGTGGCCGTCTCGCGGGCGATCACGTCCTCGCGGCCGTCACCGCTGAAGTCACCGTGCCGGACGAGGCCGTTGAAGACGTTCCAGCCGCCGCTGCCGACCAGCTTGCCCGTGCCGTCGCCGGGCAGGAACCACAGGCGGCCGGCCTTGTCGCGGACCAGGAAGTCGGCCCGGCGGTCGGCGTTCAGGTCGCCGTGGTCCTTCGCCCGGGGCGCGGTGCCGGCGTACCACTGGGGGAACGGCGGGGCGTGGCACTCGCGGAACGTGGGGACGAACCTCACCGAGCTGACGTTGCCCTGCGAGTGGCCCCACTCGGTGCCCCGCGCGTCGGGCGCCCAGGCGTCGACGAAGCCGGTCCCGCCGTGGTTCGGGTCGTCGTGCAGGCAGACGTACCGGGACGTGCGGTTGACGACCGAGCGGAACGTGTTGTCCCAGGTCCCCAGCGTCGCCTTGTCCGTGTTCGTCTTGTACATGGTGCCGGTGCCGTTGTCGGTCTTCCAGGCACAGAAGTAACCCGCCGGGCAGTCACCGATGGCGGCCTGCGCGGGCGCGGCGCCCGCGAGGAGCCCGAGCGAGGTGAGCCCCAGCGCCGTGGCCGCCGTGGCCAGGCGCCGGAGCAGTGATGTGCGCATGTGTTTCCCTCCCTGACGCGGCGCGGAGGGACACTCGACGCGCCGCGGAAGGAAGATACCGCGCCGACGGTTTCAAGCCACCGGCACGTCGTTCCCGCCGGTGGCCCGTCGGCCGGACCAACCCTGATGCCGGCCCGGGCCGGCCGTGGTGTGGGCCCCGGGCCGGCCCTGGTGTCGGCCGGGACCAGTCGTGGTGTGGGCCCGACTAGCCCTGGTTGAGGGCCGCGGCCTCCGCGCGCAGGTCGCGGCGGAGCTCCTTCGGCAGCGAGAAGGTGATGGACTCCTCCGCCGCCTTCACGATCTCCACGTCCGCGAAGCCGCGCTGCGCCAGCCACTCCAGCACGCCCTCGACCAGCACCTCGGGCACCGAGGCGCCGGAGGTCACGCCGACCGTGGACACGCCTTCCAGCCACGCCTCCTCGATCTCCTCGGCGAAGTCGACGAGGTACGCCTCGTGCGCGCCGGCCAGCTTGGCGACCTCGACCAGGCGCTTGGAGTTCGACGAGTTGCGCGAGCCCACGACGATGACGAGGTCCGCCTCGGCGCCCATCTGCTTCACGGCCAGCTGACGGTTCTGCGTGGCGTAGCAGATGTCGTCGCTCGGCGGCGATTCCAGCAGCGGGAACTTCTCCTTCAGGGCGTCTACGGTCTCCATCGTCTCGTCCACCGACAGCGTGGTCTGGGAGAGCCACACGACCTTGGAGGGGTCGCGGACCTCGACCTTCTCGACGTCCTTCGGGCCGTCCACCAGCTGGATGTGGTCGGGGGCCTCGCCGGAGGTGCCGATGACCTCCTCGTGGCCCTCGTGGCCGATGAGGAGGATGTCGTAGTCCTCGTGGGCGAAGCGCACGGCCTCCTTGTGGACCTTCGTCACCAGCGGGCAGGTCGCGTCGATCGTCGCGAGCCTCCGCTCGGCCGCCTCGTGGTGGACGGTCGGCGCGACCCCGTGCGCGGAGAACATCACGATCGAGCCCTCCGGCACCTCCTCCGTCCGGTCGACGAAGATCGCGCCCTTCCGCTCCAGGGTCTGCACGACGTACTTGTTGTGGACGATCTCGTGCCGGACGTAGATCGGAGCGCCGTACTGCTCCAGCGCCTTCTCCACGGCGATCACGGCGCGGTCCACGCCCGCGCAGTAACCACGGGGAGCGGCGAGGAGGACCCGGCGGGCAGGAGGCGTAGGAGTCATGCCCCCATCGTAAGGGTGGGTGGATCAGCCCGGAGTTCCCCGCACGCCCGCACGCCCCCGCAGGCCCCCGCAGGCCCTCCTGCCTCCGTGGCTTCGCAGGTCCCCGTCACGCCCGCGCGCCCCATCAGGCCCGCACGCCCCGTCGCGCCCGCGCTTCCCGCCGGCGCCCGTACGCCGAGAGGACCCGTACGCCCATAGGCGCTCGGAGGCCCCGCACGTTGCCGTACCCGCAGGTTCCCGCGGGCCCGTACCCCCCCTGTATGCCGTGACCCAGGCGCCACCACCCACCCCCCGGACGGTGCCGTACGCGCCCGCCCCGCCCCCGGACGGGGGACCGCCGTGTTGTCGGGGGTGGCGCGTACGCTCCCCGTATGCCACTGACTACGTCTGCCGAAGCCCCCCTGCCCGTCGGCGAGGTGTCGCGGCTCATCGGGCGGTGGATCGACCGGCTCGGCGCCATCTGGGTCGAGGGCCAGATCACCCAGCTGTCGCGGCGGCCCGGCGCGGGGGTGGTCTTCATGACGCTGCGCGACCCGTCGCACGACATCTCGGTGAGCGTGACGTGCTACCGCCAGACCTTCGACGCGGTGGCCGACGTGGTGACCGAGGGCGCGCGGGTCGTCGTGCACGCCAAGCCGGAGTGGTACGCGCCGCGCGGCCAGCTGTCGCTGCGGGCCGCCGAGATACGGCCGGTCGGCATCGGTGAGCTGCTGGCCCGGCTGGAGCAGTTGAAGCGGTCGTTGGCGGCGGAGGGCCTGTTCGCGGCGGAGCGGAAGCGGCCGCTGCCGTTCCTGCCGCAGCTGGTGGGGCTGGTGTGCGGCCGGGCGTCGGCGGCCGAGCGGGACGTGCTGGAGGTGGCGCGGCGGCGGTGGCCGGCGGTCCGCTTCGAGGTGCGCAACGTCGCGGTGCAGGGCGTCCACGCGGTGCCCCAGGTGGTGCGGGCGGTGCGGGAGCTCGACGGGCTGCCGGAGGTGGACGTGATCGTCGTCGCGCGGGGCGGCGGCAGCGTCGAGGACCTCCTGCCGTTCTCCGACGAGCAGCTCGTCCGGGCGGTGGCCGAGTGCCGCACCCCGGTGGTCTCCGCGATCGGCCACGAACCGGACTCGCCGCTGCTCGACCTCGTCGCCGACCTGCGCGCGGCGACGCCGACGGACGCGGCGAAGAAGGTCGTCCCCGACGTGCGCGAGGAGCTGGACCGCGTCCACGCGCTGCGGGAGCGGGCCCTGCGCTGCGTGCGCGGGGTGCTGGAGCGCGAGGAGCGCGGGTTGGCGCACGCGCTGGCCCGGCCCGTGATGGAGCACCCGCAGCGGATGGTCGAGGAGCGGGAGGCGCAGGTCGAGGCGCTGCTCGCGCGCAGCCGGCGGGTGCTGGGGCACCTGCTGGACCGGGCCGACTCCGAGCTGTCCCACACCCGCGCGCGCGTGGTGGCCCTCTCCCCGGCCGCCACCCTGGAGCGCGGGTACGCGGTGCTCCAGCGGGCCGACGGCACGGTGGTGCGTTCGCCCGGCGACGTGGCGGGGGACGAGGAACTGAGGGCCAGGGTGGCCGCCGGCGAGTTCGCGGTGCGACGCGTGGACGGCGGCGGTGTCGGAGAGCGACCGTAGGGTGGAGGGCATGGCAGTCAATTCGACGGACGCGGCGACGACGGACACGACCGTGGCGGTGACGGAGACCGGCGCGGCGATCGGGTACGAGCAGGCCCGCGACGAGCTGGTCGACGTGGTCCGCCGCCTGGAGGCCGGCGGTACGACGCTGGAGGAGTCGCTCGCCCTGTGGGAGCGCGGCGAGGAGCTGGCGAAGGTCTGCCGCCACTGGCTGGAGGGCGCCCGCGCGCGGCTCGACGCGTCGCTCGCCGAGGAGCGCGGGGACGGCGCCGGGGCCGACACGTAGGCCGCGGGGTCGACGGCGGGTGTGAGGCGGGGCACCGCCGTCCCGCTTTAGTTGAAGCTTCATCTATTTCGGCGTACGGTGGAGGTGTCGCGCGGGCCGCGCGGCACCCCTGACCTCGTACGTCGGAAGGCACCACCCCCATGTCCCTCGTCCTTGACCCCGCCGCCCAGGACCTCCTGTTCCGCGAGGCCCGCACCGCCAACACGTTCACCGACGAGCCGGTGACCGAGGAGCAGGTCCAGGCGATCTACGACCTGGTCAAGTACGGTCCGACCGCCTTCAACCAGACGCCGCTGCGCATCGTCCTCGTCCGCTCCGCCGAGGCCCGCGAGCGCCTGGTGCCGCTGATGGCGGAGGGCAACCGGGCCAAGACCGCGACGGCGCCGCTCGTCGCGATCCTCGCCGCGGACAACGAGTTCCACGAGGAGCTGCCGAAGCTCTTCCCGGCGTTCCCGCAGGCCAAGGACGCCTTCTTCGCCGAGCGCGCCGCCCGTGAGTCGGCCGCCGGCATGAACGCCGCGCTCCAGGCCGCCTACTTCATCGTCGGCGTCCGCGCGGCGGGCCTCGCCGCCGGCCCGATGACCGGCTTCGACCCGGCGGGCGTCCAGAAGGAGTTCCTGGACGACGACCACACCCCGCTGATGATCGTCAACATCGGCCGCCCGGGCCCCGACGCCTGGTACCCGCGCTCCCCGCGCCTCGACTACACCGAGGTCGTCACCACCGTCTGACGGCCCCCGGCCCCCGGCCCCCGGCCGGTCCCGGCGCCGCGCCCCGCGCGCGCCCCGCAGTCGACGGCCCCGCGGCACCACCCCCCTGGTGCGGCGGGGCCGTCCCCCGTCGTACGCCCCACCGCCCGGCACGGCTGCCTGGGCCCACGTCCGTCCGGCCCACGTCCGCCCGGCCCACGTCCGCCCGGCCCACGTCCGCCTGGGCCCGGTCCCGATGCGCGCCCCTGCCGGACCGCTCGGCGTCAGCGGCGCCGCGGGGCCGCCGTGGCCCGGCCCTGGGAATGTGCCTGGGCCTGGGCCTGCGCCTGCGCCTGGGCCGCGGCACGCTGCCGGCGACCCATCAGGCGTACCTTCCGTACCGACGTGATGACGCCGGCCACCAGCGTCCCCCCGTACAGCCACCCGGCGTGCACGGCGAGCGCGGTGATGACGGCCATCGTGTGCCCGCCGATCCCGCCCTCGCCGCCGGCGATCGGCACGACCCCGACGGCGAACGCGATCGGGACGCTGATCGGCGCCGTCACCAGGTCCGGTCCCCGCACCCACAGCGCCGTCACGGCGCTGACCGGCAGGAACAGCAGCCCGTAGACCAGCGGCGAGCCGTCGAAGAGCAACCAGTCCAGACAGCCGACGAGCAGCATCGTCGCCGAGGCGAACAGGCCGCCGCCGATCCCGGTCAGGCGCGGGTTCGGCAGCCGCCGCAGGGCGTGCACCACCGGCGGCACGGTCCGCCGCCCACCGGGCCGCGCGCCGGGCGGCGCCGCGGGCCGGGGCCTCGCCGGGTACGCGGCCGGACCCTCCACGATCGCGCCCCGGGGCGCGGCGGGGGCCTGCGGCCGCGGTCGCCGCGGGCGCCGGGGGGGACTGCTCCTGTGCTGCTCCACGTCAACAAAGTAGGCCGGGGAGGGCGGCAAAACCGGTATGGGACACACCTTTGGAGTGACCTTGGCGTGAAGTCCTCCCGTCGGGCGCCGTCCGCCCGCCCGTCGCGGCGGGGCCCGGCGCGCCCGTAAACTGGGGGGTCGGCCCACCATCCTCACTTCTAGGGAAGTCGCCAACGTGTCGCTCACGATCGGAATCGTCGGCCTGCCGAATGTCGGCAAGTCGACCCTGTTCAACGCCCTGACCAAGAACGACGTGCTGGCGGCCAACTACCCGTTCGCCACGATCGAGCCGAACGTCGGCGTCGTCGGCGTCCCGGACGACCGGCTGACGAAGCTGGCCGAGATCTTCTCGTCCCAGCGCATCCTCCCGGCGACGGTCGACTTCGTCGACATCGCCGGCATCGTGCGCGGCGCGAGCGAGGGCGAGGGCCTGGGCAACAAGTTCCTCGCGAACATCCGCGAGTCGGACGCGATCTGCCAGGTCATCCGCGCCTTCAAGGACGAGAACGTCGTCCACGTCGACGGCAAGGTCTCGCCCAAGGACGACATCGAGACGATCAACACCGAGCTGATCCTCGCCGACCTCCAGACCATCGAGAAGGTCCTTCCGCGCCTCCAGAAGGAGTCCCGGATCAAGAAGGACGTGGCGCCGAAGGTCGCGGCGGTCGAGGCCGCCAAGGAGATCCTTGAGCGCGGCGACACCCTCTTCTCGCAGGGCATCGTCCAGGGGGGCGAGAAGGCGGAGCTCCTCCACGACCTCCACCTGCTCACCACCAAGCCCTTCCTCTACGTCTTCAACGTCGACGAGGACGAGCTGACGGACGAGGCGTTCAAGGACGAGCAGCGCGCGCTGGTCGCCCCCGCCGAGGCGATCTTCCTCAACGCCAAGCTGGAGGCGGACCTCGCCGAGCTGGACGACGAGGACGCCATGGAGCTCCTGCAGTCCGTCGGCGCCGAGGAGCCCGGCCTCGCCACCCTCGCCCGCGTCGGCTTCACCACCCTGGGCCTCCAGACGTACCTGACGGCCGGCCCGAAGGAGGCCCGCGCCTGGACGATCAAGAAGGGCGCGACGGCCCCCGAGGCCGCCGGTGTGATCCACACCGACTTCCAGAAGGGCTTCATCAAGGCCGAGGTCATCTCCTACGACGACCTGGTCGCCACCGGCTCGGTCGCCGAGGCCCGCGCCGCCGGCAAGGCCCGCATGGAGGGCAAGGAGTACGTGATGCAGGACGGCGACGTGGTGGAATTCCGCTTCAACGTGTGAGCGGATGAAATAACACCACGTCGCTGACTTGGCAAACATACAGGTCAGATGGGGTCGACTCCTTCAGGGGTCGGCCCCTTCGCCCATCCCGTGCTGGATCGGTGCTGGATCCTCCGAAATTCAGTCAGCCTTGCTCGGCTCCGCCGATGGAACCGCTGCGACGACCTGATCGCTTGTGCGGTCTCCTGCCTTCCGGCGTCGCCAGCGGCGTACAGCCCAACTGGTCAGCGCTGTCAAGCTGGCAGCGATCAGGGATGCAGGTAGCCGAGTGAGTAAGCCCTCGATTAGCACTATGCAGCATGCTGAGAGAGAAATTTTCAGGCCGCATGAAGTTCCTGCGCAGCGTTTCGCGGGTGTTCGGCGCGAGGCCCATGGCAGCGATAATTTGTTAGAGCACTGTCGGAGATGGCGCCCTATCAGGATCCCGAGCACATGGTTCCTGTCATCACGGCCCTTTGGAACAGTGCTCAATGGGAACGCAGTAGTGAGATGGAATAGTGCCCACATGTAGGTGAAGCGGGCTAGAGGTTACCCCTGCTGGACCTGCGCTAGATGTTCAGGCGCTCGATCAGTTGGGATCAGGTGTCGTACACGGTGGAGCGATGCCCGACGTGGACGACCCACACCACGAGCTCTCCATTGTCGATCGTGTAGACGACGCGGTAGTCGCCGACTCGCAGTCGGCGGCGTTCCGGCTGTGACACGAGGGCGGTGGTGTTGAAGCCGAGGGGGTCGCTCTCCAACTCGGTCAGCTTGGCCAGGATGCGCAGTGCCATGGCGCGGGGGAGCTTCCGAAGCTCGGCCTGCGCCTCTGGCCGGAAGACGGTTCGGTACTCACTCACCTCGCGCCAGTGTCTCCCTCATGATGTCCTCGATCGGGATGCCGGGAGCCGGGTTTGCCATGCGCTCGTCGATGATGCGGTTGATCTCGCGCTCTTCCCACTCCTGGTACTTGCGCAGCACCTCGATGGAGACGACGGCGGCGACTTCCTTCCCTCGGCGCGTAATGACCGTGGGCACGTCGTCGCGGTCCGCGCGCTCCACGACTTCCGCCAGGTGGGCGCGCACATCGCGGATGGACTCTATGGGCAGCGACTGTGTCATGCACTCAAGCGTACCGAGTGTGCCATGTGTACACCACTCCCTGGTGTTGGATGTGCTGGATGAACTTGCACCGTGCTGGATGGGTGCTAGATAGCCACGTCCAGAACCGTGTCTTCGCAGGTCGGAGCTCTGTGCTGCACGTTCCGCTTCAACGTCTAGCGGGTGATACACCACCACTTCGCTGATCCGGCAGACATGCAGGTCAGAAGGGGGTCCGGCTCTCCAGGGTCGGGCGCCTCGGCTTTTCGCGCGCCGGGATGGCGCTGGGAACGCGGCCGACGGGCACTCGTCCGTCCTGTTCGCCACCCTCGCCGGGTTCTCGCTGATGCTGATCGCAGGCCGGCGCGAGCCGAAGACCGGCCTGGCCGGGCGGCAGGCGCGGGCGCGGATCGTGATCCGCGCCGGGGTCCTGCTGGTGCTGGGCAGCGCTCTGACGATGGTCTACGGCGACGTGATCATCCTTGCCCACTACGGCATCTACTTCCTGCTCTCCCTGCCCCTGCTGCGGCTCGGCGCCGGAGCGCTCGCCGCGATCGCGGCCGGGCTGGCGGTGATCGCCCCGCAGCTGGCGTACGTGCTGAAAACGGGGCTCGGCGAGTCGTTCCAGAAGAGCGTCACCGCCTACGACCCGCTGGAGTCGCTCAGTGGCACCGGCCTGCTCGACCTGTTGCTCACGGGCTTAACCCGACGATCACCTGGATGCCGTTCGTCGTCGCCGGCATGGCGCTGGCACGCCTGGACCTGTCCGCGGCCGCCGTCCAGAAGCGGCTGGCCGTAGCCGGCGCCGCCCTGGCCACGGCCGCCTACAGCCTGACCCTGCTGCTGGCGGGCTCGGACGCGCTCAAGAGCACCGCGGAGGACGGCGGTCCGTCGTTCGGTGGATCGGCCGAGGCCATGACGTCGATGGAGGCCATGAAGGAGATGAAGAGCGGCGGGGGCATGGACTTCCGGTCCGGCGCTCAGGACCTGCTCTCCGCCGGGCCGCACAGCGGCACCACCTTCGACATCGTCGGCGGTGTGGGCACCGCCATCCTGGTGATCGTGGGCACGACGGTGCTGATGGACCGCGTGGCGCGGCTGCGCCGGCTGGCGAAGCCGGTCGTGGCGGTCGGCACCATGTCGCTGACGGCCTACGTCGCCCATTTCGTCGTCCAGGGCCTGATCAACGGAACGGATGCCGGGAACACCGAGACCTCGTGGGTGCCCGTGATCCTGTACGTCCTCGGCGCGATCGTGTTCGCCGGGGTCTGGTCCCGCTTCTTCCGCCGCGGCCCGCTGGAGTATCTGCTCAACGCCGCGACCAAGCCGGTGAACACCTACGTCCGATGAGTCCGTGCCGGGGCGGTCGGCCTTCGCGGCCCCGCCCCGGCTTCGGCAGCGGCGACTGTGTCCTGTGTCATCCCGCCGGCACGGAAAGGCCAGGTACCGGCGGTGAATCCGCCATCCGCCGGTCGGCGGCACCTCCCCCCGCCCCGCCGATCGTCGTGGACACGGCACTCGGCCGCGGCCCAGCCGGAATGTGGCGGAGCGACCCTGTTCGCGCGAGGCGAGGCTGTCGACAGCCCATCCGTCCCTCCACATGACCGTTGACACTGCGGCCGGGTGTACGACCGAACCGCGCGATGGCTGATGCCCTTGCGGGCTACGAGCGTCGTCGGCGCCGGGTCGGGCCACGAGGCCGACCGCTCCGGCCCGGACTCATCGGATGTACTTCACCGGTTCGGTCCGGGAGCGAGGGGTGCGGGGAGGGGGCTTTGTGGTGGCGGGTACTTGAGGGGTGAAGCGCGTGATCGTTAGGATCGGGCGCGAAGTCGGGGGATTTCAGGGGGGCACGTCATGCAGGCACGTGGATCAGCAGTCGGCACCGCCGATGCGGCCGTGGACGCGGGGCTCTCGCGTACCGCCGGCCGGTTCAGGTACCGGCCCTCCTAGCCTCCTCCACCGGGCCGCGACCCGTCGGTGATCCGTCTCGGTGCCCTGGGGGCCCGCCCGGTGGCCCGACCGTCGCGGGCCGTGTGCTTCCGGTGTCGTAGGGGGACCGCTCGCCACACCGCCGGGTCCCCGAGCGTCGGACCCTCGCGTACCCGGGGCAGTGCCCCGACCGTCGTACGACGCGTACGCACCGCTCGCCCCACCGCACAACCGCGCCCCGCCGCGACCGACCACGTCCTCGCGCGCCGGGCCCTTCCCGAAGGATGACGCATGCACGTACCCCGTCCGCGCACGGCACGGACCACCGGCCTCCTGGCCGCCGCCGCCGCGATGACCGTGGGACTCCTCCCCGCAACTCCCGCCGCGGCGGTGACCGGTCCGCAGGCCGTCGCCGGCTCGCACCCGTACGCGGTGCAGCTGACGCTCGGCGAGGAGCCGACGACCCGCGGCTGCACCGGCACGCTGGTCGACCGCTACTGGGTGATGACCGCCGCGAGCTGTTTCGCCACCACGCCCGGCACGCCCGTCCCGGCCGGCAAGCCGGCCGTCAAGGCCACCGTCACGCTCGCCGACGGCAAGTCCGTCGCCCTCACCGAGATCGCGCCGCGCGCCGACCGCGACGTCGCCCTCGTACGCCTGGCCACCCCGGTCACCACCGTCCCGGTCGCCCCGCTCGCCGGTGCGGCCCCGGCGGTCGGCGCCGACCTGACGGCGGCCGGGTTCGGGCGTACCCGGACCGCATGGGTGCCGGACAAGCTCCACACCGGCGCCTTCACCGTCGATTCCGCCGACTCCGCCACCCTGCGCATCACCGGCAAGGGCACCGACGCCATCTGCAAGGGCGACACCGGCGGGCCGCTGCTCAACGCGGCCGGCGAGGTCGTCGGCGTCAACTCCCAGTCCTGGCAGGGCGGCTGCTTCGGCGGGAACCCGGCCGAGACCCGCACCGGCGCCATCTCCGCGCGCGTCGACGGCCTGGCCGAGTGGGTGCGGCAGCAGAGCCTCACCACCGCCTCGATCCGCAACGCGTTCAGCGACCGCTGCCTGTTCGTGTCGTGGCGCACCCCGGAGAACGGCGCCCAGGCGCGGCAGGCGGACTGCGAGCCGCAGTACGCCGACCAGGTGTGGAAGCTCCAGCCGGTCGCCGGTGGCGGCTACCAGATCCGCAACACGTTCACCGACCGCTGCCTCTTCGTGTCGTGGCGCACGCCGGAGAACGGCGCGCCGGTGCAGCAGTTCGACTGCGAGCCGAAGTACAGCGACCAGGTGTGGAAGCTGGAGCCGGTCACGGGTGGCGGCTACCAGATCCGCAACGCCTTCACCAACCGTTGCATGGTCGTCTCGTGGCGCACGCCGGAGAACGGCGCGGCGGTGACGCAGTTCGACTGCGAGCCGAAGTACAGCGACCAGGTCTGGAAGCTCTGATACCGGTGCCGGTGCCGGCCGGCGGGTCGGGACCGGGCCGCCGGCCCCTGCCGGTCTGATCGGCCGGCCGTAGGAGGCCGCCCACCCCGCGCGACGCGTGGGGAGGGCGGCCTTCCGTCGTGTACGGGGCGGGTCAGCGGGCCGCGGCGCCAGGACCCGTGGCGGCGAGGTGGGCCGCCAGGTGCTCGCGGGTGGTCGACGGATCCGCGACCAGGGCGGACAGCGCGTCGTCCGCCAGGGGGGCCGTCGCCACGGCCGGGCACCGGTGGCAGGCCGCGACACCCGTCTGGTGCCACCACTTGCAGTGGGCGCGCAGGTGGCAGCGCGGGACGGGGACGTCCTCCGCCGACGGCAGGGCCAGCATGCGGTCGGCCAGCCCGCAGGCGGTGCCGACCCGGTTGGCGCACCCGCTCACGCAGTGGGAAGCGAAGCGGAGCACCCGTGTGGGCGGGACGCCGTCCGGGAGGGCGGCCACCACCTCGGCGGCCGGGAGGGGGGCGGCCAGGTAGTCGACCCGGCCGTCCGGCCCGGAGCGCACGCCGAGGACGACCGCCTCGGGGCGGTCGGGCGGCCCGCTCGGGCACCAGTGGAGCGGATCGGTCGGGGCCGCTTCCCGCGCTTCCGGGGGCTGTTGGGCCGTCCGGGCTGCTGGGGAGCTCGGAGTCTCCTGGGCCTGCTGAGGTACCTGGCCTTTCGGGGGGTTGGGGGCCTCCTGGGGCTGCTGAGATATGTGGACTGTCGGGGAGTTCGGGGCCTCCTGGGGCTGCTGAGCTACCTGGACTGTCGCGGGGTTCGGGGCCTCCTGGGGCCAGGGGGTCACCCGGACTGTCGGAGGGCTGGGGACCTCTTGGGCGTGCGGGGCCGCCCGGGCTGCCGGGGCCGCCCGTGCTTCCCGGGGCGCCCGCGGTTCCGGGGGCCCTGAGAGCGCTGGGGCTTGCGGGAGCGCCGTGGTCTCGCGAGGCGCCCGGGAGCGTGGGGTGTCCGAGGGGCCCGACGCGGTCATCGTCAGCAGGGCTTCGTGCCGGTGTCGCCCTGGGGCGCCAGGTAGCCGACCACGTTTCCGTCGGTGGCCCCGCCACCCGTGCCCGCCTCCAGCGCGACGGCCCGCAGGAGGCTGTCGGCGAGCTGCTGCGGGGTGGCGATGCGGCCGGCCGCCGGGGGGCCGGCCGCGGGGGCCGCTGACGAGGGCTCCGCCGAGGTCTCCGCCGGGGCCGGGGCCGCCACCGGGGCCGGGGCCGCCACCGGGGCCGGCGCCGCCGAGGCCGTCGTCATCGACGCCGCCGCCAGACCGGTGGCCAGGGCCGCGGCCGCCGCCGCGGAGCGCAGCGTGGACTTCTTCATCCGTCAACTCCCTTGTCGCTTACGGAACTCGGGCACGTACACCGTGCCCTGTGCGGTCCGCCGCGGCAAGATCCGTGCCGCGCCGCTCCGCGCGCCGGGACGACGGTGCGCGACGCGGGGTGAGGTGTCCGGCCCGTCCACTCCCCGCCCGCCCGGGTCGCTCCGCGC
Organism: Streptomyces kanasensis; assembly: GCF_043077165.1. Classification (NCBI taxonomy): domain Bacteria; kingdom Bacillati; phylum Actinomycetota; class Actinomycetes; order Kitasatosporales; family Streptomycetaceae; genus Streptomyces; species Streptomyces kanasensis. The sequence goes on from NZ_JBIBSF010000004.1 coordinate 102,864, forward strand.
GGTGGTCCGCGGCCGTCGGGCGCGCCCACCGCGTGGAGCGGCGGGGGAGGAGTGCCAGGCCAGGGGCGAAACGGGTGATCCGGGTCCGCGAACCGGGCAGATGCCACGCGCACGTACCGCCGCGACGGCCGACGTATCAGTTGTGTGGCGCAGCTGTTAACGACGGTTCAGGACCCTTGTGGGTTTCCTGTGGATCGGCGAACCTTTCGCTGGCAGACCGAGACGGAACACGCCGCGGACATCGTGGCGCACACCGCCGTGCATGCGTTCAGGGGTTGTCATGCACCTGCCGCACCATCCCCCACAGCAACGCACCACCAAATGAGGAGGACCCCTCACATGTCAGTGATGCGTACGTCGCGGCGAAGAGTCGCTGCGGCCAGTGCCACCGCCGTCGCCGCCCTCGCCCTGGGCTCCCTCGCCGCCTTCCCGGCCGCCGCCGCCGGGTCGGCCGCCGAGGGCGTCATCCAGTACGCGGGCGCCCCCAACGCCGTCCAGGGCAGCTACATCGTGACCCTGGACGAGTCGGCCGCCGACTCGGACGCCTCGTCCGGCAAGGCGGTCGCGGCCCGCTACGGCGCGAAGATCAAGAAGACGTACACCGCGGCCCTCAACGGCTACGCGGTGGAACTCTCCGAAGCCCAGGCGAAGAGGCTCGCCGCCGACCCGGCCGTCGCCTCCGTCGTCCAGGACCGCGTCTTCACGATCTCCGGCACACAGCCCTCGCCGCCCTCCTGGGGCCTGGACCGGATCGACCAGCGCGCCCTTCCGCTGAACCAGAGCTACACCTACCCCGAGCCGGGCGGGGACGGCGTCACCGCGTACGTCATCGACACCGGTGTCCGCATCAGCCACAGTGACTTCGGCGGCCGCGCGGCCAACGGCTACGACGCGATCGACAACGACAACACCGCCCAGGACGGCCACGGCCACGGCACCCACGTCGCCGGCACCGTCGGCGGCTCCGCGTACGGCGTGGCCAAGAAGGCGAAGATCGTCGGCGTCCGCGTCCTGAACAACCAGGGTTCCGGCACGACCGCCCAGGTCGTCGCCGGCATCGACTGGGTGACCCGGAACGCCGTCAAGCCCGCCGTCGCCAACATGAGCCTCGGCGGCGGCGCGGACAGCGCGCTCGACACCGCCGTGCGCAACTCCATAGCCGCCGGCATCACCTACGCCGTCGCGGCCGGCAACGACAACAGCAACGCGTCGAACTACTCGCCGGCCCGCGTCACCGAGGCCATCACGGTCGGCTCGACGACCAACTCCGACGCCCGCTCCAGCTTCTCCAACTACGGCAGCGTGCTGGACGTCTTCGCGCCCGGTTCGTCCATCACCTCGGCGTGGAACAGCGGCGACAGCGCCACCAACACCATCTCCGGCACGTCGATGGCGGCGCCCCACGTCGCCGGCGCCGCCGCGCTGTACCTGGCCAACAACCGGACCGCCACCCCGGCGCAGGTCTCCTCGGCGCTCGCCACCGCCGCCACCAGCGGCGTGGTCGGCAACCCGGGCACCGGCTCCCCGAACCGCCTGCTCTTCGTGGGCGCCGGCGGCGACGAGCCCCCGCCCACCGGCTCCCGCTTCGAGAACACCGGTGACTACGCCATCGCCGACAACGCCACCGTCGACTCCCCGGTCACCGTCACGGGCGTCACGGGCAACGCCCCGACCGGCCTCAAGGTCGAGGTCAACATCCAGCACACCTACATCGGTGACCTGCGCGTCCAGCTCGTCGCGCCGGACGGCACCGCCTACACGCTGAAGGACCACGGCACGGGCGGCAGCGCCGACAACATCAACACCACGTACACCGTGAACGCCTCCGCCGAGGTCGCCAACGGCACGTGGAAGCTGCGCGTGAGCGACAACGCCCGGTACGACACCGGCAAGATCGACTCCTGGGCGCTGCAGTTCTGACGCCCGGACCCGCGTGAGCCGAGTCGAGGGGCGGTCGCCGGTCCGGCGGCCGCCCCGTTCCGCGCGCCCAGAGCGGCCACGTACGCCGGGGACCGAGTGGTCCGCTCCCCCCCCCCCCGCGGAGGCCCGGGACCGAGGGTCCCGCTCCTGGCGGACCCCCGCGCAGCCCCCGCCGCGTCCCGGGCGTCCCGCCGCCGACCGGCGCGTCCCGCCGTCTGCCGGCGGGGGGCGCCGCGACCGGTCCGGGGCGCGTCGCCGGCCGGGCATCCCACGACCGGCCGGTCCGGGCGTTCCGCGGTCGACCGATCAGGGCGTGTCCGCCGCCGGTTCGGGACTCCCGCTGCCGTAGTCGGTCCGGGGGCGCGCGGCGGTCGACCCACGGCGCCCCGGTCGGTACGGGCCGGGCCGCTCGGTGCCGGCGATCCGTCAGCAGCCCGTGGCCGGCGCGCAGATGCGGCCGGAGCCGATTGCGGGCGGTGGTGGGGCGTCGAACCCGCGGGTCGTCGGACCCCCGGGCGCATTAGGCGGCCCGTCGCCGACCGCGTACGATGCGCGCCGCTCATACGTTTGTTCGCCCCCGCCCCGACAGGAGCACCCCACCCGTGTCATCGTCCCCCCAGGGCTGGCCCGCGCCCCAGCAGCCCTACCCGCCGGTGCCCCCGCCTCCCGGGGCGCCGCTCCCGTCGGCGAACACCAACGGCCTCGCCATCACCTCGCTCATCGCCGGTGTCATCTGCCTCGTGCCGCCCCTCGGCCTGGTCCTCGGCGCCGTCGCGCTGCGACAGATCAAGCGCCGGGGCGAGAGGGGCAAGGGCCTCGCGACAGCCGGCATGATCCTCTCCCTGATCAGCTCGCTGCTGGTCGCCGTCGGCTTCGCCACCGGCGCGTTCGGCGACGCCCTGGACGGGGTCCGCAAGGTGAAGGACGAGGTGGCGCGCTCCGACTCGGCCTTCTCGCTGCGCACCGGCGACTGCTTCGACCAGCCGGGCGGCACGGCGAAGGAGCAGGAGGTCGAGCGGGTCAAGAGCGTCGACTGCGCCACGCCGCACGACGCCGAGGTGGCCGGCTCCTTCCGGCTCACCGGCAGCGCCTACCCGGGCGTCCCGGCGATCGAGAAGCTGGCCGAGGAGCGGTGCGTCTCCATCGGCGAGAAGTACTCCCTGGACTCCTGGGCTGTGCCGGAGAACGCGGTGACGTTCTACTACCACCCGACCGCGGAGAGCTGGCGGCAGGTGAAGGACCGCACGGTGACGTGCGCCTTCGCCGCCGAGGAGGGGAAGCTGACCGGCTCGCTGCGGGCGGACGGCACCACCCTCACCGCCGACCAGCTGACCTACCTCGAAGCCCTGAACGCGGTCGACGCGGCACTGCTCAAGGAGCCCGAGGACGACCCGGAGAGCGACCTCGACGGCAACCTCGCCTGGGCGGGTGCGCTGGAGAAGACCCTCGGCGGCTCCGTCGCGCGGCTGAAGGGCCACGCCTTCGCCCCCGCCGCCGCCCAGCCCGTCGCCGGCGTGGTGGAGAAGCTGGAGAAGGCCCGCAAGCACTGGGCCGAGGCCGCGGACGCGGCGGACGCCGACACCTTCTGGGAGCACTACGAGCCCGGTTACGAGGCCCTGCCGCTGGACCTCGGCAAGGAGGCGCGCGGCGCGCTCGAGCTCTCCACCAAGGCGCCGGTCGAACCGGCCAGCTGACGCCGGGTCGCGCGGGTCCGCCTCCGGTCCCGGCGCCACGCCAGGGGGCGCGCGACGGCCGTCCGCCGTGGCGCACCCCCTCGGTGCGTCGGTCCCCCGCCCCCACACGGCCGTCATCACTTCGAGTGATTCTCTGGCCCATGCTTGCGGGGTGGAACTCTCGGTTGCGACGCTGTAGCTGTCTGTCAACCTGATGGGAGTGGCCCGTGACTTTCGGTGAGCAGCCGGCCTATCTGCGCGTTGCGAGCGATCTCCGCAAGAAGATCGTCAACGGCTCGCTGCCGCCGCACACGCGGCTTCCCTCGCAGGCCCGCATCCGCGAGGAGTACGGGGTCTCCGACACGGTCGCCCTGGAGGCCCGCAAGGTCCTGATGGCCGAGGGGCTCGTCGAGGGCCGCTCCGGCTCGGGGACGTACGTGAGGGAGCGCCCGGTCCCGCGCCGCATCGCCCGCTCCGGCTACCGCCCGGCCGGGGGTGCGGTGAACCCCTTCCGCCAGGAGCAGTCCGCCGAGGGTGCCCGCGGCACGTGGGAGTCCGGCAGTGAGCAGGAGGAGGCGACGGCGGAGGTCGCGGTCCGGCTCGGCATCACCCCGGGCGACCCGGTGATGCGCACGCGGTACGTCTTCCGGGACGCGGGCGAGGCGATGATGCTCTCCACCTCCTGGGAGCCGCTCGCCATCACGGGCCGGACCCCCGTGATGCTCCCCGAGGAGGGGCCGCTCGGCGGCTGCGGCGTCGTCGAGCGCATGGCCGCCATCGACGTCGTCGTGGACAACGTCGTGGAGGAGGTCGGCGCGCGCCCCGGCCTCGCCGAGGAGCTGCTGACGCTGGGCGGCGTCCCCGGGCACGTGGTGATCGTGGTGGAGCGCACGTACTACGCCTCCGGGCGGCCGGTGGAGACGGCGGACGTCGTCGTGCCGGCCGACCGGTACCGGGTCGCGTACCACCTGCCGGTGCGCTGAGCCCCGCGGGCGGGGAGGCCGGGGGCGGGAGGGGGAGGCGTCGCTGCCGGGACGGGAGTGAATGTCCCCCTTCGTGAGGGTTCAGGGGGGCGCACTCAGCCGGGTGCACCCACTCCAGGGGGTCGCCCCCTGGCCGGATGCGTATCTCTTTGTGTAAAGGCGTATCCGGTCCGTGAAGGTCAGGCGTAAGCTCAGGCATATGCGGAGTGCGGTTTCAGCGGCGTGTGCGGCGACAGGCGACCGGGCGGGGGGATCGGCGTGATGCCCGACAGCGGTACGACTCTTCTCTGGCAGGTCATCCGCCAGGACGACAACGGCAACCACTACCGGGTCGGCCGGTATGCCACGCGGGACGAGGCGCAGAAGGTCGTGGACAGCCTCGACTCGCGCGGCCAGCAGCGGCTCTACTGGGTCGAGCGCATCGGGGAGCCCGCGCGCTGACCCGCGCCGGGTGGATACGCTCCGGCGCATGGAGGAGTGCGTGGACCGCGTCGTGGTCGCCGGAGCCGTGTTCGATCGGGGGCGGCTGCTCGCCGCGCGCCGCAGTGCGCCTCCCGAGCTCGCCGGGCGCTGGGAGCTGCCCGGCGGCAAGGTGGAGCCGGGGGAGGGCGGGCCCGAGGCCCTCGTGCGCGAGCTGCGCGAGGAGCTGGGCGTCGAGGTGGAGCCGTGTGAGCGCATCCCGGGGGAGTGGCCGCTCAAGCCCGGTTACGTGCTGCGGGTGTGGACGGCGCGGGTCCTGTCCGGCGAGCCGCGGCCGCTCCAGGACCATGACGAACTGCGGTGGCTCACCCGTCGGGATTGGGACAGTGTCGACTGGCTGGATCAGGACGTTCCCGCGGTGATCGAGGCCGTCCGCCGCCTCCCCGCTCCGGACCCCGCCGATCCGGCGCGGTGAACCGGCCGGGACGGCCGGTGCGCCGCCCGCCGCCGGCCCGCGCGGACCTGGTCGTTCCGGTCGTACCGGCCGTCCCGTGCCCGTGTCGGCCCGCCGGTCCGGTCCGGTGAGGCGCGCCTGCCGCCCGCGCCCCTCCCGCCCGCGACGGCCGCTGCCCGTCGGTTCGTCAGGTGGGGGCCCGGCCCCGCGTCCCGTTGCGCCGTCCGTGCCACATGAGGTCCGGCCTGACGATAAATCGCACCGGATTTCGGGTATGTCCCGATTGGCCCCCTCTCTCCGGGGCGTCGCCTCCTCGGTCTGGGAAGTGATCGGCGTGATCGACACCCAAGGCGCACGCGCCGAGTGGACCTTGCCCGGGGAGCTCGAAGCGGTCCGCACGGCCCGGCACGCCGTCCGCGACACCCTCCGCGGCTGGGAGCTGGAGGCCGCGGTCGGCGACCTCGCGGTCCTCCTCGTGAGCGAACTCGTGACCAATTCCCTGCGCTACGCCCATGGACCGATCGGCGTACGCCTCATCCGTCTCCCGTCGCACGACGCGTCCGTCCCGTCCCGTGCGGCCCTCCTCGTCGAGGTCTCCGACCCCCTCCCCGACCCCCCGCGCGCCCGCCCCGCCGGCCCCGATGACGAGGGCGGACGCGGGCTCCAACTCGTCGCTTGCTCCGCGGCCCGCTGGGGTACGAGGAAGGGGAGGTCGGGTAAGACGGTGTGGTTCGAGCTGTCCCTGCCGGGTTAGAAGAGGGAAGGGACAACGATCACCGCAGGCTCGGCTCAAAACGAACGAGACCACCCTGTGATCGTGAACGGCGTGCCGACGGGGGCCGTAGTGCTGAATACTGCGGGAATGGCCGGTCCGGTGCGGTGAGCTGGAGGGGACGGTCGCGTGAGCGAGATACCTGGGACGGCGAACGGCGTCGTGTGGCAGAGCAACCCGCCTGGCTCGATCTACGACTACATCAGAGTCGCGTCGTTCTCCATCGGCCCCGACGGGCTCGTCGACCAGTGGAGCCTGCGGGCCGCCGAACTGTTCGGCGTCCCCGCGGAGGACGTCAGGGGCAAGGACCCCGTCGAGGCGTTCATCCCCGCCGAACTGCGCTCGCGCGGGCACCGCAAGGTCGCCGAGATCCTCGACGGCAAGGAGTGGACGGGCCTGGTCCCGTTCCGCGTCCCCGGTGAGCGCCACACCCGCGGCCTCGCCGAGGTCTACGTCATGCCGAGCGAGACCGAGCACGGCGAACGGGCCGCGCTCTGTATCGTCGTGGACGTACGCGCCCTCCGCCACATCGAGACCGACCTGGCCTCGTCGCAGGCGATATTCGGCCAATCCCCCTTCGGGTTCCTGCTGTTCGGCCCCGACCTGAAGGTCCAGCGGGCCAACAAGCGCTTCGCCACCGTCTTCGGCGGCAGCGCCGACGACCACCGCGGACGGACCGTCCACGACTACCTGTCCCGCTCAGAGGCCGACCGGATGACCGCCGCGCTCCGCCGCGTCATGGAGACCGGCGAGTCCGTCACCGACCTGGAGTTCGTCGGGACGGTGCCCGGCTCCACCGACCGGCGCCACTGGTCGGTGAACCTCTACCGCGTGCACAGCGGCACCGGCCGCCCCATCGGCGTCGCCGGCCTCGGCACCGACGTCACCCGCCGTCACAACGCCGCGCGCGAGGCCGCCAACGCCCGCCGCAACCTCGCCCTCCTCAACGAGGCCACCGCCCGCATCGGCACCTCCCTTGACCTGGAGACCACCGCGCGCGAGCTCCTCGACGTCGCCGTCCCCGGCTTCTGCGACCTGGCATCCGTCGACCTCTACCAGGGGCTCCTCAGCGGCGACGAGGCCCCGCCCGGGCGGGGCGGCGGACGTACCGCGGAACTCCGCCGTGTCGCCTTCGCCAGCGCCGTCTCCGACGCGCCGCTCGTCACCCCGCCCAGCGCCGGCACCCCCTGCTGCGAGACCGGCCCGACCCTCGTCGGCGCCGTGCACCGCTACCCCTTCCAGTCGCCGTGCGCCCAGGCCCTGCGCACCGGCCGTCCCGCCCTGGTGCCCGCCGACGACGGCGGACTCGTGCACTCCACGCTCGCCGTGCCGATGGTCGCCCACGACACGGTCGTCGGCCTGGTGCAGTTCTCCCGCGCCAAGGGCAGCGAGCCGTTCGGCGAGCGCGACCGGGCCCTCGCCGTGGAACTCGCCGCCCGCGCCGCCGTCTGCATCGACAACGCCCGCCTCTACCGCCGCGAGCACGAGCGGGCCCTGATCCTCCAGCGCAGCCTGCTGCCGCCCGGCGACCCGGAGGCCGCCGGGCTCGACATCGCCTGCCGCTACCTGCCGGGCAACGCCGCCACCGAGGTCGGCGGCGACTGGTTCGACGTCATCGACCTGCCCGGCCACCGCACCGCCCTCGTCGTCGGCGACGTCATGGGCCGCGGCCTGCGCGCGGCCGTCGCCATGGGCGAACTGCGCACCGCCGTCCGCACCCTGGCCCAGCTCGACCTGGAGCCGGCCGAGGTCCTCTCCCACCTCGACGAGATCACCCGCGGCCTCGGCGCCCCCATCGGCGCCCAGACCTCCCGCGCCGCCCACAAGCAGCGCGACCCCGAACTGTCCGAGGTGTACCTCGCGACCTGCGTCTACGCCGTGTACGACGCCGTCACGCGCCGCTGCACCTTCGCCAACGCCGGACACCTGCCGCCCGTCCTCGTCGGACCCGGCCGGGAGGCCGAACTGCTCGACGTACCGCCGGGGATGCCGCTCGGCGTCGGCGGCGAACCCTTCGAGGAGGTCGAGGTCGAGCTGCCGGAGGACGCGCTGCTCGCCCTCTACACCGACGGGCTCGTCGAGTCGAGGGACCACCCGCTGGACGAGGGCCTGCAAGCGTTCCAGGAGGCCCTCACCGGGCCGCAGCGGCCCCTGGAGGACGTCTGCGACCACGTCCTCGGCAGCCTCGACACCCGCCACGGCCAGGACGACATCGCCCTGCTGATGGCACGCGTGCGCGGCCTGCCGGCCGAGGCCGTCGGCGACTGGCGGCTGCCGCGCGAACCGCGCTCCGTGGGCCGGGCCCGCGAGCTGGCCCGCGCCCAGCTCACCGCGTGGGACCTGGAACCCCTCGTCGACACCGTCGAACTGCTCGTCAGCGAACTCGTCACCAACGCCCTGCGGTACGGCGAGGGCGAGATCCGGCTGCGCCTGCTGCGCGACCGCACCCTCGTCTGCGAGGTGTGGGACGCGGGCCTCGTCCAGCCGCGGCGCCGCCGCGCCCGCGACACCGACGAGGGAGGCCGCGGCCTCCAGCTCGTCGGGTTGCTCAGCGCGGGGTGGGGCTCGCGGCGCACGCCGCGCGGCAAGACGGTCTGGTTCGAACTCGCCCTGCCCGACGGCGACGGCACGGCGGAGCCGACGGTCGACCAGCTGCTCAGCATGTTCTGACCACCGCGACCGCCGGGGCGAGCGCCCCAGCGCGTCCGTGTCCGCTTCCCCCTCCGGGCCCGCCGCCCCGTCCGCGTTCGCCTCCACGTCCGCGCAGCTCCCGTCCCGGGGCCAGGCGGGCGGTGCGGCTGTCGGGCGGTCCGTCCCCGGGCCAGGCGGACTCCTGGGCGGTCCGTCCCGCCGGGCGGGTGCGGCTGTCGGGCGGCCCGTCCCGCCGGACGGATGCGGCTCTCGAAAGCGGTTCGTCCCGCCGGGCGGGTGCGGCTGTCGGGCGGTCCGCTGCCGGACGGGCGGGTCAGAAGCGGTCGTCGCCGGCCAGCCGGTCCCGGGTGCCCCCGCCACCGAAGCGGGCGGGGGCCCCGGGCCACCCGCCGCCGGGCAGGTCGCCGCCGGGCACGTCGCCGTCCGCCACGCCCCCCACGAGGAGCCCGCCGAGCACCGCGCCGCCGACCTCGTCCCGGCCCCCGGGCGCCCCAGGGCGCTGCGGGGTGCCGCGCAGCCGGACGTCCTGCTCGGCGAGCGCCTGCGCCTGCCGGGCCAGCGCGTCCGCCCGCTGGGCGTCCGCCAGCGCCTCGCCCGGGTCCCGCGACGCGGCCGCCTCCGCCAGGTGGTGCCGGGCCTGTGCGAGCCGCGTCCGCGCGACGCTTCCCACGGCGCCCCGGTGGGTCGTCACGTACACCTCCGCCGCGCCCGCCGCCGACCGGGCGGCGAGCAGCGCCTGCTCCAGGAACGCCCGCGACCGCCGCGTCCCCTCGTCCCGCGCCAGTGCCTCGTCCAGGGCGGCGTCCGCCTCCTCCAGCCGGCGCAGCGCGTCGACCGGGTCGTACCCGCCCGCCTCCACCGCCCGGCGCACGTCGCCGGCCACCGACTCCAGCCGCGCCGCGCGGCCCCGCAGCCCGCCCGCCGAGGCGGCGCCGCCGGGCGCCCCCTCCAAGGTCCGCCGGGCCTCCGCGAGGTCCGCCTCCGCCTCGGCGAGCGCGTCCGGCAGCCGCCCGGCCGCCCCGGCGATCTCCACCGCCCGCCGGTCCACGGCCTCGACCAGCTGGTCCGCCTGGTCCAGGGCCCCCTCGGCGGCCCGCAGGTACACGGCCGCCCGCCGCCCGTCCCCCGCCACGCCGCCGCCGGGGGCGCCGTGGCCGGGGTCCGGGGAGGCGGGGCGGCCGACGGTCCCGTCAGGGGTACCGGCACCGAACCCGCCCGCACCCGCCACGGGATCGCGGGCACTGCCCGGTCCGGTGCCGACGGTTCGGCCCGCCGGGGGTTCGCCGGTGCAGCCCGGCGGACCGGGGTTCTTGAGGGGGCCCGCGGGTTCGTCGGTGCCGGCCGGGCCGGGGCCCGTGGTGGGGTCCGCCGCGACGCCGTCGGTACCGGCCGGTCCCGGAGCGGCGGCACCGTCCGCGCCCCGGTCGCCGGTGCCGCCCCGCTGCACGGCGCCGCTGCCGTCCGCCGCGCGGACCGGCGGGGCGTCCGGGGAGGCCAGGGCGTCCGGGGAGGGTGCGGCGAGGGCGGCGCGGGCCTGGGACAGGGCGGCCGCCGCGAAGTCCAGCCGGGTGCGGGCCACCTCGGGCGCGGTCGCCACGGGCTCGGCGGCGGACCGCGCGTAACGGCCGCGCATCGCGGTCAGCGCGGCCTCCGCCGTGGTGAGCCGCCCGACCAGCTCCCGGTGCGCCGCCTCCACCGCTGCCAGGGCCACCGGAGCCGCGGCCTCCAGGTCGCGCAGCGCATCGAAGTCCGGGACCTCCTCGTCCAGGCGGCGCCCCGCGTCCGCGCAGCGGGCCACGACCTCCTCCAGCGCCGCCCGCCGGCCCGCCTCGTCCTCCGGGTGCCCGTCGTCCAGCCGCTGGCGCAGCCGGAAGGCCGCCGCCACCTCACCCTCCGCGTACGCCAGTGCCTCGGCGGCGGACTTCACCGCCGCCTCGCCGTGCCCGGCCCGCGCCCAGGCCAGCTCCTCCCTACTGGTGCGCAGCGCGTCGTCCGCCGCTACAAGGGCGCGCCGGGCCCGCTCGTCCAGCTCCGCCTCGCGCGGTACGGCCGGGCCGCCGTGCGGCGTCGTGCGCGTCCGGACCCGCCGACGGCGGGTGACGAAGGCGTACCCGGCGATCGCCAGCGCCGTCGCGAGCAGCGCCACCGGGACCACCAGGTCGACGCCGGGTGCCCCGCCCTCCGGAGCGGGCGCACCCGGCGGGGCGGCGGCCGCGGGCGCGGGCGGTTCCGCGCGCACGTCAGGGGCGGCGGGGCCCACCAGCCAGCACACCGCCGCCGTCACTCCGGCGATCAGGGCCACGAGGGCCCGGGTGGCACTGCGCGTCACACGGGCGAGGTTAGGCGGTTCCCCGGAGTCCCGCGACCGTGCGTACGGCGCACCCGTGTGAGCGAACCGTCCGGGCCCCTCCGCGGGAGGCGTTGCGCCGCACGGGTGGGGTTGGCGGGCCGCCCCGCCGTGTCGCCGACGCACCGGCCGTCCCGTCCCTTTCAGTGGACGGGCAATAGGTGTGATCATCTCCAAAGTTCAGAAACCGGACGAAGAGGAACAAGCCATGGCCCAGGTCGGCGCCCGCGCACTCCGGTCCGTCGCGCTCCTCACCAGCGGCGTGCTCGCCGTCTCCGTACTCGCCGGCTGCAGCTCCGACGAGGAGGAGAGCAGCGCCCGCGCCGTGCCCGCGGACATCGCGGCGGCGCCGCGCGCACAGGTCAAGGACGGCGGCACCCTGCGGTGGGCGGTCGACGCGCTGCCCACCACCCTCAACGCCTTCCAGGCCGACGCGGACGCCACCACCGCGCGCATCACCGGCGCCGTCCTCCCCGCACTCTTCACCCTGGACGAACGCGGCCGGCCGCAGCCCAACGGCGACTACCTGGAAACGGCGGAGATCGTCGAGCAGAAGCCGAAGCAGATCGTCCGCTACAAGCTCCGCCAGCAGGCCGTGTGGAGCGACGGCCGCGAGATCGGGGCGCCCGACTTCGTCGCCCAGTGGCGGGCCCTGAGCGGCCGCAACACCGCGTACTGGACCGCGCGCAACGCCGGCTACGAACGCATCGAGAAGATCGAGCGGGGCGCCTCCGACCTGGAGGTCCGGGTCACCTTCGCCAAGCCGTACGCGGACTGGAAGGCGCTCTTCACACCGCTGTACCCCAAGGAGGTCATGGGGTCGCCGGACGCCTTCAACGACGGGGCGCGCACCCGGCTCGCCAAGTCGGCGGGTCCGTTCCGCCTGAAGACGGTCGACGCCGGGGCAGGCACGGTCACCCTCGTCCGCGACCCGCGCTGGTGGGGCGAGCCGGCCAAGCTCGACAGCCTCGTCCTGCACGTCGTCCCGCGCGACCGGCGCGCCCAGGCGCTCACCGCGAAGACCGTCGACCTCGCCGCCGTCGACCCCGCCCTCGCCCAGCGCGTCACCCGCGCCACGGAGACGGCGAAGACCGCGCCGGGCGGGGCTCCGGCCACCAGCGCCCCGGCCGGCGCGGCCGCCCAGGGCGCCCCCGCGCAGGCCGCCGCCACCGCGGCCCGCGCCCGGGAGGCGCAGACCGCCCAGGCCGCCGAGCGCGACGCCCTGCGCGGCTACGTCGTCCGCCGGACCCTGGAGCCCGCCTACACCCAGCTCGCCCTCAACGGCGCGTCCGGACCCCTCGCCGACGAACGGGTGCGCCGCGCCATCGCCCGCGCCATCGACCGCCAGGAGCTGGCGAAGGCGGTCCTGGCCCCGCTGGGGCTGCCCGCCGAACCGGTCGGCTCCCACCTCGCGCTCGCCGGTCAGTACGCGTACGCCGACAGCAGCGGCGCCCTCGGCAACCAGGACACCGAGGAAGCGCTCGCCCTGCTGGCCGACGCCGGTTGGACCAAGGCGGGCGCGCGCCGGACCGCCGCCCCGAAGGCGGGCACCGAGGCGTCCACGGCCCCCTCCGGGGCCGCCCCCGCCTCGAAGGCGGCCGCCTCCAAGGCGGTCGGCGCGGCGGCCAGGACGGCGGACGTGCCCTCCGACGACGGCCTGTACATCGTCGGCGACGACAAGGCCGACCCGCAGGGCAGGCCCGGTACCCACGTCCTCGCCCCGGCCCCCGCGGCCGCCGTCCACAGCAGCCTCGTCTCCGCCCAGGCCCGGGCCCTCACCCGCGCCCTCACGGTCGCCGGAGCCGACGCCAAGGCCGACGACGCCAAGGCCGACGGCGATGGTGACCGTGACGCGAAGGAGCCGGGCGAGGGGCGGGCCGCCGCCAAGCCCGCGTCCGAAGAGAAGAAGGCGTCCGAAGAGAAGAAGGCAGCCGACGGAGAGAAGACAGCCGACGGGAAGAAGGCGACCGGCGCGAAGGAGACCGCCGACGCCAAGGAGGCCGCCGGCGCCAAGAAGGCCCCCGCCGCCGACGCCCCCGGCCCCCAGCGCCCCGAGGCGCAGGGCGGCGCCCCCGGCGCGTACGCCCCCGTCGGCACCGCCGCCCCCGCCGGGAACCCGGCGGACCCGGCGAAGCCGGCCGCCGGTCCGCTCGGCAAGGACGGCCGGCCGCTGACCCTGCGCTTCGTCCTGCCGTCCGGGCCCGGCTCCGAGGTGCTGCGCTCGGTCGGCGACCGGATCTCCCGGATGCTGGACCGCATCGGCGTCCGCACGGAGATCAGCAAGGTCCCGGACGAGAACTTCTTCAAGGACCACATCGCCTCGGGCGACTACGACCTCGCCCTGTACTCCTGGCCCGGCACGGCCTTCCCCGCCACCGACGGGCGGCCCATCTTCGCCAAGCCGGAACCGGCCACCGACGGCTCCCTGCTGGTGGAGCAGAACTACACGCGGGTCGGCACGGACCACATCGACCAGCTCTTCGACCAGGCCGCCGCCGAGCTCGACGAGAAGGCCGCCCGCGACCTGGTCCGCCGGGCCGACGCCCGGATCTGGGCCGCCGCCGGCTCGATCCCGCTCTTCCAGCGGCCCGAGCTGGTGGCGGCGCGGAAGGACGTCGTCAACGCGGGCGCCTTCGGCTTCGCCACGCCCCGCTACGAGAACATCGGGTTCGCCGCGCGCAAGGCCGGGTGAACCCCCGGGGAACAAGAGCGCGGAGCCCCTCCGATCCGTTGCCCGCCGGCCCCGCCGGCGGGCACGATCATGCCCGGGAGGCCGAGTGTGCGGCAGCCCCGTACCATGGACACAGCCGTGGCGCGTCCGCCCGGCGGGCGTACGAGGAACAAAGAGACGCCGCACCCACGATCCGAGAGAAGCGCAAGCCACTCATGCCCACGCGCCACGACATCCGTAACGTAGCCATCGTCGCCCACGTCGACCACGGCAAGACGACCATCGTCGACGCCATGCTCAAGCAGGCCGGCGCCTTCGCCGCGCACCAGCTGGACTCCGTCGACGACCGCATGATGGACTCGAACGACCTGGAGCGTGAGAAGGGCATCACGATCCTGGCCAAGAACACCGCCGTGAAGTACCACCCCAAGGACGGCGGGGCCCCGATCACGATCAACATCATCGACACCCCCGGCCACGCCGACTTCGGCGGCGAGGTCGAGCGCGGCCTGTCGATGGTCGACGGCGTGGTGCTGCTCGTGGACGCCTCCGAGGGCCCGCTCCCGCAGACCCGCTTCGTGCTCCGCAAGGCGCTCCAGCGCCGGATGCCGGTCATCCTCTGCATCAACAAGACGGACCGCCCCGACTCCCGGATCGACGAGGTCGTCAACGAGACCTACGACCTGTTCCTCGACCTGGACGCGGACGAGGAGCAGATCGAGTTCCCGATCGTCTACGCCTGCGGCCGCGACGGCATCGCCTCGCTGACCAAGCCGGAGGACGGCACGGTCCCGGCGGACTCCACCAACCTGGAGCCGTTCTTCTCCACCATCCTGGAGCACATCCCGGCCCCGACGTTCGACGACGAGGCCCCGCTCCAGGCGCACGTCACCAACCTGGACGCCGACAACTTCCTCGGCCGCATCGCGCTGCTCCGCGTCGAGCAGGGCGAGCTGCGCAAGGGCCAGACGGTCGCGTGGATCAAGCGTGACGGCACCGTCTCCAACGTCCGCATCAGCGAGCTGATGATGACCGAGGCGCTCACCCGCAAGCCGGCCGAGGTGGCGGGCCCCGGTGACATCTGCGCCGTCGCCGGCATCCCGGACATCATGATCGGCGAGACGCTGGCCGACCCGGAGAACCCGGTCGCGCTGCCGCTGATCACGGTCGACGAGCCGGCGATCTCGATGGTCATCGGTACGAACACCTCCCCGCTGGTCGGCCGCGGCGCCACCGGCAAGGGCGCCGACAACAAGGCGGCCGTCAAGGACCGCAAGGTCACCGCCCGCCAGGTGAAGGACCGCCTCGACCGCGAGCTGATCGGCAACGTCTCGCTGCGCGTCCTCGACACCGAGCGCCCCGACGCCTGGGAGGTGCAGGGCCGCGGTGAGCTGGCGCTGGCCATCCTGGTCGAGCAGATGCGCCGCGAGGGCTTCGAGCTGACCATCGGCAAGCCGCAGGTGGTCACCAAGGAGATCGACGGCAAGGTCCACGAGCCGGTCGAGCGCATGACGATCGACGTGCCCGAGGAGCACATGGGCGCCGTCACGCAGCTCATGGGCGTCCGCAAGGGCCGCATGGACAACATGTCCAACCACGGCTCCGGTTGGGTCCGCATGGAGTTCGTCGTGCCGTCCCGCGGCCTGATCGGCTTCCGTACCGAGTTCCTGACCCAGACGCGCGGCACGGGCATCGCCCACTCCATCCACGAGGGCCACGAGCCGTGGTTCGGCACGCTGCAGACCCGCAACAACGGCTCGCTGGTCGCCGACCGCTCCGGCGCCGTCACCGCCTTCGCGATGACCAACCTCCAGGAGCGCGGCGTGCTCTTCGTGGAGCCGGGCACCGAGGTGTACGAGGGCATGATCGTCGGTGAGAACTCCCGCTCCGACGACATGGACGTCAACATCACCAAGGAGAAGAAGCTCACGAACATGCGGTCGTCCTCGGCCGACTCGTTCGAGGCGATCGTCCCGCCGCGGAAGCTGTCGCTGGAGCAGTCCCTGGAGTTCTGCCGCGACGACGAGTGCGTCGAGGTGACCCCGGAGGCCGTCCGCATCCGCAAGGTCAACCTGGACGGGCGCGAGCGCGCCCGTGCGGCCTCCCGCGCCAAGCACGGCTGACGCCGCGGCAGCACAGCGCACACAGCAGCACACAGGACGCGCGCCACGGCGCGCGGGCCCACCGACGGCCGCCGGGTTCCGACCCGGCGGCCGTCGGCCGTTCCCGGGGGTGGCGCGGGAGGCGGTCCGGTGGCGGGCGGGGTGACGCGGGGGCGGTGTGGTCGGTGGTGGAGGAATCGGGGCCGGTCCAGGGGGCGTTCGTGTGCCGCGCCGGGGGGCCGGCGGGGGAACGGCGGGGCTCCCGAGGGGCGTCGGTGGGGGCGTCCGACAGCCGGTGCGCGTCGTCTCCGCGCGCGCCGCGGGCGGTGCTGCGGGCGGTGTGGCGCGGTACGTCCGACGGGTTCACGTCAACGTGTTTTCGATTGCGAAGCGTCCGGTTATCGATCGTCGCTCTCCGGAACATGTGTTAACAGTCCGTTTCGCGGGTGTCTGTCTGTGCTCAGTTTGTCTGGATTTCGGTCAGCGGCACTTGGGCGATGTTGTCAAAACGAGACCCTTTAAGTGTGGTTTACAGCCCGGACGTACTTAATAGTTGGCTCCACTGAGCTCGGGTCGATGGGTCACGCGCTGTGGGGAGCGCCGACTCACGAGCACACGTGGTACAGCACTTCGCCGTCAGGGGTGTCGGCGGAGTGCCCCGTACCCAACCATGCAGTGATACGTGGACTCATGAGGAGGAACCCATGCGCGGTGCCACGAGCGCCAGTGGGGTCGGGTCGTCGCAGCTGGCTCCAACGGCCGGTCACCCGTGTACGTCAACCGGTCGGGCCGCCTGCAGCGGTCGGCGATTCTGAGACCCGGTCAACCGCTCGGCTCGCGCTCCTTTGGGGGGTAATCCACCCCTGCCGACCTTCCCTTCCGGCCTCCCGCCACGGGTCCCACCCGTCCGGCGGGCGGTGCTGCCGCCTTACCCCTTCACGGGTGCCCGGCATGCCCGAAAGGCTCGTGAGGAACGTCGGGCAGCGGATCCGACCGACCGGGTGCACACCACCCGGCCGTCGCCGCACGCGCAGGACCGCGGGTCATCCGACACCCGTGAAATGGACACACCATGACCAGTCCAATTGAGATCGAAGGCCGCGAAGCCTCCGTCGCCTTGGACAAAGACACCACGGCCAAGACCGACGCCACGGAGGAGAAGCAGCAGGGCCACCAGGGCCGTTCGCCCGGGCAGCTGATGTGGATGCGCTTCAAGCGCGACCGCGTCGGCGTCGTCTCCGCCCTCGTGGTGCTCTCCTACTTCGTCATCGGCGCCCTCGCGCCCGTCATCTCCGCGCTGTACGGCAAGGACCCGTACACCCTGTACCCCACGGTGCCGGGTCACGAGAACATCCTCGACGACTTCGGCATGCCGTACGGCACCTTCGGCGGCGTCTCCGGCGAGTTCTGGTTCGGTGTCGAGCCCAAGCTGGGCCGCGACGTGTTCACCATGCTCGTCTACGGCATCCGCACGTCGCTGTACATGGCCGTGGTGCTGACGGTCCTGGCCGTGGTCACCGGTGTCGTCATCGGCATGGTCGGCGGCTTCTTCGGCGGCAAGGTCGACTACTGGCTCGGCCGGACCACCGACTTCTTCCTCGCCTTCCCGAGCCAGCTCTTCTTCATCGCCTTCATGCCCGTCGTGACCGCGATGTTCGTCGACCCGCGGGACGAGACGCCGACCTACCTCCGGGCCGTCGCCATCCTCCTCGTGATGTGGTTCCTCGGCTGGATGGGCATGGCCCGCCTCGTGCGCAGCTCCGTACTGACCCTGCGGGAGCGGGAGTTCGTCGAGGCCGCGCTCGTCTCCGGCGCCTCGCGGTGGCGGATCGTCCGCAAGGAGATCCTGCCGAACATCGTGACGCCGATCCTGGTGCAGGGCACGTACATGCTGCCCAGCGCCATCCTCAGTATCGCGTTCCTCTCGTACGTCGGTGTCGGCTTCGTCGAGCCGACCCCGGACTGGGGCCGCATGTTCGCCATCGGCTCGAAGATCTACCAGCAGGACCCGGCGTTCATGATCTTCCCCGGCGTCGCTCTCGTGGTCTTCGTCCTCGCCTTCAACCTGCTCGGCGACTCGGTCCGCGACGCGTTCGACCCCAAGACCGGACGGTGACGTCCACGTGCGGGGGAGCTGCCGCCCCCGCACCGGGCAACCGGACGGCAGGCAGCACTTTTCTGGACAACCACTCACAGGTAGGTGCACGAGCATCATGAAGTCCATCCGATCGCGTTCCACGAGCGCCATAGTCGTCGCCATGGCGGCCGGCTCCCTCGTGCTGGCCGGCTGCAGCAGCAACAACGGCGGTAGTGGCCCCAAGGACAAGGCGCCCGACGCCAGCCACGCCGCCGAGCAGTCGAAGCCGGTCGCCTACGGCGACGCCGCTGCCTCCACCGGTCCCGCCAAGGAGGTCGCCGGTGCGAAGTCCGGCGGCTTCATCGAGGTCTACCAGCAGTCCGACCTCAGCCACATGGACCCGGGTCAGATCTACGTCTCCGACGCCGGCCAGTTCGCCAACCTGGTCCACCGCAAGCTGACGAACTACCAGGAGGACGCCAAGGGCAACCTGACCGTCGTCGGTGACATCGCCACCGACTCCGGCCAGACCACCGACGGCGGCAAGACCTGGAAGTACACGCTCAAGGACGGCATCAAGGACGAGGACGGCAACGTCATCACCTCGGCCGACATCCGCCACTCCATCGAGCGCCTGTACTCGAAGGTCATCTTCGACGGCCCGACGTTCGTCCAGACCTGGCTCTCCGGCACGGACTACCGCAAGGCGCTGCCGGACGGCCCGTACAAGGGCAAGCACCTGCCGAACACCGTCCTGGAGACCCCGGACGCCAAGACGGTCATCTTCAAGTTCAACCAGCCGCGCCCCGACCTGCCGCAGGCGCTCGCGATGGCCGGCTACGGCATCGTCCCCGCGAAGCAGGACACCAAGGAGAAGTACGACAAGGCGCCCAAGGCGCTCGGCCCGTACAAGCTCACCGAGTACAAGGCCGGCAAGTCCTTCAAGCTCGTGCGCAACACGCACTGGGACCCGAAGACCGACGCGGTCCGCCACCAGTACGTGGACGGCTACAACTTCACCAACACCGTCGACGCGGCCAGCCAGACCAAGCGTCTGATCGCCGACCAGGGCGAGGCGAAGAACGCCATCCAGTTCACCGACTCGGTCGAGACCACGCTCGTCCGCGACGTCGTGACCAAGCCCGCGGTCAACAAGCGCACCGTCAAGGGCTACCAGCCCTACGTCTGGCAGCTGACGTTCAACATGGACAAGCTGAAGGACAAGAAGGTCCGCGACGCGATCACGTACGCGATCCCGAACGAGCGGATGATCCAGGCCGACGGCGGCAAGTACGGCGGCGAGATCGCCGGCGGTCTGTTCGCCCCGACCCTGCCGGGCCACGACCCGAACTACGACCCCTTCGGCAAGAAGAAGAAGCCGAACGGTGACCCGGAGAAGGCCAAGAAGCTGCTGAAGGAGGCCGGCGTCAAGGAGGGCACCAAGCTGACGTACGCCTACTCCAACACTCCGCGCGGCCAGAACCAGTCGGTCATCATCCGGGACGCGCTCAACGCGATCGGCTTCAACGTCCAGCTGAAGGAGGTCGAGCGCGCGAGCTACTACGAGCAGATCGGCAAGGTCAAGAACCCGTACGACCTGTACATGACCGGTTGGGGCCAGGACTGGTCGTCCCCCTCGACCGTCGTCACCCCGGTCTACGACGGCAAGCTGATCTCCGACGGCGGTTCGAACTACTCGCACATCAACGACGCGAAGGTCAACTCCCTGATCGAGGAGGCCCTGAAGCTCCAGCCGGAGCAGGCCGCCGCGAAGTGGGAGGAGGCGCACAAGCGCATCGTCGAGGAGATCAACCCGGCCGCCCCGGTCTACTACTCGAAGCAGATGCAGCTCTTCGGCTCCAACATCGGTGGTGCCCGCTACAGCACCAACTCGAGCTACATCAACATCAACGACCTGTTCGTGAAGCAGCCGTAGTCCCGGACATCGGCTGACCCGTGGGGGTGCGCGCCAGGCGGAGCGCGTCCCCACGGGCCCTGAACCCCTCACCGCCCCGCCGCTTCCGAAGAGAGCAGCTGCCCGCCATGCTTCAGTTCCTCATCCGCAGGGTGATCGGCGCGTTCGTGATCATGTTTTTGATCGGCGCCTTCACGTTCTTCCTGTTCTACACAATCCCCCAGGACTTCGCCGCCCTCTCCTGTGGCAAGAACTGCTCGCCGGAGAACCTGGCCGTCATCCGGGAGAACCTCGGACTCGACAAGCCCATCACCACGCAGTTCTGGACCTTCATGGTGGGCATCGTCGCCGGGCGCGACTTCGCGCAGGGCCACTGCTCCGCGCCGTGCCTGGGCATGTCCTTCGACTCGGGTGACTTCGTCTGGGACTCGATCGTCGACCGCTTCCCGCTGACGCTCTCGCTCACCATCGGCGGGCTCATCATCTTCCTGGTGCTCGGCCTCGGGTCCGGCATGCTCGCCGCCTGGAAGCGCGGTACGAAGGCCGACAAGTTCGTCTCCGGCGCCTCGATGGTGCTGAGCTCGTTCCAGATCTACTTCCTCGGCGCGGTCGTCCTCGGCGTCATGGTCTACCAGACGGGCTGGATGGAGAACCCGAGCTACACGCCGTTCACCGAGGACCCGCTCGCCTGGGCCACCGGCCTGCTCATCCCGTGGGCCGTGATGGCGACCATCTTCACCGCGCAGTACACGCGTATGGCGCGCTCCACGATGATCGAGCAGCTCCAGGAGGAGCACGTCCGCACGGCGAAGGCCAAGGGCATGGCGCAGCGGTACGTCTTCTTCCGGTACGCCTGGCGCGGATCCCTGACGCCCATCGTGACCATCATCGGCATGGACCTCAGCGCGCTGCTCTCCGGCGCGGTCGTCACCGAGTTCACCTTCGACCTGGCTGGCATCGGCCGCCTCGCCGTCGACGCCTCGATCAGCAAGGACCTGCCGCTGACGATGGGCGTGATGCTGTTCGGCGCCTTCTTCATCCTGCTGCTGAACATCGTCGTGGACATCGCCTACGCCTACATCGACCCGCGCGTGCGCCTCGCCTAGGAGAACGACCGTGACCACACTGACCAAGACCGAAGACACGCCGGCCCCGACCGGGCCGGGGGGCTTCCTCTCGGTCCGCGACCTGCGCGTGGCCTTCTCCACCGAGGACGGCGTCGTCCGGGCCGTCGACGGCCTCTCCTTCGACATCGAGCGCGGCAAGACGCTGGGCATCGTCGGCGAGTCGGGCTCCGGCAAGTCCGTGACCAACCTGACGGTCCTCGGCCTGCACAACCGCAAGTCGACGGACATCCAGGGCGAGATCATCCTGGACGGCCAGGAGCTGACCACCGCCTCCGAGAAGGAGCTGGAGAAGGTCCGCGGCAACAAGGCCGCCATGATCTTCCAGGACCCGCTGACCGCGCTCTCCCCGTACTACACGGTGGGCCGGCAGCTCTCCGAGCCGTTCATGAAGCACCGCGGCGCCTCCAAGAAGGAGGCGAAGGACCGCGCGATCGAGATGCTGACCAAGGTCGGCATCCCGCAGCCGCAGACCCGCTTCGACGACTACCCGCACCAGTTCTCCGGCGGCATGCGCCAGCGCGCCATGATCGCCATGGCGCTGATGTGCGACCCCGAGCTGCTCATCGCCGACGAGCCGACCACCGCGCTCGACGTGACCGTGCAGGCCCAGATCCTGGACCTGCTGCGCGACCTCCAGCAGGAGTTCGGCTCGGCGATCATCTTCATCACCCACGACCTCGGCGTCATCGCCAACATGGCGGACGACCTGCTGGTGATGTACGCGGGCCGGGCCGTCGAGCGCGGCAGCGTCCGCGAGGTGCTGCGCGAGCCGAAGCACCCCTACACCTGGGGCCTGCTCAGCTCGATGCCGCGCCTCGGCGGTGACACCAGCGAGCCGCTCGTGCCGATCCCCGGCACCCCGCCGAGCCTGCTGAACCCGCCCAACGGCTGCCGCTTCCACCCGCGGTGCCGCTTCAAGGACGAGGTCCCCGGCGACCGCTGCTCGACCGAGCGGCCCCTGCTGGCGGACGGCCGCGCCGCGGCCTGCCACCTCACGGCGGAGCAGAAGCAGTCCATCTTCATCGACCAGATCAAGCCCCGGCTGGGCTAGGAGACGCAGAGACATGAGCGAGAACGTCACTCTGCCGCAGCAGGGAACACCGCAGCAGGCAGAACCGCTGCTGAAGGTCGAAGGACTGGCCAAGCACTTCCCCATCTACGGCGGCTTCCCCTTCAAGCGCCAGGTCGGCGCCGTCAAGGCGGTCGACGGGGTGGACCTCACCGTCCACCGTGGCGAGGCGCTGGGCCTGGTCGGTGAGTCCGGCTGCGGCAAGTCGACCACCGGCCGGTTGATCACCCGCCTGCTGGAGCCCACCGGCGGCCGGATCGAGTACGCCGGCGTCGACATCACGCACGCCAAGCGCAAGCAGATGGCGCCGATCCGGTCCGAGATCCAGATGATCTTCCAGGACCCGTACTCGTCGCTGAACCCGCGCCAGACCGTCGGCTCGATCATCAAGAGCCCGATGGAGGTCAACGGGATCAACCCGCCCGGGGGCCGCGAGAAGCGCGTCCGCGAGCTGCTCGAGACGGTCGGCCTGAATCCGGAGCACTACAACCGCTTCCCGCACGAGTTCTCCGGCGGACAGCGCCAGCGCATCGGCGTCGCCCGCGCCCTGGCGCTGGAGCCGAAGCTGATCGTCGCGGACGAGCCGGTGTCGGCCCTGGACGTGTCCATCCAGGCGCAGGTCGTGAACCTGCTGCAGAAGGTCCAGGAAGAGATGGGCATCGCCTTCCTCTTCATCGCCCACGACCTGGCGGTCGTCCGGCACTTCTCGCAGCGCGTCGCGGTGATGTACCTGGGCAAGGTCGTGGAGGTCGCCGACCGCGACGCCCTGTACAACCGTCCCCGCCACCCGTACACGCACGCGCTGCTGTCGGCCGTGCCGGAGGCGAGCGTCGACGAGCCGCAGCGCGAGCGCATCCGCCTCGCGGGTGACGTGCCGTCCCCGATCAACCCGCCCTCCGGCTGCCGGTTCCGCACCCGCTGCTGGAAGGCGCAGGAGAAGTGCGCCACGGACGATCCGCCGCTCGTGCAGATCGCCGGCAACTCCGAGGGGCACCTGACCGCGTGCCACTTCCCGGAGGAGCCGACGATCAGGTCGGGCAAGGAGGTCGTCCTGGATCCGGCGCTCGCCTCCCTGGAGTCGGACGCCAAGT
Organism: Streptomyces kanasensis; assembly: GCF_043077165.1. Classification (NCBI taxonomy): domain Bacteria; kingdom Bacillati; phylum Actinomycetota; class Actinomycetes; order Kitasatosporales; family Streptomycetaceae; genus Streptomyces; species Streptomyces kanasensis. The sequence continues at coordinate 126,137 of NZ_JBIBSF010000004.1, forward strand.
AGTCCGCCCGCGTACCGAGGCCCCCCGCCACCCGGCGGGGGGCCTTCGTCGTGCCCTGGGCCGGTGGCCGGTGGCCGGTGGCCGGACGTGCGGCCGGGGCCCGGCCCGTGCCCGGGACCGGATCCGTGCCCGAGGCCGGCCCGTGCCCGGGACCCGCGACCGGGCCCGGACGCGGCGCCCGGCCCCGGCACCCCGTTGGGTGCCGTGCGCGTGCACGGCCCACCACCTGGGGCGATAGTGGGCCTACCTACCGCGAACCGGCACGGAACCCCCCAGGAGGCAGCCATGCGCGGAGCCAGCCAGCCCACGAAGTGGGTCGCCTGCGCCGTCGCCGTCGTGCTCGCCGCGTCCGCGACCGCGTGCGGCGGGGGCGGGGGCGGTGGCGGCGACGGGATCCTCAGCTCCTCCTGGGGCGACCCGCAGAACCCCCTGGAGCCCGCCAACACCAACGAGGTCCAGGGCGGCAAGGTCCTCGACATGATCTTCCGCGGCCTCAAGCGGTACGACCCGGAGACGGGCGAGGCCAAGGACATGGTCGCCGAGAAGATCGAGACGTCCGACTCGCAGAACTTCACCGTCACCCTGAAGGACGGGTGGACCTTCAGCAACGGCGAGAAGGTCACCGCGAAGTCCTTCGTCGACGCCTGGAACTACGCCGCCCACATCGACAGCAAGCAGAACAACGCCCCCTTCTTCGCCGACATCGTCGGGTACGAGGAAGTCCACCCCGAGGCCGGCAGTCCGAAGTCGAAGACGATGCGCGGCCTGGTCGTCAAGGACGAGCGCACCTTCACCGTGGCGCTGACGGACAAGTTCTCCACCTGGCCGGAGACCCTCGGGTACCAGGCGTTCATGCCGCTGCCGCAGGCGTTCTTCGCCGACCGCGCCGCGTGGCTGGACAAGCCCGTCGGCAACGGCCCGTACACCATCGAGGCGTACACCAAGGGCAGCGAGATGCGGCTGCGCCGCCGGGACGGTTACGAGGGCCCGGACAAGGCGCAGAACGCCGGTGTCGACCTGCGCGTCTACACCGACAACAACACCGCCTACCAGGACCTGATCTCCGGCAACCTCGACCTGGTCGACGACGTGCCCGCGCAGCAGTTGAAGAACGTCAAGGGCGACCTCGGCGACCGGTACATCAACCAGCCCGCGCTGATCATCCAGACGCTGTTCTTCCCCTTCTACCGGCCCGAGTGGTCCAAGCCCGGCATGGAGAAGGTCCGCGTCGGGCTCTCCAAGGCGATCAACCGCGAGCAGATCACCCGGCAGATCTTCCAGGGCACCCGCACCCCGGCCAAGGACTGGACCTCCCCGGCCCTCGGCGAGCAGGGCGGCTACTCCGACAGCTGCGGCGACGCGTGCGTGTTCGACGCCGCCGAGGCGAAGCGGCTCATCGAGGAGGGCGGCGGCCTGCCCGGCGGCAGGATCACGCTCACCTCGAACGTCGACACCGGATCGCACCGCCAGTGGATGGACGCGGTCTGCAACAGCGTCAACAACGTCCTGGGCCGCGGCCCCGTCTGCACCGTCAACCCCGTCGGCACCTTCGCAGACTTCCGCAACCAGGTCTCCAACGCCCGCGTCACCGGCCCGTTCCGCTCCGGCTGGCAGGCCGACTACCCGCTCATCCAGAACTTCCTGGAGCCCCTGTACTACACCGGCGCCTCCTCCAACTACGGCAAGTTCAGCAACCAGCGCTTCGACGCCCTCGTCGACCGCGCCAACGCCGAGGCCGACGAGGCCGCCGCCGTGAAGCTCTTCCAGGACGCCGAGCGCATCCTCGCCGACCAGATGCCGGCCATCCCCCTCTGGTACCAGAACGGCAGCGCGGGGTACTCCGAGCGGCTCTCCGAGGTGAAGCTCAACCAGTTCAGCGTCCCCGTGTACGACGCGATCAAGGTCGGCTGACCCCGCGCCACGGGCTCCCGCGCGGCGGACCGCCCCCGGCCCGGGCCCCGCCCCCGCCACGGGCCCCACCGCCGGCTCCCGGCACAGGACACCCGCCACCCGCAACCCGCCACCCCCGAGGAGGGCTCATGGGGCGTTACCTGGTCCGGCGGCTGCTCCAGATGATCCCCGTGTTCATCGGGACCACCCTGCTGATCTTCCTCATGGTGTACGCGCTCGGGGACCCCGTCGCGGCGCTCTTCGGCGACAAGGCGCCCGACCCGGCCACCGCCGCCCGCATCCGCGCGGACCTCCACCTCGACGAGCCGCTGTGGAAGCAGTACGTCCTGTACATGGGGGCGATCTTCCGGGGTGACTTCGGCACCGCCTTCAACGGGCAGCCGGTCACGGAGCTGATGGCGAGCGCCTTCCCCGTCACCCTGCGCCTGACGGTCGTCGCCGTCGTCATCGAGATCGTCGTCGGCATCACCCTCGGCGTGGTCAGCGGCCTCAAGCGCGGCCGTCCCCTCGACACCGGGCTGCTCGTCCTCACCCTCGTCGTGATCTCCGTCCCCACCTTCGTCTCCGGCTACCTCCTGCAGTTCCTCCTCGGTGTCAAATGGGGGTGGATCAGCCCGTCCGTCTCCTCGGAGGCCCGCTTCGACGAACTGCTCCTGCCCGGCGTGGTGCTCGCCCTCGTCTCCCTCGCCTACGTCACCCGGCTCAGCCGCACCTCCATCGCCGAGAACCTCCGCGCCGACTACGTGCGCACCGCCGTCGCCAAGGGACTGCCGCGGCACCGGGTCATCACCCGCCACCTGCTGCGCAACTCGCTCATCCCCGTCGTCACCTTCATCGGCGCCGACGTGGGCGCGCTGATGGGGGGCGCCATCGTCACCGAGCGGATCTTCAACATCCACGGCGTCGGCTACCAGCTCTACCAGGGCATCCTGCGCAACAACTCGCCCACCGTCGTCGGCTTCGTGACGATCCTCGTCATCGTCTTCCTGGTGGCGAACCTGCTCGTCGACCTGCTCTACGCGGTCCTGGACCCGAGGATCCGCTATGCCTGAGCCGCAGGAGCCCCATGACCCCCGCGATCCCAAAGACCCCCGCGACCCCAACGGCATCGGGGAGCCCGGTGGCCCCCACAGCCCCTACCGCCCGTACGACGACCCCCGCGAGGCCGTCGCCCCCACCGGTGCCGGCGGCGCGATGGACCTGGCCATGAGCGAGGCCGAGACGCTCGACCGTCGGGAGACCGAACCGACCGGCGAGGAGGGCGTCCCGCCGGGCCCGGGCGGCAGGCCGCGCAGCCTGTGGACCGACGCCTGGCACCAGCTGCGCCGCAACCCCGTCTTCGTCGTCTCCGCGCTGCTCATCGCCTTCCTGCTGCTCGTCGCCGTCTGGCCGCAGCTGCTCACCGACACCGACCCGCTCCGCTGCGACCTGGACCGCTCGCAGGAGGGCTCCGCGCCCGGCCACCCCTTCGGCTTCGACACCCAGGGCTGCGACGTGTACGCCCGCACCGTCCACGGGGCCCGCGCCTCCATCACCGTCGGCGTCGCCGCCACCCTCGGAGCCGCCCTCCTCGGCAGCCTCCTCGGCGGGCTCGCCGGGTTCTTCGGCGGCTGGGGCGACGCCCTGCTCTCCCGTACCGCGGACGTCTTCTTCGGCATCCCCGTCGTCCTCGGCGGCCTCGTCTTCCTCTCCGTCGTCACCAGCACCACGGTGTGGCCCGTCGTCGGCTTCATCGTGCTGCTCGGCTGGCCCCAGATCGCCCGCATCGCCCGCGGCTCGGTGATCACCGCGAAACAGCACGACTACGTCCAGGCGGCCCGCTCCCTGGGCGCCGGCAGCGGCCGGCTGATGCTGCGGCACGTCGCCCCCAACGCCGTGGCCCCCGTCATCGTCGTCGCGACGATCGCGCTGGGCACGTACATCGCCCTGGAGGCGACCCTGTCGTTCCTCGGCGTCGGCCTGCGCCCGCCCACGGTCTCCTGGGGGATCGACATCTCCAACGCCGCCCCGCAGATCCGCAACGCCCCCCACATGCTGCTGTGGCCCGCGGGCGCGCTGAGCGTCACGGTGCTCGCCTTCATCATGCTCGGCGACGCGGTCCGCGACGCCCTCGACCCCAAGCTGCGCTGAGGAGCCGCCGCCATGCTGCTCGAAGTCCGCGACCTCCACGTCGAGTTCCGCACCCGCGAGGGCGTGGCCAAGGCCGTCAACGGCGTCAGCTACGCGGTCGACGAGGGCGAGACCCTCGCCGTGCTCGGCGAGTCCGGCTCCGGCAAGTCCGTCACCGCCCAGGCGGTCATGGGCATCCTCGACGTGCCGCCCGGCCGGATCACCGGCGGACGGATCCTCTTCCAGGGACGCGACCTGCTGACCCTCAGGGAGGAGGAGCGGCGCAAGGTCCGCGGCGCCCGGATGGCGATGGTCTTCCAGGACGCGCTGTCCGCCCTCAACCCCGTGCTCACCGTCGGCGACCAGCTCGCCGAGATGTTCACCGTCCACCGCGGCGCGTCGAAGAAGGAGGCCCGCGCCCGGGCCGTCGAGTTGATGGACCGCGTCCGCATCCCCGCCGCCCTCGAACGCGTCGGCCAGTACCCGCACCAGTTCAGCGGCGGCATGCGCCAACGCATCATGATCGCCATGGCGATGGCCCTGGAACCCGCCCTCATCATCGCCGACGAGCCCACCACCGCCCTCGACGTCACCGTCCAGGCCCAGGTGATGGAGCTGCTCGCGGAGCTCCAGCGGGAGATGCGGATGGGCCTCATCCTCATCACCCACGACCTCGGCGTCGTCGCCGACGTCGCCGACCGCATCGCCGTCATGTACGCCGGCCGGATCGTCGAGACCGCCCCCGTCCACGACCTGTACCGGGCGCCCGCGCACCCCTACACCCGGGGCCTGCTGGACTCCATCCCGCGCCTGGACCAGAAGGGCCGCGAGTTGTACGCGATCCGGGGGCTGCCGCCGAGCCTCACCGCCATCCCCTCCGGCTGCCCCTTCCACCCCCGCTGCCCCCGGGCCCGCGACGTCTGCCGCACCGACGTCCCCCCGCTGTACGAGGTCTCCGCCGAACGCCGCAGCGCCTGCCACTTCTGGCGGGAGACCCTCCACGAGGAGCCCTCCGGCAAGGAGCCCGCCGATGCCCCACGCTGAGCCGGTCCTGGAGGTCCGGGACCTCGTCAAGCACTACCCCCTCACCCAGGGCGTCCTGTTCCGCAAGCAGGTGGGCGCCGTCAAGGCGGTCGACGGGGTCTCCTTCGAGGTGGGCCAGGGCGAGACCCTCGGCATCGTCGGCGAGTCGGGGTGCGGGAAGTCGACCGTCGCCCGGATGCTCGTCCACCTCGAACGCCCCACCTCCGGTGCCATCCGCTACCGGGGCGAGGACATCACCCGGCTGTCGGGGCGCGCGCTGAAGGCCGTGCGGCGCGACATCCAGATGGTCTTCCAGGACCCGTACACCTCCCTCAACCCGCGGATGACGGTCGGCGACATCGTCGGCGAGCCGTACGAGATCCACCCCGAGGCCGCCCCGAAGGGCGACCGCCGGCGCCGGGTGCAGGAGCTGCTGGAGGTCGTCGGCCTCAACCCCGAGCACATCAACCGCTATCCGCACCAGTTCTCCGGCGGGCAGCGCCAGCGCATCGGCATCGCCCGGGGCCTCGCCCTGCGGCCCCGGGTCATCGTCGCCGACGAGCCCGTCTCCGCCCTCGACGTCTCCGTCCAGGCCCAGGTCGTCAACCTGCTGGAACGGCTCCAGGACGAGTTCGGGCTCAGTTACGTCTTCATCGCGCACGACCTGTCGATCGTCCGGCACATCTCCGACCGGATCGGCGTCATGTACCTCGGCCGCATCGTGGAGACGGGGACCGACAACGAGATTTACGACCACCCCACCCACCCCTACACACAGGCGCTGCTCTCCGCCGTCCCCGTGCCCGACCCGCGGGCGCGGGAGCACCGCGAGCGGATCCTGCTCAGCGGTGACGTGCCGTCCCCGGCCGACCCGCCCTCCGGATGCCGGTTCCGCACCCGCTGCTGGAAGGCGCGCGAGCGGTGCGCGCTGGAGGTGCCGCTGCTCGCCGTGCCGTCCGTGTTCCGGGACGCGGCCACCCCGGCGCGGCACGACTCGGCGTGCCACTTCGCCGAGGAGATGCACGTGGTGCCCGGCGACACGACGACCCGGGTCGGGGAGGTGGCGCCGCGGAGGGAGACCCCGCCCGCCCCACCGGGGCCCGGGGCCGGCCACCCGGGGCCCGTGTAACCGGCAGGACACGGCGACGACCCCGTACCGATATACGGACGCGCCACCCTGGTGGGCGTACGGCCGTGCGGGTGCCGTGGACCGGCCGGGGCGCACCACGTCGCCCCGGCCGGTCGCACCCGGGCCCACGGGGCTCACCCCGCGGGAAGTGCGCGTCGCAGGAAGTCGAGTTGGAGCAGCAGCAGGTTCTCCGCGACCTGTTCCTGCGGCGTCATATGGGTCACGCCCGTCAGCGGGACCACCTCATGGGGGCGGCCCGCCGAGAGCAGGGCCGAGGACAGCCGCAGCGTATGGGCGACGACCACGTTGTCGTCCGCCATCCCATGGATGATCATCATGGGTCGGGCGGGCTCCCGGGGCTCCACGAGCCCGCCGTCCCACACCAGTGAGTTCGCCCGGTAGACCTCCGGCACGTCCTGGGGCAGCCCGCCGAGGTACCGCTCGGTGTAGTGGGTGTCGTAGAGCCGGTGGTCCGTCACCGGGGCCCCCACCACGGCGGCGTGGAAGACGTCGGGGCGCCGCAGCACCGCGAGCCCCGCCAGGAAGCCGCCGTAGGACCAGCCCCGGATCGCCACCCGCCCGAGGTCCAGCGGGTACCGCCCGGCGAGCCCCCGCAGGGCGGCGACCTGGTCGTCCAGCGCCAGCGTGTGCCGCCCGGCGATGGCCTTCTCCCAGTCGGGCGAGCGCCCCGGCGTGCCCCGCCCGTCCGCGACGACCACCGCGAACCCCTGGTCGGCGAACCACTGGGAGGTCAGGTGCCGGTCGTGCGCCGCCACCACCCGCTGCCCGTGCGGCCCGCCGTACGGGTCCATCAGCACCGGCAGGGGTCCGTCGCCCTCCTCGTACCCCCGCGGCAGCAGCACCGCGCAGGGCACGCGGTGCGGGCCCGACACGGTGAGCGCGAGACGGGGCGACAGCACGGGCGTCTCGGCGTACGAGGCGACCTCCGCGAGCGGCGCGCCGTCCCGCAGCACCCGCACCCGCGTCCCCGGCCGGTCGGGCAGCGCCGAGGCGAGGACGGTCACCGGGCCGCCGCGCACCGCGCCGTGGACGCCCGGCCCCGCCGAGACCCTTTCGGCGCCCCCGGGACCCACCCGGTACACATGGATCGCGCCAATTTCCGGGTCCTCCGCCGACGCGCCCGCCGAGGCCGAGACCAGCACGTCACCGGCGCCCACGTCCAGCACCGCCCGCACGTGCAGCCGCCCGTCCGTCAGGGGGCGGTCGCCGACCACGAGAACGCGCGCCCCACCCTCGTCCGCGACCCGCACGAGCCGCCCGTCGGGTGTCCGGGAGGGAACGCCGGGGACAAGTTCCAGCCAACGGCCGTCCTCCTCCCGGTGGACGGCCCGGGTCGCCCCGCTGTCCGTGTCGACCTCCAGGTACTCCTGCGTGCGCTGGTCACGGGCCTGTACGAGCAGCAGCGGGGCCCCCGCGGCCGACCAGTGCACCCGTGCGAGGTACGGGAACCGGACCCGGTCCCACACGACCTCCGTCCGCGCGCCGTCCGCCACCCCGAGCAGGAACAGGCGCACGTCGGCGTTGGCCGTCCCCGCCGCCGGGTACGCCACGCGCGCCGGCTCGCGCTCCGGGTGCGCGGGGTCGGCGATCCACCACCGCTCCACCGCGGCGTCGTCGACCCGCGCCACCAGCAGCCGGTCGGAGCCCGGCGACCACCAGAAGCCCCGCGAGCGGTCCATCGACTCGGCCGCCACGTGTTCCGCCGTCCCGTAGGCCACGTGCTCGCCCTCGGGCTCGGCGAGCGCCCGGTCCGCCCCGTCGCCGTCCTCGACCGGGACCACCCGCAGCGCCCCGTCCGACACGTACGCCACGAGCCGTCCGTCCGGCGACGGCCGCGGGTCGAGCACCGGCCCGCGCGCGGGCAGCGGACGCGTCGTCCCGGCCCGCAGCTCGGCGACGTACAACCGCCCGGACAGGGCGAACGCCGCCAACTCGACCGCCGCGTCGACCGCGTAGCCGACCACGCCCCGCGCCACCTCGCGACTGCGCTCCCGGCGCGTGCGCTCCTGCGCCGACAGCCGCTCGCCGGCCCCGCCCAGCAACTCCCGCGGATCGGCGGCGACCCGCTCGCCCACCTCCCCGCCGGCCAGGTCCAGGACGTGCAGCCGGTGCGCCGGCTCCGCCCCCGAGGGTGAACGCAGGAAGACGACCCGGGAACCGTCGGGTGACACGGTGAACGACCGTGGCGCTCCCAGGGCGTAGCGCCGGGTCCGCGCGTACTGGCGGGGGAACGAGCTCTGCTGCCGCGAGGTCATGTGACCGAAACTAGCGGCTGTGCGCCCCCCAATGCTGCCGTGCACCGATCGATGCGTGCGAACGGAAAGTTATGATCCGTAGCGCAAGGTGGGTAAGTACCTCCTGGCACATGTGCGCTGCCCGTTCCGACCGACACGTATGGAGGTGAACCGCCGTGGCACTCTCGATTTCGGCGGTGGTGCTGCTGGCGATCGTCGTCTTCCTGCTCATCCGGAAATCGGGTCTGAAGGCCGGGCATGCGGTCGTGTGCATGCTGCTGGGCTTCTACCTGGCGAGTTCCTCCATCGCCCCCACCGTCAGCCAGCTGACCACCAGCGTCGCCGGCATGATCGGGAACCTCAAGTTCTAGCGAGCGCACCTCCCCGGGGTCCCTCGCCGGACCTCGTAGGGTGTCCGTATGACGGATCTCCCCGCCCGTCGTCTGCTCCTGGTGCACGCGCACCCCGACGACGAGTCGATCAACAACGGCGCCACCATGGCCAGGTACGCGGCCGAAGGCGCCCAGGTCACGCTCGTGACCTGCACACGCGGCGAGGAGGGCGAGGTCGTCCCGCCCTCCCTCGCCCACCTCGCACCCGACCGCGACGACCGCCTCGGGCCGCACCGCGTCGGTGAACTCGCCGCCGCGATGAGGGAGCTGGGCGTCACCGACCACCGCTTCCTCGGCGGCCCCGGGCGCTTCCGCGACTCCGGGATGATGGGCGTCCCGCAGAACCACCGCGAGGGCTCCTTCTACGGCACCCCCGTCGACGAGGCGGCCGCCCACCTGGTCGACGTCGTCCGGGAGGTCCGCCCGCAGGTCCTGGTGACCTACGACCCCGACGGCGGGTACGGCCACCCCGACCACATCCAGGCCCACCGCGTCGCCGTCCGCGCCGCCGAGCTGGCCGCCGACCCCGCGTACCGCCCCGGCGCCGGCCGCCCGCACACCATCGCGAAGGTCTACTGGAACCGCGTGCCGCGCTCGGTCGCCGAGGAGGGCTTCGCCGCCCTGCGCGCCGCGACCGGCGTGACGTTCCCCGGCATCGCGGACATCGGCGACGTCCCGGGCGTGGTCGACGACGCGCTGGTGACCACGGAGATCGACGGCACGGCGTACGCGGACCGGAAGATCGCCGCCCTGTGTGCCCACGCCACACAAATCAGTGTGCAGGACAGGTTCTTCGCCCTCTCCAACCATCTGGGGCAGCCCGTCTTCGTCCGTGAGTACTACCAGTTGGTCCACGGTCCGTCCGGTGCGCCGGACGGGGAGCGCGAGACCGACCTCTTCGCGGGGGTGGACGCGTGAGCACCGCGACGAAGGCCGCCGTCCACACCGTCCTCGTCGTCCTGGGCGTCCTCGTCGGGCTGGCCGGGGCGCTGGTCCAGGGCGCCCTCTTCCCCGGCGGGTTGCTGCTCGCCCTCCTGGCCACCGCCGCGCTGTTCTACGGGGGCCTGCGGGCGGTCGGCGGGCAGGCGGGCGTCATGACCTCCGGCCTCGGCTGGCTCGCGGCGGTCGTGGCGGTCGGTTTCGGCCGGGGCGAGGGGGACAAGGTCTTCTGGGGCGGCCTCGCCGACCTGGTGTTCGTCCTCGGCGGCATGGCGGTCGCTGTGATGTGCGCCACTTACTCCACTCTTCCCCAACAGCACTGCGGCGCACGGACACTTGACAGGTGACCTGCCCGAACTTGGGCGGCAATGCCCGGTGATGTTCCCCTGGTCGCGGGTGGTTCCGTGACCGCGGCCAGTATGGTGGTGCGCGCCGCCGGGCGCCCGTGGGTGTGAGAGCGGGCGGCGGAGCCAACCGGGAGAGCCTGCTTTGAGCCGTGAAACTGACACCTCGTCCTCCGGGCCCCAGGGGCGTGGCGGAGCCGCCTACCCCTCGGGGACCCCGCCGTACGGGTCGCCCCAGTACCAGGAGGCGTCCGGGTCCGGCGCGCCCGCGCAGCCCGAGGAGAAGAAGACCGAGACGACGCTGACGACCCGCATCCGGATCAACATCCCCGGATCGCGGCCCATCCCGCCGGTCGTCGTCCGCAAGCCCGTCGCCGCCGAGGACCAGGAGGCGGCCGAGGGCGAGCCGCAGCCGGAGCGCCCCGCCGAGCGCACGGCGGCGACGCCCCGCCCCGAGGCGGCGGAGCCCGAACCGGCGGCGCCGCAGGAGTCCACCAGCGCCTGGTTCGCCCCGCGCAAGCCCCCGGCCGCCGCGCCGCAGGCCGCGGCGCCCCGGAACGCGCCGCAGGCCGCGGCGCCCCGGAACGCGCCGCAGCCGCCCGCAGCAGGCGGCCCCGCCCCCGACGGCGGTACGGGCACCCCCGCCTTCGGCACTCCGGCCTTCGGCACCCCCGCGGCGGGCATCCCCGCGGCGGGCACCCCCGCGGTCGGCGGCGGTGCCCCCGCACGCGCCGGGGCCAACGGCTCGGGATACGCCGCGACGGCGGGAGCCCCGCCGCGCCAGGGCAGCCCCGCGCGGCGCGGCCCCTCCTCCCCGGACGGCGGGCCCGGCGGTACCGGACACCCGGGCACGCCCGGCACGCCGTACTTCTCGGACGGGCCCGAGCCCCCCTCCGGCCCGACGACGGGCCCGGCGCCGGGCACGGTCGAGGTGCCGCCCGCCGCCGACGGCGGCCCCGTGGGCGCGTTCTCCGACGACACCGCGATCCTCACCCCGCAGCAGCCCCACCCCGGACCGGCGCCCACGCAGGTCTCCGGTGCGACGCTCACCAGCGGCATCCCCGTGGCCCCCCAGGACGACCACGAGGCGCCGTCGCCGTTCCCGATGTCGGGCCCGGCCCGCTCGGCGGACGCCCCCGCCGGCCTGGACGCGTTCGACGCGTATCCGCCGGCCCTCGACGAGCCCGCGCCGCAGGCCCCCGCGCCGACCCCGCCGCCGGCCACCCGCGCGGCGCCCGCGCCGAAGAAGAAGGGCCGCTCCAAGCTGGTCCTCCTCGGCGTCGCCACGGTCACCCTGGCCGGCCTCGCCTACGGCGCCGGGCTGCTCCTCAACCAGGCCGACGTGCCGAAGGGCACCACGGTCCTCGGCGTCGACATCGGCGGCTCGACGAAGGAGGAGGCCGTCCGCAAGCTCGACGCCGCCCTCGGCGGGCGCGCCACCGCGCCGCTGAAGCTCGACGTGGGCGGCGCGGACCGGAGCCTCGCCCCCGACAAGGCCGGCCTGTCCCTCGACAGCCAGGCCACCGTCCGGGCGGCCGCGGGCAGCGACTACAACCCCGTGTCGGTCATCGGCTCGCTCTTCGGCGCCGAACGCGTCGCGCAGCCGGTCATCCCCGTGGACGAGGAGAAGCTCGGCGTCGCCCTGAGCGACCTGGCCGGCGGCTCCGGCTCGGTCACCGAGGGCACCGTCAAGTTCGCCCCCGGCAAGGTCGTCCCCGTCCCCGGCAAGGCCGGCACGGCCCTCGACGTCCAGCGGTCCATGCTCTTCGTCCGGGACGCGTACCGGGCGCAGGTCGAGACGGGCAAGCCGAACGTCGTCGAACTCCCCGTCGCCACCCGAGAACCGACGATCAAGCAGGAGGAGATCGACCGGGCCGTGGAGGAGTTCGCCGAGCCCGCCATGTCCGACCTGGTCACCATCCGCGCGGGCGGCCGGGAGATCCAGTTCGGCCCGCAGCGGTCGCTGCCGCAGATCCTCTCCATGAAGCCGGTCGACGGGAAGCTCGTCCCGTACTACGACAAGGAGGCCATCAACCGCCTCCTGGACGGCGTCTTCGACGGCGTGATGATCACCAAGGGCGACGGCAAGAAGCACCAGCTGTCCGCCGACGACGTGGCCAGCGCCATGCACAAGGCGCTCATGGGCAAGGACCGGGCGGAGCGCACGGTCACCATCGAGCTCGACCCGCAGGGCTGACCCGGCGCCCGGGGCGTCCGGGCGCCGGCGTTCAGTTCAGCCGCGCCCGGGCGGCCCGCGCGTGGGCGCGCAGGGTGGCGGCCGTGGTCGGTTCGACCGCCTCGACCACCTCCGCGTACGCCTCGATCTCCGCCGCGCCCGCCGCGAACTCGCCCCGCCGCACGAGCAGCTGGGCGCGCTCGTAGCGCAGCCGCGCCGGGTGGGAGGGCAGCAGCAGGGCCAGCTCCACCGCCCACAGGGCCACGTCGGAGCGCTCGGGGCGGCCGGCGGCCCAGGCCCGGATGTTGTTCAGGACGCGCAGGACGACGTCGAGCGGGTCCGCGGGCGTCAGCATCGACGGCCGCAGCGGCTCCCCGGTGGCGCCGGCCACGAGCAGTTCCGCGTCGGCGCCGGTCAGCAGCCGCCCCCCGGCGAAGGGGTCGGCCAGCACCTGCTCCTCCGGGTCCCCGAAGCCGACGACGAAGTGGCCGGGCAGGGCGACCCCGTACACGTGGGCGCCGGCGCGCCGGGCGACCTCCGCCCACACCACCGACAGCAGGATCGGCAGGCCCCGGCGGCGCCGCAGCACGTGGTGGAGGAGCGACGACTCCAGGTGCCGGTAGTCGGCGGGGGTGCCGTGGAAGCCGTACCGGGTGCCGAGCAGCGCGGCGAGCGCCGCCGCCCAGGCGCGCGGGGACTTCGGCCCGTACGGCAGGAGCCCGGCGAGCCGGTCCAGTTCGATCTCGGCGGCGTCCAGCTCCGGCTCTCCCAGCTCCGGCTCCGCCTCGGCGCCGATCAGCAGACAGAGCGCGGCCAGGTCGGGGCGCTCCTCGCGTGCCTCCCGCGCGAACCGCGTCCGCCACCGGTCCGGCTCCGGCCGGTCGTGCGCGCCGCTCACGCGCCGGCCCGGTCCGGGCGGAAGTGGTGGTAGCGGTGGTGGAGCGCGAAGCCCATGCCGTCGTAGAGGGCGCGGGCCGCGGTGTTGTCCTCCTCCACCTGGAGCCAGGCCGCGGAGGCGCCCTCGGCGAGGGCGCGGGCGGCGAGCGCCGCCATGACGGCCGTGGCCAGGCCACCGCGCCGCCGCGCCGGGTCGACCTCGACGGCGGAGAAGCCCGCCCACCGGCCGTCGACCACGCACCGCCCGATCGCCGCCGGGACGCCCTCCTCGCCGGCCACGGACGCGAACCACACCGACGGGCCGCCGGACAGCACCCGCAGCACGTGCGGGCCGGGCTCGCCGACCCGCTGGTAGCGGCGCAGCCAGGCCGCGTCGGGGGTCCGGGCCAGGGCCACCCGGGTCGTGTCGGCGGCCAGGTCCGCGACCGGCGCCAGCCCCGCGACCCGCACCTCGGCCGTGACCTCCCGCCGCCAGCCCCGCTCCTCCAGGGCGGCGCACAGCGTCTCCTGGGTGCCCTCGGCCCCGGTGGCGGCCTGGACGTACGGGGTCAGCCCGCGCTCGCCGTACCAGGCCACGACACGCGCGAGGGCGTCGTCGAGCGGTACGCCGGGAGCGCCGAGGGGGAGCACCGAGTTGGCCCGGCGGGTGAAGCCGCGCGCGGCGCGCAGCGTCCACTCCCCGAGTGGCGCGGCCTCCTCCGGCGGCCAGGACCGGGCCTGGACGCGCGCGAGCTCGGCGAAGCCCGCGGCGGGGCCCCGCCTGCGGGCGGGCGCGGCGGGCACGACCTTGCCCGCGACCAGCGACGATTCCGCGATCCGGACACTCTCACCGGTCCGTCGTGTGATCAGCAACACACCGTCGTTCCAGGATGTGAGAACCCCGACGGTGTCGGTGAACGTCTCCGGTCCTGACGCGGGGTCGCCCAACCGGCGGACAGACACCCGTTTACCCACGTCAGATGGTGTGATCTGGACTTCAAGGCGTCCGCCCGCAGTGAACTCCACAGCTCTGTCCGCCCCTCCTGTTCGGATCGTCTCCAAGAACGGAGATACTAGGTGCGGGCATCGACGACGCCGCGCTCCCGCGCAGAGCCAGCCCTACCAAGGAGGAACGACAGCGTGACCTACGTCATCGCGCAGCCTTGTGTCGACGTCAAGGACAAGGCGTGCATCGAGGAGTGCCCCGTCGACTGCATCTACGAGGGCAAGCGGTCCTTGTACATCCATCCGGACGAATGCGTCGACTGCGGGGCCTGTGAGCCGGTCTGCCCGGTCGAGGCGATCTTCTACGAGGACGACACCCCGGAGGAGTGGAAGGACTACTACAAGGCGAACGTCGAGTTCTTCGACGAGCTCGGCTCGCCCGGTGGTGCCTCGAAGCTCGGTCTGATCGAGCGCGACCACCCCTTCATCGCCGCCCTGCCGCCGCAGAACGGCTGATCGCTCCATTCACCACCGCCCGGTCCCGTACGGTCCTTCCGCTGTACGGGGCCGCGGCGTTTGTGCCCGCCGCCCGCACGAGAAAGTGAGCACCGTGTCCGCAGTCTCCTCCCGCCTACCCGTCTTCCCGTGGGACAAGCTGGAGCCGTACAAGAAGACGGCCGCGGCCCACCCCGACGGCATCGTCGACCTGTCCGTCGGGACCCCCGTGGACCCCGTGCCCGAGCTGGTGCGGCGGGCCCTGGTCGAGGCGGCCGACTCGCCCGGCTACCCGACGGTCTGGGGCACCGCCGCCCTGCGCGACGCGATCGCCGGCTGGTGCGAGCGGCGGCTCGGCGCCCGCGCGGTCGCGCACACCGAGGTCCTGCCGGTCGTCGGCTCGAAGGAGCTGGTGGCCTGGCTGCCGACCCAGCTGGGACTGGGCCCCGGCGACCGCGTCGCCTACCCGCGGCTCGCCTACCCGACGTACGAGGTCGGCGCGCGCCTGGCGGGGGCCACCCCGGTGGTCTACGACGACCCGACGGAGCTCGACCCGGCCGGGCTGAAGCTGCTGTGGCTCAACTCGCCGTCCAACCCCACGGGCCGGGTCCTCGGCAAGGACGAGCTGACCCGGATCGTCGCCTGGGCGCGGGAGCACGGCGTCCTGCTGCTGAGCGACGAGTGCTACCTGGAGCTGGGCTGGGAGGCCGACCCGGTCTCCGTCCTGCACGAGGACGTCTGCGGCGGCTCGTACGAGGGGATCGTCGCCGTCCACTCCCTGTCGAAGCGGTCCAACCTCGCCGGGTACCGCGCCGCGTTCGTCGCCGGTGACGCGGCGGTCCTCGGCGAGCTGCTCCAGATCCGCAAGCACGGCGGGATGATGGTGCCCGCGCCGGTGCAGGCGGCGACGGTCGCGGCGCTCGGCGACGACGCGCACGTGCGCGAGCAGCGCGCGCGGTACGCGGAGCGCAGGACGGCGCTGCGGACGGCGCTCGTCTCCCACGGCTTCCGCATCGAGCACAGCGAGGCGAGCCTCTACCTGTGGGCCACGCGCGACGAGCCGTGCTGGGACACCGTCGGGTACCTGGCGGAGCTCGGCGTCCTGGTGGCGCCCGGCGACTTCTACGGCGTGGCGGGGGAGCGGTTCGTGCGCGTCGCGCTCACGGCGACGGACGAGCGCGTCGCGGCGGCGGTCAAGCGCCTCGGCTGACGGCCGCGGCCCCGCACCCGCGGGGCGCGGCCGGCCGGACGCACGTGAGGGCCCGGGGCCGGCGGTGGCGGACCCGTGAGGCCCGGGCTGTCGGCGGTCGGACCGTGAGGCTCGCGGCGGTCGGCCTGTGAGGCCCGCGGCGGTCGGTCGGTGGACGCGAGCGAGGGCCCGGGGGGCGTGTGTGTGCTCCCCGGGCCCTCGCGTGGGGCGGGCCGGCCGCTCGGAGTGGCGGTCAGCCGGGCGGCCGGCCCGCCGGGTGGGTGGTCATCCCCCGGTGGGTGGATCAGCCGAGCGGGGTGCCGGCCGGCAGGCCGCCCAGGAGGCCGCCGCCGAGCTCGCCGGTGGGCAGCCCGCCCTTGGTGGCGCCGCCCGCGGCGTCCTTGGCGGTACCGGCGGTGTCGCCCGCGACGTCGCGGACACCGCGGGTGACCTCCCCGCCGGCCTTCCGGGCGAGCGGGGCGGCCGCGCGGGTGGTCTTCCCGACGGCCTTGCCCGCGGTCGGGACGGCGCCGGCGCCCGCGTCGCCCGCCGCGTCGGTGGCGCCCTGCGCGGTGGAGTCGACCGTGTCGGTGACCGTGGCCGTGTCGAGGGCGGAGACGCCGCCGGCGAGGTCGGTGTTCTTCGGGAGGTCCACGGCGCTCGCGGAGCCGGCCGCACCGACCACGGAGGCCGCTCCCGCTGCGGTCAGCAGCGCGGCACTGGCGATCCGGCGGGTCAGGGGGAGGGACATGATGCTCCTTCGACGGGGAAGAGTCGTGTCGGCGGTGATGCCGGTCCGACGATCGGACGCTGTGACAACCGCCGGGGGCCGGGGGGAGGTTGCGGTGGCCCTGGGTAAAGAGTTGGTAACGCGCCCGGTGGAGCGCCCCCTTCGGGCGGGACCGGGCGCACGGCGCGCGGGGCGCGTGCAGAACCGTCACTCCGCGCCCCTTCCCGGGGGAACGCCCCGGAGCCGCCCGCCGGCAGGGCCCTCCGCCCGAGCCGCCCGCGCCGTACCCGCCGCCGCGCGACGTGGCACCGACGGGTGACGCGCCGGACGGCTGACCGAATGGCGGGTGAGCGGGCCGTGATTACCCTGCGATCAGGGACGATTACAATGCGCTGCGCCCAGCGGTGCGCGCTGCGCCGTCCCCGTACGACCACGCCCGCGGCGCTCGGCCTTCACCGCGCCCGCCGCCCGTCGCGCTCGACCACGCTCGTGGTGCCCGCCGGGCTCGACCGCGCTCACCGGGCGAGACGGACGACGACCTCACCCCTGTGCGGCGGCGTGCCGGACGGGGCCGCGCGCCACCCCTGCGCCGCGTCCCGCGCGCTCCACACCCGGCCCGCGTACGCCACCTCCGCGACGCCCAGGGACTCCGCCCGGGCCACCGCCCACTGCGCCAGCTCCCAGCCGCGCCGCGTGTCCCCGCCGGTCGCGCCCTCCGGCCCGACGGCGCCGGCGCCCGCCGTCGGCACGGGAAGCGTCACGGTCCGCGCGTCACCCCCCGGTGCGCCGCCCCCCGGACCCGTGGTGCCCGGGCCGGTGGTGGCCCCGCCGGGCGTCCCCGGTGTGCCGCCGCCCTTGCCGTCCGCGGTGTCGTCCGACGTCCCGCCGAGCACGCCCGCGCCGAACGCCCGCACCAGCTCGCCGCGCACCCGCGCCGGGTCACCGGTCCTCGGACCCTGCACCGGGGCGCAGTTCAGCGACGCCGCCGCACGGCCGGTCAGCGCCGCAGCCAGCAGCGCGGCGTCCGGCTCGTGCTTGGCGTACGCCTGGGGGAAGCCGCTGCGCTGGACGCGCTGCGCGGCGACCGTCAGCGGCAGCCGCGAGTACCCCGGCACCTCGGCGAGCCGGTCGTAGAAGATCCCCGCCGAGTACACCGGGTCCATGATCTGACCGGCCGTGCCCCACCCCTGCGAGGGGCGCTGCTGGAACAGGCCCAGCGAATCGCGGTCCCCGTAGTCGATGTTGCGCAGCGCCGACTCCTGGAGCGCGGTCGCCAGCGCGATCGTCACCGCCCGCTCGGGCATGCCGCGGGTGGTCCCCACGGCGGAGATCGTCGCGGCGTTCGCCGCCTGCTCCGGACTCAGGCTGTACGTGTGGCTCCCCGTGCCCACCGTGCAGCCGGGGGAGCCGTCGCCGCTCGTCCCGCACCGCAGCGCCACGTACCCCACGACGGCCAGCAGGACGGCGAACGACGCCGCGACCCGGGAACGACGGCCACCGCGGCGGACGGGCGGGGGAGAGACGGCGGAATCGGACACGCAGCCAACCGTACTAGGGAGCGGGATAGGGTCGGTCACATGCCCGACTCCACGCCTGAGGCGTCCTCGCACCCCGCTCTGGACCTCACCCTGGACGGCGCCGCGCTGACCGCCGCCCTGGTCGACTTCCCCTCCGTCAGCGGCACGGAGAAACCCCTGGCGGACGCGATCGAGGAGGCGCTGCGGACCCTCCCGCACCTCACCGTCGACCGGTACGGGAACAACGTCGTCGCCCGCACCGCCCTGGGCCGCGCCGAACGCGTCGTCCTCGCCGGCCACATCGACACCGTGCCGATCGCCGACAACGTCCCCTCCCGGCTGGACGGGGACGGCGTCCTGTGGGGCTGCGGAACCTCCGACATGAAGTCGGGCGTGGCGGTCCAGCTCCGCATCGCGGCGACCGTCCCCGCGCCCAACCGCGACCTCACGTTCGTCTTCTACGACAACGAGGAGGTCGCCGCGCACCTCAACGGCCTCGGACACGTGGCGGCCGCCCACCCGGAGTGGCTGGAGGGCGACTTCGCCGTCCTGCTGGAGCCGTCCGACGCCCAGGTCGAGGGCGGCTGCCAGGGCACCCTGCGCGTCCACCTCAAGCTGACGGGCGAGCGCGCCCACTCGGCCCGCTCCTGGATGGGCTCCAACGCCGTCCACGCCGCCGCCCCCGTCCTGGCCCGCCTCGCCGCCTACGAGCCGCGCCGCCCGGTCATCGACGGCCTGGAGTACCACGAGGGACTCAACGCCGTCGGCATCTCCGGCGGCGTCGCCACCAACGTCATCCCCGACGAGTGCACCGTCGTCGTCAACTTCCGCTACGCCCCCGACCGCACCGCGCAGGAGGCCGAGGAGCACGTGCGGGAGGTCTTCGCCGACTGCGGGGTCGCCGAGTTCGTCGTCGACGACCACACCGGCGGCGCCCTGCCCGGCCTGTCCCACCCGGCGGCCGCGGCGTTCATGGCGGCGGTCGGCGGCACCGCCAAGCCCAAGTTCGGCTGGACCGACGTCGCCCGGTTCAGCGCCCTGGGCGTGCCCGCGGTCAACTACGGACCCGGGGACCCGATCTACGCGCACAAGCGGGACGAGCACGTCGCCGTCGACCGGATCGCCCACTGCGAGCGCCGGCTGTACGACTGGCTCACCGCCTGACCACCGCGATCCCGACCACCGTAATTTCGCCGTTCGTCACCCTCCCCGCCCTACGCTGACCCCAGCAAGCGATGTTCAGCGGAGGGAGCAGATCATGGGGAACCCCGAGGCCGAGGGTGTACGCGCCGAGCAGCGGCTGGGGCCGGTGCTCCGCCGCAGGGACCAGGTCCAGCCCGGCACCGCCGATCAGCGGCTGCTGGACACGGCGGGCGAATCGGACTGGGTCCACACCGACCCGTGGCGGGTCATGCGGATCCAGTCCGAGTTCGTCGAGGGCTTCGGCGCGCTGGCCGAACTGCCCAACGCCATCAGCGTTTTCGGCTCGGCGCGCACCCCGGCCGGCACACCGGAGTACGAGGCCGGCGAGCGGCTCGGCAAGGCCCTCGTCGAAGCCGGCTTCGCGGTCATCACAGGCGGCGGCCCCGGCGCGATGGAGGCCGCCAACAAGGGCGCCCGGGAGGCGAACGGCATCTCGGTCGGCCTGGGCATCGAGCTCCCCTTCGAGCAGGGCCTCAACCCGCACGTCGACATCGGCGTCAACTTCCGCTACTTCTTCGTGCGCAAGACGATGTTCGTGAAGTACGCCCAGGGCTTCGTCGTCCTCCCCGGTGGCCTCGGCACGCTCGACGAGCTCTTCGAGGCGCTCACGCTGGTCCAGACGCGGAAGGTCACCCGGTTCCCGATCGTCCTCTTCGGCACGGCGTACTGGTCGGGCCTGGTGGACTGGCTGCGCGACACCGTCATCGCGCAGGGCAAGGCCGCGGAGCGCGACCTGCTGCTCTTCCACCTGACGGACGACGTCGAGGAGGCGGTGGCCCTGGTCAGCAAGGAGACCGGCCGCTGAGCACGGCGGGCGGGACGGCGGCGCCGCGCGCCCGGCGCACCCCCGTCGTCTCGCCCGGCCCGGCGCGGTCGGACGCGTCCGACCGACCCGGGCTCGACCCGCCGGGCCGGCTCGCCCGCCGCCCGGCTCGGCGCCGCTCGTCCGGCTCCGGCGCGGGCACCTTCCGGGCGGCTCCGGCTCGGGCACCGTCCGCGCGGTGGCGCCGTCAGGCCAGGCCGCGCCGGGCGACCGCGGGCTCGCGGTGCCCCGCGATGGACGCCACCATGTCCAGTACCTGCCGCGTCTCGGCGACCTCGTGCACCCGGTACACCTGCGCCCCCAGCCACGCCGATACCGCCGTCGTCGCCAGCGTGCCGACGAGCCGCTCCTTCACCGGCCGGTCCAGGGTCTCCCCGACGAAGTCCTTGTTGGAGAGCGACACGAGCACCGGCCAGCCCGTCGCGACCATCTCCCCGAGCCGCCGCGTGGCCTCCAGCGAGTGCCGGGTGTTCTTGCCGAAGTCGTGCCCCGGGTCGATCAGCACCGACTCGCGCGGCACGCCCAGCGCCACGGCCCGCTCGGCCAGGCCGACCGTCACCCGCAGGATGTCCGCCATCACGTCGTCGTACCCGACGCGGTGCGGCCGGGTCCGCGGTTCCGCGCCGCCCGCGTGCGTGCACACCAGCCCCGCCCCGTACCGCGCGGCGACCTCCGCGAGCTTCGGGTCGACGCCGCCCCACGCGTCGTTCAGCAGGTCCGCGCCCGCCTCGCACACGGCCTCGCCCACCTCGTGCCGCCAGGTGTCGACGCTGATCACCACGTCCGGGTGGCGCCGCCGGACCTCCGCCACGAAGCCGACCGTGCGCCGCGCCTCCTCCTCGGCGTCGACCTCCTCGCCGGGGCCCGCCTTCACCCCGCCGACGTCGACGATCGCGGCGCCCTCGGCGACCGCCTGCTCGACCCGGGCGAGCGCCGGCTCGTCGCGGAACGTGGCGCCCTGGTCGTAGAAGGAGTCGGGGGTCCGGTTCACGATGGCCATGACCACCGGCTCGTGCGCGTCGAATTCGCGTCGTCCCAGGCGCAGCATCCCGTAAGTCCTCCTCGCATGACGTCCCTGCGACCCTAACCGCAGCGACCGCGTGGCACGATCGGCACCGGACGTTCTACGCTCCATGGTTTCCGGCCCCGGGAGAGGCGCACTGTGTTCTGGTTCTTGGCTGTAGCGATGGTCGTCGTCGTGGCCGCGGTGACCCTCGCGGTGGTCGGCGGCGCGGAGAACGAGGTGCTGACCGAGGCACCGCCCGAGCACCTCGTCGACCCGCTCCCGCCGACCAGGCCCGTCAGCCGCGCCGACATCGAGGCGCTGCGACTGCCGATGGCGGCCCGCGGGTACCGCATGCTCGACGTCGACGAGGTCCTCGACCGGCTGGCCGCCGAACTCGCCGAGCGCGACGCGCGCATCGCCGAGCTGGAGTCCGCGCTCGCCGGCGCCCAGGCCACCGCCGCCGGGCGGACGGACCTGTTCGACGAGCAGCCGCCGCGCCGCGACGCGGCGGAGGACGACCGGTGACCGGCGGCGCCGTGCCGGGCCCGGACGGGGCACCGCGCTGCCCGTGGGGCCTGTCGACGCCCGACTACCTCCGGTACCACGACGAGGAGTGGGGGCGCCCGGTCCACGGGGACGACGCGCTGTTCGAACGCCTTTGCCTGGAGGCGTTCCAGTCCGGTCTGTCGTGGCTGACGATCCTGCGCCGCCGGGAGGGCTTCCGGCGGGCCTTCGCCGGCTTCGCCGTCGAGGCGGTCGCCGCGTTCACGGACGAGGACCGGGAGCGGCTCCTCGCCGACGAGGGGATCATCCGCAACCGCGCCAAGGTCGACGCGACCCTCGCCAACGCGCGCGTGCTCGCCGGGTGGGCCCCCGGCGAGCTGGACGCGCTGATCTGGTCGCACGCCCCGGACCCGGCGGCCCGCCCTGTGCCGCGCACCCTGGCGGACGTCCCGGCGGTCACGCCCGAGTCGACCGCGCTGGCGAAGGCCCTGAAGGCGCGGGGCCTGCGGTTCGTCGGCCCCACCACGGCGTACGCCCTGATGCAGGCGTGCGGGCTGGTGGACGACCACCTGGCCGACTGCACCGCCCGCACCACCCGCCCGCCGGCGCCCGCCCGCCCGGACGCGGCGCTCCCGGACGCGGCGCGCCCGGGAGTCGTCCGCTAGCGGCCCACGTACTGCGGCCTGCGCTTGGCGAGGAAGGCGTCCACCGCGATCCGGTGGTCCTCCGAGGCGCCCGCCCGGGTCTGCAGCTCGTCCTCCTTCTCCAGGGTCTCGGCGAGGGTGTGGCCGGCCCCGTACGCCATGGACGCCTTGATCGCGGCGTACGCGACCGTGGGCCCCTCGGCGAGCGCGCGGGCCGCCGCCAGCGCCTCCGCGGCCAGCTCGGCGGCCGGTACCAGCCGGCTGACCAGGCCCAGGTCGTACGCCTCCCGGGCCGAGAGCGTGCGCGGGAAGAGCATCAGGTCGGCGGCGCGGCTCGGCCCGACCAGCCGCGGCAGCGTCCACGACATGCCGGAGTCGGCGGTGAGCGCCACCCCCGCGAACGAGGTGTTGAACGTCGCCGTGTCCGCGACGACCCGGTGGTCCGCCGCCAGTGCGAAGCCGAAGCCCGCACCCGCCGCGACGCCGTTCACCCCGGCCACCACGGGCTTCGGCATGCCGGTGATCGCCCGCACGATGGGGTTGTAGTGCTCCCGCACCGTGCGCATGGCCTCGCCGCCGGCCAGCGACTCGACGTGCTCCTTGAGGTCCTGCCCCACGCAGAACGCCCGCCCCGTGGCGGTCAGCAGCACCGCGCGCACGGCCGGGTCCGCACCCGCCGCCTCCAGGGCGTCCCGCAGCGCGACCTTCGCCTCGGTGTTCATCGCGTTCATCGCGTCCGGCCGGTTGATGGTGACGGTCGCGAGCCCGTCGCTCACCTCGTACAGCACGGTGTCGGCCATGGCAGGTCCCCTTTGCGGCTCGGACGGCGTTGTCACGCCCAGCATGGCGGAGATCATCCGGCTCCGACATGTGACCTGCGTCAAACTGTGGCACTCCGGGCCAGGGCGGCCGGGGGCGAAGTATCGCAGGCCGATCCCCGATATGAGGGGTTTTGCGCGAGCGCGTTGCCCAAGCAGTGCGGCCCGATGTTGGTCATCGGGTGTCACCATGCGGGATAATGACCTGGAAGCAATGTGTTCGACGCCGGTACGTGCCCTTCCATGGGGTCCGCGCGGCTGATCGATGAGCTGGTTCTAGGAAGGGGAACGAGCATGGCGGCCATGAAGCCGCGGACGGGTGACGGCCCGCTCGAGGTGACCAAGGAGGGGCGGGGCATCGTCATGCGCGTTCCGCTCGAAGGCGGCGGTCGGCTTGTCGTCGAGCTGACCCCGGATGAGGCCGTGGCCCTCGGCGAGGAGCTGAAGAAGGTCACGAGCTGAGGCCAACGCCCCACGTCCTTCCCGATCGCCCCGGCCGGTGCACGTCACCGCGCCGGGGCGATCGTGCGTTTGCCGGCCCTCACGGCGCGCCCGGGGGCGCGCCGTGCCGGGGGCGGTGGCGTTCAGGTGGGGGCGCGGGGGCCGGGAGGGCGGCCCGGAGGCTCCCCGGGCGGGCGGTGACGTCCAGGGCGGGTGGGGGCGGGGGCCGCGGGGTGGGGGCAGCCGCGGCGTACGACGGTCGGCCGCGGGACGGTCAGCGGCGCGAGGGGCCGTCAGCCGGGGCGGGGCGGCCAGGAGCGGGGCGGGGCCGTCAGCCGGGGCTTGGCCGTCAGCCGGGGGCGGGGCGGTCAGGGGCAGGGCGCCGGTCAGCCGCGGCGTACGGCGCAGAGCAGGCCGTCGCCCACCGGCAGCAGCGAGGGCAGCAGCTCCTCGCTCTCCCGCACCGTGCGCAGCAGCTCCCGCAGCGACAGCACCTCGGCCGGCTGGAGGCCGGAGTCGACCGTGCGGCCGTCCGCGAAGACGCCCTCGAAGCACACGAGCCCTCCCGGCCGCAGCAGCCGCAACGATTCAGCGAGGTACAGCAGGTACTCGGTGCGGTCGCCGTCGCAGAAGACGAGGTCGTAGCCGCCGTCCGCCAGCCGGGGCAGCACGTCCAGGGCCCGGCCCGGGATGAACCGCGCCCGGTTGCCGGCGAAGCCCGCCGCGCGGAACGCCTGCCGCGCGAACTGCTGCCGCTCCGGCTCCGGGTCCACGGTGGTCAGCACCCCGTCCGGCCGCATGCCGAGCAACAGGTAGATCCCCGAGACGCCGGTCCCGGTGCCGATCTCGGCGACGGCCTTGGCGTCCGCCGTGGCGGCGAGCAGTCGCAGCGCGGCGCCGGTGCCGGGGGACACCGACGGCAGCCCTGCCTCCCGGGCCTGGTCGCGGGCCCAGCGCAGCGGTTCGTCCTCGGCGGCGAAGGCGTCGGCGAAGGCCCAGCTCGTCTGCCGGTTGGCGGTAATGACCCTCTCCTGTTCCCGTAGTTGGCAACGGTGACTGTAGCCGCTCGTGGTCGGGAACCCGCAGATGGGACCAGGCGTTGGGAAGGGGTGGGGACGGCCGGCAGGACCAAGGGCCGAAGTCGGCCCCAAATGTTCGTAAAGATTCTTATCCGGAGCTAACGGGCGAGGTGGCTATGGTAGGGGCTCCGCTGGACACCACCAGAGCCGACAGGGGAGGTGCGGCTGCGCCTGTGGATCGGGGAGGAGTGCTGCGGTTGCGGCGCCTTCTCAGGTCGGCGGGTGAGCCGAAATCCGTGACCGACACCGCTGACAGCACCCGCGCCGCCACCGAGACCGCAGCCACGACGGCGACCTTCGCACCGGATGCGGAATCGCAGGCGTGGGCTCCGCCCAGCTGGGAGGAGATCGTCAGCACGCACAGCGGCCGCGTGTACCGCCTCGCCTACCGCCTGACCGGTAACCAGCACGACGCCGAGGACCTCACCCAGGAGGTCTTCGTCCGTGTCTTCCGGTCCCTGTCGACGTACACTCCCGGCACGTTCGAGGGCTGGCTGCACCGCATCACCACGAACCTCTTCCTCGACATGGTGCGGCGCAAGCAGCGCATCCGCTTCGACGCCCTCGGCGAGGACGCCGCGGAGCGCCTGCCCAGCCGCGAGCCCTCCCCCCAGCAGGTCTTCCACGACACGCACTTCGACGCCGACGTCCAGCAGGCGCTGGACACGCTCGCGCCGGAGTTCCGCGCGGCCGTGGTGCTCTGCGACATCGAGGGCCTGTCGTACGAGGAGATCGCCGCGACGCTCGGCGTGAAGCTCGGCACCGTGCGCAGCCGCATCCACCGCGGCCGGTCGCACCTGCGCAAGGCCCTCAAGCACCGGTCCCCGGAAGCGCGGGCCGAGCAGCGCGTCGTCGCCGATCGGCGTGCGTTCGTCGCCGTGGGCGGGGAGGGCGGAGCCGCGTGAGTGGCACACGTCCGACCCCAGCGGAGCACCACCTGGGGGACCGCCTCGCCGCGCTGATCGACGGGGAGCTGGGCCACGACGCCCGCGAGCGCGTCCTCGCGCACCTCGCGACCTGCGCCAAGTGCCGTGCCGAGGCCGACGCCCAGCGCCGGGTGAAGAGCCTCTTCGCCGAGTCCGCGCCGCCGCCCCCGCCGGCGGGCCTGCTCGCCCGCCTCCAGGGCCTGCCCGGAGGCGCGGACGGCGGGTCGCCGTTCGGCGGCCCTCTCGGCGTCGACCGGCTCGGTGGCGACCCGCGCGGGCCGCTGCCCACCGAGGAGCCGGGTTCCTCCGGTCCGGGCCTGTTCGCGGTGCGACCGGGCGGCTTCGGCTACGTCCCCGCGGACGACCACGTCCCCGCCCCGGCCCGTTCGGGCTTCCGCATCCACGAGGTCAGCCGGCCGGAGGCCGAGCGCTCCCCGTGGCGCGGCCGCAGGTTCGCCTTCGCCGCGGCCAGCGCCGTGTCGTTCGCGGCGATCGCTCTGGGCGGTGCCGTCCCGACGGCCACCGTCGTCGACGCGCGCGGCGAGGGCTCGGGGAACAGCGTGACGCCGCTGCGCTCCTCCTCCGCCGGTCAGCCGACCGCGGCGGGCGAGGGCCACCGCCGTCGCGCCGCTGCCGGAGCGGGCGCCGGACGCTCGGTCGACCGTCCCGGTACGACCCTGCTGCCGGGCGGGCAGGGCCAGGCCCGGCATCCGGCGGCGCCGCCGTTCCTCCACACGGCGACCCCGCTGTTCGCGTCGAACGGCGTGTTTCCGATAGGCGTGACGGGCCCCGCCCATCCGCCCTCCCCGAAACGCCTGGCGCCTCCGGTGCCGTGAGGGGCGCCCCGGGGGGACCTGGTTGAATCCATGGTCCGGGGCGCCCGAGGGGCGCTGACTCGTGAGTGGCGGGGAGAGCATGGACGACGGGACGCCGACGCAGCCGAAGCCGAAGTGGTGGAGCCGCTCCACCCTCTCCGCCGCATCCACGCCGGACCCCTCCCCGGCACCGGGATCCCCGACCGCCGCCCCCGAGGACACGACCCCGGCCGCGACGGCGGAACCGGCTGCGCCGGCGAGGGGCGGGCACGCCGCGGAGCCCGCCACCTCCGACGGCCCGGTCCCCGCCGCGACCCCGGCCGCGGGCGAGGCACCCGGGATCGAGACGCCCACCGCCCAAGCGCCCCGGGTCGGGACGCCCGCGGCGCAGGCGCCCGGAACCGAGGCGACCGAGGGCGGGACGGCCTCCGGGGCGGCGCCCGGGCCCGCGGGCCCCGGAGCGACCGGCACCACCGGCACCCACCCCACCGCCACCGCCCCGCAGGACGCCCCGGGAGCCCCGTACGAGACATCGGCTCCCGCCCCCGTCCCGGCGACCCCCGCCCCCGCCCCGCCCACGGCCTCCCCCGCGGACCGCGCGGACGGCGCGGACGGCGGGGACGGTGTCGCGCCCGTACGGTCCGGGCCGCTGCACGCCCCGGACGAGTACCGGACGCCGCCCTACGGCGAGCCCGGCCCGTGGGCCCCCGCCCCGCCCGTCCAGCGCCCCGTGCCGCCCGCGCCCCCCGTGACGGGCCCGGCACCGTCCCCCGCGCCCGCGCCTCCCGCCCCGGCCCACGCCCACGCCACCACCCCGGCCGCGGCCCCTGGGCAGTGGGCGCAGTACGACCCGTGGAGCAGCCCGGCCGCCCCGCCGTCGCAGCCCCTGGCCGTCAGCCCCACCGGGGCGTGGCCCCGCCGCAGGCCGCGGCGCGGGCTCGCCCTAGCCGGCGCGCTCGTCTTCGCCCTGCTCACCGGTGTCGTCGGCGGTGCCGTCGGCGCGTACGTCGAGCGCAACGGCGGCCTGAACCCCGTCGAGCTGCCCCAGGCCGGCGCCGCCCCCGGCGACCGCGCCCCGGACAGCGTCGCCGGCATCGCCGCCCGCGCCCTGCCGAGCGTGGTCACCCTCCACGTCAGCGGCGGCGGCGAGCAGGGCACCGGGACGGGCTTCGTCCTCGACCGGCGCGGCCACATCCTCACCAACCACCACGTCGTGGACTCCGCGGACGGCGCCGGGGACATCAGCGTCACCTTCAGCGGTGGCGAGACCGCCCGCGCCACCCTCGTCGGCGGAGACAGCGGTTACGACCTGGCCGTCGTCCGCGTCACCGGTGTGTCGAACCTGGCGCCGCTGCAGCTCGGCGACTCCGACGGCGTCCGCGTCGGCGACCCCGTCGTGGCCATCGGGGCCCCCTTCGACCTCCGGAACACGGTCACGTCCGGCATCATCAGCGCCAAGGGGAGGCCCATCACGGCGGGCGGCGAGAAGGGCGGCGGCGGCGACGTCAGCTACGTCGACGCCCTCCAAACCGACGCCCCCATAAACCCGGGCAACTCCGGCGGACCGCTGCTCGACGCCCAGGCCCGCGTCATCGGCGTCAACAGCGCCATCCGTGCCGCCGACAGCGGCTCCGCCCTCGGGGGCGGCCAGTCCGGTTCGATCGGTCTCGGCTTCGCCATCCCGATCAACCAGGGCCGCCGCGTCGCCGAGGAGCTCATCAACACCGGCAAGGCCACGCATCCCGTGATCGGCGTCAGCCTCGACATGAAGTTCGCCGGCGACGGCGCCCGCGTCGCCGACAAGGCCCAGGACGGCACGGCCTCCGTCACCGCGGGCGGTCCCGCCGCCGAAGCGGGCGTCCGGCCCGGTGACGTCATCACCGAGGTCGACGGCGAGCGGGTGCACAGCGGCGAGGAGCTCATCGTCAAGATCCGCGCCCACCGGCCAGGCGACGCGCTCCGCCTCACCGTGGAACGAAACGGGCGGGAACAGGAGAAAACGCTCACGCTCGGCTCATCGGCCGACAACTGAACGGCTGAACGGCTGAACGTCCGGAGGCCAGTCCCGCCCCACCCGCCGAGCGGGTACCTTGGAGCAGCGGAGACCCGAGGAGGAGCAACAAGGTGTTCAGTGACATAGGCGCACTCGAGGTGGTGGCGCTGGTGATCCTCGCCGTGCTCATCTGGGGTCCCGACAAGCTGCCCGAGCTCATCCAGGACGTCAGCGGTTTCATCCGGAAGATCCGGGCCTTCTCCGAGAGCGCCAAGCAGGACATCCGCAGCGAACTCGGTCCGGAGTTCAAGGACTTCGAGTTCGAGGACCTCAACCCGAAGGCCTTCCTCCGCAAGCAGCTCGCGGAGAACGGGGACCTCCGCGAGATCCGCGAGCTGCGCAGCAGCTTCGACCTCCGCAAGGAGATCGACGAGGTCGCGGACGCGGTCAAGGGCTCCGCCGCCGCACCCGTGGCACCCGCCGCCGGCGCGGCCGCCACGCCCGACCTGCTGAAGAAGCGCGAGACGCCGGAGACGGCCGAACGGCCCCCCTTCGACGTCGACGCCACCTGAGTCACCTGAGTACCGGCCTTCCGGAACAGGCCCGGGCGGATGGATATCCTCTCCATCTGTCCGAACGGATCGAGGAGGCGGCCGGGCAGATGGAGACGACGAGTCGGGTGGGCACGCAGGCACAGCCGACGCCCAGCACCACATCCACGACCGAGGGGGTGCCGGCCGCCCGCCGCACGGTGGACGGGTACCTGCGGGCCCCCTTCCCCTGGTACGGGCTGGACGAGGCGTTCACCGGCCCCCGCTGGCTGATGCAGGTCGGCACGGCGGCGGACGGCACCGTCCAGCACGGTGCCACGGGCCACGGCGAGGAACCGACGACGAGACCCGAGGTCGCCGGGCCCGAGCGCGGTCGCTTCGCGGTGGTCGTCACCGTCGCCGCCAACCCCGTCCGGCGCTCCGGTGACGGCACGGGCGTCCTGGACGCCACCACGGCGTCCTCCGCGGCCTGGCTGGCCGGCTCCGGGCTCCTCGCCTACACCTGGCCCGCCCAGCTCGACCACGCGCTGCGCAGCGAGTGGCTCGACCAGCAGACGGAGACCGCGTTCGAGCTCGCCGACGACCTCGACGGGCCCGCCTGGACGACGCTCTCGCTGCCCGTCGACGGCGTGCCGCGACCCTTCCACTACCGCGAGTCCGAGTTCGGCTGGGTCCTGGCCGGCTCGACCACCGCCGGCGTCCACCTCGGCGCGTACGGGCGCGGCATGAGCGCCTACGGGCTCGGGTTCTCCGTCATCGCCGACATCGCCGCCTACGCCTGACCCCCCCCGCACCCCGCAGGACGTACCCCGCACGGCACCGCCCCGCACGGCCAGCGCCTCGCACGGGCAGCCCGCACGACGCGCCACGCAGGAGGGGCGCCGCTCGGCACGAGCGGCGCCCCTCCCCGCGTCACGGGCGCACGGGCGCCCCGGCGGCGGGGCGCCGCCGGGATGTCAGAACTTGTTGCGCGGGGTGATCCCCAGCGACATGCCGGACAGGCCGCGCTGACGGCCGCCGAGCTTGCCCGCGATGGCGCGCAGCGCCGCGCCCGCCGGCGACTCCGGGTCGGACAGGACGACCGGCATGCCCTCGTCGCCGCCCTCGCGCAGCCGCACGTCGATCGGGATCGAGCCGAGCACGGGGACCGTCGCGCCGGTGGTCTTGGTCAGGCCGTCGGCGACCTTCTGGCCGCCGCCCGTGCCGAACACGTCGACCATCTCGTCGCAGTGCGGGCAGGGCAGGCCCGACATGTTCTCGACGACGCCGACGATCTTCTGGTGCGTCTGCACGGCGATCGAACCGGCCCGCTCGGCGACCTCGGCCGCGGCCTGCTGCGGGGTGGTCACCACCAGGATCTCGGCGTTCGGCACCAGCTGCGCCACCGAGATCGCGATGTCGCCGGTGCCCGGCGGCAGGTCCAGCAGCAGCACGTCCAGGTCGCCCCAGTACACGTCCGCCAGGAACTGCTGGAGGGCGCGGTGGAGCATCGGGCCGCGCCACACGACCGGGGCGTTGCCCGGCGTGAACATGCCGATGGAGATGACCTTCACCCCGTGGGAGGACGGCGGCATGATCATGTTCTCGACCTGGGTGGGCCGGCC
This sequence comes from Streptomyces kanasensis, assembly GCF_043077165.1. NCBI lineage: Bacteria > Bacillati > Actinomycetota > Actinomycetes > Kitasatosporales > Streptomycetaceae > Streptomyces > Streptomyces kanasensis. The sequence goes on from NZ_JBIBSF010000004.1 coordinate 156,574, forward strand.
GTCGGCGCCCAGCATGCGGGGCACGCTGTGGCCGTAGATGTCGGCGTCCACGACGCCGACCTTCAGCCCGTCGGCGGCCATCGCCGCGGCGAGGTTCACGGTCACCGACGACTTGCCGACACCGCCCTTGCCGGAGGCGACCGCGTACACGCGGGTCAGCGAGCCGGGCTTGGCGAACGGCACCTCCCGCTCGGCGGTCGTGCCGCGCAGCGCGGCCGCGAGCTCCTTGCGCTGTTCGTCGCTCATCACGTCCAGCGACACGTCGACGCGGGTGACGCCCTCGACCCGGGAGACCGCCTCGCTCACGTTCTTCGTGATCGTCTCTCGCATCGGGCAGCCGGAGACCGTCAGGTACACGGCCACCGCCACCGCGCCGTCGGCACCGATCTCGACTGACTTGACCATGCCGAGATCGGTGATCGGTCGATGGATCTCGGGGTCGTTCACCGTCGCCAGTGCTTCGCGCACCGCGTCTTCCGTCGTCATACGGACGATGGTACGGCGCTGACCACGGCGCCCGGAAAGCCCGTCAGCGGTCGCCTTCGTCACGTCCCGGGGCGGCGGGGCGCGGGGCGGCGGCGCCGCGCTCCTCCAGCTCCCGCACCAGGTCCTCCAGCTCCGAGCGGATCCAGTCGCGGGTGGCGACCTCGCCCAGCCCCATCCGCAGCGCCGCGATCTCCCGGGTCAGGTACTCGGTGTCGGCGATCGACCGCTCGTTCTGCGCCCGGTCCTGCTCCAGGTTGACCCGGTCGCGGTCGTCCTGCCGGTTCTGGGCCAGCAGGATCAGCGGGGCCGCGTACGACGCCTGGAGCGACAGCATCAGCGTGAGGAAGATGAACGGGTACGGGTCGAACCGCAGCGGGTCCGGCATCGTGACGTTCCAGATCAGCCACGTGATGATGGCCACCGTCATCCACACGATGAACCGGCCCGTCCCCAGGAACCGGGCGATCCGCTCCGACAGCCGCCCGAACGCCTCCGGGTCGTACTCGGGCAGCAGCCGGGGCCGCCGGACCCGGGGCTGGTCCAGCGGCTGGTCGAGCCGGGTGCGGGGCGCGGGGCGCTCGCGCGGGACCGTCCGCTCGCGCTGCCCGGCGCGCTCGCGGCCGGCGCCCCGCTCCGGGGTGCGGTCAGGCGCCATGCGCGGCCCCCCGTTCCTCGTCCGGTTCGAACTCCGTCTCGCGCCAGTCGTCCGGCAGCAGGTGGTCCAGCACGTCGTCGACGGTGACCGCGCCGAGCAGCGACCCGCTGTCGTCGACGACCGGCGCGGCGACCAGGTTGTACGCGGCGAGGTGGCTGGTGACGGCGGACAGCGGGGTGTCCGGCCCCAGCGGCTCCAGGTCGGTGTCGACGATCGCCGAGACCAGCGTGAACGGCGGGTCCCGCAGCAGCCGCTGGAAGTGCACCGTCCCCAGGAACTTCCCCGTGGGCGTCTCGTCCGGCGGGCGGCACACGTACACCTGCGCCGCCAGGGCGGGGGAGAGGTCCTGCTGGCGCACCCGGGCGAGGGCGTCGGCGACCGTGGCGTCCGGGCGCAGCACGATCGGCTCGGTCGTCATCAGGCCGCCCGCGGTGCGCTCCTCGTACGACATGAGCCGCCGCACGTCCGCCGCGTCGTCGGGGCGCATCAGGGTGAGCAGCCGCTCCTTCTCCTCCTCCGGCAGCTCGGAGAGCAGGTCCGCGGCGTCGTCGGGGTCCATCGCCTCCAGCACGTCCGCGGCGCGCTCCGCCTTGAGCTCGCCGAGGATCTCGACCTGGTCGTCCTCGGGCAGCTCCTCCAGGACGTCGGCGAGCCGGTCGTCGTGCAGGGCGGCGGCCACCTCGGCCCGGCGCTTGGGCGTCAGGTGGTGCAGGGCGTTGGCGACGTCGGCGGGGCGCATCCGCTCGAAGGTGGCGAGCAGGCTCTCGGCGCCCTGCCCGGTCTCCTCCAGCGAGAAGCCGGTGACGGCCGACCACTCCACGGTCAGCGTCTCGCCGCGGCGGCGCAGCGCCCCGCCGCCGCCCCGGCGGACGAAGACCTTGTCGATCTCCCAGTCGCGGCGGGCGGGCAGCTGGCGCATGGCGACGTCGAGGACGGTCACCTCGTCCCCGCCGTCGACCAGCCGGACCCGGCGGTCGAGGAGCTCGCCGAGGACGAGCCGCTCGGTGGGGCGCTGTTCGAAGCGGCGGACGTTCAGCACGCCGGTGGTGATGACGTGGCCGGACTCCATCCCCGTCACCCGGGTCATCGGCAGGAAGATCCGGCGGCGGCCGATCACCTCGACGACCAGCCCCAGGACCCGGGGCGGCCGCCGGCCCACGCGCAGCATGGCGACGATGTCCCGCACGCGGCCGACCTGGTCGCCGCTGGGGTCGAAGACCGGTGCGCCGGCGAGGTGCGAGACGAAGATGCGGGGGGCGCCACCTGCCATGCCAGCGCCCCTTCCTCGGTCGTCCACCACGCGCACCGCGTACGCCGCGTCCGCACGTCCGTGCGGGTGCGGTGATTCAGGCTAGCTCGTCATGGTTCGGGTCGCCCGGGCAGGGCGTCCGTACGGCTCCGTGCGGACCCGGCCACCGGGCCCCGGTACGCTGCCGTCTGCCGTCCCCCCACGTGAAACACGAGAGGCAGCGCTGGTGACCGCTCTCCCCCCGGCTCGGCGAACCCGCCGCGCCGCGCTCCCCGTCGCACTCTGCGTCGGGCTGGCCGCGGCACTGACCTCCTGCGCGGAGGACCCGGACGAGGGCACGAACGGCGTCGGCAGACTCCCCGCGAACGAGATCGAGACCAAGGCGCGCACGACGGCGAAGGCCGCCGCGTCCGTGCGCCTCGCGGGCACGCTGGTCAGCAAGTCCGGTACGTACAAGTTGAACATGCGCCTCAAGGGCACGGGCGCCACCGGCTCCGTCACGACCAAGGCGTCGACGTTCGAGCTGCTGCGCGTCCGTGACGCCCTCTTCCTCAAGGCGGGAGCGGCGTTCTGGCGCCACGCCGAAGGGTCCGACGAGCCCACCGAGGCCGACATCGAGGCGGCGGACAAGCTCGACGGGAAGTACGTCAAGGTGCCCCAGGACGACCCCTCGTACAAGCGGCTGCGCGGCTTCACCGAGATGAACGTCCTCCTCGACGGCCTGCTGGAGCTGCACGGCGAGGTGCACAAGGGCGACCGCGACAAGATCGCCGGGATTCGCACCATCAAGGTCTCGGGCGGCGAGCACGGCGAGGGCGGCACACTCGACGTCGCCCTCGACGGCACGCCGTTCCCGCTCCAGTTCGCCCGCGGCGGGGGCGGTGGCGTCGTGGTCCTGTCCGACTGGAACCGGGACTTCCCGCTGGAGGAGCCGGTCAAGGAGGACACCGTCGACTACGGCCGCCAGCTCCCCCGCACCAGCGACTGACGGCGGTCGGGCAGGGGCCCCGCCCGGTGGCGCCGGCCCGAGCCGGGGCCGCCGCCCGAGCCGCGTGGTCAGGGCGGGCTCCGGCGCCTGTCGGGCCGGCGGTACGGGGCCGGGCCTCAGCGGCCCCGGCGGCGCAGGAGCAGGCGGGGGAGGGCCGGCGGCACCGGTCGGCGCGTGGTCGCCGGCGTAGGCAGCGGTACCGCCGAGAGCGAGCCCTGCGGCAGCTCGGTGACCGCCTCGCGGGGCGTGAGCCGCAGCAGCCGGCACTCGCGGGCCCAGCGCTCGGTCATCGTCTCGGCGTCCGGGGCGTTCAGCCGCTTCCCCTTCAGCTCGTCGGCCGCCGCGGTCCACGCCTCGGAACCGGGCGCCGGCGCGCTCACCAGTGCCGTCCAGGCGACGACCCGCCCGCCCTTGTCCTTGCTGCGCACGGTGACCTCGACGGTCGCGCCCTCGGTGAGGCCGTCGGGCAGCGGCTGTTCCCCGGGCCCGCCACCGACGACGTGCGCGGCGCCGTCGTGCCACACGTGCCACAGGGCCCGCGCGGGTCCCTCGCCGCGCACCCAGATGAGGCCGGACTTCTTCGTGGCCTCCTCGACGAGGGCGTGGCCGAGCAGCGAGTCGTCAGTCATGCCCGCAGCTTAGCCAGCGGCCCCCCGCCCCGACGCCCGGCGGCCCCGCGCCGCACGGCCGTCCCCGCGGGGGCGGTCCGCCCCTGGGTCCTATCTTTCGGATCGTGCCGGGCTCGCGGCGTCCGGCACCGCGCCTCGCCGCGTCGTCGTCGGTCGCCCGTGCTCCGCGGTGGCTCCCTCCTCCGCCTCGCGATCCACGGCACCGGACACCGCTCCCGATCCGGCCCGATCCACAAGACAGGAGCTAGAGCCAGCCGTTGCGCTTGAGCGTGCGGTGGATGGCGAAGCAGATGCCGATGATGGCCGTCAGGACCATCGGGTAGCCGTACTTCCACTGGAGCTCCGGCATGTGCTCGAAGTTCATGCCGTACACGCCGCACACCGCCGTCGGCACGGCGATGATCGCCGCCCAGCTCGTGATCTTGCGCATGTCCTCGTTCTGCGTGACCGTCGCCTGGGCGAGGTTGGCCTGGAGGATCGAGTTCAGCAGTTCGTCGAAGCCCACCACCTGCTCCTGCACCCGGGCCAGGTGGTCGGCGACGTCCCGGAAGTACTTCTGGATGTCCGGGTCGACCAGCCGCATCGGCCGCTCGCTCAGCAGCTGCATGGGCCGCATCAGCGGCGTCACCGCCCGCTTGAACTCCAGCACCTCGCGCTTCAGCTGGTAGATGCGGCCGGTGTCGGTGCCGCGCGTGCCGCCCTTCGCCGGGGGCGAGAAGACGTCGATCTCGATCTGGTCGATGTCGATCTCGACGGCGTCCGCGACCGCGATGTACCCGTCGACCACGTGGTCGGCGATGGCGTGCAGGACGGCGGAGGGGCCCTTCCCCAGCAACTCGGGCTCGGACTCCAGCCGGTGGCGGAGGTTGCGCAGCGATCCCTGCCCACCGTGCCGGACGGTGATGACGAAGTCCCGCCCGGTGAAGCACATCACCTCGCCCGTCTCCACGACCTCGCTGGTCGCGGTGAGCTCGGCGTGCTCCACGTAGTGGATCGTCTTGAAGACCGTGAACAACGTGTCGTCGTACCGCTCCAACTTCGGCCGCTGGTGGGCGTGGACGGCGTCCTCCACCGCCAGCGGGTGCAGCCCGAACTCGGCGGCGATGCCGGCGAACTCGGCCTCGGTCGGCTCGTGCAGCCCGATCCAGGCGAAACCGCCGCCCTCTCGGACGCGCCGCATCGCCTCCCGGGGCGTCAGGCACCCCTCCTCCTCCACGCGCCGCCCGTCCCGGTACACCGCGCAGTCGACGACGGCGGTGGACGCGGAGGGGTCGCGGGTCGCGTCGTACGCGTTGTACGGCTGGTAGGGGGCGCCGCGCTTGCGCAGCGACGGGCGTACGACGGCACGCAGGTCACGGATCATCGACATGGCAGGCTCCTTCACGCAAGAAGCCGTCGGCGAGGCGTGGCACAGCCCGGAATGGGGACGTGGCGTTGCGTACGTCCGCAAAGCGGGCGGCACCGCGGAACGCGTGACGGAGTTCGCGGTTCGCGGTTCGCTACAGACAGGCAGGGACGACGTGCTCTTCCGTCGTGCGCGGTGCCCGGCGTGCGGAGTACGGGCGGAAACGCCTCAGACGCCCGTACGGGAAGGCGTACGGGAGGTGGAGCGTGCACGGATGGTGCGCGGCGGGTGCTGCCCGCGCGGCGCGGAAGAGCGGCTGGTACTGCACGGTCGACTTCGATCCACCGCAGCCCCACCTCCTCCGGCCGGTCCCCCGTGGGGGATGACGTGTCGTCGGGACCGGAAGGTGCGCTCGGCGCACCGTCCCGACCAGCGGCCCACCCTATCAGCCGACTGAGGGTCAATCCTTTTCCCTGCCCGATCCGTACGCCGCTTATGCTCGCCGCATGGAAAAAGTTCTCGCGCTGGTCGAGGCGCGGCTGCGCTCGGCGCTCGGGGAACCCGACGCGCGGGCTTCCGTGACCTTCCTCGGTACGGACCGGATCGAGGTGCTCCGCTTCACCGACACCGAGAACGGCGGGGACAGGCCCGTGGTCAGGTACGCGACGCTCGGCATGTCGGCGCGCCCCATGACCGACCCCACGTCGGTGGTCGCGGACCCCGTGGAAGGCCCCCGCGCGGAGCTCGTCCTGACCGTACGGGCCGGTCTCGCCGACACCGACAAGGTGCTCCGCCCGCTGGCGGTACTGGCCGCGTCGCCGCAGGTCGAGGGCCTCGTCGTGGCGCCGGGGGCGTCGCTGGACACCGGGGAGCCGCTCTGGCCGGGAGCGCCCTTCACCTCGGTGCTCGTCGCCGAGCCGGGCGGTCTGGTGCCCGACCTCGAGCCGGGGGAGGGGATGGACCCGGTCCGCTTCCTGCCCCTGCTGCCGATGACGCCCAACGAGGCCGCCTGGAAGCGCGTCCACGGCGCGCAGGCGCTGGAGGAGCGCTGGCTGGGCGCCCAGACGGACCTGCGCGACCCGCTGCGTGCCTCGGTCCGCCTGGACTGAGCGCGGCCGCCGTCCCCTCCCGCGGCACACCGGACGGGTGATCGTCCTTGACGCGGCGACGGTCGGGGAGGACCGTTGAACCCTATGAGGGGCGAACCCACGTGCCCGAAGTGCGGAGGCAGGGTCAGGGCGCCCGGCCTCTTCTCCGACCGCTGGCAGTGCGACGCGCACGGCGCGGTGTACCCGCTGCAACCCGTGGTGCCGCCCAGTCTCGAAGCGCTCCACGTCGTCGTGAACCGGGCGCAGGTGCCCGTCTGGATGCCCTGGCCGCTGCCCATCGGCTGGCTCTTCACGGGCGTGGCGCACGCCGGTGACGACCGCAGCGGCGGGCGCGCCACCGCCATCGCCTGCTCGGGCCCCGGGCCGCTCGGCGGCGTGGGTGAGCTGCTGCTGGTCGCCGAGGAGCTCGGCGTCGGGCTGGGTGCGCGGTACGCCGGCCTGGAGGGCCCCGACCCGGGACCGCACCTGTGCCAGGACAAGGCGCCGCACGCCAAGGTCCTGGCCGGCGGCCGGCTGACCCCCATGTGGCACGTGGGCGACGTGCCCGAGGGGCGCGCCGTCTTCGCCGGTGAGGCGCGCGGCCTGTGGCTGTGGGCCATCGCCTGGCCGGAGCACTCGGGGCTGCTCCTCTACGACGAGCTGGTCCTCACCGACCTGCGCGAGGCGGGCCCCGAGGTCGACATGGTGCCGTGCGGGGCGCTGTCGCCGCGCCTGCTGTCCTGACCCCGGGCCGGCCCGCGGCCGGTCGGGCCGCGGGCCGGTCGCGGCTCCCGGCCGCGAACCCGCCCGTACGGCCCCGCAGGCGTGGCCGGCGGCCCCACTCACCCCCCCCCACGGCGGTGCACGCCCGCGCGCCAGGCCCGGTCCGGGTGGCCGGGCCCGGTCCGGGTGGTCCGGGCCGGCTGGTCCGGGTCTGGTCGTCCGGACGCGGGTGGCGCGGACGTGGGTGGTCCCGGACCTGGGTGGTCCCGGACCTGGGTGGTCCCGGACCTGGAGGTCCCGGTCCCAGGCGGGCACATCTGAGTGGTCGTGGACCTGGGTGGTCTTGAACCTGGGTGGTCCCGGTCCCGGGTGGGCCCGGATCCGGGCGGCTCGGACCCGAGTGGTCCCGGTCCGGGGGCATGAGCTCGGGCGGCCCGGGGCCGGCTGGCTCCGCTACGGGCGGGCCCCGGCCCGGCGCGCGCCAGAGAGGGTGGATTCCGGCCCGCGCCCGCCCCCGGTCCCCCGTCCCCGCGCCTGGTCCCCGGCCCCGGTCCCGGTCGGGTGCTCGGGGTCCCGGACCGTGCGTGTCCCCGGCTGGCCCGACACCCGGGCGGCGCCGGTCCGGTGGAGCCTGGTCCGGTGCCACCGGGCCGGGTGCCCCCGGGCCGGTGGGTCCCGTCGACGCGGGGCCGCAGCGCGGCCGCGTCGGCGACAGCGCGGCCGGGGCGGTCCGGCGAGCCCCGGACCTGCGCGCGTGCCGGGCAGGGCGGTCCCGCACCCGGGCATCCCCGGGTTCGGCGGCTGCCGGTCCGGGTGGGGCGAGGGCCCTGGTGGGCACCGTCACAGCCGGGCGGGGCGGGTGCGCGGGGCCGTTATCCTTGGGTGTCCCCCCGTCCCAGCGAGCCCCGGAGTCACGCGTCGTGCGCATCGACCTGCACACCCACTCCACGGCCTCGGACGGTACGGACACCCCCGCCGAACTCGTGCGCGCCGCCGCCGCCCAGGGGCTCGACGTCGTCGCGCTGACCGACCACGACACCACGCGGGGCCACGCCGAGGCCCTGGCCGCGCTGCCCGAGGGGCTCACCCTGGTGACCGGCGCCGAGCTGTCGTGCCGCGTCGACGGCATGGGCGTGCACATGCTGGCCTACCTGTTCGACCCGGACGAGCCCGAGCTCGCCCGGGAGCGCGAGCTCGTGCGCGACGACCGGGTGCCGCGGGCCCGCGCGATGGTCGACCGGCTCCGCGGCCTGGGCGTGCCCGTCACGTGGGAGCGGGTCGCCGCCATCGCCGGGGACGGCTCCGTCGGCCGCCCGCACGTCGCGGAGGCCCTCGTCGAGCTGGGCGTCGTACCGGACGTGTCCGGCGCGTTCACGCAGGACTGGCTCGCCGACGGCGGGCGCGCCCACGTCGAGAAGCACGAGCTGGACCCCTTCACCGCCGTGCGCCTGGTCAAGGCCGCCGGCGGGGTCGCCGTCCTCGCGCACCCGGGCGCCGCCAAGCGCGGCCGGACCCTGCCCGACGCCATGCTGGCCGAGCTCGCCGCCGGCGGCCTCGACGGCGTCGAGGTCGACCACATGGACCACGACGAGCCCGCCCGGGCCCGGCTGCGCGGCCTCGCGCGCGAGCTCGGCCTGCTGACCACGGGCTCCAGCGACTACCACGGCAGCCGCAAGACGTGCCGGCTCGGGGAGTTCACCACCGACCCGGAGATCTACGGCGAGATCACGCGGCGCGCCACCGGCGCCTTCCCCGTGCCCGGCACGGGCGGACGCCCGTAACTCCCGGCTCGCCCGTACCCCCGGCTGCCGCCACCCCCGCACCTCCGCCGTCCGGCGCCCCGCCGCACGACGCCCCGCCCGGCTCCGCCGCGCGTCCTTCCGTACCACCTCTTCGCAAGGCTCACAGTGTTCGACGTCGCCGTCTTCGGCTCCCTCTTCCTGACCCTCTTCGTCATCATGGACCCCCCGGGGATCACCCCGATCTTCCTCGCCCTGACCTCCGGCCGGCCGGCCAAGGTGCAGCGCCGCATGGCCTGGCAGGCCGTGGCCGTCGCCTTCGGCGTGATCACCGTCTTCGGCCTCCTCGGCCAGCAGATCCTCGACTACCTGCACGTCTCCGTGCCCGCGCTGATGATCGCCGGCGGTCTGCTGCTGCTGCTCATCGCGCTCGACCTGCTCACGGGGAAGACGGACGAGCCGCAGCAGACGAAGGACGTGAACGTCGCCCTCGTCCCGCTCGGCATGCCGCTGCTGGCGGGCCCGGGTGCGATCGTCTCGGTGATCCTCGCCGTGCAGCACGCCGACGGCGTCCGCGGCCAGGTGTCGGTGTGGGCGGCGATCGGTGCGATGCACCTGGTGCTCTGGCTGACCATGCGCTACTCGCTGGTGATCATCCGGGTGATCAAGGACGGCGGTGTGGTGCTGGTGACCCGGCTCGCCGGCATGATGCTCTCCGCCATCGCGGTGCAGCAGATCATCAACGGCGTGACGCAGGTGATCAAGGCCGCCTGAGCGGCACCGGCCGGGACACGGCCGCGCCCCCGTACCGATCGTCGGTACGGGGGCGCGGTCGTCCGCGGCTCGCGGCACGTGTCATGACGCGGTGGCGGCGGCCGGGCGGATGTAGACGCGCTGGCCGGTGGCCGCGGCGTGCTGCACGATCCGATTGACGGAGGCGGCGTCCACAACGGTGCTGTCCACGGCGAGGCCGTCGACGTCGTCGAGTCGCATGATCTCGAAGCGCATGGCTTCTTCCCTTCGTCGGAGTGTGTTCGTACCACCTGCAACCAGGTGCAGTACCCAAACATTCCCTAAACTAAAGAAAATCTTCGAACGGCTAACGAGGAGCGGCTGGCGGTGGGAACGCCCGATCAGGACAATGAGGCCCCTATGAACGACGAGGACATCGCCCGGCGCCTGGAGCGCACCAATGAGCTCCTGCGACGCATGCTGGTGGAGGTCGCCAAGACGCCCTCCACGCACGCCATCTTCGTCGACGCCGGTTACGTCTATGCTTCCGCCGGGTTGCTTGTCGCGGGCACCGAGGACCGACGCGCCTTCGACCTCGACGCCGAAGGACTCATCGACGCCTTCATCGACACCGCCCGCACGATCTTCGCCGACAGCAGGCTCCTGCGCGTCTACTGGTACGACGGCGCCCGCCGCCGCATCCACACCGCCGAGCAGCAGTCCATCGCGGAGCTCCCCGACGTCAAGGTCCGCCTGGGCAACCTCAACGCCAACAACCAGCAGAAGGGCGTCGACTCCCTGATCCGCTCCGACCTGGAGTCCCTCGCCCGCCACCGCGCCATCAGCGACGCCGCCCTCGTCGGCGGCGACGAGGACCTCGTCTCCGCCGTGGAGGCCGCCCAGGGCTACGGGGCCCGGGTCCACCTGTGGGGCATCGAGTCCGCCGAGGGCCGCAACCAGGCGGAGCCACTGCTGTGGGAGGTCGACAGCCAGCGCGTCTTCGACCTCGACTTCTGCCGCCCCTACATCACCCGCCGCCCGGTGACGACGTACGAGAACGAGGGCGAGCCGCCGCCGTCACGCGACGAGGCGCGCTTCGTCGGCGCCCAGATCGCCGCGACCTGGCTCGCCGAACGCGGCGCCGAGCAGATGGCGGAGCTGCTGCCCGGCCGCCCCTACCTGCCGGCCGGCGTCGACCAGGACCTGCTGGTGGAGGCCGAGCGCGTCCTCAGCCGCTCCCTGCGGGGCCACGCCCTGCTGCGCCGCGCCCTGCGCGACGGCTTCTGGCAGCACCTCCAGTCGCGGTTCTAGCCCGCCGCGCGGCGCCGCGCGGCGGGCTCAGTACCGGTCCCAGAAGGCCGCGACCGCGGCCGCCGTCTCCTCCGGCCGGTCGGTGTTGGGGGAGTGCTCGGCGCCGGCGACCCGCGTGCGGTGCGCGCCCAGCCGCTCGGCCATCGTGTCCAACAGGGGAACCGGCCAGGTGTCGTCGCGCTCACCGGAGACGACGTGCACCGGCAGCGGCGGCTCCAGCGCGGCGAGCTCCGCGACCCGGTCCGGTTCCGTGGTCAGCTGGCGGCCCGTCGCCACGAGCTGCGCCGGGTTGTGCAGCAGCCAGCGGTGGCGCAGGTCCTCGCGGTCACCGCGCCGCGGGTCGCCCGCGTCCTCGGGCGGGTCCACCGCCCGCATCGCCTGCCACACCTGCTCCATGTCCATCACGCCGAGGGCGTCACTCAGCAGCTTGATCTTCTGCCGCTGCTCCGGGGCGACCTCGGCGGGGCCGGACGACAGCAGCGTGAGGGTGCGGAACGGCGCCGCGTCCGCCAGTACCGCGGCCCGCGCGATCTGCCCGCCGAGCGAGTGGCCCAGCAGGTGCACCGGCCCGCCGGCGTCGAGGGCCGCCGCCTGCGCCAGCACGTCCCGCGCCAGCTCGACCTGCGCGTACGCCTCGGGGACGCTCGGCCCCGACGTCTCGTACTGGCCTCGTCCGTCCACGGCCACGACCCGGTACCCCGCTGCGGTCAGAGGCTCCAGCATGGCGATGAAGTCCTCCTTGCTGCCGGTGTACCCGGGCAGGAGCAGCGCGGTCCCCGCGGGAGCGCGGCCGGCGGGCGGCGCCGCGTCCAGCACGGCGAACGGGCCGCGGGCGGTGTCGAGGACACGGGCGCGGGCACAGGGCGGCGGGACGAAGGTGGGCGGCCGGCTCATGGGGACGAGGCTAGCGGCCCGGAACGCCTGCTTCTGCCCGGCCCCGGCCACCGCGGGCGGGCGGCGGCGTACGACGACCCCGCGGACGGAGGCTACCGCCGCGGCGGGCGCAGACGTGCGAAGGCCCCGCCACCGGGCGCGGTGGCGGGGCCTTCAGCGGGTCGATCAGGCCTCGGCGGGCGCTGCGGCCGCCTTGGTCGCACGACGGCGCCTCGGCTTCGCCTCGGTCGCCTGCGCGGGTACTGCCGCGGTGTCGGCGGACGCGGCGGCCTTGCGGGTACGACGACGCGGCGCGGCCTCCACCGTCTCGGCCCCGGCCTCGACGGCCTCGACGGCCTCGGCGGCCTCCGGGGCCTGCGCGGCCTGCGCGGCCTTGCGGGTGCGGCGGCGGGGCTTGGCCTCCGCCTCCGCCTCCGGGGCGGTGCCCTCAGCGGTGGCGACGGTCTCGACGGCCTTCGCCTCGGCGGCCTTGCGGGTACGACGCGGCGCGGCCTCCACCGTCTCGGCCCCGGCCTCGACGGCCTCGGCGGCCTCCGGGGCCTGCGCGGCCTTGCGGGTCCGACGGCGGGGCTTGGCCTCCGCCTCCGCCTCCGGGGCGGTGCCTTCAGCGGTGGCGACGGCCTGGACGGCCTTCGCCTCGGCGGCCTTCGCCTCGACGGCCTCCGGGGCCTGCGCGGCCTTGCGGGTCCGACGGCGGGGCTTGGCCTCCGCCTCCGCCTCGGGGGCGGTGGCCTCGGCGGTGGCGACGGTCTCGACGGCCTTCGCCTCGGCGGCCTTGCGGGTGCGGCGGCGCGGGGCCGCCTCGACCTCGGCCTGCGGAGCGACGGCCGTCTCCACTGTGGCGGCGGGGGCCACCGCTTCCGGGGCCTGCGCGACCGGAGTCACCGGCGCGGCGGCCTCGGCCGTCGCGCCCGCACGGGTACGGCGCCGGCGGCGGGGCGTGCGGCGCTCGGCCGGAGCCGTACCGTCGGCAGTGCCCTGCGTCGTGTCGTCCGTCGTCGCGACGGGCGTCTGCGCGGCGGCCGGCTCGTCGAGCGAGGTCCCGCCACGGGTGCGGCGGCGCTGGCGCGGCGTGCGGGCGGGGCGCTGCTCGGAACGCTCCTCCTCGCGGCGCCGACCACCGCGGGGCTTGCGCCCGCCCGGCTCGCCCAGGTCCTCCAGCTCCTCCGCGCCCAGCCCGGCCCGGGTGCGCTCGCCGCGCGGCAGGACACCCTTCGTGCCCTCCGGGATGTCCAGCTCGCTGTAGAGGTGCGGGGAGGTCGAGTACGTCTCGACCGGGTCGCCGAAGTTCAGGTCCAGCGCCTTGTTGATCAGCTGCCAGCGCGGGATGTCGTCCCAGTCGACCAGCGTGATCGCCGTACCGGACGCGCCGGCGCGGCCCGTGCGGCCGACGCGGTGGAGGTACGTCTTCTCGTCCTCCGGCGACTGGTAGTTGATCACGTGCGTGACGCCCTCGACGTCGATGCCGCGCGCGGCGACGTCGGTGCAGACGAGGACGTCGACCTTGCCGTTGCGGAAGGCGCGCAGCGCCTGCTCGCGGGCGCCCTGGCCGAGGTCGCCGTGGACGGCGCCGGACGCGAAGCCGCGCCGCTCCAGCTGCTCGGCGATGTCGGCCGCCGTGCGCTTCGTACGGCAGAAGATCATCGCGAGCCCGCGGCCCCTGGCCTGCAGGATGCGGGAGACCAGCTCCGGCTTGTCCATCGAGTGGGCACGGAAGACGTGCTGCTTGATGTTGGCGACCGTCGCGCCCGCGTCGTCCGGCGCGGTGGCGCTGATGTGCGTGGGCTGGGACATGTACCGGCGGGCGAGGCCGATCACGGCGCCCGGCATGGTCGCCGAGAACAGCATCGTCTGGCGCTTCGCCGGCAGCATGTTGATGATCTTCTCGACGTCGGGCAGGAAGCCCAGGTCGAGCATCTCGTCCGCCTCGTCCAGCACGAGGGTGCGGATGTGGGAGAGGTCGAGCTTCCGCTGACCGGCCAGGTCGAGCAGGCGTCCGGGGGTGCCGACGACCACGTCGACGCCCTTCTTGAGCGCCTCGACCTGCGGCTCGTAGGCGCGGCCGCCGTAGATCGCGAGGACGCGGACGTTGCGGACCTTGCCGGCGGTCAGGAGGTCGTTGGTGACCTGCGTGCACAGCTCGCGGGTCGGGACGACGACCAGGGCCTGCGGAGCGTCCGTCAGCTGGTCGGGCCGGGAGCGGCCCGCCTCGACGTCCGCCGGGACCGTGACCTGCTCCAGCAGCGGCAGCCCGAAGCCGAGCGTCTTGCCGGTGCCGGTCTTGGCCTGCCCGATGACGTCGCTGCCCGAGAGGGCGACCGGGAGGGTCATCTCCTGGATGGGGAAGGGGTTGACGATGCCGACGGCCTCCAGGGCCTCGGCGGTCTCGGGGAGGATCCCCAGGTCTCGGAAAGTCATGGCCTGCGTAGTCAGGGTGTCGCCTCTTCTGTGAGCCGCGGTACGAGGCGAACGCTGGGGGTCTTACCGCGCCGGATCACTGTCCGGCCGCGCTGTGTGGCATCACAGCCGGGTGGCGCGGGACCACTGCCGTCGCTCGAGCGTCATACCGCTGAGGGGCCCCTCATGTGCGATGGCGCACGGAGGGCTGTCAGGTCGGAGCCGATCGGGCCACCGACCGGGCATCCTCATTCATGGAACCGCCCCCCGAGCGCATACGGAAGCATCCGCGTACTCGACAGGGCGCTTTACCACTGTACCCCGGAATCCCGCAGGTGTGTCGGGACGATTCACAAGGAGGGGGACGTCACACTCGGGGGACGGGCCCCCGCGCTCACTGACCAGGGCCTTACCGGGCGCCACGGGCGGGCTATTGTGCGGTTCATGGAGACGCCTGACAACGCCACTGCCGCAGAAGAACCGACCGGGATCGCCGCCCTCGACTGGGCAGCCGCCTCCGCGGAGCCGCAGTACCGCGCGGCCGTCGTGGACCTGCTCGGCGCGCTCGCGTACGGGGAGCTGGCGGCCTTCGAGCGGCTCGCCGAGGACGCGAAGCTCGCCCCGACGCTCGGCGACAAGGCGGAGCTGGCGAAGATGGCGTCCGCCGAGTTCCACCACTTCGAGCAGCTGCGCGGCCGGCTCGCCGCGATCGACGTGGAGCCGACCGCCGCGATGGAGCCGTTCGCCAAGGCGCTGGACGACTTCCACCGGCAGACGGCCCCGTCGGACTGGCTGGAGGGACTGGTCAAGGCGTACGTGGGCGACTCGATCGCCAGCGACTTCTACCGCGAGGTCGCCGTCCGGCTCGACTCGGACACGCGCGCGCTGGTGCTGGCCGTGCTGGACGACACCGGCCACGGGAACTTCGCCGTGGAGAAGGTCCGCGCCGCGATCGAGGCGGACCCGCGTGTCGGCGGCCGGCTCGCGCTGTGGGCGCGGCGGCTGATGGGCGAGGCCCTGTCGCAGGCCCAGCGGGTCGTGGCGGAGCGGGACGCGCTGTCGACGATGCTCGTCGGCGGCGTCGCGGACGGGTTCGACCTGGCGGCGGTCGGCGAGATGTTCTCGCGCATCACCAAGGCGCACACGAAGCGCATGGCGGCCCTGGGCCTCGCGGCCTAGCGGCCGTCTCCCGGGCTGCCCTGGTTGCCGGGGCCGCCCCGGTCACCCGGGGGCGTCCCCCCGGGGGTCCCGGTCCTCCGGCGGGGAGCGGCGGCGTGGGTCACGCCGCCGCTGATCGGCGCAAGCGGTGGGCCGCCGGGCGGATCAGCAGCGACAACAGGACGGCGCTGATCGCGACGGCGCCCAGCAGCGTCCCCAGGACGAAGCCGGGGCCGAGCGCGGCATGCGTGACGAGCGCGCCGAACAGCGCGCCGAGCACGCCGGTGACCAGCACCGTGCGACGCGGCGGGAGCCGGTCGGCCAGCCGGTGGAGGGCGGCCCAGGCCAGGGCGAGGCCGAGCAGCACGGAGCCGAGAGCTTCCCAGAACACAGCATCACCTCGCGGACGGCGGGGCGGGCAGAGCGGTCGTCCCGGTCCTACCCGTGCCCCGTGGAACGCAACCCTCCCGCGCGCCCCGGTGACCCCCGGGTGACCGCCACACCCGAACACCCCTTCGCGACCGCCGCCTGACCGGCAGACAGGGCACCGGTGGAGGGGCGCGGGGCCGCGCCCGCCGAGGGCTGGCGCCGAGGTGGCGGCGCCGAGGGCGGAGGACACGCGCCGGGGGCGGCGGAGGCGCCGGGCCCGGACGGGGTCAGGGGTGGCGCCGACGGGATGGATACGGCGACGGTCACGGGGGCGGACACGGCGGAGGCCCGGCGGGGTCGCCCCCGCCGGGCCTCCGACTGTCGCTGTCGCGCTACGTCGTCACAGCGCGCCGAAACCGACCCGGCGCACCGTCGGCTCGCCGATCTCGACGTACGCGATCCGGTCCGCCGGCACGAGGACCTTGCGGCCCTTGTCGTCCGTCAGGCTGAGCAGCTTCGACGTGCCGCCCAGCGCGTCGGCCACCGCGCGCTCGACGTCCTCGGCGGACTGCCCGCTCTCCAGAACGATCTCCCGGGGCGCGTGCTGCACGCCGATCTTGACCTCCACGGCTATGTCCCTCCGAACGGTCAGCGTTGCGCGATCACCGCGCCGTACGCTGCACACATTAGCCCGGAGAGGCGACCCGCCACGGCCGGGCGGCGCACGCCAGGAGCGAACAAGCCCCCGCGGCGCCGTCCGACGTCAGTGGCCTTCGGCCGCGTGGAGCGGGAAGCCGGCGATGCCCCGCCAGGCGAGCGACGTCAACAGCTGCACGGCCGTGTCGCGCGGCACGGGCGAGTCACTGGCCAGCCAGTACCGGGCGACGACCTGCGACACCCCGCCCAGACCCACCGCGAGCAGCATGGACTCGTCCGGGGACAGTCCCGTGTCCTCGGCGATCACGTCGGAGATGGCCTCCGCGCACTGCAGGGAGACCCGCTCGACGCGCTCGCGCACCGCCGGCTCGTTCGTCAGGTCCGACTCGAAGACCAGGCGGAACGCGCCGCCCTCCTCCTCGACGTAGGCGAAGTAGGCGTCCATGGTGGCGGCCACGCGCTGCTTGTTGTCCGTCGTGGAGGCGAGCGCGGTGCGGACCGCGTGCAGCAGCGACTCGCAGTGCTGGTCGAGCAGCGCCAGGTACAGCTCCAGCTTGCCGGGGAAGTGCTGGTACAGGACGGGCTTGCTGACCCCCGCCCGCTCCGCGATGTCGTCCATCGCGGCCGCGTGGTAACCCTGGGCGACGAAGACCTCCTGGGCCGCGCCCAGGAGCTGATTGCGTCGGGCTCGGCGCGGCAGGCGTGTGCCCCTCGGGCGCGCCGCCTCTGTCTGCTCGATGGCTGTCACGCCGCCTCCCAAATTCGATCCAAATGCGCTGTGCGCCGCGCCGCCATCGTACTTTTGGGTAACCCGGCTGTGCGCGGTGCGAGCGCAGAATTTCACGTACCGGACGCCCGCGGTACCCGGAGCTTCAAGTTTGAACGAATCTGACCCCGGGCGAACGTGGTCGAACCCGGGCGACGCGCTGTCGGGACGGGCCGCGGCACGCGGACGGCCCGCGAAGGATGGGACGGCCGCTGGGCGGCGGGCGGACGGCGGCGAGTGGCCTGCGCGCCGCGTGTCCTCCGTCCGCCCGCCGTCCGTTCCGCCGGTTCGCCGTCCGTCCGCAGCCCGGTCCGGTCCGGCGCGGAGGGGCGGGCGGGCCGGTCACCCCTCGCGGTAGTCGTCCTCGTCCAGCTCGACCACCCTCGCCTGCTCCACCGCGTCCGCCTCGTTCGCCACCTCGGGGTCGATCCGCGCGAGGGGGTCGTCCGCCTGCGGCACCAGCTCCGTGTGCTGCTCGGCGGCGTCCGCCTCGGGCGTCTCCTCGGCCAGTCCGGTCGCGGTCGTGCCGTTCTCCCGGGCCAGCTCGGCCAGCGTCTCGGGATCCGTGGGGTCGACGGTCATGAGCTCCCCTTCCTCGCGGGCGTCTGCCCTTGCTTCGAGCCTAGAAGGTTGCCCATTCCGGCGCTATGCGATCCTGTGACGGCGAACACACCGTTCCGGACGTGATCGTCTCGTAACATTGGCGCATGTCTTCGACCGAGCTGCCCGCGTCCCCGACGGCCGCCGCGGCGGTACCCCGCGTGGGTGCCGTACGGGTCGCCGAGGGGGAGCGGTTGCGCCGCGTGACACTGCCGGGGCTGACGCTGAACGTCCGCTACCGGCCGTGCGACGACACGACCGGCCGGGCCCCCGCGCTGTACGTGCACGGGCTCGGCGGCTCCTCGCAGAACTGGTCGGCGCTCATGCCGCTCCTGGCGGACGTCCTGGACGGCGAGGCCGTCGACCTGCCGGGCTTCGGTGACTCCCCGCCGCCCGACGACGGCAACTACTCCCTGACGGGCCACGCCCGCGCCGTCATCCGGCTCCTCGACGCCGGCGCCCGGGGCCCGGTGCACCTGATCGGCAACTCCCTGGGCGGCGCGGTCGCCACCCGGGTGGCGGCCGTCCGCCCCGACCTGGTCCGCACGCTGACGCTGGTCTCGCCCGCCCTGCCCGAACTGCGGGCCCAGCGCGGTGCCTGGCCCACCGGGCTGCTGGCCGTACCGGGTGTGGCCCGGATGTTCGCGCGCATGACCCGGGACTGGACGCCCGAGCAGCGCGTCCGTGGTGTCGTCGGCCTCTGTTACGGCGACCCGGGCACCGTCACGGACGAGGGGCTGCGCGCCGCCGTCGAGGAGATGGAGCGCCGCCTCCAGCTGCCGTACTTCTGGGACGCGATGAGCCGTTCCGCGCGGGGCATCGTCGACGCGTACACCGTCGGCGGCCAGCACAACCTGTGGCGGCAGGCCGAGCGGGTCCTCGCTCCGACGCTGCTCGTCTACGGCGGGCGCGACCGGCTCGTGTCGTACCGCATGGCCCGCAAGGCCGCCGCGTCGTTCCGGGACGCCCGGCTGCTGACGCTCCCCGACGCCGGGCACGTGGCGATGATGGAGTACCCGGAGGCGGTCGCCCGCGCGGTGCGCGACCTCGTCACGGACCGGGGTCCCGGCGATCCGGTGCCGGCCGACCGGGACGGCGACGGCGACCGGCGGGAGGTCGGGCCGCGGGGCGGCGGTGACCGGCAGGGGGCCGGACGGCGTGACGGCGGCGAGCGGCACGACGGCACGGGGAGCTGATCCGGGGCGTGGGACGACATAGCCGCAAAGGCCCCGCACCCACCGACCGGGGGGTCGACCGCAGTACCGCGACCGCCGCCGCACAGGGGGGCGGCCGCCGTCGCAGGGGACCGGCGCAGACACCGCCGGCACCGGCACCGCAGCAGGGCGCACCGCAGCAACAGCCCCGGGGCATGCAGCCGCAGGGCGTGCAGCCGCAGTCGCCGACGTCCGGGCAGTACGGCTACGGCTACCCCTACGACCAGGGCACCCCGGCGCACGGCACCGCCGCCCCCTGCTCCACGCCCCGCGACGCGCGGGGTGGACACCCCGAGCAGCGCGAACCGGGCGGCGGCTGGGGCACCGCCCCGTACGCCCCCCAGGAGCAGCCGGTGGCCGCGGCGCAGCCGCGCATCGCGCAGGCGGCCCCGCGCGTACCGGGTCCGCGCCAGGAGTTCGTCGAGGCGTTCGACGGGCCCGTGCCGCAGGAGGCCCGGCCCGGCGACGGCGGCGTGGGTGCGGGTACGGGCGGTGGCGTGGGCGCCGCCGGTGAGCGCCGACGGCGCGGCCACCGGCGGGACGGGGCACCGGCCGCCGGTACCGCCCCGGCGGCCGCCGGCCCGCAGACCCGCGCCGACGGTGGGGGTGCGGTCACCCACGATGCCCCGGCCGACGGCGCCGGGGACGCCCGTGACGCCGGGCGCGAGGGGGCCCCGGGCGAGGACCGCAGGGGCGGCCGGAGCCGTACGTACACCGGGATCGCGGCCGCCGCCGTCACCACCGTCCTCGCGGTCGTCGTCGCCGGTCAGGTCGCCGAGACCCGGCAGGACGGCCGCACCGGGCAGGCCGCCGACACCCCCGACCTGCGGCCCGGCGAGGACGCCGCGTCCCGTTCCGACCAGCGGCCCACACCGCCGTTGGTGGTGCCGTCCCGGCCCGCCGTGCCCGTCGAGCCGCCGACGTACGACCAGCTGATGGCCCGCCAGTTCCCCCTGGCGCCCACCCTCAAGGGGACCGGTGCGTTCGAGGCCGTGCCCGGGGCCGATCCGGCGCCCGGCAAGGGGCAGAAGGTCCGCTACCGCGTCGACGTGGAGAAGGGGCTCGGGCTCGACGGCAAGCTGTTCGCCACGGCCGTCCAGGAGACCCTCAACGACCCGCGCAGCTGGGCGCACGGCGGCGCCATGACGTTCGAGCGGATCTCCACCGGGCGCCCGGACTTCGTCGTCACCCTGGCGAGCCCCGGGACGACCGGCGTCTGGTGCGCCAAGTCGGGCCTCGACACGACGATCGACAACGTCTCGTGCGACTCCGCCTCCACGGACCGCGTCATGATCAACGCCTACCGCTGGGCGCAGGGCGCCGAGACCTTCGGCCCCAAGGCGATGCTCGCGTACCGGCAGATGCTGATCAACCACGAGATCGGGCACCGGTTGGGGCACAACCACCGCACCTGCCAGACGCCCGGCGCGCCCGCGCCCGTGATGCAGCAGCAGACCAAGTCGCTGGAGATCGACGGGGTCAAGTGCCGCCCCAACCCCTGGGTCCACCCGGGCGAGTGACGACCCACGGCCTGGCCGGAGCCTGACGCAGCGTAGTCGCACTGCGCCTTAGCGCGACGGAACGCGACCGGTGGGCGAAAGTTACGTGCATTCACCCCTTCCGGTGGCGCGACGGACAACCGTCCATCGCGCCACCTGTTCGTCCGCTTACGGTCGTCCCGCCGCGAGTCGCCGGACCAACGACGGCCGCGCACAAGGGAGATCGGGGGTGTACTCGTGCGGATCGGACTGCTCACCGAGGGTGGCTACCCGTACGCTGCGGGTGAGTCCAGGCTCTGGTGCGACCGGCTCGTGCGCGGGCTCGCGCAGCACGAGTTCGACCTCTACGCGCTGAGCCGCAGCGCACGCCAGGAGGACGCCGGGTGGGTGCCGCTGCCCCCGCACGTCCAGCGCGTGCGCACCGCCCCCCTGTGGTCCGCGTCGGCCGACCTCCGAGACGGCGCCCGCGGACCGCGCCCCTACGGGCGGCGGGACCGCCGCCGCTTCACCGACCGCTTCGAGCAGCTGGCCACCGCCCTCTGTCGTGCCGAGCCCGCTGCCGACACCGCTTTCGCCGACGGCCTCTACGGGCTCGCCGAGCTCGCCCGCGACCGCGGCGGTCTCGCGCCGGCCCTCCGTTCCGAGGCGGCCGCGCGCGTCCTGGAGGCCGCCTGCCGCGCCCCGGGCGCACGCCGGAGTGCACACGGCGCCACCGTCCCCGACTACCTGGCGCTCGCCCACGAGCTGGAGCGCGCCCTGCGCCCCCTGTCGCTCGACTGGTACGACGCCGACGGTCTCGGCGCGGTCGACCTGTGCCACGCGGCATCGGGCGGAGCCGCGGCCCTCCCCGGCCTCCTGGCCAAACGCTTCTTCGGGGTTCCGCTGCTGGTCAGCGAGTACGGCGTACAGCTGCGCGCGCACTACCTCGCCACCGGCGGGACGCCGCTGAGCCCGCCCGTGCGGGCCCTGCTCGCGGCCTTCCACAGCCGGCTCGCCACGGAGGTCTACGACCGGGCCTCCGTCGTGACCGCCGGCAACACCCACACGCGTCGCTGGCAGGAGCGGTGCGGCGCCGACCGGGCCAAGCTGCGCACGGTCTACCCGGGCCTCGAAGCGGAACGGTTCGCCGCCGTCGGGGACGGTACGGACGGCGGCGACCCGCGCACCCTCGTCTGGGTCGGCCGGATCGAGCCCGCCAAGGACCTCGTCGGCCTGCTGCACGCCTTCGCCGAGGTGCGCCGGGCCGAGCCGGGCACCCGGTTGCGGATCATCGCGGCCCCCCTGCGGGACTCCGAGGCGTCCACCTACCTCGGGCACTGCCGGGCGCTCGCCGCCCAGCTCTTCCCCGACGAGGCGGCCACCGCCCACGCCGTCGGCGACAACCCGGTCTCCTTCGAGGAGATCGGCGGCCCCGAGGCACCCGAACTTCCCGACGCCTACGCCGCCGGGTGCGTGACCGTCCTGTCCAGCGTCGTCGAGGGCTTCCCCGTCAGCCTCATCGAGGCCATGCTCTGCGCCCGCGCCACCGTCTCGACCGACGTCGGCGCGGTCGTCGAGGTCATCGGCGGAACGGGACTCGTGGTCCCCCCGCGCAACCCCCGGGCGCTCGCCGACGCCTGCCTCGCGCTGTTGCGCGACCCCGAGCGCCGGGAGCGGCTCGGCGCTGCCGCGCGCGCCCGCGCGCTCGAACTCTTCACGGCCGAGCGGAACGTCGCGGCCTTCCACGGCCTCTACCTCGAACTGCTGTCGCTCGCCCCCGTACGCCGCGCGTCCGAGGCCGTCGACAGCGACGGTCACCCGGTGCCCTTCGCCCACCCCGCGGAGGCGTACGTACCGGGGCACTGGACCGCCGCCCCGCGCCCCACCCCGACGTGGGCGGTGGCAGCGGCGGCAGCGGTTCCGGGGGCAGGGCCGCGGTCGGGGTCGGGGTCGGGGTCGGCGTCGGCGTCGGGGTCGGGCCTGGCGGTGGGTTCGGCGTCGGCGGTGGGTTCGGCCTCCGTGGTGGGTCCGGCCCCGGCGGCTCGGATCGCGGCGGCCACGGCGGCCACAGGGGGAGCGGAGGGTGGC
Source organism: Streptomyces kanasensis (assembly GCF_043077165.1). Classification (NCBI taxonomy): domain Bacteria; kingdom Bacillati; phylum Actinomycetota; class Actinomycetes; order Kitasatosporales; family Streptomycetaceae; genus Streptomyces; species Streptomyces kanasensis. Next base: position 179,140 of record NZ_JBIBSF010000004.1, read on the forward strand.
CATGTCTGAGACACCCCCGCCTCCCGCGACCTCCGGGGCGGCCGCGACGGTCCCTTCCGGGGGACCGGGAGCGGGCGGGTCCGGGGCGGGCGCCTCCGCGGTGTCCCGGGCTGGGGCCTCCGCACGCCGGGGTTCCGCCGATCCCGTCAAGGCGCTGCTGCACCGGCACCGGGAGCTGTGCGAGCGTGCCGTCGACCCCCTGGAGATCGCCGCCGGGCTGGAGGCCCACGGCGTCACCGACCGCACCGCGGCCCGCTTCCGCCACCGCGACGTGTTCTCGCTCGCCGAGGAGCTCTACGCGCGCGTACCGCGCGACTCGGGCCACGGCGCCGCCACCCGCACGAGCACCCCGGCCGGCCACCCGGGCCGGGCGGGAGGGGCCGACCGGGCCGACGCCCGGGCCGGTGCCCGGGGCGATGACCGGGTGGACGGCGGCCCCGGTGCCTCGGGCGGTGCCACCGATGGAGCCGGGCGCCCGTGGGCGCGGCGGGCGGGGGACGTCCTCGCCCTGCTGCTCCCGGCCGCGGTCTGGGGGCTGACGCTCGCCGGGCGGGACCTGACCACCGGGAGGCCGCGGCTCGCCGTCACCCTCGCGGGGGCCCTCGGGCTCGCGGTCGCGCTCGCCTTCTGCGTCCGGCGCGGACCGCTGCGCGCGCCCGGGCGCGCGCCGGTCCCCGCGGCAGCCGCCACTGTCCTGCTCCTCCTCTACGCGGCGTACGGCGACGGGCTGCTCGACCGGCTCGTCCACGGTGGCCCCGACGGACCCTGGCCCCCCACGACGGGCCCGCTGCTGGCCCTCACGCTGGCCCTGCCGCCGGCCGCCGGCTGCGCCCGGCTGCTCGCGGTGCGGGTCCGGCGCCGGCTCGCGGGCAGCCGGGGCCTGGACGACTTCACCGCCCGGGCCAGGCCCCTGGTCCTCGCGGTCGTCGCCCTGTACCTGACGGCCCTGTCCGGTCTCCTCGTCCTGACCCGGTTCGTCCCGGGGGCCGCACCGGGGCCGCTCGTCCCGGCGCTGGCGCTCGGCGCCCTGCTGTTCCTGGCCCGGCTGCTCACCGCGCACGGCTTCGCGCCGGCGGGCACCAAGGCGCTCGGCGCCGCGTGCGCCGCCCAGTACCTCGCCTGCGCCGCTGTCCTCGCCGGACGGCTGCCCGGCTTCGACCCGGTGGCCGCGCCCGTCCGGGCCGTCGTCGAGACCTGGGGCCCGGCAGCCGTACCCGCCCTCGCGTGCGGCGGGTCGGCCACCGTCCTGCTCGCGTACGCGTCCACCGTGCTCGCCCGGGCTTCCGCACACGCCCGCCCCTGACCACACCCGCACCGACCCCCACACCGCTCATGCCCATGACCCCGCACGGCCCCGGAAACCCCACCGGCCACCCGCCCCCCGAAGGTCACGCGCCACCCCAGCGTCACGATCCGTCCCAGGGCCCCGACCCACCCGCAGGCCACGGACACCCCGCCGACCGCGCGCGCCCCACCGACCACAGGGCCGCCGGGAGTCACCCCGGCCGCCACCGCTCCACCCGACCCACCGGCCCACCCCTCCCACGGCCCCGCCCCACCCCGCCTTCGCGCACCTCTCCCCACCCCCGCCCCGCATGCGACCCGACACGACATGCGACCCGACACCCCCAGAGCACCGAGGAGACACACGAGATGACCCCCCGACCCCCCGCCACGGCCGACCTGTGTGAAAGGGGCGCACGATGAGGGTGCTGCTGCTCGGCGCCACGGGATTCCTCGGCCGCTTCGTCGCCGACCGGCTGCTCGCCGACCCGGCGGTGCACCTCACCGCGCTCGGCCGCCGCGACGACTCCGACGTCCGCTTCGACCTCGCCAACGGCAGTCCCGGCGCGCTCACCCGGTTCCTGGACGCCGTCCACCCCGGCGTCGTCATCAACTGCGCCGGCGCCACCCGCGGCGGCGCCCGCGAGCTGACCCGGCACAACACCGTCGCCGTCGCCACCGTCTGCGAGGCCCTGCGCCGCAGCCGCTGCGGCGCCCGCATGGTCCAGGTGGGGTGCGCCTCCGAGTACGGCCCGTCCCAGCCCGGCTCCTCCACCGCCGAGGACTCCGTGCCCCGGCCCGGCGGCCCCTACGGCGTGTCGAAGCTCGCGGCCACCGAACTGGTCCTCGGTTCCGGCCTGGACGCCGTCGTCCTGCGGGTCTTCTCGCCGGTCGGCCCCGGCACGCCCGCCGGTTCGCCGCTCGGGCGGCTCGCCGAGGCCATGCGCCGGGCCATGCAGTCCGGTGATGCCGAGCTGAAGCTCGGCGGCCTCGGGGTGCAGCGCGACTTCGTCGACGTACGGGACGTCGCGCGGGCCGTGCACGCCGCGTCGCTCTCCGCGGCGCAGGGCGTCGTCAACATCGGCACCGGCCGCGCCGTACGGCTGCGCGACGCGGCCGCCGTCCTCGCCCGCGTCGCCGGCTACACCGGCGCCCTCCACGAACTGGACGGCCCGCCGACCCGTCCCGTCATCGCCGCGCAGCGCGCCGACTCGGTCACCGACCACGCCCCGGCCGCCCCGCACCCGTACCCCGACGGCTGCGGCGCCTGGCAGCAGGCCGACGTCCGCACTGCCCGCGACCGGCTCGGCTGGCGGCCCCGGATCAACCTGGAGGAGTCCCTCGCCGACATCTGGATGGAGGCGGCGTGCCGCATCTGACCAGGACCGGCACCGGCCTGTCGGCGACCGGCGCGGAACGGCTCGGGTTCGGCGTCCCCGGCTACGCCCACCCGCTCCTCGCGCCCGTCGAGTGGGCGGAGCTGACCCGGCCGGGCGCACCGGTGCACTGGGCCGTCCTCAACGTCGCGGACGGCCCCGGCGTCCGGCCCGACCCGCACTGCCTGGAGGCCGCGGGCCGACTGCGCAACGCCGGCATCCGGGTCCTGGGCCTCCTCGACCTGGACGGCGGTGCCCGCCCCTTCGGGGACAGCGTCTCCGAGGCACACCGGTACCTCGACTGGTACCGCGTGGACGGCTTCTTCCTGGACCGCTGTCCCACGGAGCGGGCAGACCTGCCCGCGGCACGGCGGCTGACCGCGACCCTGGAGTCCGTCCTCGACCGGCCCGAGGGGTGCCACCTGGTCCTCGGGCACGGCCGCCACCCGTACCCGGGATACGCCGAGATCGCCGACCAGCTGGTCACCTTCTCCGGGCCGTGGACGGAATACCGCTGGTCACAGGTGGCGGAGTGGACCGCCGACCACCCGCCGGAACGGTTCGCGCACTTCGTCCACGGGGTGCCGCGCACCCACCTGGACGAGGCGGTGCGGATCGCCCGGTGGCAGGGAGCGGGGACGATCTTCTTCACGGACCGCACCGGACAAACCAACCCGTTCGCGGCGCTGCCCGGCTACTGGGACGAAATCGTCTCGCAGATCGGACCAGGTGTCTCGGAATGAGAAGGGCCGTGGCAGTGTTACGGGACATGTAGTCCCCGCCCGCGCGGGGGTAGTCCCGTACTGACATACGACCAACGGAGTCCCCGTGTCGCTGCCACCCCTGGTCGAGCCGGCTGCCGAGCTCACCGTAGACGAGGTCCGCAGGTACTCCCGCCATCTGATCATCCCGGACGTCGGGATGGACGGACAGAAGCGGCTGAAGAACGCCAAGGTGCTCTGTGTCGGTGCCGGCGGTCTCGGTTCGCCCGCGCTGATGTACCTGGCCGCGGCGGGCGTCGGCACGCTCGGCATCGTGGAGTTCGACGAGGTCGACGAGTCGAACCTGCAGCGCCAGATCATCCACAGCCAGGCGGACATCGGCCGCTCGAAGGCGGAGTCGGCGCGCGACACGGTCAAGGGCATCAACCCCTACGTGGACGTGATCCTCCACGAGGAGCGGCTCGAGGCCGAGAACGTGATGGAGATCTTCGGCCAGTACGACCTGATCGTCGACGGCACGGACAACTTCGCCACGCGCTACCTCGTCAACGACGCCTGCGTGCTGCTGAACAAGCCGTACGTGTGGGGCTCGATCTACCGCTTCGACGGCCAGGCGTCGGTCTTCTGGTCCGAGTACGGGCCCTGCTACCGCTGCCTGTACCCGGAGCCGCCGCCGCCGGGCATGGTCCCGTCCTGCGCCGAGGGCGGTGTCCTGGGCGTGCTCTGCGCGTCCATCGGCTCCATCCAGGTCACCGAGGCGATCAAGGTCCTGGCCGGCGTGGGCGACCCGCTGGTCGGCCGGCTGATGATCTACGACGCCCTGGAGATGCAGTACCGCCAGGTCAAGGTCCGCAAGGACCCGAACTGCGCCGTCTGCGGGGAGAACCCGACCGTCACCGAGCTCATCGACTACGAGGCCTTCTGTGGCGTCGTCTCCGAGGAGGCCCAGGAGGCGGCGGCCGGCTCCACGATCACTCCGAAGCAGCTCAAGGAGTGGATCGACGACGGCGAGAACATCGACATCATCGACGTCCGCGAGGTCAACGAGTACGAGATCGTCTCGATCCCCGGCGCCCGGCTGATCCCGAAGAACGAGTTCCTGATGGGCAACGCCCTGCAGGACCTGCCCCAGGACCGCAAGATCGTCCTGCATTGCAAGACGGGTGTCCGCAGTGCGGAAGTCCTCGCGGTGCTGAAGTCGGCCGGCTTCGCGGACGCGGTGCACGTCGGCGGCGGTGTCATCGGCTGGGTCAACCAGATCGAACCCGACAAGCCGGTCTACTGACCCGACCGCACGCCCGGGCCAGGAGGGGCCGGACCGCTCGGGTCCGGCCCCTTCGCCGTGCCCCTGTCCTGCCCGTGCCGTGCCCGTGCCCGTGCCGTGCCGTGCCCGCCCAGGGGGCGGCGGGGCGGGGGTCGGCGTCCGGTGGGCGGGGCGGGGTGTCACGGGCGGGTGGGTCAGGAGGAACAGGTCGTGCCGTCCTGGGGGACCTTCGCTCGGAGCAGGTAGTCGTCGACCGTCCGCGTCACGCAGGGCGACGAGCCGTAGGCGCCGTGTCCCTCGCCCTTGTTCGTGACGAGCACGCCGACGCCCTCACCCAGGCCGTCCGCCATCCGGCGGGCGCCCTCGTACGGGGTCGCCGGGTCGCCCGTCGTGCCGACCACCAGGATCGGGCCCGCGCCCGGCGCGCTCACGTCCTGCGTCGAGCCCTCACCCTTCACCGGCCAGTCCGCGCACCAGCCGGCCGTGTCCCACGCGAGGAACGCGCCGAACACCGGCGATATGCGGCGGAACTCCGGCAGCAGCGCCTTCGCCTCGGCGGCCGTCGGGCGCTGGTCGCTGTCGGCGCAGGAGATCGCCCGCTGCGCGTGGCTGTCCGTGCCGTAGCGGCCGTCCGCGTCACGGTCGTTGTACATGTCCGCCAGACGCAGCAGGGCGTCGCCCCGGCCGTCCTCGGCCTCCTCCAGCGCCTCCGTCAGCAGCGGCCAACTGCTCTCCGAGTACAGCGGCAGGACGATGCCGGTCAGCGCCAGGCCCTCCGTCAGCTTCCGCCCGCCGGTCGTGGGCAGCGGCTGCCCGTCGAGCCGCTCCAGCAACCGGGCCACGCGCGCGGTCCCGGCGGCGGCGCCCTCGCCGGTCGACGCGAAGTAGTTGTTCAGCGCCCGCTGGAAGCCCGTCGTCTGGTGGCGCGCGTGCCCCTTGGTGTCGGCGGTCGGGTCGACCACCGCGTCCAGCACCGTCCGGCCGGTGTTCCCGGGGAACAGGTGCGCGTACGCCGCGCCGAGCTGCGTGCCGTACGAGATGCCGAAGTAGTGCAGCTTCGCGTCCCCGAGCACGTGCCGCAGCACGTCCATGTCGCGGGCGGTGTTGCTGGTGGTGACGTGGGCGATGAGCCGGCCCGAGCGGCGGGCGCAGCCGGCCCCGAAGTCGGCGCCGTCCTTCAGGTACGCCGCTTCCTCGGCCGGCGTGTCCGGGGTGAGGTCCGCGCGCGCCTCGGACGCGGCCTGCTCCTCGTCGGACCGGCACACGACCGCCGAACTCCCGCCGACGCCGCGCGGGTCGAACCCGACCAGGTCGTACCGGGCGTTGAGCGCGTCGTAGTCCGGGGCGAAGTCCGGCAGCATCTCCACCCCGGAGGCGCCGGGGCCGCCGAAGTTGAACAGCAGCGAGCCGATCCGCCCGCTCCGGTCGCGCGCCTCCTTGCGGATCAGCGCCACCGACAGCGTCTCGCCCTGGGGCTTCGCGTAGTCCAGCGGCACCTTCACGCGCGCGCACCGCCACGACGCACCCGGCGTGTCACCGCCCTCCGGCGCCTCGCACGGCTGCCACTTCGGCTTCTGACCGGTCAGCGAGGCCGGCAGGGCCGGCATCCCCGCCGTAGTGCCGGGCCGGCCGGGCGCCGTGCTCGCCGAAGCGCCCGGCGTCGCGCCGCTCCCGCCGCTCCCGGCACCGCCACCGCTCCCGCCGTCCCCGGCCTGGCACCCGGTGGCCAGCCCGGCCACCACGGCCGCCGTGGCCACGATCGCCGCGGCTCGTACACGCATCGTCATCCGCCCCCCAGAGCTTCCCGGACGAATCCGGCACCCCACCTGTGGAACGCCATCGTAGGCGCCGCCACCGTCGGCCCTCCCGGCCTGTGGAAAACCCTGGCCGGCAAGGGCCTCACGGATCCCGCCGCACCCCTCAGGGACCGACCACCCACTCTCGGACGGACCCCCCGCGGACGGATCTCCCGCGGACGGGCCTCTCGCGGAGGGCCCTCCCGCGGACGGGTCCCTCACGGATCGGCCGCTCACGGACAGACCGTGCCGGAGGCCGGGACCTTGCCGGAGAGCAGGTACGCGTTCACGATCCGCTGCACACAGGCGTCACCGCCGTTGTACGCGCCGTGGCCCTCGCCCCGGTACGTCACCTCGATGCCGACGCCCTCGCCGAGCGCCCTCGCCATGGCCCGCGCGCCCGCGAAGGGCGTCGCCGGGTCACCGGTGGTCCCGATCACCAGGATGGGCGGCGCGCCGGGCGCGGCGACGTCGGGATGGTCCCAGGTGCCCGGTACGGGCCACTGGCCGCACGAGAGCAGCCCCCAGGCCAGGAAGTCGCCGAAGACCGGCGACGCCGCGCGGAACTCCGGCAGCTTCTCCCGTACCTGCTCCGCGGTGAACCGGGTCTTGTCGTCGACGCAGTTGATCGCCGCGTTCGCCGCCTGGAGGTTGGTGTAGCGGCCGCTCTCGTCGCGGCCGTTCATGGAGTCGGAGAGGGCCAGCAGCAGCGCGCCGTTGCCGCCGTCGGCCTCGTCGAGGCCCTGCTCCAGGTACCGCCAGTACTCCTTGGAGTACAGGGCCTGCGCGATGCCGTTGGCTGCCTGCGTCTGGGTGAGCCGGCGCTCGCCGATCCCGCGGACGGGCCGTTCGTCGAGCCGCGCCAGCAGGTCCACGACGAACTGCTCGATCTCCGCTGGCGTGCTGCCGGGCAGGGCGCAGTCGTCACCCTGGTCGAGGCAGTCGCGGGCGAAGTTGCGCAGCGCCAGTTGGAAGCCCTTCGCCTGGCCGAGCGACCCCCGCACGGCCGTCGCCGTCGGGTCGACGACCGCGTCGAACACGGCCCGGCCGACGCGGCGCGGGAACAGGTGCGCGTAGACGCCGCCCAGTTCGGTCCCGTAGGAGATGCCGAAGTAGTACAGCTTGTCGTCGCCCAGGACGCGCCGCATGAGGTCCAGGTCACGGGCCGCGTTCCGGGTGCCGACGAACGGCAGCACCTTGCCGGACCTCTCCTCGCACGCGTCGGCGTACTCCTTCAGCCCGTCCCGGAGGGCCGTCACCTCGCCGGCGTCGTCGGGCGTGGCGTCCCGGGCGTGGAAGGCGTCCAGCTCGCGGTCGTCCAGGCATTCCACGCCGTCGCTCTGCCCCACCCCGCGCGGGTCGAAGCTGACCAGGTCGTAGCGGGTGCGCAGGGCCGCGTAGTCGGGCGCGAAGGACGGCAGGGCGGAGATGCCGGAGCCGCCGGGGCCGCCGAAGTTGAAGACGAGCGACCCGATCCGCTTCGCCCCGTCCCGGGCGGGGGCGCGGATGAGGGCCAGCTCGACGGTGTCGCCGCCCGGCTTGTCGTAGTCCAGGGGCGCATCCATGAAGGCGCACTGCCACTTCGTGCCGTCCGGCAGCGGCGACGGCGCGGTGGCACCGCCCTCGGCGGCCGTGGGAGGCGTGCAGGGCTTCCATGTCAGCTTCTGCGCGGCGAGCTCGTCCAGCGTGCCCCCGTCCGCGTCCGCGCCGTCGTCCCCGCCGCCGCAGCCCGCCGCGGTACCGGCGAGGAGGACGGCGGCGGCGAGCACCGCGGTCCGCCGCCGGGCGGCCGGCCCCAGCAGCCCCGGCCGCCGCGCGTCGGTGGTACGCCCGGCGTCCCTGGTACGTCCGGTACCCGTGTTGCGTCCGGCACCCGTGGTGGGCGCCGTCCCCGTGGTGGGCGCCGCCTCCGGGACCGGCATCGCGCCCGCGGTACCCGCTTCGGCAACGCACCCCGTGCCCCCGGTGCACGCCGTGCCTGCGGTGCGCCTGGTGCGGGAGGTACGCCAGGGGGCCGACGTGCGCCAGAGGGCGGTCGTGCGCCGGGGGACGCGAGAGGTGGGCATGCGACCATCGTCGGCGTGCCCGGGCCGCCCCGCCCGTGACGGGCGCCCATGCGGGTGGCGACCCGCCGCCCCGGCAGGCCCCGGCGCCCCCTACAGGGCGCCCTTGCGCGTGAGGTGGTTGAACGAGAACCACCCCGGCAGCACCGGCAGCCACAGCGTCAGCAGCCGGTACAGCAGTACCGCGGGAGCCGCGACCTCCTTCGGGACGCCCGCCAGCACGAGACCGGCCAGGAGCGCACCCTCGACCGCGCCGATACCGCCCGGTGTGGGCGCCGCCGAACCGATGGCGTTGCCCGCCAGGAAGACCACGGCGAGGCTCGCGTACGTCAGCGGCTGCGTGCCGCCGGTGAACGCCCGGATCGACGCGTCGAGGCACAGCACGAACATCGCCGTCAGCAGCAGCATGCCGCCGATGCCGGTGACGAGCTTGACCGGCCGCTGGAGCACGTCCAGCATGCGGGGTACGACCCCGGCGAACAGCGACCGCAGCCGGGTCGAGACGAACTTGCGCAGCACCGGGACCGCCGTCACGACCAGCGCCAGCACGGCGATCGTCAGCAGTCCCGCGATCACGCTCCTGGACGGTGTGAAGTCGTCCTGCGACCGCTCGGTGCCGGTCAGGTACCCGAAGGCCAGCAGCAGCATGACGTGCGCGCCGAGCCCGAACAGCTGGGACGCCCCGACGCTCGCCACCGCCAGGCCGGGACGGACCCCGGAGCGCTGGAGGAACCGGGTGTTCAGCGCCACACCGCCGACCGCCGCCGGGGCGACGATCTTGACGAACGACCCGGCCACCTGCGCCACCACGGTCCGCGCGAACGACACCCGCTCGGGGACGAACCCGAGCAGGCTCATCGCCGCCGCCACGTAGCTGAGCGCCGAGAAGACGACCGCGGCCGACACCCAGGCCCAGTTCGCGTCGCTGATCGTCGACAGCGGGATGCTGGCGATCTGCGACAGCAGGAAGTACGCCGCGATGGCGCCCGCGATGAGGCTGATGAGCGTGCGCGGCCTGATCCGCTCCAACCGCACCGGCTCCACCGGGGCCTGCGGCCTGATCTTCAGCACCTGGCGGCGGATCTGCGCGAGGAGGTCCTCCTCGCGCGCTCCGTGCAGCGCGTCCTCCAGCGCCCGCTTCTCGGCCTGCTTCTCCGCGCGGACCGCCTTGCGCTCGGCCTTCCCGTCGGCCTTGCCGCCCACCTCGCCGGTGGCCGTGGACGCCTCCAGACGGGCCTCCTTCGCCGCCTGCGACGCCGCCAGCACCGCCTCGCGCTCCCGCTGCGAACGCTCCCGGGCCAGCCTGCGCAGCGTGGCGCGGCTCGACCGGCTCAGGGCGATCGGCTGGAGCAGCGGCAGACAGTCCGCGACCTTGTCCGGGCCGAGCACGGCGACGGCGGCCGCGACCGCGCGCTCCGCGCCCACCCGCAGGCCCAGCGTCGTGAGGAGCTGCGCGGTGTCCATGCGCAGGACCAGGTCGCCGGCGGCGATCTCCCCACCGCGCAGGTCGGTGATCACGACCTTGCCGGAACGATCCACCAGCAGGGCGTCGCCGGTCAGCCTGCGGTGCGCGATGCGCCGCGACTGCAGTGCCCGCACCTGCTCCCAGCACCCCCGCACCACCGCGTCGGTGATCTCCTCGTCCGTCAGCGAGTCCAGGGAGCGGCCCTCCCGGTGCTCGTACACGAGCATCACGGCGTCCGGGCCCAGCTCGGAGGTGGCGATCAGCTTCGGCGCGTTCGCGCCTGCGGCGATCGCCGCGTACGCGAGGAGGGCCTCCTGCTCCAGCGCCTGGCGCAACGACTGGATGGACCGGCGGGTGGTGATCCCGCGCAGGGTCAGCCGGCGCCACACCCGGTAGAAGAAACCGTGCGCCTGTTGTTCCCGGTCCACGACCGTCACGTCGAGGGGGGAACCCTCCTCCAGGGTGACCAGGTAGCGGCGGCCGCGGTCCCCCTGCTCGGCGGTGTCCGGCACGCCCTCCGCGCGCATCGCCGACACCGGCCGGAAGCCGACGTGGCGCAGGCCCGCCAGGAGGGTCTGTCCCGTGGGCCGGACGTTGGGGGAGCCGACCGTGTAGAGCGTGCCGTACGCGACCGTCCACCCGATCAGGACGGTCAGGATGATCGACAGGGGCGTGGTGTACCCGGCGACCAGCATGGTGAAGGCGTCGAGCAGCAGCACCACCCACAGGATGATCCGCCAGCGGGGCCTGCGGGCCATGCCGACCGCCGACATGTAGGCGATCACCGGCGCCAGGTAGCCGTGCACGGGGTCGGTCAGCCCACCACCGCTCTGCGGCTGCGTCAGCGCCTCCTGGATGGCGAGCGGCGCGGCCCTGGCCACCCACAGGTCGGTGGCGAGGGTCACCCCGTGCGCGAGGACCGCGGCGAGCACACCGTCCGCGATGCGCAGCCCGTCCCGCTTGATGAGCCGCTCGATCGCGAAGGCCACGGGGACGAGCAGCACGGCGATGCTGGAGACCAGACCGGCGACCTTGACGAAGACGGCGGGCGCCTGACCGGTGCCCTTGTTGATGTCCTGTTCGAGGCCGGAGGTGGTGCCGCTGGCGAAGGCGGCGATGCCGATGACGACGATGATCGCGAGGACGCCGACGAGCAGGCGGAGCAGGTCGGAGGGGCGGTGCACGCGCGCGGCGAGCAGTGGCTCGTCACCGGAGACGTCGTTGTGCTGCTCGGCGAGGGCGTCCGGACCGTGTGGGGCCTCGGGCACCGGGGGGCGCGAGGGTTCCTCGGGGACCGGCGCGGGAGCGGGGCCGTCCGGGCCGGGGGGGCCGGCAGCGTCGGGTACGCCGGAGCCGCCCGGGGCGTCGTGCCGCGCCGGGCCGTCGGCCGGGCCGTCGGAGTCCGGTCCGCCGCCGTCCGCCGGGGCGGCGTTCGGGTGCGGCTCGGCGCCCGGAGCGCTCGCCACGTCGGGAGGCCGCACGTCCCGTCCCTTCGCCTTCTCCGTGGGGTCGTCTTCTCGATCTCGTATCACCAGTCACCGCCCGGAAGATGGTGACATGACCGGGAGGTGGGGGAGAGCATCAGGGTGTGATGCCCGCCTTGTCGTACCCGTGGTGCAGGATGGAGCGGATGACTTCCGAGGACCACCCCGACCGGCTTCCGGAGTACGCCGAGCGCGTGCTGGAGGTCGCCGAGCTCATCCCACCCGGCCGGGTGATGACCTACGGGGACGTCGCCGAATGGCTCGGTGAGGGGGGCCCGCGCCAGGTCGGCCGGGTCATGGCGCTCTACGGCGGATCGGTCCCCTGGTGGCGTGTGGTGCGGGCCGACGGGCGGCTGCTGCCCGGCCACGAGCACCGCGCGCTCGGCCACTACCGCGCGGAGGGCACCCCCCTGCGGGACCCGGCTCCCGTACGGGACGGCGCACCGCTGCGGGCCGCCGCCCCCCTGCCGGAGGGCACCCCCGCGCGGGGCACCGCGCCGGAGCGCGGCGCGGCCGCGTCCGTGCCGCGCCTGGACATGCGGCGGGCCCGGTGGGACGGGGACACCGGTGCCGGCAGCGGTGACGCGGGCGACACCGGGCATGCGATGGCTCACAATTGACAGCTTCCGCCATACGGCGGGGCCGCGCCCCTTCTCCACCGCACCCTCACCCTCAGCACACCCTCCAGGACCGGCGATCCACGTGAGTTCCTCCTCCACCACCCGGCGCGCGCCGTACCAGGAACAGGTACGGGCGGGTGCCCCGGGCGCGTACCGGCTGGTGCGCACCCCGCCGGACCCGGTGGCTCCTCCTCTCCTGGACGCAGCCCAGCGCGGGGTGGTTGACCACGCGGGAGGACCGCTCCTCGTACTCGCCGGGCCGGGCACCGGCAAGACCACGACGCTCGTCGAGGCCGTGGCGGCCCGCGTCGCCCGGGGCGCCGACCCCGAGCGGATCCTCGTCCTCACCTTCAGCCGCAAGGCCGCCGTCGAGCTCCGCGACCGGATGGCCGCCCGCCTGCCCGGCGCGCGCGCCCCGCAGGCGACGACGTTCCACTCGTACTGCTACGCCCTCGTCCGCGCCCACCAGGACGCTGACCTGTTCGCCGAGCCGCTGCGCCTGCTGTCCGGCCCCGAGCAGGACGTCACCGTCCGCGAGCTGCTCGCCGGCCAGCTCGACCTGGAGCGGGAGGGCCTGGCCCGCGTGCACTGGCCCGACGAACTGCGCGCCTGCCTGACGACGCGCGGCTTCGCCGACGAGGTGCGCGCCGTACTGGCCCGCTCCCGGGAGCTGGGCCTCGGTCCGCGCGCCCTCGCCGCGTTCGCCGCCCGCACGGGCCGGCGCGACTGGGCGGCGGCGGCCGACTTCCTCGCCGAGTACCTGGACGTCCTCGACATGCAGGGCGTCCTCGACTACGCCGAGCTGGTCCACCGGGCCGTGCTCCTCGCCGACCGGGTGGAGCTGCCCCGGTACGACGCCGTCTTCGTCGACGAGTACCAGGACACCGACCCCGCACAGGTGCGGCTCCTCCGGGCGCTCGCCGGGCGGGGGAGCACCCTGTGCGCGTTCGGCGACCCCGACCAGTCGATCTACGCCTTCCGCGGCGCCGACGTCAACGGCATCCTCGACTTCCCCCGGATGTTCCCGGCCCCCGACGGCAGCCCCGCGCCGGTCGCCGTGCTGCGGACGTCGCGCCGTTCCGCGTCGACCGTCCTCGACGCCACCCGGCTGCTCACCGCCCGGATGCCGCTGCCGCGGCTCCCCGCGGGGGCGGCACGGGCCCACCGTGACCTGGCGGCGGTACGCGACGGCGGCCGGGTGGAGGCGTACACCTTCCCGACCGCGTCCACTGAGGTGGACAACATCGCCGACATCCTGCGCCGCGCCCACCTGGAGGACGGCGTCGCGTGGAGCGACATGGCCGTCCTCGTCCGCGCGGGCGCACGCTCCCTGCCCTCCCTGCGCCGGGCGCTCACCTCGGCGGGCGTCCCACTGGAGACGGACGGCGCGGACGTCGCCCTCCGCCACGAACCGGCGGTCGCGCCGCTCCTCACGGCCCTGCGCGTCACGGCCACGGCGGCGCTCCCGACCCGAGCGGCACCGGTGGCGGCGCGGCCGGCGGCGGCGCCCGAGCCGCAGCGACAGGACGTCCCGAAGCCGGCCGGGGCGCCGCACGGCGCCGGGACGTCCGACGGGGGCAGCTCCGACGCGGAGCCGTCAGGAGCAGAGCCCTCCGGTACCTCCCCGTCCGGCGGCGAGGCGCCCGGTACCGAGCACTCAGGTACCACTCCGTCCGACTCCGAGCCGTCCGACTCCGAGCCGTCCGACGACCAGCCGTCCGACTCCATTCCGTCCGACGACCAGCCGTCCGACTCCACTCCGTCCGACGACCAGCCGTCCGACCCCGACCCGTCCGGTGGTGCCCGGGCGTCCGGCGGCGACGCCGCGCCCTGGCTGGACAACGAGACCGCGCTCACGCTGCTCACGTCCCCCCTCGGCGGCATGGACGCCGCCGACCTGCGGCGCCTCGGCCGCGCCCTGCGCGACGAGGAGCGCGCGGCGGGCAACAAGGTCCCTCCGCCCTCCGACGACCTCCTCGCCCGTGCCCTCGCCGAACCCGAGCGGCTCGTCGCGCACGACCCCGCCTACGCGCGCGGGGCGCAGTACCTGGGCGGGCTGCTGCGCGAGACCCGCGAGCTGCTCGCCGCCGGAGGTACGGCCGAGGAGGCCCTGTGGCACCTGTGGAACGGCACGGGCTGGCCCCACCGGCTCCACCGCGCCGCCCTGCGCGGCGGCCCCGCCGGCCGCAACGCCGATCGGGACCTCGACGCCGTGTGCGCCCTGTTCGACACCGCGGCCCGCGCCGAGGAGCGCACCGGCGGGCGCGGCGCCCTGAACTTCCTCGCCGAGCTCGAAGCCCAGGACATCGCCGCCGACACCCTCTCCAAGCGGCAGGTCCGCCCCGACGCCGTACGGCTCATGACCGCGCACCGCTCCAAGGGCCTGGAGTGGAGCCTGGTGGTCGTCGCCGGGGTGCAGGAGGGCCTCTGGCCCGACCTGCGCCGCCGCGGCTCCCTCCTGGAGGCCGACCGCATCGGCCGCGACGGCCTCGCCGAACCGCTCACCCCCGGTGCCCTCCTCGCGGAGGAGCGCCGCCTCTTCTACGTCGCCGCCACACGTGCGCGTGACCGGCTCGTCGTCACCGCGGTGAAGGCCCCCGCCGAGGACGGCGACCAGCCCTCCCGCTTCCTCGCCGAGCTGGGCGTCGAACCGAAGGACGTCACCGCGCGCCCGCGCCGCCCCCTCGCCGTCTCCGCGCTCGTCGCGGAGCTGCGCGCCACCACCGTCGACCCGGACGCCTCACCCGCCCTGCGCGACGCCGCCGCCCGTCGCCTGGCCCGGCTGGCGGCCCTCGCCGACGACGAGGGGCAGCCGCTCGTACCGGCCGCCCACCCGTACCGCTGGTGGGGCCTGTACGAGCCCACGCGCGCCCCCGCGCCGCTGCGCGACCGCGATCAGCCCGTCACCCTCTCCGGCAGTGCCCTGGACCAGCTGGCGAACACGTGCGCCCTGCAGTGGTTCCTGGGCCGTGAGGTGAAGGCCGACGCCCCCGCGACCGCCGCCCAGGGCTTCGGCAACGTCGTGCACGTCCTCGCCGACGAGGTCGCGTCCGGCCGGACCCCCGCCGACCTGGCCGTCCTCATGGAGCGCCTGGACTCCGTGTGGGACGCGCTCGCCTTCGACGCTCCCTGGAAGTCCGCGCAGGAGAAGGAGCACGCGCGCGTGGCGCTGGAGCGCTTCCTGCGCTGGCACGTCATGGACCGCGGCGGACGCGCCCCCGCCGCCACCGAGCACGGCTTCGACGTCACCCTTGAGGCGGGGGAGTACGCGGTGCGGATCCGCGGCTCCATGGACCGCGTCGAACGCGACGAGGAGGGCCGCGCCTACGTCGTCGACTTCAAGACCGGCAAGCAGACGCCGACCAAGGACGAGGTTGCCCGCCACGCCCAGCTCGCCGTCTACCAGCTCGCCGTCCGCGAGGGGGCGCTCGACGAGGTGTTCGACGGGCGCCGCCCCGATCCGGGCGGCGCCGAACTGGTCCACCTGCGTCAGGCCGCCCCCAAGAAGGAGGGCGGCGACGCCCTGCCGCGCGTGCAGTCGCAGGAGCCGCCGTCCGAGGAGTGGGTCTCCGACCTCCTCGCCACCGCCGCGGGGCGCGTCCTCGACGAACGCTTCACCCCCACCACCGGTCAGCACTGCACCACGTGCGCCTTCCGTGCCTCCTGCAGCGCCCGCCCGGAGGGCCGCCACATCGTCGAGTGAGGCCGGGGCCCCGCCCCGACGGCGCGCAGCCCCAAGGGCGAGGGCCCCGAGGGCATTGGCGCCCAGGACCGGCACCACGACCCGGCGCCCACGAACCGGCATCCACGACCCGGCATCCACGACCCGGCATCCACGGGCGCACGTCCCAAGGTGGCGGCGCCCGAGGGACGACGGCCCCGGAAGTGAGGTTCGGCACGCCCGCCCGCCTCGCGCCCGGCCCTCCCGGGCCCCGGCCCTCCCGGGCCCCGGCCCTCCCGGGCCCCGGCCCTTCCGGCGGCGGGGCGCTGTCGGTGGCCCCGGTTAGCCTTCTCCGGGTGACCGCACGCATCACCGACCCCGAGCAGCTCAAGGAGCTGCTCGGCATCCCGTTCACCCCGGAGCAGACGGCCTGCATCACCGCGCCGCCGGCCCCGCAGGTCATCGTGGCCGGAGCCGGCTCCGGGAAGACCACGGTGATGGCCGCCCGCGTGGTCTGGCTGGTCGGTACGGGGCAGGTCGCCCCCGAGCAGGTCCTCGGCCTCACCTTCACCAACAAGGCCGCCGGCGAGCTCGCCGAGCGCGTCCGCACCGCCCTCGTCCGCGCCGGCGTCACCGACCCCGACGTCATCGACCCGGACGACCCGCCCGGCGAGCCGAGCATCTCGACGTACCACGCCTTCGCCGGCCGGCTCCTCACCGACCACGGTCTGCGCATCGGCCTGGAGCCCACCTCCCGCCTCCTCGCCGACGCGACGCGCTACCAGCTCGCCGCCCGCGTCCTGCGCGAGGCCCCCGGCCCCTACCCGGCGCTCACCCGCTCCTTCCCCACGCTCGTCAGCGACCTCCTCGCCCTCGACGCCGAGCTGTCCGAGCACCTGGTGCCCCCCGAGGACCTCGACGCCCACGACGCGCGGCTGCTGACCGCCCTGGAGGCCGTCCGCCTCGGCAACGCCGACCTGCGCAAGGTGCCCGAGGCCGCCGCCGCCCGACGGGAACTGCTCGACCTGGTCGTCCGCTACCGCGCCGCCAAGCGCGAGCGCGACCTGCTCGACTTCGGCGACCAGATCGCCCTCTCCGCCCGGCTCGCCCTCACCCGCCCCGAGGCCGGCGCGCAGCTGCGCGACGAGTTCCGGGTGGTCCTCCTCGACGAGTACCAGGACACGTCCGTCGCCCAGCGGCTGCTCCTCTCCGGCCTCTTCGGCGGGGGCACCGGCCACCCCGTCACGGCCGTCGGCGACCCCTGCCAGGCCATCTACGGCTGGCGCGGCGCGTCCGTCGCCAACCTCGACGACTTCCCCGAGCACTTCCCGTACGCCGACGGCCGCCCCGCGACCCGGTACGCGCTCAGCGAGAACCGCCGCAGCGGCGGCCGCCTCCTCGACCTCGCCAACGGCCTCGCCGAGCCCCTGCGCGCCATGCACGAGGGCGTGGAGGCGCTCCGCCCCGCCCCCGGCGCCGAGCGGGACGGCGTGGTGCGGATCGCCCTGCTGCCGACCCAGGCCGAGGAGATCGCCTGGCTCGCCGACTCCATCGCGCACCTCGTCCGCACTGGCAAGGAACCGGGCGAGATCGCCGTCCTGTGCCGCACGGCGACGGACTTCCCCGAAATACAGGCGGCCCTCGTCGCGCGCGACGTGCCGGTCGAGGTCGTCGGCCTGTCCGGGCTCCTGCACCTCCCCGAGGTCGCCGACCTGGTCGCCGTCTGCGAGGTCCTCCAGGACCCCGGTGCCAACGCCGCGCTCGTACGGCTCCTCACCGGCCCCCGCTGGCGCATCGGCGCCCGTGACCTCGCCCTCCTCGGCCGCCGCGCCCGCCTCCTCGTCCACCGCGCCACCGACGGCGACGCCGACCCCGACGAGCGGCTCGCCGCCGCCGTGGAGGGCGTGGACCCCGCCGAGGTGATCTCCCTGGCCGACGCCCTGGACACCTTCCTGGACACCGGCGGCCACGACGACGGCCTGCCGTTCTCGGCCGAGGCGCGCGTCCGCTTCGCCCGTCTCGCCGCCGAGCTGCGCGACCTGCGCCGCGCCCTCGCCGACCCACTGATGGACGTGCTGCACCGCATCCTCGCCACCACCGGCCTGGAGGTCGAGCTCTCCGCGTCACCGCACGCCCTGGCCGCCCGCCGCCGCGAGACCCTGTCGAACTTCCTGGACGTCGCCGCCCGCTTCGCCGCCGTGGACGGCGAGGCCACGCTCCTCGCCTTCCTCGGCTTCCTGCGCACGGCCGCCCAGTACGAGAAGGGCCTCGACAACGCCCTGCCGGGCGGCGAGAACACCGTCAAGGTCCTCACCGCGCACAAGTCCAAGGGTCTGGAGTGGGACGTCGTCGCCGTCCCCGGCCTCGTGACCGGCCAGTTCCCCAGCTCCCGCGCGCGTGAGGCGTGGACCGCCCAGCCGCAGGTGCTCCCGTACGCCCTGCGGGGCGACGCCGACACCCTGCCGGGGATCGACACCTGGGACGCCGCGTCGCTGAGGGCGTTCAAGGACGCGCTGCGGGACCACCAGCACACCGAGGAGCTCCGCCTCGGGTACGTCACCTTCACCCGCCCCCGCTCCGTCCTCCTCGGTTCCGCCCACTGGTGGGGGCCGTCCCAGAAGCGCCGCCGCGGTCCCTCCCCGTTCCTCCACGCGCTGTACGACCACTGCGCGGCCGGGTACGGCGAGATCGAGGCGTGGGCCGAGGAACCGGACGAGGACGCGGAGAACCCCGCCCTCGGGGCCGCCGCCGACGACCACGCGTGGCCGCTGCCGCTCGACCCCGCGTCCCTGGCCCGCCGCCGCGCCGCCGCCGAGACGGTCCTCGCCTACCTGGAGGCCCCGCCCGACGACGACGCACGGCAGGCGGCCGACGCGCCGGACGCGGCCGTCGACGACGTGCCGTGGTGGCCGGACGACGTGGACGCACCGGACGACGTGGACGTCTTCTGGTCGGACGACGTGGAGGCCCCGGACGACGTGGACGTCTCCCGGCCGGACGACGCCCCGCCCCGGGACGACGACCCCGAGGTTCCGGACGACACCTCCCACGCGCGGGGCGAGCTCCCGGACGGCTTCCCGCTGCCCGCGCACGCGCTCCCGCACCAGCGCACCGGACGCCCGGGCACCACCACCGGACGCTCCGGAGCACGGCCTGGGCTCCCCGGTGATGACACCCCGGACCCCCAGGACGACGCCGGGGACCTCCGCGACGACGCCGGGGACCCCCGGAACGACGCCGGCGACGACCCCCAAGACGACATCCCGCCCCTGCGCGACGACACCCCGGCACCCCGTGGCGACACGGGTCGGCTCGCACCCGAGGAGGCCCGCACCGTCGCCTCCTGGGACCGCGACCTCGACGCCCTCACCGGCGAGCTGCTGCGCGCCCGCAGCGCCACCAGGGACGTGCCGCTGCCCGCCTCGCTCTCCGCCTCGCAGCTGCTGCGCCTGGCGGCCGACCCCGACGCCTTCGCGGCGGAGCTGGCCCGGCCCATGCCGCGCCCGCCGCAGCCGGCGGCCCGCCGCGGCACGCGGTTCCACGCCTGGGTGGAGTCGCGCTTCGAGGCGCTGCCCCTGCCGCTGCTCGGCCCCGACGAGCTGCCCGGCGGCGAGGTCCACGCCGACGAGCCGGAGATCGTCGACGAGCGGGACCTGGCCGCCCTCAAGGAGGCGTTCGAGCGGACCGAGTACGCCCACCGCACGCCGCACCGCGTCGAGGCGCCCTTCCAGCTCGCCCTGGCGGGGCGGGTCGTCCGCGGCCGCATCGACGCCGTCTACCACGACCCGGACTCCGGCACGTACGAGATCGTCGACTGGAAGACCACCCGCCACCGCACCGGTGACCCCCTCCAGCTGGCGGTCTACCGCCTCGCCTGGGCGGAGCTGCACGGACTGCCCCTGGACGCGGTCAGCGCCGCGTTCGTGTACGTCCGCACGGGGGAGGTCGTCCGCCCGGAGGGCCTGCCCGGCCGGGACGGGCTGGAGCGCGTCCTGATCGGTGGGACGGCAGACGGGACACCGCCCTCCGCCGGATAGGCTCAGCAGTATGAGCGACACCCCGGACAGCGCCGTCCAGACCGTACGGAAGTACGTGGAGCAGCACCGCGACGCCTTCCTCGACGACCTCGCCGAGTGGCTGCGCATCCCTTCCGTCTCGGCCCAGCCGGAGCACGCCCCCGACGTGCGGCGCAGCGCCGAATGGCTCGCCGCCAAGCTCCGGGGGACGGGCTTCCCGGTCGCCGAGGTCTGGGAGACGGACGGTGCCCCCGCGGTCTTCGCGGAGTGGCCCTCCGGTGACCCCGACGCGCCCACCGTCCTCGTCTACGGACACCACGACGTGCAGCCCGCCGCCCGCGAGGACGGCTGGCACACGGAGCCCTTCGAGCCGGTCGTCCGCGACGGGCGGCTCCACGCGCGCGGGGCGGCCGACGACAAGGGGCAGGTGTTCTTCCACACCCTCGGCGTCCTCGCCCATCTGGAGCTGACCGGCCGCACCGCCCCCGCCGTCAACCTCAGGCTGCTCGTCGAAGGCGAGGAGGAATCCGGCTCCCCGCACTTCCGCGCCCTGGTCGAGCGGCACCGCGACCGTCTCGCCGCCGACGCCGTGATCGTCTCCGACACCGGCATGTGGAACGAGACGACGCCCACCGTCTG
This sequence comes from Streptomyces kanasensis, assembly GCF_043077165.1. Lineage (NCBI taxonomy): Bacteria > Bacillati > Actinomycetota > Actinomycetes > Kitasatosporales > Streptomycetaceae > Streptomyces > Streptomyces kanasensis. The sequence goes on from NZ_JBIBSF010000004.1 coordinate 199,530, forward strand.
CACCGGCATGCGCGGCCTCGCCGAGTGCGAGATCGAGCTGCACGGCCCGGACCAGGACATCCACTCCGGCTCCTTCGGCGGCGCCGTGCCGAACCCGGCCACCGTCGCCGCCCGCCTGGTCGCCGCCCTCCACGACGACGACGAGCGCGTGACCATCCCCGGCTTCTACGACGGCGTCGTCGAGCTCGACGAAAGGGAGCGGGAACTCATCGCCGAGCTGCCGTTCGACGAGGCGGCGTGGCTGGCCACGGCCCGCTCGCACGGCACCCTCGGGGAGGCGGGCTACTCCACCCTGGAACGCGTCTGGGCCCGCCCGACCGCCGAGGTCAACGGCATCGGCGGCGGCTACCAGGGCCCCGGCGGCAAGACGATCATCCCCTCGTCCGCCCAGCTGAAGCTGACCTTCCGGCTCGTCGCCGGACAGGACCCGGACCGGATCGAGCAAGCGGTCCGCGACTGGGTCGCCGCCCGCGTCCCGGCCGGCATCCGCCACCGGATCACCTTCGGCGCTGCCACCCGCCCCTGCCTGACGCCGCTCGACCACCCGGCCCTGCGGGCCGTCGCCCGTTCCATGAGCCGCGCCTTCGACGGGGCGAAGATCCGCTACACCCGTGAGGGCGGCTCCGGGCCCGCCGCCGACCTCCAGGACGTGCTGGCCGCGCCGGTCCTCTTCCTCGGCATCTCCGTGCCGTCCGACGGCTGGCACGCGCCGAACGAGAAGGTCGAGCTGGGCCTCCTCCTCAAGGGCGTGGAGACGACCGCCCACCTGTGGGGCGAGCTGTCCACCGCACTCCGCTGAAGACCACGCTTGACAGACACCCATCAGACCCGGGGGAGTTGGAAGCACCAGTGAGCACCATCAGCAACGAGGCCGGTCACCGTCCGATCGGCTTCACCGCCCCGAGCGGTATCGACCGCGCCGCCCACCACCGCCTCGACGAGGCGTGGCTCGCGGCGGCGTGGAGCCACCCGACCACGCGCGTGTTCGTGGTCTCCGGGGGACAGGTGCTGGTCGACGACACCCCCGACGGCCGGACCGAACTGGTCATGACGCCGGCCTTCGAGGCGCCGCTGACGGAGACCCACCGCTACTTCCTCGGCACCGACACCGACGGGGTCAGCTACTTCGCCCTGCAGAAGGACGCGCTGCCCGGCCGGATGGACCAGTCGGCACGCCCCGCCGGGCTCCGCGAAGCCGGTCTCCTGCTCGACGGGCGCGACGCCGCCCTGATGGTGCACGCCGTCGCCCTGGAGAACTGGCAGCGCCTCCACCGCTTCTGCTCCCGCTGCGGCGAGCGCACCGTGATCGCGGCCGCCGGCCACATCCGCCGCTGCCCGGCCTGCGGCGCCGAGCACTACCCACGCACCGACCCGGCCGTGATCATGCTGGTGACGGACGAGCAGGACCGCGCGCTCCTCGGCCGCCAGGTGCACTGGCCGGAGGGCCGCTTCTCGACGCTCGCCGGCTTCGTCGAGCCCGGCGAGTCGATCGAGCAGTCCGTCGTGCGCGAGGTCTTCGAGGAGGCCGGCGTCACCGTCGGCACGGTCGAGTACGTCGCCAGCCAGCCCTGGCCCTTCCCGTCCAGCCTCATGCTGGGTTTCGTGGCCCGTGCCACGTCGTGCGAGATCGACGTCGACGGCGACGAGATCGAGGAGGCCCGCTGGTTCTCCCGCGAGGAGCTCACCGCCGCCTTCGCCTCCGGAGAGGTCCTGCCGCCGTTCGGCGTCTCGATCGCTTCGCACCTCATCGAGCTCTGGTACGGCAGACCGCTGCCGAAGCCGGGCGCCGCCGCCCTCTGAACCCGCCCGGGGGAGGCGGCCGCCGGCCGCGCTCCGCCGAAGCGGGGCGCCCGGGCCGGCCCGGCCGAGCCTTCCGGCCGGGCGGGCCGAGCCCCCTGGCTGGTCCGTCGAGCCCCCGGCCGGGCCGGCCGAGCCACTGGCCGGCCCCACCGAGCCACCCGGCGCCGGTCCGCCGAGCCCCCCGGCCGGGCCTGCCGTGTCCCCCGGCCGGGCCGCCGCCCCGCGATCAGGAACGCGGACGCCCCCGCCGGTCGGTCGGCGGGGGCGTCCTGTCTGCGGAGCGGCGCGGTGGCGTCAGCCGGCCAGCGCCTGCTGGACCTGCTTCAGGCTCGGGTTGGTCATGACGACGTCCTCGCCGCCGCCGTTCGGCGCGACGAGCACGGTGGGGACGGTCTGGTTGCCGTTGTTGACCTTCTCCACGAACGCGGCGGACTCCGGGTCCAGCTCGATGTTGATCTCCGTGTAGGCGATGCCCTCGCGGTCCATCTGGCTCTTCAGCCGCCGGCAGTAGCCGCACCAGGTGGTGCTGTACATCGTCACAGAACCCTGCATCGTCTCTTCCGCTCCTCGGATCGCTGGAGTGCGTGATCGCACCGGGGAGAACGTACGGGGACCGGCCGGGCATTCCCGCCTCCGGTATGACCGGCGTCGCACCCCTGTGGACGACCGAGCCGTCCCCCTCCACCGACCTGGCAGCATGGCAGGGTGACACCAGCGACGCACTCCACCCTCTTCCCGCAGGTACCGGACTCGGCCGACGCGGTGCTCGACGGGCTCGACCCGGAGCAGCGCGAGGTCGCGACGGCCCTGCACGGACCGGTGTGCGTCCTCGCCGGCGCGGGCACGGGCAAGACCCGGGCCATCACCCACCGCATCGCGTACGGCGTCCGCGCGGGCATCCTCCAGCCCTCCGGCGTGCTGGCCGTCACGTTCACCAACCGCGCCGCGGGGGAGATGCGCGGCCGGCTGCGGCAGCTCGGCGCCGGCGGCGTCCAGGCCCGCACGTTCCACTCGGCGGCCCTCCGCCAGCTCCAGTACTTCTGGCCGAAAGCCGTCGGCGGCGACCTGCCCCGGCTCATCGACCGCAAGGCCCAGCTCGTCGCCGACGCCGCCACCCGCTGCCGCGTCCGCCTCGACCGCTCCGAGCTGCGCGACGTCACCTCGGAGATCGAGTGGGCGAAGGTCACCCAGACCGTCCCCGCCGACTATCCGGCGGCCGTCGCCAAGACCCAGCGCACGGCCCCCCGCGACCCGGCGGAAACCAGCCAGATCTACGCCATGTACGAGCAGCTGAAGCGGGAGCGCGACGTCCTCGACTTCGAGGACGTCCTGCTGCTCACGGTCGGCATCCTCCAGGACCGCCACGACATCGCCGACCAGGTCCGCCGCCAGTACCAGCACTTCGTCGTCGACGAGTACCAGGACGTCTCCCCGCTCCAGCAGCGCCTTCTCGACCTGTGGCTCGGCGACCGCGACAGCCTCTGCGTCGTGGGTGACGCCAGCCAGACGATCTACTCCTTCACCGGCGCCACCCCCGACTACCTGCTCGACTTCCGCACCCGCCACCCGCAGGCGACGGTCGTCCGACTCGTCCGCGACTACCGCTCCACCCCCCAGGTCGTCCACCTGGCCAACGGCCTCCTCGCCCAGGCGTCCGGCCGCGCCGCCGACCACCGGCTGGAACTGGTCTCCCAGCGCGCGCCCGGCCCCGAGCCCGTCTACGCGGAGTACGGCGACGAGCCGACCGAGGCCGAGGGCACCGCCCGCCGCATCCGCGACCTGATCGCCTCCGGCGTCCCGGCCGGGGAGATCGCCGTCCTGTACCGGATCAACGCCCAGTCCGAGGTCTACGAGCAGGCCCTCGCCGACGCCGGCGTGCCGTACCAGCTGCGCGGCGCCGAGCGCTTCTTCGAACGGCAGGAGGTGCGGGAGGCGGGGGCCGCCCTGCGCAGCGCGGCCCGCTTCGGCGCGAACGACCCGCTCCTCGACGACGTCGTCGACCTGCCCTCGCAGGTCCGTGCCGTCCTGTCGACGAAGGGCTGGACCACGGAGCCGCCCGCGGGGTCCGGGGCCGTCCGGGACCGTTGGGAGTCGCTCGCCGCGCTCGTCCGCCTCGCCGAGGACCTCGCCCGCGCCCGCCCGGACGCCACCCTCGCCGACCTCGTCACCGAGCTGGACGAGCGGGCGGCCGCCCAGCACGCCCCCACCGTCCAGGGCGTGACGCTGGCCTCCCTCCACGCGGCGAAGGGCCTCGAATGGGACGCCGTCTTCCTCGTCGGCCTCACCGAAGGCATGCTCCCCATCACGTACGCGAGGACGGACGAGCAGATCGAGGAGGAGCGGCGCCTGCTCTACGTCGGGGTGACGCGCGCACGCCGCCACCTGAGCCTGTCCTGGGCGCTGTCCCGCTCGCCCGGCGGCCGGGCCCACCGCGAGCCGTCCCGGTTCCTGAAGGGGCTGCGCCCCGGCAGCGCGGGGCAGACCATCCGCGCGCCGCACGCGGGCGGTGTCGACCGGGCGCCCGCCGCGGGCGCCCGGACCCGGCGTGTCCGCGGCCCGGTGCGGTGCCGGGTGTGCGGCACGACGCTGACGATCGCCGGCGAGATGAAGCTGATGCGCTGCGAGGACTGCCCCTCGGAGATGGACGAGGGCCTGTACGAGCGGCTGCTCGCCTGGCGCGCCCGGCAGGCGAGCCGCGCCGGCCAGCCCGACTACTGCGTCTTCACGGAGAAGACGCTCATCGCCATCGCCGAGACGGTCCCGTCCACCGACGGCGAGCTCGCCGCCATCCCCGGTGTCGGCATCCGCAAGCTCAATCGTTTCGGCGCCGACGTCCTGGCCATCTGCGCAGGTCAGGATGTCGGTGTGGACGACGCCGAAGACTGATCGCAACTCGTCGCAAAAATAGTTTGCGCCCGCCCCGGAGATCCCCATAGGTTCTTAACCACGCGAACAGCGGCTTCCTTGAAGCCCTGTCCTCGTGCTGTACTTATCCGAATACGCGTGGGACCGGCTCCGGCCGATCCCCACCCCGAGACGCCGAGAGGAGGCGATTCCAGTGATCAGCATCAAGACCCGCAACGTCAGCACCGCCAAAATGACCGATCGCTCGGTCGTCGCCTCCGCCTGCTCGCTCGGCCTCTCCGGTTCGGCGTTCCCTGGCACCGGTCTGCGTGGTCTCCGGGCCGCCCGTCCGTCGTCCTCCCTGTCGGCTCTCCCCGTCATCGAGGTCTTTGCGGCCAATGAGCGACCGACCAAGGCACTGGAAGCAGGAGTAGCAGCGGCGCAGGCCCCGGCCTATGCCCTTGCGGCGACCGGTGCCGACCTGACGGAGCAGACGCAGCAGCAGCACCACACGATGTGGGCCTTCCGTGGGCTCGAACCCTGGAGTGATCCAGCCTGATCCAGCATCAGGCCGGCGCCTTCAGGGCCGCGGAACCCCACCCGGGATCCGCGGCCCTTCTGTTTTGCCCGAACGGGCGGACCAGGACGAAGGGGCCTCGGGACCAGCAGAACCCGGTACCAGCCCACCGGCACACCCGCCGGACCGACAGACGAGGAAACACACCACCGTGCATCTCGAAGCGCACGCCCCGTCCGTACCGCCTTCCGACACGATCTCCCCGCCCGGCCTCATGAAGGACCACGACGTGACCGCCCTCACTGCGCTCACCGCGCTCGACGACGCCATCGAGAACCTCGGCGTGCCCGTACCGTGCCGCTCCTACGACCCGGAGGTCTTCTTCGCCGAGTCTCCGGCGGACGTCGAGTACGCCAAGTCCCTCTGCCGCACCTGCCCGCTCATGGCCGCTTGCCTCGCGGGTGCGAAGGAGCGGCGCGAGCCGTGGGGCGTCTGGGGCGGTGAGCTCTTCGTCCAGGGCGTGGTGGTCGCCCGCAAGCGGCCGCGTGGCCGCCCGCGCAAGAACCCGGTCACGGCATGAACACCGGCACCGGAACGATCGACCGCCCCCTCACGCACGAACCCCAGAAGCAGGCCCCGATGACCTCTTCCACCAACGAGCCCCTGGGCTCCGCGACTTCTGACGTCACCACCCTCGGTGCGCACGCCGCGCGCCAGAACAGGACCCGAGAAATGCAACTCATCCCAGAAGCCCTGGCACGTGCACATATGCACGAGCGCCTCCGGGAGGCCGACGAGCAACGGGCGGGCGCCCGCCTGATCACGGCCCGGCGGATGCAGCGGCGCGCGGAGCGTGCCTCGCTCCGCGCGCGCCGCGCGCTGGCCATGGCGGTCATGCAGTAGCCGACCGGCCGCGGCACCCGACCATCACCACAGCCCATCCCGTGGGGGCCGGTCTCACCGACCGGCCCCCACGGTGCGTTCGTCCCGGGATCCGGCGGCCGGTGGGGTTATCGTCTCGTGGTGAACGAGCGGACACCCGAACCCGCGCAGCCTCGCACGCCCACCGCGGTGTGCTCACGCTGCGGCACGACCGCCGGCGGCCTCCCCGTCACCTGGACCTGCTCTGTCGAGAACGGCACCCGGCTGTACTTCTGCGACACCTGCGCCCGCGACCACCTTCGGTCCATCGAGAGCCGACTCGACTCCGCCTGGTGGTGACCCACCGGGGCGTTGATGGTGGCCCACCGGGGGCCGCTGGTGGTGACCCACCGGGCCGCCGGTGGTGGCTCCACCGAACCACCACCTCGCGCACCGGGGCGTCACCCCGCACCGGGCACCACCTCGCGCGGGACCACGGACCACGCGCCTGACGACCGACGACCTCATGCTCGTGGCTGCCGGCTCACGATGCACGACCGGGAGCTCGCAGCCGCCGCGTCCCGTCAGGTCAGGCCGGTTCCTCCACCGGCTCCTCCGGCAGGAACCCCGGCAGCCACTCCTCCAACTCGTCGCGCAGGCGCACCGAGGCATTCAGCTGGCACAGCACGCCGATCGTGCTCAGCGTCACCCGATGGATCAGCAGGTACGCAGGGGGCAGGTTCAGCTGCTTGCCCAGCTGGTGTGCCGGAGAGCGGGGGTCGGCGATCCGCGCCGCCTGCGAGCGGATCCACTCGCGCGTGAACAGGAACTCGTCCGCCTCGGCCGGCTCGATGATGGGCAGCAGGTAGTCGAGCACCTCCTCCGGGTCCAGTTCTATGGACTCCTTCACGAACCCCTCGTCGCACAGCAGCTCGTAGACGGTCTCCGCCTCGCCCTCCAGGGCCATCCGCAGACACAGGCCGATCGTCTCCGGCAGCCCGCCCGGAAGTCGGTCCACCGTCCCGAAGTCCAGCACTCCCAGCCGCGCCCGACCGCCGTCCTCCCCGGGCAGCAGTCGGAAGTTCCCCGGGTGCGGGTCCGCGTGGAGCAGGCCCGTCCGAGCGGGGCCCGAGAACAGGAACCGCGCCAGCAACTGGCCCGCCCGGTCCCGCTCCTCCGGCGTGCCGTCCGCTATGACCTCCGACAGCGGCACCCCGTCGATCCACTCCGTCACCAGCACCTGGTCCGACTGGTGCACCACGCCCGGCACCACCACGTCGGGGTCGTCAGCGAACTCCGCGGCGTGCTCCCGCTGGGCCCGCGCCTCCAGGTCGTAGTCCAGCTCCTCCGACACCCGGTCGCGCATCTCCGCGATGAGCGGCTTGATGTCCATGCCCGGCACCAGCGGCCCCAACAGCCGGGCGAACCGGCTGAGCTGCGCCAGGTCCGACAGCAGCGCCTCACCCGCCCCCGGGTACTGCACCTTCACGGCGACCTCGCGCCCGTCGTGCCACACCGCCCGGTGCACCTGCCCGATCGAGGCCGCGGCCGCCGGCTTCTCGTCGAACTCCAGGAACAGCTCCCGCCAGTCCTCGCCCAACCGCTCCGCGAGCGCGGCGTGCACCGTTCTCGTCGGCATCGGGGGCGCCGCCTCCTGGAGCTTGGTGAGGGCGGCCCGGTACGGCCCCGCGACCTCCTCCGGCAGCGCCGACTCGAAGACGGACAGCGCCTGCCCGAGCTTCATCGCACCGCCCTTCAGCTCGCCCAGCACCTTGAACAGCTGGTCGGCCGTGCGCTGTTGGAGCTCCCGCGCGACGATCTCGGCGGACTTGCCCCCGATCCGCTTGCCCAGCCCCCACGTGGCCCGCCCCGCGAAGCCCAGTGGCAGAGCGGCCAACTTGGCGGTCCGGGTGACCGCCTTCCGGGGAAGATCAGACATACGCCCCTCCAAAGCCCAGACTCCCGTGCCGCCTTGCCCTGACACGCGCCGCCGACGGCGGTTACCCCGCCATTGTGTCCTGCCCGCCGCGGACCCCCGAGGGCCGCTCCCGTTCCCCGTCCGACGGCTCCCGGTCCGCCGCCCCGCACGGGCACCCGCCATGCGGCCGCAGCGGCCGCGCCCGCCACTCCAGCAGCGGTGACGACACCTCCCACCGCGCCCCCGCACTCGCCGCCACACCCCCGTCCAGGAACGCCAGCGCGTGCGCCGCCGCCAACCCGGCCACGGCCGCCGACAACCCCACGTCCCCGGCCGGCACCGCACTCCGGCGCCCTGACCGCCACTGCGCCAGCAGGCGCGGCCACGCCGGATCAGCGTCCGTCCGATCCATCTCCACACACCGCGCGCACGCGGTCTCGCCCGGCAGCACCAGCGGCCCCAGCACCCCGGTGGCCTCCACAACCCCGGCGAACAGATGCGGTGTGCCCGTCCCCACCCACGTGTCCGCCGCCACCGGGTCCGGGGCGTACGCCGCCAGCCCGTCCCGGGGCGTGACCACCACGAGCGACAGACCCGGCTCGGGCCCCGTCGGCGCACGGGGCGCCCGCCCGCCGCCCGGCGCCGACCGGCCCACCAACCGCCGGGCCGCCACGTCCCGCCGGTCCCCGACCGACTCGGCCGGGAAACCGCCGGGCGCCACGTCCCACGGCTCGACCCGCCCGCCGTCCATCACCTCCACCCGGCCGACACCGGCCGCCGACAGCAGCCCGGCCACCGCCGCCCCCACCCGACCCGCACCCCTGACCTGGACGCGCATGCCGCCGCGCGCGGCCAGGCGCCGTATCGCACCGCCCGGCTCGCGGTGCACCACCGACAGTGACCCCAGATCGGCGCGCATCCGGTCGAGCACGCCGGCCTCCCGCCGCACGGCCTCCACCGCCCGGTCGCCCGGCGCCGTGTCGTCCAGCAGCCCCGCCGCGGCCAGCCGGTCGAGCAACGCCTCCAACCAGCCGTCCGGCACCCCGAGCGCCCGTGCCTCCTCCCTCAGCAGACCCACCCCGCGGGTCCCGTCCAGCAGCGCCAGCAGGCTCCCGGTCGTCGTGTCCACCGGGCCCACCACCACCGCGTGCGCGGGCGCCACCCCGAACTGCACGCACTGCAGATCCCGCCATGCGCGCCGCAGCGCCGGCTTCACCATCGGATGCATCCTCGCCACCTCCCTCGCCCGTCACGTGGGTGCAGCATGCCGCCGTCGGCGCCATCGCCTCCGACCCTCATCCACAGGGAGGCCGATCAGTCATACGAATGCTGCGAGCTGTGGACGGACCGCCGGGGTCACCGCCGCCGAGCGACTTCAATGAACCGGCCGGCAGGTACCGTCGGGTCGTGCCCGCCGACCCCCAGCCCAGCCCCACCACCAGCGACCCGTCCCACGCGGACCGGACGTCCGCCGTCGAGGTGCGCAGGAGCACCCGCCGCCGCCGGACCGTCTCGGCCTACCGCGAGGGCGACCGCACCATCGTCCTCATCCCCGCCCGGATGTCCCAGGCGGAGGAGCGGCGCTGGGTGACCCAGATGCTCGACAAGCTCGCCGCCCAGGAGAGCCGCCGTCGCCCCGGCGACTCCGAGCTGGCCGAGCGGGCCGAGCGGCTGTCCGCGCAGTACCTCGGCGGTCGGGCACGGCCGGCGTCCGTCCGCTGGGTCACCAACCAGAACACCCGCTGGGGATCCTGCACCCCGGCCGAGGGCAGCATCCGGCTGTCCCACCGGCTCCAGGGGATGCCCGAGTACGTCGTCGACTACGTGCTGCTGCACGAGCTGGCCCACCTGCTCGTCCCCGGGCACGGGCCGCGGTTCTGGCAGTTGCTCGACTCCTATCCGAGGACCGAGCGGGCGCGTGGCTACCTGGAGGGCGTGGTCGCCGCCGGCCGCCTGCCGCACCCTCCGTGTCCGTCCGGCGACTGACTTCCCCGGTCCTGTACCGAGTGCGTACCGAGCCGGTCGCCGGCGTGGTCCACCGTCGTGGCCAGCCGTTAGCCTGGCGCGACGCACACACATTCCGGGATGGGGGACGGTCTTCACGCATGGCCAGGGAATTCCAACGGGGCCACAAGGCCCGGATCAGTGACCTGACAGCCGGGACCGATCTGTACGTCGGCGTGCAGATCGCGGGACCGGGACTGTCCTTCGACATCAGCTGCTTCGGCCTCGACGCCGACGAGCGGCTCTCGGACGACCGGTACTTCGTCTTCTTCAACCAGCCCAAGTCCCCCGAGGAGTCCATCCAGCTGCTGGGCGCGCAGGCCGGTGACACCGAGTCCTTCCGCGTCACGCTCGACCGTGTGCCGGACGGCATCCACAAGCTGTCCTTCACGGCCACCATCGACGGCGCCGGACAGATGTCGCAGGTGGGCGCCGGTTACGTCAGGATCGTCGCGGGCGGTGAGGAGGTGGCCCGGTACGCGTTCAGCGGCTCGGAGTTCACCACCGAGCGCGCGGTGATGCTGGGCGACTTCTACCGCAAGGACGGCTGGCGCTTCGCCGCGGTCGGTCAGGGCTTCGACGGCGGCCTCGACGCGCTGCTGAAGAACTTCGGCGGCGAGGTCCTCGAGGAGGAGCCCCAGCAGCCCCAGGCCCCCCAGCAGCCGCAGGCCCCGCACGCCGCGCCGTCCTTCGCGCCGCCCGCCGGCCCGGCCGCCCCGGCCCAGCCCGCTCCGGCCTTCGGCGCCCCCGTGGCCGCACAGCAGCCTCCGGTCCCCGCCCCGGCCCAGCCGCAGCAGGCGCTGCACGGGGCGCCCACGATGGCCGCGCCGCTGGGCGCGGCGGTGGCCCCGCAGGAACCGCCGCCCCAGGCACCCGTCCCGCAGGTACCCGCGCCGCCGCCCACGCCGTACGGACAGCCGCAGCACCCCCAGCACCCGCAGCAGCCCGTCCCCTACGGGCAGGTGCCGGGGCAGACCCCGTCGCACGGGGCGCCCGCACCGTATGGGCAGACGCCGCCGCAGCACGGGGCGCCCGCCCCCTACGGGCAGACGCCGCCACACGGCGCACCGGTCCAGGCGCCGTACGGTCAGGCGCCCGGGTACGGGCAGCCGGCTCCCGGCGCGTACGGGCAGCAGCCCGCCATGGGGACGCCGCCCGTCGGCACCCCGCACGCCGGTATGCCGCCCGTAGGCGCCCCGCAGTCGGGTATGCCGCACGGCGGTGCCCCACACGGCGTTTCGCAGGGTGCCGGGTTGGCGGCCGCGCTGCAGAAGTACCGCGAGACGCCGACCGGGCAGCGCTGGACGTCGCAGAACCCGCAGCTCATGCGGGTCGACCTCGCCCTGGGCCAGACGCCCGTGCTCGCCCGGCAGGGCAGCATGGTCATGTACCAGGGCAAGGTCGAATTCGGCTACAAGGGCGCCGGTTTCGCCGGCCGCATCGTCGGCAACGCCACCGGCCAGGAGATGCAGCTCATGCGCTGCACCGGCCGCGGCCAGCTCTTCCTCGCCGAGAACAACGCGCAGCTGCACCCCATCGAGCTCCAGGGCGACGGGATCTGCGTCTCCGCCGAGAACGTCCTCGCCTTCGACGAGTCGCTGCACCACGAGGTCCGCCGCATCGATGGGCACGGCATCCCCGGCGGGGCGCTGTTCACGATGCTCTTCCACGGCACCGGCACGGTCGTCGTGAAGACGCAGGGCACCCCGGTGGTCCTGCCCGTCACGCCCACCACCTTCGCCGACTGCAACGCGGTCGTCGCCTGGTCGGCCGCCTCCCAGGTGGTCCTCTCCAGCCAGGTCCGGCTGCGCCGCAACGCCTACCCGGGCCACAGCGGCGAGACCGTGAACCTGCAGTTCCGGGGAGCCCCCGGCAACTTCATCGTCGTCCAGCCCTACGAGGTCTGAGGGAGCCCGAGGAATGAACCAGCAGCTCGCGGGCTACGCCCCGACCCCCGTCACGGTCCGCATGGAGAACCACGGCAACGCCATGGTCAAGGTCGCCATGGCCACCGGCCAGGACCTGTTCGCCCGCACCGGCTCCGTCGTCGCCTACGAGGGCTTCGTCCAGTACGAGCCCAACCCGCCGGCGGTGCGGCAGATCGCCTCCTCCTGGGTCACCGGTGAGGGCGCGCCCCTCATGAAGTGCTCCGGCGACGGACTGCTCTATCTCGCCGACTACGGGGCGGACGTCGTCGTCGTCCACCTCGACGGCGACGCCCTGTCCGTGAACGGCACGAACGTCCTGGCCTTCGACGCACACCTCCAGTGGGGCGTCGAGCGCGTCAAGGGCATGGCGAAGTTCGCCGGCCAGGGCCTGTGGAACGTCCAGATCGGCGGCACCGGCTGGGTCGCGCTCACTTCGCGCGGCACGCCCGTCGTCGTCGACTGCGGCCGGGGCGACGACGAGACGTACGTCGACCCGGACGCGCTCATCGCCTGGTCGCCCTCCCTGAAGGTCAAGGGCAAGCGCAGTTTCAAGGCGTCCTCCCTCATCGGGCGGGGCAGCGGGGAGGCGTACCAGATGGCCTTCTCGGGCCAGGGCATCGTCGTCGTACAGCCGAGCGAGGACAGCACCGACCGGCTACGGGTCCGGAACTGAGCCGGGGGAGCGAGAACAGATCATGCAGAGTCCGCTTTTCAGCCACACGGAACAGCAGAGCCAGGACCGGTACACGGTGCAGAACCCGCAGCTCCTGCGGGTCGCGCTGACCGGTCACGACGACGTCCTCGCCCGCAAGGGCGCCATGGTCGCCTACCAGGGACTGATGGACTTCGACGGCGAGATCCAGAACCAGAGCCAGCGCACGGCCCACGCCACCACCGGCGAGGGGCTCGACCTGATGCGCTGTTCCGGGCAGGGCACCGTCTACCTCGCCAACCTGGCCCAGTACATCCACGTCGTCGACGTCGACCAGGACGGGCTGACCGTCGACAGCGCCTACGTGCTGGCGCTCGACTCGACGCTGCACACCGAGGTCATCGCCGTGGACAGCCAGTACGGCATCTCTGGTTCCGGCAAGTACCAGCTGAACATCTCCGGCCGCGGCCAGGTCGCCCTGATGACGTCCGGGCAACCCCTGATGATGCAGGTCACGCCCGACAAGTACGTCAACGTCGACGCCGACGCGATCGTCGCCTGGTCGTCGTCGCTACGGGTGCAGATGCAGGCCCAGACGCACTCGTCGAACGTCCGCCGGCGTCGCGGAACGACCGGGGAGGGCTGGGAGCTGAACTTCCTCGGCCACGGCTTCGCCCTCGTCCAGCCCAGCGAGGTCATGCCGCCGCAGGGCGCGCAGATCGGGCAGGGCGTGGCGGCCCAGTTCGGCGTCGGCCAGCACGGCGCGCACGGGCAGAACCAGAACAACGCCTGGAACTGAATCCGCGCACCCGCCGGACCCGCCGCCGCGCCTAAGCCGCGCACGCGCGGCCGCACCGCCGCCCCGCGCACCCGCCCGACACCCGGGAGGGGCGCCCGCCTCCACGGCGAGCGCCCCTCAGGGCTCCGGTGCTCCGGGCTCCGGGCTCGGAGCCTTCCGGACACGGGGTTTTCGGCCCTGGGCCCTGGGCTCCCGCCCGGGCTTTCCGGGCTCCCGGCTCCGGGCTCGGAGCCTTCGGCCCCGGATGTCCGGGCCCCGGCTGCGGCTACAGCCGCGTCAGCGTTCGCTCGACCAGCCGGACCACCGACGCGTCGGCCACGTCGGCCACGTCGTCGTACGCGTACCAGCGCAGGTCCAGCGACTCGTCGCTGATGGCCTCCACGGCGTCCGGCGGCGCCACCGCCGCGTACTGCACGTCGAGGTGCCAGGCGCAGGGCGTGGCGTGCCGGTCGAGCCGGACCGGGCCGCCCGGCAGCAGGTCCAGTCCCGGGATGCCGGACTCCTCCGTCGCCTCCCGCAGCGCCGCCGCGGCCATCGTCCGGTCGCCGGGCTCGCAGTGCCCGCCCATCTGCAGCCACATGCGCAGCTTCCGGTGCAGGGTCAGCAGCACCCTGCCCCGCTCCGGGTCCACGACCAGGGCGCTGGCGGTGAGATGGCCCGCCGCGCAGGCCTTCCACATGGCGTCCTCGTGCGCCGCGAGGTGGTCCAGGTACGTCCGGCGCAGCTGTTCTTGGTCCCCGTACCCCTCCAGGACGCGGACCGCGTCGGTGTGCAGGCTCACTTGTCCTTGTCGCCCTCACCCGAGGCGTCGCTCTGACCCGAGGCACCGCCCGCACCCGGGGTGCCGCCCTGGCCCGGGGCACCGCCGTTGCCCGGGGCACCGCCCTCATCCGAGCTGCCCTCGCCCGGGCTGCCCTCGCCCGGGCTGCCCTGACCCGAGCTGCCCTCGCCCGACGATCCGTCGGAGCCGCCGACCCGGTCCGGGCGGCCGGCCGCCTCGCCGAGCATCTTGTCCAGCTCGGAGAAGTCCATGTGCTCCCGGTGGACGAAACCGTCCGGGTCGTCCAGGTCGGAGGCGGTCGGCAGCATGTCGGGGTGCTCCCACAGCGCGTCCCGCCCGTCGACCCCGCGCGCGTCGGTGAGCGAGGCCCACAGCCGCGCCGCGTCCCGCAGCCGCCGCGGCCGCAGCTCCAGGCCGATCAGCGTCGCGAAGGTCTGCTCGGCGGGACCGCCCGAGGCGCGGCGCCGCCGCAGCGTCTCGCGCAGCGCGTCCGCCGACGTGAGCCGGGAGCCGGCCGCGGCGTGCACCACCGCGTCCACCCACCCCTCGACCAGGGCGAGCGCCGTCTCGAGACGGGCGAGCGCGGCCTTCTGCTCGGCCGTGTCCTCGGGCTGGAACATGCCCTGCTGGAGCGCCTCCTGCAGCTGCTCCGGACTGCTCGGGTCGAGCTGCGCGACCGCGTCCTCCAGCTTGGACGTGTCGACCTTGATCCCGCGCGCGTACCCCTCGACCGCGCCGAACAGGTGCGAGCGCAGCCACGGCACGTGGGCGAAGAGCCGCTGGTGGGCGGCCTCGCGCAGCGCCAGGTACAGCCGGACCTCGTCCTCCGGGACGCTGAGGTCCCGGCCGAACGCGGCCACGTTGAGCGGCAGCAGCGCGGCCTTGCCGGCCGGACCGAGCGGCAGCCCGACGTCCGTCGAGCCGACCACCTCGCCGGCGAGCGCGCCCACGGCGTGCCCGATCTGCTGGCCGAACATGGCGCCGCCCATGGAGCGCATCATGCCGATCAGCGGGCCCGCCATGGCCTGCATCTCCTGCGGCAGCACGTCGCCCATGGCGGTGCCGACGCGCTCCGCGACCGGGTCCACGAGCTGCTGCCACGCCGGCAGCGTCGCCTCGACCCACTCCGCGCGGGACCAGGCGACGGCACCGGCCGCACCGGACGGCAGCGACGTGACGCCGTCGAGCCAGAGGTCGGCCAGGCGGACCGCCTCCTCGACGGCCTTCCGCTCGGCGGCGCCCACGCTGCTGTCCTTGCTGCCGTCCGGCGCGCCCTGGGAGACGGTCTGCCGGGCGATCTGCTTGGCCATGTCCCAGTTCACGGGACCGCCCTCGTAGCTCAGCATCTGGCCGAGCTGCTGGAAGGCGGCGCCCAGGTCGGCCGGGTTGAAGGAGCCGAACATGGCGGCGAACGGATTGTCCGCGCCGCCCTGGCCTCCGGGCAGCCCGCCGAACCCCCCGAAGGGGTTGGCACCACCCTCGGGCTTCTTCTTGCCCTGGTCGCCGTCGTCCGGCTCCTCCGGGGGAAGGCCGAATCCGAATGGGGTGTCGCTCACGGGTTTCCTCGGCTCGTTGGGCCGCCGGCTTCCTGCCGACGGCGGCTGCCCGACATCACACCCAGCCTAGACATCCGGGCCGGGTCTGGGGCTCGGTGCTCCACTGGCGCAGTGCCTGCGGCAGGATGGACGCCACCTGGTGCGTGCGCGTTGACCGCGTACGTACTGAAGACAACCGCTGGAGACGCCTGGTGAGTTCCCCAGATCCGCAGGTTCGCGCAGCGCGAAACCGTTCAACCCCGTCCGCCGCCCGGGGGCCCGTCGTCGCGGTCACGGGCGCCGCGTCCGGCCTCGGCGACATGCTGACCCGGCGCCTGGCCGCTTCGGAGGAGATCCGGCAGGTCATCGCCATCGACGAGCGCCGCGGCGAGGTGGCCGAGGCGCAGTGGCACATCCTGGACGTACGGGATCCGGCCATCGCCGAGAAGCTGCGCGGCGCGGACGTCGTGGTGCACCTCGCCCTCGACCTGGACCTGGAGACGGACGCCGCCGCCCGTACCGCGTACAACGTGCGCGGTACGCAGACGGTGCTGACCGCCGCCGCGGCCGCGGGGGTCCGCCGGGCCGTGCTGTGCACCTCCGCCATGGTCTACGGCGCCCTCCCGGACAACGACATCCCGCTGTCCGAGGACGCCGAGCTGCGGGCGACGGCCGAGGCGACCGGTGTGGGCGACCTCCTGGAGATCGAGCGCCTGGCCCGCCGCGCGCCCCGCGCGCACCCCGGCCTGCACATCACGGTCGTGCGCCCCGCCGTGCTCGTCGGCGGCACCGACACCGCCCTGACCCGCTACTTCGAGTCGCCGCGGCTGCTCGTCGTCGCCGGATCCCGTCCGGCCTGGCAGTTCTGCCACGTCGAGGACCTGGTCAGCGCCCTGGAGTACGCGGCGTTGGAGAAGGTCGAGGGGGAGTTCGCGGTCGGCTGCGACGGCTGGCTGGAGCAGGAGGAGGTCGAGGAGCTGAGCGGCATCCGGCGCATGGAGCTGCCGTCGGCCGTCGCGCTCGGCGCGGCCGCCAGGCTCCACCGCATCGGGCTCACCCCCTCACCGGCCGGTGACCTCGCCTACACGATGCACCCGTGGGTGGTGAGCGTGGGCCGGCTCCACGACGCGGGATGGCGGCCGAGCTGGACGAACGAGGAGGTGCTGACCGCGCTCCTGGAGGAGGTCGCGGGCCGGCACACCGTCGCGGGCCGGCGCCTCGGCCGCAAGGACGCCACGGCGGCGGGGGCCGCGGGCGCCACGGTCGCCCTGCTCGGTACGGCCGCCCTCGTCCGCCGTGCCCGCCGGCGCCGCGGCCTGTAGCGACGCACGGCAGCCCCGACCCGGCCCGTCCCGACCGGTGCGGGCGTGCGGGCCGGAACGGCCGACCCGGGGCGACCGGTGCCCGGTGCCCGGTGACCGGTGTCTCGGCCGGGACGGGACCCCGACCGGGCCCGACCGGGCCCGACCTGGCCCGGCCCGCACCGACCGGGCCCGACCTGGCCGGACCAGACCCGACCAGCCCCAAGCCCGACCAGGCCCGACCGGTGCGGGCCGGGAGCGACAACCCTTCGGCGCCGTCCGCTGTAGGAGGCTCCAACGCGCGCGTGCGTCCACCGGTCGAACAGGCAATACCGCGTCGCCTGGGTGTGCGGCACGATGGGTGGCATGGCACCCACCTACGACCACCCCGGCGAGCGGGCCGCCGACGACCCGATCCGGTTGCTGGCCGTCCGCGACACCCCGCTCTCCCTGGACGAGGTGTTCCGGGCCGTCGGCGACGACGCGGCCGGCGGGACCGCGCTCTTCGTGGGGACCGTGCGCAACCACGACGGGGGCGCCGACGTCGACGCGCTCGGCTACTCCAGCCACCCCTCCGCCGAGGCGGAACTGCGGCGGGTCGCCGAGAAGGTCGTCGCGGAGTACCCCGTGCGCGCCCTGGCCGCGGTGCACCGGGTGGGCGACCTGGTCGTCGGCGACCTCGCGGTGGTCGTCGCAGTGTCCTGCCCGCACCGTGCGGAGGCGTTCGCGGCCTGCCGCAAGCTGATCGACGACCTCAAGCACGAGGTCCCCATCTGGAAGCACCAGCGCTTCTCGGACGGCACCGAGGAGTGGGTCGGCTCCTGCTGACCGGCCTGCGGTCGCGTCCCCCGGTCGGCGGTGACGCCGGCCTGCGGTCGGTGTCACCCGGTCGGCGGTACCGGCCCTTGGACGGCGTCCCCGGTCGCGGTGGTACCGGCGCCCGCCGACGGCATCGCCCGGTCGGCGGTACCGGTCCGGCGGAAGCGCTCCCCGCGGGGGTGGTACGGGCCGCCCGCCGGCACCCGCCGAACGGGTCGCCCGAGACGGGGGCTCAGCCGATTTGCGTAACCGCCTCCCCGGTACGAGCGTGGGTAGCACGGACGGTTAATCTGCTGATCATCACTTGCTTCGCTCTAGGGGACGGGAGGCCGCGATGGCAGCGCTCGCTTGGTTGCTCATCCCGTTGTTCGCCGCCGTCGGCGCCGCGATATGGGGCGTCTGGGCCGCACGCAGCCGCACCACCGAGGACATAGCCGAGCTCGCCGGTTACGCGCGCTTCCGCGACGCCATGGACCGGACCCACTCGAGCGGCGGATCCGTCTGACGGCCACCACGGACGGACCGGCCCCACGAGTGCACTGACAGACCCGTCCCGTACTGTCGTTCCATGCCACGCCGCACCGTGACGATGCTCGCCGCCACCCTCTCGCTCATCGCGCTGCTCTGTGCGGGAGTCCTCATCCCGGTGCCCTACTCCGAGATGAGCCCGGGCCCCACGGTCAACACGCTGGGTGACGCCCGGGGGGAGCCGGTGCTTCGGATCTCCGGCCACGAGACGTACCCGACCTCCGGCCACCTGAACATGACCACCGTCAGGGTCACCGGTGCGGAGTACCGGATGAACCTCGTGGAGGCCGTCGCGGGATGGATCGCCGAGGACGCCGTCGTCGTACCGCATGACACGCTCTACCCCGACGGCAAGACGGCGGAGCAGTCCACGCAGGAGAACGCCGAGGAGTTCAGCCAGTCCCAGGAGAGCGCCCGCGTCGCCGCGCTCGGACAGCTGGGCATCCCCGTCTCCGCCCGGGTGGTCGTCTCCTCGGTCCAGAAGGACAGCCCCGCCGAGGGCAGGCTGCACGCCGGTGACGTGATCAAGTCCGTCGACGGCACTCCGGTGCGCGACCCCAAGGACGTGGCGAAGATCGTCACCAAGCGGCGGCCCGGCAAGCCGGTCACCTTCACCATCGTCCCCGCGAAGGACGCCGCCGCAGCGGAGAAGGCGGGCCGCGCGCCCACCACCAGCGAGACCGTCACCGTCTCCACCAAGCGGGCGCCCGACGCGGACCGGGCGATCGTCGGCATCCAGGCGGGCAGGGACCACACCTTCCCGTTCGCGATCGACATCAAGCTCGACGACGTGGGCGGCCCGAGCGCCGGCCTGATGTTCGCGCTCGGCATCGTCGACAAGCTGACGCCCGGCGCGCTGACCGGGGGCCGGTTCGTGGCCGGTACGGGGACCATCGACGACACCGGCAAGGTGGGCCCGATCGGGGGCATCGAGATGAAGCTCGTGGGGGCGCGCGAGGCCGGTGCGCGCTACTTCATGACGCCCGCCGCCAACTGCCCCTCCGCCGCGTCGGCCACGCCCGAGGGACTGACGCTCATCAAGGTCGACACCATCGCCGACGCCGTGAAGTCCCTGGAGAAGGTCCGCAAGGGTGACACGGCCGGCCTTCCCGACTGCTCCCCGGGCTGACGCACCCGGCCGCCGGCCCGCGGCGCGCCGGCGGGGAACCGGCCCGGCCATGCGCGCGGACCGGTCCGCGCACCCGCCGGGCGACCGGCCCGTGCACCCGCCGGGGGGATCGGTCCACGGACCCGCCCGCGCACCCGCCGGGCGACCGGCCCGTGCACCCGCCGGGGGGATCGGTCCGCGCATCGCGCGCAGACCGGCCCGCGGCGCCGCCGGGGGCCGGCCCGGGCATCGCCCCCAGAGGGCCCGGTACGCGTGAGGGGCGGGCCGGTGCCGCCTCCCCCCGCGGTCCCGGCCCGCCCCCAGGGGCGTACGGCGGTCAGCCCTCGAACGTGGCCGCCAGCGCCTCCGCGAGGCCCGGCACCAGGTCGGCGCCGGTGAGAACCTCCGTCGGCGAGTCCTTCTCGCGGAGCCGGATGGCCGACTCGCGCGCGCCGTCGCGCAGCACGGCCACGGTCATGCGCACCTCCTGACGCTTCGGGTGGGAGGCGACCCACCGGGCGAGGCCCGCCTCGTCGAGGCCGTCGGGGACGGAGCCCTCGGCGGACGGCGGCAGCATCAGCCGCTCCACGGTCAGGGCGCAGCCGGTGACGGCGTCGGGCCAGGCGACCGTGGCGAGGAACTCGTCGAGCGGGGCGCCGGAGGGCAGCTCGTCCTGCTCGACGGGGGTGAGGGGGGCGGCGTCCGCGTCGCCGCCGAGGCCGAGCTGGGCGGCCAGTTCCGGCTCGTCGGCGCGCAGCCGCACGGTGTCGACGAGGGCGAAGAGGCGGGCCGGCTGGTCCCAGCCGAGACCCGAGGCGTACTCGTCGATCTCGAGGACCGCGCGGGTGAGCGGGCTTGCGGCCATCGGAGGGCCGGAGGGAGAAACATTGGGCATGGTCAATATCCTGCCTCTTCTCGACCCGGAGACGGGAACCAGGTAAAGCTTCAGTAAGTTGCATCAGTGGGGCGCCGGTGAATCCGGGGCCACAGCACGACACCCGCAGCACACACGACGCGAACTTCGAGGGGCGCACGTTGGCTTTCCAGATGCCGGACCGCGGCGGAGGCCCGACCGGGCCACGGATCAGAGTCGGCCGGCCGTCCCGGCGGGCCCGCACCCTGCTCATGACGCTGGGGGTGCTGGCCGTCCTGGCCATGCTCTTCGTCATGTTCGCCGGGTTCTGGACGGACTGGTTGTGGTACCGGTCCGTCGATTACTCGTCGGTCTTCACCACCACCCTGTGGACGAAGGTCGGCATGTTCGCCGTCTTCGGCCTGCTGATGGCCCTGGCCGTCGGGTTCAACATCTGGCTCGCGCACCGGCTGCGGCCGCCGCTCAGCGCCATGTCGCTGGAGCAGCAGAGCCTCGACCGGTACCGCATGGGCGTGGCGCCGTACAAGAAGTGGGTGCTGCTCGGGATCACGGCGCTCGTCGGCCTGATCGCCGGTGCCTCGGCCTCCGGGCAGTGGCGCACGTGGCTCATGTGGGTGAACGGCGTGGCCTTCGGCCAGAAGGACCCGCAGTTCGGGATGGACGTGTCGTTCTTCGCGTTCGACCTGCCCTGGTACCGGTTCCTCCTCGGCTTCGGCTTCGCGGCCACGGTGCTGTCGCTGATCGCCGCCGCTCTCACGCACTACCTGTACGGCGGGCTGCGCGTGACGAGCCCCGGAGCGCGCGCCACCGCCGCGGCCACCGGCCACCTCTCCGTGCTGCTCGGCGTCTTCGTGTCGCTGAAGGCCGTGGCGTACTGGCTCGACCGGTACGGCCTCGCCGTGAAGTCCAGCGACTTCAAGGCGGCGGGCAACTGGACGGGCCTGCGGTACGTCGACGCCAACGCCTACCTCCCGGCGAAGACGATCCTCTTCTGCATCGCGGTCATCTGCGCCCTGCTGTTCTTCGGGACGCTGTGGCGCCGCACCTGGCAGCTGCCGGTGATCGGCTTCGGCCTGATGGTCCTGTCGGCGATCCTGATCGGCGGCCTGTACCCGGCGATCGTTCAGAAGTTCCAGGTCCAGCCGAACGAGCAGGCCAAGGAAGCGCCGTACATCAAGAAGAACATCGAGGCGACGCGCAAGGCGTACGACATCGACCGGACGGTCCCCGAGAACTACTCGGGCAAGGCGACGGTCAAGTCGAAGCCGCAGCTGCGCGCCGACGCGACGACCGCGGCCAGCTACCGGCTCGTCGACCCGAACATCGTCTCGCCGACGTTCCAGCAGCTGGAGCAGAGGCGGAAGTACTACCAGTTCCCGGTGACCCTCGACGTCGACCGGTACAAGGGCCAGGACACGGTCGTCGGCCTGCGTGAGCTCAACATCAAGGGCATCCCGAAGCGGAACTGGATCAACGACCACTTCACCTACACCCACGGCTACGGCGCGATCATGGCCGCGGGCACCTCGGTGGACAGCACGGGCGCGCCGCAGTTCACCGAGAGCGGCCTGCCCACCACCGGCACGCTGCCCAAGTACGAGCAGCGGATCTACTACGGCGAGAAGACCGAGCAGTACTCGATCGTCGGCGGCCCGCAGAAGGAGCTCGACTACGAGGCCAACGGCGAGCGGATGACGAGCTACAAGGGCGACAGCGGCGTCAGCCTCGGCAACGCCTTCAACCGCGCCGCGTACGCCGTCGCGTTCAGCGAGCCGCAGATCCTCTACTCGGGAGCGATCGGCGACGGCTCGCGGATCCTGTACAACCGCACACCCAAGCAGCGCGTCGAGGCGGTCGCCCCGTGGCTGACGATCGACGGCGACGCCTACCCGGCGGTCGTCGGCGGCCGCGTCCAGTGGATCGTCGACGCCTACACGACGACGAACGGCTACCCGTACGCGTCGCGGACGACGCTCGGCGACACCACCGCCGACTCGCTGACCGCCGGCAACCAGACCCGCACGGTCGTCGCCCAGCAGAACCAGGTCAACTACATCCGCAACTCGGTGAAGGCCACCGTCGACGCGTACGACGGCTCGGTCAAGCTGTACCAGTGGGACACCGAGGACCCGGTCCTGAAGACCTGGATGAAGGCGTTCCCCGGCACCGTGGAGCCGAAGACCGCCATCAAGGACGAGCTGAAGTCGCACCTGCGCTACCCGCAGGACATGTTCAAGGTCCAGCGCGAGCTGCTGACCCGCTACCACGTCCGGGACGCCGCGCAGTTCTACAGCGGCAGCGACGCCTGGCAGGTCCCCGCCGACCCGACGAAGAAGGACGGCAACGCGGTCCCGCCGTACTACCTGAGTCTGAAGATGCCCGGCGACGAGCAGCAGCGGTTCTCGCTGACGACGACGTTCACGCCCAACGGGCGGCCCAACCTGGGCGCCTTCATGGCCGTCGACGCCGACGCGACCAGCAAGGACTACGGCCGCATAAGGCTGTTGCGCGCCACGTCGGACGTGCCCGGTCCGGCGCAGGTGCAGTCGAAGCTCAACAGCCTCCCCGACGTGGCGACGTTCGTGCGTGACATGAAGGGCGCCGACTCGGAGATCGAGTACGGCAACCTCCTGACCGTGCCGATGGACGGCGGATGGCTGTACGTCGAGCCCGTCTACGCCCAGGGCCGCAGTGCGCTCTACCCGCTGCTGAAGAAGGTGGCGGTCTCGTACATCGACGCCAGCAAGCCGGAGGGCGACGCGACGAAGGACACCACCCGGTTCGAGAACAGCCTCGGGGAGGCGCTCAACGCGGTCTTCGGCGTGGACGGCGATTCCCCCACCCCGGAGCCCCCGTCGACGGACCCGAACCCGGACCCGACGAAGCCGCCGGCGACGGGCGAGGCCGCGCTGAAGCAGGCCATCGCGGACGCCCAGAAGGCGTTCACGGACGGCGAGGCGGCGCTCAAGCGCGGCGACTGGGAGGCGTACGGCAAGTCCCAGCAGGAGCTCGCCAAGGCGCTCGAGCGCGCCGCGGCGGCCGACGCCCAGCGCAAGGCCGGCGGGCAGACGCCTCCGGCGAGCACCCCGACGCCCGCCCCCGGAGCGTCGAAGCCGGCCACGCCGGCCGCGTCGAAGCCGGCCGCGTCGGGTGCGTCGCCATCGGCCTCCCCGGACGCCGGCTGACCGGAGCGCGACCGGCCCCTCGAACGGGGGGCCGGTAACGCCCGCCCCGCGCCGTGGTACTGTGGGTCACACAACGGCGCGGGGTGGAGCAGCTCGGTAGCTCGCTGGGCTCATAACCCAGAGGTCGCAGGTTCAAATCCTGTCCCCGCTACTGAAAGACCAGGGCCCGGATCCTTCGAGGATCCGGGCCCTGGTCATGTGTACGGCCGGCCGAAGGCCGTGTCCGGAGTGGGGAGTTGACACGCCTTGTGTTTGACTTGTCTCTCTGTGGGCATGTCGACAAAACGCTGAAGTGACCTCACTGGCTGCGGTATACCAGGTGTAGGCGGGTTGCGGGTGGTGCGACGATGGGACGTATGGGGGACAGGGCGACGCTGTTGGAGAGTGGGCGGTTCGAGGGACAGCACTCCGGCGGGGCCTCGGAGGCGTTCGACGACGCCGACGCCGCGCCCGATCTGACGGGCGCGTGGAACACGGCAGGCATGGACTTCGCGGAGGCCGCCGCCGACACCGTCGAGGCCGAGGCGCGGCACCGCCGCGCGGCCGACACCGGCGACACCGCGTCCATGAGCGTCCTCGGCGCCATGCTGCTGCGCCGCGGTGACCTCGACGCCGCCGAGCCCTACCTGCGCGCCGCCACCGCCGACGGCGACCGCGCCGCCGCCAACAACCTCGGCGTCCTCCTCCACCAGCGCGGCTACCCCGACGAGGCCGCCGGCTGGTGGCGCGTCGCCGCCGTCGCCGGTTCGGCCGCCGCCGCGCACGCCCTCGGCCGCCACCACCGCGAGCGCGGCGACGAGCCCGCCGCCGAGTACTGGCTGCGCCAGTCCGCGGAGCAGGGCCACGCCCTCGGCGCGTACGCCCTCGCCGACCTCATGGAGCACCGCGGCGACGCCGGCGCCGAGCGGTGGCTGCGCACGGCCGCCGAGCAGGGGCACCGCGAGGCCGCGTACCGGCTGGCCCGAGCCCTGGAGAAGCGGGCGCCCCAGGGGGCGTCCCCGGAGGGCGGCGACCCCGCCGCGGCCGAGCAGCCGGACGGGGCCGGCACCGCCGCCGCGGACGGCGCCGAGCAGTGGTACCGGCAGGCCGCCGCGCGCGGGCACCGCAGGGCCGCGCTGCACCTGGGGGCGATCCTGGAGAAGCGCGGCGAGCTCAAGGAGGCCGGCCGCTGGTACCTGATGGCCGCCAAGGGCGGCGAGCCCCGTGCCGCGTGCGCGCTCGGCTTCCTGCTGCGCGACGCCGGGGACGAGGACAGCGCCGCCGTCTGGTGGCTGCGTGCCGCCCAGGACGGGGACGGCAACGCCGCCAACGCGCTCGGCGCGCTGCACGCCGCGCGCGGCGAGTACCAGACCGCCGAGCGCTGGTACCGCGCCGCCACCGACGCGGGCGACGTCAACGGCTCCTACAACCTCGGCCTGCTCTTCGCCGCCCAGGGCCGCACTGCCCAGGCCGAGCAGTGGTACCGGCGCGCCGCCTACGCCGGCCACCGGGAGGCTGCCAACGCCCTGGCGATCCTGCTCCTGCAGGCCGACGACCCGCACGGTGCCGAGCCGTGGTTCTCCAAGGCGGCCGAAGCGGGCAGCGTGGACGCCGCCTTCAACCTCGGCATCCTCTACGCGGGCCGCGACGACGACCGCGCGGCCCTCGGCTGGTACGAGCGCGCGGCGGCGGCCGGTCACACCGAGGCGGCCCTGCAGGTCGGCATGGCCCGGCTCCGCGAGGGCGACGAGCAGGAGGCCGAGCGGCACCTGCGGTGCGCGGCGGGCGGCGGCAGCGCCGAGGCGGCGTTCCGCCTGGCCACCGTCCTCGACGCCCGTCAGCCCCCGCCCGAGCCGCACACCCTCGGCCAGCCGCAGACGCCGAAGAGCGAGTGCGAGGAGTGGTACGAGCGCGCCGCCGAGCAGGGCCACCGGCGCGCCCAGGTCCGGGTCGGCATGCTCGCCGCCGCGCGCGGCGACGTCGCCGAGGCGGGGCGCTGGTACCGCGAGGCAGCCGAGGCCGGCAGCCGCAACGGCGCCTTCAACCTCGGCCTGCTGCTCGCCCGCGACGGCAACGAGCGCGAGGCCGCCCTGTGGTGGAGCCGCGCCGCCCGGGCCGGGCACGGGCGGGCCGCCCTGCGCCTGGCGCTGCTCGCCGCCCGCAGGGGCGAGCTGGCCGAAGGGCGACGCTGGTGCGCCCGCGCCGTGGAGCTGGGGCCGGCCGAGGTGGCGGAGCGGGCGGCGCGCCTGAGCGAGGCGCTGCACCAGGAGCTGACCGCTTGAGCCCGGATTTGCGCCGGTCCACGCCGTCCCGTAAGGTGGTGTTCACCGACGCGGGGTGGAGCAGCTCGGTAGCTCGCTGGGCTCATAACCCAGAGGTCGCAGGTTCAAATCCTGTCCCCGCTACTGAAGACCTAGGGCCCGGATCATTCGATCCGGGCCCTAGGTGTTTTCCGGCCACCCGCGCCCCGTACGGGGCGACCGGGCGGCGGGCGTGCCGGGCATGCGGAGCGGGGCGGGCGTGCGGAGCCGGGGTGGCGTGCGGGCCCTGGGCGGGCGTGTGGAGCCGGGACGGGCGTGTGGGCCCGGGGGCGGGCGTGGCGCAGCGGCGGGCGCCTTGTCGGCCCGATCCGGGCGGAGCGCTCCCCGGAGGCACGGCAAAGGCCCCCGGCGCGTCGTGCGTCGGGGGCTCTCGTCGTACGAAGGGCGAGCGGCGGGGCGGAGTGTCGACGGTCCGCGGACCGCGGACCGCGGCCTCAGGCGGTCGCGCAGTGCGGGCAGAGGCCGCGGTAGGTGACCTCGACGTCCGAGACCGTGAAGCCGAAGCGCTCCGAGTCCGGCAGGTCCGCCAGCGGGTTGCCCTGCGGATGGACGTCCCGTATGGCGCCGCAGCGGGCGCACACCAGGTGGTGGTGCGGACGGTGGGCGTTCGGGTCGTACCGCTTGGCACGGCGGTCCGTGGAGACCTCGAGGATCTCGCCCAGGCTGACCAGCTCACCCAGCGTGTTGTACACGGTCGCGCGGGAGATCTCCGGGAGCCGCTCCGCCGCCCGGGCGTGGACCTCGTCCGCGGTCAGGTGGACGTGCTCTCCGTCGAGGACCTCCGCCACGACGCGCCGCTGTGCGGTCATCCGCCAGCCGCGGCCGCGCAGGCGCTCCAACAGGTCACTCATGCGATTCAGCCTAACAGGCGGGGGACTCAGTCCCGAACGGGTGTGGCTTTGGATGCGGGCTTGACTTAGACAATGTCCATTGTAGGATCGGGAACGGCTTTGGCCAAGGGACAGGACTGAGTGCTGAGACGCAGGAGGCGCACGTGACGCAGGGACCCCTCACCACGGAGGCCGGCGCGCCGGTCGCCGACAACCAGAACAGCGAGACCGCGGGCGTCGGTGGTCCGGTTCTGGTGCAGGACCAGCTCCTGCTGGAGAAGCTCGCGCACTTCAACCGCGAGCGCATCCCGGAGCGCGTGGTCCACGCGCGCGGCGCCGGGGCGTATGGCACCTTCACCGTGACCGGCGACGTCACCCCCTACACCCGGGCGCACTTCCTCGGCGAGGTCGGCCGGGAGACCGAGGTCTTCCTGCGCTTCTCGACCGTCGCGGGCAACCTCGGCTCGGCGGACGCGGTGCGCGACCCGCGGGGCTTCTCGCTGAAGTTCTACACCGAGGAGGGCAACTACGACCTCGTCGGCAACAACACCCCGGTGTTCTTCGTCAAGGACGCCATCAAGTTCCCCGACTTCATCCACACCCAGAAGCGCGACCCGTACACCGGCTCCCAGGAGGCGGACAACGTCTGGGACTTCTGGAGCCTCTCGCCCGAGTCCACGCACCAGGTGACCTGGCTCTTCGGCGACCGCGGCATACCCGCGAGCTACCGCCACATGGACGGCTTCGGTTCGCACACGTACCAGTGGAACAACGAGGCCGGCGAGGTCTTCTGGGTCAAGTACCACTTCAAGACCGACCAGGGCATCAAGAACCTCACCCAGGCCGAGGCCAACCGGCTCGCCGGTGAGGACCCGGACTCGCACCAGCGCGACCTGCGCGAGTCGATCGAGCGGGGCGAGTACCCGACGTGGACCGTCGGCGTGCAGATCATGCCCGCCGCGGACGCCGCGACGTACCGCTTCAACCCGTTCGACCTCACCAAGGTCTGGCCGCACGCCGACTACCCGGTGATCGAGTTCGGCAAGCTGGAGCTCAACCGCAACCCGGAGAACGTCTTCGCCGAGGTCGAGCAGTCGATCTTCTCCCCGGCGCACTTCGTGCCCGGCATCGGCCCGTCGCCCGACAAGATGCTCCAGGGCCGGCTCTTCGCCTACGGCGACGCCCACCGCTACCGCGTCGGCATCAACGCCGACCACCTGCCGGTGAACCGCCCGCACGCCACCGAGGCGCGCACCAACAGCCGGGACGGCTTCCTGTACGACGGCCGCCACAAGGGCGCGAAGAACTACGAGCCGAACAGCTTCGGCGGTCCGACGCAGACCGGCCGCCCGCTGTGGCAGCCCGTCCCGGTGACCGGGGTGACCGGTGACCTGGAGGCGCCCGTCCACGCCGAGGACAACGACTTCGTCCAGGCGGGCAACCTCTACCGGCTGATGACGGAGGAGGAGAAGGAGCGCCTGATCGCCAACCTGGCGGGCTTCATCGCCAAGGTCTCGCGCGTCGACATCGCCGAGCGGGCCATCAACAACTTCCGCCAGGCGGACGAGGACTACGGCAAGCGGCTGGAGGCCGCGGTCCAGGCCCTGCGCGGCTGACAGCACTGGATCGCCTGCCGTGGACGGAGGGCCGGCTCCCCTTGGGGGGCCGGCCCTCCCGCGCGTGCGTACCGGCCCGGCCCCTCAGCCGGCCACCACGGCCGCCGGGACCGCCGGCGCCCCCCGGCGGGCGGGGGCCCAGCGCCGCAGCAGGTCGCGGACGGAGACGACGCCGACCGGGCCGGTGCCGTCCAGGACGACGAGGTGCCGGAAGCCGCCGTGCGTCATGGCCGCCGCCGCCTCGTCCAGGGTCCAGTCGGGCGTCGCGAACACGACGTCCGTGGTGGTGTGCGCGCCGGCGGCCTCCAAGTCCGGGTTCTGACCGGCGCCCAGGGAGTTGAGGATGTCGCGCTCGGTGAGGATGCCGATCTGGTTGCTGTCGTGGTCGAGGACGACGGCGGCGCCGACACGGCGCGCCGACATCAGCGTCGCCGCCTGGCGCAGGGTGTGGGCGGGGCCGATGGTGAGGACCAGGGTGCTCATGGCGTCACGGACGAGCATGGGGTGCCACCTCCTTGGTGAACCCTTCCACGCGAAGGGATTCACAAATGCACAAGTGGGGGACCCCAGAGTGGCAGGGACAGGGGTACCCGACAAGGGGGCGCGGCACGGCTGCCGCCCCCTCGTCACCACCCCGCCGTGCGCCGTGCGCGGGGCGCCGCACGTCGGGCGCCGGCGCGTCGGCGCGTCGGCCGTCGTACCGCCGTCCGGTCCGTCCGGCACGCCGGTCCGTGCGGCATTCCGGCCCGTCCGGCACGCCGGCCCGCCCGGTGCTTCGGTCCGGCCGGTGCTTCGGTCCGGCCGGACCTCCCGGTGCCGGGCGCGCGGTGCGCAGGGGTCAGCCCTGCTCGTCGCCCAGGTACCCGAGCAGGTCCGCGTGGAGCAGCCCGTTCGACGCGGCGGCGTCCCCGCTGTGGGGTCCCTCACGGCCGTCCAGACCGGTGAACCGGCCGCCCGCCTCCTGCACGATGACGGCGGTCGCGGCCATGTCCCACAGCGACAGCTCGGGTTCGGCACAGAAGTCGACCGCGCCCTCGGCGACCAGCATGTACGGCCAGAAGTCGCCGTAGGCGCGGGTGCGCCAGCAGGCGCGCGTGAGGTCGAGGAAGCCGTCGAGGCGGCCCCGCTCCTCCCAGCCGCTCAGCGAGGAGTAGGCGAACGACGCGTCGGACAGCTCCGAGACCCGTGACACCCGGATGCGCGTCGCCGAGGCGAGGTCGCGGCCCGTGTACGCGCCCAGCCCCTCCGCCGCCCACCATCGCCGGCCCAGCGCAGGGGCGGACACCACACCGACCACGGGCCGGAAGCCGCCGGAGCCGTCCCCCGGTCCGCGGTCGTCACCGTCGCCGTTCCGCGAGCCCTCGCCGGAGTCCTCGTCGGTCTGCTCCATGAGGGCGATCAGCGTCGCCCACACCGGGACGCCGCGCACGTAGTTCTTCGTCCCGTCGATCGGGTCGACGACCCAGCGGCGCGGGCCCGAGCCCTCCACTCCGTACTCCTCGCCGAGGATCGCGTCGCGCGGGCGGGCCCGTTGGAGGTGGCCGCGGACCAGCTCCTCGGCGGCCCGGTCGGCCTCGCTGACCGGGGTCATGTCCGGCTTGGTCTCGACCTTGAGGTCCAGCGCCTGGAACCGTTCCATCGTGGCGGCGTCCGCGGCGTCCGCCAGTACGTGGGCGAGGCGCAGGTCATCGTGGTAATCG
This sequence comes from Streptomyces kanasensis, assembly GCF_043077165.1. NCBI lineage: Bacteria > Bacillati > Actinomycetota > Actinomycetes > Kitasatosporales > Streptomycetaceae > Streptomyces > Streptomyces kanasensis. The sequence goes on from NZ_JBIBSF010000004.1 coordinate 229,430, forward strand.
GCCATGCGCCCGACTCTATCCCGCGGGTCCGTCCGCCCCCTTGACAGTCCGTGGGGGCCGCCCGACCCTGGCCCCCAGAGCTGCCAGCCCCGGGGAGGCGCCGGTGCCCACCGCGCGAGAGGCCCTGCTGGACGCCGCCCACGAGGCCCTGTGCGAGCGGCCCTGGGTCGCCGTCCGCATGGTCGACGTCGCGGCGTCCGCGCGCGTCTCGCGGCAGACGCTGTACAACGAGTTCGGCGGCAAGGACGGGCTCGCGCGGGCCCTGCTGCGGTACGAGGCCGACAGCTGCCTGGAGCTGGTCGCGCCCGCGGTCGCCCCCACCGGTACGGGCACCTCCGGCACCTCCGGTACCCCCGGCAGCCCCGCTGGTACGGGCGCCCCCGCCGGTACGGGGGACGACGCCGTCGAGTGCCTCGTCGCCCTCGCCGAGCGGCTCGTCCGCCGGGCCGAGGCCCGGCCCCTGCTGCGGGCGCTGCTCACCGGCTGCCGCTGCGCGCACCTCCCCGACCCGCGCCCCGCGCACCCCGGCGGCGCCTCGCGCAGCGGTGCCGTCCCGCATCCGGTCGACGCGGGGCTCCCGCCCGGGGCCGGCGACCTGGTGACGCGGATGCGGGACCGGGTGCAGCGGGCCACCGGGGCGCGCCCGCCCGCCGTCGAGATCGCGGTGCGGCTCGCCGTCAGCCAGCTCGTCGTACCGCACCCGGACGGGGCCGGTGCGCTCGTACGGGCCGCGCTCGGCCGGGTCAGTGCGACGAGCCCGACAACTGGAGGCCGATGACGCCGACGATCACGAGCGTGATCGAGACGATCTTCAGCGCCGACACCAGGTCGCCGAGGAAGACCATCCCGTAGATCGCCGTACCGGTCGCGCCGATCCCCGTCCACACGGCGTACGCGGGACCGATGTCGAGCTTGCGGAGCGACAGGGTCAGCAGGCCGAAGCTGCCCAGCGCGAACGCCGCGAAGGCGACCGTCGGCCACAGCCGGGTGAAACCGTGCGACAGCTTCAGGCAGACCGCGAACCCCGTCTCCAGCAGGCCGGCGACCACCACCAACAGCCACGCCATCGTCCGTGCCTCCCACGCCCTCGCCCGCCGGAAGGTGACGGTCCGTCCCCTCGCGCGCCGCGCGCCGGTGCCGTGCTCCGGGCGCCGTCCGCGGGCCCCGGCCGCCGTCGACGCGCCGCCTGGGTGCGATTATGCACTTATCCACCCCCAAGCCGGGCAAACCGGACGGGTCAGTCGCCCTCGCGTCGCTCCCGCGTCGCCAGCAGCCGCCGCAGCGAGTAGAGCCGCGCCGGGTCGGCGTGCCCCTTCTCGACCCACGCGTCCAGCGCGCAGTCCGGCTCGTCGTGGCTGCACGCGCGCGGGCAGCCGTCCGTGCCCCGCTCCAGGTCCGGGAAGGCGTGGATGACGCGCGAGGGGTCGACGTGGTGCAGCCCGAACGACCGCACGCCCGGGGTGTCGATCACCCAGCCGCCCGCCTCGCCCGCCAGCGGCAGGGCCAGCGCGGACGTGGTCGTGTGGCGGCCGCGGCCCGTGACGGCGTTGACGTGGCCCGTCGACCGCCGCAGCTCCTCCGGGACCAGCGCGTTCACCAGGGTCGTCTTGCCCACGCCGGAGTGGCCGACGAAGGCCGTGGTGCGCCCCCACAGGTGGGCGCGCACCCGGTCCGCCGCGCTCCCGTCGTCCAGCTCGTCGCGGTTGGTCACCACGTACGGGATGTCGAGGGCGCCGTACAGCTCCAGCAGCTCCGAAGGGGGCGCCAGGTCCGACTTGGTGAGCACGAGCAGCGGCTCCAGGCCGCCGTCGAACGCGGCGACCAGGCAGCGGTCGATCAGCCGGGGCCGCGGCTCGGGGTCGGCGAGGGCGGTGACGATGGCCAACTGGTCGGCGTTGGCGACGACGACCCGCTCGTACGGATCGTCGTCGTCCGCCGTCCGGCGCAGCACCGAGGACCGCTCCCCGATGCGCACGATCCGCGCGAGGGAGTCCTTGCCGCCCGACAGGTCGCCGACGATGGACACCCGGTCGCCCACCACCGCCGCCTTGCGGCCCAGCTCCCGCGCCTTCATCGCGAGGACCGTGCGGTCCTCCACCAGACAGGTGATGCGGCCCCGGTCCACGGTGAGGACCATGCCGTCCGCGGCGTCCTCGTGCTTCGGGCGGATGCTGGTGCGGGGTCGGTTCCCCTTGCGGTTGGGACGGACGCGGATGTCGTCCTCGTCGGCGTTCCTGCCGTAGCGGCGCATGTCGTTCAGGCCTCGGTCGCGAGCATCTCGGTCCACATCTGCGGGAAGTCGGGCAGGGTCTTGGCGGTCGTCCCCACGTTCTCCACGCGCACCCCGTCGACGGCGAGGCCGATCAGGGCGCCGGCCGTCGCCATGCGGTGGTCGTCGTACGTGTGGAAGACGCCGCCGCGCAGCGGGCGGGGGCGGATGTGCAGCCCGTCCTCCGTCTCGGTCACGTCACCGCCGAGGCCGTTGATCTCCTTGGTCAGCGCCGCCAGCCGGTCCGTCTCGTGGAGCCGCAGGTGCGCCACGCCCCGCAGCGTCGACGGCGAGTCGGCCAGGGCCGCGACCGCCGCGATGCCCGGGGTCAGCTCGCCCACCTCGCCGAGGTCCACGTCGATGCCGTGGATCCGACCCGATCCGGTGAAGGTCAGACCGGCGTCGTCCAGCTCGCAGGAGCCACCCATCTCGGTGAAGATCTCCCGCAGCGCGTCGCCCGGCTGCGTCGTCCGCGCGGGCCAGTCGGGGATGGTGACCCGGCCGCCGGTGACGAGCGCCGCCGCCAGGAACGGCTGCGCGTTGGACAGGTCCGGCTCGATGACGAGGTCCCGGCCGAGCAGCGCCGAAGGGGAGACCCGCCACACGTTCGGCTCGCCGCCGGTCTCCGGCTCGTCCACCTGCGCGCCCACCGCGCGCAGCATGTCGACGGTCATCCGGATGTGCGGCATCGAGGGGAGTCGCGGGCCGGTGTGCCGCACCTCGACGCCCTGGTTGAAGCGCGGCGCCGACAGCAGCAGCGCGCTGACGAACTGCGAGGACGACGACGCGTCGATGGTGACCTTGCCGCCGTCCAGGGCGCCGGCCCCGTGCACCGTCAGCGGCAGCGCGCCGCGCCCCTCGTCGTCGATCCGGGCGCCCAGCACGCGCAGGGCGTCGATCACGCCGTGCAGCGGACGCTCGTACGAGCGGGGGTCGCCGTCGAAACGGACCGGGCCGTCCGCGAGGGCGGCCACCGGGGGCAGGAACCGCATGACCGTGCCGGCGTTGCCCACGTCCACCGAGGCAGGGCCGTGCAGCCCGGCGGGGATGACGCGCCACGCCTCGCCCGTGCCGGACGGGGCGCCCGCGGCGGAGGAACTGGACGACACCGTCTGCTCGATGCCGACGCCCAGCGTCCGCAGCGCCTCGGCCATCAGCAGCGTGTCCCGGGACCGCAGCGGGCGGCGCAGCCAGCCCGGCTCGGAGGCGAGGGCGGCCAGGACCAGGGCACGGTTCGTGACCGACTTGGAACCGGGCACGGCGACGGTGGCGTCGACGGGGCCACTCGCGTGCGGTGCGGGCCAGGGGTCACGGAGCGCGGGGGTATCGGTCATGCCCCTCACTTTAGTGGGCCGAGCAGGTCACAGACCGAGCAGCCAGCGGCCGCCGCCGATCAGCGAGCAGAGCGCCACGGAGTGGAAGAGGAACAGCCACAGCGCCGCCGGCGCGTGGGTCAGCCGGGCGAGCTGGTCGGCGTCGGAGTCCCACGCCTCACCCCGCCGCCGCTTGGCCTGGAGCTCGAACACCGGCCGCACGCCGCCCAGCAGGAGGAACCACACCACGCTGTACGCGAACGCCGCCTGCACCCGCGGTTCCGTCAGCCACGAGACCAGCAGGAAGGTCCCACCCGTGAGCAGGACCGTCAGCGCCCCGTAGGCGTTGCGGACCATCAGCAGCATCGCGATCAGCAGGGCCGTCGCCACCCACAGCAGCAGCGTGATCCGGTGCGCGGCGAGCAGCCAGGCACCGCCGAGGCCCAGCAGCGACGGCGCCGTGTAGCCGGCGGCCGCCGTCAGGATCATGCCGAGGCCGGTCGGCCGGCCCCGGCTCACGGTCAGCCCGCTGGTATCGGAGTGGAGCCGGATGCCCTCCAGGCGGCGGCCGGTGAGGAGCGCCACCAGCCCGTGGCCGCCCTCGTGGGCGATGGTGACCGCGTTGCGCGACAGCCGCCACACCGTCCGCGGGGCCGTGACCGCCAGGGCGGCGACGGCGGTCGCGAGGACCAGCCACAGCTCGGGCGCCGGCTGGGTGCCGAGCACGTCGGACAGGAACTTCGTGGTGGCCATGTGGTGGAGGGCTCCTCGGGGGACGCGGGGACGTGGCAGGGTGGGACAGTATGTGCGGACGTTACGCGGCCAGTCGACGGCCCGAGGACCTCGCGGGGGTCTTCGGGATAGAGAAGTGGGAGCCCCGGGAGGTCCTGGAGCCCGACTGGAACGTCGCCCCGACCAAAGAGGTGTACGCGGTACTGGACCGCCCCCTCAAGGACGCCGGATCGCCCCGCCCGGTTCGCCAGCTGCGCACGCTGAAGTGGGGACTCGTCCCCTCCTGGGCCAAGACGCCCGAGGGCGCCGCCCGGATGATCAACGCCCGGGCCGAGACCGTGCACGAGAAGCCCGCCTTCCGCCGCGCCTTCGCGTCGCGCCGCTGCATCCTGCCCGCCGACGGGTACTACGAGTGGGTCACCGGCGCCGCCGAGCGCGAGCTGGAGGTCGAGGGGAAGAAGAAGCGGCCCCGCAAGCAGCCGTACTTCGTGACCCCCTCCGACGGCTCCGTCTTCGCCATGGCGGGCCTGTACGAGTTCTGGCGCGACCCGACGCTGCCGCCCGACCACCCCTCCGCCTGGTGGGCCACCTGCTCGGTGATCACCACGGAGGCCGAGCAGGGCCCCCTCGGCGTCGCGCCCGCCGGGGGCCCGGGCTCCCTCGCCGACATCCACCCCCGCATGCCGCTCATGCTGACCCCCGACCGCTGGGACGCCTGGCTCGACCCCGCCCGCACGGACGTGGAGGAGCTGCGCGCCCTGCTCGCCCCGCCCCCCGAGGGCCTGATGCGGGCCTATCCGGTGCCCACCGCCGTCAGCAACGTCCGCAACAACGGGCCCGAGCTGCTGACCGAGCTCGACGCCCCGGAGGAGAGCACCCTCTTCTGACCCCGGCGGGCCGCCGGCGCTCCCGCCCCACGCCCCGGTCCTCCCCGCCCGGCTCCTCCCGCCCGGGTCCTCCTGGCCCCGGTCCTCCCCGTCCGGGCGCCGCGCCGGTGGCGTGCGCGGCCCCGGGCCGGTGCCACGCGCGAGGATGGGCCCGTGACCCAGACCGAGACCATCCCCACGGGCGCCGGCGACGCCCGGATCACCTGGTACGGCGCCGGCTCCGGCGCGCGGCTCGTCGTCGCCCTCGGCCACGGCGCCGGCGGCGGGATCGAGGCGCGCGACCTCCAGGCCCTCGCCGCGCACCTGCCGGGCGCCGCCGCCGCGACCGTCGCCCTCGTCGAACAGCCCTGGCGCGTGGCGGGCCGCAAGCTCGCCCCGGCCCCCAAGACCCTCGACGCGGCCTGGCGCGAGCTGTGGCCCGCGCTGCGCGCACCCGGCCTGCCCGTCGTCGCCGGCGGGCGCAGCGCCGGCGCCCGCGTCGCCTGCCGCACCGCCCGCGAGCTGGGCGCCCACGCCGTCCTCGCGCTGTCCTTCCCGCTCCACCCGCCGGGCCGTCCGGAGCGCTCCCGCGCGGACGAACTCCTGGGCACCGGCCTGCCCACCCTCGTCGTCCAGGGCGGCAACGACCCCTTCGGCCGGCCCGGCGAGTTCCCCGCGGGCGAGCACGCGCTGGTGGAGGTGGCCTGGGCGGACCACTCGTTCGCCGTACCGAAGCGGGCCACCACCACGCAGGACGAGGCGCTGGGGACGATCACCGCGGGAGCGGCCCGCTGGCTCGCGGACCTGCCCTCCTGACCGGGAATGACGGGCGGACCACCGCTGTTGTGCCGTACGTCGACGAACGACACAGGAGAGCCAGGAGAGGGAGTCCGCCGCATGGGTTCGACCATCTGCCCGAACCGGTCGCACGCCGCCGAGCTGGACTGGACCGTGCTGCCCGGCCCCGTGACCGGCTCCCCGAGGGCGTCCGCCGAGGGGAATAGGAAGGGACGGCCGGCGGCCGGTCGACTATTCTCCGATTCGAGCGGGTCCGCACTCGGTCTCGCCGCCGCGCTGGAGGAGGTGGGTCCGGTCACTGGGACCGACAGGGGGACCGACGAAGGCCCCGAGGAGACGGACCGCGAGCGCAACGCGCGCTTCGAGCGGGACGCCCTCGGCTACCTCGACCAGATGTACTCGGCAGCCCTGCGGATGACGCGGAACCCGGCCGACGCCGAGGACCTGGTGCAGGAGACGTACGCCAAGGCGTACGGCTCGTTCCACCAGTTCCGCGAGGGCACCAACCTCAAGGCGTGGCTGTACCGGATCCTCACCAACACCTTCATCAACTCGTACCGCAAGAAGCAGCGCGAGCCCCAGCGCAGCGCCGCCGAGGAGATCGAGGACTGGCAGCTCGCCCGCGCCGAGTCCCACATGTCGACCGGCCTGCGCTCGGCCGAGTCCCAGGCGCTGGACCACCTCCCGGACTCCGACGTGAAGGAAGCCCTCCAGGCGATCCCGGAGGAGTTCCGCATCGCGGTCTACCTCGCGGACGTCGAGGGCTTTGCCTACAAGGAGATCGCGGACATCATGGGAACGCCCATCGGCACGGTGATGTCCCGCCTGCACCGTGGGCGCCGCCAGCTGCGCGGCATGCTGGAGGACTACGCCCGTGAGCGCGGGCTGGTGCCCGCGGGCGCCGGAGAGTCCACGAACGACCGGAAAGGCTCGGGCTCATGAGCTGCGGAGAGCCGCACGAGACGGACTGCTCGGAGGTCCTGGACCACCTCTACGAGTTCCTCGACCGCGAGATGCCCGACAGTGACTGCACCAAGTTCGAGACGCACTTCGAGGAGTGCTCCCCGTGCCTGGAGAAGTACGGGCTCGAACAGGCCGTGAAGAAGCTCGTCAAGCGGTGCTGCGGACACGACGACGTCCCCAGCGACCTGCGCGCGAAGGTCATGGGGCGGATCGAGCTGATCCGGGCCGGAGAACCCCTCCCGGCCTCGGACGTCACCGCCACCGCCACCGCCGGGGACGCCCCCGCGACCGGTCAGGACGTCCCCGCCACCGCGCAGGAGTGACGGCACGCCGACGCCCGGACGGGGCGCCACCGCGGACGACCGCGGGGGCGCCCCGTCCCGCGTCCACGGACCGCGCCCGCACCGCGCGCCGGCCGGGCCGACGCCTGCCGGCCCACGGCGGACGCGCCCGCGCTCCGCGGGGCGCAGTGCGCTCCCGTAGGGCGGACACCGCGGACACCGCGGCGACCGCGGGGTGGCGGCCCGGGGGCCGTCGCCGCGCCCCGAACGTCGCCGCCGTACGGCGCCTCGCGGCGGGGACCGCACACACGGCCGCCCCCACCGTCACCCGAACGTGCTAATCGGGTCCGTCCCGCCGCCCGCCCCCGACCGGCTCGTTAGCGTGGCCAGCCCCGGCGTCCGGCCGGGCGGACGGGAGGCGGAGCAGCGGTGGCGGCGATTCCGGGAGCGGCACGCGCGTACGTCGCCTGCGCCGCGCTGGGTGCCGCCGCGTGCGCCCTGCCCGCGGCCGCGGCTCCGGCCGCCACTCCCTGGGGCGCCCTCGCGCTCCTCGCCGGGCTGTACGGACTGTGCGAACGCCCGGGCGTGCGGCCCCGCGCGGGCCGGCTCGCGGGCGCGGACCCGCCGGCGGGCCACGGCTCCGCCTTCCCCGTCCTCCTCGCCGCCGCGCTGCTGCTCCCGCCGTCCGCCGCCGCGCTCGCCGTCCTGGCCGGGGCACTGGCCGCGCCCGTGGAGCAGCGATCCGCGCGGCGGACCCGCCGGATCTGGCGCCCGGCCCGGCTCGCCCTCGCCGCCTGGGCCGCCGCCCACACCGCCGCGCTCCTCCACGGCCCCGCCGCCCTGGGCGGCCCCGGGCCCGCCGGGCCGCTCCCGCCCGACCTGCCGTACGCGCTGCTGCCCGCCGGCGCCGCCGTCCTCGCCTCCTGCGCCGTGCTCGCCGCCCTCGACGGCGGGATCCTCGCCACCGCCGAACGGGTGCCCCCCCGCGCCGCCTGGCGCGGGCTGTTCGGCCGCTCGCTCGCCGCGCACGCCGTGCACGGCCTCGTCGGCCTGGTGATGGCGGTGCTCTGGTGCGGCCCGTACGGCTGGCCGGCCGCGCTGCTGCTGCTCCTGCCGATGTCCACGACGAGCTGGGCCTTCACCCAGTACCACCGTGAGCGCGCCGCCCACCACGCGACCATCCGGGCGCTCGTCCAGGCCGTCGACCTCAAGGACGCCTACACGCGCGGGCACAGCGAACGCGTCGGCCGGGCCTCGGTGATGATCGGCCGCGAGCTGGGCATGGCGGAGGAGCGCCTGGAGGTCCTCCGGTTCGCGGGGACCCTCCACGACGTGGGGAAGCTGGGCGTCCCCACGCGCGTCCTGCGCAAGAACGGGCCGCTGACGCCGGAGGAGCGCCGGATCATCGAGCTCCACCCGGAGTACGGGCACGAGATGACGCGCGGCATCGGCTTCCTCGGCGAGGCCCGCGCCGCGATCCTCCACCACCACGAACGGCTCGACGGCGGGGGCTACCCCTACGGACTGCGCGGCGCCCAGATCCCCGAGGTCGCCCGGGTCGTCGCCGTGGCCGACGCCTTCGACGCGATGACGTCCACGCGCTCCTACCGCCGCGCGCGGCCGGTCGGGGCGGCGCTCGCCGAACTCGACCGCTGTTCCGGCAGCCACTTCGACCCGGTCATGGTGCGGGCGCTCGCCCGGGCGCTCGCCCGGCACGGGTGGCGCACGGCCGTGACGTCCGACGAGCCGGCCCCGCCCGACGGGCCGGCCCCCGGCCCCGTGCCGCACACCCCGCCCGGGCTGCCCGCCCAGTCCACCCAGTCCGCCGCGGCACCGGACCGCCCGCCCCGTACCGGGACGGCGCCGACCCCCGGCACCGGGCACCCGTCCGGGCACGGGCGCGTGCGTGGTACCGGTACCGGCTCCGGCGCAGGGTCCGGTACCGGCTCCGGCTCGGCGTCCGGGGCAGGGGCCGGGGAGAGGCCGGGAGCCGGGCCCGGGCGGACCGCCGGGGGCGGGCGGTGAGCGGGTGCCGCGGCCCCCGCCCGCCCCTCACCGTCCTCCTCGTGTACGGGGCCGCCGCCACCGCCACCGCCCTGTCCCTCGGATGGACCCTCTGGCACGGGCTCGCGGAGCCCGGCACCGCCCTCGCCTTCGGCGTGCTGATCGCGATCGGCGTGCTCGCGCGCCGGGGCGGACCGCCCCGCGAGCGCGAGCCGGCCCCGCTCGCGGCGGCCGGGGCGCTGGCGTACGCCCTGCTGGGGGTGCCGGCCGGCACCCCCGCGGGGTGCGGGGTGGCCCAGGTCGTGACGGTCACCGCCGCAGGGGTGCTCGTGGGCGCCGTGCCGGACGTGGCGCGGGGCCGCGGGCCGGAGCCCGACCGGACCGCCCGGCGCACGCTGACCGTCACCTTCGCCGCCGTCTGCGCCGGACCCCTGCACGCGGAGCCCCCGTCGCCCCGGTACGTGCCGTTCCTGCTGCTGGTCCTCGCCCTGACCGCGCTGTGCGACGCCGTCCTCGCCGCCCTGCTGCTGCGCGCCCGCACCGGCTACCCGTACGGTCCGCTCCTCCGCGACGAGCTGCGGGCCCTGCCCGGGGTCGCGTCCGCCGTGTGCGCCACCGGCGCGGTGATGGCCCTGGCGGTCGCGGTCGCGGGCCTGTGGACGCTGCCCGTCCTGTGCGTACCGCTGCTGCTGACGCAACTGGCGTTCCGCCGGTACGCCGCCGTGCGCCGCACCTACCGGCAGACCATCGCCTCCCTCGCCCGGGCCACCGAGATCGCCGGGTACACCCCGCCGGGCCACGCCCACCGCGTCGCCGCGCTGAGCCGGGCCGTGGGGCGGGAGATGGGGCTGTGCCGCGAGGACCTGACCGTCCTGGAGTACGCGGCCCTCATGCACGACATCGGCCAGCTCTCCCTGGTCGACCCGGTCCCCGACGGGGCCACGGCCCTGCTGCCCGCCGCCGAGCAACGCCGCATCGCCCTGCTCGGCGGGGCGGTGGTCCGCCAGACCGGTGTCCCGCCGGCCGTGGCCGTGGTCGTCGAGCGGCAGGCCGACCCGTACCGCGAGCAACCCCTCGCGGCGCGCATCGTCCGGGCGGTCAACGCGTACGACGACCTCTCCGGGGAATGCGCCCACCGGGCGCTCGCGGCCTTGGAGCACCTGAGGCTCGGGACCGCCCGCGACTACCACCCGGCGGTCGTGGAATCCCTCGTCAGAGTCCTCGCCCGGGGCGGCGTCGAGGGGCGGGTGCCGGGGTAACCCATGGGTAATGAGCGGGCGTGCGACCGGGCATGGTTGGATGCCAACGAGAGGGTGTCCGGGGGCAGTGACCTTCAGCGACCGGCAGGCGGGAATCGTGAGGATCTTCGGGAAGGTACGGCATCGGCCCTCCGCCTCGTGGCGGCAGGCCACCGACCGCGCGTTCACGCTGATCGGGGACGGGCGGTACGAGGACGCGGGCGCGCTGCTGACGCGCGCGGCCGATCTGGAGCCCTGGCTCTCGGAGTCCTGGTTCAACCTGGCGCTCCTGCACAAGTTCCGGCACGACTGGGAGCAGGCCCGCGCCGCGGGGCTGCGCGCCGTCGCCCTGCTGGACAAGGAGACCGGGGCGCCCGACTGGTGGAACGTCGGCATCGCCGCGACCGCCCTCCAGGACTGGCCGCTGGCCCGCCGCGCCTGGCAGGCGTACGGGCTCAAGGTGCCCGGCGGCACCGCGCCCGGCGGTGAGCCGGTCGGCATGGAGCTGGGCAGCGCCGCCGTGCGGCTGTCGCCGGAGGGCGAGGCCGAGGTCGTGTGGGGCCGCAGGCTCGACCCGGCCCGGATGGAGGTGCTGTCCATCCCGCTGCCGTCCTCCGGGCGCCGCTGGGGCGAGGTGGTCCTCCACGACGGCGTCCCCAACGGCGAGCGCACGACCGCGTCGGGGCACAGCTTCCCCGTGTTCGACGAGATCGAGCTGTGGGCCCCGTCGCCCGTTCCCACCTGGGTGGTCCTGCTGGAGGCCGCGACCGAGGCCGACCGGGACGCCCTGGAGCGGCTGGCGGCCGACGCCGGGTTCGCCGCCGAGGACTGGTCCTCGTCCGTGCGGCTGCTGTGCCGCACCTGCTCGGAGTCCCGGATGCCGAGCGCCGAGGGCGACGGCGAGCACCTCGACCCCCACGACCACAGCGAGCCGGGCCACCCGGGCCCGCTCGGCCACCGCACCGCCGGGGACCTGTGGGTGCCCGAGCGGGAGTGCGGCATCGCCGCGCCCGCCGGCCTCGTGCGGGGGCTGCTGGACGGCTGGGTCGCCGACAGCCCGGACAGCCGGGAGTGGCGCGATCTGGAGGAAGTCTGCTGATGCCCGCCGCAGGGGCCCCTTAGGCTGTACGGGCACACGGCAACGGGTACTGAGGGAAGGCGCGAAACCGGACATGGCGCAGCAGGAGACGGACCAGCAGGGCTTCGACGCCCTCCCCGTCGACGACGAGGGGTTCGTCGTCGACACGGAGCAGTGCGAGGAGCGCGAGCAGGCGCACCGCGAGCGCGGTACGTCGCGTCCGATCACGGTGGTGGGCAACCCCGTGCTGCACAAGGAGTGCAAGGACGTCACCGCCTTCGACGACGACCTCGCCCGGCTCGTCGACGACATGTTCGCCAGCCAGCGCACCGCCGAGGGCGTGGGCCTGGCCGCCAACCAGATCGGCGTCGACCTGAAGGTCTTCGTCTACGACTGCCCGGACGACGAGGGCGTGCGGCACGTCGGCGTCGTCTGCAACCCGGTGCTGGAGGAGCTGCCGGCGGACCGGCGCAACCTCGACGACTCCAACGAGGGCTGCCTGTCCGTCCCGACGGCGTACGCCTCGCTGGCGCGGCCCGACTACGCGGTGGTGCGAGGCCAGGACGTGAAGGGCAACCCCATCAAGGTCCGGGGCACCGGGTACTTCGCCCGCTGCCTGCAGCACGAGACGGACCACCTGTACGGGTACCTGTACATCGACCGGCTGTCGAAGCGGGACCGCAAGGACGCGCTGCGGCAGATGGCCGAGGGCACGCCCCGTTATCCGGTCGTCGCCAACGACTGACGCCGCCGTCGCGGCCCCGCACGTCCGGCCGGGCACGTCCGGGCCCCGGTGCCTCCCGTACGGCCGTTCCCCGTTCGTCCAGGTCTTCCGGGCCCCGTCCCGGTCACGCTCCGGTGACCGGGACGGGGCCCGTCCACGTCCGTCGGGGGTCGGGCGGGTGAAGGGCGGCCACGCCCTGTTGACGCGCGTCGACCGCCCCGCCAGTCTCGGGAGCGGTACGGCGCCCGCGCCGTCCCGCCCGTCGCGCCCGGCGCCCGCCGGGACGCCCGCTCGGACACGGAGGCACGATGCTCGGACGGACCGGACGACTCCTGCTGTCTTTTGTCATGCTCATGTCTGCGCTGTCGGTCGGCGTGGTCACCACGGCCGGCACCGCCCACGCCGACGGCTGCTACACCTGGTCGCGCACGCTCTCCCAGGGCGCCTCCGGCGCCGACGTCACCCAGCTGCAGATCCGCGTCGCCGGCTACCCCGGATACGGGGCCGTCCTCGCCGTCGACGGCGCCTACGGCCCGGCCACCACTGCGGCGGTCAAGCGGTTCCAGGCCGCGTACGGCCTGACGGCCGACGGCGTCGCGGGCCCCGCCACCTTCAGCAAGCTGTACGCCCTCCAGGACGACGACTGCACGCCCGTCCACTTCGGCTACGCCGAGCTGAACGACTGCAACACCACCTGGTCCGGCGGGGCCGTCAGCGCCGCCACCGCCAAGTCCAACGCGCTGCGCACGATGTGGAAGCTGGAGGCCCTGCGCCACGCGCTCGGCGACCAGCCCATCACCGTGACCAGCGGCTTCCGCTCACACGCCTGCAACGACGCGGTCGGCGGCGCGTCGGGCAGCCGCCACCTGTACGGGGACGCCGCCGACCTCGGCGCGGGCCCGCACTCGCTGTGCCGGCTCGCCCAGCAGGCCCGCAACCACGGCTTCAACGGCATCCTCGGCCCGGGCTACCCCGGGCACGGCGACCACACCCACCTCGACCACCGGGCCGACCGGTTCTGGTCCGCCTCCGGCTGCGGCATCTGACGGCCGCGGCGCCGACGCCGCGGCGGTCAGACGGTCGTGGTCGTCGCCCGGCGGCCGCTGCCCCCAGGGCCCCGGCCGCGGCGGCAGGCGGAGTGGACCGCCCAGCCGGCCCCCGCGCCGACCGCGTACCAGAGCAGGTCCGGGGCGTGGAACGACGTCCCGAGGACCAGGGGCGCCAGCCGGCTGTGGGCGGCGAGCCCGGCCGGTACGCCCGTCAGCTGGAACAGCTCCACCGCGCACGAGAACGCCAGCGCCGCCCCGGCCGCCGCCACCGGCCGCAGCCGGGGCGCGACCAGCACCACCAGCGCCACGGCCAGCACGGTGTACAGCGCGTCCCCGGCGTACGTCGTCCAGGCGCCCGTCGCCGCGGACCTGGCTCCCAGGCCCGCGGCGACGGTCAGCGCGGCGGCGGCGCCGGCCGCGAGCCGCGTGGGCAGCGTCCCGGCGCTCCCCGTCAGAAGTCCTCGTCCAGGTCGACGGAGCCCTCCACGGCCACCTGGTACGCGGACGGGCGGCGCTCGAAGAAGTTCGTCAGCTCCTGGACGCCCTGGAGCTCCATGAACGCGAACGGGTTCTCCGAGCCGTACACCGGGGCGAAGCCCAGGCGGGTGAGGCGCTGGTCGGCGACGCACTCCAGGTACTGGCGCATCGACTCGGTGTTCATGCCCGGCAGGCCCTCGCCGCACAGGTCGCGGCCGAACTGCAGCTCCGCCTCGACGGCCTCCTTCAGCATGTCCGTGACCTGCTGGCGCAGCGCGTCGTCGAAGAGCTCCGGCTCCTCCTTGCGGACGGTGTCGACGACCTCGAACGCGAAGTTCATGTGCATCGTCTCGTCACGGAAGACCCAGTTGGTGCCGGTCGCCAGCCCGTGCAGCAGGCCCCGCGAGCGGAACCAGTAGACGTACGCGAAGGCGCCGTAGAAGAACAGGCCCTCGATGCACGCGGCGAAGCAGATCAGGTTCAGCAGGAAACGGCGCCGGTCGGCCTGCGTCTCCAGCCGCTCGATCTTCTCGACCGAGTCCATCCACTTGAAGCAGAACTGCGCCTTCTCACGGATCGAGGGGATGTTCTCCACGGCGTCGAACGCGGCCGCGCGGTCCGCCGGATCGGGCAGGTAGGTGTCGAGCAGCGTCAGGTAGAACTGGACGTGCACGGCCTCCTCGAACAGCTGCCGCGAGAGGTAGAGGCGCGCCTCGGGGGAGTTGATGTGCTTGTAGAGCGTCAGGACCAGGTTGTTCGCCACGATCGAGTCGCCGGTCGCGAAGAAGGCGACCAGACGGCCGATCATGTGCTGCTCACCGGGGGTGAGCTTGGCGAGGTCGGCGACGTCCGAGTGGAGGTCGACCTCCTCGACGGTCCAGGTGTTCTTGATGGCGTCCCGGTAGCGCTCGTAGAAGTCCGGGTAGCGCATGGGGCGCAGGGTGAGTTCGAAGCCCGGGTCGAGCAGGTTCTTCTCGGTGTGGGGGGACGGCATCACTGACAGGCCTCGCAGGACTCGGGGTTCTCCAGGGAGCAGGCGACGGCGTCGGGCTCGGACACCTGCTGGGCGGGTACGGGGGCGGCGGCGGACGCCTGGGCGGCACGGGCGATCCGGGTCGCCGGGCGGGAGCGCAGGTAGTACGTCGTCTTCAGACCCTGCTTCCAGGCGTACGCGTACATCGACGACAGCTTGCCGATGGTCGGCGTCTCCAGGAACAGGTTCAGCGACTGCGACTGGTCCAGGAACGGCGTGCGGGCGGCGGCCATGTCGATCAGGCCGCGCTGCGGGATCTCCCACGCCGTGCGGTACAGGGCCCGCACGTCGGCCGGGACCCAGGTGAAGCCCTGCACGGAGCCGCTGGACTCGCGCAGCGCCTCACGGGTCTGCGCGTCCCACACGCCGAGCTTCTTCAACTCGTCCACCAGGTAGGAGTTGACCTGGAGGAACTCGCCGGACAGCGTCTCGCGCTTGAAGAGGTTGGAGACCTGCGGCTCGATGCACTCGTAGACCCCGGCGATGGAGGCGATCGTCGCCGTCGGCGCGATGGCGAGCAGCAGCGAGTTGCGCATGCCGACCTCGGCGACGCGGGCGCGCAGCGCCTCCCACCGCTCGGGCCAGGCCAGTTCGACGTCGTAGTGGTCGGGGTGGAGCACGCCGCGCGCGGTCCGCGTCTTCTCCCACGCGGGCAGCGGGCCGTGGCGCTCGGCCAGGTCGGCGGAGGCCTCGTACGCGGCGAGCATGATCCGCTCGGCGATCCGCGTCGACAGGGCGCGCGCCTCGGGGGAGTCGAACGGCAGCCGCAGCTGGAAGAAGACGTCCTGGAGGCCCATCGCGCCCAGGCCCACCGGGCGCCAGCGGGCATTGGAGCGGCCCGCCTGCTCGGTCGGGTAGAAATTGATGTCGACGACCCGGTCGAGGAAGGTGACGGCCGTGCGGACGGTCGCGTCCAGCCGCTCCCAGTCGATGGAGCCACCGGTCACGAAGGCACCGAGGTTGACGGAGCCCAGGTTGCAGACCGCGGTCTCGCCGTCGTCCGTGACCTCCAGGATCTCCGTGCAGAGGTTGGAGGAGTGGACCGTGTGGCCCGGCTCGGCGGTCTGGTTGGCGGTGCGGTTGGCGGCGTCCTTGAACGTCATCCAGCCGTTGCCGGTCTGTGCGAGCGTCCGCATCATCCGGCCGTACAGGTCGCGGGCCGGCATCGTCCGGCGGGCCAGGCCCTTGGCCTCGGCGGCGCGGTAGGCGGCGTCGAACTCCTCGCCCCACAGGTCGACCAGCTCGGGGACGTCCGACGGCGAGAAGAGCGACCAGTCGGCGTCGGCGTTGACGCGGCGCATGAACTCGTCGGGGATCCAGTGCGCCAGGTTGAGGTTGTGCGTGCGCCGGGCGTCCTCGCCCGTGTTGTCGCGCAGCTCCAGGAACTCCTCGATGTCCGCGTGCCAGGTCTCCAGGTAGACGGCGGCGGCGCCCTTGCGCCGCCCGCCCTGGTTGACGGCGGCGACGGACGCGTCCAGCGTCTTGAGGAACGGCACGATGCCGTTGGAGTGGCCGTTGGTGCCGCGGATCAGCGAACCGCGGGCGCGGATCCGCGAGTACGACAGACCGATGCCGCCCGCGTGCTTCGAGAGCCGGGCCACCTGGTGGTAGCGGTCGTAGATGGAGTCCAGCTCGTCCTGCGGGGAGTCCAGCAGGTAGCAGGAGGACATCTGGGGGTGCCGGGTGCCCGAGTTGAACAGGGTCGGCGAGGACGGCAGGTAGTCGAGGCGGCTCATCAGCCGGTACAGCGCCTCGACCTCGTCCAGGGCGCCCGCCGAAGGGTCGGCGGCCAGGCCGCAGGCCACCCGCAGCAGGAAGTGCTGCGGCGTCTCGACCACCTTGCGGGTGAGCGGGTGGCGCAGCAGGTAGCGCGAGTACAGGGTGCGCAGGCCGAAGTAGCCGAACCGGTCGTCCGCCGCGGGGTCGATCACGGCGTCCAGCCGGTCGGCGTGGCCCGCCACGAGCTCGGCGGTGCGGTCGGCGATGAGCCCCTCGCGGTGGCCGACGGCGACGGAGGCCGAGAAGCACACCGCGCCCTGACCGGCCGCCTCGTCGGCGATGGTCCGGGTCAGGAGCCGTGCGGCGAGCTTCGAGTACGCGGGGTCCTCGGCGATCAGTCCGGCCGCCGCCTCGGTGGCGAGCTCCCGCAGTTCGGCCTCGTCCGACCCGGCGTGCCGGCCGCGCAGGGCGGCGGCGGCGACCCGGCCGGGGTCGGCGTCGGGGAGGTCCGCGGTGAGGTCGGTCAGGGTCCGCAGCAGCGCGGTCCCGGGCGCGTCGACTTCGGTGGCTGAAGCCGGATCCGCTGGCGCGATGGTCACGTGGGGGCTCTCCCTCGCTCGGCTCGGGGTCCCGCGGGCGGGGGCGGGGGAGCGGGGCGCGCCTCACCCCGGGCACGGGGGCGTGCGAGACCGCGTCCACCGGCCCACTCCGCGAGGCCCGGACGTCTGGGCACCCGGGCCGGACGGTCCGGGCGCGCTGTCGGCAGGTCGTCGGACTCGCGGGTACGCGAAGGGCACACCGGTACACCGTTGCGGGACAGTTCCGGACTCTCACCGGATTCCCCTGCTGCGACAGCGAGGACGAGCATACATGTGGGGGGCACCCCTCACCGCACACCCCACATGTTGTGTCAGAGTGTCGGCGCGTACGCGAACAGTGGCAGCCCGGGGAGGGGCTCCGGCCGCGGCGGAGGGGTCCGCGCGGAGGTGCCGCGGGGGTCTCACCGGACCGGCGCGCGGACCCTCGGGAAGGGCCGGCGCGGGCGGACACGGGGGCCGACACGGGGCCCCGGGGCTCCCGCGAGCCCGCGAGCCCGCGGGGACGCGTGTGGCCGGGGTGGTGGGGCGGGGTCAGCCGCTGACGCCCACGCCGTTGTCGGGCGCCCCGTCACCCACGGGCGGCAGGTCCCCGCGCTCCACGGGCGCGCCGCCGGGACCGCCGTTGCCGGCCGTGCCGCCGGTGCGGCCGGTCCCGCCGCTGCCGGTCGTGGCTCCCGAGTCGCCCGTCCCGGGCGCGCGTTCGGGCAGTACCTCGGCCAACTCCTCGTCGGAGGCGCGGTGCGCCCGCTCGGCGGCGGCGCGCAGGGTGGCGCGGTCGACGGCGGCGCGGTCGGCGCTCACGCGGATGCGCAGCCCGCCCTCGACGCGCAGGTACTCGTGTGCGGTGTCCCCGGAGCGGTACCACAGCGCCCCGTCCGCTGCGCACGGCGCACCACCGGCCGCGCCCGCGCCGGTCGACGGGGCGGGCGCGGCCGACGGGGTGGCGGCGCAGCCCACGTCCTCCAGGCGGCCCCGCTCGACGCCGAGGGTGAGGGTGCCGCCGCCCTTCGAGACGTACGACGCGGAGAAGCCGTCGTCGCCGAGGACGCCCACCGACTGCTCGGCGAGGGCGAAGCCGGCGGCCTCGGTCACGTACACGTGCTCCGCCCTGGTCTGCAGGGCGGCGGCGCGGGCCTCCAACTCCGCCCGGTCCGGGACGGCGGAGCCGGCCACCTGCGTGCCGCAGCCGACGAGGAGCAGCAGCGGCGACGCCAGGGCGGCCAGGAGCGCCGGGGCGCGCCGGGGGCGCGGGGGGAGGGGCGTGGGCACCGGGCGTCGTGTCATGCGCACATCCTCGCCTACCGGCCCGGTACGCGGACGGGGGCCCCGGGGCCCTACCGGCCCGGTACGCGGACGAGGGCCCCCGCCGCCCTGCCGGGACGGTGCGGGGGCCCTCGCCGCCGGGCGGCCCGAGGTTCAGTGCCCGGTGCCGACCTTGGGCATCGTCCGGCGGACGCCCGCGTCGCCCACGTCGGCGGTGTAGTCGCCGGCGGTCGTCTCGTCGACGCCCTCCGGCGCCCGCACCGCCCGCAGCGCGAACGTGAGGACCACCGTGACCAGGAGGTTCAGCACGAAGGCGGTGAGGCCGATGTACCCGATCTCCCCGATGCCGGGGATCTCCGCAGACGAGCCGCCGAAGTGCTTCTGCGTGGGGCCGGCGACGTTGTACGCGGTCCACGTGCCGTACACCATGCCGACCGCCCAGCCGCCGAGCAGCGCCCAGCGGTGGAACCACCGGGTGAACAGGCCGCCGACCAGCGCGGGGAAGGTCTGGAGGATCCAGATGCCGCCGAGGAGCTGGAAGTTGATGGCGACCGTCTTGTCCATCGTGAGGACGAACGCCAGCGCGCCCACCTTGACCAGCAGCGACACCAGCTTGGACACCTTGGTCTCCTGCTCCGGGGTGGCGTCCGGCTTCAGGAAGTCCTTGTAGATGTTGCGGGTGAAGAGGTTGGCGGCGGCGATCGACATGATGGCGGCCGGCACGAGCGCGCCGATGCCGATGGCGGCGAAGGCGACCCCGGCGAACCAGTCGGGGAACATGTCCTCGAACAGCTGCGGGATGGCCAGCTGGCCGTTCTGCACCTTGATGCCCGCGGCGATCGCCATGAAGCCGAGGAACGCCAGCAGGCCCAGCATCAGCGAGTACAGCGGCAGGATGGTGGTGTTGCGGCGGATGACGTCACGGCTGCGGGACGACAGCGTCGCGGTGATGGAGTGCGGGTACATGAAGAGCGCCAGCGCCGAGCCGAGCGCCAGGGTCGCGTACGTCCACTGGCCGGCCTCGCCCGGCACCAGCGCGCCGCGCGGCTTGTCGGTCGCCGGGTTGACCTGGGCGTAGGCGTCGCTCGCGGCGCTGAAGATCGCGTCGAAGCCGCCGAGCTTGATCGGGATGTAGATGATGGCGACCGCGATGACCAGGTAGATGAGCGTGTCCTTGACGAACGCGATCAGCGCGGGGGCGCGCAGCCCGGAGGAGTACGTGTACGCGGCGAGGACGCCGAAGGCGATCAGCAGCGGGAGGTCCTTGACGAACCAGTGCGTGGACTCGCCGCCGCCGACGCCCATCACGTCCAGCACGGCCTGGATGCCGACCAGCTGGAGCGCGATGTACGGCATGGTGGCGAGGATGCCGGTGAGGGCGACCGCCAGCGACAGGCCCTTGGAGCCCCAGCGGCCGCGCACGAAGTCGGCGGTGGTGACGTAGCCGTGCCGGTGCGACACCGACCACAGGCGCGGCAGGAAGGTGAAGATCAGCGGGTAGACGAGGATCGTGTACGGCACGGCGAAGAAGCCGGCGGCGCCCGCCGCGTAGATGGCCGCCGGGACGGCGACGAAGGTGTACGCCGTGTACAGGTCCCCGCCGAGCAGGAACCACGTGACCCACGTGCCGAACGACCGGCCGCCCAGGCCCCACTCGTCGAGGCTCTGCTCGTTCTCGGCCCGGCGCCAGCGCGCGGCCAGGAAGCCCATGACCGTGACGAGCAGGAAGAAGAAGACGAAGACGGCGAGCGCGACGCCGTTCACACCGTCCTTCATCGCTCCGCACCCCCGTCCCGGGAGGCGCGGGCCCGCTGGTCACGGTGCCAGAGCCGGTACGCGAGCATGGTCAGCGCCGTGGACAGCACGACCCAGAGCATCTGGTACCAGTAGAAGAACGGGATCCCGATGAGCACCGGCTCCGTCCGGGCGTAGGAGCCCACCCAGAGCATCGCGACGAACGGGGCGACGAGGCAGAACGCGATCACCACCCGCACGGGGGTGACGACGGGTGGTTTCTCTTGCGACATCTCCGGCATACGGCGGCACCGTCCCCTCAAGATCAGCCGTGCGATGCGGTGAATCTAGGGGACGGCCCGGCGCGAGGGAACCCGTCGCTCGATAACGGTGTGACTGCGGAGGCGTGTGTGACGCGTGGGAATTCTGTGCCCGCCGTCGGGTCCGACCGGCCGGGCCTACTCGTCCCTCGGCCGCTTGAGCCGGGCCACGAACTTGTACCGGTCGCCCCGGTACACCGACCGCACCCACTCGACGGGCGCGCCGTCCTCGTCGATGGAGTGCCGGGAGAGCATCAGCATCGGCAGGCCCACGTCCGTGCCGAGCAGCCCCGCCTCGCGCGGCGTGGCCAGCGACGTCTCGATGGTCTCCTCCGCCTGGGCCAGCCGCACGTCGTACACCTCGGCGAGCGCGGTGTAGAGGGACGTGTACTTCACCAGCGAGCGGCGCAGCGCCGGGAAGCGCTTGGCCGACAGGTGGGTGGTCTCGATGGCCATGGGCTCGCCGCTGGCCAGGCGCAGGCGCTCGATGCGCAGGACGCGCCCGCCCGGCTGGATGTCGAGGAGCCCGGCGAGGGTGTCGTCGGCGGTGACGTAGCCGATGTCCAGCAGCTGGGAGGTGGGTTCGAGGCCCTGGGCGCGCATGTCCTCCGTGTAGGAGGTGAGCTGGAGCGCCTGGGAGACCTTGGGCTTGGCGACGAACGTGCCCTTGCCCTGGATCCGCTCCAGCCGCCCCTCGACGACGAGCTCCTGGAGCGCCTGGCGCACGGTGGTGCGGGAGGTGTCGAACTCGGTGGCGAGCGTGCGCTCCGGCGGCACGGGGGTGCCGGGGGGCATGGTCTCGGTCATGTCCAGCAAGTGCCGCTTGAGTCGGTAGTACTTGGGCACGCGAGCGGTCCGCGTCGCCGTCCCGTTCTCGGACGGGAGCGCCTTCCCGGGCTCCGTACCGCCATTGTGCGCGGCCATGGCCTGCCTCTCCGACTCCTGTGCTGTTGCCGTCACCGGCTCCTCCGTCTGTCGCGGCTCACATGGTGGCACGGACCGGTCACGGGTCGTCGCCCCTCCTCAGGTGTCGGTCCGATAACGGACGCAACAGCCCCTCTTATACACCCTTGACACCCCCAAAGGTCTAGGCCAAGCTCCGGGTTACTGGTCTAAACCATTAAAGATCAGGTCCCAGTCCCACGAGCAAGATGCGTCGTACGTCGCACGTCTCCGCGGTGGGCAGGGGTTGCAGGCATCCCTGAGGAGGGTGGCGTGAAGCGCAAGCTCATCGCGGCGATCGGCGTCGCGGGCATGATGGTCAGTCTCGCCGCTTGCGGCGGTTCCGACAACGGCGGCGACAAGGCGGGCGGCGCCAAGGAGCTGACCGTCTGGCTGACCGTCGACGCGCAGAACAACTGGCCGGACCTGGTCAAGGCGGCCGACGACGCGATCACCAAGAAGTACCCGGGCATCAAGATCAAGCACGAGTACTACGGCTGGCCCGACAAGAACACCAAGCTCGACGCCGTGCTGGCCACCGACAAGGCCCCCGACGTGGTCGAGATGGGCAACACCGAGATGATCGGCTACATGGCGAAGGGCGCCTTCGCCGAGGTCGACCCCGCGAAGTTCGAGAACTCGGACAAGTGGCTGGACGCCCTGAAGGAGTCCGTCACCTACAACGGCAAGACGTACGGCGTCCCCTACTACGCGGGCGGCCGCATCGGCACCTGGCGCAAGGACGTCGCCGCGGAGGCCGGCGTCAAGGCGGCCCCGAAGACCTGGGCCGAGCTGACCGCCGCCCTGGACAAGATCCAGGCGAAGAAGGGCGACAAGTTCAGCGCCTGGTACCAGCCGGCGCCGGACTGGTACGCCGCGATGTCGTTCGTCTTCGACGCCGGCGGCTCCATCGCCGAGCAGGACGGCGAGACCTGGAGGGCGAACCTCTCGTCGCCGGAATCCGTCAAGGGCCTCACCGAGTACAAGAAGGTCCTCGACGCCTACATGCACGGGGACAAGACGAAGGACGAGGCCGACCGCCCCGTCGTCTTCGGCCAGGGCAACGCGGGGACCGTCTTCGCCGCCGCGTGGGAGGGCGCCACCGCCGCCGACCCGAAGAACGACAAGGTGGGCGGCCTGAAGGACAAGCTGGAGAACTTCGTCATGCCCGGCCCGTCGGGCAAGAACCTCCCGGTCTTCCTGGGCGGCTCCGACCTCGCCGTGCCGGTCAAGTCGAAGTCCCGGGACGTCGCCACCGAGTGGATCGCCGCCTTCACCGGCCCCCAGGGCCAGAAGGGCCTCGTCGCCAAGGGCAACCTGCCCAACAACAAGGCCGACCTCGCCCCGCTGAAGGCCGACCCGGCGACCGCCGTCCCGGCCACGGCCGCCGAGTCCAGCTGGTTCGTCCCGACCGCGCCCGGCTGGGGCCAGGTCGAGAAGGGCCAGATCCTCAAGACGATGCTCGTCGAGATCGCCAACGGCAAGAAGTCCGTCGAGGCCGCCGCCAAGGACGCGGACGCCGCGATCGACAAGGTCATCAACACCAAGTGACCTGTGGGCGGGGCCCCGTCACCGCGACGGGCCCCGCCGGCCCGCACCACGAGAGGGATCGCTGAGGAGCACGGGATGAGTGCCGCTGAGACAACCACCGCGAAGGCGCCGCCGGTGCGGCAAGCGCCACCACCCGGCCCGGGCGCCGGACGCCACCCCGGGAAGCCGGCCGGGAAACCGTCGGCACCGGGCGCGAGGACCGGGGCGTCCGTCCCGTGGCTGCTGCTCGCGCCCTGCCTGACCGTCCTGGTCCTGGTCCTCGGCTACCCGCTGTTCCGGCTGGTGGCCCTCTCCTTCCAGAAGTTCGGGCAGCCGCAGCTGTGGGGCTTCCAGGAAGCCGAGTCCGTCGGCTTCGCCAACTTCGCCAGGATCCTCGGCGACGGCGAGTTCTGGGCCGTCGTCCTGCGCACGGTGGTCTTCGCCGGCGGCGCCGTCGTGCTGACCATGGTCCTCGGCATGCTCATCGCCCTGCTGCTGCAGCGGGTCTCGCCGTGGGTGAAGGCGCTGATCAGCGTGGTCCTCGTGGCCAGCTGGGGCATGCCGATCATCGTCGCCACGGCCATCTTCAAGTGGCTCTTCGACGCCGACTACGGCGTGCTGAACTGGCTGATCGACAAGCTCCCCGGCGTCGACATGATCGGCCACAACTGGTTCGCCAGCGGTCCCCAGGGCCTCGCCGTGATCATGCTGCTGGTCGTCTGGGGCGCCGTGCCCTTCGTCGTCATCACGCTCAGCGCGGGCCTCACCCAGGTGCCCAAGGAGCTGGAGGAGGCCGCCCGCCTCGACGGCGCCGGCGCCTGGGGCGTCTTCCGCTTCGTCACCCTGCCGATCCTCAAGCCGATCATCGTGATGCTGACGACCCTCTCCGTCATCTGGGACATGGGCGTCTTCCCGCAGGTCTACGTGATGCGCAACGGCCACCCCGAGCCGGAGTTCCAGGTGCTCACGACCTACTCGTTCGACAAGGCGTTCGTCGTGAACGACTACGGCACCGGCTCGGCCATCGCCCTCGTCACGGTCTTCCTGCTGCTCGGCGCGGTCGCCGTCTACATGCGTCAGATGCTCAAGATCGGAGAGGTGGAGTGAGCGCCAACGCCACGGCCGCCCCGGCCAACCCCGTGGCCCCGGCCGCCCCGACGGCTCCGGCCGCCAAGGCCCCCCGGACCGCCACCACCCGCCGCCGGCGCTCCGGCAAGCTGGGCTGGAACCTGCTGGGCCTGCTCGTCTTCGTCGTCCTCGGCTTCCCCGTCTACTGGATGGTGAACACGGCCTTCAAGCCGGCCAAGGACGCGATCGACCCGGACCCGCACTTCTTCCCCTCGACCTTCACGCTGGAGAACTTCAAGCGCGCCCTGGAGGTCGCCGACTTCTGGGGCCCCGTCGGCCGCAGCCTCGTCGTCTCCCTGGTCGTCGTGGTGATCGGCATCGCCGTCGGCATGCTCGCCGCCCTGGCCATCTCGCGGTTCGCCTTCCGCGGCCGCAAGATCGTGATCGTCGGCATCCTCGCGGTCCAGATGGTCCCGCTGGTCGCGATGATCATCCCGGTCTTCCTGCTCCTCAACGACCTGGGTCAGTACGACCGGATCACCGGCCTGATCATCACGTACCTCACCTTCATCCTCCCGTTCACGGTGTGGACCCTGCGCGGCTTCATCGTGAACATCCCGAAGGAGCTGGAGGAGGCGGCCATGGTCGACGGCTGCACGCGCACCGGCGCCTTCGTCCGCGTCGTCTTCCCGCTGCTCGCCCCGGGCATGGTCGCCACGTCGGTCTACGGCTTCATCCAGGCGTGGAACGAGTACCTGTACGCCCTGATGCTGATGAGCCAGCAGAACCAGACCGCCACCGTCTGGCTCGGGAACTTCATCACCAAGAACGGCACCGAGTACGCCCCCATGATGGCGGGCTCCACCATGATGGCCGTCCCCATCGTGATCCTGTTCCTCCTCGTCCAGCGCAAGATGGCCGCGGGCCTCACGGCCGGCGCAGTGAAGGGATGACCGGGCCCATGACCACACTCGTACGCGACACCGCGGACACGCTGACCCGCGACGCCCTCACCGTCCTCCAGCCCGGTTTCGTCGGCACGACGCCGCCCGACTGGCTGCTCCGGCGCGTCGCCGAGGGGCTCTCCTCCGTCGGGCTCTTCGGCCGCAACATCGCCACGCCGGAGCAGCTGACCGCGCTCACCGCGCGGCTGCGCGCCGAGCGCGAGGACGTCCTGGTCGCCATCGACGAGGAGGGCGGCGACGTCACCCGGCTGGAGGTCCGCACCGGCTCCTCCTTCCCCGGCAACCTCGCGCTCGGCACCGTCGACGACCCGGAGCTCACCCGGGCCGTCGCCCACGAGCTGGGCCGCCGACTGGCGGCCTGCGGAGTGGACTTCAACTGGGCGCCGTCCGCCGACGTCAACTCCGACCCGAACAACCCGGTCATCGGCGTGCGTTCCTTCGGCGCCGACCCGGAGCTCGCCTCCCGCCACACCGTCGCCTACATCGAGGGCATGCAGGCCGCCGGCGTCGCCGCGTGCACCAAGCACTTCCCCGGGCACGGCGACACGAACGTCGACTCGCACCTCGCGATGCCCCGCATCGATGTGGATCCGGACACACTGCACGCCCGTGAGCTGGTCCCCTTCCGCGCGGCCATCGCGGCGGGTTCCAAATCGGTGATGAGCGCGCATATCCTGCTGCCCGCGCTCGACCCCGACCGCCCCGCCACCCTGAGCCCGCGGATCCTCACCGGACTGCTGCGACGGGAGCTGGGCTTCGAGGGCCTGATCGTCACCGACGGCATGGAGATGCAGGCCATCGCGTCGACCTACGGGATCGAGCGAGGCTCCGTGCTCGCCGTCGCGGCGGGCGCCGACGCCATCTGCGTCGGCGGCGGCCTCGCGGACGAGGGGACCGTCCTGAGCCTGCGCGACGCGCTGGTGGCGGCGGTACGGAGCGGCGAACTGCCCGAGGAGCGGCTGGCCGACGCGGCGGCGCGGGTACGCGCCCTGGCGTCCTGGACCCGGGCGCACCGGGCCGGGGGGACCGGAACGGAGCCGGGCGCGGCTGTGCAGGAGGGGACCGCGCCCGGCACCGACATCGGCCTGGTGGCGGCGCGCCGCGCCCTGCGCGTCACGCCCGGAGCGGCGCCGTACGAGCCGCCCGCGGGCCCGGTCCACGTGGCGTCCTACGCGCCGGAGGCGAACATCGCCGTCGGCGACGAGACCCCCTGGGGCGTCGGCGTCGAGCTGGAGCGGCTCCTGCCGGGCACCCGGACGGGGACCTACGGAGCCGGGACCGGCGCCGCGGACGTGCTGCGGGCGGCGGGGGAGCGCCGGATCGTGGCCGTCGTGCGCGACGCGCACCGTCACGCCTGGATGAGGGAGGCGTTGGACGGGCTGCTCGCGGCCCGCCCCGACACGATCGTGGTGGAGATGGGCCTGAACCAGGCTCCGCCGCGCGGGGCGCTGCACATCGCGACGCACGGTGCGGCGCGGGTCTGCGGCATCGCGGCGGCGGAGGTCGTCGCGGGCGCGTAGCGCACGTGACGGAGGGGCCGGGCCCCCCCCGGGGGGCCCCCCCCCCCCCCAGGCCCCCGGGGCCCCCGGTGACAGGCGGCTCAAAGACCCTCCCCGGCCCGCGGGTTTGGGGGGGTGGGTGCGAACTAGACCGCGCGGT
>NZ_JBIBSF010000004.1:256061-307863 GCF_043077165.1 Streptomyces kanasensis
CGGGGGGGGGCCCCCGGCGCCCGCGGGGGGGGGGGGGGGGGTGGGGGGGCGGGGGGGGGGGGTGGGGGGGCGGGGGGGGGCCGCGCGGGGGGGGGGGGGGGGGGCCCCGGGGGGGCCCCCGGCCCCTCCGTCATGCCCCCGGGGCCACCGGGTCACAGGCGGCTCACAGACCCTGCCAGGCCGGCTTGTTGGCGTAGGTGTGACGGAAGTAGTCCGCGAGCTTCAGCCGGGACGCGGCGGCCTCGTCGACGACGACCGTGGCGTGCGGGTGGAGCTGGAGCGCGGACGCCGGGACGAGCGCGGCGACCGGGCCCTCGACGGTCTGGGCGACCGCCTCGGCCTTGCCCTCGCCGGTGGCGAGCAGGACCAGGTGGCGGGCCTCCAGGATGGTGCCGAT
Organism: Streptomyces kanasensis; assembly: GCF_043077165.1. Taxonomy (NCBI): domain Bacteria; kingdom Bacillati; phylum Actinomycetota; class Actinomycetes; order Kitasatosporales; family Streptomycetaceae; genus Streptomyces; species Streptomyces kanasensis. The sequence continues at coordinate 256,459 of NZ_JBIBSF010000004.1, forward strand.
GCCCTGGGTGATGACGTGGTGCGGCACCTGGTCGATGTCGCCCTCGAAGAACCGGGCGTTGTCGATCCGGGTCTGCTCGGTGAGCGTCTTGATCCGGGTGCGCGAGGCGAGCGACGAGCACGGCTCGTTGAAGCCGATGTGGCCGTCGGTGCCGATGCCCAGGATCTGGAGGTCGACCCCGCCGGCCTCGGCGAGCGCCCGGTCGTACGCCTCGCAGGCCGCCTGCACGTCCTCGGCGGAGCCGTCGGGGCCCATGAAGGCGTCCGCGTCCAGTCCGAGCGGCTCGACCACCTGGCGCAGCACGGTGGAGCGGTACGACTCCGGGTGCCCGGCGGGCAGCCCGACGTACTCGTCGAGCTGGGCGATCCGCGCGCGGGAGACGTCCACGGCGCCCGAGCGGACCTTCGCGGTCAGCGCGTCGTAGATGGGCAGCGGCGTCGAGCCCGTGGCCACGCCGAGCAGAGCGTCGGGCTTGCGGCGCAGGAGGTCGGCGATGCCCTCCGCGATGAGCTCGCCGCCTGCCTGGGCGTCCTGGACGATGACAACTTCCACGCTGGGCCTGCCGATCTGGGAGGAGGGGAAAGGGTCACATACCTCAAGGTGGTATAGACCAATCTAGCAGAATCGCCCCCGCCGTCCCATGGCCCGGAACACCCCCGACCTACCCACACCCTCCACTGCCGGCGGCCACGCGTCCCGACGTCCGCCCACCGCTGGCGGCCCGGCGCGAACCCTGGTCGACTGGTGCCATGAGTGACGAGCCCGGCCGGATCATGGCGGGGGAGATGGCGGAGCAGCCCGCCGTGCTCCGCCGGATCCTGGAGCGTGGCGCGCCGGAGGTCCACGCCGTCGCGCGGGCCATCGCGGCGCGCGGGTGCCGCTTCGTGCTGCTGACCGGACGCGGCACTTCCGACAACGCCGCGCTGTACGCCAAGTACCTGCTGGAGATCCGCCTCGGCGTGCCCTGCGGTCTCACCTCCATGTCGACCACCACGGCCTACGGCGCCCGCCCCGACCTGACCGACGTACTGGTGATCACCGTCAGCCAGTCCGGCGGCTCGCCCGACCTGGTGGCCTCCACCCGGGCGGCCCGGGAGGCCGGCGCGGTCACGCTCGCCGTGACCAACAACCCGGACTCACCGCTGTCCGCCGTGTCCGAGTACCACCTCGACGTCCTGGCGGGCCCCGAGCGGGCGCTGCCCGCGACGAAGACGTACACCGCCTCGCTGCTCACCCTGTACCTCCTCGTGGAGGGGCTGCGCGGCGGCGACGGCGCCGCCGCGCACGCCCTGCCCGACCTCGCCGAGCGGATCCTGGCCCGCCGCGACGAGGTGCGCACCCTCGCCGCGCGCTACCGCTTCGCCGAGCGGATGGTGCTCACCTCCCGTGGGTACGGCTACCCGACGGCCCGCGAGGCCGCCCTGAAGCTGATGGAGACCAGCTACGTCCCGGCGCTCGCCTACTCCGGGGCCGACCTGCTGCACGGGCCGCTGGCCATGGTCGACAACGTCTCACCGGTCATCGCGGTGGTCACCGAGGGGCGCGGCGGCGAGGCGCTCCAGCCCGTGCTCGACCGGCTGCGCGGCCGGGGCGCCGACCTGTTCGTCGTGGGTCCGCGGGCGCAGGTGGAGGCGGCGTCGGCGGGCTTCGTCCTGCCGGTCGACGGTGTGCCGGAGGAGCTCCAGCCGGTCCTGGAGATCCTGCCGCTGCAGCAGCTCGCCTACGAGGTGACCATCGCGCGCGGCCAGGACCCGGACGCGCCGAGGGCCCTCGCGAAGGTCACCGAGACGCGCTGATCCCGGCCACCGCCGGCGAGCGCCCGACTCACCACCACGCCACCACCCGCCGGCCACCGAGCCGCCGTCCCCCATGGCGCCGTCCCCCATGGCGCCGGGCCGCCTCCGCGTCGAGCGGGCCATCCGCCGGGCCGCCTCCGCGTCGAGCGGGCCATCCGCCGAGCCGCCTCCGCGTCGAGCGGGCCATCCGCCAAGCCGCCGTCCCGCCACCCCGTCACCCCGCCGAGTGCGACGGAGCGCCCCTACGGCAGGGAGCCGTTCGTCGCGTCGATCCAGTGGCCCGTGACCGCCCGCGCGTCGTCCGACGCCAGGAACGCCACCACGTCGGCTATGTCCGACGGTCGGCCCACCCGGCCCAAGGCGGAGATGGCCGCCGCACCGGCCCACGCTTCGTCGCTCTCCCGCAGCCAGCCGGCGTTGATGTCCGTGTCGACGATGCCGGGGGCCACGGTGTTGACGGTGATGCCCCGCGGGCCGAGGGCCTTCGAAAGGTACGACGTGAACAGGTCCAGCGCGCCCTTGCTCATCGCGTACGCGATGTGCTCCGGCATCAGCGCCGCCCGCGACAGACCCGTCGAGACGTTGACCACGCGGCCGCCGTCGCGCAGCCGGCCGAGTCCGGCCTGCGTCACGAAGAACGGCGCCTTGGTGTTCACCGCGAAGAGCTTGTCGTACGCCGCCTCCTCGACCTCCCCGAAGACGGCCGGCGCCGCGATGCCCGCGTTGTTCACGAGGATGTCCAGCCCGTCCGCGTGCCGGTCGAACGCAGCCCACAGGCCCTCGGCGTCCCCCGGCACGCCCAGCTCCTGGCCGATCGCGAAGGCGGATCCACCGGCCGCCTCGATCGCCGTGACGGTCTCCTTGGCGGCGGTCTCGTTGACCCCGTAGTGCACCGCGACCCGTGCGCCGTCGCGCCCGAGGCGCTCCGCGACCGCCCGCCCGATGCCCCGGCTACCGCCCGTGACCAATACCGTCCTGCCCGTGAGCGTGCCCATGGGACGCCCCCCTCTTTCCCTAGTGAGCGTTACAGAAAGAACCGTAGCAGCATTCCCTAGTGCGCGCTATAAAATGGCGGCATGGCGACGACGCAGCGCGGCCGGCCCCGCTCCTTCGACCGGGCCACGGCCCTGGAGCGGGCCACCATGGCCTTCTGGGAGCACGGGTACGAGACGACCTCGGTCGCCGAGCTGACGCGGGCGATGGGCATCGGCGCGCCGAGCCTGTACGCCGCCTTCGGCGACAAGAGAGCCCTCTTCGAGGAGGTCGTGACCGAGTACGTCCGCTCCCACGGCTCCTACGCGGCCCGCGCCCTCGACGCCGAGCCCACCGCCCGCGCCGGGATAGGGCGGATGCTGCGCGAGGCGGCGACGGAGTTCACGGACCCGGAGCACCCGCGCGGCTGCCTGGTGATCTCCGCCGCGGCCAACTGCGCCACCCCGGACGTGGCGGACTCCCTGCGCGACCGGCGCAACGCCAACCTCGCCGGCATGGAGGCGCGCATCCGCGCGGACGTCGCCGCGGGCCTGCTCCCGGCGGGCACGGACGCCCGCGCGCTCGCCCGCTTCAGTGGGGCCGTGCTCCAGGGCATGTCGCAGCAGGCGCGCGACGGGGCGACGCGGGAGGAGCTGGAGGCGGTGGCGGAGGCGGCCATGCGGGCGTGGCCCGAGTGCGCGGCGGAGGTGCCCTGACCCGTGGATCCGCGAAGCCCCCGGAAACACCCGCGGGCCGCGGCGCCGCGACGGGACCCTCAACCCGTCCGGCACCGCAGCCCGGAGTAGCAGCGGCCGGCGGGTGTGCGGTCCCGCGGCCGCGGGTGGGGCCCCGGCGCAGTCAGGGCAGAGAGCGCCGGTTCCCCGGTCCACCCTCCTGTGCGGGGAGGGTGGAGGTCTTCATGTCGTCATTGTGGACTAGACCATTTGGGGCTGTCCATCCACATGCGCGGACTTTCCCGGCCCATCCTCCCCCACGGACGGGCAAAGCACCAGGTTCGGGCCCCGGGTACGCTCGCGGATGTGCCGTCCATGAACGACCTCGTCCGCCAGCACACCGCCCTCGGGGAGTCCGACCTCGAGTGGCTCCACCTGCTGGTCTCGGAGTGGCAGCTGCTCTCCGACCTGTCCTTCGCCGACCTCGTGCTGTGGGTGCCGACCCGGGACGGGACCCGGTACGTCTCGGTCGCGCAGATGCGCCCCAACACCGGGCCCACCTCCTACCAGGACGACATGGTCGGCCACCTCGTCCCCCGGGGCCGCCGGCCGCTGCTCGACGCGGCCCTCGACGAGGGCCGGATCGTGCGCGAGGGCGACCCGGAGTGGCGGGAGGAGGTCCCCGTACGCGTCGAGTCGATCCCCGTGCGCCGGGCGGGCCGCGTCCTCGGCGTGATCGCCCGCAACACCAACCTGCTCACCGTCCGGACGCCCTCCCGGCTGGAGCTCACCTACCTCCAGTCCGCCTCCGACCTCGCCCAGATGATCGCCGCGGGCAGCTTCCCCTTCGCGGAGCAGCAGGTCGACATGGACGCCTCGCCGCGCGCCGGTGACGGCCTGATCCGGCTCGACGCGGAAGGCGTCGTCCAGTACGCCTCGCCGAACGCCCTCTCCGCCTACCACCGGCTGGGTCTGGCCGCCGACCTCGTCGGCCAGCACCTCGGCCAGATCACCGCCGAACTCGCGCCCTCCCGCGGCCCCGTCGACGAGGCGCTGGTCAAACTGGCCAGCGGCTACGCCCCGCGCGAGGCGGAGGTCGAGGGCAACGGCGGGGTGATCCAGCTGCGGGCCATCCCCCTCAAGCCCAAGGGCATCCGGATCGGCTCGCTCGTCCTCCTCCGGGACGTCACCGAACTCCGGCGCCGCGAGCGGGAGTTGATCACCAAGGACGCGACCATCCGGGAGATCCACCACCGGGTGAAGAACAACCTCCAGACGGTCGCCGCCCTGCTGCGCCTCCAGGCCCGCCGGATGGACTCCGACCGGGGGAGGGAGGCGCTGAACGAGGCGGTGCGGCGGGTCGGCTCGATCGCCATCGTCCACGAGACGCTCTCCCAGAACCTCGACGAGCGCGTCGAGTTCGACGACATCGCCGACCGCGTCATCTCGATGGTCGCCGAGATCTCCCCGGGCGGGGTCGTCTGCCGGCGCAACGGCCGCTTCGGCGTGCTCGACGCCGAGGTCGCCACGCCCCTGTCCATGGTGCTGACCGAGGTCCTCCAGAACGCCCTGGAGCACGCCTTCGCCCCCGGCGAGCACGGCACCGTCGAGGTGGCGGCGGTCCGCGGCGACGGACGGGTCGGCGACGCGCGGCTGCTCATCACCGTCCAGGACGACGGCCGCGGTCTGCCGCCCGGCTTCGACCCGCAGCGCACCGGGAACCTCGGACTCCAGATCGTCCGCACCCTGGTGGAGGGGGAGTTGGGCGGTACGTTCGACATGCGCCCGGCCCCCGAGCGCGGGACGCGCGTCGTGCTGGACGTCCCGGTGCGCGCCCAGAAGTAGCGCCGGCAGGGCCCGCGCCCGACCCCCGTCGGCCCCGTCCCTCCGTCGCCGGCCCCCGCCGTCGGCCCCCGTCCGTCCCCGGCCGCCGCCGCGGCCGGCAGCCGGCGGCGTGCACCCGGCACGCGCGCGGTGCGCGCGTGGTGTGCGGGTACAGCAGCGAGCCCCGGTCCGTGTCGGCACGGTCCGGGGCTCGAACGCTGTGGGTTACTGCTGCGCGCTGCTACTCGGGAGGCGCGGTGGCGGTGCTCAGGCGCTGGCGTTGCGCGCCCGGTTACGGGCGGCGCGGCGCTTCATCGCGCGGCGCTCGTCCTCGCTGAGGCCACCCCAGACGCCGGAGTCCTGACCGGACTCGAGCGCCCACTGCAGGCACTGCTCCATCACGGGGCAGCGTCGGCAGACGGCCTTGGCTTCCTCGATCTGCAGCAGCGCAGGACCGGTGTTGCCGATGGGGAAGAACAGCTCGGGGTCTTCCTCACGACAAACGGCGTTGTGACGCCAGTCCATGGCTGCTACCTCTCCTTGGTGTTGCATGCAAGTTGCTTGTGAATGTGAACGCTTTCACGAATCCCCCCGCAAGGGAAGGGCCGACGGCCAGACGAACTGGTGTGGTCCTGGACTGAGGAGGGGTTCTGGCTTTCAGTGGAGGCCGGTGTTGCGGGCCGTCCCGATCGCCACGTAGAGACTCGCAAACCTCAGCGGCGGATACAACCCCTTCCGGAAAGTTTTTTTTGATTCCTCGGTGTCGGCTAGGTCACAGCCGTACTTCCATGGGGTGGACCCCAGCCCATACGTTCGAGATAAAGGGCCAAGGGCCCTTCCACTCACACAATCACACCCAGTGCTCGGCGAACGCCTGTGAACGTCACGCTCGTGCGGAGCCCCAGGTGGTCTCCGTCCATCTGGAAGGGGAGCGGCACCTTCGAATGCAAGGCGAAGTCCGTCTGGTCGTGCAAGGTCACCGCGTCCTTGCCGTGCGGACCGCGTTCCGGGGTCGAGGTCAGCAGCTGGGTGGCGTACCGGGCGACGGCGGGCGTCGACAACCGGCTCAGGGCGAGCACGTCGAGCGCGGTGTCGAAGGACGCCTCGGGCGAGGCGTACACCGGCCGGTTGCCCAGGTACGTCCACGGCGAGGTGTTGCAGACTATCGACAGCACGAGGTCCCGGACCGGGTCGTGCCCCGGCCGCTCCAGCGTGATCGTGCCGTGCCGGCGGTGCGGGTCGCCCAGCAGCTGGCGGACCACCTGCCGCAGGTACAGCGCGTGCGTCGACCGCTTGCCCCGCTCCCGCTGCTGCTCGACGCGGCCGACCACCCCCGCGTCGAAGCCGAAGCCCGCACAGAAGGTGAACCAGCGGGGCGGGACCGCCTCGTCCTCCGTACCGGGCGTGCCGGCCGCCAGTCCGAGGCCGACCGTGCGGCTGCGCCGCCCGGTCAGCGCGTCCAGGATGGCGCCGGTCGCCTCGACGGCGTCGTTGGGCAGGCCCAGCGCGCGGGCGAAGACGTTCGTGGAGCCGCCCGGCACCACCGCGAGCCGCGGCAGCCGGTCGGGGTCCGGTCCCCGGTGCAGCAGACCGTTGACGACCTCGTTGACGGTACCGTCGCCGCCGAGCGCCACGACCAGGTCGACGTCGTCGGAGTCGGCCGCCCGCCGGGCGAGGTCACGGGCGTGCCCCCGGTACTCCGTCGTCACCGCGTCCAGCTTCATCTCGCTGGCCAGGGCGTGGATCAGTACGTCACGGGTGCGGGCACTCGTGGTGGTGGCTGCCGGGTTGACCACGAGGAGTGCGCGCATGCCCGCCAGGTTACCTACCGCGCGGTACCGCGCCCAGGGGGGCCGGGAGCGGGCGGCTACCCTGCTGGGGTGAGCAGCAGCGAACAGCACCCCGCCCCCCGGACCCGTCCCACCCGCGTGACGGCCGCCGCCGCGGTGGCCGGCCTGGAGGCGCTGGCCCTCTTCGCCGGGGGCGTCTACGTCCTCGTGAACACCCTGACCGGCAGGCCCGACGGCGTCACCCAGGCCCTCACCGGCGGGGCGACCCTCGTCGCCCTGGGCCTCATCCCGCTGCTCGCCGCGCGGGGTCTGCTGCGCTGCCGCAGCTGGAGCCGGGGACCGGCGATCGTCACGCAGATCATGGCGCTGCCCGTCGCGTACACCCTGCTCACGGCGACCGGCGCGGCGATCCCGGCGGGCATCGCCCTGGCCGCCGCGGCGGTCACGGGGCTGGTCTGCCTCGTCCACCCCGCGACCACCCAGGCCCTCGGCATCGGCCGCGGCGGCGCCTGAGCGCTCCGGCGCGCACGCACCCCGGGGCCCGCGCGTCGGGTCCCGTCCACAACCCCCCGGGTCCGCCGCCCGGCGGTCCACCGCGCGCGGAGCACGGCGGGGCGGACGGGGCCTCCTCGGACCGGACAGCGGACGTTCCCTCCGGGCGGAGTGCCACCCCTCGGACCGGGCGCGGCGCCTGCCCTCGGGCCGGGGCGCCACGCCCCGGTCGGGGTCGACGCCCCGGGCGGGGCGTGCCGCCCCCCGGCCGGGCCCTACTCCTCGACCAGCAGCTTCTCGCGCAGCTGTGCCAGCGTCCGGGCCAGCAGCCGGGAGACGTGCATCTGCGAGATGCCGACCTCCTGCGCGATCTGCGACTGGGTCATGTTCCCGAAGAACCGCAGCAGCAGGATCCGCTTCTCGCGCGGAGGCAGGTCCTCCAGCAGCGGCTTCAGTGACTCGCGGTACTCGACGCCCTCCAGCGCCTCGTCCTCCGCGCCCAGCGTGTCCGCGACGGCGGGCGACTCGTCGTCCGTGTCGGGCACGTCCAGCGAGAGCGTGGAGTAGGCGTTGGCGGACTCCAGCCCCTCCAGGACCTCCTCCTCGGAGATGCCGAGCTTCTCGGCCAGCTCGTGCACCGTGGGGGAGCGCCCGTGCAGCTGGGACAGCTCCGCCGTCGCCGTGGTGAGGGACAGGCGCAGCTCCTGGAGGCGGCGCGGCACCCGGACCGCCCACCCCTTGTCGCGGAAGTGCCGCTTGATCTCGCCCACGACCGTCGGCGTCGCGTACGTCGAGAACTCGACGCCCCGCTCCGGGTCGAAGCGGTCCACCGACTTGATCAGGCCGATGGTCGCGACCTGCGTCAGGTCGTCCAGCGGCTCGCCGCGGTTGCGGAAGCGGCGGGCCAGGTGCTCGACCAGCGGCAGGTGCATGCGGACGAGTTGGTTGCGCAGCTCCGCCCGCTCCGGGGAGCCGTCCGGCAGGTCGCGCAGGCGGACGAACATCGCCTTCGCGCCACTGCGGTCCTGGGGGTCGTGCTGGGTCCTGTTCCGCCGCTCGTGCCCGTGTTCGCTCATCTTGGCCGCCCGCTCTGTCCGCGCCTGCTCCGGCGCCTCCACCAGACCGTCCACCGGGTGCGGCCGCGCCTGCTGTTCCGGGATGCCCTCGATGCCCTCCGCCGCGCTGAAGGCCCGGGGGCCGCGCTCCTCGTTCCGCACCGGACCGTCCCCGTCCCTCACGCCGGCCCGGGTCCCGCGCCGCGCTGTTTGTACAGGCTGATCGAGACCGTACGGTCGTCCGCCACCGAGGAGTCCACCTTGCCCGCCAGGGCGGACAGCACCGTCCAGGCGAAGGTGTCCCGCTCCGGCGCGCGGCCGTCGGTCGTGGGCGCCGACACCGTGACCTCCAGGGAGTCGTCGATCAACCGGAAGACGCAGCTGAGGACCGAGCCGGCCACGGCCTGTTGCAGCAGGATCGCGCAGGCCTCGTCGACCGCGATGCGCAGGTCCTCGATCTCGTCGAGGGTGAAGTCCAAGCGCGCCGCGAGGCCGGCCGTGGCCGTACGCAACACGGACAGGTAGGCACCCGCAGCGGGCAGCCGGACTTCCACGAAGTCCTGGGTCCCGGGCTCGCCTGCGATCTGGGACACCCTCACCTCCAAGGTGGCACAAACTCGTTCGGGGACCGGGGGGTCTGAGATCCCCCCGGAACCGTGCGGTACGCAGGAGTGCGTAGTCGCGGTGACGCTATCGCGATCCATGGTGCCGTGTCGCCGGGGCCCCCGGGTCCGACGGCTGTCACTCATGGTAAGCACATGAGTACGGACAGTGGCTAGTGCTCTGCGGCGACCAATCCGGAGAATCCGGCGGAGGGTTGACGTACCCAGGCGCCGGGGTGTCGAACCGTCCCGTTCTCAGCCGGGACCGCCCGCGGCCGGTTCCGGGCGGCCGGTCACCACCGCGGCCACGGTCGTCCCCGGCGTGAAGGCGCCCTCCTCGGCCAGGGTCGCCAGCGCGTACAGCATCTTGGCGACGTACACGCGTTCCACGGCCAGCCCGTGCCGCGCCCCGAAGTCCTCGGCGAACTCCTCCAGCGCCGGACCGCTCCGGGCGTACCCGCCGAAGTGGAAGCGGTCGTCCGTGTCCCATCGGCCGGCCGGTCCGCCGAAGGCCCGCTTCTGCAGGGCCCGGACCGCCCCGCCCAGGAAACCGCCCCGCAGTACCGGAATCCCCAGCGCGCGCTGTTCCGGCCCGAGGCCCGCCGCCAGCCCGGCCAGGGTGCCGCCCGTACCGCACGCCACCGCCACGACGTCCGCCCGGCCGCGCAGCTCCCGGCCCAGCCCCACGCAGCCGCGCACCGCCGCCGCGTTGCTGCCGCCCTCCGGGACGACCACCGTGCCCTCGGGCGCACCGTGCAGCAGCCCCGCCAGGACCGCCGGGTCGTCCTTCGCGCGGTACGTCGCCCGGTCGACGAAGACCAGGCGCATCCCGTCCGCCGCGCACCGCTCCAGCGACGGGTTCAGGGGCCGGCCGGCCAGCTCGTCTCCCCGGACGACGCCGACCGTCGGGAAGCCGAGCAGTCGTCCGGCGGCCGCGGTGGCGCGCAGGTGGTTGGAGTAGGCGCCGCCGAAGGTCAGCACGGGGCGCCCGGCCGCCCCCGCCAGGTTCGGGGCCAGCTTGCGCCACTTGTTGCCCACCAGGTCCGGGTGGATGAGGTCGTCCCGCTTCAGCAGCAGCCGCAGGCCGCGCCGGGTGAACCGGTCGTCGTCGACCGGCAGCAGCGGGGAGGGCAGCCGCGGCTCCAGGGCGGCGGCGGGGTCGCGGGACGTCACCCGCCCATTGTGCGGCCCGGCTCGGTCCGGCCCCCGGGCCGGTCCCCCGGTACGGGCGCGGCCGGGGTCGCGGGGCGGCGCACGGGGGGTCGCGCGGCGGCGGCATCGGCAGTACGGGGTGGGGTCGCGACCGGCGGGGTCGCCGTACGGGCGCGGCGGCCCGGAGCCGGTCGCTCCGTGCCGCTCCGGGCGCCATCGTCACCGCCGCCGAATCGAAAACGATCTCTAGCTGCCCAGCGATATCTTCATCCAGTCCCACTCATTTGTGTAATGGCGCGCGTACGCCACGTGCTGAAAGGCTTCTGCCGCAGGTCCGTTCAGAAAGATCGAGAGGGACGTCCATGTCGGTTGGTTCGGTTGGTTCGGTCGGCGACGAGGTCCGGGCGGAGCACGTGCCTCCGCAGCAGAGCCTCGGCACCGCGGCGGCGCGGAACCTGGCCACCACCACCAAGTCAGCACCCCAGATGCAGGAGATCACCTCCCGGTGGGTCCTGAAGATGCTCCCGTGGGTGCAGGTCCAGGGCGGCGCGTACCGGGTGAACCGGAGGCTCACGTACGCCGTGGGTGACGGGCGCGTCACCTTCGTGCAGACCGGCGAGCGCGTCGAGGTGATCCCGGCCGAGCTGTGCGAGCTGCCACCCCTGCGCGGGTACGACGACCAGGACGCCCTGCGGGAGCTCGCCACGCGCTGCTCGCAGCGCGACGTCGCCCCCGGTGACGTCATCGTCGAGGCCGGCTCGGCCGCGGACCGGGTCTTCCTCCTCGCCCACGGCAGGGTCGAGAAGGTCGGCACCGGCCCCTACGGCGACGAGGCCGTCGTCGACGTCCTGGCCGACGGCGCGTACTTCGGCGACGGCGCCCTGCTCGACGGCGAGTGCGCCTGGGAGTACACCCACCGGGCCGCCACGGCCTGCGTGCTGCTGGAGCTGACCCGCGCCGACGTGCTCAACCTCGCCGAGCGCGCCGGGTCCCTCTCCGCCCACCTGGCGGGCATGGCGTCCATCCCGCACCAGCGGACCAACCGGTACGGCGAGAAGGCGATCGACCTCTCCTCGGGCCACAGTGGCGAGCCGGTCATCCCGCACACCTACGTCGACTACGACCCGGCCCCGCGCGAGTACGAGCTGAGCGTCGCGCAGACCGTGCTCAAGGTCCACACGCGCGTCGCCGACCTGTACAACCAGCCCATGAACCAGACCGAGCAGCAGCTGCGGCTGACGGTCGAGGCCCTGCGCGAGCGCCAGGAGCACGAGCTCATCAACAACCGCGAGTTCGGCCTGCTCGCCAACGCCGACTACGGCCAGCGGATCCAGCCGCACGAGGGGGCGCCCGGCCCGGACGACATGGACGAGCTGCTCTCCCGCCGACGGGGCAGCAAGCTCTTCCTCGCCCACCCGAAGGCCATCGCCGCCTTCGGCCGCGAGTGCAACCGGCGCGGCCTGGTCCCCGAGAGCATCGACGTCGGCGGCCACCGCATCCCGACCTGGCGCGGCGTGCCCATCTTCCCCTGCAACAAGATCCCGATCAGTGACGCCCGCACCACGTCCATCCTCTGCCTGCGCACCGGGGAGGCGGACCAGGGCGTGATCGGTCTGCACCAGACCGGCATCCCGGACGAGATCGAGCCGAGTATGTCGGTGCGCTTCATGGGTATCGACGAACAGGCGATCATCTCGTACCTGGTCACGGCGTACTACTCGGCCGCCATCCTGGTGCCCGACGCCCTGGGCGTCCTGGAGAACGTCGAAATCAGCCGCTGGAGGTGAGGACCGGGTACGGGCGGGGGCGCCCTGCACCGGCGCCCCCGCCCGTACCCCTGCCCGGAAGAGGACGCAGGCCCAGGGAGCGGAGGAAGAACCGTGACGATGACCCAGACGGACGGGACCGGTACGCGGCACGACGAGGGCGACGCCCGGGACGCGGTCGCGCTCCTCGACCGCACCCACGCCGCCGTCACCCCCCGGCTGCGCGCCGGCCTGGACTCGCTGCCCGGCCCCCTGCGGCGGGTGGCCATGTACCACTTCGGCTGGGAGCACGCCGACGGGACACCCGCCTCCGGCCGCCCCGGCAAGGCGCTCCGCCCGGCCCTCGTCCTGGCCGCGACCCGCGCCCTCGGCGGCGACCCGGCCGTCGCGGTGGGGGCGGCCGCCGCCGTGGAGCTGGTGCACAACTTCACGCTGCTCCACGACGACATCGTCGACGAGGACCGCACGCGCCGTGACCGGCCCACCGCCTGGACGGTCTTCGGCGTGCCCGACGCCCTGGTCGCCGGGGACGCCCTGCAGGCCCTGGCGCTCGGCACGCTCGTCGCCGAGGGGCACCCGGCCGCGCCGGCCGCGGCGGCCCGGCTCGGCGCCTGCGTGGTCGAGCTGTGCGCGGGCCAGCAGGCGGACTGCGCCTTCGAGGGGCGCGGCCCGCTCGACGTGTCGTTGGACGAGTGCCTGGCGATGGCGGAGGCCAAGACGGGTGCGCTGCTCGGCTGCGCCTGCGCGCTCGGCGCCCTGTACGCGGGCGCGGGGGAGGCGCAGGTCGCGGCGATGGACGCGTTCGGCCGGCAGGCCGGGCTGGCGTTCCAGCTGATCGACGACCTGATCGGCATCTGGGGCGACCCCCGGCACACCGGCAAGCCGGCCGGGGCGGACCTGGTCGCCCTCAAGAAGTCGCTGCCCGTCGTCGCCGCCCTCACCTCCGGCACGGCGGAGGGCGCGGAGCTGGCCGAGCTGTACCGGCGGCCGGCGCCGACGGACGAGCACGTGGCCCGCGCGGCCAGGGCCGTCGAGCGGGCCGGCGGGCGGGACTGGGCCCAGGCGGAGGCAGCCGACCGGATGGCGCGGGCGGTCGACGAGCTGTCGCGCGCGGTGCCCGACGTGGCGGCGGCCGGTGAGCTGCTGTCGCTGGCGGAGTTCGTCACCCGGCGCTCGTACTGAGGTGAGCGCGGGCGGGCCGCACGGGCCGGGCCGGGGGGTCCCCGGTCCGGCCCGTGCCGTTCCTCAGCCGGCGGGGACGATCCGCTCCACCACGAAGCGCTGAACCGTCCTACCCTGGAGGCATGGGCAGCGAAGGACGCCGCACCGTCCGCCGCCCGCAGGAGACGGGGGCCACCGAGCCCGCCTGTCCCTCCTGCGGACAGCCTGTCGGTACGGACATACAGCGACGCAAGGTCCTCGGCGCGTGGGTCCCCACCTGGCACCCCCGCCCGTGCGGCAACCCCGATTGCGCCCGCTTCGGCGAGGCGCCCGAGCGCGGGACCCGCAGGACGCCCGGGACACCGGAGGCACACGGGACGCCCGACAGGGCGCCGGACGGGCCGCCGCCGCGGGACGAGCCGGGCAACAGCGCCAAGATCGGCTGAACTCCGGCCCGGAGGGTGTCCGGCGTCACGCCGGGGGCGGCCGTACCGCTACAGTCCGCGCCATGTCATCGGAGTCGACTGAAGTCTGGACCGGCTGGTACCGGGACCGGCGTGGTGCGGAAGCGATCGTCATCGCCTCGGAGGGTCGGGGCGTCAGCACCCGCGTCCGGGGCGTGCGGTACGGCGGCGGCGGCTTCGCCGCGCTGCGGGCGGCGCAGGAGGACGGTGGTCGGCCGCTGGCGGGCTGCGTCCTGGAGTGGGACCTCCCGCTGCCGGTCGTCCACGACCAGGCGACCCAACAGGGCACTCTCAGCTGCCTGTTGGCGCTCGGTGAGGCGCTGCCCGACGGCTCACCCGAGCGGGTGGACCTCCAACTCACCCTGCACTGCGGGGGAGCGGCGTACGAGTCCGGCGTCACGGGTGGCGACTTCGAGCAGGCCCTCGACCGGATCCTGCGGCAGCTGCCCGCCGGCACGCGCTTCGCGCGCGACCTCCTCCAGGCGGCCTGAACGCCCCGGCGCCCCGCGGTCGCTCCGCGGGGCGCCGGTGCCTGCTGTCGGTCAGGACACGCGGGCGACGGCGGCGGCCAGACCGTTGCGCCAGAGCGAGTCGACCCGGGAGCGCTCCTGCGCGTTCGGGATCGCGTTCTGGCACGACGGGCCGGGCCCGCCGCCGGACATCAGCTCGCTGCACGGTCCCGAGTAGTGGTCCGGCAGACCGAGCACGTGCCCCGTCTCGTGGGACGTGACCCGGGTGGAGTTGTAGGTCTGGTTCTGGCGGTAGTCGAGGAAGATGTAGCCCCGGCCGTGCCCGTCGGTGCTGGCGTACGAGCCGCGCGAGTCGTTGCCCTCGTAGTACCGGAAGTCGGGGTTGCTGCCCTCCTGCAGCTTCACGTTGACGACCGAGCTGTTCCAGATCTGCGTCGAGCGGGCTATCTGCGTGCGGAAGCTCGGGGCGTTGGCCGCCGAGTACACGACCGTCACGGCCTGCGCGCCGGGCGTCGCGGCGCGCTTGCGCGCCACGGAGTCCATGACCGCTTCGAAGAAGGCGCGGTTCGCCTTCGCCTCCTCCGACGAACCGGCGTACGCGGCGTACGGGGCGTGCGCGGCGCTCCGGTCGGTGGCCGGGGCGACGGGCGCCTCCGCGGCGGTGGCGGCGGGCACGGCGGCGAGAGCGGCGGCGACGCTCAGCGCGGCGGCCAGCACGGCCCTGGGGTGCTTCATGGGGGGCTCCTACTCGTCCTGAACGGTTGGGGGGACGCGTTCGGTTGGACGAAAGTGTCGGGGAGCCCCGGGAGCCCGCGGATGATGCCAGAGGGCGATAGCACGGGCGCATCACCCCCGACAACTCCCTTCGGCCTGGGGGAAATTCACGGGCTCACGGTGTCTGGTGCGGCGCGCGGTGACCGCCCTACGCTCGGGTCATGGAGCTGGAGGTGAGACACCTGCGGGCGCTGTGCGCCATCGCCGACACGGGCAGCCTGCACAAGGCCGCCAGGTCCCTGGGCATGAGCCAGCCCTCCCTCACCACCCAGCTGCGCCGCATCGAGCACGCGCTCGGCGCCGAGCTGTTCACCCGCGGCCGCACCGGCTGCCGGCCCACCCCGCTGGGCCGCGTCGTGCTGAGCCGCGCGCGCCCGCTGGTGGCCCAGATGGGCCTGCTCGTCAGTGAGGCGCGCGCGGCCGCCGCCCGCGCCGACGGGGCCCGCCTGCGCATCGGCTCCACCGCCAGCCGGGCCCTCGCCGGCTGGCTGCGGCGGCTGCGGCAGCGGCTGCCCGGCACGGACATCACCCTGCACATGGACGTCTCCGCCAACGCCCTGTTGCGCGCCCTGGCAGCGGGCCAGCTCGACGTGGCCTTCGTCCACGAGGTGGAGGGCTGCCCGTTACAGGTGCCGGACGGGCTGGAGCGGCGCGTGCTCGTCGAGCGCGAACCGCAGTTCATCTCCATGGCCCGCGACCACCCGGCCGCCGCCGCGCCCGTCGTCGACATCACCGACCTGGCCGAGGACCGCTGGATGGTCGACCCGACCGTCGACGGGGAGTGGGACGGACTGCGCCGCGTCCTCGGCGCCGCGGGCATCGACCCGCCGCTGATGCACGCCGACTACCACACGGCCGCGTCCCTCATCGTCGTCGGCGAGGCCGTCGCCCCCTGCCAGCCCACCTCGGGCCCGCGCGACGACATGGCGATCCGGCCCCTGCGGGACGACCCCCTCGCCGTACGGCTCCTGCTCTACCACCGGCCGGGCGACGACGGCGCCGCCCCGTACGGCACGGCCTACGCCGCACTCGCCGCCGCCTACCGCGAGGCGGCCCTGCGCACCTCCGCGTACCGCCACTGGCTGCTGCGCCACGGCACCCCCCTGCCGTGCGCCGGTTGACCCCGACGACCGCCGCCGCGCGCATCCGGCCGCCCGCCCGCCGCCACCACGACCCGCGGCCCCGCGCCTGGGCCGACGACCGCCGCCGTGAGCCGCCACGCGCCGCCCGCCGATGTCGCCCGCCCACCGCCACCACGACCCGCCGCCCACCGCCCGCCACGGGAAACGGCCGCACCCGGCCCCGCGGCCGCCGGGTGGGCGGTGCGGGACCGGGTGCGGGGGCGTCCGACCGGCGGGCAGAAGCCGTCGCTCGGCGGGGCCGGACCGGGTGGGTCAGGCCTTCTTCGTCTCCCAGAAGATCTTGTCGATCTGGGCGATGTAGTCCAGGGCCTTCTGGCCCGTCGCCGGGTCGGTCGACGCCTTGGCGGCCGAGAGGGCCTTCAGGGTGTCGTTGACCAGCTGGTGCAGCTCCGGGTACTTCTCGAAGTGCGGGGGCTTGAAGTAGTCGCTCCACAGCACGGAGACGTGGTGCTTCGCCAGCTCGGCGCGCTGCTCCTTGATGACCGTGGCGCGGGCCTGGAAGTGCGGGTCGTCGTTCGCGGCCATCTTGTCCTGGACGGCCTTGACCGACTCGGCCTCGATGCGGGCCTGGGCGGGGTCGTACACGCCGCACGGCAGGTCGCAGTGGGCGCTGACCTTCACCTTGGGGGCGAACAGGCGGGAGAGCATGCTGCTGTCCTTCCTCGTGATCGTCTTCTCAAGGTGGGACATTACTCGGTGACGGGCCGGTTTTCGCGGGCAGCCCCCGGGGCTTAGGACGAAAGTCCAGGGGGATCATGGGACTCGTGGAGGAACCGCGCGGCATGCACGGCAGGTGGTGGAGGCGGATGACGGAGCGAGGACGGGGCCCCCTGTTCCCCTACGGGGTCGCCGAGGTGACGGGGCCGTCCATGGTGCCCACGCTGTGCCACGGCGACCGGCTGCTGGTGCGGTACGGGGCGCCGCCGCGCCCGGGGGCCGTGGCCGTGCTGCGCCATCCGTTCCGGCAGGACCTGCTGATCGTGAAGCGGCTCGTCGAGCGGCGGGACGGCGGCTGGTGGGTGCTGGGGGACAACACCGACGCGGAGGCCGTGGACAGCAGGACGTTCGGGGCGGTCCCCGCCGCGCTCGTGCTGGGCCTGGTGCGGGCGCGGTACCGGGGGATCCGCCCGGGGCGTCAGCGCTCGGCGGCCGTCGTGCTGGCGTGGCTCGTCTCGGCGGTGCGGCCGGTGCCCGCCGACCGCTCGCTCTCCAGGCGCTTGCGGGCGCGGTAGGCGGCCACGTTGGCGCGGGTGGCGCAGCGGTCGGAGCAGTACCGGCGGGAGCGGTTCGTGGACGTGTCCAGGTAGGCGTTGCGGCACGGGGCCGCCTGGCACAGGCCGAGCCGGTCGGCCCCGAACTCGGTGAGGTGGAAGGCGAGCCCCATCGCGGCGATCGCGGCGTACCCGGCGGTGGCGTTCGACGGGTGCTCGGCGAGGTGCATGTGCCAGCGCGGCCGGCCCTCGTCGTCCAGCTGGTCGTGGCCGGAGATCTGCGGGCTGACGGGGAACTCCAGCAGCAGCGAGTTCAGCAGGTCCACGGCCCGTCCCTGGTCGCCCTCGTCGGCCGCCGTGAAGACCGCGCGCAGCCGCGCCCGCACCGAGCGGAAGCGGGTGACGTCCGCGTCGGTGACGCGCCGCGCCATCTGCGTCATCTCGCCGAACAGCTCGCGCACGGCCTCGACGGAAGTGAGCGCGTCCTTGCCGCGCGCCGGCTCCTCGGTGTTCACCAGCTGCACGGCGTAGTCCGAGTAATAGGCCAGTTCCACTTGTCGTCCTTACAAGAGCGGTCCGGGGAGTCGAACGGACCCAGCGTAAGGGATAAGGTCCGAAAGGGATTATTACCGCAGACGATCGTCCCCGTGAGGGGAACGGGTCGGCCGGATGTCGTCCTCGCGGAGTGACCGGTAGGGCGGCGCGGTCTTTCCGGTGAAAAGCGGGTGCCCGTCAAGTATTACGGAAATTCCGGCGGCCGGGTGGAAATTCCGCAGGAGGCCTTGACGGATTCCGTTGGGTGGGGTAGCGAAAGCGGCGCCGTCTCGCCGTGTGGGCGGAGGGCGAAAGGGGGCCGGCCACCGGATCGCGCACCCGGTGGCCGGCCCCTTTTCCGCGCTGTCGTCCCTTTACAGCACCTTCGACAGGAACGCCTGCGTCCGCTCGTGCTGCGGGTTGGTGAGCACGTCGCGCGGGCTGCCCGACTCGACGACCACGCCGCCGTCCATGAAGACGAGCGAGTCGCCCACCTCGCGGGCGAAGCCCATCTCGTGCGTGACGACGACCATCGTCATGCCCGACTCGGCGAGGTCCCGCATGACGTCCAGGACGTCACCCACGAGCTCCGGGTCGAGCGCCGACGTCGGCTCGTCGAACAGCATCAGCTTCGGCTCCATGGCCAGCGCCCGGGCGATGGCCACGCGCTGCTGCTGGCCGCCGGAGAGCTGCGAGGGGTAGTGGCCGGCGCGGTCGCCCAGGCCGACCCGGTCCAGCAGCTTCAGCGCCCGCTCGCGCGCCACCGCCCTGGTCTCGCCCTTCACCTGGACCGGCGCCTCCATGACGTTCTCGACGGCCGTCATGTGGGGGAAGAGGTTGAAGCGCTGGAACACCATGCCGATGTCCCGCCGCTTCAGCGCGACCTCGTTGTCCTTGAGCTCGTACAGCTTGTCGCCCTTCTGGCGGTAGCCGACCAGCTCGCCGTCGACGTACAGCCGGCCGGCGTTGACCTTTTCCAGGTGGTTGATGCACCGCAGGAAGGTCGACTTGCCGGAGCCGGACGGGCCGATCAGGCAGAACACCTCGCCGGGCGCCACCTCGAGGTCGATGCCCTTGAGGATGTGCGCGGCGCCGTAGGACTTGTGGACGCCCTCGGCCTTCACCATGGCGGTCATGCGGTGCCTCCCTGCCGGCTGGAGAACGACATCAGGTGCGTCTTCACCTTCTGCCAGGGCGTGTCCGGCAGCGAGCGGGAGCTGCCGCGCGCGTAGTACCTCTCCAGGTAGTACTGCCCGACGCTGAGGATCGAGGTCATGATCAGGTACCAGGTGGCAGCCAGGAAGAGCATCTCCACCGGCGCGCCGGACGACTGGCCGATGTCCTGAGCGTTGCGGAGGAGTTCGTAGTACTGCACCGCAGCCACCAGCGAGGTCGTCTTCAGCATGTTGATGACCTCGTTGCCCGTCGGGGGCACGATGACGCGCATCGCCTGCGGGATCACGATCCGGCGCAGCGTCTTGCTGTGGCTCATGCCCAGGGCGTGAGCCGCCTCGGTCTGGCCCTCGTCGACCGCGAGGAGGCCCGCGCGGCAGATCTCGGCCATGTAGGCGGCCTCGTTCAGCCCGAGCCCCAGGAGCGCCGTGAGGAACGGCGTCATGAAGTCGGACCACTCGTCCTTGTAGAACGGGCCGAGGTTGATGTACTCGAAGACCAGGCCCAGGTTGAACCAGACGAAGAGCTGGACCAGGACCGGGGTGCCGCGGAAGAACCAGATGTAGAACCAGGCGATCGACGACGTCACCGGGTTCCTCGACAGGCGCATCACCGCGAGGAGGATGCCGCCGACGATGCCGATGGTCATGGACAGGACGGTCAGCAGCAGGGTCTGGCCGACGCCCTCGATGATGCGGTCGTCGAAGAAGTAGTCCGGGATGGCGTCCCAGTTGATCTGGCCCTGCGCGAACGCGAAAACGATCGCGGCGAAGGCCGCCAGGGCGACGACGGCGCTGACGTACCGGCCGTAGTGGCGGACCGGGACCGCCTTGATCGCCTCGGGACCGGCGGGCGGGACGTCGTCCTCCGGGCCCTTCTTCTTCATGTCAGTTGTCACAGTGGTGGTGCCTCTCAGTGGCCTGTCGGTGCCGGCCGGGGGATCAGGAACCGCCGTTGATCTTGGCCTCGGTGACGGCGCCCTGGGCCACGCCCCACTTCTCGAGGACCTTCTTGTACTCGCCGTTGGCGATGACCGCGTCCATGGCGGCCTTGATCGCGTCGCGCAGCTGCGCGTTGTTCTTGGCGACCGCGATGCCGTACGGGGCGGCCTCGACCTGCTCGCCGACGATCTGGAAGTCCTTGCCGCCGCCCGAGGTCTTCACGGTGTACGCGGCGACGGGGAAGTCCGAGGAGCCGGCGTCGGCGCCACCCGCGCGCAGACGGGTCTGCGCCTGCTGGTCGGTGTCGAACGCCTCGATCGTGATCGCGGGCTTCTTGCCGTCGACGCACTTCTTCGACTCGGCCTTGGCCAGGTCCTCCGAGACGGTGCCGCGCTGGACGACGATCTTCTTGCCGCAGAGGTCGGCCCAGGTCTTGATGCCCTTGTCGACGCCCTTCTTGGTGTAGATGGAGACGCCCGCGTTGAAGTAGTCGACGAAGTCGACGCCCTCGCCGACCTTCTTCCCCGTCTCCGAGTCGATGCCCTCCTGGCGGGCCTTGGTGTCCGTCATCGCCGACATCGCGATGTCGTACCGCTTGGACCGCAGGCCCGTGATGAGGGTGTCGAAGGTGCCGTTCTCGAACTGGAACGTCACGCCGAGCTGCTTGCCCATGGCCGCGGCGAGGTCCGGGTCGATGCCGACCGTCTTGCCGGCCGCGTCCTTGAACTCGACCGGGGCGTAGGCGATGTCCGAACCGACCTTGATGACGCCCTTGTCGCGGATGCTCTGCGGCAGCTTGTCCGCCAGGGGGGCGGAGGCCACGGCTGACCCCTTCGTCTCGTTGCTGGAGGTCCCGCTCTGCGTCTGGTCGCCACAGGCGCTGAGCAGCATGGCGCCGGCGACCGCGGTCGCAGCGACCGCGGCGGTCCGGGACGTCCGCGGCGTCCGGGTCTTCGCGGCGGTCGAGCGGTGGGTGGTGCTTGCGGTCATGGTCGGTTTCCTCCGGCGGGTGAAAGGAATGCCAATGGGTCGGGCACGCACCTTCGGGTGTCGCGACCTCGTGTGATTACGGCATCTTGCCATTCGGACCACCCGTAACAAGGGCCTCAGCATGTCAAAATCGGGTAACGGGTGACCCCCGATGCTCATGACACGGGCCCACGACGGCCGCACCTTCTCCGGGATCCATGCCGCCACGCCGGAAAATCTCCCGTGGATCTCGGCATCCGGACGTCATTGCGACCGCATTCCGGGGCCCAGTCGACTTGTCCAGACATTCTCCTATGAGTCATGTCACCGGGGTGGCGCCGCCCCTGGGCGAATGGCCGGATATGCGGCCCCCCGGCGGGAGTCCCGCGAGCCCCGGACCGGACCCCTGTCCGGGTGCCGGGGTGGACCCGGACGCACGCGGCGATCAGCCGTCCGGGACACTTTCCGTGTGAGGGGTGTCGCGGGGAAACGGACTCGTCGGCGGTGCCCTCCGTCCGGTAAGAAGGATCCTTACACCCCTCATCCGGGGCTCAGGGCGCGTTGTGCGGCGCGCCCGCGCGTACGACCGATCCCCTGCAGGGGCGGGCCAACCGCCCGGGCGGGGGACGTACGCGGTGCCAGCCCACCCCTCCTCACCAGGAGTGGCCACCCTCAGACAATGAAGACTAAAGGGGTCATCCCAATGGCAGCGGAGATCGTCAACCCTCGTAGCGACAGCGATACCGGCACCGGTACGCAGAACGCTTCGGACGAGCCCTTCGATCCGGCTTTCGCCCTCCACCGGGGCGGGAAGATGGCGGTGCAGGCCACCGTCCCCGTGCGCGACAAGGACGACCTGTCCCTCGCGTACACCCCCGGCGTCGCCAAGGTGTGCAGCGCCATCGCCGAGCGTCCGGAGCTCGTGCACGACTACACCTGGAAGTCGCAGGTCGTCGCCGTCGTCACGGACGGCACCGCCGTCCTGGGCCTCGGCGACATCGGGCCGGAGGCCTCCCTCCCCGTGATGGAGGGCAAGGCCATCCTGTTCAAGCAGTTCGGCGGCGTGGACGCGGTGCCCATCGCGCTCGCCACGACCGACACCGACGAGATCATCGACACCGTGGTCCGGCTCGCCCCGTCCTTTGGCGGGGTCAACCTGGAGGACATCTCGGCGCCGCGGTGCTTCGAGATCGAGCGCAGGCTCCAGGAGCGCCTCGACATCCCGGTCTTCCACGACGACCAGCACGGCACCGCGATCGTCACCCTGGCGGCCCTGCGCAACGCCGCCAAGCTGACCGGCCGTGGCCTCGGCGACCTGCGCGCGGTCATCTCCGGCGCGGGCGCGGCGGGCGTGGCCATCGCGAAGTTCCTGCTGGAGGCCGGCATCGGCGACGTGGCGGTCGCGGACCGCAAGGGCGTCGTCAGCCGTGACCGGGAGGACCTCACCCCGGTCAAGCGCGAGCTCGCCGAGCTCACGAACAAGGCGGGCCTGTCCGGCTCGCTGGAGTCGGCGCTCGCCGGCGCCGACGTGTTCATCGGCGTCTCCGGCGGTACGGTCCCCGAGCCGGCGGTCGCCTCGATGGCGCCGGAGTCGTTCGTGTTCGCCATGGCCAACCCGAACCCGGAGGTCCACCCCGAGATCGCGCACAAGTACGCGGCGGTCGTGGCCACCGGCCGGTCGGACTTCCCGAACCAGATCAACAACGTGCTGGCCTTCCCCGGGATCTTCGCGGGCGCGCTCCAGGTGCGGGCCTCCCGCATCACGGAGGGCATGAAGATCGCGGCGGCCGAGGCGCTGGCCGGTGTCGTCGGGGACGATCTGGCCGCCGACTACGTGATCCCGTCGCCGTTCGACGAGCGGGTCGCCCCGGCGGTCACCGCGGCCGTCGCGGCGGCGGCGCGTGCGGAGGGGGTCGCCCGGCGCTGAGCCGGCGCAACGGCGTGACGAGGGCCGTGTCGCATCCCGTGCGGGGGTGCGGCACGGCCCTCGTGCGTGCCGGGGCCCGTGGGGGCCCGCCACCGGCCGGTGGCGGTGGGGCCACGCGGCACCCGGCCGGGGCGGGCCCCGCCGGGGCGCCCCCGCCGGGGCCGGCGGCGCCGGTACGGCTCCCGTACCGGGACCCGAGGCCACCGGCCCCGGGGAGGTGCGCCGGGGGCCCCGCCCCACCCCCGCCGGCGTGGGGGGGGCGACGCCGGCCGGCGGGGCGCGTGCGGAGGGTGGGGACGGCTCGTGGTCGGCGGGGCGCGTGTGGAGCGGGCACGGCTCCGGCCGGCCGCCCGTGGACGGGGCACCGGGGGGTCATGCGGAGGTCTTCCTTCCGTCACTCGCGGGTGTTCTGATGCGCACGCCCCACCCCCTACCCGCCCCGGGAGGCGCGAGTGAACCTGGTCGTCAACGGAGACGCCGAGAGCGGACCCGGCGGAACCCCCCGACCGGTCGGCGCCGTGACGGGCTGGCAGGTCGTCGAGGGCGCCCCCGCACTGGTCGCGTACGCCCACGGCGGGGGCTACCCCACCGCCGAGGACCCCGGCCCCCCGCGGCGCGGCAGCCGCTTCTTCACCGGCGGCACCGCGCCGCGCACGGTCCTCCTCCAGGACGTCGCCCTGCCCTCCGACGGCGCCACCGGGCACGCCGCCGTCGACGCGGGGCGCGTGCGCTACGCCCTCGGCGCCTGGCTCGGCGGGTACGCGGCCCAGGAGGACGGCGCCCGGCTCTCCGTCGAGTTCCGCGACGCCGCCGGCACGCCCGTCGCGCTCAGCGTCCTCGGCCCCGTCACCTCCCGGGAGCGGGGCGGCCGTACCGGACTGGTCGAACGGACCGCCGCCGCGGCCGTACCGCCCGGCGCACGCCGCGCACGGCTCCTCCTCGTCCTCACCCGCACCGGCGGCGGCACCTCCAACGACGGCTACGCCGACGGGATCGCCCTCACCCTGACCGCCACCGGGAGCGCCCTGTGAGCCTCGACCGACGGAACCTGCTGAAGGCCGCGGCCGCCGCGGGCGTCCTCCACACCGTCTGGCCGCTCGGCCCGGGGCTGTCGCCCGCGCGGGCCCGGGAGGCGGCGGAGGCGCTGGGCGCCGTGTACGAGGCCGCGCCGTTCACCCTCGGCGTGGCCTCCGGCGACCCGACGCCCACTGGTGTGCTGCTGTGGACGCGGCTCGCGCCCGAACCGCTCGCCGCCGAGCAGCCGCTGCCCGAGGTCGTCGAGGTCGGGTGGGCGGTCGCCGAGGACGCGGGGCTGACCCGGGTCGTCGCGCGCGGCACCGCGCCGGCCTCCGCGACGCTCGGCCACAGCGTCCACGTACCGGTCGGCGGGCTCGCCCCGGGCCGCACCTACTGGTACGCCTTCACCGCCCTCGGCCGCACCAGCCGCGTCGGCCGGACGCGGACCGCGCCGGCCGGGCCCGTGCCCCGGGTCCGCTTCGCCGCGGCCAACTGCCAGGCGTTCCACGACGGGTACTACGCCGCGCACCGCGGCATCGCCCGCGAGGACGTCGACTTCGTCGTGCACCTCGGCGACTACGTCTACGAGCACGGGCCGGTCGGCGGCGACCACGTGCGCGACCACGAGGGGCCGGCCGTCCTCACCCTCGCCGACTACCGCCGCCGCCACGCCCTGTACAAGGGCGACCCGTCCCTGCGGGACGCGCACGCCGCCCACCCGTGGTTCCTGACCTGGGACGACCACGAGGTCGTCAACGACTACAGCGGCACGGGCGGCGGGGCGCCCTTCCTCCAGCGCCGGGCCGCCGCCTACCAGGCGTGGTACGAGAACATGCCGCACCGCGACCGGTCGGCGACCTCCGCCCTCCCCGACCCGGAGATCCACCGCGTCCGCCGCTGGGGCGACCTGCTGGAGCTGACCGTCCTGGACCTGCGCTCCCACCGCTCGGCGCAGAACCTGCCCGACGGCACCATCCTCGGGGCCGCGCAGAAGGGCTGGCTCAAGGACACGGTCGACCGGGCGCCCGACGGCTGGCACGTCTGGGCCAACTCGATCATGTTGAGCCAGCTGCGGGCCCGGCCGGGCGGCCCGTACATGTTCACCGACCAGTGGGACGGCTTCCTCGCCGAGCGGAAGGAGGTCCTCGGGCACGTCCACCGCAGCGGTCTGGAGGACTTCGTCGTCATCACGGGGGACTGGCACTCGGCCTTCGTCGACGACGTGCGCGTCGACTTCGACGACCCCTCATCGCCGCTGCTGGGCACGGAGTTCACCGCGCACTCGGTGACCTCGGGGGCGTACTCCGCCGACTGGAACGCCACGAACGGCCCCGTCATGGGGCGCGCCAACCCGCACCTGAAGTACTTCGAGGGCAACCGCTACGGCTACGACGTCTACGAGGCTACCCCGGAGCGGTTCACCGCCCACCTGCGGGTCATCGCCGACCGGCGGGACCCGGCCTCGCCCGTCACCACGCTGACCCGGTTCCACGTCGACCGGGGCAGGGCCGGCTCGTACGAGGACCCGGCCACCAAGGGCTCGCCCGCCCAGTGGCGGCGCGACTGAGGAAGCGCCGGCGGCCCGCTGAGGGGCGGGGGCGGTACGCGGAGGCACTCCCTCCGCACGGCCCCCGCCCGGCCTCCCGGCACACGGGGGCGTGCGGAGGGACGTGCGTCACACCGGCGCGTGGTTCCGCCGCGCACCGGCCCGCGCCTAGTCTCGGGGCCATGTTCGCTGCCTATGCCGCACGTATCGACCGCGATCAGCCCCTCAACGGCCTGGAGCTGGGCGACCGCCCCGAGCCCGAGGTACGGCCGGGCTGGACCACCGTCACCGTCAGGGCCGCCTCCCTCAACCACCACGACCTCTGGTCCCTGCGCGGGGTCGGCCTCCCCGAGGACAAACTGCCGATGATCCTCGGGTGCGACGCCGCAGGCGTCGACGAGGACGGCAACGAGGTCGTCATCCACTCCGTCATCGGCCAGACCGGGCACGGTGTCGGACCGCGCGAGCCCCGGTCCATCCTGACCGAGCGCTACCAGGGCACGTTCGCCGAACGGGTCGCCGTGCCCGTCTGGAACGTGCTGCCGAAGCCGAAGGAGCTCAGCTTCGAGGAGGCTGCCTGTCTCCCCACGGCCTGGCTCACCGCCTACCGCATGCTCTTCACCAACGCCGGGGTCCGCCCCGGCGACTCCGTCCTCGTGCAGGGGGCGGGCGGCGGCGTGGCGACCGCCGCGATCGTCCTCGGCAAGGCCGCCGGCCTGCGCGTCTTCGCCACCAGCCGTGACGAGGCCAAGCGCAAGCGGGCCGTCGACCTCGGCGCGGTCGACGCGTTCGAGCCGGGCGCCCGGCTGCCGCAGCGCGTGGACGCGGTGATCGAGACGGTCGGCGCGGCCACGTGGTCGCATTCGGTCAAGTCGCTGAAGCCGGGCGGCACGCTCGTCATCTCCGGCGCGACCAGCGGCGACCGGCCCTCGCACGCCGAGCTGACCCGGATCTTCTTCCTGGAGCTGAAGGTCGTCGGCTCGACGATGGGCTCGAAGGACGAGCTGGAGGACCTGCTGTCCTTCTGCGCGGCCACCGGGGTCCGGCCGGTGATCGACGAGGTCCTGCCCCTCGACCGGGCGCGGGAGGGCTTCGCGAAGATGGAGTCCGGCGACCTGTTCGGGAAGGTCGTCCTCACCCCCGTTTCCTGACCGGCCTCTTGATGGACCGTCAGTCCGGCTGATGGGATCTCCGGCATCGCGCGCACGACCACCCCGCCATGCCGGAGGTCCCCATGCGAACCACCGTCAGCGCCCTCCTCCTCACCGCCCTGCTGGCCGCGGCCGCCCCGGCCCCGGCCCCGCAGCGGGCGGCCCCGCCCCCGGCCCCGCAGCGGGCCGCCGGGGCGTCCACGGGCCCGGCCGCGGCGGCGCACACCGCGCCGCCGTCCGCGTCCACCGCCCGGCCGACGGGCATCCCGCCCCTCACCGACGACCGCGGCCGCGTCCTGACCCTGCGCGGCTGGAACGTCGAGGACAAGACCCACCGCGGTGACGCGGCCCTGTCGGCCGTCACCGAGCGCCACTTCCGCGACCTGCGGGCGCACGGCTTCGGCTTCGCCCGCCTGCTGGTCTTCTGGGACGACCTGGAGCCGCGGCGCGGCCGGTACAGCGAGGCGTACCTGCGGAAGATCGAGCGGATCCTCAACTGGGCGCACCGGTACGACGTCCGGGTCCTGATCGACGCCCACCAGGACGTCTTCGGCCCCGCCTTCGGCCACCGCGGCATCCCGGAGTGGGCCACCCGCACCGACGGCCTGCCCTTCACCCCGCACCCGGACGACTGGTTCGCCGAGTACTTCGAACCGGCCGTGCAGCGCGCCTTCACCCACCTGTACGAGGACGAGGACCTGCGGCGCGCGCAGGCGGCGATGTGGCGGGTGCTCGCCGGTCGCCTGGGGCAGCACCCGGCGGTGCTCGGCTACGACCTGATCAACGAGCCGATGGGCGAGCTGCGCGCGGGGGAGGACCTGCCGACGGCCGCCCGCAGGATCGAGCGCGACCACCTCACCCCCCTGTACAACCGCCTCGCGGACGCCATCCGCCCCGTCGACGGCGACAGCTGGCTCTTCGTCGAACCGACCCCGATCGTCGGCGAGGGCGTTCCCACGGGGCTGGGCCGGATCGAGGATCCGAAGGTCGTCTACGCCCCGCACTTCTACGACACGGCGATGGAGGCGGGCGCCGACTACGACCCGTCGGCCGGATGGATCGAGGCGTACGAGGCGGCGGTGACGCAGTACCCGAGGACGTACCGGGTGCCGGTGGTGGTGGGGGAGTGGGGTCCGCTGAACAACGCCCTGCCGAACATGGGCCGCTTCTACCGCGACGCGCTCGCCTCCCTGGACCGCTACAGCTCCGGCTGGGCCGGGTACGTGTGGTGCTACGGCGGCGGGTACTGCGCCGTCGACGCGTCGGGCGCCTTCCGGACGAACAAGGAGCAGACGGCCGCGCCGTACGCGGAGGCGGTGGCGGGCCGGGTGGTCACGCGGACTCCGGAGCGGCTCGCCTACGTCGCCGGGCGCGGCGGCGCCACGGTCCTCTCGCTCCCCGCGTCGGCGCACGGCTGGCGCGTGGCCGTCGAGGGGCGGGCGTGGCCGCGCACCGGGACCGTGCCGCCGGGCGCGTCGGCCCGGGTGCGGGTGCACGCGGTACCCGGGGCGCGGGTGACGGTCACCGTCTCGCCGGCGGCGCGCTGACCCCGTTCGTCAACTACGGTTGACGCGAGGGTGCCGTCAACATACGTTGACGGCATGACCGAAGCAACCGATCTCGCCGCACGCGCCGGCGACCGCGACCCCCGCGTGGGGTTGCGGGCCGTGGCCGCGCTGCGGCGGCTGCTGGAGCAGCTGGAAGCCGTACAGGTCCGCAGCGCCCGCGCCCAGGGCTGGTCGTGGCAGGAGATCGCGGCCGAGCTGGGCGTCAGCCGACAGGCCGTCCACAAGAAGCACGGGAGGCGTTGATGTTCGAACGGTTCACGAAGAGCGCCCGGAGCGCGGTCAAGGGCGCGGCCGCCCACGCGGAGCGGGCGGACGCCGACGCCGTCACCGAGGAGCACCTGCTGCTCGCCCTGCTCGACCTGGAGGGCGGCCCGTCCGCCACCGCCCTCGCCGCCCTCGGGGTCACCGGCCGGCGCGTCTCGGTGGAGTCGGCCCTCGCGGAGGCGCGGCGGCGGGGCGGCCTGACGAGGGCGGACGCCGACGCCCTGGCCGGCCTCGGCATCGACGTGACGGAGATCGTCGCGAAGGTCGAGGCGACCCACGGGGCGGGCGCCCTGGCGGGCGGCCGGAGGCCCGCGCGCCGGTGGTCCGGCCACCGGCCCTTCACCCGGTCGGCGAAGGACGTCCTGGAGCGGTCGCTGCGCGTCGCCCTCGGCCGCGGCGACCGCCACATCGGCGACGGGCACCTGCTCCTCGCCCTCGCCGCCCGCCCGGGCGTCGTCGCGGACGTCCTCGCGGACCACGGGGCGACGTACACCGCGCTGGAACGGGCGATGCCCGCCGGGCCCGGCACCGCCCGGGCGAGCTGACCGGGCCGTCCCGGCCGGCCGCGTCGGCTCAACCGGCCGGGCGGCCGGCCGGAGCGGATCCGGCGGCCGGAGCGGGTCGGGAGGGCGGAGTGGGTCGGGCGGCCGGAGCGGGTCGGTCGGCGGACCTGGGCGGGCGGACCGGGTCGGCTGAGCCGGCCGGGCGGACCAGCCGGCCGGGGGCCGGGCCGGGTCGACGGGCAGGCGGACCGAGTCGGGCGGCCGAACCGAGTCGGGCGGCCGGAGCGGGTCGCCCGGGCGGAGTGGGTTGGGCGGCCGGACCGGCCTGGCGACCGGGCCGGGTCGGCCGGGCTGAGTGGGTCGGCCGGCCGAGTCGAGTCGGGCGGCCGGAGCCGGCCGGGCGACCGGACCCAGTCGGGCGGGCGTACCGGGTCGGCGGACCGGACAGGCCGGCCTGTCAGGGTGGTGCGTGGGCGCCGCGGGCGCCCGGTCACGCGTGCGGGCCGCGCAGCAGGGCGGTCACGTGGTGCGCCGCCGCCGCCAGGTGGTGGCGGGCCTCGGCCAGCTGCGCCTGCGTCACACCGTGGTCGCGGGCCGCGTCCCGGACGTCGTCGCGGAAGCGGTCCAGCAGCCGCTCCAGGTCCCGGACCGGGTCCCCCGTCGTACCGGCGTCCGCCGCCCGGTCGCGCTCCCGTCCCGGCCCTGCCCCCGGTCCGCGCTCCGGCCCCGGCGCGGCGGGCGGCGGGTCGGTCGGCGCGGGTCCCGCCGCCGGGCCGAAGAGGCCGCCGAGGCCGCCCAGGCCCTTCGTGAGCTCCGTGAGCCCCTCGCGGACCCCCGCGGGCCAGTCGCCCCGCGCGAGGCGCTCCTGCACCCGCTGGGCGACGCGCAGCACCTCCTGACGGGCCCGCTCCTGCGCCTCCGCCGCCTGGCGGCGCGCGGCCCGCGCCTCCTCGCGGGCGCGCCGTGCCTCGTCGCGGGCCCGCCGCGTCTGCTCCCGCCACTCCCGCCCGGCCCGCCGCAGCTCCTCCTCGGCACCCTGCCACCGCTCCCCGTCCCCGCCGGGCCCCGGTGCCGCCCCCCGGGCCCCGCCGCCGGCCGCCGCGCGCAGTTCGTCGCGCAGCCGGCCCGCCGCCCCCCGCACGTCGC
The DNA here is from genome assembly GCF_043077165.1 of Streptomyces kanasensis. Classification (NCBI taxonomy): domain Bacteria; kingdom Bacillati; phylum Actinomycetota; class Actinomycetes; order Kitasatosporales; family Streptomycetaceae; genus Streptomyces; species Streptomyces kanasensis. Next base: position 286,543 of record NZ_JBIBSF010000004.1, read on the forward strand.
TGCGGATCTCCGCCGCGAGCCCGGCGGCGAGCTCGGTGACCGACGCGTGGATCTCCCGCTCCAGGTCGGCCAGCTCGCCCCCGCGTGCGGCCAGTTCGGCGCGGCCCGCCTCGGTGATCGAGTAGACCTTCCGGCCGCCCTCCGGGGCGTGCCGGACCAGCCCCTCCGCCTCCAGCTTGGCCAGGCGCGGGTAGACGGTGCCCGCCGACGGCGCGTACAGGCCCTGGAAGCGCTCCTCCAGCAGCCGGATCACCTCGTAGCCGTGGCGCGGCGCCTCGTCGAGGAGCTTCAGCAGGTAGAGCCGCAGACGGCCGTGGGCGAAGACGGAGGGCATGTCGCAGGACCTTTCCGAACGGGGCGTCACCGGCCCCTCACCGACGCCGCCGGGACGCGGCATATCGCGTCCGACCGGTACACGATAGGTCGCGGGAGAGGGACGTCAAGGCCGCCGGAAACGGACGAATTGTCCTAGCGTATGGCGCATGGACGCGACGACGACGGGCGCGCTGCTGCTCTGCCGGGCCGACACCGGCGCGGTCGCCGCACCGGCCCACCTGCTGGGCGAACGCGTGGTGCTCACGCCCGCGGGCCCCGGCTGGAGCGCCGTCGTCCCCGAGGGGCGACCCTGGCGCCACGGCGCGGCACCCGTCGAACGCGTCGCCACCGGCTGGGCCACCGCCCTGGCGGTGGGCACGCCCTGGCCGGTGGTCGCCCTGTGGTGGGACGACGACCGGGCGGGCTACGCCCTGGCCTCCGGCTTCCGCAGGCCCGTCGACTACACCTGGCTCGCCGACGGCACCCCCGCGGGCGAGGACGAGGCCATGCTCACCTTCGCCGAACGCCTCGGCCTCGACCCGGTCCTCGACGTCCAGGACCTCCAGTCCCTCGCCCGCGACGACCCGGACGCCGACGCCCGGGCCCGCCTGGTCGGCCTCCTCGCCGTCCTGGCCCGCCTCGGGGTGGAGCTCCCGCCCGGTGTCCGGCCCGGCGAGCCCCCGGCCCGCCTGCGCGCCGCCGCCCGGGCCCGCCCCGACAGTCGTACCGCCGAGGGCCACGGCCTCCGCGACGCCGTACGGGCCGAACTGGACGCCGTCGAGCACGGCAGGCTCGGCCCCTGGCTGCGCGGCCCGCGCGCCCGCGCCCTCGCGGCGGCCCAGCTGGCCGTCGGCCTGCCCCTCACCGCCTGGGCCCTCGCCCGCCGCGCCCCCAGTGCCGGCTTGGCCTGCTCGGGGGCGCTGCTCACCCTCCATGGCGCGCTGGGGCTCGCGTACGACCGGCTGCGCGCGGCCGGCGCACCGGCCCCGCCGCACCGGCCGCCGGGCGGCTGACCGCCCGTCCCGTTGGACGGACCGACAGCCGCCCGTCCCGCTCGTCCTACTCGTCGTCCTCGTCGTCCAGCCGCGCCAGCCAGGTCGCCAGGCGCTCGACCGGCACCTCGAAGTCGGGGTTCAGGTCGACGAAGGTCCGCAGCTGCTCGGCGAGCCAGGCGAAGGAGACCTCCTCCTCGCCACGCCGGCTCTCCAGCTCCTCGATGCCACGATCGGTGAAGTACAAGACGGTGCTCCTGATTCGCCCTCGGCCGGTCGGCCGACACTGCCTCCCACCCTAGGACGGAGCACCCACCGCCCCCACCGAAGGGGTCCCCCTTTCCCTACGCCGACGGCCCGTGCGCCGGAGGGCCGGAGGGCCGGGTGCGCCGGAGGGCCCGGCACCCGTGACTCACGGGTGCCGGGCCCTCCGGCCGTGCGTACGGTGCCGCCGGTCAGACCTCGAAGACCTCGGTCACCAGCTGCATCTGCTCCGCCTGGTGGCGCTTGGCCGAGCCGACCGCCGGGGACGAGCTGTGCGGCCGCGAGATGCGACGCAGGCGCTCGCCCTGCGGGATGTCCGCGCCGACCGCCAGGTCCAGGTGGTCGATGAGGTTCAGCGCGATGAACGGCCACGCGCCCTGGTTCGCCGGCTCCTCCTGCGCCCAGATGTACTTCTCGGCGTTGGAGTACTTGGCGATCTCCGCCTGGAGCTCGGCGCCCGGCAGCGGGTACAGCCGCTCCAGCCGGATGATCGCCGTGTCCGTGGCGCCGCGCTTCTGCCGCTCGGCCTCCAGGTCGTAGTAGACCTTGCCGGCGCAGAAGACGACCCGGCGGACGGCGGCCGGGTCGGCCGACGCGTCACCGATGACCGGGCGGAACGAGCCCTGCGTGAACTCCTCCATCTTCGACGCGGCGGCCTTCAGGCGCAGCATCGACTTCGGGGTGAAGACCACCAGCGGCTTGTGGTGCGGGTTGTGCACCTGCCACCGCAGGAGGTGGAAGTAGTTCGACGGCAGCGTCGGCATGGCGACCGTCATGTTGTTCTGCGCGCACATCTGCAGGAAGCGCTCCGGGCGGGCGGACGAGTGGTCCGGGCCCTGGCCCTCGTAGCCGTGCGGCAGGAGCAGCGTGACGCCGGAGGTCTGGCCCCACTTCTGCTCGGCCGAGGAGATGAACTCGTCGACGACGGTCTGCGCGCCGTTGACGAAGTCGCCGAACTGCGCCTCCCACATGACCAGCGCGTCCGGGCGGGCCAGGGAGTAGCCGTACTCGAAGCCCATCGCCGCGTACTCGCTGAGCAGCGAGTCGTAGATGTTGTACCGGGCCTGCTCGTCCGCGAGGTAGAGCAGCGGCGTGTAGTCCTCGTTGGTCTCCTGGTCGACCAGGACCGCGTGGCGCTGGCCGAACGTGCCGCGGCGGGAGTCCTGGCCGGCGAGGCGGACCGGGGTGCCCTCCATCAGCAGCGAGCCGATGGCCAGCGTCTCGCCCATGCCCCAGTCGATCGTGCCGTCGTAGATCGACTGCGCGCGGCGCTGGAGCTGCGGCATGAGCCGCGGGTGGACGGTGACGTGGTCGGGGATGTTGACCTGCGACTCCGCGATCCGCTTGACGACCTCCTGGGAGACGGCCGTGTTCAGGCCCTCCGCGGGGAAGCCGGCCTGCGGGTCGACCGCCATGCCGCCACCGGGCTGCCCGGTGGCCTCGCGCACCTCGGTGAAGACCTTCTCCAGCTGGCCCTGGAAGTCCTGGAGCGCCTGCTCCGCCTCCTCCAGGGTGATGTCGCCGCGGCCGATCAGCGACTCGGTGTACAGCTTGCGCACCGAGCGCTTCTTGTCGATCAGCGAGACCATCGCCGGGTTGGTGAACTGCGGGTTGTCGCCCTCGTTGTGCCCGCGGCGGCGGTAGCAGATGAGGTCGATCACGACGTCCTTGTTGAACGTCTGGCGGAACTCGAACGCGAGCCGCGCCACGCGGACGCACGCCTCCGGGTCGTCGCCGTTCACGTGGAAGATCGGCGCCTCGATCATGCGGGCCACGTCGGTGGCGTACATGGAGGAACGCGACGACTCCGGCGCGGCGGTGAAGCCGACCTGGTTGTTGATGACGACGTGCACCGTGCCGCCGGTGCGGTAGCCGCGCAGCTGCGACATGTTCAGCGTCTCGGCGACGACGCCCTGGCCCGCGAAGGCCGCGTCGCCGTGGAGGGCGATGGGCAGGACGGTGAAGTCCGTGCCGGCCTTGCCGATGATGTCCTGCTTGGCGCGGACGACGCCCTCCAGGACCGGGTCGACGGCCTCCAGGTGGGAGGGGTTGGCGACCAGGCTGACCTTGATCTGCTCGCCGTCGAGGCCGGTGAAGGTCCCCTCGGCGCCCAGGTGGTACTTCACGTCGCCGGAGCCGTGCATCGACTTCGGGTCGAGGTTGCCCTCGAACTCGCGGAAGATCTGCGCGTACGACTTGCCGACGATGTTCGCCAGGACGTTCAGCCGGCCGCGGTGGGCCATGCCGATGACGACCTCGTCGAGGCGCGACTCGGCGGCCGAGTCGATCACCGCGTCGAGCAGCGGGATGACGGACTCGCCGCCCTCCAGGCTGAAGCGCTTCTGGCCGACGTACTTGGTCTGCAGGAACGTCTCGAACGCCTCGGCGGCGTTCAGCCGGCGCAGGATGCGCAGCTGCTCCTCGCGCTCCGGCTTGGAGTGCGGGCGCTCGACGCGGTCCTGGATCCACTTGCGCTGCTTCGGGTCCTGGATGTGCATGAACTCGATGCCGGTGGTGCGGCAGTACGAGTCGCGCAGGACGCCGAGGATGTCGCGCAGCTTCATCATCGACTTGCCGCCGAAGCCGCCGACCGCGAACTCGCGCTCCAGGTCCCACAGGGTGAGGCCGTGCTCGGTGATGTCCAGGTCGGGGTGCTTGCGCTGGCGGTACTCCAGCGGGTCGGTGTCGGCCATGACGTGGCCGCGGACCCGGTAGGAGTGGATCAGCTCGAAGACGCGCGCGGCCTTCGTGACGTCGTCGTCGTGCGAGGCGTCGATGTCCTTGAACCAGCGGACCGGCTCGTAGGGGATGCGCAGCGACTTGAAGACGTCGTCGTAGAACTCGTCGTCGCCGAGGAGGAGGCTCGCGACGATCCGCAGGAACTCGCCGGAGGCGGCACCCTGGATGACCCGGTGGTCGTACGTCGAGGTGAGGGTCATCACCTTCGAGATGCCCAGCTTGTTCAGGGTGTCCTGGGAGGTGCCCTGGAACTCGGCCGGGTAGTCCATCGAGCCGACGCCCATGATGACCGACTGTCCGGGCATCAGGCGCGGCACGGAGTGGACCGTGCCGAGGCCGCCCGGGTTGGTCAGCGAGACGGTGACGCCGGTGAAGTCGTCCATCGTCAGCTTGTTGGCGCGGGCGCGCCGGACGATGTCCTCGTACGCCTGCCAGAACTCGAAGAAGCCGAGCGTCTCGGCCTTCTTGATGGCCGCGACGACGAGCTGGCGGTCGCCGTTGGGCTTGACCAGGTCGATGGCGAGGCCGAGGTTGACGTGCTCCGGCTTCACCAGCGTGGGCTTGCCGTCCTTGAGCTGGTACGACCAGTTCATGGAGGGCATGGCCTTGATGGCCTGCACCATCGCGTACCCGATGATGTGCGTGAAGGAGATCTTCCCGCCGCGGGCCCGCTTCAGGTGGTTGTTGATGACGATGCGGTTGTCGAACAGCAGCTTCACCGGGACCGCGCGCACCGAGGTGGCGGTCGGCATCTCCAGCGAGGCGTCCATGTTCTTCGCCACGGCGCCGGCCGGGCCCCGCAGCGTCACGAACTCCGGACCCGCCGCGGACTCCGTGGCCGGGGCCGCCTGCGCGGGCGCCGGCTTGGCGGGCGCGGGCTTGGCGGCGGGGGCCGCGGCCGCGGGCTTCGCCGGGGCCGGGGCGGCCGGAGCCGCCGCGGCGGGCTTCGCCGGGGCCGGGGCGGGCGCGGGCTGTGCCGGTTGCGCGGGGGCCTGCGCCGCGGGTGCGGGCGCCGGCTGCGCGGGGGCGGCGGGGGCCTGTGCGGTGGGCGCCTCCGCGGCCGGGGCCGGCGTCACGGTACCCGCGGCCCCCGAGGCCGCGGGGGAGCCGCCGGCGGGTTCGTCCGCCGAGCCGGACGCGCCCGGCTTGTAGTCGGCGAAGAAGTCCCACCAGGCGCGGTCGACCGAATTCGGGTCCTGGAGGTACTGCTGGTAGATCTCGTCGACGAGCCACTCGTTGGCGCCGAAGGCGGCCGCAGGGTTTTGGCCCTGGCCGTCTTGGTCGGTCGAGATGCTCGAGTTACTGGGGGACTGAGACGACACGGCGGCAACCGCCCTCTTCCGCTTCACAAGGTGATGGACAGCGGGAATCAAGGCTACGCCTCTCCCGGCGGGAGGTGCAGGCCGGGCGTGCCATCGTCGTGCACATCACATCGAACGACGAGTTTCACGGGAAGAAATGGCGGGAAACAAGCGTGGTTCGGTGATGACCCGCGGTGACCGGGCAGCGCCCGGCGGAGCTGCGGCCACCTGCGGTCCGCACCCCTGACCGGCTCCGCACCCCTCCGCGCCGGTACGCCGTACTGGTACACGGACGGAGAGCGGTTCCGGTTCGAACCCTATGTCAACCGCGCGGTCGGGGAATCCCCGGAAGGGTGACGAGGATGCGGCAGCCGCGTGCCGATTCGGCCACACCGATACGGCCACCGTGCAGATCGACCGCCCAGCGGGCGATGGCCAGGCCCAGTCCCGTGCCGCCGTCGCTGCCCGGGCCGTGCGGCGCGGGGACGCTGCCCCGGTTGAACCGCTCGAAGACCTTGTGCCGCTCCGACGGCGGGATGCCCGGTCCCTCGTCCACGACCTCCAGGTCCAGCGAACCGGGGGAGGAGCCGCGCCGCGCCCGTACCGTCACGCGGCCGTGCGGCGGCGAGTGCTTCACGGCGTTGTCGACGAGGTTCGCCACCACCTGGTGGAGCCGCTCGACGTCGGCGTGGGCGGTCAGCTCGGGCGGGGAGACGTCCAGGTGCAGGTGGACGTCCGTACGGGTGTGGGGGCGGCTGCCGGAGCCGACGGCGCGGTGCGACGCGGCGAGGCTGGCCTCCTTCAGGACGCCCGACAGGTACGGCCACACCTCGAAGGGGCGGCAGCGCAGCGGCACGACGCCGTTGTCCAGGCGCGACAGGTCCAGCAGCGTCTCCACCAGGCGGCCCAGTCGCTCGGTCTGCGCCAGGGCGGTGCGCATGGTCTCCGGGTCGGCGGCCGAGACGCCGTCCACGACGTTCTCCAGGACGGCCCGCAGGGCGGCGATGGGCGTGCGCAGCTCGTGCGACACGTTGGCGACCAGCTCCTTGCGGTGCCGGTCGACCGCCTCCAGGTCGTCCGCCATGCGGTTGATCGTCTCGGCGAGGTCGCCCAGCTCGTCCCGGCGTCCCGCGCCGCGCACGCGGCGGGTGTAGTCGCCGTGCGATATGCCCTTGGCCACGGTGTTCATCTCGTCGAGCGGCGCGGTGAGGCCGTGCGCCACGAACTGCGTGAGGAGCAGCGTGGCGATCACCGAGAAGACGGTGATGAACCGCAGCTCCGTCTCCGTCCGCAGGGCCACCAGCAGCAGGCCGGTGGTGATGAAGACGGAGACCACGACGAGCGTGCCGAGCTTGGTCTTGATCGAGATGGTGACCGGGCCCAGCCGGCCCCGTCGCCCGGCGCGTCCGCCCGCGCGGCAGCGGCGACCCGACGGACGGTCGACCGTGCGCTCCGGTGCCGGGTCCCGTGTCCGGCCCGGTGCCGGGTCCGGCGACCGGTCGGCGGTGCGGTCGGGTCCCGGGTCCGTCGCGCGGTCGGGTCCCGGGTCCGTCGCGCGGCCGGGCGCCGGGTCCCGGGTCCGGTCCGCGCGCGCCCCCGGGCGGCGGCGCCTCACGGCGCCGGGGTCTCCAGGGCGTACCCCACCCCGTGCACCGTGCGGATCCGCTCGGCGCCGATCTTCCGGCGCAGGGCCTTGATGTGGCTGTCCACGGTGCGGGTGCCCGAGGCGTCGGCCCAGTCCCACACCTCCGCGAGCAGCTGCTCGCGGGAGAGGACGGCACGCGGCGTGTTGGCCAGGCAGACCAGCAGGTCGAACTCGGTCGGCGTCAGGTGCACGTCGTCGTTCCTGACGCGTACGCGGCGCTGGGCGTGGTCGATCTCCAGCTCGCCGAGGCGCAGGATGCCGCTGCGCGGGGTGACCGCGGCCAGGGCGGCCCGCTCGACGCGCCGCAGCAGCACGTGGACGCGGGCCACCAGCTCCCGCATCGAGAACGGCTTGGTCATGTAGTCGTCGGCGCCGACGCCGAGGCCGACCAGCATGTCCGTCTCGTCGTCCCGCGCGGTGAGCATCAGGACCGGTACGGGCCGCTGGGCCTGGACCCGGCGGCAGACCTCCAGGCCGTCGAAGCCGGGCAGCATGACGTCCAGGACCATGAGGTCCGGCTGCCACGCCTCGGCGGCGTCGACCGCCGCCGGCCCGTCCGGCGCGGTCTGGACCAGGAACCCCTCCGCCCGCAGTCGGGCGGAGATGGCCTCCACGATGGTCGTGTCGTCCTCGACGACCAGGACCCGGCGCTGCGTGCCCGGCGTGACCGCGCTGCCGGTGTGGCTGGTGTGTGCGTGCTCCATGCCCCGCCCCCGTCGCGTCCTGCGCGAGCTGTAGATCCGTGCGTTCCGGCAACAACATAAAGGCAGCGACCGCGTCGAGGCTACGCGGGGCGAATCCCGAGGTGGACGACGTCCGGCACGCCCCGGGCAACGGGCACCTCTTCCGTCCTTACCCTGCTGAATCCGGCATTCCGCAAGGACGTTTCGAAATCGGCGGACGGCCGGGCGGACCAGACGGCGAGGACGCCGCCGGGGTTGAGCCGGCGCGCGCAGGCGGCGAGACCGGACGGTGAGTAAAGGCCGTCGTTGCCCTCCGTGACCGTCCAGTCCGGGCCGTTGTCGATGTCGAGGCAGAGCGCGTCGTAGGTGTCGGTGACGTCCGGGTCGCGGACGTGGGCGACGAGGTCCGTGTGGAGCAGGACGGTCCGGGGGTCGGCGAGCGCCGTGGCGGAGAGGGCGGCGAGCGGGCCCTCGCGGTGCCAGTCGATGATGGCCTGCTCCCGCTCCACGACGGCGATGCGGCCCCAGGCGGGGTCGGCGGCGGCGTGGGCGAGCGAGAAGCCGACGCCGAGGCCCCCGATGAGGACGGAGGGCCGGGCGCCGGCGCGGCCGGGTGCGGGGCCGCCGCCGGCCGTCCGGTCCTCGCCGGGGGGCCGGGTGCCCGGCGTCCCGCCCAGGGCCCGGAGGGCGGCGTCGACGAGCAGCCGCTCGGAGCGGCCGTCGGAGGTGTCCATGAGGAAGGTGCCGTTGGCGATGATCTCGAAGTGGTCGTCGCGCCGCCGCAGCACGACTTCGCCGTACGGTCCTTCACGTCGGTCGAGCGTCACTGGCATGCGCCGACTTTATGCGGCAGCCGGGCCGTCCTGACGCCGTGTGACCTGCGTCATGGACGGGGGTGTGATCGGTCGCGTTGGGTAAGGGGGCTGGTGGGCCGAGGGGTTGACGGATGCCGGGGGGCCGAGAAGGAGGGGGCCTCGCCGTGCGCCTCGAAGCGGAGACCCGCGGTACGCCGGGCGGAGCGGATGCCGCGGAGCGGCCGTCGTGCCGCGTACCCGGCCCACGCACCCCACGCGCCCCAGGGACCGTCGCCGACGAGCGGACGCCGGCGGGGGCACGCCCCACCGCGCCGCCCCGGACGGTCACGCCGCCGGTCGCCGCCGCGCCGCCCGGGACGGTCACGCCGGGGGGCGCGGTACGGACGGTCGCCGCCGTGCCGACGGCCGCCGTCGCGCCGAGGGCCGCTGTCACGCGGCCGGTGGCCGCCGTGCCGACGGTGGCCTCCGTGCCCGAGCTCGCCGCGTCCACCGGGCCGGTCGCCCCACCGGCCGCCGCCGTGCCGCGGGGGCTCGGGGCGCGGACCGGGCCCACCGCGCCGAGGGTCACCGCCGCGTCCACCGGGCCGGCCGTGCCGGTGGTGCGGTCGTGGCCCGGCATCCTGCGGCGGGCGTCGCGGCTGCTGCCGACGCCGGCCGGTACGCCGTTCACCTTCGGGTACGCGCTCGTGCTCCTCGCGACCTCCCTCTACGCCCAGTTCGGCGACCCGCGTACCGTCACCGCGCTGCTGCACGCCTCCAGCACCGACGTCGCCCACCTGTCCCGCACGCCGTCGGCGGTGCTCCTCGCGAGCGCGCTGTGGGTGGCGGGCGGCCTGTCCTCCCCGTACGCCGTCGGCTTCGTCCTGGTCCTCACGGCGCTGGAGCGGCGGATCGGGGCGTGGCGGACGGCGGGCGTGTTCGCCGTGGGGCACGTCGGGGCGACGCTGGTGACGCAGGTCCCGGTGGCGGTGTCCGTGGTCGCGGGGCACCTGCCGGAAACGTCCCTGCACCGCCTGGACTACGGGATCAGCTTCGGGCTGCTCGCGTGCGTGGGCGCGCTGGCCGGGCTGCTCGGGCCGGTGGTGCGCGGCGCGGTGCTCGTCTGGGTGGGGGCGATGCTGCTGCGGGACCTGGTCGCCTTCGAGGACCCCCTGACGGCCTGGGGTCACGTCCTGGCGCTGCTGATCGGCGTCGCCGGGTGGCCGCTGGTGCGGCGCGCCGCCGGACGGGTCGTCGCCCCGGGGTGAGCGGCGCCCCTCAGGGGGTGGAGCCGTCGCGTACGACGCCGGTGAGCGGTCCCTGGTGGTGCCATCCCAGCGAGGCGTACAACCGGCGGCCGTCGACGGTCGCGCTCAGGACGCCGGTCGAGGCCCCGGCGCGGGCGGCCGCCGTCTGGAGGCGCCGCATGACGAGGGTGCCGAGGCCGCGCCGCTGGTGGCCGTCGAACGTCTCGATCTGGTCGAACACCGCGGTCGGGCCCGTCGGGGCGACCTGGCCGTGGGCGGCGAGCCCGCCGTCGCCGGCGAGGACGCGGACGTGGTGGACGCCCTCGTGGAACTCGGTGTGCAGCGTGTAGCCGGTGGGCGGCGCGACCTCGGGGGAGGGGCTCAGCGCGGTGTACATCATGAAGCCCGGGTCGTCGGGGACGGTCCACTCGGGGGTGAGCCAGTCGGCGACGTCCTCCGGCTCGGCGAGCACCTTCAGCCAGGCGTACGGCTGGGTGACCGTCTCGCAGAGCTTGCGGACGGTGGCCGCGTCCGGCTCGGGCAGCACGTGGCGGAAGACGTGCCGGCTGAGGCCCACGTCGATGCGGTAGCCCCACGGCTCCTCGAGCGGCGGCGGTGTGCCGCGCGAGACCGCCCAGCCGCGCACCCACGCCGCGGTAATAACTGCATTCTGCATGGGGCCATTACACACGAGGCGTCACGGCATCACCAGGGGTTAACAAATCGTGCGGTTCCCGTCACCCTCTGTTTCGGTGGGCGGTGAGGGGCCGGACAGGCGCCTCGTCCGTGCGCGAATGGAGAGACCGCTGATGAGAACACCCTCCGCCGCCGGTGCCGCGCTGCGGCGCGCGACCGCGTCCGCCGCCGTCCTCGGCCTGGCCCTGCCCCTCGCCCTGGCGACGCCCGCGGCGGCCGGGGCCGGTGCCGCCGGCGGCACCGCCGTCCGGCAGGGCGCCGCCGTCGTGTACACCGCGAGCGGCCGCGTCGCGAACGACGTCGTCGTCGGGGTCCTCCTCGGCGAGGTCGCCGTGCAGGACGAGGCCGGGGTCACCGCCGGTCCCGGCTGCGTGCGGCGCAGCGACGTCCTGGTCACCTGCGGCCCGGTGGAGGGCGTCAGCCGCGTCGCCGTCCGGGTGCGGGACGGCGACGACCGGGTCCACGTGGCGGCGCCCGTCGACGCCTCCGTCGACGCGGGTACCGGCCGCGACGAGGTCACCACCCACGGCGGGGGCGACCGGATCGTCCTGCGGGACGGGGCGCCGGGCGACACCGTCCGGTCGTGCGGCGGTGGCGAGGACCATCTGCGCGTCGACGCGGGCGACACCGTGCCGGCCTCGGGATGCGAACACCGCGCCACGGCCTGACGCCGCGGAGCGCGGCGGTCCCCGCCGGTCCGGCGGGGACCGTCCGCGTGCTCAGTCCAGCCAGAGCAGCACCGCGTCACCGTCGCGGGCCGCGGAGGTGAGGAACGGGACCAGCTCGTCGTAGTGGTGCGTCACGTAGTCGAGGGACTCGCCGCGCTCCCACACCACGCTGGGGTACACCTCCGCCCGGGCCAGGTCCTCCGGCCCGACGCCCTCCACCAGCCGGGCCGCGGGCACGTCCGCCAGCGCCTCGGCGGCCGCGCGGACCCGCTCCGGGGTGAGGTAGCGCGGCGGCGCGTACCCCCAGTCCCCGGCCTCCGGGAGCGGCTCCTCGCCGAAGACGACGTCGACCGGGAAGTCGAGCCGCGACAGCAGGAAGTCCAGCGCGTGCCACGCCTTGTCGGTGCTCAGGCAGCGGGCTGACGCCGCGTCCGGTTCCTCGTCCAGTTCCGCGTCGACCAGCTCGTCGACGAGGCCCCGGGCCCACTCGGGATCCCCGAGCGCGCGCTCGAACTGCGCCGGCGTCAGCCGTACGTACTCTCCGATCATGCTCATGGACGGATCGTAGGAGCGGCCACTGACAACGCCCCCGGAACGCGGACGCGGGACGGGTCGGTCGCCCGGGTCACCGCTGGTGGGAGCGGTGATCGCTGTGGGCGAACGCGCCCCCGGGAACACCGGGGTGCCCAGGTGCATTGAGTCGGTACAGCTCAACTTGACTGCCGAAGGGGAGATCATGGCTTCGACGTCCGCACCGCTCACCCTGCCCGTGCTGCCGCTCGACGACGAGGTCGTCCTGCCGGGCATGGTCGTACCGCTGGACCTGTCCGACACCGACGTCCGCGCCGCCGTGGAGGCCGCCCAGGCCGCCGCCCGGGACGGGAACGACAAGCCGCGGGTGCTGCTCGTGCCACGGGTGGACGGCACGTACGCCGGCATCGGCGTCCTCGGCACCGTCGAGCAGGTCGGGCGGCTCTCCGACGGGGACCCCGGGGCGCTCATCCGGGGCCGGGCGCGCGTGCGGATCGGCGCCGGCACGACCGGGCCCGGAGCGGCGCTGTGGGTGCAGGGCACCCGCGTGGAGGAGACCGTGCCGGAGCCGCTGCCGGGGGCCGTGGTCGAGCTGGTCAAGGAGTACAAGGCCCTCGCCACCAGCTGGCTGCGCAAGCGCGGGGCCTGGCAGGTGGTCGACCGGGTCCAGCAGATCGACGGCGTCGCCGCCCTCGCCGACAACTCCGGCTACTCGCCGTTCCTCACCACCGCCCAGAAGGTGGCCCTGCTGGAGACCGTCGAACCCGTCGCGCGGCTCCGGCTCGCCACCGAGCAGTTGCGCGAGCACCTCGCCGAGCAGGACGTCGCCGAGTCCATCGCCAAGGACGTCCAGGAGGGCGTCGACCGGCAGCAGCGCGAGTTCCTCCTCCGCCGCCAGCTGGAGGCCGTCCGCAAGGAGCTCCGCGAGCTCAACGGCGAGGACGACGAGGGCGGGACGGACGACTACCGGGCCCGCGTGGAGGCCGCCGACCTGCCCGGGAAGGTGCGCGAGGCCGCCCTCAAGGAGGTCGACAAGCTGGAGCGCGCCAGCGACCAGTCACCCGAGGGCGCCTGGATCCGCACCTGGCTCGACACCGTCCTGGAGCTGCCGTGGAACGAGCGCACCGAGGACCGGTACGACATCCGGGGCGCCAAGCAGGTCCTCGACGCCGAGCACGCCGGGCTCGACGACGTGAAGGAGCGCATCACCGAGTACCTGGCCGTGCGCAAGCGCCGTGCCGACCGCGGGCTCGGTGTCGTCGGCGGCCGCCGCGGCGGGGCCGTGCTCGCCCTCGTCGGACCGCCCGGCGTCGGCAAGACCAGCCTCGGCGAGTCCGTCGCCCACGCGATGGGGCGGAAGTTCGTCCGCGTCGCCCTCGGCGGCGTCCGGGACGAGGCGGAGATCCGCGGCCACCGCCGCACCTACGTCGGCGCCCTGCCCGGCCGGATCGTCCGCGCCGTCAAGGAGGCCGGGTCCATGAACCCCGTCGTCCTCCTCGACGAGATCGACAAGCTCGGCTCCGACTTCCGCGGCGACCCGGCGGCCGCCCTGCTGGAGGTGCTGGACCCCGCGCAGAACCACACCTTCCGCGACCACTACCTCGAAGTCGAGCTCGACCTCAGCGACGTCGTCTTCCTCGCCACCGCCAACGTGCTCGAAGCCATCCCCGAGGCCCTCCTGGACCGCATGGAGCTGGTCCGCCTCGACGGCTACACCGAGGACGAGAAGGTCGTCATCGCCCGCGACCACCTGCTGCCCCGGCAGCTGGAGAGGGCCGGACTCGCCCGCGACGAGGTCGTGGTCGAGGAGGGCGCGCTGCGCCGGCTGGCCGGCGAGTACACACGCGAGGCGGGCGTGCGGAACCTGGAGCGCTCCCTCGCCCGGCTGCTCCGTAAGGTCGCCGCCCAGACCGAGCTGGGCGACCGCGAGCTGCCCACCACGATCGGCGGGGACGACCTGCGCGGGCTCATCGGACGGCCCCACCACGTACCGGAGTCCGCCCAGGACCCGGCCGAGCGCCGCACGTCCGTGCCGGGCGTGGCCACCGGCCTGGCCGTCACCGGCGCGGGCGGGGACGTCCTCTTCGTGGAGGCGTCGCTCGCCGACCCGGAGACCGGGGCGGCGGGGCTCACCCTCACCGGGCAGCTCGGAGACGTCATGCAGGAGTCCGCCCGGATCGCGCTCTCCTTCCTCCGCTCCCACGGCGCCGAACTCGAACTGCCGGTCACCGGGCTGAAGGACCGGGGCGTCCACATCCACTTCCCGGCCGGAGCCGTACCGAAGGACGGGCCGAGCGCCGGCGTCACCATGACCACCGCGCTCGCCTCGCTGCTCAGCGGCCGACTGGTGCGCACGGACGTGGCGATGACCGGGGAGGTGTCGCTGACCGGCCGGGTCCTGCCGATCGGCGGGGTCAAGCAGAAGCTGCTCGCCGCCCACCGGGCCGGGATCACGACCGTGGTCATCCCCAAGCGGAACGAGGCCGACCTCGACGACGTGCCCGCCGAGGTCCTGGACACGCTGGAGGTGCACACGGTGACGGACGTCCGGCAGGTGCTCGACATCGCCCTGGCGCCGGCGACCACCGCCGTCGCGACGGCGGCCTGACGCCCCGCGCCGGAACGGGCCGGCCGCGCCCTCGTAGGGGGCGCGGCCGGCCGTTGCCGCGCGTTCGTACGGGGTCCGGGCGTCCGGCCCGTGCCGGCCTGTGCCCCGCCCGGACCGACCCGCGCCTCACTCGTACCCGCCCGTACCGGCCCGCGCCGTCCGCCCGGCGGGGCGGCGGATCCCGTGCCCTTGCCGGCGGTAGCCCCCGTCCGGGCCCGCGTCAGGGCTCCAGCCAGCCCCGGGCCGTGGCCCGCGCCCCCGCCTGGAAGCGCGTGCGCGCGTCCAGCGCCTCCAGCAGCCGGCTGATCCGGCGCCGCGCGGTGTGGACGTGCACGCCGAGCCGCCGCGCTATGGCCTCGTCCTTCAGCCCCGCGGCGAGCAGCCGCAGCAACTCCCGCTGCTCCGCCCGGTCCCCGGCCCCGCCGTCCCGCCAGGCCCCCACGGAAGTCCGGCCCACCGCGCCCGCCGGCCCCGCCGCACCGGCCCCCGCCGCCTCGGCCCCGGCCGAACCGGCACCGGCACCGGAGCCGCCCCCCGCCGCACCGGCCGAGCCCGCACCAGAGCCCGCACCCTCACCCGGCCCGGCGCCCGGCGCACCCGCACCCGGGCACTCCAGTGGTACCGCCCGTTCCCACACCGCCTCGAAGAGCGGCACCAGCGCCTCCCTCAGGCGCGCGTCGGCGACGACCAGGGCGTACGCCCGCGGGTCGGCCGGGTCCGCCGGTGGCAGCAGCGTCACCCGCCGGTCCACGGCCACCAGCCGCGTCGGCACCCCCGCCGCCACCCGCACCCGCAACCCCCGCCGCGCCAGCGCCGCCACCGCGCGGGCCCGTCCGGGCGCGGCGAGCCCCGCCCGGTCCAGTACCGCCCGCACCTCGACACCCCGGGCGAGCAACCCGCTGACGTCCAGGCCCGCGTACGGCGGCCGGTCCATCAGCAGCACCTCCCGCTCGGCCCCGGCGAGGAGCCGCCCGACCCGCTCGTCGACCGCCCGCCGCCCGGTCACGGCCTCGACGCCGCCGGCCCCCGACTGCGCGGCGGCCGCCCGCTCCGCCGCGAGCCGCTCGGCGGTCGACCGGAGCCGCTCCAACTCCGCCGACCTGCGGTGGAGTTCCTCCTGTCGCCGGTCGATCAGCGTGCGGATCGCCGTCGCCGGCGCCGCCGGGTGCGGCAGTCCGCCCTCCCGGGCCGGGTCCGCCGGCCGGGCGAACCCGTGTTCCACCAGCCGGTCCAGCGCGGTGTGCACCCGCTCCCTCGGAAGGTCGAGGAGGTGTGCCAACTCCTCGACGCGTTCGGCCCGTTCCAGCAGCAATGCCTCATACGCCCGCTCCTCGGCCTCCCCCAGGCCAAGTGGGGGCAATCCCCCCTTGATCATGGGTCGGATTCTCTTCGGGCCCTCACCGGACACACAAGTGTGCATGTCCACTTCTCCGCACAGTTGGCTCATTGCCCACCGGTGAAGCGCGCCGCTTGCATGGCCCCACACCACCCGAACGGCTCTGACCAAGCACGTAGGAGGGGTACGAACTGTGCGCGCATCCAGGACGACTTCAGCGAGAACCGGCATACGGAAGGGGGCTGCCGCGAGCGGGGGAGCGGCGCTCCTCGCCGCCGGGCTGCTGATCACGGCGGTCCCCGCCGCCCACGCCGCCGGCACCACCCGGACGGCGGGCCCGCAGGCCACCACGGCGGCGCCGGGCGACCCCCGGCCCACCGCACCGGGGGCCGACCTCATCCCGCTCCCCGAGACGGACACCCCGTCCCTCGTGGACGGCATCCGCGATCCGGCCGACGCCGGCGCCTCCCCCGCCGACGCGGCGCGCGGCCACCTCGCCGCGAAGGAGAGCCGGTACAAGATCCCCGAGCCGCGGCGCGATCTCGCCCCCGTGCAGACCCTCCGACGCGGCGCCGACGAGACGGTACGGCTCCAGCAGAGGCACCGGGGCGTCCCGGTCCTCGGCGGCCAGTACGTCGTCCGCATGGAGACCGGCGCCGGGCGCCGGGCCGTGACCGGCACCTCAGGCCGGTACTTCACCGGCCTGACGGTCGGCACCACGCCGGCCGTCAGCGCGGAGACCGCCGTCCGCCGCGCCGTCGGCGCGACGCTCGACCGGTTCGGCGGCGACCGGCTCACCCGGTCCGGCGCCGACCCCGCCCGCCGTGACGCGACCGGCGGCCCGGCGCTCAGGGGCAGCTCGGCGGGGCTCGTCGTCATCCCGCGCGGCACGGGCGTCCTCGCGTACCACGTGACCGTGCGCGGGACGAACCCGGTGACGGGAGAACCGGTCCTCCAGCACGTCTACGTGGACGCGCGGGCCGGCTACCCCCTCCTCCAGCACACCGGCATCAAGACCCTCACCGCCCCCCGGACCGCCGCCGCGGACACCCGGCAGCGGGCGGCGGGCGCGGCCGCCGCGGAGGGCCCCGCCGCCCCGGCCGCCGCGGCGGACCCCGCCGAAGCCGTCACCGGCAGCGGCGTGCGCCTCGACGGCACGAAGGTGCCGCTGAACGTCGACCGGCCGGCCGCCGACGGGCCGTACCTGATGACCGACCGGGCCCGCATGGCCGGGGGCGGCAAGAACGCGCTCACCACCTGGGACGCCCGCGACAAGGACGTCCTGGACGTCCTCGGCGGCTGGCCGGAGGACCTGAAGCCGTTCTCCTCGCCCACCCCCGCGTTCGGGCAGGACGCCACCGACTCCGGCGCGGTCGACGCCCACTGGGCCGCGGGCCAGGTCCACGACTACTACCAGGAGCGGCACGGCCGGTCCGGCCTCGACGGGCGCGGCTCCGCCGTCGACTCCCTCGTCGGCGTGACCCTGTTCGGCGAGCCCTACGTCAACGCCTTCTGGGACGGCACCAAGATGGTGTACGGCTCGGGTGACGACGAGTTCCGCCCGCTCTCCGCCGACCTCGACGTCGTCGGCCACGAGATGACGCACGGCGTCGTCGAGAACACCGCCGGCCTCGTCTACGCCGGCCAGTCCGGCGCCCTCAACGAGGCCGTCGCCGACTACTTCGGCAACGCCATCGACGTCGACCGCTCCGGCCGCTCGATGGACGACCCCGACGCCGGGCTCATCGGCGAGGACCTGTGCCGCACGGCGAAGCCCCGCGACTGCGCCCTGCGCGACCTGGACGACGGCGCCACCACGGCGAAGAACTTCCTCGGCGTGACCTTCGGCATCGACAACGGCGGGGTCCACCTCAACTCCACGATCTTCTCCGGCGCCCTGTGGGACGTGCGCCAGGACCTCGGCCCCGAGCTGGCCGACCGGATCGTCTACAAGGCGCTCACCGAGTACCTCACCCCGCTCGACGGCTTCACCGAGGGGCGTGAGGCCGTCGTCGCGGCCGCCCGGGACCTCGGCGCCACCGCGCGCCAGGTCGACACCGTCAAGCGGTCCTTCACCGCCCACGGCATCGTGCGCGGCTGGGAGAACGCGCTCGGCGTCGACTCCGACGCCCTGCTCACCAAGGTGAACACCGACGGCACCGAGGTCCAGGCGGGCGGCGGCTGGTGGACGGCCGCCCGGTCCGACGAGGACGGCTCCGAGCCGTACTCCGTCCTCGCCGGCCGCGTCGACGGCAAGGGCGCCCCCCGGCTCATGAGCCCCAACGACGGCCGCTACCACGTGAACCCGGCCACCGACGGCCGCACGGTGGTGTGGGCCGCGTACGGCCCCGACGGCGTCGACGTCCTCTCCCGGCCCCTCGCGGGCGGCCCGGTGAAGAAGCTGCTGTCGACGCAGGGCGACGTCCTCAGCCTGCGCGTCGACCGCGGCACGACCGTCTTCGACGTGTACGACGTCCTCGGCGACGGCCGTCACGTCGGCTTCCTCCGGGCCGGCGACCCGCGGCCCACGTACGTCGACGGCGCCCGCGACGACACCCTCACCGGCCTGCCCTCCGTCGGCCACGGCCGGATCGCCTACGCCAAGCTGTACCCGGCGGACGGCGGCCACCGGCTCGGCGTCGAGATCCTCGACCTGGGGACGGGCCGGACCGTCCTCGCCGAGCAGCTCGGCGAACCGCAGTCCCTGGGCCGCACCGGAGTCAACGCCACCCACGTCTTCTGGCTCAACGACGAGAACCTCGACGACGACGGCCAGTCGACCATCCGCCGCACCGGACACGACGGCACCGGCACGTACGACATCAGCAGCGAGTACAAGCCGGGCGCCCTCGTCGCCTCGGACCTCACCGTCTCGGACACGGCGGTCACCGTCAGCGCCACCCCCGTCGGCGACGGCTCGCAGGCGCTCGACAACGCCGCCCTGCCGAAGGTCTGGCAGCTCACCACGGACGGCTCGCGCACCCAGCGGGTCTCCTGCAACCGCGGCATGCAGCTCTCCCCGGCGGCCGACACCGGCACCCGGGTGGTCTGGCTCGACGGCACGACCGGCTGGACCGACCTCGTCACCCGCGCCCGCCCGGCGGGCCGCTGCGGCTGATCCCGGCGGCCGGCCCACGGGTCGGCACCGGTCGGCGCGGCACCCCCGAGGCCCCCGGCACCCCAGGTGCCGGGGGCTTCCCCGCGGGCCGCGACGGCTCCTCGCCCGCGCGGGCAGCGCCTATGCTGAGGGCGCTCCAGAACGCCTGAGTGGGGTCCGGCCGTATGAACCGTTCAGCAGTGCACGTGATGATCGTCGACGACGAGGACCTGATCAGAGAGGGACTCCGGCGGATCGTCGACGGCTTCGACGGCACCCGCGCCGTGGCCGCCTGTACGGGCTCGGAGGCGCTGGGCGAGGCCGTCCGGCACCGACCGGACGTGGTCCTGCTCGACGTGCGCATGCCCGACCGGGACGGTCTGAGCGTCCTCGCCGACCTGCGGGCCCTGCCCGAGCCGCCGGTCGTCGCCATGCTGACCACGTTCGACGCCGACGAGCACCTGTCGGCGGCGCTGCGCGGCGGCGCGGCCGGCTTCCTCCTCAAGGACACGGCCCCAGAACAGTTGGAGTACCTCATCAAGGAGCTGGCGGCGGGCGGCAGCGTCATCGCCCCGAAGGTGGCCCGCACGGTGGTCGACGGCTACCTGCGCGCGCAGGGCGACGGCCCCGGGGACCGGTCGTCCACCGCCGGTGAGCGGGCCCCCGCACCGGAGCTGACGGCCCGGGAGCGCGACGTGCTCGCGCTCCTCGCCGAAGGGCTGTCGAACACGGAGATCGCCCAGCGGCTGTTCATCGGGACGACCACGGTGAAGGACCACGTCAGCACCCTCCTCGCCAAGCTCGGCGTCACCAACCGGGTGCAGGCGGCGGTCCGCGCCCACCAGCTGCGGCTCGTGCGGTGACGACCCGCTCGACCGCCGAGCGGATCGTCGTGGTCGCCGCCGCGGCCGAGCTCCTCACGGTCGCCGACGCCTTCAGCGCCGTCCCCCTCGCCGTCTGCGCGGTCGCGCTGCTCGCGCTGCCGCTGCGCCGGCGGCTGCCGTTGACGACGCTCTGCGCCACCCTCCCGTCCATCCTCACCGGGCACCTGTGGCTGCCCCCGATGATCGCGATGGTCGCCGTCGCGTGCGGCCGGTCGCGGCCCCGGATCGCCGTCGGCTGCGCCCTGCTCTTCGCGGCGGCGGCCTGCCCCTGGCCGCTGGGGGAGTTCGCCGCGATGACCCGCCAGGAAGTGCTCACCTCGATCGAGGCGGCCGCGCTGCTGAGCCTGGGGCCGACCGCGCTGGGGCTGCTGGTCGCCACCCGGGCCGAGCTGCGGGCCCGCCTCGCCGACCTCACGGCCACGCAGCGGCGCGAGCGGGAGCTGGAGTCGGAGCGGGCCGTCGTGCGCGAACGCGCCCGCCTCGCCCGGGAGATGCACGACACCGTCGCCCACCACGTCGGCATCATCGCCGTCCAGTCGGGCGCCCTGCGGGCCGCCGAGGGCGCGGCGGGCGGGGACCCCTGGAAGCGCGACACCGCCGAGAGCATCCGCCGCCACAGCGTCCGGGCGCTGGAGGAGCTGCGCGACATGGTCGGCGTCCTGCGCGCCTCCGACACCGGCGCGGCCCTCGCCGCGGCCCGCACGGGCCTCGACACCCTGCGCGAACTGGCCGCCGACAGCCTGCTGGACGTGACCGCCGACGTGACCGCCCCCGGGGCGGCCCCGGTGCGGCCGGAAGTGGAGTGCGCGGCCTTCCGCATCGTGCAGGAGTCGCTCAACAACGTCCGCAAGCACGCCCCGGGTGCCCGCGTCACCGTCCGGGTGGCGCCCGCGCCGGACGGACGGTCCCTGACGGTGGAGATACGCAACACCCCGCCGACCCCCGCGCCCGCCGCACCGGCGGGGTCTCCGGTGCCGGGCGGGGCGCGGGAACCGCGGGCGGGCGGGGCGGAGGAAGCGGTACCGGGCGGGCCGGCGGAGGCGGCCGCGGAGCTGCCGGGAGGCGGGTACGGCCTGGCCGGGCTGCGGGAGCGGGCCGAGCTGCTGGGCGGCTGCCTGTCGGCGCACCCCTGCCCGGAGGGCGGCTTCACGGTCCGCGCCGTCCTGCCCCTCTGAGCCGCCCGGGGCGGGACTCCGGGCCGCGCCGGTACGCCGTCCGCGGCCGTCGGCCGGTCGGAGGGGGCCGACCGGAGGTTACGCGTCCGCCGGGCCGCCGGGCAGGATGTGTCGACCGGGCTCCGGCGGGGGCGACCACCCCGGCGGACTCGAGGGGGAGCTTCCGCGGCCGTACGTCCGTGGAACGGCACCGGTCGGTGGGGTTCCGGCGCGACGTGGCACCGGGGCAGCGGTGGGGGGGGCGGGCCGCGCCCCCCCCCCCCCCCCCCCCCCCCCCCCCCCCCCCCCCACCCACCCCCCCCCCCCCCCCCCCCCCCCCCCCCCCCCCCCCCCCCCCCCCCCCCCG
>NZ_JBIBSF010000004.1:307872-380219 GCF_043077165.1 Streptomyces kanasensis
GGGGGGCCCCCCCCCCGGGGGGAGGGGGGGGGTCGCTGCGGGGGCCTTCGGGCGGGGCCCGGCCCCGGGGGGGGGGGGGGCGGGGGGGCGGGGCCCGGGGGGGGGGGGGGGGGCGCCGCGCCGCACCCGCGCCGCCGCACCCGACCCCCACCCCCTCGCCCGTGACGCCCCCGGGCTGGCCGGTGGCGCTCCCGCCCGGCCCGTGACGCTTCCGGACGCCACCCTCCGCCGCGCCCGCCCCCGGCCCACGGCGAACCACACCGCCGCGCGCCTCACCCTCCGCCGCCCCACGCGCCCGGACCCCGCCAGCCGCCACACCGTCGCGCGCCTCACCGCCCGCGGTCCCCCGCCCGGGCCCCGCAATTGCCGCCGACCCCGTGGCAGCCGCCGCCGTCCCCGCGCGGCCCGCGCCCTCCGCCGCCCGCGGCCGGCTCCGCAGCCGTACCCCGCCCCCGCCGCCGTCCCCGCGACGCGGCCTCCGCCTCCACCTGCCCAGGCCCCGCGGCAGCCGCCGCCGGTCAGGGTCCCCGCGGCCCGCGCCCTCCGCCGCCCCCACCCCGCTCCGAGGGCTGCCCCCGTCCCCGTCGCCGCGCCGACCTGCGCCGACGGGTCGGCCGCTGCGAAATACTGGCCGTCCGTGGGCACCGGACCCGCGGACGGCACGGCACGGCACGGCACGACAGCGCGCGAGGGATGCGGACATGCACACAGGCCCGACGGGGAACGGACCGGAACGCACCGGGGACGACGCCGCCGACCCGGAGTTCCTCGCCCTCGAACGCGAACTGGCGGTCTTCCTGCGCCGCGCCCGGGCCTCCTCCGGCGAGATGGCCCGGGAGGTCCACCCCGAACTGGAGCCGGCCGCGTACGGCCTGCTCGCCCGGCTCGACGACGCGGGCGGCCGGCGCGCGACCGAGCTGGCCGCGTACTTCGGCGTCGGCAAGGCCACGATGAGCCGCCAGCTGCGCGCGCTGGAGGAGCTGGGGCTCGTCGCCCGGGAGCCGGACCCGGCCGACGGCCGCGCCTGGCTCGTCCACCTCACCGACGAGGGACGGGACCGCTTCCGCCGGGTCCGCGACGCCCGCAGGGCCCGGTACGTGCGCAAGCTCGCCGGCTGGGACCGCGCCGAGGTCGCCGAGCTCGCCCGCCTCCTCCACCAGCTCAACACCCGGGCCGAGGGCGGCGAGCCGGGGACCCGGCGCGGCCCTCAGAGCTCCGCGTAGACCGCCGTCGCGTCGTCGTGGAGCTTCCAGCGCCGCACTCCGCCGGCCTCCGCGTCCCGCGCCTCCAGCGCCCGCACCCGGTCGAGCAGGCCCCGCGCGCCCTCCTTGCGGAGCACGCCGAGGCACTGCGGCCAGTCGCCCTCCCGGAACAGCTCCACCCACCGCGCCGCGCCGTCCGTCAGCGCCGCCAGCGCGCGCACTTCGGACCGCGGCGTCACGCCCGTCACCGCCCGCGCGGCCACCGCCGGGTCGGCGGCGGCCGTGAAGAAGCCGCCGTCGGCGTTGCGGAGCAGGTCCGTGGCCGCGTGGGAGCGCAGCACCTCCGGCGGGACCGCGTCCAGCCGGTCGTCCAGGACGGCCCGGACCCCGCCCTCCGGCGACTCCAGCAGCAGGACCGAGTCGGAGAGGACGAGGTGCTCCACCGTCCGGTCGTCCCAGCGCGCCAGGACCACCGTCGCCTGGGGCGTACGGACGTGAGAAAGGTCACACCCACCTTCGTGGGCGTCCGCGGTGCGCCGGATTGCCTCGGCGAGGACCTCCGTCAGCGTCAGGTCGGTCCGCGAAGCGGACAGTTCGGTCAGCGCGCCGCCCAGGCGCGCGGTGAACCAGTGCACCGAGTGCACACAACCGTCGTCCCCGGAAGGCGGGGTCACCCCGTCGAGAAGCACCACCACACCGCCCCGGCCGGACGCGGGGACCGCCGTGGCCGCCCAGTCCTCGTTGGGGCGTTCGGGCCGGCCGGGCAGCGAAGCGGTCTCACTGTGCATGCGCCTCAGTCTGCATGACTCCTCCACGCCGCGCACATGGCCCGGCAGGGAGCGGTACCAGCAGGTCAGGGCGGCGCCGACCGCCCAGGCAGGGTCCGGGCCGGGCTCACCGGCCGAGGTGCGGGCGCGCATACTGCCAAAGCCCGCGCGGAAGGTCCAACCCGGCCCCCGCCCCCACCCCGCCGGCCGCCGGTGCGCGAGTTGTTCGCCAACTCCGGAGTGTTGTTCACTCGTTCGGGTGGCGGAGTGGCCGAGGGGTGCTCGCTGCCCAAAAGGGCTGGAATGGTCGGAAGCCGTACCAGGGGTGGGAGCGCTCTCCATGTGTGACCGGCCGTCACCTCTGCTTCAAGGGCGAACGAGTTCAAGAATGTGAGCACCGGTGCAGAAGCGCAGTGACACTCCCGGCGATCCCCACGTTCCGGGCGGCCGCCGCGTACGGGTCCGCAGCCGGCTCGTGGCCGGTGTCGCCCTCGTCGGCGTCACCGTCATCGGCGCCGGGACCCCGGGCCTGCTCACCACCTCCGCCGATCTGACGGAATCCCAGGGCCTGGTCACCCTCGCCGAGCTGAACCGCCAGGCGGTCACCCTCGCGCACTCCCTCGCCGACGAGCGCGACGAGGTCACGGCGTACGTCGCCGCGGGCCGCGCCGCCGGCACGGGAGACGGCGGTGACGGTGACGGCGAGGCCGGCGGTACGGGTGCCGGCGGGCCGCGCGAGGGCGCCGGCCGCGCGAAGCCGGCCCTGTCGAACACGTCCACCGCGCGCGTGGACCGCCAGATCGAGGAGATCCGCGCCGCCGCCCCCGAGGACCTGCGCCGCGCCCTCGCCGAGGTGCCGGCCCTGCGCCGCACGGCCGTGACCGGCGACGGCACCGCGCTCGCCGCCCACCGCGCGTACACCGAGGTGATCGATCGGCTGCGGGCCCTCGCCGGCCAGGTCGCCGACCGCACCCCCGCCCGCGCCACCGACGGCCCCGGCCGCGCCCCCGCCGAACTGGGCCGCGCCGTCGAGCAGGCGTCCGCCACCCGCGGCCTCCTCCTCGCCGCGCTCGCCCTGCCCGATGCGGCCGGCGCCGACCGCACCGTCTTCGACCCGGTCAGCGGCCGGTACGTCACCGAGGAGGACCCCGAGGCCGCGGCCGCCGCCCGCGCCCGGGACGAACTGGCCTCCGCCGCCCACCGCGCGCGCGTCCGCGAGCAGGTCGCCCTCGCGGACTTCGACGCCGACGCCGACGCACCCGCCCGCCGGTCGCTCGCCGCGACCGTCACCGGCCCCGAGGTCAAGGCGGCCGAGGGCTACCTCGCGAAGCTCGCCGACGGCCGCGAGCTGACCCGCAGCGAGCGCAGGACCGACCCCGAGCAGCTGTCCGCCGCGCTCACCGCCCGCATCGAGCAGATGCGCGGCGTCGAGTCGGCCCTCGCCACCCGCCAGGTCGAGCGCATGGAGGGGCTGAGGGACGCCGACGTCACCGCTCTGGAGCTGCGCATCGCCGTGCTCGGCGGCTGTCTGCTCGTCGCGATCGGCGTCTCGACGGCCGTCGCCCGCACGCTCACCCGGCCGCTCGCCGTACTGCGCATCGGGGCCGCCCGGGTCGCCGCCGCGCCGGAGGCGGAGGAGCCGATCCGCTTCACCGGGCGGAACGACGAGTTCGCCCAGGTCGTCCGCTCCCTCAACACCCTGCACGGCCACCTCCTCGACCTCGCGGCCCGCGCCGGACGCGACGGCGGGCGGGAGGCGGCGGCCGCCGAGCTGACCGCCCACCACGCCGAGCTGCGCGCGGAGACCGACCGGCTCACGGCCGAGCTGCGGACGCTGCGGCACACCGTCCACCACACGTTCGTCAACCTGTCCCTGCGCACCCTCGGCCTGGTCGAGCGTCAGCTCACGGTCATCGAGAAGCTGGAGGAGCGCGAGCAGGAGCCGGAGCGGCTCGCCACCCTCTTCAAGCTGGACCACATGGCCACGGTCATGCGCCGGCACAGCGAGAACCTGCTGATCCTCGCCGGGCACGAGCACAGCCACGCCCACCAGGGGCCGGTCCCGCTGGTGGACGTGCTGCGGGCGGCCGTCAGCGAGATCGAGCGGTACGAGCGGGTCGCCATCCAGTCCCTGCCCCCGCACGCGTACGTCGCCGGGTTCGCCGCCGACGACGTCAGCCACCTCCTCGCGGAACTGCTGGAGAACGCCACGTCGTTCTCGCCGCCGGAGGCCCGGGTCCAGCTCTCCGGCTGGCTGCTGGAGAGCGGCGACGTGATGCTGTCCGTACGCGACAAGGGCATCGGGATCACCCCGGCGCGGCTCGCCGACTTCAACGCCCGACTCGCCGACCCCGCCCTGGCCCAGGCCGCGGCGGACGCGTCCGCCGCGGCCGCCGACGGGGCTCGGGCCGGGGTCGAGCCCGAGGGAGAGGGGCTCGGCCTGCGGGTCGCCTCGCTCCTGGCGGCCCGCCACGGGGCGCGCGTCGAGCTGCGGACCGAGGAGGACGGCGGCGTGACGGCCCTGGTCGTCCTGCCGCAGACCCTCCTGCCGGACGCCCCCGCCCCGGCGGTGCCGCCGGCGGTGGCGCTCGCCGAGGGCCTGCCGACCGTGAGCCTGCCCGGCCCGGCGGCGGAGGCCGGCTCCCCCGGATCCCAGCACCGCAGGACCCCCGACGACGCCCCGGTGACGCAGGACGCGCCGCAGGACGCGCCGCAGGCGCGGACGGGCCACGACGCCGCGGAGGCACCGGCCGACGACACTCCGGCCGACGTCCCCGCGGAGGCGACCGCCGAACCCGCCGACGACGCGGAGGCCGCCGAGGCCGCGGGACCCGCCCCGACCGCCGGGGCCACCGGCGAACCCGGCGACGGCACCGACACCACGGTGGCCACCGACGACGCGGAGGCCACCGAGGCCACCGACACCACCGACACCACCGAGTCCGCCCCGACCGCCGAGACCACCCTCCAGGTGCGGCTGCCCGAGCCCGGTGGGGACGGGCACGAGCGCGGCGAGGACGCCGCGCCCAAGTGGGAGCGGGTCGGGCGGGTCACCGACAAGGGCCTGCCGAAGCGGACGCCGCGGATCGTCGAGACGACGGCGCCCCCGGTGGAGCGCACCGGCGGGGTGAACGCCGAGGAACTGCGCCGCAGGCTGGGAGGGTTCCAGCAGGGCGCCCGCGACGGCCGGCGTGACGTGGAGGCCGAGATCGCGGGTACGGAAGAAGCGGGATCAGGAACGGGGGACACAGTCGAGGAGGCACACAAGTGAGTGCGACGACCGGCTCCGGCACCGGCACCGGGACCCGAGGACCGAGCAGCGGGGCGCAGAACCTGCACTGGCTCCTGGGCAACCTCGTGGAGGAGGTGCCCGGCGTGCGGTCCGTCGCCGTCGTGTCGTCGGACGGGCTGCTGCTGCTGTCGTCCGACCCCGACGCGGCGCGCGGGGACGCCGGCGGTGAGCGGCCGCGCGGCCCGCGCGGGTCCAGCGCCGACCTCGCCACGATCGTCTCCGGCATCGGCAGCCTCACCGCCGGGGCGGCCGGCCTCATGGACGGCGGCGGCGTCAAGCAGACGATGGTCGCCATGGAACAGGGCAGCGTCTTCGTCATGGCGATCAGCGACGGCTCCCTCCTCGGCGTGCACGCCGCGCCCGACTGCGACATGAGCGTCGTCGCGTACCACATGGCACTCTTCGTGGGCCGGGCCGGGCACGTGCTCACGCCCGAACTCCGCAGCGAGCTGCGCCGGTCGCTGGAGGGCGACCGGTGACCGCCCTGTCGGCGGGGCTGCCGGTACGCGGCGAGGGGCGCAGGCCCGCCCGCGTACGCCCCTACTCGCTCACGGGCGGCCGCACCCGTTTCGGGCACGTCCTGCTCGTCGAGACGTTCGTCGCCGCCCTGGAGGCCCCCGACGCGGACGGCTCGGCCCCCGTCAGGGAGGCCCGGCAGGCCAGGCCCGGCGGGCGGCTCATGCCCGAGATGCGGGCCATCGTGCAGGTGTGCCGCCGGATGCGGACGGTCGCCGAGATATCCGCGCTGCTGCGGATACCGCTCGGCGTGGTCCGGGTGCTGGTCAGCGACCTCGCCGACCAGGGGCGGCTGCGCGTGTACGGAACCGGGCACGGCACGGGGCAGCCCGACCGCGCGCTGCTGGAAAGGGTGCTCAATGGACTCCGCCGTCTGTGACCTGCCGGAGGAGGAGGCGCCGGCGCCCTGGCAGCTCGACCGCGACCGGGCCCCCATCGCGACGAAGGTCGTCGTCGCGGGCGGCTTCGGGGTCGGCAAGACCACCTTCGTCGGTTCCGTCTCCGAGATCACCCCGCTGCGCACCGAGGCCCTGATGACCCAGGCCGCCGCGGACACCGACGACCTGTCGGCCACGCCCGACAAGGCCACCACCACCGTCGCGATGGACTTCGGCCGCGTCACGCTCGACGAGGACCTGGTCCTCTACGTCTTCGGCACGCCCGGCCAGCAGCGCTTCTGGTTCATGTGGGACGACCTGGTGCGCGGCGCGATCGGCGCCGTCGTCATGGCCGACACCCGGCGCCTCACCGACTGCTTCGCCGCGCTCGACTACTTCGAGAGCTGCCGCCTGCCGTACGTGGTCGCCGTCAACCACTTCGAGGGCACCCCGCGGTTCGAGGTGGCGGACGTGCGCGACGCGCTCACCGTCCCGCCCGACGTACCGATCGTGATCATGGACGCGCGGGAACGGTCCACCGTCGTCGAGTCGCTGCTCGCGCTCGTCGCCCGCGCCCTGGAGACGACCCCCGCCTAGGGGTGTCCCGCGCACCACGGCTACACAAGGAAAGAAGAGGCCCCCTCTCGATGCGCCAGATACTCATCGTCGGAGCCGGCCAGTCCGGGCTCCAGCTCGCCCTCGGACTGCAGGCCCGGGGGTACGACGTCACCCTGATGTCCAACCGCACGGCCGACGAGATCCGCCACGGGCGCGTCATGTCGACGCAGGTCATGTTCGCCACGGCGCTCCGGCACGAACGGGACCTCGACCTGGCCTTCTGGGAGTCGCAGGCGCCCCGCATCGAGGGCCTCGGCGTCTCGGTCGCCGGCCCGGACGGGTCCCGCGCCGTCGACTGGGTCGGCCGGCTCGACGGCTTCGCCCAGTCCGTGGACCAGCGCGTGAAGATGGCGGGCTGGATGGAGACCTTCGCCGAGCGCGGCGGCCGGCTCGTCATCCACGGCGCGGCCGTCTCCGACCTGGACTACTTCTCCCGCACCTACGACCTCGTCCTCGTCGCCGCGGGCAAGGGCGAGCTGGTGTCGATGTTCGAGCGCGACGCCGCCCGCTCCGCCTTCGACGAGCCGCAGCGCGCGCTGGCCGTGTCGTACGTGCACGGCCTCGGCCCCCGCCCCGAGCACCCGGAGTTCGACGCGGTCCGCTGCAACCTGGTGCCCGGTGTCGGCGAGCTGTTCGTGATGCCGACGTTCACCACCGGCGGCCGCGCGGACATCCTGTTCTGGGAGGGGATCCCGGGCGGGCCGCTCGACGTCTTCCAGGGCGTCAAGGACCCGGGCGAGCACCTGGCGCTCACCCTGGAGCTGATGGAGCGGTACACGCCCTGGGAGTACGCCCGCGCCACCCGGGTGGAGCTGACCGACGCCGGAGGCACCCTCGCCGGTCGTTACGCGCCGACCGTCCGCAAGCCCGTCGGGCGCCTCCCCGGCGGCGGCCTCGTCCTCGGCGTCGCGGACGTCGTCGTCGCGAACGACCCCATCACCGGCCAGGGCGCGAACTCCGCGGCGAAGTGCGCCGCGAGCTACCTGGCGTCCATCGTCGAGCACGGTGACCGCCCGTTCGACGAAGCCTGGATGCAGGGCACGTTCGACCGTTACTGGGAGACCGCCCAGCACGTCACGAAGTGGACGAACGCCATGCTCGGCGTCCCGCCGGAGCACGTGCTCGGCCTGATCGGCGCGGGCGAGCGGCACCAGGCCGTCGCCGACCGCTTCGCCAACGGCTTCGACGACCCGTCGGACTTCGAGGGGTACCTGTACGACCCGGCGGCGACCGCCGCCTACCTGGCGTCCGTCGGCGCGGCCTGACGCCACCCCGCACGCCGCCACCGGCCGCGAGGCGCTGTGGCGGGTCACCCCCGCAGGGGGCGGCGGCGACGACAGGTGCACTTGCGCGGTGCCCGAGGCCGCCGCTCCCGAGGAGGTGACCCGCCGCGGCCCCGACCCCACCCACCGGCCGGAACCGGTGGCGGATCAGTCCCCGCCGGCGCCGTCCCCGGGCAGCGGCGGCGGAGCGTAGGAGGACAGCGGCCGGGCGTCCGCGTCGGGCCGTACGGCGCCCAGCACCGGGTGCGCCGCCAGCGGTGAGACCGACACCGGGGCGCCGGGACGCGGCGCGTGCAGGACGCGCCCGCCGCCCACGTACAGCGCGACGTGGGTGGCGTCCGGGGAGTACACCACCAGGTCGCCGGGGCGCAGCGACCGCAGCGGGACGCGGGGCAGGGTCCGCCACTGCTCCGCGCTGCCGCGCGGCACCGACCGGCCCGCCACCTCCCACGCCCGCGACGCGAGCCCGGAGTCGTCGAAGGACTCCGGGCCCCTGGCGCCCGGGGCGTACGGCTTGCCGAGCTGCTCCGCCGCGTACGCCACGGCGTCGGCGCCCTCCCGGGACGGCGTGCCCTCCCCGGCCGGTACGCCCTCCTCGTCCAGCGTCCCGGTGGCCGTCAGCTCCTGCCGGGCCCCGTCCGCGCGGTCCCGTTCCAGCGCGGCCAGCTCCGCGAGTTGCCCGGCCGACAGTCCCGCGAGGGCATCCTCGACCTCCCGCAGCCGGGCCTGCGCCTCGTCGTGGGCCCGCTGCCGCGCGGCGATCAGCGCCTGGTGCGCGTCGAGGGCCCGGCGGGCCGCGGTCGCGACCGCGTCGGCCCGCTTCTCGCCGCCCTCCAGCCGCGCGACGGCCGCCGCCTGCTCCCGAGCCGCGCGCCGGAACACCTGACCCTGGTCGAGGGCGTGGCGCGGGTCGCGCGTGAAGAGCAGCCGCAACGACAGGGGCAGGTCGGTGCGGCCCTGGTACTGCGCGCGGGCCAGCCGCCCGGCCGCGGCGCGGGCCCGGGCGAGGGCGTCGCGGGTGCGGGTGAGGTCGCCGCCGAGCCGCCGCGTCTCGGCGGTCTGCGCGGCCAGTCGCTCCTGGGCGGCGTGGTACGTCTCGCCCGCCGCCTCCGCGTCCCGGTAGAGCGCCTGGAGGCGGGTGAGCAACACGGAGACGGACTCAGCCCCGGCCCCGGCCCCGGCCCCAAACCCAGCCCCGGCCCCGGACTCGGGCCCGGACTCGGACTCGGACCCGGCCCCGGACTCGGGCTCGGGCCCGGCCCCGGACTCGGGCCCGGCCCCGGACTCGGACCCGGGCTCGGCCCCGGGCTCGGGCTCGGGCTCGGCCCCGGCCTCAGACCCGGAACCGGGTTCCGGGACGGCCGTCGCGGGGGGCGCGGGGGCGGTGAGGGCGAGCGACGAGGCGAGCGCGAGCACGGCCACCGCCCGCCGGACCGCCACCGCCCACCGGTCCGCCGCCCTCGCGCGGTACGGCGCAACCCTGCCGATCGACATGCCACCACCTCCGGTCATGGACGCAGTGATGATGGTTCGTCAGATGTGGGGATGAAACGACTATGGGGCCGAACGGGCCAACCCGTCCGCCCCTGCGGGGGAGCGCGCCGGCCGTCCTCCGCCGCCGGGGCCCGCGCTCAGGAGGGCCGCTCCGGTCCGTCCCGCCGCTCCGGCTTCGACCAGGGCCACATCAGGCCGCGCCGCTCGCGCCCGGCCGGCTCGTAGACGTACTTCCAGCCGCGCTGGAGGCCGAGCCGGGGGGAGTGGCCGGCGGGCTCGCGACGGTAGGCGTGGACGGTGGGCGGGCCGCCGCCCTCGTCGGGGACGGGGACCTCGTACCACTTCGGCGGATGGCCGGTGGGGCCGGTCAGCACCGGCAGGACCCGGCCGTCCAGGGGGCCGCCGTGGAAGGGCGTGTTCTCGGTTCGCACCGCACCAGTGTCACAGCAGGTGGGCGGCCCCGCCCACCACGGGCACCACCCGGCGGGCGAGGGTGCCGACCGGCCCCTCGGCGGTCTCCAGGGAGAGCAGCGCCGCCACCACCCGCGCGGTCTGCGCGTCGGTCGCGGCGGTGGCGGTCAGCAGGGCCACGAGGTGGTCGACGAGCCAGCCGCGCAGCTCCGCCGCGGGCGGGCACTTCTCCTCGTCCAGCCAGATCAGGGAGGCCGCCTCGACGGCCGCTATCCAGGTGCGCACCATCATCCGCAGCCGCGGCCCCGGGTCGGGCACGTCGAGGTGGACGAGGATCTGCTCGGCGGCGGCCCGCCGCACCTCGTCCACGATCGCCGTCGTCCGGGACGTCTCGGCGACGCTGCCGCCCTGGAGGAGGGCGCTGAACCCGGCGTCGTGCTCGTCGACGAAGCGCAGGTACCGGTCGAGGACCCGGGCGAGCCGCTCGGTGGGCGGGCCGTCTGCCGGCTCCGCGAAGCACAGCTCCAGCCGGTCCGCCGCCGAGCGGAGCGCCGCCTCGTACAGCTGCTGCTTGCCGCCCGGGAAGTACCGGTAGACCAGCGGCCGGGAGACCCCGGCCGCCTCCGCGACGTCGTCCAACGACACCTCCTCGGGCGCGTGGTGCGCGAAGAGCGACAGCGCGGCGGTGAGGAGCTGCGTACGCCGCTCCTCGACGCTCAGCCGTCGGTACGCGGGCGTGGCGGGCGTGGCGGCACGGGTCATGCCCGCAGCGTAACCCCGTCGGCGCGGCGGGTGTCAGGGCGCCGGGGCCGGCCGCCCGCCGCGCTCACGCGAGCAGTCCGGAGCTCTGCCAGAGCCTCCGCCCGACCCCGCGCAGCACGCCGATGTCGTCGAGGAAGTCGGTCAGGCGCCGGGCGCCGGACTGCATGACCTCGCGGCGGTGTCCGCTCGCCCTGACCTGGGCGACGGCCTCGCGGCGGTCGAGGCCCACGTTCTCGTAGACCTGCGGGTTGACGAAGCAGACGGAGAAGACGCGGGCGGCCTCGCCGCAGCTGATGCGGGTGAACTCCTGCTCCCAGCGGGGCGCCGTGACCATCTGGCGGCGCAGCTCCTCGCGGGCGTAGCGGACGTGGCGCGCCTCCTCCACGACGTGGATGCGGGTCACGCCGCGCACCAGCGGCTGGACGCGCTCGTCGGGGAAGGTCAGGCGCTGCATCCAGTCGAGTATCTCCTCGCCCAGCAGCGTCGCCGCGAACGACCCCGGCGTCGTCGACACCGTCTTCAGCACGCGCGCCATGTTGTGGTAGACGCGCGGCACCGGGTACGCCGGGGCCTCACCCTTCTGGATGAGCCGGGCGAACATCATCGAGTGGCGGCACTCGTCCGCTATCTCGGTGAGCGCGTAGCGGACGTGGTTGCTGGTCACGGACTTGTCGTAGACGTGCCGCACCAGCAGCTGCATGAGGATGATCTCGAACCAGATCCCCAGGGACGCGAGGGACGCCGCCTCGTGGCGGGCGAGGTCCATCCGCTGCTCCTCGGACATCCGCCGCCACAGGGGGGTGTCGTAGAGGGAGACCAGCTCCGGCGGCCAGAACCACTTGCCGTCCTCGAAGGGCGCGTCCCAGTCGAGTTCGGTGTCGGGGTCGAAGGAGTGCTTGGCGGAGGACTCCAGCAGCCGCGCGGCGACCTGCTCGCGGTCCCGCAGCGGGCCCAGCGCGTCGCGCAGCAGGCGCAGATCGGGTTCGGACACGGTCGTCATGGTCTCGGCCACCTCGCAGTCGGCTCTTCGGGTTCTGCGGTCGCTCCCTTATGAGACTGCCTGTCAGTAAGCCCGTCAATCCCCCCGGCGCGACTTGTTGACCCGACGTCTAGCAAGATGGACGCTGCCCCCGTCACCACCCGCACCGCGCACCCGCAGCACCACCACACCCGAACCCGTACCCGCATCCGCACCCCGCCCGCAGCCCGCACCCTGGGGCCGACGCGAAGGAGCCGCCTGTGTCGACGCACGACCTGTACGCCAACGACCCGGGGTCCCCCGTCTGGCAGGTCCCCGCCTCCGGCGCCGCCCGCTTCTCCTGGGAGTACGACGAGGGGCGCGCCCGCCTCCTCGCCCTCTACCAGAAGGGCAAGGACAAGCAGTGGGACAGCACCCGCCGCATCGACTGGGACCTGGAGGTCGACCCGTACGACCCGCTCGGCACCCCCGACGAGGCCATAACGGTGCACGGCACCCGCCACTGGTCGCGGATGACGGAGAAGGACCGCGGCGACCTGCGCCGCCACTACGCGGCCTGGCAGTTCAGCCAGTTCCTCCACGGCGAGCAGGGCGCCATGGTGTGCGCCGCCCGGATCATCGAGGCCGTCCCCGACCTGGACGCCAAGCTGTACTCCGCCACGCAGGCCATGGACGAGGCCCGCCACGCGGAGGTGTACAGCCGCTTCCTGCACGAGAAGATCGGGATGCTGTACCCGATCAACGACAACCTCAAGTCACTGCTCGGCGACACCCTGCGCGACTCCCGGTGGGACATGCCCTACCTCGGCATGCAGGTGCTCATCGAGGGGCTCGCCCTCGCCGCGTTCGGCATGATCCGCGACACGACGAAGAAGCCGCTGCCCAAGCAGATCCTCGCCTACGTCATGCAGGACGAGGCCCGGCACGTGGCGTTCGGCCGGATGGCGCTGCGCGACTACTACCGGCAGCTCACCGACGCCGAGCGGCGCGAGCGCGAGGACTTCGTCATCGAGGGCTGCTACCTGATGCGCGACCGGCTGCGCGGCGTCGAGGTGCTGGAGAACTTCGGCATCCCGAAGCGCGAGGCCGAGGAGATGTCGGAGCGGTCGGAGTTCCTGCAGCTCTTCCGGAAGCTGCTGTTCAGCCGGATCGTGCCGTGCGTCAAGGACATCGGCCTGTGGGGCGAGCGGCTGCAGAAGGCGTACCTGGACATGGGGGTCTTCGACCTCGGCGACTCCAACCTCGACCTGCTGATGGCGGAGGACGAGGAGATCGCGGAGCGGCTCGACGCCGAGCGGTTCGCCGCCGAGGAGGCCGAGCGCGTCGCCGAGGTCGCGCGGGCCGTCGCGGACGGCGCGGAGGCGGAGGGCGTCCGGGCGGACGACGTCCTCGCGGAGGGCGCCACGGCGCTGGGCGCGGCCCTGGAGAAGTAGCGGTCCGCGGGCGGCGGCCCGCCGGGCGCCCGCCGGCCCGGCGCCAGCCGCCCGACGGGCACCACGGCTGCCCGGAGTCCGGCGCCCGCCGCCAGACGGCCGCCTCCGCCCGCCGTCAGACGGCCGCCTCCGCCCGCCGCCAGACGGCCGCCCGGCGCCAGCCGCCCCGCCCGTCCGGGGCTCCGCCCGCCGGCCCGGCGCCAGCCGCCCGACGGGCACCACGGCTGCCCGTGCGGTCAGTCGCGGGCGGCGGACGCCAGCGCCGCCTCCATCACCGTCCGGGCGATGGGCGCCGCGCTGCCGCCTCCGCTGATGTCCTCCCGCCGCGCCGACGCGTCCTCCACGACGACCGCCACCGCCACCGCCGGCCGGGCCGCCCCGGCCGCCCGCGCCCAGCCGATGAACCACGCGTACGGCGTGCCCAGGTTGCCCACGCCGTGCTGGGCGGTGCCCGTCTTGCCGCCGACCTCGGCGCCCTCGATGGCCGCGTTGCTGCCCGAGCCGCCTTCGACCACGTCCACCATCAGCCCCCGCAGCACCCGCGCCGTGGTGGGCTCCATGGCGCGCGCGTAGGTGCGGCGCGGGGTCCGCCCGACGAGCCCGCCGTCCGCCGTGGTCGTCGAGTCCACCAGGTGCGGGTGGGCCAGCTCGCCGCCGTTGGCGACCGCCGCCGCGACCATTGCCATCTGCAGCGGTGTCGCCGTCGTGTCGTACTGGCCGATGGCGGACAGGGCCAGCCGGTCCGGGGTCATGCCGGTGTCGAAGTTGGAGCGGGCCACGCGCGACGGCACGCGCAGGCCGGGGTCGTTGAAACCGAACCTGCGGACCGCTTCCAGCATGCCGGGCAGCCCGACCCGCACCCCCAGCCGGGCCATCACCGTGTTGCACGACCAGCGGATCGCGTACGCCAGCGAGGCGTCGCCGCAGCCCGTGGCGTCGTTCGGCAGCACCGTGCGGGTGCCGGGGAGCAGGTACGGGTCGGGGGTGCCGGTCGGGGCGTCGGGGTCCGTGACGACCCCGGCGTCCAGCGCCGCCGCCGCCGTGACGATCTTGAAGGTGGAGCCGGGCGGGTAGGTCTGCCGCAGCGCCCGGTTGAGCATCGGCCGGCCCGGCGCGGTGTTGAGCCGCGCCCACGCCGTGGCGACCTCGCTGCCCGTGCCGGAGAGCACCCCGGGGTCGTACGACGGGCTCGACACCAGGGCGAGGATGCGTCCGCTCGACGGCTCCAGGGCGACGACCGCCCCGCGCCGCCCCGACAGGCCGCGGAACGCGGCCTGCTGGAGCGCGCCGACGATGGTGGTGGCCACGTGGCCGCCGGGCGGGCGCCCGCGGCTGATGTCGCTCCACAGGGGGAGCGGGGAGAGGCTCGGGCTGGTGCCGGAGAGGAGGGCGTCCTCGGCGTCCTCGACGAGCGTGGTGCCGTACGTCTGCGAGGCGTGGCCGGTGACGGGGGCGTACAGCGGCCCGTCGGTGTAGGTGCGTTCGTGGCGCAGCAGCTGGCCGGTGTCCTTGGAGCCGGTGACCGGCCGCCCGTCGACGAGGATGTCGCCGCGCGGTGCGGCGTACCGGGACAGCACGGTGCGGCGGTTCGCCGGGTTGTCGTCGAGGCGGTCGGCCTGGAGGACCTGTACGCGCGCCGCGTTCGCCAGCAGCGCCACGAGGAGCAGCAGGCACAGGGCGGCGGCCCGCCGCACGGTGCGGGTGCTGCCGGGACGGGTCAGGTCGAGGTCGCGGGGGAGGGTCACCGGGCGTCCTCCGGTTGTGCGGGCGGCACGGTGCCCGCGCTGCCGGCCCCGCCGCCCGCCCCGCCCGCCGCGGGGGTGCCGTCGGCGCGCCCGTCGGCGGTGCCGTCGACCGGCGTGCCGGGGGCGCGGGCGGAGTCGCTGACGCGGATCAGCAGCGCCACCATGATCCAGTTGGTGACGACGGACGAGCCGCCCTGCGCGAGGAAGGGCATCGCCATCCCCGTCAGCGGGATCAGCCCCGTCACGCCCCCCGCGATGACGAACACCTGGAGGGCGAGGATGGACGCCAGCCCGATCGCCAGCAGCCGCCCGAAGGGGTCGCGCAGGGCCAGCCCCCAGCGGTAGCCGCGGGCGACGAGCAGCGTGTACAGCAGGAAGAGCGCGGTCAGGCCGACGTACCCCAGCTCCTCGCCCGCGGTGGCGAGGATGAAGTCGGACTTGGCGGCGAAGCCGATGAGCGCCGAGTGTCCGAGGCCGAGGCCCGCGCCGAACATCCCGCCCGCCGCGAAGGCGAAGAGCGACTGCGCGAGCTGCCCGGGGCCGCGGCCCGCCTCGATGGAGGCGAAGGGGTGCAGCCAGTCCTCCACCCGCCCGCGCACGTGCGGTTCGAGCGTCCCCACCACGAACGCCCCGACGCACGCGAGGAGCAGGCCGACGGCGATCCACCCGGTGCGGCCGGTCGCCACGTACAGCAGGATGACGAACAGGCCGAAGAAGAGCAACGACGTGCCGAGGTCCCGTTCCAGGACGAGCACGCCGACGCTGGTCAGCCAGATCGCCACGACCGGTCCGAGCACCCGCCCGGCCGGCAGCCGCACGCCGCCGAGGGTGCGGCCGGTGTGCGCGAGCGCGGTGCGGTTGGCGGCCAGGTACGCGGCGAAGAAGACGGCGAGCAGGATCTTCGCGAACTCGCCCGGCTGGAAGGACAGTCCCCCGACCCGGATCCAGATGCGGGCGCCGTTCACCGCGGGGAAGAGGATCGGCACGGCCAGCAGGGCGAGCGCGGCGGCGACCGACACGTACGCGTACCGCTGGAGGAGGCGGTGGTCGCGCAGGAACACCACCACGGCCGCGAACAGCGCGAAGCCGAGCGCCGACCAGACCAGCTGCGTCGGCGCCGCCCGGTCGGCCGGGGTCTCCAGGTCGAGCCGGTAGATGAGGACGAGTCCGAGCCCGTTCAGCAGGGTGGCGATGGGCAGCAGGAGCGGGTCGGCGTACGGGGCGGCGAACCGCACCGCCAGGTGCGCGACCAGCGCCAGCAGCCCGAGCCCGGCGCCGTACCCCGCGACGTCGGGCGGTACGGCGCCGCTGTGGGCGAGGCCGACGTCGGCGTAGCCGAGGACGGAGCACAGCACGGCGCAGACCAGCAGGGAGAGCTCGACACCGCGGCGCTTCGGCAGGCGCACCCGGGGCGGCGCGGGGTCCGAGGTCGCTGCGGTCATGGAGGGCAACGTAGCAAGATAAAAGTGCTATGTCCCTTATGTCGGGTTGCCTCATGGTCATGTCGGGCCACCCCGCGCCCGGTCCGGTGACGGCGTCCGGCCGGTGGTGCCCGGTCCGGTGACGGCGCCCGGCCGGTGGTGCCCGGTCCGGTGACGGCGCCCGGCCGGTGGCGCCCCGCTCCGTGGTGCCCCGTCCGGTGGTGCCCCGTCCGCGGCGGTGGGTCAGTCGCCGGGGGGCGCGTCCTCGCCGTCCGCGTCGAGGTCCGTGTACTCCGGCAGCGTCAGCCGGGCCTGCGCGCCGCCGTCCGGCGCGTTGCCGAAGGCCAGCTCCGCGCCGATGACGGCCGCCTGCCCCCGGGCGATCGTCAGTCCCAGCCCGTGCCCCTTGCTGCCGCTCTCCGTGCGGAACCGCTGCGGCCCGTGCTCCAGCAGGTACGCCGGATACCCCTCGCCGTGGTCCCGGACCGTCACCACCGGTCCGTCGACGGTGACCTCCACCGGGGCGCGGCCGTGCTTGTGGGCGTTGGCCAACAGGTTGCCGAGGACCCGCTCCAGCCGCCGCCGGTCCGTCTCCACCCGCGCGTCCCGCACCACCCGCACGGTCGTCTCCGTGCCCGACGCCCGCACCGCGCGCTCGGCGAGCGGCCCCAGCGCGTACACGTCGAGGTCCACCGTCTCGCTGCGCGTGTCGAGCCGCGAGATCTCCAGCAGGTCCTCCGTCAGCGCCCGCATCGCCCGCACCCTGTCCCGCACCAACTCCGACGGCCGGCCCGGCGGCAGCAGCTCGGCCGCCGCCGACAGGCCCGTCAGCGGGGTGCGCAGCTCGTGCGCCACGTCCGCCGTGAACCGCTGCTCGCTCAGCAGCTTCCCCTGGAGCGACGACGCCATCGTGTCCAGCGCCCCCGACACCGTCGCCACCTCGTCCTGCGGCCGCTTCGGGTCCTTGGTGCGCGGGTCGTTGACGCGCGCGTCCAGGTCGCCCGCGCTGATCCGCCGGGCCACCTGCGCGGTGAGGTGCAGCCGCCGCGTCACCCGGGTGACCGCGAACCAGCCGACCAGCAGCGTCGCCCCGATCGCCAGCACCGACGACCCGAGGATCGCCTGGTCGAGCCCGCTGATGGTGCGCGCGCCGAGCGAGTAGTCCACCCGTACGGCCAGCGCACGCCCGTCCGCCGGGCCCGCCGCCCACATCGTGGGCCGGCCCTCGTGGTCGGCGACCATCGTGCCGCGCTCGCCCCGCGCCGCCAGACCCCGCAGCGACGGCGGCAGCCCGACCGGGTCGACGGCCGCGAACGGCGGCAGCGGCTCCCCCGCCTCGTACGCCCGCGTCACGTCCTCCAGCCGGGACAGCGCCTTCTCGCGGGACGTGTCCACCGTCTGCCGCGTCACCGACACGTGCACCAGCGCACCGAGCAGCGCCGCCAGCGCGCAGCACATGAGCGTGATGAAGACCGCGGCCTTCCACGTCAGGGTCGCCGTCCACGCCGGACGCCGCGGCACGCCCCGCACCCGTCCGGCCCGCGGCCGGCGCGTGGCGCTCACCGGCCGGCCCCCGCGTCCCCGGCCCCGGCGTCCTGGGCCCCGGGCGTCGGCCCGGGGGCGGTGCCCGTACCGGGCGCGGTCTCCTGCTCGCCTTCCGGATCGGCCTCCGGCGGGGCGGCGGGCCGGGGCGGGTTCGGCTTCACCCGGACGATCTCGTCGCGCGCCGGCAGCATCGTCCGCTGCTGCGCGTCCCACGACCAGGCGGTGCGGTACTCGTAGCCGGGGATGCCCGCCGACACCGCCCGCAGGATCAGGTCCCGGCCCGCCAGCTCGACGCTCACCAACTGCTCGACGGTGGCCATGATGCGGGTGAGGCCGCCGTCCTCCGGCAGGTAGCAGCGCACCGCGACCAGCTGGTCGGGCATCGTGATGCCGACGATCAGCTCGTCCCTCCCGTCGCCGGTCAGGTCCCGGTAGTACGGCTTGAGGACCGGGCAGGTCTTCGGCGCGCCGGCGCACCCGCGGATCGCGCGCGCCGTCCCGTCGTCGATGCCGTCGGAGCCGCTGTACTGGTCGGGGTGGGCGTCCACCTCGGCGCGCACCACCGCGACCGGGTCGACCGCGCGGACGTCGCCGTCCGGCACCCGCACCCCGGGGACCCGCTGGGTGTCGCTCTCGCCGTAGTCGATCGGCGGGGCCGTCACCGGCGGCAGGTCGGGCCACAGCCGGACCGGACCCACGGCCGTGGGGGTGGCGCCCGCGCTCCTCAGCTCGCCGGCGTTCCCGCACCCCGTCAGCGGCACGAGCAGCGCGGCGGCCGCGGCGAGCGGTACCAGGCGGGTGGCGGCGCGCACGGCGGTGCGGCGGCTGCGGTGCGGGGTCACGGTGGTTCCGGTGCTCCAGTCGACGGTCCTGCCCCGACCCTATTTCGTCCGCGACACGGCCGCCGTCCGTCGGGGGCGGAGGGGGCCGTCGGGGGGCTGCGCCCACGGTAGGCGGTGGGCGTTGCGGTGGACCCTCGACCGTGTAACAGCCGCCCCACACCTGGAGCCGGCACCCCGTCGACCGAGCCGGCGCCCTGCCGACCGCTCCCAGAAGGTGGTGCCGGGACCGGAACGCGAGCCGGAGCCCGATGCCGACGCCGTGCCCCTACGTGCCTGCCCCGAGCCGGGAGCTGATCCCCGAGCCGGCACGTGCGAGCCGGGAGCTGATCCCCGAGCCGGTACCTGCCCCGTGCCCGTGCCTCCCCCTGCCCCGAGCGACGCGGTCGCGTCACCGCTGGCGGGAGCCGCCTCCCGGGACGCCGCCCGGCCCGGCGAGCCGCTCCGCCTCCGCGGCGGTGACCTTGCGTTCGACGCCGCAGAACGCGCACTGCGTCCGGTACGACGTGGAGACGGGGAACAGCGGCACGAAGAACAGCGTGAACTTCGTGACCCGGCGGCGCACCGCGTGCGCCGTGGGGTTGCCGCAGCCGCCGCACACCAGGGTCACCGTCGCCAGGTGGTACAGGTACCCCTTGGTACCGAAGACGATCATTCGGGTGCCTCCGTCGCCGGTTCGTCCAGCACCCGCCGGCACAGCTCCAGCAGCCGTTCGTCCTGGTGGATGTCGTGGTCGCCGGAGACGCCCGCCGAGACGTTGTGCCGCCGCGTACGGGCCAGCTCGGCGCGCAGCAGCGGCTCGGCCTCCGCCGCCGCACGACCCGCGGGCCCCAGCTCGGCGAGGCACTCGGCGACGTCGATCCGGGTGTGGCGGTTCTCCCGCCAGGCGGCCAGGAGCACCGGCAGCGCCTCTCCGAGGTCCCCGGTCACCCGGCACAGCGCCGCCGCCGCGTCGACGCGCAGCCAGACGTCCCGCGCCGTCAGGCAGGCGCGCAGCTCCGGCGCGGCCGCGCGGGCCGACCCGCCGAACGCCCCGAGCACCCACGCCGCGGCCCGCCGGTCGTGCGCGTCCGGCGCCAGCAGCAGCGACCGCAGCCGCGGCAGGACGGCACCGGCGTCACCCTCGACCGCCCACAGCGCCCGCGCGGCGGCCGTCGCCGTCCCGGCGCGGGGGTCGTCGAGCAGCGGCCGCACGTCCGCGACCGCCTCCCGGGCCGCCGGACCGAAGGCGGCGATCGCCCGCAGCGCCGACTCCAGCACCCACTCGCGGCGGACGGCCGGCGCCCCGCGCAGCACCCGTAGCACCTCGGGCAGCGCCTCGACCGCTCTCCATCCCGCCAGCGCCAGCAGCAGCGGCGCCGACCGCTCGCCGAGGTCGTCGTCGAGCGGCAGCGCGCCGAGCCGGCGGCGCAGTGCCGGTACCAGTGCGGCGCCCGCCTCGCCCAGGTGGGGGATCGCGTACAGCAGGCGGCCGTCCGTCTCCGGCCGCTCCAGCGCCCGCGCCAGCGCCGGCACGGCGCGCGCGTCCCCGGCCCGGGTCAGCGCGAGCAGCGCGCCCGCCGAACCGGGCCGGCCGCCCATCCACTCCGTCGCCCAGGGCGCCGGGTCCTCGGCGACCCGCGCGGCCAGGTCGTCCGTCGCGGGCCCGGCCAGCGCGAACAGCCCCTCCAGCCAGCTCGCCGCCGCCGCCCGCAGCCGGGGTTCCGGGGCGTGCAGCTGCTCCCCGACGAGCCGCACCACCTCGTCGTAGCCACCGCGCCAGGTGCGCACGAGACCGCCGCACATCCACACGGCGTCGGTCCGCTGGGCGCCGTCCGGGCTGCGCAGCTGCGCGGTGATCAGGGCGATGCGGTCGTCGACCCGGTCGTCGAGGGCGCCGTGCAGCGTGCGGAGCAGGTCGTCCGCCCACGCCGCGCCGCGGCCCGCCCGCTGCTCCTCGCGGGGCTCGCGAGGCTGCCCCACGAGGGTCGGCGCGGCGGGGCGCAGATCGGCGGTCTCCGCCGGCTGGGCGGGGTGCACGGGGTGCGACGCGCCCAACGCGTCGCGTACACCCGACGCGGCCCAGGAGTTGGCCGAATTAAACGCGTTGGCAGGCAAGTTGAGCGGGGTGCGCCCAGGGCCTCCGGCCGCCGCGGCCGGGCCGCCGCCGGGTCCGCACGGACAGCCGGGACCGGGGCCGTCCGCACCGGCGCGCCGGGCGGGTCCGGTCTGCCGCAGCTCCGCGAGGAGCGCGGTGACGGTCCGTACGACGTCCTCGGGGAGCCGGCCGGGCGCACAGCGGGCCAGTTGGGCCAGGGCGGCCAGCCGCAGGGCGGGGTCCTGCGCCGCTCCGGACAGCCAGCTCAGCCAGCCGGCCGTCTCGTCGCGCAGCGACTCGTACCGCAGGGCGATCCGGCCGACGGCCTCGACCAGTGCCAGGCGCACCTCGGTGTCCGTCTCGACCGTCAGCCGCTCCCGCAGCAGGTCGAGGACCCGGACGGGGTCGCCGTGCAGGGAGGCCAGCGCGCCCGGGACGGCCAGGCGGACCTCCCGGTCCCCGTCCCCGACCAGTGCCAGGAAGACGTCCGCGCCCGCGGCGACCGCGGCGGCGGCCATCGCGTAGTTGGCGGCGTCCTCGAACTCCTCGTCTTCGGGATCGAGTTCCTGCAGCTCGTCGTCGCCCGACAGGTCGATGCCGCCGATGCTGGCGAGCAGCTCGACCACGCAGCCGCGGTCCTGCACCTCGGGGCAGGCCACGAGCTCCAGCAGGAACGGGATGCACGCCAGCGTCGAGTCGTACACGTCGCCCTGGTGGTGCACCGTGCCGTACATCCCGTCCAGCGCCGTCTCGCGCTCCGCCGGGTCGTCGGACGCCAGTCCGCGCAGCAGCGCGGGCACGTCGTCGGCCGGGCCGTAGGCATGACCCAGCGAGGCCCAGTCGACTTCGTCGATCCCCGTGAACATGCCTTCCCTCCCCGTGAACCCTGCACTTGGGGGCAATAGTGCACCACACCGCGTACGGCGATGCCCCGGCAATCGGACACGCCCCGGACACGCTCCGGACACGTGTCCACGCCCCTTTTCCTCTGTTCTCTGCCCGGTTATCGTCCGGCCAGCCCTCCGCCCCGGAACGCCCCGGACGACCCCGCGGACACCCCCGCCCGCACTCGTGGCCGCGCCGGGTCGGGGCCTCGCCGACAGCCGAGCCGGGCGCCGGGTAGCGCCCCGGCGGCACCCCCGCCGACACCCGTGCGGGCGCCTGCCGGGCCCCGCCCTGCCCGCCCCGCCGTCGTGCCTGCCGGTGGCCTTCGGACGGCCCCCGCCGACACCCGTACCCGGGACGCGGTCGGCTCCCGTACCGGCGTCTGCCGGGTCCCCCCGTCCCCGCCGACGCGCCCGCCGCGCGTCCGCCGACGCGCGCACCGACACCCCCCGCCGGTGGCCTCGGGACGGCCGTCGCCGCGCGCTCAACCGCCGCCGCCGCCCCCCTCCTTGAGGCGCAGCACCGTGGTGACCGTGTGGCGGGTGGTGCCCTGGGCGACTTCCACCTCCAGTGCGGGCGGTACCGACCGGTAGGCCACCTCGCCCAGCCCCACCGCCGTCGCCGTGCCGCCGTCGCCGGCGGGCAGGGTCCGCAGCACCGCACCCGCGCGGGCGCGCAGCGGCGGGGTGAGGGGGCTGGAGACGACCGGGGTGTCGTCGTCGGGCAGGACCAGTACGAGGGCCGCCGGGCGCTGCGCCGGACCGGTGAAGCCGACCACCACCGCGTCACGCGTGTCGGTGTGCCGCAGCTTGCGCCACGCGCGCGCACCGCCCTTGTACGCCTCGTCGAGCCGCTTGACGACCAGCCCCTCGACCCCGATGCCGGGCAGGCTGTCGAACCAGTCCCGCGCGGTGTCCGGGTCGGTCGTCATCGGTACCGCCTGGAGCGGCGGGCCGAGCCCGTGCAGCAGTCCGACCAGCCGTTCGCGCCGCCGCGCGTACGGGCGCGGGCGCAGGTCGGCGCCGTCCGCGGCGAGCACGTCGAAGGCGGCGTACGAGGCGGGCAGCCGCCTCGCCAGCGCGGGTGCCCGGCCCGGCGTGGCCGCGGCCCGGCCCTGTACGG
The DNA here is from genome assembly GCF_043077165.1 of Streptomyces kanasensis. Lineage (NCBI taxonomy): Bacteria > Bacillati > Actinomycetota > Actinomycetes > Kitasatosporales > Streptomycetaceae > Streptomyces > Streptomyces kanasensis. Next base: position 330,641 of record NZ_JBIBSF010000004.1, read on the forward strand.
CGGCGAAGTCGGTCCGGCCGCCGGTCCACACGACGACCTCCCCGTCGAGGACGGTCCCCTCGGGCAGGGCCAGCGCCGCCGCCGCGAGGTCGGGGAAGGCGGCCGTGACCAGGCGGCTCGACCGCGCCTGGAGTGCCACCTCGTCGCCCGCCCCCCGGAAGAGCACCATCCGGTGGCCGTCGAACTTCGGTTCGTACGCCAGGCGGCCGGGGTCACGCGGCAGGGTGCCCACCGCACGGGCGAGTGCCACCCGGACGGGTGGGACGACGGGCGCCCTCACGGTTCCGGCACCGACCCCGCGCCCACGTGGTCGACCAGCGGGCGCAGGAGGTCGCCGTACCGCCGGACGCGCGGGGGAAGGTCGTCCGGGAGGAAGACGAGGGCGCCCGGCTCGCCGCACGCCTCGACCTCCTCCCAGGTCACGGGCGTGGAGACGGTCGGGGCGGGGCGGGCGCGCAGGGTGTAGGGGGCGGCGGTGGTCTTCGCGGCGGCGTTCTGGCTGTGGTCGACGAAGACCTTGCCGGGGCGCAGCGCCTTCGCCATCCGGTGCACGACGTGCCGCGGGTGCTCGGCCTCGGCCTCGACCGCGAGCCGGCGGGCGTAGGCGGACACCGTCTCCGAGGGCGTCGGCTCGACCGGCACGTACAGGTGCAGCCCCTTGGCGCCGGAGGTCTTCGCGTACGCGGTCAGTCCGTCCCGGGCGAGGCGCTCGCGCAGCCACAGCGCGACGCGGCAGCACTCGACGACGGTGGCGGGGGCGCCCGGGTCGAGGTCGAAGACCATCCGGTCGGCGACGGCCGGCTCCCGCGCCCGCCACTGCGGGGTGTGGAACTCGACCACCAGGTTCGCCGCCCACATCAGCGACGGGAGGTCCTCGACCACCACCTGGCGGGCGCCCGGGTCCTCCGTCCGGGGGACGGGCGCGGTCCTCACCCAGTCGGGCGTGCCGGGCGGCGGGTTCTTGGTGAAGAACAGCTGCCCGTCGGGGCCGTCCGGGTAGCGCAGGAAGGACAGCGGCCGGTCCCGCAGGTGCGGCAGCAGCGCCTCGGCGACGGTCGCGTAGTAGTGCAGGATCTCGCCCTTGGTGGTCCCCGTGGCGGGGTGGATGACCTTGTCCAGGTTGCTGAGCGGGAGGCGCCGCCCCTCCACCTCCGTGATCGGCGTCATAAGATGAGAATCCCACGATTCCTGCACGAAAGGGACGAACCGTGCGGTCCATCTGGAACGGGGCGATCTCCTTCGGGCTGGTCAGCATCCCCATCAAACTGGTGAACGCGACGGAGAACCGGTCGGTCTCCTTCCGGCAGGTCCACACCGAGGACGGCGGCCGCATCCGCTACCGCAAGGTGTGCGAGCTGGACGGCGAGGAGGTCCCCTCGGCGGAGATCGGCAAGGCGTACGAGGAGGCCGACGGGACCATGATCCCGATCACCGACGAGGACCTGGCCTCCCTGCCGCTGCCCACGGCGAAGACCATCGAGATCGTCGCGTTCGTACCGGCCTCCCAGATCGACCCGCTCCAGATGGACGCCGCCTACTACCTCGCCGCGAACGGGGTCCCCGCCGCCAAGCCGTACACGCTGCTGCGCGAGGCGCTCAAGCGCAGCGAGCGGGTCGCCATCGCGAAGTTCGCGCTGCGCGGCCGCGAACGGCTCGGCATGCTCCGGGTGGTCGACGACGTGATCGCCATGCACGGCCTGCTGTGGCCGGACGAGATCCGCCACCCGGAGGGCGTCGCGCCGGAGACGTCCGTCACCGTCCGCGAGGCCGAACTGGACCTCGCCGACGCCCTGATGGACACCCTCGGCGAGGTGGACATCGAAACCCTCCACGACGACTACCGCTCGGCGGTGGAGGAGCTCATCGCCGCCAAGGCGGAGGGCGGCTGGGAGGTCCCGCGCGAGACGGCCCCGGAGAAGGGTGCCCAGGTCATCGACCTGATGGCGGCCCTGGAGAGCAGTGTGCGGGCGGCCCGCGAGGCGCGCGGCGAGGAGTCGGGCAGCGGGTCGGCGGCGGAGCCCGGCCCGGACGCGGACGCGCGGCCCGGCGGGGAGGGGGGCGGCGGGGAGTCGGCGTCCGTCACCGAACTGCCCTCCCGCAGGACCCCGCCCCGCGCCCGGAGCGCCCCCAAGCAGGGCGGTGCCCGCAAGTCGACGGCGCGGACGGCCAAGGAGGCGGAGGAGCCGCCGGCCCGCAAGTCCACGGCGAGGACGGGCCGGACGGCGGCGAAGAAGACCACCGAACGCAAGACGACGGGCGGCACGCCGAGGAAGACCACCGGCAAGGCGGGCGACAGGGCGACGGGCACGGCGGCCGGCAACGACAAGGCGGGCGGTACGGCGGCCAAGGCGACCGGCGGGAAGGCCGCGGCGGGCTCGGCCCGCAAGTCCGCGACCGGGACGGGCGGCAAGTCCACGGCCAGGACGACCGCGAAGAAGACCGCCACCCGCAAGCGCTCGGCCTAGCGGAGGCTTCCGCTCAGGAGCCGGACGGGCGGGGCGGCGTGCCCCGGGCGACGCGGAGGCGCCCGCCCTCGTACTCGGGGACCAACTCGACCTGCACCTGATGGGTGGTCTGCCGGTCCACCTGGCCGCCCAGTTCGGCCGTGACCACACCGATGCGCAGCCCGCCGCGACCCGAGGCCGACCGGTGCACCTGCACCGAGAACTCCAGGTTCACCCTCTCCACGGTGAACCCCAGGGGGCGGCCCTCGGCGTCGTCGCGGGCCTTCTCCAACTCCCCGCGGATGTGCCGGACCACCTCGGCGAGCTCCACGAAGTCCTGACCGTCCGACACCCCGCACCCCCGTACGTCGCCGTCCCCCGCCGCCGGCGCGACCGTCAGCGCCGTCAGCCTCGTCATCGCCGTCCGTCAAGTATGGGGCAGAAGAGGGCCCCGCGCGTATAGTTTCGCACCATGGTGGCCGCCGGGGGTGTCAGCGCCGATCCTTCCTCGAACCCGTCCTCGAAGACCCCGCCCTGGGCCGTCCGCATCCGCTGGGAGAACGGCGAGATCGCGGGCGCGGGCGTCCTGTTGAGCCCCGACCGGGTCCTCACCTGCGCCCATGTCGTCGACCCCGGGGCCCGGGTGACCGCCGAGTTCGTCGGCGCCCCCGGCGGCGCCGTCCCCGCCGTCACGGCCTGGGCCGATCCGGACGCGTACGTACCGGAGACCCGTGACGCCGACGGTGACCCCAGCGGCGACGTGGCCCTGCTCCGGCTCGAACACCCCAGGCCCGCCCACGAACCGGTCTCCCTCCACCGGCTCTCCGCACCCCACCGCACCGTGCGGATGTACGGCTTCCCCTACGAGCACAACGGCGGCATCTGGTTCCGCGCCACCATCATCGGCGGCTGCGGGCGGGACGGCCAGGTCCAGCTGGGCCCGCAGACCCCCGGCGAACTGGCGAGCCCCGGGTGCAGCGGCGCCGGGGTGGTGGACGACGCGACCGGCAAGGTCATCGGCATCGTCCTCACCGGCCTGCGCGACCGGCACGGCAACTCCTTCTCCTTCATGAGCCCCGCCGAGACCATCGTCCGGCACCTGCCGCGTGTCGCCGCCTGGACCCTGGGCCGCACCGCCGTCGACGACCGGCTCCGCTCCCGTACCGGAGAGCCCCCCGGGCCCGCCCTCGACGAGCCGTTCGCCCAGCGCCTCGCCGACTGGCTGCGCGGCGACGGCGACCAGGTGAAGATCAGCCTGGTGCGGCCCGGCGACCACGCCCGCGCCGTCACCCTGCGCCGCGCCATCACCCTCGCCGACCGGGAGTTACGCACCACCGCCTCCGTCGACCGGGCCTCGCTCGACCCGCCCGGAACCGTCCCCTCCGCCGGCGGCCACGACCTCGCCCTGGACGCCGCCGACTCCACCGCCGAGCGCATCGCCGAGCGGATCGCCGAACGCATGGGCCTGTGGCAGCACCCGGCCGACCCCGCCACCGACCGGATCAGGTCGGGCGGCGTCCCCCTCACCCTCGTCCTCGTCGGCGTCGACCGGGCCGTGGACCCTCCCGCCCTGCTCGACCTCCTCACCGTCCTCAGGGCCCGCGGCAGCCGCCTCCTGCTGGTCTTCCGCGAACCCGGCCCCTGCTACGAACGCGCCTGGACCGACCTCGTCGTCCGCCCGGAGCAGGAGCGCTGCGCCCGTCTCGTCGCCCGGCTGCGCCGACTCACCGGGCCGCTCGCCGAGAGCCTCGGCGACGCCATGGCCACCGTACGGACCGACGACCCGCAGGCCGTCCACGACGCCCTGTACCGGGCGGGCGGCGCCCTCCACATCCTCAGCCGCGCCCAGGAGCTCGCCGGCGTGGCCGACGGGCCGGACCTCGCCGCGTTCGAGCGGCTCACCGACCGGCTGTCCGCCCGCCTGACCGAGGCGGCCGACCGGCTCGACGCCTTGTGCCGCCGCCGCGGGGAGCTCGTCGGCCGCCTCGACGGCTACCGCGCCCTGCACCAGGGCGTCACCGAGGGAGGGGAGGACCTGGAGGTGGACGAGCACCACCGCCGGGCCCACCGGCTCCTGCACGCCAGGCCGTGCGACGTCCGGGCGGCGGAGGAGGCGGTCGAGGCGTACACGCGGCTCGTCGAGGGCCGCGACCGGGAGCGACGCGAGCGGGAGGGACGGGAGCGGGAGGGACGGGAGCGGGAAGGACGGGAACGGGAAGGACGGGAACGGGAGGGACGGGAGCGGGAGGGACCCGTTCGCCACGACCGCGCGCGGGAGGCGCGGGCGCGGGACGACCGCGAGCGGCAGCGACTCCTCCGCGACGGCCGCGGTCCGGAGAGACGCGAGCGGGGAGGTGCGGCGCCCGCATGACCAGCCCCCGACCCGCGCCCTGCCCGCGCGCCGGCTGCTCCGGCGCGGTGATGGTCACCGGCTTCTGCGACACCTGCCACCGCCGCCCGCCGGCCGCACCGGCACCCACCGCCCCGGACCCGACGCTGCCCGACCGGTCCGCGCCCGGCCGGTCCGGCACCCGCCCGGACTCCGCCGGCCGGGGCCCCGACGCCTCCGGGCCCCGGCCCGGAACCGGACCCGGGCCGGCTCCGTACGGGCCCGGGGGCAGCGCCGCCGCACTCGACCGGGACGGCCTCGTCCTGCTCCCGCACATCCCCGCCCCCGACCCGGGGACCGCCGCCGGCACCACCGCCCGACCGCCCACCGGCGGTCGCCGCTGCGGCTTCCAGAACTGCACCGGCACCATCGGCATCGGCTACGACGGCGAACCCGCCCCGGACCACGGCTTCTGCCCGGAGTGCGGCAGGCCCTACTCCTTCGAGCCCCGGCTGCGCCCCGGTGACGAGGTCGGCGGCCACTACCGCGTCCTCGGCTACCTCGCGGTGGGCGGCCTCGGCTGGGTCTACCTCGCCGAGGACACCAAGGTCCCCGACCACCTCGTCGTCCTCAAGGGCCTCATCAACACCAGCGACGCCGTCGCCCGCCGCGCGGCCGTCGAGGAGCGCCGCTCGCTCACCACGCTCCACCACCGCGACATCGTCCGCATCATCACCTTCGTCCAGCACCAGGCGCCCGGCGAGGACGAGCCCACCGGCTACATCGTCATGGAGTACATCGCCGGCCGCTCCCTCGCCTGGATCCGCTACGCCCCCGACGAGGAGCTGACCGCCGTCTTCGGGCGGCCCTTCGGCATCGACCACGTGGTCACCTACGGCTGCAAGATCCTCGGCGCCCTGGAGTACCTCCACGAACAGGGCCTGCTGTACTGCGACATGAAGCCGGACAACGTCATCCACTACGGCCGCGACATCAAGGTCATCGACCTGGGCGCCGTCCGCCGCGTCGACGACCGCACCTCCGGGCTCGTCTACACCCGTGACTACGCCCCGCCCAAGCGGGAGCGCGACCAGCGCGGTTTCCGGATCGACACCGACCTGTACACCGTCGGCCGGACGCTCCAGGCCCTCGCCACCCGCGCCGCGCCCGCCTCCGGGCTCGCCGCCCGCTCCTTCGAGGCGCTGGTCCGGCGCGCGACCCACCCCGACCCGGCGGCCCGCTTCACCTCCGCGGCCGAGATGTCCCGCCAGCTGTGGGAGGTCCTGCGCGAACACCAGGCGCTCACCTGGCACGAGCCGTACCCCGAGCGCTCGACCCGGTTCGCCCCCACGGCCGTGCTCTTCGGCTCGGCGCTCGGCACCGTCCCGGCCCTGGAGCACTGGATCGCCGACCGCACCGCGCCGGCCGCCGACGGCTTCGACCCGGCCGCCGACCGCCGCGCGAGGACCGCAGGCCCCCGCGCCACGACCGCCCCGACCGGGGACCCGACCGGCGACCCGGCCCGGCACACGGGCGGTACGACCACCGGCGCGGGCGGCGCCACGACCACCGGCGCCGGAGGTGCCGCCGGGGGGCCGCCGCCGCTGCCCCTGGCGCCGCCCGACCCGCGGGAGGCCGCCCGGGGCCTGCCCGTCCCCATCCCGGACCCGGGCGACCCGGCCGCCGTACTCCTCGCCGGGCTCGCCGCCGACAGCCCCGCGCGCATCGCCGAGCAGGCACGCCGCGACCCGGCCCTCGCCACCGCCGAGGCCGCCCTCTGGCTCTGCCGCGCCTACGCGCGCGCCGGCGACCCCACCGAGGCCGGACGGTGGCTGCACGCCGCGCAGGGGCTGGGCGCGGGGGAGTACGACTGGCGGGTCTCCTGGCACCGCGGGCTCCTGCGGCTGACCGAGGGCCACGTACGGGCGGCGGAGGAGGAGTTCGCGGCCGTGTACGCCGCGCTGCCCGGCGAGTGGGCCCCCAAGCTGGCGCTCGGCCACTGCGCCGAGTACCTCACCGCCGACGAGCGGCGGACCGACGGGTACGAGGACTACTACGACGCCGTCTGGCAACGCGACCGCACCCAGGGCAGCGCGGCGTTCGGGCTCGTCCGCGCCCACCTCCGGCGCGGCGACCGGCAGGCCGCCGTCGCCGTCCTCGACGGGGTGCCCACGACGTCCCGTCACCATGACGCCGCCCGCATCGCCGCCGTACGGGTGCTCGCCGGCCGCCTGCCCGACGGCGGCCCCACGGTGGGCACCCTGTGCGAGGCGGTCGCCCGGCTCGACGAGATGGGCCGCGCGGGGGAGCGGGACGCCGCCTGGGACCGCCTCGTCACGGAGGTGCGGGAGAACGCCCTGGCCTGCCGCCCGCCGGGCGGCTGGGGTCCCGGTTTCCCGGCGGGGGAGCTGCTCGGACCGCGGGACGACGGGCGGGCCCCGCGCGAGCTGCTCTCGCGTTCCCTGCGGAACCTCGCCGACCAGGCACAGGACGGGGCCACCCGCGCCGACCTGCTGGACCGCGCCTACGCCGCCCTCCCCGAGCCCCGTCTGCGGCTCGTACCGACGGGGTGGCGGAGGCGGAAGGCGACGACGGCCCCGGGGTGAGGGCCGCAGGGGAGGACGAGGAGCACGACGGGAGCACGACACCGCGACAGCGCCACGTCGGCGTGGACACACCGACACAGGCGCGACGACACAGGCGCAACGGCGGTGACACGACGGCGGTGACACGACGGCGGTGACACGACGGCGGTGACGCCACACGGGAACGCCACCACGGGGACGCGACGAGGGGGGACGCGACGGATGACACCGGGGAGCACGGCGGACGACGGCACGGCGACGGCGACGGCCGGCCTGGAGATCAGCCAGTGGAAGTACCTGACCGCCGAGGCGCGCGAGCACGAGATGCACGTGGTGCTGACCGTCCGTGTCGACGGCACGGGCGCCGCGGCCGGCGCCACGGGCACCGCGGCCGGCGGCCGCGACGGGGCGGACGGCGCTCCGCGCGCGGCCCCGTTGCTCGCCGAGGTCCTGGTCGTCGACTGCTCCAGCTCGATGACGTGGCCGCCGGAGAAGTTCCGGGCCGCCCGCCAGGCCGCCGCCGCGGCGATCGGGATGCTGCCGAACGGCACGCCGTTCGCCGTCGTGCAGGGCACCGAGACGGCCGCCATGGCGTACCCGCCGACGGAGGGGATGCCGGCGGCGTCCGAAGGCCACCGCCGACGCGCCGACCTGGCCCTCCACGGCCTGGTCGCCGCCGGGGGCACCTGCATCGGCGCCTGGCTGGACCTCGCCCGCCGGCTGCTCGCCGCCCGGGACGCCCCGATCGGCCACGTCCTGCTGCTCACCGACGGCCGCAACCAGCACGACGAACTGCTGCCGCTCGACGACGTCCTGGACGCCTGCGAAGGCCGCTTCGTCTGTGACGCCTGGGGCATCGGCGACGGCTGGGACGCCCGGGAACTGCTGAAGATCACCCGCCGGCTCCACGGCGGGGTAGGCGCCGTGCGCGAGGAGTCGGCCCTGCCCGCCGAGTACGAGAAGCTGACCGCCCGGCTCCTCACCAAGAGCCTCCCCGAGCTGGCCATCGACGTCACGCCCGTCCCCGGCACGGCGGTCCGCTACCTCAAGCAGGTCTTCCCCACGGAGACCGACCTGGAGCCCGCCGAGCCGACGGCACCGGGCGGGCCGTACCGCTACACCACCCGCGCCTGGGGCGACGAGACCCGCCGCTACCACCTGTGCCTCGCCGCCGACCCCGCCGGGCGGCCGCGCCGCGAGGACCTCCAACTGGCCGTCGTCTCGCTCGCCCTGCCCGGCGCCGCCCGGGGCGTGACCCTGCCGCCGCCGCAGCCGTGCGTCGTCCACTGGACGGAGGACCCGGCCCTGTCCCGGCACACCGACACGCAGGTCGCCCACTTCCAGCTGTTCGGGCAGCTCGGCCAGGCCGTCGCGGCCGCCGCCGACGCCTACCGGCGGGGCGACCGCGACCGGGCCGAACAGCACCTCGGGCACGGCGTCCGCCTCGCCCACACCGTCGGCGCGACCCGCCCCCTGGCCGACTTCGCACGGCTCGTGGAGATCGTCGACGCGGCCACCGGGCAGGTCAGGCTCCGGCCCGACCTCGCGCCCATCGACTTCGAGCACCTCATCACCGCCAGCAGCCACAGCACGTACGGCCCCGGAGCGGACGACGACACCGACCCCGCCGCCCCGGCCGACCGGCCCGGCCCCGCCGCCCCGGCCGACCGGCCCGGCCCCGCCGCCCCGGCACGTCCCGGCACCCCGGCCGCCCGTCCCGGCGTCGCCGACCGCCCCGGCGGCCCGCCGGGCCCCGCCGGTACCGGTACGGGTGCCCCCGCCGGGGGCGGCGGTACCGCCACCGTCCCCTGCCCGGCGTGCGGCGCGCGGGCACCGGTGACCGGCCGCTTCTGCCCGCGCTGCGGCCACCGCTTCCAGGAGCGGCCGTGAGCACCACCCCCCGGGACCTCACCCGCAGACTCCGGTGGCTGCTGCTGCTCGGCACCGCCACGACCCTGGTCCTCTTCGGCGCCTTCCGGGCCGTGCACCACGACGCCGTCGGCCTCGCCACGGCCAGCGCCCCCGGCGTCCTCGCCGTCGACACCGCCGAGCACGCCCTCGGCCAGGCCCGCGCCTCCGTCCCGGAGGACGGCCTCCAGGAAGCCGGGACGGGCGGGTTCCACACCCAGATCTCCGTCGCCCACCAGGCCCTCGCGCTCGCCGCGTCCGAGAACGTCACCGGGCTCCCCGGCCGCCGCACCCTGCAGACCGCGACCGGGCTCATCTCCGTCTACTCCGGCTGGATCGAGCAGGCCAACCGCGAGCCCGACGACTCCGCGCTGCGCGGCGCCTACCTCCTGTACGCCGACCGCGTCCTGGACGCCCCGGGCACGGACGAGGACATCATGGGCCACCTGGGCGACCTGCGCGACGAGCAACTGGCCGTCGCCGAACGGCAGGCCGGGTTCGGCTGGCCCATGACCCTGACCTGGGCCGCGGCCGCCGCCCTGACCGCCGCGCTGCTCGGCGGCCTCCTGGAGGCACAGCGCTTCACCCGCCGCCGCTTCCGCCGCCCGGTGAACCCGCCGCTGCTCGCCGCGACCGTGCTGTGGACGGCCGGCGCGGCGGCACTGGCCACGGTCGTGCTCGGCACCCACGGCGACACGACCGCGTCGGTGGGCGAGCTGCGGGACCGGCACACCGGCGCCGGCATCGGGCACGCCGCGACCACCGTCGAAGGGCACCTCGCCGACGCCGGGCTGTGGGCGTCGCTGTCCGACGGCATCCTCGTCGCCGGGGTGGCGCTGGTGGCGCTGTCCGCGGCCGGCCTGCTGCCGCGCCTCACCGAGTACCGCCACCGGGAGCGCCGATGACCCGCCGCCGCACGTACACCGTCCTCGCCCTCTGCCTGGCCCTGGTCGCCGGCGGCGTCGTCGCCGGCGTGTGGTGGACGCACCGCTGGAAGGGCGCGGTGACCGTCCTCGGCAACTGGACCGGCGGCGACCGGGACCGGTTCCGCACCCAGGTCCTCGACCCGTTCGAGCGCGAGCACCGCATCCGGGTCATCTACCAGGGCAGCTCCGCCGAGAGCCAGGTGCTCGCCGCCGACGTGGAGGCCGGCACCCCGCCCGACGTGGTCATCATGCCGGGACCCGGGGAGCTCGCCGCGTACGCGGCCGCCGACCGGCTCAAGCCCCTGGACGGCCTGTTCGACCCGGACGACTACGCCGACATGTGGGCGCCGCGGGTGGCGGGCGGCGTCCACTGGGTGCCGGTGAAGGCCGACCTGAAGAGCATGGTGTGGCACCCCGGCGCCCTGGCCGAGGACGACGTCGCCCGGATCGCGCGGAACCCGCGCGAGTGGTGCCTGGCCATGGAGTCGGGTGCCACCTCCGGCTGGCCCGGCACGGACTGGGTGGAGGACGTCCTGCTCCAGCAGGCCGGCTGGGAGGTGTACCAGAAGTGGGCCACGGGAGACCTGTCCTGGACCGACCCCCGGGTGCGCAAGGCGTGGGCCACGTGGGGGGAGCTGGTCGGCGCCGGTGACGTCCGGCGCGTCGGGCCCGCGCTGCGCGCCGGCTTCCAGGACCCGTGGGGCGGCCCCGAGGCCGCCTGTGACGACGAACGGCTGGAGCACCAGGCGACGTTCGTCCGCGGCGGCGAGCACTGGACCGCGGTGCGCGGACAGTACGTCCACTCCCGCACCGTCGTCCCCGGCGCCCGCGCCGCCGCGCCCGCCTGGGAGGTCTCCGCGGACCTCGCTGCCATGCTGCGCGACACCCCGGAGGCACGGGCGCTGATCCGCCACCTCGCCGACCCGGCGACGGCGCAGCTCGGCTTCACCGCCAACCGGTCCGTACCGGGGGGTGCGTACGACGACGACCGCACGACGACCCGCATCGACGCGACCCTGCGGGGCCGGGGCACCATGCGCTGCTGGGACGCCTCGGACGCCATGCCTCCGGCGATGCGCGACGCCTTCCACCGGGCCGTCCTGCGCTACCTCGCCGAGCCCCGGCAGCTGGGGGAGCAGCTCGCCGTCCTCGACCGGGTCCGCAACCGCCAGACCATCCCGTGGCTCCCCCCGGTCTGCGGCAGCGGCTGACGCCCCGGGGCTGGGTGCCCCCTGCCGCCCCACGCCCGACGCCAGCGCGGGCCCCACGCCCGACGTCAGCGCGGGCCCGACTTCCTACCGCATGCCCGACGCCTCCGCACCCGCCCGACCCCTCAGCGCATGCCGACGGACCGCCGCAGTGCCTCCCCGGCGAGGGTGACGGCCGCGTCGTGCGTGGCCCGCGCCAGCATGTCCGTACGGATGGGCCCGCCCTGGGCGAGGTGCCGGTCGTACGGCAGCGGCAGCACCGTCACGCCGGGCTCCCGCAGGTGCGCGACGGCCGTCTTCAGGTCCAGCGTCATGTCCGGGGCGTTCGAGGTCAGCGCGACGACCGTGCTGTCGATCGCCCGGTGCGGCAACCGCGACAGCCAGTCCAGCACCACCCGCGTGCCGTTGACGCCCTCGGCGGTCCGCGGCGCCACGATCACGCGGGCGTGCGCGGTGTCCATCGCCGTACGGGCGACCGCCCCCGGCAGCGTCTCGCAGTCGACGACCGTCACCGCGAAGTGCCGGCGCAGCGCCAACGAGACGGTCCGGTACGTCGGTACGTCCAGCGGCGGGCCCACACGCCCCTGGCTCGCGGGGAGCAGCCACCCGCCGTCGGGCACGGGGACGAGGTAGCCGGTGATGTCGTTCAGGTCCATCGCGGGGGTGAGGATCCGCGCCAGCTCCGGACACGACCAGCGCACCGACGGGGCGCCCATCCGCACGGCCAGCGTGCCGAGCGCGGCGTCCGCCTCCAGCGTCAGCACCGGGTCGGGCCGCAACTGCGTGAAGGTACGCCCCAGCAGCGCCGCCACGGTCGACTTGCCGACCCCGCCGCGGATGGACGTCACGGCGATGACCCGCCCCGCCGGCACGGGCAACCGCACCTCACGCCCGCCGCGGACCTGGGCGACGGCCTCCTTCGCGGCGGGCGACGCCAACCCGCGCAACGACTGCCCGACGCGCCGCACCGCGGAGTCCCCGTGCTGCGGCCGCCCGAGCGCGGACGCGAGCCGCGCGTCGACGGTCGGCACCGACTCCGGGGCCGGCAGCGCCACGTACGGCCTGCGCGTCAGATGGTCGCCGTGGGTCATGCCGTACTCCTAAGCGAAGGTGCCGGGGACACCGGGGCGAGCGGGAACGCCCGGCCGCGCACAGCCCGCGTCGACACCCCCACTGCACTCACGCGTTCGAACCTACCACCGCCCCCGACACCCCCTCAGAGCCCGCCGACGAGCACCGACCGCACCCTGCGCGGGTTCAGCCGGCGGCAGCCCCCTCGGCGCCCTGCACCTGCTCCAGCAGCTCGTCCTTCTTCATCGAGGACCGTCCCTCGACGCCCAACTGCCGGGCGCGCTCGTACAACTCGTCCCGAGTGAGCCCGGTGAGGTCACTCCGCCCCGCCCCCTCGCCCCCGCCGGCGTCCCCGGACCCCCCGGCCAGCTCCTCCGCGCGCTGCTCGGCGAACTCCTCGCCCATCGTCCGCAGCCGCTCCTCGTCGAAGGTCTCGCCCAACGCGGGCAGCAGGTCCTGCTCCTCCTCCTCGACGTGGTGGCGCACGGCCTCCACCCACTTCCCCAGCTCCCGGTCGAACTCCTCGCTCTCCCAGTCCAGCCCCAGCAGCCGCCGGCCGAGCTCCTCCGCCTCGTGGTGCTCCTCGGTGGCGTGCTCCACCTCGTCCTTCTCCCCGGCCTCCTTCACGAGCGCCGGGTACACGTGCTTCTCCTCGGCCCGGCTGTGCGCCTCCAGCATGGCGACCGCCAACGGCAGCGCCAGCGGCCGCACACTCCGCTCCTGCTCCATCATCGTGAAGAGCCGCTCCAGCTCACGGTGATCGGTCTTGATCATGGTGACGACGTCCTCGGCCACGACAGGCCCCTTTCGTCCGAGACGAACAACCACCCTCCGCATGTCCCGAACCGCGGACCTGAACCCGGTCGAGTCGCCTCCCCTCCCCGAACGGAGCACGACGGCCCGCACCCCGGGGCAGCGACCGGTCACCGCTCCCCGGACCGACCGAACGGGTACGCGCCGACGGTCACCACACCGAGCCCGTGCAGAGCGAACACCACGAGCCCCGGGTGCCCACCTCCTTGCCACCGCCACTCAGGACCACGACGCCCAACGGCACCGAGGGCGCGAAGCTGCCGATACGAGTTCGGCGCCGTGGCCCGTCCCTTTTTCACCCTGGGCGGGATCGAGCGCCGACTCCGGCGCTGCCTGGGGCGCGTCTACGGCGAGGCCGACGCGCAGAAGGCGCAAGAAGACGACGTCGCTCGCAAAGAAGATGTTCGCCTCCTGGACAACGAGGAACGCCGGGACAAGCTCGACTGGCCCCTCGTCGACAGAGCCCACTTCATCGGGCTGCTCGGCCGTGAAGGACGTCCGCAACACCGTTATGCACGACAACGCGCCGTCCTTCAGGGTCGAACAACACGATCCGCTCGACAGCTCCTTCTCGATGCTGCGCCTGTACGACCCTGGCTACCGGGCGACCGATATGGGCTCGACCACGTGACGTGCCGTTCCGGCCGGCTGCGCTCGCAAGAAGGAACGGAGCGCGGAGGCTCCGACCGAGGCCTCAACGGAGCGGAGCGGTCAGATCTTGATCACGGTCGCGCGTCCGCCGCAGAGGGCAGTGAGATCGTCTGGGTCAGAGGTGAGGATGGTGGCCGGGCCTGGTGCGGCCAGGGCGGTGGCGGTGAGCATGGCGTCGATGGCGTACTTGTGGCCGTGGAGGCCGGCGTCGGCGAGGAGCGTGGCGGCGTGACGGGCGATCGGCTCGGTGATCGGTTCGATGACCAGGCGGGAGAGCGTCCATTCCAGAGCCGGGCGGTTGACGCGGGGATGGACCACTTCCACGAGGGTGGCCGCTGAGGTGATCACACGCAGGTCGTCGGCGCGGGCCAGGGCCAGCCAGGCAGTGACCGTACGGTCGCGCAGGACGGCCTTGGCGAGTCCTTCGCTGTCGAGGACGAGCGTGCCGCCGGGGACCGCGGGGGAACGGGTCACGCTGCGTCCGTTCCGCGCTGCGCCTGCTCGCGCCGTGCCTGGGCGAGCTGGTCCCGCAGGGACTGGATCTCTTCGTCCGTGACGGGTCCGTGCTCGGCCTGGGCGACGGTGAGGAGCTCGTTGAGGTTGTCGCGTTCGATCTGGCGGGCGACGGCCGCAGCCACGTAGGCGGACAGACCGGAGGGGCCGCTGCGGGCCTTGGCCGCCTCGGCGATGTCGCGTGGCATGGTGATCGAGTACTTGCCGGTGGGCTCACTCATGCGATCTATCCTACCTGTGATCCTCCCCCCACTGCCTTTCCTTCTGGCATGGCTGCCGCAGGCGACGCGTTCCTCCTGCAGAGAGGCGGTGGCGGTCAGGCGGAATCGGCTGGTCAGGTACGAGGTACTCCCGGAGGGGGCGTGGGCCGACGGGCGTGCTGTCCCCATAGCCCCGCCGAGGGCACGTGACGAGGGACGAGGCGGACGTCAGGGCGCCGGCCGACCGGCTCGGGCCAGGTGTCCAACCAGGTCGGCCCGCGGGTCGTCGCCAACCCGGAGCAGGCGCGGAATCTCCCGACGGCGGTTTCCCGTGTGGGTGGATGCCGACGTGCCCGCGGCCGTCGCCTCGTGACTCTGTTCGCCGCCATGTACGTCGGCGGGCTCCGGCCGGCGGAGGCGGTCGGCCTGGTCGAGACGGACTTGAACCTCCCCGGCCACGGCTGGGGTTCGGCGCTGCTCCACCGGACCCGTCCGTCCGTCGGCAAGCAGTGGACCGACTCGGGGGAGACCCATGACGACCGCGGGCCGAAGAACCGGCCGGCCGAGGACGTCAGGCGGGTTCCCATCCCGCCCCACCTCGCGCCGTGCTCCGCGAGCACCTGGACACCTTCGGCACGGCGGACGACGGGCGGCTGTTGGAGCGGGTGTACAGCGTTGCTCGTCATCGTCAGGCTTGGGCTCGGGCCTGTGTCGGTGGCCCCGCGGCGGGACGATCCCTGTCGGGCGGGTGCGACCAAACGCGAAGACCCCGGCCTCAGCGTTTCCGCTGGTGACGGGGTCTTTGGGCACCTCATACAGGGTGCCCCCGGCAGGATTCGAACCTGCGCACACGGCTCCGGAGGCCGTTGCTCTATCCCCTGAGCTACGGGGGCGTCCGCCGTGTTTCGCGGCGACGGGTAGAACCCTACCAGCTCCCGACGGGTGCCTGTGAACAGGTATTTCGGGGGGTCGGGTGGCCTGTGGTCGCCCGCGGTGGGCGGAAGTGGCGAAAACCCGGACGCGGGGGCCGGACGACACCTACTCTCGAGTTGTGTCAGGCGTGTCCGGTCGGGTGCTGGTTGTGGACGACAACCGGGTCATCCGGCAGCTGATCAGGGTCAACCTCGAGCTGGAGGGCTTCGAGGTGGTGACCGCGGCCGACGGTGCCGAGTGTCTGGAAGTCGTCCATCGCTTCCAGCCCGACGTCGTGACGCTCGACGTGGTCATGCCCCGCCTGGACGGGCTGCGGACGGCCGCCTCGTTGCGCGGGGACGCGCGGACGCGGCACGTGCCCCTCGCGATCATCAGTGCGTGCAGCCAGGCCGAGGTCGAGAGCGGTCTCGACGCGGGCGTCGACGCCTTTCTCGCCAAGCCCTTCGAGCCCGCCGATCTCGTACGGCTGGTGCGGCGGTTGATGCCGCCTCCGATGGACGGTCACCGCGGGGCCGGCCACGCGGGCAGTTCCTGCGGTTGATCACCGCCCGGGGCCGGGCCACCGCCGGGGGCGGGGGTTGGCGCTGGGGTCGGCTGAGGGGCGGTGTCCGGGTGGGGGAGCGGGCTGACGGGAGGTGGGGGCGCCTTCGTGTTCGTCGGGGGTTCGCCTGCGCGTCGACCCGGTTTCATGTGCCGTGACCGTGGTGCGGTTCTCGACGTTCCAGGGTGTGTTTTTGCTGGTCAGAGACTTTTCGTGGACGTTCGTGGGCGGGGTGTGGCCTGGATCGTTCGGCGTCCGGTGACCAGATCGCGAAACCGGTTCGCGTACCCACCCCCCTCCTCGCCTACGCTTGTCCCGTGACCCCCGCGGACCTCTCCCTCACCGTGCTGCGCGCCGTGCGTCGCGCGATCGGTGACGGCGCGCTGCGCGTGGCCGACGTCCCCGCGCGGGTCGTCGTCGAGCGGCCCCGACCCGGGGGCCGCGGGGACTGGGCGACGAACGCCGCCCTCCAGCTCGCCGGCGCCGCCGCGCTGCCGCCCCGGCAGGTCGCCGAGGTCCTGCGCGAGCGGCTCCTCGACGTGCCGGGCATCGCGGCCGTCGACATCACGGGCCCCGGGTTCCTCAATCTCACGCTGCGGGCCGGCGCCCGCGCCGACGCCGACCGGCTGCTGGTGCGCCGCGTCCTCGACGAGGGTCCGCGGTACGGGTACGGGGACGCCCTCGCCGGGCTGCCCGCGGACGAGGTCGCCTTCCGGTCCACCCCCACCCCCGCCCCCGACCCCGTCGACGTCGCCGCCCGCAACGGCACGGTTCACGAGGGCTCGGTTCACGGCGGTGCGGGTTCCGACGGCACCGCCCCCGACGGCACCGTCCTCGACGGCACCGTCCTCGACGACACCGCCCACACCACCGCACCCGACGGCACCGCCCACACCACCGCCCTCGGCGAGGCGACCGCCCCCGACACCGACGCCCCCGCCGCTCCCGCCACCGCCCGCGTCGCCGTCCTCGCCGAGGCCGTCGTCGCGCTGCTCCGCTCGCAGGGCGCCCCCGCCCGCGTCAACCCCGGCGGCCGGCGGCTGCACGCCGTGCCCGCCCACTACGACGTCGACGCCCTCCTCGGCCCCGACGCCCGCCGCTGGGCCCTGCTGCGGCCCGCCGCCCACGACCGGGTCCTCGACCCCGGGCCGCTGCTGCGCCAGGTCGAGGCGCCCGGCGCGCTCTTCACCGTCCAGTACGCGCACGCCCGCGCCCGCGCGCTCGTGCGCAACGCCGCCGACCTCGGCTTCGGCGGGAGGACGGACGGAGAGGCGGACGGAGGCGTGGACGGAGCGGAGGCGCAGGTCGGCCCGGGTGACGCCGCCCCCGCCGCCGCCCTCCTCGCCGCGCTCGCCGATCACCCGGCCGTGCTCCTCGCCGCCGCCCGGCAGCACGCGCCGGACCGGCTCGCCCGACACCTGGAGGCCATCGCCGACGCACTCCTGGGGTTCCAGCACACGGTGCTGCCCCGCGGGGACGAGAAACCCTCGGCCGCCCACCGCTCCCGGCTCGCCCTCGCCGAGGCCGCCGGCGCGGTGCTCGCCGGCGGCCTGTCCCTGCTCGGCATCAGCGCCCCTGAACACCTGTGAGAGCTGTGAGAGTGACATGAGCCGTTCCGCACACCCCGCCGGGCCCCGCCACGCCGACGTCCTGCCCGAAGGGCACTACACCGCGCCCCCCGCGGACCTGAACCACCTCGATGCCAAGGTGTGGTCGCGTACCGTGCGGCGCGGCGACGACGGCGTCGTCACCGTGGGCGGGCTGCGGGTCACCGACCTGGCCGAGGAGTTCGGCACCCCCGCCTACGTCCTGGACGAGGTCGACTTCCGGGCGCGCTGCCGCGCCTGGTCGGACGCCTTCGGCGCGGACGCCGACGTGTTCTACGCCGGCAAGGCGTTCCTCTCCCGGGCCGTCGTGCGGTGGCTGACCGAGGAGGGCTTGAACCTCGACGTCTGCTCCGGCGGCGAGCTCGCCACGGCGCTCTCCGCCGGCATGCCCGCCGAACGCATCGCCTTCCACGGCAACAACAAGACCCCCGACGAGATCCGGCGGGCCGTCGAGGCGGGCGTCGGGCGGATCGTCCTCGACTCCTTCCAGGAGATCGCCCGCGTCGCGCACGTGGCCCGGTCCCTCGACCGGCGCCAGCGCGTGCAGATCCGGGTGACCGTCGGCGTCGAGGCCCACACGCACGAGTTCATCGCCACCGCCCACGAGGATCAGAAGTTCGGCATCGCGCTCGCCGGCGGGCAGGCCGCGGAGGCCGTGCGCCGCGTCCTCGGCCTCGACTCGCTCGAACTGGTCGGCATCCACTCGCACATCGGGTCCCAGATCTTCGACATGGCCGGGTTCGAGGTCGCGGCGCGGCGCGTCGTGTCGCTGCTCGCCGCGGTGCGCGACGAGCACGGCGTCGAGCTGCCGGAGATCGACCTCGGCGGCGGGCTCGGCATCGCGTACACCCCCGACGACGACCCGCGCGAACCGCACGAGATCGCCAAGGCGCTCGGTGAGATCGTCACCCGCGAGTGCGAGGCCGCCGGGCTGGCGACGCCGCGCATCTCCGTCGAGCCGGGGCGCGCCATCGTCGGCCCCACCGCGTTCACGCTGTACGAGGTCGGCACGGTCAAGGAGCTGGAGGGGCTGCGCACGTACGTCTCCGTCGACGGCGGCATGTCCGACAACATCAGGACCGCCCTGTACGACGCCGAGTACAGCGTCTCGCTCGTCTCCCGCGCCTCCGACGCCGCGCCGGTGCTCTGCCGGGTCGTCGGCAAGCACTGTGAGAGTGGCGACATCGTCGTGAAGGACGCCTTCCTCCCGGCCGACCTCGCGCCCGGGGACCTCATCGCCGTACCGGCCACCGGCGCGTACTGCCGCTCCATGGCCAGCAACTACAACCACGCTCTGCGCCCGCCCGTCGTCGCCGTCTCCGACGGTGCCGCGCGGGTGGTCGTCCGGCGCGAGACGGAGGAAGATCTCCTGCGTCTCGATGTCGGTTGATGAAATAGATGTCTCAGGATCCGGACGGGTGGGGAGAAACTCCCGTCCGGTGAGTGAGACTGGAACACCGTAGAAATACGTAGAAGGACAGGAAACGAGGTCGGATGATGCGTACGCGTCCGCTGAAGGTGGCGCTGCTGGGCTGTGGAGTGGTCGGCTCAGAGGTGGCGCGCATCATGACGACGCACGCCGACGACCTCGCCGCGCGCATCGGCGCGCCGGTCGAGCTCGCCGGCGTGGCCGTCCGCCGGCCGTCCAAGGTCCGCGAGGGCATCGACCCCGAGCTGATCACCACCGATGCGACGGCCCTGGTGAAACGGGGCGACATCGACGTCGTCGTCGAGGTCATCGGCGGGGTCGAGCCGGCCCGCACCCTCATCACCACGGCCTTCGAGCACGGTGCCTCCGTCGTCTCGGCGAACAAGGCGCTCCTCGCCCAGGACGGCGCCGCGCTGCACGCCGTCGCCGAGGAGCACGGCCGCGACCTCTACTACGAGGCCGCCGTCGCCGGTGCCATCCCGCTGATCCGCCCGCTGCGCGAGTCCCTCGCCGGCGACAAGGTCAACCGCGTCCTCGGCATCGTCAACGGCACCACGAACTTCATCCTCGACAAGATGGGCAGCTCCGGGGCCGGCTACTCCGAGGCACTCGACGAGGCCACCGCCCTCGGGTACGCCGAGGCCGACCCGACCGCCGACGTCGAGGGCTTCGACGCCGCCGCCAAGGCCGCGATCCTCGCCGGCATCGCCTTCCACACCCGGGTGCGCCTCGACGACGTGTACCGCGAGGGGATGACCGAGGTCACCGCCGCGGACTTCGCGTCCGCGAAGCGCATGGGGTGCACCATCAAGCTCCTCGCCATCTGCGAGCGCGCCGCCGACGGCGGGTCCGTCACCGCGCGCGTCCACCCGGCGATGATCCCCCTCAGCCACCCGCTCGCCTCCGTCCGCGGCGCGTACAACGCCGTCTTCGTCGAGTCCGAGGCGGCCGGGCAGCTCATGTTCTACGGTCCGGGCGCCGGCGGTTCGCCGACCGCGTCCGCCGTGCTCGGCGACCTCGTCGCCGTCTGCCGCAACCGCCTCAACGACGCGACGGGCCCCGGCGACTCCGCGTACACGCAACTGCCCGTGAGCCCCATGGGCGAGGTCGTGACGCGGTACCACATCAGTCTCGACGTGGCCGACAAGCCGGGTGTCCTCGCCCAGGTCGCGACGGTCTTCGCCGAGCACGGCGTATCCATCGACACGGTGCGCCAGCAAGGTCGACCAGACACGGACGGCGAGGCGTCCCTCGTCGTCGTCACCCACCGCGCGCCCGACGCCGCCCTCAACGGGACCGTCGAGGCGCTGCGCAAGCTCGACACCGTGCGCGGTGTCGCCAGCATCATGCGGGTTGAAGGGGAGTAGGACCCATGACCACCAAGGGCACCCACCAGTGGCGCGGCATCATCGAGGAGTACCGGGACCGCCTCCCGGTCACGGACACGACGCCCGTCGTCTCGCTCCGTGAGGGTGGCACGCCGCTCGTCCCGGCCCAGGTCCTCTCCGAGCGCACGGGCTGCGAGGTGCACCTGAAGGTCGAGGGGGCGAACCCCACGGGCTCCTTCAAGGACCGCGGCATGACCATGGCGATCACCCGCGCCAAGGAGGAGGGCGCCAAGGCGGTCATCTGCGCCTCCACCGGCAACACCTCCGCCTCCGCCGCCGCCTACGCGGTGCGCGCCGGCATGGTGTGCGCGGTCCTCGTCCCGCAGGGCAAGATCGCCCTCGGCAAGATGGGCCAGGCCCTCGTCCACGGCGCGCGGATCCTCCAGGTCGAGGGCAACTTCGACGACTGCCTGACGCTGGCCCGCGGGCTCTCCGACAACTACCCGGTCGCGCTCGTCAACTCGGTCAACCCCGTGCGGATCGAGGGTCAGAAGACCGCCGCGTTCGAGATCGTGGACATGCTCGGCGAAGCACCCGACATCCACGTCCTGCCCGTCGGCAACGCCGGCAACATCACCGCGTACTGGAAGGGGTACACCGAGTACGCCCGGGACGGCGTCGCCGGGCGCACCCCCCGCATGTGGGGCTTCCAGGCGTCCGGCTCCGCCCCGCTGGTCCGCGGCGAGGTCGTCAAGGACCCGTCGACCATCGCCACCGCGATCCGCATCGGCAACCCGGCCTCCTGGGACTTCGCGCTCGCCGCGCGCGACGAGTCGGGCGGCTTCATCGACGAGGTGACGGACCGTGAGATCCTCCGCGCCTACCGGCTGTTGGCCGCGCAGGAGGGCGTCTTCGTCGAGCCGGCGTCCGCCGCGTCCGTGGCCGGCCTGCTGAAGGCCGCCGAGCAGGGCAAGGTCGACCCGGGCCAGACCATCGTCTGCACCGTCACCGGCAACGGCCTCAAGGACCCGGACTGGGCGGTCGCCGGCGCGCCGCAGCCCGTCACGGTCCCGGTCGACGCCGCCGCGGCGGCGGAGCGCCTCGGCCTCGCCTGACCCCCTGCCCCGCGGGCCCCGGCACCCGGGGCCCGCGGGGCGGTACGGCCGCCTCCGCCGTACGTCCGCCGCTTCGCCGTGCCGCCGTACCCCGGCCGTACCGCCGCTCCGGCGGAGCACGCCGGTCGGCGCGACACGCACCGTGCGCCTCCCGTGCGCCCTATGTCGCCGCAGAACCTTCCTTCGATAGGCTGTACCGAACCCACCCCGCCGTTTCGCCGCGGGTGACGACGTCGTCGGGGATTGCCGAACGGCCCTCAGGTGCGCGTACGTCTGACGGAAGACCCCGATCCCCAGCCCGTCCCATCCCCGCAGGTCACCCCCGCAGGTCCAGAGCAAGGAGAGTCAACGAGCGATGGCCGGTCCCGCGTTCCGCGCCGCCGCCGTACGGGTGCGCGTCCCCGCCACCAGCGCCAACCTCGGCCCGGGCTTCGACGCCTTCGGCCTCGCGCTGGGGCTCTACGACGACGTCGTCGTCCGGGTCGCCGACTCCGGGCTGCACGTCGACATCGCCGGTGAGGGCGCCGACACCCTCCCGCGCGACGAGAGCCACCTCCTCGTCCGCTCCCTGCGCACCGCCTTCGACCTGCTCGGCGGCCAGCCCCGCGGCCTGGAGGTCGTCTGCGCCAACCGCATCCCGCACGGTCGCGGCCTCGGCTCCTCGTCGGCCGCCATCTGCGCGGGCATCGTCGCCGCCCGCGCCGTGACCATAGGCGGTGACAGCCGGCTCGACGACGCCGCGCTCCTGGAGCTCGCCACCGAGATCGAGGGCCACCCCGACAACGTCGCCGCCTGCCTGCTGGGCGGCTTCACCCTGGCCTGGACCGAGGCCGGGGCCGCCCGCGCCGTCCGCATGGACCCCGCGCACGGCGTCGTCCCGGTGGTGTTCGTGCCCGCGAACCCCGTCCTCACCGAGACCGCCCGCGGACTGCTGCCCCGCACCGTCCCCCACGTGGACGCCGCCGCCAACGCCGGCCGTGCCGCACTGCTCGTCGAGGCCCTCACGCGCCGCCCCGAGCTGCTGCTCGCCGCCACCGAGGACCGGCTGCACCAGGAGTACCGCGCCCCGGCCATGCCGGAGAGCATCGCACTTGTGAACCGGCTGCGGGCGGACGGCATCCCCGCGGTCATCTCCGGCGCGGGCCCGACGGTCCTCGCGCTGGCCGAGGACGGCGCGGCGGACAAGGTCGCGCTGCTGGCGGGCGAGGGCTGGGCGGCCAACCGGCTCGCCCTCGACGCCGCCGGGGCGAGCGTGCTGCCGCTCGCACCGTAGGAAGGCGAGGCGCGACCCGTCGCGGCGGGGAACGCCGTACACACGGATTGCCGGTGTGGGAGAGGGGGAATGTTTGTTGGAGCCGGTAGTGTTAACCTCAAGTCTGCACCCGACGTCTTTGTGGCGCGGTGCTGCGTGTCCCCTTCAGGGACCACCATTCTTCCGGGAGCCTCCCCAACTGCCTGAGCAGCCTGCCTGAGCAGTTTCGAGCACGCTCCGGAACCGGTACGCGTCATCCCTCGCTCATCCCAGGAGAGGGCCGAGCAGGGGGTCTCGGGCCGGACCCACGCACGTGTATTTCTTCTGCCGCCGTATCCCGGCGGCACCACCGCCCCGGCACGGCCCCCAGATGAGGGCCGAGGCCGGACAGCACAACCGGTCGCCGAGCCAGAAGGCCGACGTCCGCTCCAGGGAAGGACCCTTCGTGAGCGACACCACCGATCTGATGGGCGTGACTGCCGACAAGACTGTCGACGCCGCCGCGCCCGCCGCAGGTGCTGCCACTGGCACCACCTCACGGCGCCGCCGCTCCGGCACCGGCCTCGAGGGCATGGTCCTGGCCGAGCTGCAGCAGGTCGCGTCCGGCCTCGGCATCAGGGGCACCGCGCGCATGCGCAAGAGCCAGCTGATCGAGGTCATCAAGGAAGCGCAGGCCGGGGGCGGCACGGCCGCGCCCAAGGGCGCCGAGTCCGGCACCGCCGAGACCAAGCCGAAGCGCCGCGCCACCTCCCGCACCCGCACGGGTGAGGAGGGCGCCGGCAAGGCCGCAGACAAGGCCGACGCCGCGCAGGCCACCGACGGCGCCGCCAAGGCGGCGAAGGTCGACAAGGCCGAGAAGGCCGTCGCCCAGCAGCAGATCGAGATCCCCGGCCAGCCGTCGCCCAAGCACTCGGGCGCGGCGGAGCAGGGCCAGGCCGTCGACGAGGCCGGGGGCGACCGCCGCCGGCGCCGTGCGACCGCCCCCGCCGGCAGCCCCACCGCCGAGGCCGAGGCCCGCGGCGAAGCGCGTGGCGAGGTCCGGACGGACGTCCGCACCGAGGCCCGCCCCGAGGGCCAGGAGGCCCGTACGGCCGAGTCCGCCGCCGACACCGCCGAGGGCGGCCGCCGTGACCGGCGCGACCGCCGCGACCGTGACCGCGGCGAGCGCGGCGAGCGGGGCGACCGGCAGCGCGACCGCCGCGACCGCGGCGGCAAGGGCGACGACCAGCAGGGCGGCGGCCAGCGCCAGCAGCGCCAGGGCGGCCAGCAGGGCCAGACCGGCCCGCAGGACGACTTCGACGACGAGGGCGGCCGCCGCGGCCGCCGGGGCCGCTACCGCGACCGCCGTGGCCGTCGCGGCCGCGAGGACTTCGCGACCGGCGAGCCGCAGGTCTCCGACGACGACGTCCTGATCCCCGTCGCGGGCATCCTCGACATCCTCGACAACTACGCGTTCATCCGGACCTCCGGCTACCTGCCCGGTCCGAACGACGTGTACGTCTCCCTCGCCCAGGTCCGCAAGAACGGCCTGCGCAAGGGCGACCACGTCACGGGTGCCGTGCGCCAGCCGAAGGAGGGCGAGCGCCGCGAGAAGTTCAACGCGCTGGTCCGCCTCGACTCGGCCAACGGCATGGCCGCCGACTCCGGCCGCGGCCGTCCCGAGTTCAACAAGCTGACGCCGCTGTACCCGCAGGACCGCCTCCGCCTGGAGACCGACCCGGGCGTGCTGACCACGCGGATCATCGACCTCGTGTCGCCGATCGGCAAGGGCCAGCGCGGCCTGATCGTGGCCCCGCCGAAGACCGGCAAGACCATGATCATGCAGGCGATCGCCAACGCGATCACCGTGAACAACCCCGAGTGCCACCTGATGGTCGTCCTGGTCGACGAGCGTCCGGAAGAGGTCACCGACATGCAGCGGTCGGTGAAGGGCGAGGTCATCTCCTCGACCTTCGACCGCCCCGCCGAGGACCACACCACCGTCGCGGAGCTCGCCATCGAGCGCGCCAAGCGCCTGGTGGAGCTGGGCCACGACGTGGTCGTCCTGCTCGACTCGATCACCCGCCTGGGCCGCGCGTACAACCTCGCGGCGCCGGCCTCCGGCCGCATCCTGTCCGGTGGTGTCGACTCGACCGCGCTCTACCCGCCGAAGCGCTTCTTCGGCGCGGCGCGCAACATCGAGGACGGCGGCTCGCTGACCATCCTGGCCACCGCGCTGGTCGACACCGGCTCGCGCATGGACGAGGTGATCTTCGAGGAGTTCAAGGGCACCGGCAACATGGAGCTCAAGCTCGACCGGAAGCTCGCCGACAAGCGCATCTTCCCGGCCGTCGACGTCGACGCGTCCGGTACGCGCAAGGAGGAGATCCTGCTCGGCAGCGAGGAGCTCGCCATCGTCTGGAAGCTGCGCCGGGTGCTGCACGCGCTCGACCAGCAGCAGGCGATCGAGCTGCTGCTGGACAAGATGAAGCAGACGAAGTCGAACGCCGAGTTCCTGCTGCAGATCCAGAAGACGACGCCGTCGTCGGGCAACAACGACTGACGCCGGCACCGCCCGGATCCCCGCAACCGCCCCCCGGTCACCTCGGTGACCGGGGGGCGGTTGCGCGTTGTACGATCAGCGCGTCGTAGTGGGGGGGAACGTATTGGCGAATACGCCCACTGAGTAGGCGGAGCCTTGCCCTGAAGCGCCGGGCGGCTCCGCACCGTCGTGTGGCCGGCCGGTATCCGCCTGCCGACGCGTTTTCGGTGACTCGGCTCCTCCCCGCACACTCGAGAGGAGTTCTGAGTGACATCTGCCCAGCGGAGGGCGCGTACCGCCCTCCCCGCGGCCGCCGCCGCGCTCGCCCTCGGCGGCGCGCTGCTCGGCGCCGCGCCCGCCCAGGCGTCCGACGTGACCCCCCGGTCGGCCAAGTCGACCGCCCGGAGCGCCGAGGGCCCGTCCGAGGCCGACCTGCTGGGTCGCGTCGAGGGCTCGATCGCCGACCTCGAGGACGGCGAGGCCGACACCGCCCCCGAGCGGAAGCAGGAGCCCGCGCAGGACGGCGGCTCCGGCGTCAAGGAGTCGTACATCATCGGTGGCAGCCAGGCCACCATCACCGAGGCCCCGTGGATGGTGCAGCTGCACTACTTCGACGACAAGGGCACGGCGACCGAGGACGACGACGAGGGCTTCTTCTGCGGCGGCTCCCTGGTCGCCCCCAACAAGGTCCTCACCGCCGCGCACTGCGTGTACGGCCTGGACTGGGCGACGAACGGCGCGGTCATCGCCGGCACCGGCGAGATGGCCACGTCCACCGCCGACGGCCTGGACCTGCACGGCGGCCGCATCACGGGCGTCGAGCGCCAGTGGATGAGCCCCACGTACGACGACGCCTCCCTGACCGGCGGCGACGTCGCCGTGCTCACCCTCTTCGAGGCGATGCCGTACAAGACGCTCCAGCTCACGCAGAGCGGCGACACGGCGTCGTACAAGGAAGGCACCTCCGCCACCGTCTACGGCTGGGGCCGCACCAGCTCCACCAGCCAGGACGGCTCGCAGACGCTGAAGAAGGCCGTCGTCCCGATGCGGTCCGACGCCTCCTGCACGTCGTACTACGGCGGCGAGTTCGTCGCGGGCCAGATGGCCTGCGCCGGCAACCCCGCCACCGGCCAGGACGCCGGCACGGTCTCCCCGTGCAACGGCGACTCCGGCGGCCCGCTCGTCGTCGGCGGCCGCGTGGCCGGCGTCGTCTCGTGGGGCGTCCAGGACTGCGTCGCGTCGGGCGCCTACAGCGTCTACACGAAGTCCAGCACGTACGTCGGCCAGGTCAACGCGCGGATCGACGACACGGACCTCGACTTCGACGGCCGCGCCGACCTCTTCGCCCGCACCAGCGGCGGCGAGGCGTGGGAGTACTACTCCCGCGGCACCACCCTGGGCGGCCGGGTCTCCCTCGGCGACTTCAGCGCCTACAACCTGGTCCGCCAGGCCGACCTCAACCGGGACGGCTACCAGGGCTACCTGTACCGCACCACGGGCGGCGTCCTGAAGGGCTTCGACTTCAACGGCGACGACGGCTACACCGAGTACACCATCGGCTCCGGCTGGGGCGCGATGAAGAACGTCCTCGTTCCCGGGGACCTCTCCGGTGACGGCCTGCCCGACCTGGTCGCGCAGGACAACAGCGGCTACCTGTGGCTCTACCCGGGCCTGGGCAACGGCCGGTTCGGCGCCCGCGTCAGCGTGGGCTCCGGCTGGGGCGTCATGACGATCACCGGCAAGGGCGACTACACCGGTGACGGCAAGGCCGACATGCTGGCCCGCGACACCTCCGGCCGCCTGTGGCTGTACCCGGGCCGCGGCACCGCGTCGGCGCCGTTCACCGCCCGCGTCCTCGCCGGCACGAGCGGCTGGAACTTCACCGCGTACGTCGGCACCGGCGACATGAGCGGCGACGGCAGGGCCGACCTGCTGGTCCGCGACTCGGCGGGCGTGCTGTGGTTCTACCCCGGCCGCGGCTCCGCGACGGCGCCGTTCGGCACCCGCGTGAAGGTCGGCTCCGGCTGGAACGCGTTCAACCTCTTCGGCTGACCGCAGTTCCGGTCACGGCCGCCCCGGCCCCCACGGGCCGCCGGAGCGGCCGTGACCGGCCCGGAGCACCCCGTGCCCGCCGTGCACCCGCACGGCGGGCACACGCGTCCCCGTACGGGGGAGGCGAGCCTGTGCAACCCTTTCCGGCCCTCCGCCGTCTGACCGGGTGCCCGTCACCCGTCAGGACGACCCTCGGGGGCCGGACGGGCCCGAGGGAGGCTGAGGAGACCATGGGCGAGCAGGACACGGACGGCCGAATACCGGAGGGCGCACGCGGGCGCGGGGGGCCCCGCGCGAGACGCGGGCTGACCGTGCTCGCGTGGTCGCTCGCGGGACTGGTGGTGCTCGGCGGGGGCGGCCTCGGACTCGCCTACGCCCAGCTCGACGGCAACATCGAGAGCGTCGACATCAACACCCAGCTCGGCGGCGACCGGCCGAAGGACGTCGACGACGGCTCCATGGACATCCTGGTCCTCGGCTCCGACTCCCGCTCCGGCGCGAACGCCGCGTACGGCCGCGACGAGGGCGCCGCCCGCTCCGACACGGCGATGATCGTCCACCTCTACGAGGGCCACGAGAAGGCGAGCGTCGTCTCCATCCCGCGCGACACGCTCGTCACCCGCCCCGAGTGCACCGCCCGCGACGGCCGGGAGCTGCCCGCCCAGTACCGCGCGATGTTCAACACCGCCTACGAGGTCGGCGGCCCCGCCTGCGCCGTGAAGACCGTCGAGCGGCTGTCCGGCATCCGCATGGACCATTACGTCGAGGTCGACTTCACCGGCTTCAAGGAGCTCATCGACGAACTCGGCGGCGTCCGCGTCACCACCACGCGGCCCATCAAGGACGGCAGCAGCCACCTCGACCTCGCCGCCGGCACCCACACCCTCGACGGCGAGCAGGCCCTCGGCCTGGTCCGCACCCGCAAGGGCGTCGGCGACCAGAGCGACCTCGGCCGCATCCAGCTGCAGCAGTCCTTCATCAAGGCCTTCATCGAGCAGGTCAAGCGCGTCGGCGTGCTCACCAGCCCGCAGAAGCTGTGGAGCATCGCCGACACCGCCACCCGCGCGATCACCCCCGACTCCGAGCTCGACTCCGTCAAGGAGCTCGCCGACTTCGCGGGCGGCCTGGCCGGTCTCGGAGCCGAGGACGTCCACATGATCACGCTCCCGGTGCGGTACGACCGGATCGACCCCAACCGCGTCGTCCCCCTCGACACACAGGCCCAGCAGGTGTGGAACGCCCTGCGCGAGGACGAGCCCGTCCCGGCCACGGCCACCGCGGACACCGCCACCGGTCAGGCGGCGGACGTCGTCCGCCAGGCCCGCCCGTAACTCCGGCAGCACCCGCGCCGCAGCTCCGCCGGGCCCGTCCCGCAGGGCGTGACCGGGGGGCGCCCGGGCACGGCCGGAGCGCCGGTGGCCGCGGGCGGGCCGGGGCGCGGGGGCGTCGGGGCCGGTGCGCCGGCCCCGGGGAATACCTGGCCCCCCACCCCGGTTTTGGGAGATACGGCCGGTCCTGGCAGACTGGTACGTCGGCCCCGGTTCACGCATCCGCATCCCGCGCCTGCGACCCGGAGCCCTCCCGAAACTAGGAGACACCTTGAAGCGCGACATCCACCCCGAGTACGTCGAGACCCAGGTCAGCTGCACCTGTGGCGCGTCGTTCACCACCCGCAGCACGATCGACGGCGGCGCCATCCGTGCCGAGGTCTGCTCCGAGTGCCACCCGTTCTACACGGGCAAGCAGAAGATCCTCGACACCGGTGGCCGCGTGGCCCGCTTCGAGGCCCGCTTCGGCAAGAAGGCTGCCGGCTCCACCAAGTAGCGAGCCACAGCGCCGGTCTCCGTCCGCCCCGCGTCCCGGGGCGGCCGGGACCGGCGCTTTGCCGTCTTCCACAGCAGCCCTTCAGCGATACCAGGAGCACCCGATGTTCGAGGCGGTCGAGGAACTGGTCGGCGAGCACGCCGACCTGGAGAAGAAGCTTGCCGACCCTTCGGTCCACGCCGACCAGGCCAACGCCCGCAAGCTCAACAAGCGCTACGCCGAGCTCACCCCGATCGTCGGCACGTACCGCTCCTGGAAGCAGACCGGCGAGGACATCGAGACCGCGCGCGAGTACGCCGCCGCCGACCCCGACTTCGTCGCCGAGGTCAAGGAGCTGGAGAAGCAGCGCGAGGAGCTGACCGAGCGGCTGCGGCTGCTGCTCGTCCCGCGCGACCCCAGCGACGACAAGGACGTCATCCTGGAGATCAAGGCGGGCGCGGGCGGCGACGAGTCCGCCCTCTTCGCCGGCGACCTGCTGCGCATGTACCTGCGGTACGCCGAGCGCGTCGGCTGGAAGACCGAGATCATCGACGCGACCGAGTCCGAGCTGGGCGGCTACAAGGACGTCCAGGTCGCCGTGAAGACCAAGGGCGGCAACGGCGCCACCGAGCCCGGCCAGGGCGTCTGGGCGCGGCTGAAGTACGAGGGCGGGGTGCACCGCGTGCAGCGCGTGCCCGCCACCGAGTCGCAGGGCCGCATCCACACCTCCGCCGCCGGCGTCCTCGTGACCCCCGAGGCCGAGGAGATCGACGTCGAGATCCACGCCAACGACCTGCGCATCGACGTCTACCGGTCCTCCGGGCCCGGCGGCCAGTCCGTCAACACCACCGACTCCGCCGTCCGCATCACGCACCTGCCGACCGGCATCGTCGCCTCCTGCCAGAACGAGAAGAGCCAGCTCCAGAACAAGGAGCAGGCCATGCGCATCCTGCGGTCCCGGCTGCTCGCCGCCGCGCAGGAGGAGGCCGAGAAGAACGCCGCCGACGCGCGCCGCAGCCAGGTGCGCACCGTCGACCGGTCCGAGAAGATCCGGACGTACAACTTCCCGGAAAACCGGATCTCGGACCACCGGGTCGGCTTCAAGGCGTACAACTTGGACCAGGTGCTCGACGGGGAGCTCGACGCGGTGATCCAGGCGTGCGTCGACGCCGACTCCGCCGCGAAGCTCGCCGCCGCCCAGTAACCCCGCACACACCCGCACACCCGCACACCCGCACACCCGCTCAGCCCGGAGGACCAGCGTGCAGCAACATTTTGGGGGGCGACCCCCAAGCCCCCGCAGTGTGCTGCTTGCCGAGGTGGCCCAGGCCACCCAGCGGCTGGCCGACGCCGGCGTGCCCTCGCCGCGCTTCGACGCCGAGGAGCTCGCCGCGTTCGTCCACGGCGTCAAGCGGGGGGAGCTCCACAACGTCAAGGACGCCGACTTCGACGCCCGCTACTGGGAGACCGTCGCCCGCCGCGAGGCCCGCGAGCCGCTCCAGCACATCACCGGGCGGGCGTTCTTCCGGTACCTGGAGCTCCAGGTCGGCCCCGGCGTCTTCGTGCCGCGCCCGGAGACCGAGTCCGTCGTCGGCTGGGCGATAGACGCCGTACGGGCGATGGACGTCGTCGAGCCGCTCATCGTCGACCTGTGCTCCGGCTCCGGCGCCATCGCGCTCGCCATGGCCCAGGAGGTGCCGCGCTCCCGCGTGCACGCCGTGGAGCTGTCGGAGGACGCCCTGGTGTGGACCCGGCGCAACGCCGAGGGCAGCAGGGTCACCGTGCACCACGGCGACGCGCTGACGGCCCTCCCGGAGCTGGACGGCCAGGTCGACCTGGTCATCTCCAACCCGCCGTACATCCCGCTCACCGAGTGGGAGTACGTGGCGCCCGAGGCCCGCGACCACGACCCCGACATGGCCCTGTTCTCCGGCGAGGACGGCCTCGACGTCATCCGCGGGATCGAGCGCACCGCGCACCGGCTGCTGCGGCCGGGCGGCCTCGTCGTCATCGAGCACGCCGACACGCAGGGCGGCCAGGTGCCGTGGATCTTCAACGAGGAGGCCGGCTGGTCGGATGCCGCCGACCACCCCGACCTCAACAACCGCCCCCGTTTCGCGACCGCCCGCAAGGCGCTGCCGTGACCGCGCGGACCGCGGGGACGGGGAGCTACGAAGTGACCATGAACAGGGAGGCCCGCTGATGGCACGGCGATACGACTGCAACGACGCGACCGACCGCACGACGGGCCTGCGCGAGGCCGCGTCCGCCGTCCGCCGCGGCGAGCTCGTCGTGCTGCCGACGGACACCGTCTACGGCATCGGCGCGGACGCCTTCAGCCCGGAGGCGGTCGCGGACCTGCTGGACGCCAAGGGCCGCGGCCGGAACATGCCCACGCCCGTCCTCATCGGCTCGCCGAACACCCTGCACGGCCTGGTCACCGACTTCTCCGAGCAGGCGTGGGAGCTCGTCGACGCGTTCTGGCCGGGCGCCCTGACGCTGGTCGCCCGGCACCAGCCGTCCCTCCAGTGGGACCTCGGTGACACGCGCGGCACGGTCGCCATCCGGATGCCGCTGCACCCGGTGGCCATCGAGCTGCTCACCGAGGTCGGCCCCATGGCCGTGTCCTCCGCCAACCTCACCGGCCACCCGGCCCCCGAGGACTGCGACGCCGCGCAGGGCATGCTCGGCGACTCCGTCTCGGTCTACCTGGACGGCGGCCCGACCCCCGGCATCGTCCCGTCCTCCATCGTCGACGTCACGCGGGACGTGCCCGTCCTGCTGCGCGCCGGAGCCCTCTCCGCGGACGAGCTGCGCAAGGTCGTGCCCGACCTCGAGGTGGCCAATTGACGGCCCCTGAGGGGCGTGGCATAGGCAGGGCGAGCACGTTCCGCATCCTCCACGTCAGCACCGGCAACGTGTGCCGCTCGCCGATCACCGAGCGGCTGACCCGGCATGCCCTGTGCGACCGCCTGGGCGACCCCCTGGGCGGCGGGCTCCTCGTGGAGAGCGCGGGCACGTGGGGGCACGAGGGCGCCCCGATGGAGGCGAACGCCGAGACGGTCCTCGCCGACTTCGGCGCCGACGCGAGCGGCTTCGTGGGCCGCGAGCTGATCGACGAGCACGTCATCCGCGCCGACCTGGTCCTCACGGCGACGCGCGACCACCGCGCCCAGGTCATCTCGATGGGCCACAGCGCGGGGCTGCGCACCTTCACCCTGAAGGAGTTCACCCGCCTCGTCCGGGCCATAGACGCCACGACCCTGCCGGACCCGGAGTCCGACGGGGTGGTCGCGCGCGCCCACGCGCTGGTCCAGGCGGCGGCCGCGCTGCGCGGCTGGCTGCTGGCCCCCAGCGCCGAGGCGGACGAGGTGAACGACCCGTACGGCGCGCCGATCACGTTCTTCCGCTCGGTCGGCGACGAGATCAACCAGGCGCTGGACCCGGTGGTCACCGCGCTGACGGGCGTCCCGGCGCGTCGCTGAGGCGCACGCCGTCCACGGGCGGGGAGGGGCGGCCGGGCCTACAGTGGAGGGAACACGGGGCCCGTCCGCGCCTGGAGCGCCGTAAGCGCCTGGAGCCACTGATGCCGCTCACCGCCGGAGCCGACGACGCGCTGCGGGACGCCCCGGTGCCGGACGCCGAGGCGCTGCGGCGGCAGGATCCGCAGATCGCCGACGTCCTGGACGGGGAGGCCCGCCGGCAGGGCGACTGCCTCCAGCTGATCGCCGCGGAGAACTTCACCTCGCCCGCCGTGCTCGCCGCCCTGGGCTCGCGGCTCGCCAACAAGTACGCCGAGGGCTACCCGGGCAGGCGCTATCACGGCGGCTGCGAGTACGCCGACGCCGCCGAGCGGATCGCCGTCGAGCGGGCCAGGGCGCTGTTCGGCGCCGACCACGCCAACGTGCAGCCGCACTCGGGCTCCTCCGCCGTCCTCGCGGCGTACGCGGCCCTCCTGCGCCCCGGCGACACCGTCCTCGCCATGGGGCTCGGCCACGGCGGCCACCTGACGCACGGGTCGCCGACGAACTTCTCCGGCCGCTGGTTCGACTTCGTCCCGTACGGCGTCCACGCGGAGAGCGGGCTCGTCGACCTCGACGAGGTGCGCGCCCTGGCCCGCCGCCACCGGCCCCGGGCCGTCGTGTGCGGCTCGACCTCCTACCCCCGCCACCTCGACCACGCCGCGTTCCGTGCCATCGCCGACGAGGTCGGCGCGGCGCTCATCGTGGACGCCTCCCACCCGATGGGGCTGGTCGCGGGGGGAGCGGCGCCGAACCCCGTCCCGTACGCCGACGTCGTCTGCGCCACCACGCACAAGGTGCTGCGGGGCCCGCGCGGCGGCATGCTGCTGTGCGGGGCGGAGCTCGCCGAGCGGATCGACCGGGCGGTGTTCCCGTTCACGCAGGGCGGCGCGCAGATGCACACCATCGCCGCCAAGGCGGTCGCCTTCGGGGAGGCGGCCACCCCGGCCTTCGCCGCGTACGCGCACCAGGTGGTGGCCAACGCCCGTGTGCTGGCGGGGGAGTTGGCCCTGCGCGGGCTGCCGGTCACCACCGGGGGGACGGACACGCACCTGGTGACCGCCGACCCGGGGCCGCTCGGCGTCGACGGCCGTACCGCGCGCACCCGGCTCGCGGTGGCCGGGATCGTCCTGGACACGTGCGCGCTGCCGTACGGCGCGGGCCGCGGCCTGCGCCTGGGCACGGCCGCGGTGACGACGCAGGGGATGGGCGCCGCCGAGATGGAGACGGTCGCCGCGCTCTTCGCCGAGGCCCTCGGCTCGGACGCCGCCGCCCGTGCCGTACGTCCCCGGACGCGTGAACTCGCCGGGCGTTTTCCACCGTATCGGGGGTAGACGCGGGCTCCGGGAACCGTGCGCGGCCCCCACGTGTCCTCCAGCACGTGGGCGGCGCGACTAGGGTGTGGGGCTGAGATGGCCAGCGATTCCTGTGGGGCAGCCCGTGCGTGATTACCTGCTGACGCTCTGCATCACGGCCGCGGTGACCTACCTCCTCACCGGTCCGGTGCGGAAGTTCGCCATCGCGGCCGGTGCGATGCCGGAGATCCGCGCCCGTGACGTGCACCGCGAGCCGACGCCGAGACTCGGCGGCATCGCCATGTTCTTCGGGCTGTGCGCCGGCCTGCTGGTCGCGGACCACCTGGACCGGCTGAACAGCGTCTTCGCGCTCTCCAACGAGCCGCGCGCCCTGCTCTCCGGCGCGGCGCTGATCTGGCTGATCGGCGTCCTCGACGACAAGTTCGAGATCGACGCGCTGATCAAGCTGGGCGGGCAGATGATCGCCGCCGGCGTGATGGTCATGCAGGGCCTGACGATCCTGTGGCTGCCCATCCCGGGCATCGGCACGGTCGGACTCACGCAGTGGCAGGGCACGCTCCTCACGGTCGCCCTGGTCGTGCTCACCATCAACGCCGTGAACTTCGTCGACGGCCTCGACGGCCTCGCCGCCGGCATGGTGTGCATCGCCTCCGCGGCGTTCTTCCTCTACGCGTACCGGATCTGGTTCGGCTACGGCATCGAGGCCGCCGCCCCGGCGACGCTCTTCGCGGCGGTGCTGATGGGCATGTGCCTGGGCTTCCTGCCGCACAACATGCACCCGGCCCGCATCTTCATGGGCGACTCCGGCTCGATGCTGATCGGCCTGGTGCTGGCCGCGTCGGCGATCTCCATCACGGGGCAGGTCGACCCGGACGCGCTGAAGATCTTCGAGGGTTCGACCCGGCAGGCGACCCACGCGGCGCTGCCGGTCTTCATCCCGCTGCTGCTGCCGCTGACGATCATCGCGATCCCGATGGCCGACCTGGTCCTGGCGATCGTGCGGCGCACGTGGAACGGCCAGTCGCCGTTCGCCGCCGACCGCGGCCACCTGCACCACCGGCTGCTGGAGATCGGCCACTCCCACAGCCGCGCCGTCTTCATCATGTACTTCTGGTCCGCCCTGATCGCCTTCGGCGCCCTGACGTACTCGGTGCACTCCGCGTCCATGTGGATCATGCTGCCGATCGTGACGCTGAGCGCCGTGGGCCTGGTGCTGCTGCTCCTGCCGCGGTTCAGGCCGCGGGCGCCGCGCTGGGCGGAGTCCTTCGTCCCGCCGCGGTACCGGCGCCGCAAGACCGCCCCGCACTCCGACCCGGACCCGGCGTCCGCCGCGGCCGAGGGCGTCGGGAGCGCCGGCGGCGCTGACGGATCCGGGGACGGGGGTCCGGGGGAGCCCGTGCGCGTCCCGGCCGGTGTCAACGGCGCGACCGCCATCGGTGCCCGGTCGCACCTCCTCGAACGGCGGAAGGCTGGAACGCCGGGTTGACGAAACGCCCAGCGGGGGGCAATAGCAGACAGACTGCCGCCTTGTCGTGCACACACGCGCAGTGTCACCCTCATGTGTGAGAGTCAGCACACGATCGGGTAAAGACCTCGCCAAATAGTTTGTGATACCGTTCACGAGACCCGGCGACAGAGCCGAAGGGCCGTAGTGCGACGGCCCAGTGGCACCGAGATCAGACTCGGACCGGGCCTACGCTCGTCCATGACGACACCACTGCCCCCACCGTGAAGCGGAGATGCCGCCATGCCGTCCAACGACGCACGCACCCTCCTGCACACCGCCGTGCCCACGCTCGCCACCGGTGCCGTCGGCGCCGTGGTCAGCGGTGTGGTGGCCGGCGGCAAGGGGGTCATCGGCGCGGTCCTCGGCGCGGTCCTGGTCGTGCTCTTCATGGGGCTCGGCATGGTGGTCCTGCAGCGCACCGCGAAGTCCCTGCCGCACCTGTTCCAGGCCATGGGCCTGATGCTCTACACGGCGCAGCTGCTGCTGCTCTTCGTCGTCATGTCGCTGCTGAAGGACACCACGCTGTTCGACTTCGAAGCCTTCGGTCTCACGCTGCTCGCAGCCACGATCGTCTGGGTCGCCGCGCAGGCGCGTCACTACATGAAGGCGAAGATCCTCTACGTCGACCCCGCGTCGGGCGACACCGCCGGAACCGCGAAGCCCGGGTCCGCGGCGTGAGAGGTAGGGCCGGGATAAAGGGCCGTTCGCGATGCTGCTATCGTCCGATGCCACATGCGGCACTGCGGGCGCGGCCATCCGAGCTGACGCCTGTCCCAGCGCGACGCTCGACGCCTAGCCGCCGCCCCCTTATCCGTAAGACCAGTCCAGTGCCGAACCGCGGCTGCGTGCCGCGCCGACACAACGAGGTTGCCGTACCTATGCGCCACGCTGAAGGAGCCCGCGGTGAGTGCTGACCAGACGCTTGCCTTCGACCCCGATTGCCACATCTTCACCGGATGTGGTTTCCCGGCGCCGGGCCTCCACACCTTCCTGTACGAGCCCATCGCCACGGTCGGCAGCTTCGAGTTCACCAAGCCGATGCTGCTCGCCCTGCTGAGCTCCATCGTCGTCGTCGGCTTCTTCTGGGCCGCCTTCGCCAAGCCGAAGCTCGTGCCGGGCAAGATGCAGATGATCGGTGAGGCCGGGTACGACTTCGTGCGCCGCGGCATCGTCTACGAGATCATCGGCAAGAAGGACGGCGAGAAGTACGTCCCGCTGATGGTGTCGCTGTTCTTCTTCGTGTGGATCATGAACCTCTGGTCCATCATCCCGCTCGCGCAGTTCCCGGTCACCTCGCTGATCGCGTTCCCGGCCGGTCTCGCCCTGATGGTGTACGTGCTGTGGGTGGGCCTCACCTTCAAGAAGCACGGCTTCGTCGGCGGCTGGAAGAACATCCTCGGCTACGACAAGTCCCTCGGCGCGATCCTGCCGCTGATCATGCTGCTCGAGTTCTTCTCGAACCTGATCATCCGGCCCTTCACCCACGCGGTGCGACTGTTCGCGAACATGTTCGCCGGCCACCTGCTGATCGTCATGTTCTCCCTGGCCACCTGGTACCTGATGAACGGCCTGGGCTTCGCCTACGCCGGCGCCTCGTTCGTCATGGTCATCATCATGACGGCCTTCGAGCTCTTCATCCAGGCCGTTCAGGCGTACGTCTTCGTGCTTCTGGCCAGCAGCTACGTCCAGGGCGCGCTCTCCGAGCACCACTGAGCGAGCCTCGGCCCAGCTCACCCCCTCACCCACAGACGTCCGGTGGCCAACCCCCACCGGGTCCTTGAAAGAGAAGGAAGAACCGGCATGTCCGCTCTCGAGACTCTCGCCGCTGTCAACGGAAACGTCGCCTCCATCGGCTACGGCCTGGCCGCGATCGGCCCCGGCGTCGGCGTCGGCATCATCTTCGGTAACGGCACCCAGGCCCTCGCCCGCCAGCCCGAGGCGGCCGGTCTGATCCGTACCAACCAGATCATGGGTTTCGCCTTCTGTGAGGCGCTCGCCCTCATCGGCATCGTCATGGGCTTCGTCTACAAGTAAGCCGGACCGAACGCCCAGACCCCTTTCACGGAAGGCACTGATGTGAACGCTCTGTTCCTTGCAGCAGCGGAGGAGCCTCAGAACCCTCTTCTGCCGCATCTCGACGAGCTCGTCATCGGCCTGATCGCCTTCGCCATCGTCTTCGGCTTCCTCGCCAAGAAGCTCCTCCCGAACATCAACAAGGTTCTGGACGAGCGCCGCGAGGCGATCGAGGGCGGGATCGAGAAGGCCGAGTCGGCCCAGATCGAGGCCCAGAGTGTGCTTGAGCAGTACAAGGCTCAGCTCGCCGAGGCCCGTCACGAGGCCGCGCGTCTGCGCCAGGAGGCACAGGAGCAGGGCGCCGCGATCATCGCCGAGATGAAGGCGGAAGGCCAGCGCCAGCGCGAGGAGATCGTCGCCACCGGCCACGCGCAGATCGAGGCCGACCGCAAGGCGGCGGCTTCCGCCCTGCGCCAGGACGTCGGCAAGCTCGCGACCGACCTGGCCGGCAAGCTGGTCGGCGAGTCCCTCGAGGACGTCGCCCGCCAGAGCCGCACCATCGACCGCTTCCTCGACGAGCTCGAGGAGAAGGCCGAGGCAGCCCGATGACGTCGCCGCACGGAGCGAGCCGCGAGGCGCTGGCTGCCGCGCGTGAGCGTCTCGACGCGCTGACCGACAGCACGTCGGTCGACGCGACGCGGCTCGCCGACGAGCTGGCCGCCGTCACCGCGCTGCTCGACCGCGAGGTGTCGCTGCGTCGGGTCCTGACCGACCCGGCGCAGTCCGGCGAGGCCAAGGCCGACCTGGCGACCCGACTGCTCGGCGGTCAGGTGGGCGGCGAGGTCACCGACCTGGTGGCCGGCATGGTCCGCTCCCGCTGGTCCCAGTCGCGCGACCTGGTCGACGCGGTCGAGGAGCTGGCGAACACGGCGGACCTCATCGCCGCGCAGAAGGCCGGTGCCCTCGACGGCGTCGAGGACGAGCTGTTCCGGTTCGGCCGCATCACCGCGGCCAGCCCGGCGCTGCGCTCGGCCCTCACCGACCGGAGCGCCACGGCCACCGCGAAGGGCGAGCTGCTGGCCCGCCTCCTCGGCGGCCGGGCCAGCGCGACGACCGAGCGCCTGGTCGTCCGCCTGGTCACGCTGCCGCGGGGACGTAGCCTGGAGGGGGGACTCGAGTCCCTGTCCAAGCTCGCCGCGGCGCGGCGGGACCGGATGGTCGCGGTCGTCACCTCGGCGGTACCGCTCACCGACCAGCAGAAGCAGCGCCTCGGCGCCGCGCTGGCGCAGCTGTACGGCCGGCAGATGCACCTGAACCTCGACGTGGACCCCACGGTCCTCGGCGGGATCTCGGTGCGGATCGGTGACGAGCTCATCAACGGCACGGTCGCCACCCGCCTCGACGAGGCGTCGCGGCGGCTGGCCGGCTGACCGACCGACCAGGTCACCACAGAGAAGAAGCGTTACCTACGGCCCGGTTGGGCCGTGCACAGGATGCAGAAGTTCTGGGGGGAGCCCCCAGATCCCCCAAAAGACTTCGGGCCCAACAAGGAGAGCAGGGAACCCAGATGGCGGAGCTCACGATCCGGCCGGAGGAGATCCGGGACGCGCTGGAGAACTTTGTCCAGTCGTACAAGCCGGACGCGGCCTCGCGCGAGGAGGTCGGTACGGTCAGCGTTGCCGGCGACGGCATCGCGAAGGTGGAGGGCCTGCCCTCGACCATGGCCAACGAACTGCTGAAGTTCGAGGACGGCACCCTCGGCCTCGCCCTCAACCTCGAGGAGCGCGAGATCGGTGCCATTGTCCTCGGCGAGTTCAGCGGCATCGAGGAGGGCCAGTCGGTCCAGCGCACGGGCGAGGTCCTGTCCGTCGCCGTCGGCGAGGGCTACCTGGGTCGCGTCGTCGACCCGCTCGGCAACCCGATCGACGGCCTCGGCGAGATCGAGACGTCCGGCCGCCGCGCCCTCGAGCTGCAGGCCCCCACGGTCATGCAGCGCAAGTCGGTGCACGAGCCGATGGAGACCGGGTACAAGGCCGTCGACGCCATGACCCCGATCGGCCGTGGTCAGCGTCAGCTGATCATCGGCGACCGCCAGACGGGCAAGACCGCCCTGGCCGTCGACACGATCATCAACCAGCGTGACAACTGGCGCACGGGCGACCCGAAGAAGCAGGTCCGCTGCATCTACGTCGCCATCGGCCAGAAGGGCTCCACCATCGCGTCCGTCCGCGGCGCGCTGGAGGAGGCCGGTGCCCTGGAGTACACGACCATCGTCGCCGCCCCGGCGTCCGACCCGGCCGGCTTCAAGTACCTGGCGCCCTACACCGGCTCCGCCATCGGTCAGCAGTGGATGTACGAGGGCAAGCACGTCCTCATCATCTTCGACGACCTGTCGAAGCAGGCCGACGCCTACCGCGCCGTGTCGCTGCTGCTGCGCCGCCCGCCGGGCCGCGAGGCCTACCCGGGTGACGTCTTCTACCTGCACTCCCGCCTGCTGGAGCGCTGCGCCAAGCTCTCCGACGAGATGGGTGCCGGTTCGATGACCGGTCTGCCGATCGTCGAGACCAAGGCCAACGACGTCTCGGCGTTCATCCCGACCAACGTCATCTCCATCACCGACGGCCAGTGCTTCCTGGAGTCCGACCTGTTCAACGCCGGTCAGCGCCCGGCCCTGAACGTCGGTATCTCCGTGTCGCGTGTCGGTGGCTCCGCCCAGCACAAGGCCATGAAGCAGGTCTCCGGGCGCCTCCGCGTCGACCTGGCCCAGTTCCGCGAGCTGGAGGCGTTCGCCGCCTTCGGTTCGGACCTGGACGCCGCGTCGAAGTCGGCCCTGGAGCGCGGCAAGCGCATGGTCGAGCTGCTGAAGCAGCCGCAGTACCAGCCGATGTCGACCGAGAACCAGGTCGTCTCCGTCTGGGCCGGCACCACCGGCAAGATGGACGACGTCCCGGTCCAGGACATCCGCCGCTTCGAGACGGAGCTGCTGGACTTCCTGCACCGCGAGCACAAGTCGCTCATGACGTCGATCCGCGAGGGCGGGAAGATGTCCGACGACACGCTCGACAAGGTCGCGGAGTGCATCACCGACTTCAAGAAGCAGTTCGAGACCTTCGACGGCAAGCTGCTCGGCGAGGACGCCCCGGCCGCCGTCAACGTTTCCAAGTGACGACGGAAGGGACCTGATCCATGGGAGCGCAGCTCCGGGTCTACAAGCGTCGCATCCGGTCCGTCACCGCGACGAAGAAGATCACCAAGGCGATGGAGATGATCGCCGCCTCGCGCATCGTCAAGGCGCAGCGCAAGGTGGCGGCCTCCACGCCGTACGCGACCGAGCTCACCCGCGCGGTCACGGCGGTGGCGACCGGGTCGAACACCAACCACCCCCTCACCACGGAGGCGGACACCCCGACCCGTGCCGCGGTCCTGCTCATCACGAGCGACCGCGGTCTGGCCGGCGGCTACTCCTCCAACGCCATCAAGCAGGCCGACCGGCTCACCGAGCGGCTGCGCGGCGAGGGCAAGGAGGTCGACGCCTACATCGTCGGCCGCAAGGGTGTCGCCTACTACGGCTTCCGTGAGCGCAAGGTCGCGGAATCCTGGACCGGCTTCTCCGACAACCCCACCTACGCGGACGCCAAGTCGGTGGCCGCCCCGCTCATCGCGGCGGTCCAGCAGGACACCGCGCAGGGCGGTGTCGACGAGCTGCACATCGTCTTCACGGAGTTCGTGTCGATGATGACGCAGACGCCGGTGGACAACCGGATGCTGCCGCTCAGCCTCGAGAAGGCCGCGGAGGAGACCGGGGGCAAGGGCGAGATCCTTCCCCTGTTCGACTTCGAGCCGTCGGCGGAGGACGTCCTCGACGCCCTGCTGCCGCGCTACGTCGAGAGCCGGGTCTACAACGCCCTGCTGCAGGCCGCCGCTTCCGAGCACGCGGCCCGCCGCCGGGCGATGAAGTCGGCCACCGACAAC
This sequence comes from Streptomyces kanasensis, assembly GCF_043077165.1. NCBI lineage: Bacteria > Bacillati > Actinomycetota > Actinomycetes > Kitasatosporales > Streptomycetaceae > Streptomyces > Streptomyces kanasensis. The sequence goes on from NZ_JBIBSF010000004.1 coordinate 372,199, forward strand.
GCGGGAGACCTGATCAACTCGCTCTCGCGCCTTGCCAACGCGGCCCGCCAGGCCGAAATCACCCAGGAAATCAGCGAGATCGTCGGTGGCGCCAGCGCCCTGGCCGACGCGACCGCGGGGAGTGACAAGTAATGACGACCACTGTTGAGACGGCCGCCGCCACGGGCCGCGTCGCCCGGGTCATCGGCCCGGTCGTCGACGTGGAGTTCCCCGTCGACGCGATGCCGGAGATCTACAACGCGCTGCACGTCGAGGTGGCCGACCCGGCCCAGGACGGCGCGAAGAAGACGCTGACCCTGGAGGTCGCCCAGCACCTGGGTGACGGCCTGGTCCGTACCATCTCGATGCAGCCGACCGACGGCCTGGTCCGCCAGGCCGCGGTCACCGACACGGGCGCGGGCATCTCCGTGCCGGTCGGCGACTTCACCAAGGGCAAGGTGTTCAACACCCTCGGCGAGGTGCTGAACCACCCCGAGGAGAACGCCAACGTCGGTGAGCGCTGGCCGATCCACCGCAAGGCCCCGGCCTTCGACCAGCTCGAGTCGAAGACCGAGATGTTCGAGACCGGCCTGAAGGTCGTCGACCTTCTCACCCCGTACGTCAAGGGTGGAAAGATCGGTCTGTTCGGTGGCGCCGGCGTCGGCAAGACCGTGCTGATCCAGGAAATGATCATGCGTGTCGCCAACCTCCACGAGGGCGTCTCCGTCTTCGCGGGCGTCGGTGAGCGCACCCGTGAGGGCAACGACCTCATCGCGGAGATGGAGGAGTCCGGCGTCCTGGACAAGACCGCCCTGGTCTTCGGCCAGATGGACGAGCCCCCGGGCACCCGTCTGCGCGTCGCCCTGGCCGGTCTGACCATGGCGGAGTACTTCCGCGATGTGCAGAAGCAGGACGTGCTCTTCTTCATCGACAACATCTTCCGGTTCACCCAGGCCGGTTCCGAGGTGTCCACCCTGCTCGGCCGCATGCCGTCCGCGGTGGGTTACCAGCCGAACCTGGCCGACGAGATGGGTCTCCTCCAGGAGCGCATCACGTCGACCCGCGGTCACTCGATCACCTCGATGCAGGCGATCTACGTCCCCGCCGACGACCTGACCGACCCGGCGCCGGCCACCACCTTCGCCCACCTCGACGCGACGACGGTTCTCTCCCGTCCGATCTCCGAGAAGGGCATCTACCCGGCCGTGGACCCGCTGGACTCCACGTCCCGGATCCTGGACCCGCGCTACATCGCGCAGGAGCACTACGACGCCGCCATGCGCGTCAAGGGCATCCTGCAGAAGTACAAGGACCTCCAGGACATCATCGCGATCCTCGGTATCGACGAGCTGGGCGAGGAGGACAAGCTGGTCGTCCACCGTGCCCGTCGCGTCGAGCGCTTCCTGTCCCAGAACACCCACGCGGCGAAGCAGTTCACCGGCGTGGACGGTTCGGACGTGCCGCTCGACGAGTCGATCGCCGCGTTCAACGCGATCTGCGACGGTGAGTACGACCACTTCCCCGAGCAGGCCTTCTTCATGTGCGGTGGCCTCGAGGACCTCAAGAAGAACGCCAAGGAACTCGGCGTCTCCTGACCCTCGTGGCCGTGGGAGGGGGCGGGCGCGTCCCGCCCCCTTCCGCTGCACAGCCCCGGGGGGAGACCCCCGGACACCCCCGGCCGTCCCCGGCCGGGCGCGGGTCCCCGGCGTTTCGCGCCGGCACCCCTACTAGACTTATGACCCAACACCCGGCAGAACCCGCCGGGTGGTGACCCGAGGAGCCACCCTTGGCTGCTGAGCTGCACGTCGAGCTGGTCGCCGCGGACCGGAATGTCTGGTCCGGCGGGGCCACCCTGGTCATCGCGCGCACCACCTCCGGCGACATCGGCGTCATGCCCGGCCACCAGCCGCTGCTCGGTGTGCTGGAGTCGGGCCCGGTGACCATCCGTACGAGTGATGGTGGAACGGTCGTCGCCGCGGTGCACGGCGGTTTCCTGTCGTTCGCGGACAACAAGCTGTCGCTGCTCGCGGAGATCGCCGAGCTGGCGGACGAGATCGACACCCAGCGTGCCGAGCGTGCGCTGGAGCGTGCGAAGGCGGAGTCGGACGCCGCTGCCGAGCGGCGCGCCGAGATCCGGCTGCGCGCGGTGGCGGCGCGCTAGCGCACCGCCACTGATGTACCTCGCCGGGCGCCCTCCAGGGGGCGGCCCGGCCCCTCAGCCGCGGCCCCGGCTGGACCATCCAGACCGGGCCGCGGCTGAGGCGATGCGGATGCAGGTCGTATTCGGTTACAGGACGAGGCGAGGAGGTCGGTGGAGATGTTCCTCGCTCTGCTGGTGAGCGCACTGGTCGTCGCACTGGTGGTGATCGGGCTCTTCGTCTTCGGCCTGCGCCGGCGGCTCATCCAGCGCTCCGGCGGCACCTTCGACTGCAGCCTGCGCTGGAACGTCCCCGAGGAGACCGACACCTCCGGCAAGGGGTGGGTGTACGGGGTCGCCCGGTACAGCGGCGACCGGATCGCCTGGTTCCGCGTCTTCTCCTACGCCCCCCGTCCCCGTCGCGTCCTGGAGCGGGCCGCCATCGAGGTCCTGGACCGCCGCCTGCCGGAGGGCGAGGAGGAGCTGGCGCTCCTGTCGGACTCCGTCGTCCTCGGCTGTCTGCACCGGGACACGCGCTTGGAGCTCGCCATGAGCGAGGACGCCCTCACGGGCTTCCTCGCCTGGCTGGAGGCGGCGCCCCCGGGCCAACGGGTGAACGTGGCGTAAGCGCCCCGTACGCACCTACCGCCGCGCGGTGCCCCGTATCGCCGGTACCTCCGTACCCCCCGTACCGCCGCGCGGTACTCCCGTACCGGCGCGTGGTACCCACCCCGTGCACACGGGTCGAGGCGCCCCCCCGGGGGCGGCGCGGCCCGTTTGGTGGGGGGGGGTGGCGGGGGGGGGGGGGGGGTTACCGCGGCCGGGGGGGGTGGGGTTCGCCCGCGCACCCGTGGGGGGGGGGGCGCTGAACTCCCAGAAGAACGCCCCACCGAGCCCCTGGCCCTTGGCCCAGCTCATCTTGGACTGGACGGTCGCCGGGGTGTCGTAGCTCCACCAGTTGGTGCCGCAGTGGGCGTACGCCGTGCCGGCCACGGTGCCGTTCGCCGGGCAGGTGTTCTTCAGGACCTTGTAGTCCTCGATGCCCTGCTCGTAGGTGCCGGCCGCCGGGCCCGTCGCCGTGCCGCCCGGCTCCTTCTGGGTGACGCCGGTCCAGCCGCGGCCGTAGAAGCCGATGCCGAGCAGCAGCTTCGCGGACGGCACGCCCTTCGCCTTCAGCTTGGCGATGGCCTCGGCGGAGTTGAAGCCGGCCTGCGGGATGCCCGGGTAGGAGGTGAGCGGGGAGTGCGGGGCCGTCGGACCCTTCGCCGCCCAGGCGCCGAAGAAGTCGTACGTCATCACGTTGTACCAGTCGGTGTACGCGGCGGCCGGACCGTAGTCGGCGGCGTCGATCTTGCCGCCGGGCGAGGCGTCCGCGGTGATGGCGGCGGTGACCAGGTTCTTCGTGCCGAACTTGGCCCGCATGGCCTTCATCATGTTGGTGAAGGCGGCCGGGCCGCTGGTGTCGCAGGTCAGACCGCAGGCGTTGGGGTACTCCCAGTCCAGGTCGATGCCGTCGAAGACGTCGGCCCAGCGCGGGTCCTCCACCAGGTCGTAGCAGGACTGGGCGAACGCGGCCGGGTTCTGCACGGCCTGGCCGAAGCCGCCGGACCAGGTCCAGCCGCCGAACGACCACAGCACCTTGATGTGCGGGTACTGGGCCTTCAGCTTGCGCAGCTGGTTGAAGTTGCCGCGCAGCGGCTGGTCCCAGGTGTCGGCCTTGCCGTCGACGGACTGGTCGGCGGTGTACGCCTTGTCGTAGTCGGCGTAGGCGTCACCGATGGTGCACTTGCCGCCCTGGACGTTGCCGAACGCGTAGTTGATGTGGGTGATCTTGGCGGCCGAGCCGGACGTCACGAGGTTCTTGACGTGGTAGTTGCGGCCGTAGACGCCCCAGTTGGTGAAGTAGCCCAGCTTGACCTTGTCCGTCGGGCCGGGGCCCGGGCCGGGGTCGGTGCCGCCGCCCGTGGTGCGGACCGCGACCGAGCCGCTCGCCGGTCCGGTCTGGTCGGCGGTGTCACGGGCCTGGACGCTGTAGGAGTAGTCGGTGCCGGCGGACAGACCGGTGTCGGAGAACGACAGGCCGGTGACCGTGGCGACCTTGGCGCCGTCGCGCAGGACGTCGTAGTTCTTGACGCCCTTGTCGTCCGTGGCCGCGGTCCAGGCGAGCTTCACCGAGGTGTCGGTGACGTCCGAGGCGGTCGGGGTGCCGGGGGCGGACGGCTTCGCGTCGCCGGGCTGGTCCGGGGTTCCGTCGCAGGAGCCGCCGTTCAGCTTGCACCCGCTGGGGGAGCCGGTGCCGGAGCCGTTGAACCCGAAGGAGACGGAGGCGCCGGGGGCGAGGGTCCCGTTCCACCCGATGTTCTTGGCGGTCCAGTGGGTCCCGCTGTTGGTGACGGAGGCGTCCCAGGCGGAGGAGACCGACGTGCCGGAGGGGAAGTCCCACTCGACGGTCCAGGAGCCGAGAGTGGTGGTGCCGGTGTTCTTCACCGTCCACCTGCCCTCGAAGCCGGATCCCCAGTCGGAGACCTTGGCGTAGGTGGCGGTCGCCGAGGTGGCGGCCTGCGCGGGGGTCGCGAGGCCGACCATCGCGGCCAGGGGCAGCAGCAGTGCGGTGGCTCCGGCCGTGGCTCTGGCCAGGAGACCCCTTCTGCGCGGAAGTGCTTGAGTGCTCGTACTCAACGGTGCTCCTCAAGGTGCGGACGGACAACGTGGGGGTCCGTGCGTCCGTGAAATGTGCGCGCCGTGAGCGTAGGAAGGTCTGGACCAATCGTCAATAGGTCCAGACCACTTGAGTGCGCTTCGGGGGAGCCGCCCCGTCAGACGCCCAACTCCCGCGCCAGCACCGCCGCCTGCACCCTGCTGCGCAGCCCCAGCTTCCCCAGCATGCGGCTGACGTGCGTCTTCACCGTCGCCTCCGCCATGTCCAGGCGCACCGCGATCTCCGCGTTCGACAGCCCCTCGCCCAGGCACGACAGCACTTCGCGCTCCCGCCGGGTCAGCGGCTCCAGCACCGCCGGGTCCGGCGCCGCGCCACGTGCGGCGGGCCGCCGGGGGGCCGCGAACTCGGCGATCAGCCGCCTGGTCACCGCCGGCGCGATGAGCCCCTCGCCGCGCGCCACCGTCCGCACGCCCTCGATCAGGTCCCGCGCCTCGGTGTTCTTCAGCAGGAACCCGGCCGCGCCGGCGCGCAGCGCGCCGAAGACGTACTCGTCCAGGTCGAAGGTGGTCAGCACCAGGACGTCCGCGATCCCCTCGGAGACCACCTGGCGCGTCGCCGAGACACCGTCGAGCAGCGGCATCTGAATGTCCATCAGGACGACATCGGGCCGCAGCTCCCGCGCCAGCCGCACCGCCTCCTCGCCGTCGCCCGCCTCGCCCACGACCTCGATGTCGGGGGCGCTGCGCAGGATGAGGACGAGGCCGGCGCGTACGGCCCGCTGGTCCTCCGCGACCAGCACCCGGACGGGACGGCCCACCGCCCCCGCCCGGCCCCTCGTCCCGGTGTCGCCGGTGGTTCCGGTGGTTCCGGTGCCGCCGGTGCTTCCGGTGGGGCCTGTCGTCCCCGTTGGGCCCGGCGTTCCCGTGCCCGGTCCTGGGGCCGTGCCGGGTCTCATGCCCGCACCGCCGGTGCCCGTACCGCTCGTGCCGGCGCTCGTACCGCCCGCGCCCGTACCCGTGTTCATGCCGCCGGCTCCTCGTCGTCCTTCGCCACGGGCAGCACCGCCCGTACCCGCCACGTCCTGCCCCCGGTCCCGCCCGCCCCGTCCATTGGGCCCGCCTCGAACTCGCCGCCCAGCAGCGCCACCCGCTCCCGCATCCCCACCAGGCCGGCCCCCGATCCGGGTGCCCGGGGCCCGGACGCGCGCGGTCCGGCCGCCGGGCGGTCGAACGGGCTGGTCACCGCGACCGTCAGCGCGTGGTCGGCCCGCTCCACCACGACGGTCACCTCGCCCGCGTCGGCGTGCTTGAGCGCGTTCGTCAGCGACTCCTGCACGATGCGGTACGCGGCGAGCCCCACCGGCGCCGGCAGGCGGCCGTCCGGCGGCGGGGCGGTCAGTGTGAACGTCAGCCCGCTCGCCGTGCCGTGCGCCGCCGTCTGCCGTACCAGCGCGGCGAGCCCGGCGAGGGTCGGCGCGGGCGCGGGCTCGTCCCGTCCGCCGCTGTCCCGGAGCAGTGAGATGAGGCGACGCATTTCGGCCAGGCCCTCGACGCTGTTCTCCCGGATCACGCCGAGCGCCTCACGGCTCGTCCCCGGGTCGTCCAGGGAGAGCGCGGCGGTCGAGTGGATGGCGATCGCGGAGAGGTGCCCGGCCACCATGTCGTGCAGCTCCCGCGCCATCCGGGCCCGCTCCGCCACGACCGCCTCGCGGCGGTCCATCTCGGCCAGCAGCGCCGTCTGCTCGGCCCGCAGCCGGGCCGCGTCGGCGGCCTGCCGGTGGTTGCGGACCACCGCGCCGGTGGTGGCGGGCACGAACGACACCATGCCGGTGAGCACGCCGAGCAGCAGCGCCCACGGCTCCCGGTACCAGGCGAGCGACGCGATCGAGACCGCGACGGTGATCAGCCCCGTCGTCACCGGCAGCCGCCGGGCGGAGGCGGGCGGGCCGTACACGACGGCCGCGTACACGAGGTCCGTGAACATCATGATCGTCGCGATGCTGCCGCGCGTGAACTGGTCCGCGACGACCGCGACCGTCCCGACCAGCAGGACCGTGCGCGGCCGGCTGCGCCGGAGGAACTCCAGCGACGTCATCACCAGCAGCGGCAGCAGGACGACCCACGGCGCGTCCAGGATGGCGTGTTTCGGCCCCTGGTTGAACACGCCGAGCGACCAGAGGAGCAGGCCGCCGGCCAGGCCCGTCGAAGCCAGGAAGACGTCGTTGCGGTGGGGGCGGGGCGGTGTCACGATCCCATCCAACACGCCCCCGCGGCCCCGGTGCGTCGGCGCCCCGGGTGAGCCGCGACTACATCGAAGGATGCAGCCACGACTCCTCATCGGCGACGACGCCCGGCGCGCGCGGGGGCGGCAGGCTGGGGGCATGGTCGTCACACTGATCGTGGTCTGCGAAGTCGGCTTCTGGGTGCTGCTGGCCGCCGGACTCGCCACCCGCTACCTGCTGAAGATGCCGCGCACGGGCGCCGCGCTGCTGCTCTGCGAGCCGCTGCTGGAGGTCGTCCTGCTGGTGGTCACCGCGATGGACCTCCGGGGCGGCGCGGAGCCGAGCTGGCGGCACGGGCTGGCCGCGCTGTACATCGGGTACACCGTCGGCCACGGCCACCGCACGGTGAAGTGGCTCGACGGCCACGCCGCCCACCGCTTCGGCGGCGCCCCCCGCCCGGCCGGCCCCCCGCGCTACGGCACGTCCCGCGCCCGCTACGAGGGCCGGCTCTGGCTCGGCACCCTCCTGGGCGCGGCGGTCGCGACCCTCCTGCTGTGGCTGGCGATCCTGTACGTCGGCGACCCGAGCCGCACCGGCCCCCTCCAGGGCTGGATGGGCGCGGCGTGGCGGGCGGCCGGCATCCACGGCCTGATCGCGCTGTCGTACGTGGTCTGGCCGCGGAAGGCACCCGAGGTCGAGCCCGAGCCCGAGCCCGAGCGCGACAGGCAGGACCCGGTCCCGACGGAACGCCGCTGACCCCCGCCCGCCCCGCCCCGCCCCGCGGCCGGGCGGGGCGCCGCGGTGGTCGGCGTCGGGGGCGGGGTCGGGGGTCGGCGTTCTCCGCCGGGGACCCACAGGACGTCGCCCGGCTCCTTGTCGGCCGTCCGCGCGAGAATGCTGTGTCTTTCCGGGGGCGACCCCCGGACCCCCGGCCGGGCGGGGCGCCGCGGTGGTCGGCGTCGGGGGCGGGGTCGGGGGTCGGCGTTCTCCGCCGGGGACCCACAGGACGTCGCCCGGCTCCTTGG
>NZ_JBIBSF010000004.1:380317-525354 GCF_043077165.1 Streptomyces kanasensis
CCGTCCGCGCGAGAATGCTGTGTCTTTCCGGGGGCGACCCCCGGACCCCCGGCCGGGCGGGGCGCCGCGGTGGTCGGCGTCGGGGGCGGGGTCGGGTTCGGGGGTCAGCGTTCTCCGCCGGGGACCCACAGGACGTCGCCCAGCTCCTTGTTGGCCGTCCGCGCGAGAATGAACAGCAGGTCCGACAGGCGGTTGAGGTACGTCGCCGTCAGGGCGTTCATCGTCCCGCCGTGCACCTCCAGCGCCGCCCACGTCGAGCGCTCGGCGCGCCGGACGACCGTGCACGCCTGGTGCAGGAGCGCCGCGCCCGGAGTGCCGCCCGGGAGGATGAAGGAGCGCAGCTTCTCCAGGTCCTCCAGGAACCGGTCGCAGTCCGCCTCCAGCTTGTCGACGTACGACTGCTCCACCCGCAGCGGCGGGTACTCCGGCTCCTCGACCACGGGGGTCGCCAGGTCCGCGCCCACGTCGAACAGGTCGTTCTGCACCCGGACGAGGACCTTGACGACCTCCTCGGGCAGCTCGCCGAGGGCGATGGCCGTGCCGATGACGGCGTTGGCCTCGTTGGCGTCGGCGTACGCGGCGATCCGCAGGTCCGTCTTGGCGGTGCGGCTCATGTCGCCCAGCGCCGTCGTGCCCTTGTCGCCGGTGCGGGTGTAGATGCGCGTCAGGTTGACCATGCGTTAAGCCTAGTGACGTGGCGCCCACCGCGGCAGACGTGTGTGCCGTGCGTCACGACCGGTACCGGTCCGTGTACGACAGGGGGCTACCGCCCGGTAGGTTGGGTCTGCGCGCGATACGCTCACGCGACGGCCCGTTCCGGTGTGATGTCCGTCATCCGAGACGTGACGCGCATCTCTTCACCGCCCACAGCACCCCTCCCGGGCAGTAATCTCCCGCCGGAGAAACGAAAAGTGAACGCGTGTTAAGGGGACGAATCGTGGCCAGGAAGCTCGCCGTCATCGGCGCCGGACTCATGGGGTCCGGCATCGCTCAGGTCTCCGCCCAGGCGGGCTGGGACGTCGTGCTGCGCGACGTCACGGACGCCGCCCTCACCCGCGGCACGGACGGCATCAAGGCGTCGTACGACAAGTTCGTCGCCAAGGGCCGGCTGGACGCCGCCGACGCCGAGGCCGCCCTGGCGCGCATCACCACGACCACCGACCTCGACGCCGTCGCCGACGCCGACATCGTGGTCGAGGCCGTCTTCGAGAAGCTCGAGGTCAAGCACGAGATCTTCCGCGCCCTGGACAAGCTCGTCCGGGACGACGCGGTCCTCGCGTCCAACACCTCCGCCATCCCGATCACGAAGATCGCGGCGGTCACCGAGCGCCCCGAGCGGGTCGTCGGCGCCCACTTCTTCTCGCCCGTCCCGATGATGCAGCTCTGCGAGCTGGTCCGCGGCTACAAGACGAGCGACGAAACCCTCGCCACGGCCCGCGCGTTCGCCGAGTCCGTCGGCAAGACCTGCATCGTCGTCAACCGCGACGTCGCCGGCTTCGTCACCACGCGGCTCATCTCCGCGCTCGTCGTCGAGGCGGCGAAGCTGCACGAGTCCGGCGTGGCCTCCGCCGAGGACATCGACATCGCGTGCAAGCTGGGCTTCGGCCACGCCATGGGACCGCTCGCCACCGCGGACCTCACCGGCGTCGACATCCTGCTGCACGCCACCGGCAACATCTACACGGAGTCCCAGGACGAGAAGTTCGCCCCGCCGGAGCTGATGCGCCGGATGGTGGACGCCGGTGACATCGGCCGCAAGAGCGGGCAGGGCTTCTACAAGTACTGACCGCGCCGCACCACCCGCCCTCACCCCTCGGGGTGAATTCGGTCTCGGTTCGCTTACAAGGCGCAACTGCTCGGCTGACGTCGGAGTCAGTTCTTGCAACAGAAAGACGTGACGGACAAGCACAGCACTCTCGGGGAGCGCATATGCACATCAGGGGCGACCACACCGAGCTGGTCGTCGGGGGCCGCCTCGATGTCCGCAGCGCGGCGGACGCCCGTACGATCCTGCACTCGGCCGTCGACGACGGGGCCGGTGACCTGGTGCTCGACCTGACCGGCCTCGACTCCTGGGACGCCACGGGACTCGGGGTCATCATGGGCGCGCACCGCAGGGCGGGCCGCTGCGGCCGCCGCCTGGTCCTGCGGGGCGTACCGCCCCAGATGCAGCGCCTCCTCGTCGCGACCCGGCTGCACCGCATCCTCGCCATCGAAGGCGGGCTCGCCGCCGAATCGTTGCCCCGCGTCTGACGTCCGCCCGGACCGCCGCGCGGACCGCCCGCCGGGCCCGCCGTACGGGCCCACCACCCGCCGTCCGGCCCGTACGCCTACACGTACAGGTACATGCCGGAGCAAACCACCCCACCCGGATCCAGCTGCCCAATCCTCATGAGACCGTGATGTCTTGGGCGGCCGGCACCCCGGCTGTTCCGGGCGGCCGGGCCAGCGTCTAGGGTTTCGGACGTCTGCCCATCGACGGACCCACACGGCGGGCACCGGACCAGAAGCGACGCCGCGCGTGCACACCGGCCGGGAGGGGCTTCGCCGCACCACGCTTTTGGGGGCTTCACCATGGACCCGATGAACCCGCTGCCGGACGACCGCGACCACGATCCCGCCGACGACGGCGCCCGCAAGGGCGGCGACGCCGCACGCCCGCGCGCCTCCCGCGACGACCTCCCCGCCCCGCTCGCCGCCGGGAAGGGACCCGCCCCCGCCCGCACCGCCCAGCTCGTCACCGGCGACCTGCTGCTCACCGTCAACCCCGTCGACGGCAGCGAGATCGAGCGCTGCCCGCCCGGCCGTCGGCCGGAGCCGCCCGCCCGGCGCACCCCCGAAGAGCGCGCCGAACGCGACCGCGCCGCCGCCCCGCCCGTACCGGCGGGCCCCGCCGACCCCCTCCCGCCCCTGCTGGAACGCGACGAGCAGCGCGAGCGGCTCGTCCGGCTGCTCTCCCGCGGCCGCTCCGTACGCCTCACCGGCCCGGCCGGCTCCGGCCGCAGCCGCCTCCTCGACGCGGTCGCCGCCGACTGCGCCGACCTCGCCCCCGACGGGGTCATACGGCTGTCCGGCCACCGCCGCACCTCCGCCGACGTGCTGTACGACCTCTTCGCGGCCGTCCACCACACGCCCGGCCACCGGCCCGACCGCGCCGGGCTGCTCGCCCTCGTCCGCGAGATCGGCGCCGTCGTCCTCGTCGACGACCTGGAGTTCGGCGGTGCCGCGCTCGACGACCTCCTCGACGCCGCGCCCGAGTGCGCCTTCCTCCTCGCCGCGACGCCCGACACGCCCGCCCCGTCCCCCGACGCGGCCGTCGAGGAGGTCTTCCTCACCGGCCTCGACCGGAGCACCACCCTCGAACTCCTCGAACACGTCGTGGACCGGCCCCTCACCGACGACGAGGCGAACTGGGCCGGCGACCTCTGGTTCGAGTCCGAGGGGCTGCCGCTGCGCTTCGTCCAGGCCGCCGCCCTGCTGCGGCAGCGCGACACCCTGCGCACCCCGCCGTCCGGGGACGCGGACGACGCCGGCGACAGCGTCTTCACCGACCTGCACGACCACCCCCTGCCCAGCCTCGCCGAAGCGGCCGCTCCCGCCGCGCTGCTCGCCTCCCGGCTCTCCGAGGCCGCCCGCGACACCCTGCGGTTCGCCGTCGCCCTGGGCGGCGAGCTGCCCCACCAGGCGCACCTGCCGGCCCTCGTCGGCGACACCCACGCCGACGCCGCGCTGGGGGAGCTCGTCCGCTGCGGGCTGCTCACCCCGGTGGGCCCGCGCCACCGGCTGGCCGCCGGCATCACCGAGCAGCTCGTCGAACACGGCTACGGCGAGGGTGCCCTGACCCGGGCCCACACCGCCGCGCAGCACTACGCCTGGTGGGCGGGCCACCCGTCGGTCGCCCCCGAGCGGGTGGCGGCCGAGGCCGACGCCGTACTGGCCGCGCTGCAGGTGCTCTCCTCCAGCCAGGAGGCCGGCCACGCGAGCGCCGCCGTGCTCCTCGCCCGCAGCGCGGCGCCCGCCCTCGCCGCCGCGCTCCACTGGGGCGCCTGGGAACGGGCGCTGCGCTCCGGCCAGGCCGCGGCCCGCCTCGCGGGCGAGGTCGCCGAAGAGGCGTACTTCCACCACGAGCTGGGCGTCCTCGCCCTGTGCCAGGGCAACCTCGACCGGGCGCGCGCCGCGCTGGAGGCCTCCATCGGCCTGCGCGGCGCCCTCGCCGACAAGCGCGGCACGGTCGCCGGGCGGCGGGCCCTCGCCCTGGTCGCCGACCGGGAGCGCGGCGGCGAAAGCCGTACGGCGGCCGGTGAGCCGCCCGCGGCGCGCCAGGGCGAGCCGCCCGCGCCGTTCGCCGGCGCCTTCGGCCCCGGCCCCGGCCGCGCCGCCCCCGCCACGGGTGCGGCCGACGGCGGTACCGGCTCCGGCCGGCCCGGCCCGGCCCCCGGCGCGGGAGCCGTGGCCGGCGCGGCGGGCGACTCCACCGGCGACGGCGGCACGGGCACGGCGGGCGCGGCGGGCGCCGCCGGTCTCGGTGCGGCCGGGGCGGCGGGACGCCCCTTCGGTACGGGCGCGGGCAGCCTCGGCGCCGCGGGTGTGGCTTCGGGCGCCTCCGGTACGGGCACGGGCGGCGGTGCGACCAGCGCGGCGGCCGACTTCGACGCCGCGTTCGGCGAAGGCCCCGGCTCAGGCACCGCTTTCGGCACCGGCACCGGCCGTACGGCAGCCGCGGGGTCGGCCCACGGCGCCGTCGCCGGCTCCGGGACGGCCGGCACGTACGCGTACGACCCCCGGCAGGCCCGCCCCGTCCGCAAGGGGCTGCGGGGCACCTTGCTCAGCGGCGCCCGGCGCAACCTCGTCGCGGCCGCCTCGGGCGCCCTCCTCGCGGCCGTCCTCGGTACCGTCGTCACCCTCGGCGCCACCTCCGGCGACGGCACCGGCGGGGGCGGCTCGCCGGGCGGCAAGGTCACCACCGAGCAGTCGGCGGGCGACGGCGCCACCGGCGGCACCGGCGTCGACGACTCGGACGGGCAGACGCCCGACGACGGCACCACGGGCGGCTCCGGCGGCGGTACGGGCGGCGGCTCCACCGCCGTGCCCGGCGGCGGCGAGCCGAGCTCCTCCGCCCGCCCCGGCGCCACCGGCCCCACCGGCTCGACCGGCGACCCGTCCACCCCGGGCACCGACCCGTCGGAGCCCGGCGGCGGCCCCACCGGTGGCGGCACCGGCCCCTCGACCGGCGGCACCTCCTCCTCGCCCGGTACGTCGGGCTCCCCGACCACGGGCGGCCCGACGACGACCAGCCCCGGTCCGTCCGGGTCGACGACGACCACGCCGGAGCCGACGGACACCGCCACGGACCCGGGCCCGACGGAGACGGCCACCGACCCGGCCACCACCGGCGGCGCCGCGGGCGGCACCACGGGCGGCGACGGCGGGGGCGACAGCTCCGGCGGCGACAGCGGCGGCGGAGCGTCGTCCACGGCCACCGGACCCGGCACGCCCACGGACACCGGCACGGCGACGGGCACGGCGGGCACCGCGGCCTGACCTTCCGCCGCCGCGCCTCCGGACCCGCCGTTCGTGCGGCGGCCGCACCGCCGCACGCGGCGGTCCGTGCGGTGGGGGCGTCCGGGGCGGGGGAGGGGCCCGTAACGTGACACGACGGCCCCCGGGTGGCGGGAGCCGCCCGGGGGCCGTCACGCGCCCGTCGCGGGCGGGGCCGTCAGAACAGCCGCAGCTTGTCGTCCTCGATGCCGCGCAGCGCGTCGTAGTCGAGCACCACGCAGTCGATGCCCCGGTCCGTCGCCAGGACGCGGGCCTGCGGCTTGATCTCCTGCGCGGCGAACACCCCGCGCACCGGGGCCAGGTGCGGGTCCCTGTTCAGCAGCTCCAGGTAGCGGGTGAGCTGTTCGACGCCGTCGATCTCGCCGCGGCGCTTGATCTCCACGGCGACGGTGGCGCCGTCGGCGTTCCGGCACAGGATGTCGACCGGGCCGATCGCCGTCGGGTACTCCCGGCGGATCAGCGTGTACCCCGCGCCCAGTGTCTCGATGCGGTCGGCGAGCAGCTCCTGGAGGTGCGCCTCCACGCCGTCCTTGATCAGACCGGGGTCCACGCCGAGCTCGTGGGACGAGTCGTGGAGGATCTCCTCCATCGTGATGATCAGTTTCTCGCCCGCCTTGTTGACGACCGTCCAGACGCCCGCGGAGTCGCCGTCACCCTCCTTGAGGGTGCACGGCGGGGACATCCAGTTGAGGGGCTTGTAGGCCCTGTCGTCGGCGTGGATCGAGACGCTGCCGTCCGCCTTGACCAGGATCAGACGGGGAGCGGAGGGCAGGTGGGCGGTGAGCCGGCCCGCGTAGTCCACGGAGCAGCGGGCGATGACGAGACGCATGGTCGGCAACGCTACTCGACGCATGCGCTTCCGCGCGATTCGGTGCCAAACGCCCGTGATTCCCTGGCCTGTTGTGTCCCAATCTCCTGGTGCGGTCAAGGCGGCGCGCATACCGTGGAAGCGGGAGGTCGTCACTCGTGCACTCTGCGTGTCTACGGGGGCTCCTCCTTCCCTGCCCGTAAGACCCCGCTCCCCGCGGGGTCGCGAGAGGAGAACCCATGTCGCTCGACGTCTCACCGGCGCTGTTGGAGCAGGCCGAGCGAGGCGAGGTCGACGAAGCGGCCTTCGTCGACTGCGTCCGGACCTCCCTGCCCTTCGCATGGGAGATGATCAGCTCTCTGGTGGTGCGGCTGAAGGTGGACGGGGGTGCGTTCGCCGACAACCAGACGCCCCCACCGGACGAGCAGGCGCGTGGGCAGCTGCTGCGTGCGCTCGCGAGTGACGCGATCCGGGGGGCGCTGGAGCGCCACTTCGGTGTCCGTCTGGCCTTCCAGAACTGCCACCGCGTCGCGGTGTTCCCGCTCGACCCGTCGGTCGACGAGCGGTTGGCCCGGTTCACCTCGGCCCGGGCCCAGCTGCTGAACCAGTCGGCCGAGCTGCGCGACTGCTGACGCCGCACGCGTGTTGCCGCTCCGCATCACCCGGGAGGTGTGATCGGTGCAGGGGCGGCAGCAGGTCGGCGATCGGGCAGGTCCACCGCCGGGGCCGGCGGGCCGCTCACACCAGCAGCGGCAGGACCTCGGCGCCGAGGCGGCGTACGTTCTCCTCCGTCGCCGCGACCTGACCCGAGCCCTCCACCAGCAGTGCGAACCGCCGGATGCCCGTCCGCTCCGCCGTGGCGGCCAGCCGGTCCGCGGCCAGCCGGGGCGTCCCCACCGGGTGCAGTCGGCAGAGCAGCTCCGTGTAGGCGACGGGGTCGCGCATCGAACGGCGCCGGCCGTCCACCGTCACGTGGGCGTCCAGCCCCTGCTTCAGCCACCCCGGCATCGCCTTCAGCAGCGCCTCCGCCGCGTCCGGCGTGTGGTCCGCGAGCTGCGCCACGCCCGCCGAGACGTGGCAATCGGCGATCCGCGCCACCTCGTCCGGCGTGTGCCCGGCGGCCAGCGCCTCACGGCGCCACAGGGCGGTCATCTCCGCCTTGTCGTCGTCCCCGCAGTGCATGCCGAGCAGCATCGGCAGCCCGCGCTCGGCGGCGAGCCGCACGCTCCTCGGCGACGTGCAGGCGAGGACCGTCTCCGGGGCCGCCGCCCCGTCGATCAGCTCGTCGGGCCGCGGTACGACCGCCACCTCCCGGAAGCGGTGGCGCGGGCCGTCCGCCCCGACGCGGTCGCGGCGCAGCCAGCGCAGCAGCACGTCGAGCGAGTCGGGGAAGTCCCGCTCGTAGGCCTCCAGGCCCGCGGCGAACACCTCCAGGTCGACCCACGGGCCGCCGCGCCCCACCCCGAGGGTGAAGCGCCCGCCGGAGGTGATGTGCAGCAGCGCGGCCTGCTCGCCCAGCGCCACCGGATGTGCCGTCGGCAGCACGCTGACCGCCGTGCCCACCCGGATACGGCGGGTGCGGCCGAGCAGCAGCGCCGCCAGGGTGATCGCCGACGGGCACACGCCGTACGGCACGAAGTGGTGCTCGGCCAGCCACACCGAGTCCAGCCCGGCCTCCTCGGCGACCTCGGCGGACCGCACGGCCCGGTGCAGGGCCTCGCTGTGTCCCTGACCGGGAAACTGGGCCGCCAGTACGAAAGTTCCCACGCGCATCGCCTGATGCCTCCTTGCCGGCCGACGCGGCTCCCCTCACGGGCAACAACGCCTGACACGTGCCAAAGGCAACGGCCACGCGGAGAGTTCTTGCGATTTTCCGCTAACCGCCTCTGTGTGGGGGGCACTCGTTCACCGGGAGCGCCCCCGCCCGCCCCTCCCCGCCGGCGCCCCGGGCCCCCGGCCGTGACGTGCGCCTTCCGCCCGGTGCGGCACCGGGGGCGCCCGCCGGGCCGTGCCGGGCGCCCCCCGGGCGGCCCTTAGGCTGGACCGGAGACCGCAGCCCGTACCCGCGCCCCCGTGAGGTGTTCCGTGTCCCCGCGCCGCAACCAGCCCCCGAAGCGGGGCGGAGGGAAGTACCCCGACCCCCCGGGCGCGGGTGACGGCGACCGGTACGGCGGCTTCCAGCGGACCGAGACCTGGCAGGGCGAGGAGTGGTCGGTGCGGCACGTCGCCGGGTCGAGCGCGATGGGCAAGCGCTACCGCTGCCCCGGCTGCGACCAGGAGATCCCCTCGGGCGTCGCCCACGTCGTCGCCTGGCCGCAGTACGGCGGCGTGGACGACCGCCGGCACTGGCACAAGGCGTGCTGGAACGCGAAGGACCGCCGCACCTCCCGGGTGCAGCGGTCCCGCAACGCACCCCGGTACTAGGGGACGCCTCCGGCGGCTACACGTCCCGGCGGTCGAGGGCGGCGTACGCCCCGCCGAGCGCCACGGCGGTCACCACGATCATGATGCCCAGCGACTGCCAGCCCGTCGGCCCCGGGCCCCCGGCCATCGCGCCGCTGCTGTACATGACCGCCAGCATGCTCGGGATGGAGTACTCGAGGAGCGCGGTGCGCAGGCCTTCCAGGGACTCGGCGTAGAGGCCGATCGCCAGGACGAACGGCATCAGCACGAGACCGATCACGGTCGTGATCGCCCCGGCCGAGTGGCGCAGCAGGGCACCCACGGCGAGCGACAGCAGGCCGAGGGTGGCCATGAAGAGGCCCACGCCGACGGTAGCGCGCACCCACTGCGCGGTGGTGGCGCCACCGGTCGTGCCGAGGACCGCCGACTGCGCGGCGGCGGTGAACGCCGAGACGAGCGTGGTGATGGTGAAGACGAGCCCGAAGAAGACGATGCACTTGGCCGCGAGCACCCGGCCGCGGCTGGGGCAGGCCGTCAGCGACGTGCGGATCATCCCGGTGCCGAACTCGGAGGTGATCGTCAGCACGCCGAGGGTGATCACGCAGACGGTACCGAGCAGCATCCCGACCATGCCGAGGTCCAGCGCGCTGCCGCCGACCTCGCTGCCCTCCGGGATCCGGCCGATCGCCACGGCCAGCAGGATCCCGGCCCCGGCGACGACCACGACCATGACGCCGAGCGTCCAGACCGTCGACCGCAGCGACCTGATCTTGGTCCACTCGGAGGCGATGGCGTCCCCGAGGTGGGCGCGGCGCACGGGGATGGGGGAGGTGTACGGGGTGGTGGTCATCGGGTGTCCTCGGTGCTGCTCTCGTGCGTACGGCTCTCTCGGGCGCCGCTCCCGGGCCCGGCGCCCGGGCCGGGCGCACCGGGGGGACCGGGTGCGCCGGACGGGCCAGCGGGACCGGACGGTCCCGTGTCGGGCGGCGGGGGCGCGTACCAGCCCTCCAGCGGGACGTCCGGGACGACCGGCTGCTGCTCCGGCAGCGGGCCGAGCTCGGCCAGCCGGTCGTCGGTGGAGCGGTAGTCCACGGCCGACTGCGTCAGCCGCATGTACGCCTCCTCCAGCGACGCCTGGTGCGGCGAGAGCTCCCACAGCCGCACCCCGGCGCCGTGCGCCAGGTCGCTGACGCGGGACAGGGCCAGCCCGGTCACGCGCAGCGCCCCGTCGCGCTCGGGCAGGACGAAGCCGCCGGCGCCGGTGAGGGCGGCCGTCAGCTTCTCGCGCTGCTCCGGCTCGTCCGAGGGGACCCGGACGCGGGCGAAGCCGGCGGAGTTGGCGGCGATGAACTCACGGACGCTCATGTCGGCGAGCAGCCGGCCGCGGCCGATGACGATGAGGTGGTCGGCGGTGAGGGCCATCTCGCTCATCAGGTGCGAGGAGACGAAGACCGTGCGGCCCTCGGCGGCCAGCGCCTTCATGAGGTTGCGCACCCACAGGATGCCCTCGGGGTCCAGGCCGTTGACCGGCTCGTCGAAGAGCAGCACCTGCGGGTCGCCCAGGAGCGCCGCGGCGATCCCCAGCCGCTGGCCCATGCCGAGCGAGAAGCCGTTGGACCGCTTGCGGGCCACGTCCTGCAGGCCGACGACGCCCAGGACCTCGTCCACCCGGCCCGCGGGGATCCCGGCGAGCTGGGCGAGGGCGAGGAGGTGGTTGCGGGCGGTGCGGCCGCCGTGCACGGCGCGGGCGTCGAGCAGGGCGCCGACCTGGCGCGGGGCGTTCGGCAGCTCCCGGAACGGGTGGCCGCCGATGGTGACCCGCCCGGAGGTGGGCCGGTCCAGACCGAGGACCATGCGCATCGTCGTCGACTTGCCGGAGCCGTTCGGCCCGAGGAAGCCGGTGACGACGCCGGGGCGGACCTGGAACGAGAGGTCGTCGACGGCGGTCTTGGCGCCGTAGCGCTTGGTCAGGCGGACAGCCTCGATCATTCTCCAGCCCCAGCACAGGTCGGTTCGTCAAGGGGCGCCGCCGCCGCGGACGGGACGCGGGGGGCACCCGTAGGAGGTAAGAGGGGGATCCGGCCGCAGCGGTTCCCGCCTCCCCCCACAACCTACGTGTCCACAACCTACGCGTCGCGCCGTTTCAGCACCACGTAGCCGCCCACCAGGGCCGCCACCACCCACAGCAGCATGATCCCCAGCCCGCCCCACGGCCCGTACGGGGCGGGGTCCTGGCCCATGGCGTCCGGGACCACCTGCATGATCTTGGAACCCGCCTGGTCGGGGAAGTACTGGGCGACCTCCCTCGCCTTCGGCACCGCCGCCAGGATCTGGGACACCAGGAAGAAGAACGGCACGAGGATGCCCAGCGACAGCAGCGGGGAGCGCAGCATCGCCGCGACACCCATCGAGAAGACCGCGATGAGCCCCATGTAGAGGCCGCCGCCGACCACCGCGCGCGCCACGTTGTCCTCGGTGATCGTCGTGCTGTGCTCACCGAGGAGGGCCTGCCCGACGAAGAACGACAGGAAGCTGGTGACCAGCCCCACGGCCAGGGCGAGCAGCCCCGCCACCGCGATCTTGCAGAAGAGGAACGCCGCCCGCTGCGGCACCGCCGCCAGCGACGTGCGGATCATGCCGGAGCTGTACTCCGTGCCGACGACCAGGACGCCGAAGACGACCATGGCCAGCTGGCCGAGCATCATCCCGGAGAAGCTGACCACCGTGGGGTCGAAGGTCAGCCGCTCCGCCTCCGGCAGGTCGTCGAAGAGCGACCGGGTCAGCGCGCTCAGCCCCGCGCCGACCGCGACCGTCACGACCAGGGCGCTCGCCAGCGTCCAGACCGTCGAGGCGACCGTGCGGATCTTGGTCCACTCCGACTGGAGTACCGCCGGTACCGATGCCATCGTTCAGGCCCCCTTCACGCCCGCGCCCCACTGGGGCTGGGCGGCAGTGTGTGCGTGGTACTCGACCGCTCCGGCGGTCATGCGCATGAAGGCCTCCTCCAGCGAGGCCCGCTGGGCGCTCAGTTCGTGGAGGACGAGGCCGTGCTGCGCGGCCAGCTCGCCGACCCGCTCCGTCGACGCCCCGTCGATCTCCAGCGCCCCGTCGGCGCCGTCCACCGGCGTCATCCCCTCCCGCCGGAGGAGGTCCCGGGCCCGTTCCGGCTCCGGCGTGCGCAGGCGTACGAAGGCGCGCGAATTCCGCTGGATGAAATCCGCCATCGTCGTGTCGGCCATCAGCCTGCCCTGCCCGATGACGATCAAGTGATCCGCCGTCAGCGCCATTTCGCTCATGAGATGGCTCGAAACGAAGATCGTCCTTCCTTCGGCCGCGAGCTGTTTCATCAGATTGCGGATCCAGTGAATTCCCTCGGGGTCCAGTCCGTTGACCGGTTCGTCGAACATGAGAATCCGTGGATCACCCAGCAGTGCGGCGGCGATTCCCAGCCGCTGCCCCATGCCCATCGAGAAGTTCTTGGACTTCTTGCGCGCCACCGCCGTCAGCCCGACGATGTCGAGCACCTCCCCGACCCGTCGCTCGGGGATGCGGTTCGCCTGCGCCAGGCAGAGCAGGTTGTGGTACGCGCTGCGCCCGCCGTGCATCGCCTTGGCGTCCAGCAGGGCGCCGATGTACTTCAGCGGCTCCTGGAGCTGCTGGTACCGCATCCCGTCGATCCGCACCGTCCCGCTCGTCGGGGCGTCCAGGCCGAGCATCATGCGCATCGTCGTCGACTTGCCCGCGCCGTTGGGTCCGAGGAAGCCCGTGACCATTCCGGGACGGACGGTGAAGGAGAGTCGATCGACGGCCGTCTTCGTGCCGAAACGCTTCGTCAGGCCCTCTACTTCGATCATGCGCCCACGCTACGGAAGCGGATGGCCCCCCGCCACCTGAATGACGGAGGGCCATCGGGAGTACGCGCGCGGCGGTCCTCACGGGGGAACAGGACCGTGTCGCGCGGCGGCCGCGCGCCGGGGCGCGGCGGCTCGTGCGCCGGGGTGTCAGCGGGACTGCTGCGCCGGGACGCCGCGGGTCGTCGACTCGTCGTCGCTCGGCACGTTGGCCGCGGCGACCGCCGCGCCGGTCAGCGTCGCCAGCATCTCGCGGACGTTGGTCAGCTGGGCGTTGATGGAGTCGCGGCGGTTCGTCAGCGCCGCCAGCTCGCGCTCCGATTCGCTGCGGATCCGGTCCGCCTTGGCGTTCGCGTCGGCCACGATGTCCTCGGCCTGGCGCTGCGCGGTCTCCACCGTCTGGCGGGCGCGGCGCTCCGCGTCCGTCCGCAGCTTCTCCGCCTCCAGGCGCAGCTGCTCGGCGCGGTGCTCGATCTCCGCGAGCCGCTTCTCCGCCTTCGCCTGACGCGAGGCCAGGTCCCGCTCCGACTGCTCGCGCCGCTTGGCGAGGTTCGTCTCGAAGTCGGCGGCGGCCTGCGCGGCCTTGGCGCGGGTCTCCTCGAAGAGCGCCTCCGCCTCCTCGCGCTTGGACTGGGCGTCCTTCTGCGCCTCGGACCGCAGCGAGTTCGCCTCGGACTGGGCCTTCTCGATGATGCGGACGCCCTCGTCCTCCGCCTTCGCCTTGCGGTCCGCGGCGAACGACTCGGCGTCGTTGCGCACCTGCTGGGCCGCCGACTCGGCGAGCTCGCGGTGCTGCTCGGCGGCGCGACGGGCCTCCTCGCGCAGGTCCTTGGCCTCCTCCTCGGCGAGGCGGAGGATCTTCTCGACGCGGGCGCCGAGGCCGGCGTACGACGGCTCGGCGTCGCTGACCTGCGCCTGGGCGTTCTGCGTCTCGAGGTGCAGCTCCTCGATGCGCTTTTCCAGAGCGGTGATTCGGGCCAGAGCACTGTCACGGTCGGCGACGAGCTTGGTAATGCGGTCGTCCACCTGACCGCGGTCGTAACCACGCCGCACGAGCTCGAAGCCGAAGGGGGAGGATGTGTCGCTCATGGGGTTCCTGTCGAATGAGACCGGTGAGGTGTTAGAGGGAATCCTAGGGGCCGAGGCGGCGTGTCATCGAGCGGATGACCGTTTGATTGGGAGAATGTCCAGCCTTTTGAGTGGCCTAGTCGGTGTTTGACTTGCCACTCGAACGGGTACTCCCGGCTGCCGCTCCGGCCTTCACGCCGCCGTCCTTGCCGCCGCCTGTCGGTGCCTCGAAGGACTCCAACGCCTCCAGTACCGCCTGGACACGGGAGATCTCCGTCTGGATGTCCCCCTGCCGGCGCACGAGCACCTCCAACTCCTGCCGTCCGTCCGCCACCACACGGGCGGCCTCCGCCTCCGCCTCCTCGCGGATGCGCTGCGCCTCGCGGTCCATGTCGGCCTTCTTCTGGTTGGCCTCCTTGAGCAGGCCCTCGGCCTTCTTCACCGCGGCGATACGGACCTTGCTCGCCTCCGAGTTGGCGCCGGAGAGCAGCTCCTCGGCCTTCGCCTCCGCCTCGGCCAGCTGCTGCTCGGCGGCCTTCACCAGCTTGTCCGCCCGCTCGCCCGCGACGCGCACCTGCTCGGCGCCCTCCCGGCGGGCGCGCTCGTGCAGCTCCTCGATCTCCGACTCGGTCCGCGTCCGGAGCTCCTCCATGCGCTCCCTTATGGCGTTGGCGTCGCTGCGCGCGCCGACCAGCAGCTCGTCGGCGTCCGTACGGGCCTTCTCCACCAGGGCGTTGCCCTCGATGGTCGCCTCGGACACGATGCGCTCGGCCTCCTTGCGGGCGGCCCCGACCATGGTGTCGGCCTGCGACTCGGCGTCCGTCGTGGCGCGCAGCGCCTCCTCCTGCGCCTTCGCCACCAGCTGGTCCGCCTGCTCGGCGGCGTCGGCGCGCCGCTTGTCGGCGGCCTCCCGTGCCTCGTCCAGCAGCCGGTCCGCCTCCGTGCGGGCCTCCGCGCGCAGCTGCTCGGCCACCTCCTCGGCCTCCCGGAGGTGCTGCTCGGCCTCCTCGCGGAGCCGCTCGGCGGCCCGCTGCGCGGAACCGACCGTCTCGGCGGCCTCCGCCCGCAGCCGCTCGGCCTCGCCGCTCGCCTCCGCGACCAGCTGGTCCGCCTGCTCGGCGGCGTCGGCGCGCCGCTGGTCGGCGGCCTTGCGGGCCTCGTCCCGCAGCTGCTGGGCGTCCGCGCGCGCCGCGGCGCGCAGCCGCTCGGCCTCCGTCTCGCCGTCGGCCTTCACCCGCTCGGCCTCCGCGCGCAGGCGGGCCGCCTCCGCGCGCGCCCCGTCGAGCGCCGCGGTCGCCTCGGCCGCCAGCCGGCCGGCCTCCTCGGAGGCCAGGGCGGTGACGCGCTCCGCCTCGCCCGTCGCGTCGCCGACGATCGCCTCGGCACGGGCCGTGGCGTCGCCGACGAGCTTGTCGGCCTCGTTCGACGCCTCGGTGACGAGCCGGTCGGCCTGGGTGGCCGCCTCGGAGCGGATGCGGTTGGCGTCGCCCCGGGCCTCGGCCCGCGTCCGCGCCGCGTCCTGCTCGGCCGCGGCGAGCGAGTCCGACGCCTCGGTGCGCACCCGCTGGGCGTACTCGGAACTGTCGGACTTGAGGCGCTCGGCCTCCGCGAGGGCGTCCCGGACCGTCCGGTCGGCGAGCGCCTTCGCCGCCTCGGTCTCCTCCTGCGCCCGCTCGCGGACCCGCGCGGCGTCCTCGGCCGCGCGCTCCCGCTCCTGGTAGGCGTCGGCGCGGACGCGGTCCGCCTCCTCCTGCGCCTCGGTCCTGGTCCGCTCGGCGGCGTGCTCGGCGGCCGACCGCAGCCCGGCGATCTCCTCCTCGGCGGCCTCCTGGAGCCCGGCCACCGAGTCGCGCACCTGCTGCGCGGTCTGCTCGGCCCCGGAGACCAGCTCCGTGGCGCGCTGGTCCGCCTCCTCGACGAGGCGCTGCGCCTCCGCCTGGGCCTCCTCGACCCGGGTGCGGGCCGACGCCAGCAGCTCCTCGCTCTGCCGCCGGGCCCGGTCGCGCTCCTGGTCGGCCTCGGCGCGGGCGGTGCCGAGGGTCTCCTCGGCCTCGCGGCGGCGCCGGTTGGCCTCCTCCTGCGCGGCCGCCAGCTCCTCGGCGGCCTCGGTCTTGAGCCGTTCGGCCGCGGCCTGGGCCTCGGCGCGTACCCGGTCGGCGGTCTCCTGCGCCTCCGTGCGCAGCCGCTCGGCCTCCGCGGCCGCCTCGGCGCGCAGCCGTACGGCGGCGTTCTCCGCCTCGGCGCGGGCGTTCGACGCGTCCGCGGCCGCCTCGGTGCGCAGCCGCTCGGCCTCCTGCTCGGCCTGCTCCTGGAGGGTGCGCCGGCGCTCGGCCGCCTCGGTGCGCAGCCGCTCGGTCTCCTCGGCCGCCTCCCGGCGCAGGCCCTCGGCCTGCGCGCGGGCGTCGGCGAGGGTCTGCTCCGCCGACGTGAGGCGGGCCTCGGCCTCCTCGTGGAGCCGGGCCAGCTCCTCGGCGGCCTCCGCGCTCCGCGCCGCGACCCCGCGCTCGGCCTCCTCGCGCAGCGCGGTCGCGGCGGTCTCGGCGGCCGCCCGTACCGACTCGGCCTGCTCCTCGGCTTCGGCGCGCAGCCGGTCGGCCTCGGCGCGGGTGCGCTCCAGGGCCTCCTCGGCCTGGGCGCGCAGGGTGGTCGCGCGCTCGATGGCCTCGGCGCGGACCCGCTCGCTGTCGGTGGCGGCCGCGGTGCGCAGCTCGTCGGCGTCGGACTTCGCCTTGGTCAGCAGCTCCTCGGCGGTCCCGGCCGCCTCCTCGATCTGCTGGAGCGCCTCGCGCCGGGCCTCGGCGCGGATCCGCTCGCCCTCGGCGACGGCCTCCGACCGCAGCTGCTCGGCCTCCCCGCGCAGCCGGCGGGCCTCCTCCTGGAGCTCGACCGTCTTGGCGCGGTACTCCTTGGTGTCGTCCTTCGCGGCGCCGCGCAGCTGGTCGGCGGTGTCCGCGGCCGCCCCGACCAGGCGGTCGGCCTCGGCCTCGGCCTCGCGACGGATCCGCTCGGCCTCCTCGCTCGCCTTGCGCGTGGTGGCCTGGGCGTCCTCGGACGCCTTGCCGAGCATCTCCTCGGCGGCGCGGGCGGCCTTCGCCAGCTGGGCGGCGGAGTCCTCGGCCGCCTTGGTGCGGGACTTCTCGGCGGCCTCGGCGACGAGCTTCTCCGCCTCGGCGCGGGCGTCGGCGAGCGCCTGCTCGGCCTCCGCCTTGAGGGCCTCGGCCTCCTTGGTGGCCTCGCCGACGAGACGCGCGATCTCCGTCTTCGCGGTACGGCTGCGCTGTTCGTTGGCCGACTCGGCGGCGGCGAGCCGCTTCGCGGCGTCCTCGGTGGCGGCGGCGACGACCTTGTCGGCCTCGGCGCGGGCGAGCCGCAGCCGCTCCTCGGCCTCCTGCATGCGCTGCTCGGCGCCCCGGCTGAGCTCGGTGGCCTGCTGCCGGGCCTGCTCGGCCTCGGTGGCGGTGGCCGTGCGCAGCTGCTCGGCGTGGCTGGTGGCCTCCTGGGCCTGGGCGGAGGCGGCGTTGAGCAGCCGCTCGGCGTCCCGGCGGGCGCGCAGCAGCGTCGCCTCCGCCTCGGCGCGCGCGGCCTCGGACTCGGCGGCCAGCCGCTGGCGGGCCTCCTCGGCGACCCGCGCGGCCTCGGCGCGGGCGGCGGCGAGCGCCTGCTCCGCCTCGGCGCGCGACTCCTCCATCAGGCGCCGCGCCTGGGACTCGGTACGGGCCCGCAGCTGCTCGGCCCAGGCCACGTTCTCGTTGACGTGCGCCTCGACGGTCCGGCGGCGCTCGGCCAGCTCCTGGTCGAGCTGCTGGCGCCGCTGCACCGCCTCGTGGTGCAACTCGGCCTGGAGGCGGGCCTGGTGCTCGGCGTGCTCCTGCAGGATGCGCTGGGTCTGGGCGCGGGCCTCGCGCAGCTCGCGCTCCGCGTCGGTGCGCATCTGCTCGGCCTGCATCTGGGCGTTGCGCAGCAGCTGTTCGGCCTGGTAGCCGATGTCCGCGCTGTCGTAGGCAGGCCGGGAGGCGATGGCACGCCGGGCCTCGTGGAGCTTGGCGCGCAACACCTCGACCTGGTAGCCGAGGTCCTCGGCGTGCTGGACGGCCTTCTCCCGCTCGGTCTTCAGCCGGTCCATCTCGGCTTCGAACCGCGAAAGGTGGTCGTCGTCAGCCCGGTGGCTCTCCTGGCGTTCGTAGCCCCGCACTGCGCGGTCCCATCCGTCCCCTGGTCGCGAACTCTCTTCGTACGGGCACCGTTCGCCGGCGAACGGACCCCCGGGGAATGGTCTCAGATCGACGCTTCCGACGACGACGCCGTGGCGCGGCACCGACCCGGCCCCGGCCCGGAGCCGCCCACTCTACCGGGCCGGGAATCCGTCAGGTCAGTGCTCCACTGAGGCGGGCTCAGCCGACGTGACCAGTTCGGTGAGGACGCCGTGGCAGTCCTTGGGGTGCAGGAACGTGATCCGGGACCCCATGGAGCCGCGGCGCGGCTCGTCGTAGAGGACCCGCACGCCCTTGTCGCGGATGTCCGCCGCGTCGCCGTCGACGTCCGCGGTGCCGAAGGCGATGTGGTGGACGCCCTCGCCGTTCTTGGCCAGCCACTTCGCGACGGTCGAGTCCTCGCGGGTGGGTTCCAGGAGCTGGAGGTAGGAGGCGCCGCCGTCCGAGGTGCCGTTGATCCTCAGCATGGCCTCGCGGACGCCCTGCTCCTCGTTGACCTCGGTGTGGAAGACCTCGAAGCCGTAGGTGGAGCGGTAGAACTCCACGGTCGCGTCGAGGTCGTGACAGGCGATCCCGATGTGGTCGATTCTGGTGAGCATGCGACCAGTGCAGCGCTCCACGGGGTGGTTACGCAACGTGCGCGCCGTCACACCGACCGCCCGGTGACCGGGGGCAGTACCGCTCAGTACATTGGCGGTAAACCCTCGTTCACTCCGCAGCCCCCCCAGGCTGGAAGGGGATCGTCCTCATGTCTGGAACGACCGGTACCACCTCCGTCATCGTCGCGGGCGCACGCACGCCCATGGGTCGACTGCTCGGCTCGCTGAAGTCCTTCTCCGGTGTCGACCTCGGTGGCTTCGCCATCAAGGCCGCCCTCGACCGGGCGGGCATCGGCGGCGACCAGGTGCAGTACGTGATCATGGGGCAGGTGCTCCAGGCGGGCGCCGGGCAGATCCCCGCCCGTCAGGCCGCCGTCAAGGCCGGCATCCCGATGAACGTCCCGGCGCTCACGATCAACAAGGTCTGCCTCTCCGGCCTCGACGCCATCGCCCTCGCCGACCAGCTGATCCGCGCGGGCGAGTTCGACGTGATCGTCGCCGGCGGCCAGGAGTCCATGACCAACGCGCCGCACCTGCTCCCGAAGTCCCGTGAGGGCTACAAGTACGGCGCCATCGAGATGGTCGACGCCATGGCGTACGACGGCCTCACCGACCCCTTCGACAACATCGCCATGGGCGCGTCCACCGAGCGGCACAACACCCGCCTCGGCATCCGCCGCCCCGAGCAGGACGAGATCTCCGCCCTGTCGCACCAGCGCGCGGCGGCCGCCCAGAAGAACGGGCTGTTCGAGGCGGAGATCACGCCCGTGGAGATCCCGCAGCGCAAGGGCGAGCCCATCCTCTTCGCCAAGGACGAGGGCATCCGGCCGGAGACCACGGCCGAGACGCTGGCCAAGCTGCGCCCGGCGTTCTCCAAGGAGGGCACGATCACGGCCGGCTCCTCGTCGCAGATCTCCGACGGCGCCGCCGCGGTCGTCGTGATGAGCAAGGCCAAGGCCGAGGAGCTGGGCCTGGAGTGGATCGCGGAGATCGGCGCGCACGGCAACGTCGCGGGCCCGGACAACGCGCTCCAGTCCCAGCCGTCCAACGCCATCCAGCACGCCCTGAAGAAGGAGGGCATGGACGTGGCGGACCTCGACCTGATCGAGATCAACGAGGCGTTCGCCGCCGTGTCCGTCCAGTCGATGAAGGATCTGGGCGTATCCCCTGAAAAGGTGAACGTCAACGGTGGCGCGATCGCCCTGGGCCACCCGATCGGCATGTCCGGTGCCCGTATCGTGCTCCACCTGGCGCTGGAGCTCCGGCGGCGCGGCGGCGGGACCGGCGCGGCGGCGCTGTGCGGCGGCGGCGGCCAGGGCGACGCGCTGATCCTCCGCGTTCCGAGCGCTTCGGCGAAGTAAGGAGTCTGTACGAGATGGTGGACGTCCCCGCACTGGTCGCCCAGGCACGGGAGGGCAGGCCGCGGGCCGTGGCCCGGTTGATCTCGCTCGTGGAGGGGGCGTCCCCGCAGCTCCGTGAGGTGATGGCGGCCCTCGCCCCGCTGACGGGCGGCGCGTACGTGGTCGGTCTGACGGGTTCGCCCGGGGTCGGCAAGTCCACGTCGACGTCGGCGCTGGTCTCCGCGTACCGCAGGGCGGGCAAGCGGGTCGGCGTCCTCGCCGTGGACCCGTCGTCGCCGTTCTCCGGCGGCGCGCTGCTGGGCGACCGCGTCCGGATGTCCGAGCACGCCTCGGACCCGGGCGTCTACATCCGCTCCATGGCCACCCGCGGGCACCTGGGCGGTCTGGCGTGGTCGGCCCCGCAGGCGATCCGCGTCCTGGACGCGGCCGGCTGCGACGTGGTGCTCGTCGAGACGGTCGGCGTGGGCCAGTCCGAGGTGGAGATCGCCTCGCAGGCGGACACGTCGGTGGTGCTGCTGGCGCCCGGCATGGGCGACGGCATCCAGGCGGCGAAGGCCGGCATCCTGGAGATCGGCGACGTGTACGTGGTGAACAAGGCCGACCGGGACGGCGCGGACGCCACGGCGCGCGAGCTCAACCACATGCTCGGCCTCGGGGAGGCGCGGGCGCCGGGCGACTGGCGGCCGCCGATCGTGAAGACGGTCGCCGCGCGCGGCGAGGGCGTCGACGAGGTCGTGGAGGCGCTGGAGAAGCACCGCGCCTGGATGGAGGAGCACGGCGTCCTGGCGGAGCGCCGCAGGGCCCGCGCCTCGCACGAGGTGGAGACCATCGCGGTCACCGCGCTGCGCGAGCGCATCGGCGACCTGCGGGGCGACCGGCGCCTGGGCGCGCTGGCGGAGCGGATCGTGTCGGGCGAGCTCGACCCGTACGCGGCCGCCGACGAGCTCGTGGCGGGCCTGACGGGCCGCTGAGCGGGCGTACGCGAAGGGCCCCGCCCCCGATCGGGGGGCGGGGCCCTTCGCGTGTCACGGTCCCGTGGAGGGTCGGTCGGCGTGGCCCCCACCGGGAGGAGAGGCGCCCCGCGGGGCAGCGCGGGGTCGTGCGCGGGTGCGCGGGGCCGCTAGGGCTTGCCGCGCAGGCCGCGGAGGTGTTCCGCGATCGGCCGCAGCGAGGCGTGGAGGTCGGTCAGCGCCTCGGGGGCCAGCCGGTCGATGAAGTGCCTGCGCACCGACTCGACGTGGTGCGGCGCCACCTTGTGCATGGTCTCCATGCCCTGGTCGGTGAGGACCGCGTACAGTCCGCGCCGGTCCGACTCGCAGTTCTCGCGTCGGACCAGGCCGGCGTTCTCCATCCGGGTGATCTGGTGGGAGAGCCGGCTCTTGGACTGGAGGGTCGCCGCGGCGAGGTCGCTCATGCGCATGCGCCGCTCGGGCGACTCCGAGAGGTTCACCAGGATCTCGTAGTCGTTGTAGGTCAGGCCGAACGGCTGGAGGTCCTTCTCCAGCTGGTAGGTGAGTAGTCGGTTGACGTCGAGATAGGTGCGCCAGGCGCACTGCTCGCCATCGCTCAGCCACGGGGTGGCCGTCTCGGTCTCCATATGTGGATTCTACCTAAAATGTTGAATATTGGACGAAGTAGTGACGCCGCTTCGCTCCCCGTCCCCCGTCCTCGTCCGACCACGCACGTGCGCAGGCGTTCGAGCGCGTCACACTCCGCAGACTACCGCTCACAGCCCGAAGCGACGCTGGAGGTCCCCCAGCTGGCCGGGAAGGCGCGGTGACGCACCGTGCGACCCCTGGCCGGAACCCTGTCCGGTGTGCGGCGCCCCGCCCCCCGGGACGCCCGGCTCGTGCGGGACGGTTCCGGTGCCCTGCTCCGGCAGCAGCGTCTCCGTCGACTGGAGCAGCACCGTGCCCGCGCCGACGAACTCGAACTGGTGCTCCTCGCCGGACGCCCCACCGAGCCCGGTGAGCGCCCGCACCCCGCCGAGGACGCCCCGCAGGTAGCCGTGGTCGTAGTGGTGGCAGGGCGAGGGGCAGTCCGCCCACCCGACGAGCGCCTGCGGGTCGACGCGGATCGGCGGCTCCATGAAGACCACCTCGCCGTTGGACGCGGCGACGAACTTGCCCGTGCCGATCAGCGTGAGGAAGCCCGGCACGATCGACTGCTTCAGCGACAGCGACGGCTCGAAGGCCAGGAGGTTGCCGGCCCGGATCGTGAGGTTGCCGTCCTCCAGGTCGAAGGAGTTCACGTCGAAGGCCCGGTCCGCCAGGAGCATCCGGCCGCTGCCCTCGGCCACGACCCAGTCGCCGGCGTGCATCGGCGAGTGGAAGCTCGTGCGCACCAGCCGCTCCAGGGCGCCGTGCCCGACGCCGTTGAAGGCGATGTCGCCGTAGTAGGCGATCATCTTGCCCTTCTGCAGGAACCACCGGGAGCCCTTGAGCTCCACGCAGAAGGTGTACGGGTTGACGTTGTCGTCACTCGGGAGGTTCGACGGGTCGAACACCGCGGACGGGCTCACAGCTTCTCCTCCGACGCCTGGACGTAGACCGCGCCACTGCCGCTCAGCTCCAGCTGGAACGCCTCGCCCGAGCCGCGCCCCACCATGTCGCGCCACCCGAGCGCCGTGGAGAGCTTGTTCCGCACGTCGCCGTGGTGGGCCACGTACGCCTGGGGGTCCACGTGGACCGACCGCCCGGGGGTGATCGGCAGCTCGATCACCCCGCCGTGCGCCATGACCGCGACGGCGCCGTGACCCTTGAGGGTCGTGGTGAACAGGCCCTGCCCCGTCACCTGGCCGCGCACCATGCCCATGACGCCCCCCTGGGAGCCCATGAACATCGTGCCCTGCTCCAGGGTCCCGTCGAAGGCAAGCAGCCGGTCCGCCTCGACGTACAGGGTGTCCCCGGTCAACCGGATCACCTGCACGTGGTGGCCGCCGTGCCCGAACATGACCTTGCCGTCGCCCTCCACCGTCATCAGCGGCGCGGCCTCCCCGGCGACGCGCCGGCCGATCATCGCCATGACGCCGCCCTGGCCACCGGCGGTGTTCGGCGTGAAAGTGACCTCCCCGCGGTACGCCAGCATCGCGCCCCGCTGGCTGAACAGCCGCTGCCCCGGGGCGACGGTGGCCTCGACCATCTTGGAGTTGATCTCCCGGAACGGCATCAGACGTCGCCCCCCACGGTGTTGCGCTCGCTCGGCTGCACGTACACGATCCCATCGCCCTCGAACCGGATCTGGAACGCCTCGCCACCGCCCTCGCCCACGAGGGTGCGGAAGGTGACGCCGGACTGGAAGGTCTGCCGAAGGTCGCCCTGGTGCGCCACGTACGCGCCCGGGTCCACCGCGAGCGGGTGCTGCGGCGTCACGCGCAGCACGACGGCCGGGCCGTCGGAGGTGATCGCGACCTGGCCCGAGCCCTCGACGGTCGTCGTGAACAGGCCGTTGCCGCTCGCGCCGCCGCGCAGCCCCGTGAAGGTCGTACCGGTCCGCAGCCCGGCGTCGGCGCACAGCAGGTTGCTCGCCTCGACCCACAGCCGGTCGCCCTGGAGCCCCAGCACGGTCACGTCCGAGGCCCGGTCGGCGAAGTAGCAGGTGCCCTGCCCCCTCACCTCCATGACCTCCATCTGCTCCCCGGTCAGCCGCCGGGTGACCATGCCGCGGAGGCCCTCGCCGCCGCCGCTCATCTTCTTGAAGGCCATCTGGCCCTCGTACGCCACCATCGCGCCGTTCTTCGCCTTGACGGCGTCGCCGGCCAGGTCGACGGCGAGCGCTTTGCTGCCCTGGAGTCGGAAGGTTGCCACGCACAGACCGTAACGGGCGCGGGCGGGCCGGGGACAGCGCCCCGGGCGGGTCGCCGCCCCTGATGGAGTCCCGGGGGGCGCACCTGACAGAATGGGCGCACGCTTGTGCATCCATTCACAAGATCGATCCCCGCGCAGAAGGTGCTCGTCCGTGGACATCAAGACCGCATCCGCCCTCCACCGCCTCCGGCTCGTCTCCGGCCCCGAGGCCACCTCCTTCCTCGTGCTGCTCGTCTGCTCGGTCCTCAAGCGCACGACGGAGTTCAACGCCGTCCCGTTCATGGGCGCCGTCCACGGCTTCCTCTTCCTGCTGTACGTGGTCTTCTGGCTGGACGCGTGGAAGAACGCGAAGTGGGACGTGAAGACGGGCGTGCTGTTCTTCGTGCTCTCCGTCGTCCCCTTCGGCGGCTTCTACGGCGACCGGAAGCTCAAGCGCGCCGCCGACGACGCGGTGATCGCCTCCCGCGCCCGCACCGAGGGCACGGTGGGCGCGTGATCGTCGCCTTCTCCGTCACCCCGCTCGGGGTCGGCGAGGACGTCGGGGAGTACGTCGCCGACGCCGTCCGCGTCGTCCGCGAGTCCGGCCTGCCGAACCGCACGGACGCCATGTTCACCTCCGTCGAGGGCGAGTGGGACGAGGTCATGGACGTCGTCCGGCGCGCGGTCGCGGCCGTCGAGGCGCGCGCCCCGCGCGTCTCCCTGGTCCTCAAGGCCGACATCCGGCCGGGGGTGACGGACGGCCTCACCTCGAAGGTCGCCACCGTGGAGCGCCACCTGGCCTGAGCGCCGCGCGCGGTGCACGCGCCGTGCGGGACGGCCGCACCCGTGCCCGCGGCCGCACCGTGCGAGGCGTCGTGCGCGCCGCGTCGAGGCGCGCCGCCCCGCCCGAGCGCCCGTGAGCCCGGCCGGCGGTCCGCCGGCCGGGCTCCGTCGTGCCCAGGCGGGGCGGCGCGCCCGACGGGCTGACATGGCGTCAGGGGCAGGGGGCAAACCCGTACGCGGTCGATACGCCCACTCGGCTGCCCTCCGTTCGACATGTGCCGGTCCGTCGATTTCCGTGGGGACAAGCGATCCCGCTCGACAGGCTGGAGGCACCCGTGCTGCGGTCGGAGAGCATCGGCGACAGCGACAGCAGGAGCCCGCGCCCCGGCGGGGACCGGGCCGGCGCCGCGGGCGGTCCCGGCGGCTACGACTACGACGCCCACAGCCGCCTCGCCGGGCCCCTGACGGAGCCGGGCCCGTCGGCGTACACCGTCCGGTACCGCTCCCTGCTGGCCCGGCAGCCGCACCGAATACGCGCCGTCCTCCTCATGACGCTCGCCCCCGTGCTCTCCGCCGTCCTCCTCGCCTACCTGGTCCGGCCCGGCCACTGGACCCGCCGGGAGGGCGGCGACCGGTGGCTCGTGGCGTTCGACGCGGTCATGCTCGTCTCGATCGCGTTGATCTGCCTGTTCACGCTGGTCAACGTGGTGTCGATCGCGCACGCCACGCTCGTCGCGCGCGACCCGGTGCCCGTGCGCCCCGTGGAGGGCACCCGCGTCGCCTTCCTCACCACGTACGTGCCCGGCAAGGAACCGCTCGCCATGGTCCGCGCCACCCTGGAGGGCGCCGTGCGGGTACGCCACGCGGGCGTGGTGGACGTGTGGCTGCTCGACGAGGGCGACGACGACCGGGCACGGGCCCTGTGCGGGGAGCTCGGCGTCCGCCACTTCACCCGCAAGGGCGTACCCGAGTGGAACCGGCCGGCCGGCGTGCACAGGACGCGCACCAAGCACGGCAACTACAACGCGTGGATCGCCATGCACGGCCACGACTACGAGTTCCTCGCGTCCGTCGACACCGACCACGTCCCGCTGCCCGGTTTCCTGGAGCGGATGCTCGGCTACTTCCGCGACCCCGACGTCGCCTTCGTCGTCGGCCCGCAGGTCTACGGCAACTACGACGCCTTCGTCACCAAGGCCGCCGAGTCCCAGCAGTTCCTCTTCCACGCCCTGATCCAGCGCGCCGGCAACCGCTACCGCGCCCCGATGTTCGTCGGGACCAACAACGTCGTCCGGCTGAGCGCCGTCTTCCAGGTCGGCGGGCTCCAGGACTCCGTCACCGAGGACATGGCGACCGGCTTCGAGATCCACCGCCGCAGGAACCCCCGGACCGGCCGGCACTGGCGGTCCGTCTACACGCCCGACGTCCTCGCCGTGGGCGAGGGCCCGGTCTCCTGGACGGACTTCTTCACCCAGCAGATCCGCTGGTCGCGGGGGACGTACGAGACGCTCGTCAAGCAGTACTGGAAGGCGTCCTTCCGGCTCCCGCCCGGACGGCTCCTGAACTACACCCTCCTGCTCGCCTACTACCCGATGACCGCCGTCAACTGGTTCCTCGGCGTCCTCAGCTGCACCCTCTACCTCTGGCTCGGCGCCTCCGGCACGCAGGTCTCGTCCGCCGTGTGGCTGATGCTCTACAGCGACGCCGCGGCCCTCCAGATCGGCCTGTACCTGTGGAACCGGCGCCACAACGTCTCCCCGCACGAACCGGAGGGCTCCGGCGGCCTCGCCGGCATGGTGATGTCGGCGCTCTGCGCGCCCGTCTACCTCCTGTCGCTGACCGCCGCGGTCCGGCGCACCGACGGCCGGTTCGTCGTCACGCCCAAGGGCGGCGCGGCCAGCCCCGACCGGCTGGGCACCTTCCGGATCCACCTGGGCTGGGCGGCCGTGCTGGCCGCCGGCCTCGCCGTCTCCGCGCACCTCGACCACACGCACGCGGCCATGCGCACCTGGGCCGTCCTGGCCCTCGCCGTCTGCCTCGCCCCCGTCGCCGTCTGGGGGTGGACCACCGCCCGGGAGCGCCGCCGCGTCACCGGGCGGACGGCCGCGCGCGGGGACGAGTCCGGGGCCGCCCTCGCCGCCACCTCAGGAGGGAGCTGACCCATGGCCCACCGGCCGTCCGGGAAGTTCAGGAAGACGCTGCTCGGCGGCGGCGCCCTCGTCGTCCTCGCCGGCCTCAACGCGCCGGCGGCCCTCACCTTCGCCGAGGAGAAGTACCACGCCTACAAGATCGCCCAGCCCGGCTACAAGGCGCGGTACGGCTCTTGGGCGCCGGTGGAGGTCCCCGGTGAGTACCGCGTCAACGCCATCCACGCGGCGCTCCTGCGCACCGGCAAGGTCCTGCTGATCGCCGGCTCGGGCAACAACCAGAAGAACTTCGACGCCGGGTCGTTCAGGACCGTCCTGTGGGACCCCGCCGCAGGCACCTTCGAGGACGTCGACACCCCGGAGGACTTCTTCTGCGCCGGCCACAGCCAGCTCCCGGACGGCCGCCTGCTGGTGGCCGGCGGCACGGCCCGCTACGAGGTCCTGGACGGCGAGGTGAAGCGGGCGGGCGGCGCCATGCGCGTCAGGAACGAGAGCCCCGACAAGGCGGTCACCCTCCCCGAGGGGACCGTCTTCCGCTCGCCCTCCGGCGTCGAGTACGTCTCCCGCTTCGACGTCACCGTGCCCCGGGCGAAGCGCGAGTTCGCCGTCTCCTACGACCGCGGCGGCCGGATGAAGCCCTGGGAGACCAAGGTCACCGCCGCGGAGGCCCGGGTCTTCGTCGAGGCCAGGAAGGAGGGTCCGGAGGGGCTGACGACGCAGGCGGCGCAGTACCGGGTCGTCGGGCTGACCGGCCGGGACGCCCGGAACGTCTACGGCCTCGCGCAGAAGCTCACCACCGGGAAGCAGGACTTCCAGGGCATCAGGTCGGCGTACGAGTTCGACCCGGTCGCCGAGCGGTACGTGCCCGTCGCGCCCATGAAGG
Source organism: Streptomyces kanasensis (assembly GCF_043077165.1). NCBI lineage: Bacteria > Bacillati > Actinomycetota > Actinomycetes > Kitasatosporales > Streptomycetaceae > Streptomyces > Streptomyces kanasensis. Next base: position 407,776 of record NZ_JBIBSF010000004.1, read on the forward strand.
ACGCCCGCTGGTACCCCACGCTCGTCACCCTCCAGGACGGCCGCGTCCTCGCCGTGTCCGGGCTCAACGACGTGGGCGACGTCGTCCCCGGCGACAACGAGGTCTACGACCCGAGGACCAGGAAGTGGACGAAGGGCCCCACCCGCTACTTCCCGACCTATCCGGCCCTCTTCCTCACGAAGGGCGGCAAGCTCTTCTACACCGGCTCCAACGCCGGCTACGGCCCCGCCGACGAGGGGCGCGTCCCCGGCCTGTGGGACCTGCGCAGGAACGTCTTCCAGGAGATCCGCGGCATCGACGACCCGGACCAGCTGGAGACCTCCGCCTCCCTGCTGCTGCCGCCGGTCCAGGACCAGAAGCTGATGGTCCTCGGCGGGGGCGGGGTCGGCGAGTCCCCGCTGTCCACCCCGCGCACGGCGATCATCGACCTCAAGGAGGAGAGCCCCGTCTTCCGCGCCGGCCCCTCCCTCCCGCAGGGCACCCGCTACCTGAGCAGCGTCCTGCTGCCGGACGACACGGTCTTCACCACCGGCGGTTCGTCCGACTACCGCGGGCGCGGGGCCAGCGACGTCCTCAAGGCGCAGTTCTACGACCCCGCGGCGGGCACCTTCCGCCAGGCCGCCGATCCCACCGTCGGCCGCAACTACCACTCCGAGGCGCTGCTGCTGCCGGACGGGCGCGTCGCCACCTTCGGCTCCGACCCGCTCTTCGGGAACAAGGACGGCACCAAGCTCGGCACCTTCGAGCAGCGCGTCGAGGTCTACACCCCGCCCTACCTCCAGGGCGACGCCGCGCGCCGGCGCCCGGCGCTCGGCGCGGGGCCGCGGGAGCTGGACCGCGACGGCCGGGCCACCTTCCGCACCCGGGACGCCGCCCGCATCACCAAGGCCCGGCTGCTGCGCCCCAGCGCCGTCACCCACACCACGGACGTCGAGCAGCGGTCCGTCGAGCTGGGCCTGACGCGCACCGCGGACTCGGTCACCGTCGAGGCGCCCCTCGACCCGAGCCTGGTGCCGCCCGGCTGGTACATGCTGTTCGCCCTGGACGCCGAAGGCCGCCCGTCGGTGGCCCGCTGGATCCAGGTCCCCGCCCGGGGCTGACCGGTGGCGGACCGACCGACGGCCCCGGCCCGCCTCCCGGGGCCGACCTACGGGCCCCGCGCCGGCCTCCCGGGGCCGGGCCGCTTCCCGGGATGCCGGCCGGCTTCCCGGGCGGGGTCAGGCCGGGCCGGCGGCGGGCCGAGCCGGTCGTGGAGGCCCGCCTCCCGGGGCCGGGCCGGGCGCGGGGTCCGCCGCGCCGGGGGTCCGCCCGGGCGCGGGTCAGCCGGCGGCGCCCGGCCCGCCGCGGGCGGGCGGGTCGGCGGCGCGGCGGGCCAGGCCGAGGGCGTACTCCGGCCACCAGGTGCCCGCCGCGGGGCCGCCCCGGCAGGTGCCGTCGGACTCGCCGGGCCGCTTGATCCACAGGTACGCGTCCACCAGCCGGTGGCCGGTGCGGACGGTGGGCGGTCTGCCCAGGGCCCGGCCGGGCGGGTTGCACCAGGACTCCTCGCCGCCCTCCGCGCCGGGGAGCGGGCCGAGGCCGTTGCGGCTGCTGTCGACGGTGAAGTGGAGACCGCCGAGGAGGCCGGACAGCCGCGTCCCGTAGGCCACCACGGCCTCGTCGGTCCGGAAGTTCGAGACGTTCAGCGCGAAGCCGTCCGCCCGCTCGACACCGGCCCGCCGCAGCGGTTCGACGAGCTTGCCCGGGTCCTTGATCCACGCGGGGTTGCCGGCGTCCAGGTACACCTTCGTGCGCGGTTGCCGCTTCAGCCGGTCCACCGCCTCCGACAGCAGCCGGTACCGCTCCTCGGCGGAACCGCCCGCGCAGCCGTCCACCAGGTGCGGCACGGCGTCCGGCTCCAGCACGACGACGGCGGGCGCGTCGCCGACGGCCCCGGCGAAGGCGTCGATCCACGCCCGGTAGGCGTCCGCGTCCGGCGCTCCGCCGGCGGAGTACCGGCCGCAGTCGCGCTGCGGGATGTCGTACGCGACGAGGACGACCGTGCGCCCGTCGCGGGCGGCGCCGCGCACCGCCCCGGTGATGTCCGGCACGGGGTCGTCGCCGGCCGGCCAGACGGCGGCCGGGCGGTCGGCGATGCGCCGCATGAGGCGCGCGTCCCCGGTCCGGCCCGCCGCCTCGTACACCGCGGCCTGGCGGGCGGCGTCGCTCCGCGGGTCGACCCAGAAGGGGGAGTCGGCGTGGGGCGCCGCGGCCTCGCCCCGCCCGGCGGAGGCGACGGACGGCCGCTCCCCGGCCCTGTCGCCGGCCCCCGCGCCGCCGGGCGAGCAGCCGGCGACGGGGAGCGCGGCGGCCAGTGCGGCGGTGAGCGTCAGGCGGAGCGGCGCGCGGGACGACGAACGGTGACCGGACATCACGATCCCTTCGCTGGCTGCGGGCAGTTCGGGCAATCGTGGCATAACGGACAGAGGGTGGCGCGGTGCGACACCGTGGCCCCGGGTGCGCCGGGGTCGACCGAAGCGTGAGACCGGGCTGACCGCCATGTGGCCACTCGGTAAGGTCGACCGCGTGCCGAAGCCGCTCAGTCTCCCCTTCGACCCCATCGCCCGCGCCGACGAACTCTGGCGGCAGCGCTGGGGCCCGGTGCCCTCGATGGGTGCGATCACCTCGATCATGCGCGCCCACCAGATCCTGCTGGCCGAGGTCGACGCCGTGGTCAAGCCGTACGGGCTGACCTTCGCGCGGTACGAGGCGCTGGTGCTGCTCACCTTCTCCAAGGCGGGCGAGCTGCCCATGTCGAAGATCGGCGAGCGGCTCATGGTCCACCCCACCTCCGTGACCAACACCGTCGACCGGCTGGTCCGCTCCGGTCTCGTCGGCAAGCGCCCCAATCCGAACGACGGCCGCGGCACCCTCGCCGCCATCACGGAGAAGGGCCGCGAGGTGGTCGAGGCCGCCACGGCCGACCTGATGGCCATGGACTTCGGCCTGCGCGCGTACGACGCGGAGGAGTGCGCCGAGATCTTCGCGATGCTGCGGCCCCTGCGGGTGGCGGCGGGCGACTTCGACGAGGGCTGAGCGGGGTCCCGGCGGCGCCGCCGGGCGGCGGGCGGCCGGGGCGGCCGTCGGGGCGGCCGTCGGGGGCGGCGACCGGGGCGGGGCCCTGCCGGCGGGGGTGGCGGAGGCGAGGGGGCGCGCGAAGATCGCCCGGATCGGGTGGTTACGCTCGATGCCATGAAATCCAGCGTGCTGACCCGTTACCGGGTGATGGCCTACGTCACGGCCGTCATGCTCCTCGTGCTCTGTACGTGCATGGTCGCCAAGTACGGCTTCGGCGTGGGTGAGGACGTCACCTTCGTGGTCTCGCAGACCCATGGCGTGCTGTACATCATCTACCTCGTCTTCGCCTTCGACCTGGGCTCCAAGGCCCGCTGGCCGTTCGGCAAGCTGCTGTGGATCCTGCTGAGCGGCACGATCCCCACCGCGGCCTTCTTCGTCGAGCGCAAGGTCGCGCGCGAGGTCCGGCCGCTGGTCGTCGACGCCTCGCCGGTCACGGCCAAGGCGTAACCGCACCCTCCCGACCGCCGGGCGCGGGGCGCGCCCGGCGGTCGGCCATCGACATTTACTAGGACGTCCTAGTAAATTCGAGGTATGGACGCTGACGCCATCGAGGAAGGCCGCCGACGCTGGCAGGCCCGCTACGACGCCGCCCGCAAGCGCGACGCCGACTTCACCACGCTCTCCGGCGACCCCGTGGAGCCCGCGTACGGGCCCCGGCCCGGCGACACCTACGACGGCTTCGAGCGGATCGGCTGGCCCGGTGAGTACCCCTTCACCCGCGGCCTGTACGCGACCGGCTACCGGGGCCGCACCTGGACCATCCGCCAGTTCGCCGGCTTCGGCAACGCCGAGCAGACCAACGAGCGGTACAAGATGATCCTCGCGGCGGGCGGCGGCGGCCTCTCCGTCGCCTTCGACATGCCGACGCTCATGGGCCGCGACTCCGACGACCCCCGCTCCCTCGGCGAGGTCGGCCACTGCGGCGTCGCCATCGACACCGCGGCCGACATGGAGGTCCTCTTCCAGGGCATCCCGCTCGGGGACGTCACCACGTCGATGACGATCAGCGGCCCCGCCGTGCCCGTCTTCTGCATGTACCTCGTCGCCGCCGAACGACAGGGCGTCGACCCGTCCGTCCTCAACGGCACGCTCCAGACGGACATCTTCAAGGAGTACATCGCCCAGAAGGAGTGGCTCTTCCAGCCGGAGCCCCACCTGCGGCTCATCGGCGACCTGATGGAGCACTGCGCGGCGCACATCCCCGCGTACAAGCCCCTGTCGGTCTCCGGCTACCACATCCGCGAGGCCGGCTCGACGGCCGCGCAGGAGCTCGCGTACACCCTCGCCGACGGCTTCGGCTACGTGGAGCTCGGCCTCTCGCGCGGCCTGGACGTCGACGTCTTCGGCCCCGGTCTGTCCTTCTTCTTCGACGCGCACCTCGACTTCTTCGAGGAGATCGCCAAGTTCCGCGCGGCCCGCCGCATCTGGGCGCGCTGGATGAAGGAGGTCTACGGCGCCAAGACGGACAAGGCGCAGTGGATGCGCTTCCACACGCAGACCGCGGGTGTCTCCCTCACCGCCCAGCAGCCCTACAACAACGTCGTGCGCACGGCGGTCGAGGCCCTCGCCGCGGTACTCGGCGGCACCAACTCCCTGCACACCAACGCCCTCGACGAGACGCTCGCCCTCCCGTCCGAGCAGGCCGCCGAGATCGCCCTGCGCACCCAGCAGGTCCTCATGGAGGAGACCGGCGTCGCCAACGTCGCCGACCCGCTGGGCGGCTCCTGGTACGTCGAGCAGCTCACGGACCGCATCGAGGCGGACGCCGAGAAGATCTTCGACCAGATCAAGGAGCGCGGCCTGCGGGCGCACCCCGACGGCCGGCACCCCATCGGGCCCATCACCTCCGGCATCCTGCGCGGCATCGAGGACGGCTGGTTCACCGGCGAGATCGCCGAGGCCGCCTTCCGCTACCAGCAGTCCCTGGAGAAGGGCGACAAGAAGGTCGTCGGCGTCAACTGCCACACCGGCTCCGTCACCGGCGACCTGGAGATCCTGCGCGTCAGCCACGAGGTGGAGCGCGAGCAGGTCCGCGTCCTCGCCGACCGCAAGGCCCGGCGCGACGACGCCCGCGTGCGCTCCGCGCTCGACGCGATGCTCGCCGCCGCCCGGGACGGCTCCAACATGATCGGGCCCATGCTCGACGCGGTACGCGCCGAGGCGACCCTCGGCGAGATCTGCGACGTCCTGCGCGACGAGTGGGGGACGTACACCGAACCGGCGGGCTTCTGACCGCCCCGCGCCCCCGCCGCCCCGGGCCGCTCGGTCCCGGCGGGGGCGCGGCTCCGGCGGGGCGCTCGGTCCCGGCTGGGCGCTGGATCCGGCGGGGCGACGCGGCTCGGGCGGAAACCGTTCGCCCCCGGCGGAGCCCGGCGGGCATGCTGGGCCCATGCACGTCGAGATCCGTGAGGCCACCGCCCGCGACTGGGCCGCCATCTGGCCCTTCTTCCGGCAGATCGTCGCCGCCGGCGAGACCTTCACCTACCCGGTGGACCTCACCGAGGACGAGGCGGGCGGCTGGTGGCTCCTGGAGCCGCCGCACCGCACGGTCGTCGCGGTCGACCCGGCCGGCACGGTCGTGGGGACGGCGAAGATGAACCGCAACCAGGCCGGCAACGGCGCGCACGTCGCCAGCGCCAGCTACATGGTCGACCCGGCCCACGGCGGGCGCGGCATCGGACGGGCCCTCGTCCGGTACAGCCTCGACTGGGCCCGGGCCGCGGGGTACCGGGGCATGCAGTTCAACGCCGTCGTGGAGACCAACGAGCACGCGGTACGGCTCTACGAGGACCTGGGGTTCCGGGTCGTCGGCACCGTCCCGGGGGCCTTCCGCCACCCGGTGCGCGGCTACACCGGCCTGCACGTGATGTACCGGGAGCTGTGACCCGCGGGCCGCCACCCGGGGGCCGCCACCCGCGGGCGGCGGCCCCCGGGCGGTGATGCCGCCGGGACGCCCCGCGGCTGCTCAGTCGGGGGCGACGGCGGCGAGCCCGCCGAGGAGCAGCGCCGTGAACCGCCGGGCCCACTCCCGGTCGACGGGCTCCCCGCTCACCAGCGCCCGGTGGACCACCGCGCCCGCGATGACGTCGAAGATCAGGTCGTCCGTGCCGTCCGCCGCGCCGCCGACCTCCTCGCCCCCGGCGGGCGGGGGCAGCTCCCCCCGGGCCTGTGCGCGGGCCCGGCCCTGGAGGACGAGGCGCTTCTGCCGTTCGACGATCGAGGTGCGGATCCGCTCGCGCAGCGGCTCGTCGCGGGTCGACTCGGCGACGACGGCCATCAGCGCCGTCTTCGCCTCCGGCCGCTCCAGCAGCGCGGCGAACTGGCGCACCACGCCCTCGACGTCCGCCGCGAGACTGCCCCGGTCGGGGAGTTCCAGCTCGTCGAAGAGGACGGCGACGGCGTCCACGACGAGCTCGTTCTTGCCCGCCCAGCGCCGGTACAGGGTGGTCTTGGCGACGCCCGCGCGGGTGGCGACGTCGCTCATCGACAGCTTGGACCAGCCCAGCTCGACCAGGGCCGCGCGGGTCGCCTCCAGGATCGCGGTGTCCGCGGCGGCGCTGCGCGGACGCCCGGGGCGGCCGGGGCCGGCGGGGGGAGTGGCGGCGGGGCGGCTGCACATGACGGCGACCATACCGGCGGGTAGCTCGGCTGCCCCCGGTGCCGCGCGTGTGAGCCACTTCACTCCGCCCGCCCGGCCCGCGCCCCCCGCGGCCCAGTTACGCTACGACGCGTAGCGAAAGGCTGGGACCAGCCCGCAGCGACGACCACGGCACCCGGTGGGGACCCGGTGCCACCACGGCTCGAGCCATGACGTACCGGTTACGCGCGCGGAAGGGGGAGGATGTACCCATGCAGCCTAGGAACATGTCCATGAGCGGCGTCGTCGACCTCGCCGCGGTGAAGGCGGCCACAGAGGCCAAGGCGAAGGCGGAGCAGTCCCGCGCGCAGGCGGCCCGGGAGGGCGGCTCCGGCGCCGTGCCCCCGTCCGCCCTGGTGATCGACGTCGACGAGGCCGGCTTCGAGCGCGACGTCATCCAGCGGTCGGCCGAGGTGCCGGTCGTCATCGACTTCTGGGCCGAGTGGTGCGAGCCCTGCAAGCAGCTCGGGCCGCTGCTGGAGCGCCTGACCGTCGAGTACGGCGGCCGCGTCCTCCTGGCGAAGGTCGACGTCGACGCCAACCAGATGCTCATGCAGCAGTTCGGGATCCAGGGGATCCCGGCGGTCTTCGCGGTCGTCGCCGGTCAGGCGCTGCCGCTCTTCCAGGGGGCGGCGCCCGAGGCCCAGATCCGTCAGACCCTCGACCAGCTGGTCCAGGTCGCCGAGCAGCGCTTCGGCCTCACCGGTCTGGTCGTCGACGCGGAGGGCGAGGGCCCCGGGGCCGGCGCCGCCGCCGTGCCGGCCGGGCCGTACGACGCCCTGCTGGAGGCGGCGGTCCGCGCGCTGGACGCGAACGACATCCCGGGCGCCGTCCAGGCGTACAAGAACGTCCTGGTCGACGACCCCGGCAACACCGAGGCCAAGCTGGGCCTCGCCCAGGCCGAACTCCTCGGCCGCGTGCAGGGCGCGGACCCGCAGCAGGTCCGCAAGAACGCCGCCGACGACCCCGCCGACGTGCCGGCGCAGCTCGCCGCCGCCGACCTGGACCTGGTGGGCGGACACGTCGAGGACGCCTTCGGGCGGCTCGTCGACACCGTGCGGCGCACGGCCGGCGACGACCGCGACGCGGCGCGGGTGCGGCTGCTGGAGCTGTTCGAGGTCATCGGGTCCGACGACCCGCGCGTGATCAAGGCCCGCGGCGACCTGGCGCGCGTGCTGTTCTGAGCCGCGCACCGGCCTGACGGTCCGTCGGACCGGCGGAGAACGAAGGACGGCGGCCGCGCTTTGCCAAATCTTGGCAATCGCGGCCGCTGTTACTTCCAGTAAGTCGACGCCGCCCTTATGTCCGGCCATCGCCTCCGAAATCACCTTTCGTCGAACCGGCGGGTAGCACCGTGAGTGCCTGGGCGACGGCACGCCGTCGCACCCGGTTTATCGAGTCGTTACTAGCGGGTAACGAACCCCCTTGTGCCCCGGGCCCGAATGGACCACGATCGGCCACGCTCGGTCCAACCCCGTACCAGCCCGGCCATCAGCCGCGCCGCGCGTGGTTGGGTCCCCACCGAGTGGGCCGGGGCACCTGCTGCGCCGGCCGTGGACAGGGGGGTTCCCGCCGACCGGCGGGGCCTGTCCGAACGGGCCGCGCGGACGCCTGCGCCGAGCGGCACGGTGGTTGTCGCTCGGGGGTGATCGCCGGTGATCCGGACGCTGTTCGCGCCCGAACCGCGGGCGTTCCCCTTCCCGAGGACGTAGCACTTCTCCCATCCCAGGACGGACCTTCCGGGTCCGGCCCGGAGATGTACGTCCGAGAAGGAGGAATCTATGCAGTCCCAGATGCGCGGTGGGACCAGATGGAAGCGGTTCGCCGTCGTCATGGTCCCCGGTGTGGCCGCGACGGCCGCGATAGGCGTCGGGCTCGCCCAGGGCGCGCTCGCCGCGTCGTTCGCCGTCTCCGGCCAGGAGTTCAAGGTCACGGCGGAGTACCTCGACGGCCGCGGGTTCGCCCAGTACGGCGGCGTCGACATGGGGTACGCGAACGTCAAGGAAGGTGACCAGGTCGTCCCGCGGCCGGTCGCGATCTCGACGTTCAAGAACGCCAGGATCACCAACATGTGCCAGTCGGTGGTCACGCCGGACGTCCCGGTCTTCGGCAAGATCACGCTGAAGCTGAAGGCCGGCGAGGACCCGAAGAACCCGGTCGTCGCGGAGAACCTGTACCTCGACGTCACGGATCTGAAGGCCGACGCCGAGTTCGACAACATCGACATCGGCATGGCGGCCAAGGACACCGGCGAGGGCAAGTTCGCCAAGGGTCCGGTCGTCAAGGACCACAACATCAACCAGAACGGCTTCGCCCAGCAGGCGACCCGTGCCCAGCTGCGCAACGTCGAGCAGAGGGCGTGGGCGACCACGGCCGCGTCGTTCAAGCTGAGCGGTCTCAGCATGAAGCTGCTCAAGGGCGACGGCCCGGGCGTCGAGTGCTACTGACCGGTGAACCGTGAGGGCGGGTGGGGCGCTCGCAGCGTCCCCACCCGCCCGACTCCCACCTCGACAAGCAACACCAGTACCAGGGAGCTTCCATGAGCGCCGAGTCGCCGGAGCAGAACGAGCACTACGTCCGCGTCCTCAGGAGGCGGTTCCGTGACTGGCGGGGCAGCCGGCCGTTCTGGGCGGGCCTCTTCACCCTGCTGGGTGGAATCCCCATCGCCTACTTTCCGTACGCGAGTCTCCAACTCGGGCAGATGACCCTCTCGATGGCGACGACCACGGGCGCCGGAGCACTGATCATCGGAGGGCTGCTGGTCACCCTCGGCCTGACCATGTGGTACCAGCAGGCCGTCCGCATCTTCGCCGGCGTCGCCGCCATCCTCCTCGCCCTGGTCTCCATCCCGGTGGCGAACCTGGGCGGTTTCGTCATCGGTTTCCTCATGGCCCTCGTCGGTGGAGCGCTCTCCATCGCCTGGGCGCCCGGCAGGCCGGAGGACGAGCCGGAGCACGACCTGCGGCCCCGCGCGGACGACCCGCTGGAGCCGTTCCACGCACGCACGTACGACACCGAGACGACTGTCGACGCCAACGGCGGGAGGAACAGTGCGGGGTGACGAAAGGCAGCCGGCGGTGGCCGACGGCGAGGCCGCACGCACCAGGAGGGGGCCGCGCCACGCGGCCCCGCGCAAGTCGCTGCTGACGAAGTTGCAGGCCCCGGCGGGCAAGGCGCTGGCCCTGGCCGCGATGCCCACGGCCGTCCTGGTCGGCATCAGCCTGACGCCGAGGCCGGCGCTCGCCGACGAGAAGGACATCCCCTTCGCCCCCGGTCCGTGCGTCACGCAGTCGGACGAGCCGGCCGAGTCGCAGGAGCCGAAGCCGAGCGCGTCCACGACGGCCTCCCCCTCCCCGTCCCCGTCGCCCTCCGCGACCGCCTCTCCGGACGGCGGCGGTACGGGTACGGGCCCGAAGCCGCCCGTACCGACGAGGACCCCGTCCGCGGACGCGGCGACGAAGCCGGCGGAGCCGACGCCCGGGAAGGAGCCGCAGGCCGGTACCACGGCCCCGGCCGCCACCCCGTCCCCGGCCGCCACGCCCGCGCCCACGCCGTCCGCGTCCCGTCACCCGCTGGACCCGCTGGGGGTCGGTGGGGCCGTCAAGGACCTGCTCGGCGGACTGGCCGGCGAGCAGGAGGTCCCGGCGCCCACGCCCTCCGCGCCCACGGCCGCACCGGCGCCCCTCCCCTCGGCCACGGCCACGGCGAAACCGCCGGTGCTCGACGGGCCGGACCGGCCGGAGCGCCCCGACACGGACGGCGACACCGCCCCGGGGACGAAGCCGGGGACCGGGACCGTCGACGGGACCGGGACCGGGGACGCGACCAAGGACGCGATCAAGGACGCCGCCGACGAGGTCGGCGCCGAGGTCGAGGAGCTGCCCGAGGACGTCAAGGGACGCGAGCCGAAGAAGGACGAGGACGTCCCCGACGGCGCCAAGCCCCCGTTCCCCTGCCCCACCCCGGACCCGCGGGCCCTCGCCGACGCGGAGCCCGAGCCCGGCGTGCCGCACGTGGCGGACCACCCGTGGCGGCTGGAGAGCACGCGGCTCACGCTGCGCGGGCTGAAGTACCACGGCATCGTCGAGGTCCGCACGGGCAGCGGCACGCTGAAGAAGGCCCTGAAGTTCACCGCGTCCGAGGTGGACATCAAGGACCTGCACCAGCTCACCGTGCACGGCGAGGGCCGCACCGGGCACGTCACGTCCCGTCCGGGCTCCACCTCGACGATCACCGGCGGCACGGTGACCATGTACACCGAGAAGCTGAAGGGCAACCTCTTCGGCCTCATACCGATCACCTTCAGCCCGGAGACCCCGCCCCCGCTGGACGTCCCCTACGCCTTCTTCACCGACGTCGAGGTCGTCCAGGCGGCCCAGTTCGGCGGCACCCTCAAGGTGCCCGGCCTGAAGAACTTCATCGAGGGCTGACACCGCCCCGGCACGACGGCGGGGGGCCCCCCCCCCGGGGGGGGCCCCCCCGCCGGCCCCCCGCGGGGGGGGGGGCCCCCGGGGGGGGGGCCCGGGCCCCCCGGGGGGGGGCCCCCCCCCCCGGGCGGGGGGGCCCCCCCGGGGCCCCCGGGCCCCCCCCCCCCCCCCCGGCCGGCCCCCCCCCCCCCCGGGGGCCCCCCCCCCCGGCCCCCCCGCCGGGTGGACCGGCGTCCGCGGGTCAGTCGGTCTCCGGACCGCCCAGGTGGTGGACGCGGACCATGTTCGTGGTGCCGGGGACGCCGGGGGGCGAGCCGGCGGTGATGACCATGGCGTCGCCGGGGTTGTACCGCTGGAGCTTCAGCAGCTCCGCGTCGACCAGGTCGACCATCGCGTCGGTGTTGTCGACGTGCGGGACGACGAAGGACTCGACGCCCCAGCTCAGGGTGAGCTGGTTGCGGGTGGCGGCGTCCGTGGTGAAGGCCAGGATGGGCTGCGTCGCGCGGTAGCGGGACAGCCGGCGGGCGGTGTCACCGGACTGGGTGAAGGCGATCAGGGCCTTGCCGTGCAGGAAGTCGGCGATCTCGGCGGCCGCGCGGGCCACCGAACCACCCTGCGTACGGGGCTTCTTGCCGGGCACCAGCGGCTGGAGGCCCTTGGAGAGCAGCTCCTCCTCCGCCGCCACGACGATCTTCGACATCGTCCGGACCGTCTCGATGGGGTAGGCGCCCACGGACGACTCGGCCGACAGCATCACGGCGTCGGCGCCGTCCAGGATCGCGTTCGCGACGTCGGACGCCTCGGCGCGGGTCGGGCGCGAGTTGGTGATCATCGACTCCATCATCTGGGTCGCCACGATCACCGGCTTGGCGTTGCGGCGGCACAGCTCGATGAGCCGCTTCTGCACCAGCGGGACCTTTTCGAGGGGGTACTCGACGGCCAGGTCGCCGCGCGCCACCATCACGCCGTCGAACGCCATGACCACGTCCTGCATGTTGGCGACGGCCTGCGGCTTCTCGACCTTGGCGATGACCGGGACGCGGCGGCCCACCTCGTCCATCACCCGGTGGACGTCCTTGACGTCGGCGGCGTTGCGCACGAAGGAGAGCGCGACCATGTCGCAGCCCATGCGCAGCGCGAACCGCAGGTCCTCGACGTCCTTCTCGGAGAGCGCCGGGACGTTCACCGCCGCGCCCGGCAGGTTGATGCCCTTGTGGTCGGAGACGACACCGCCCTCGATGACGATGGTCCGGACGCGGGCGCCGTCCACCTCCAGGACCTTCAGCTCGACGTTGCCGTCGTTGATCAGGATCTGGTCGCCCTTGGCGACGTCGCCGGGCAGTCCCTTGTACGTGGTGCCGCAGATGGACTTGTCGCCGGGGACGTCCTCGGTGGTGATGGTGAACTCGTCACCCCGCACCAGCTCGACCGGGCCCTCGGCGAAGGTCTCCAGCCGGATCTTCGGGCCCTGGAGGTCGGCCAGCACGCCGACGGCGCGGCCCGTGTCCTCGACCGCTTCGCGGAGGCGGTGGTACCGCTCCTCGTGCTCAGCGTGGGTTCCGTGGCTCATGTTGAAACGGGCCACGTTCATGCCGGCCTCGATGAGCGCTTTCAGCTGCTCGTAGGAGTCGACGGCGGGGCCCAGTGTGCAGACGATTTTGGAACGGCGCATAAGGCGGATCCTATCGGTTTGTTTCTGTGCGGAATATTCCGTCTGGCGGAATGTACAAATGGGCGGGTGACCGCTCAGCCGAGTTCTGCGAAGTGCGTGGAGTTTCCCGTTTTCAGTTGCTTACCAGCGAGTACGTCTCTCGTGCGATCTCCAGTTCCTCGTCCGTCGGGACGACCGCCACGGCCACCCGTGCGCCCTCCGGCGAGATCAGCCGCGGCTCGCCGGACCGTACGGCGTTGCGCTCGGGGTCCACCGCGAGGCCCAGCTGCTCCAGGCCCGCCATCGCAGCTTCCCGCACCGGCGCCGCGTTCTCGCCGACACCGGCCGTGAACGCCACCGCGTCCACCCGGCCGAGCACCGCGCAGTACGCCCCGATGTACTTCTTCAGCCGGTGGACGTAAATGTCGAAGGCGAGCTCCGCCCGTTCGTCGCCCTCGTCGATCCGGCGGCGGATCTCCCGCATGTCGTTGTCGCCGCACAGGCCGACCAGGCCACTCTTCTTGTTCAGCAGCGTGTCGACCTCGTCCACCGACATCCCCGCCACCCGCCGGAGGTGGAAGGTCACGGCCGGGTCGACGTCACCGGAACGCGTCCCCATCACCAGGCCCTCCAGCGGCGTCAGGCCCATGGACGTGTCCACGCACCGCCCGCCCGCCACCGCCGATGCGGACGCGCCGTTGCCGAGGTGCAGCACGATCACATTGACCTCGGACGGGTCCTTGCCCAGCAGCCGGGCCGTCTCCCGCGAGACGTACGCGTGCGAGGTGCCGTGGAAGCCGTAGCGCCGGATGCGGTGGGCGTCGGCGGTCTCCACGTCGATCGCGTACCGGGCCGCGTACTCCGGCATCGTCGTGTGGAACGCCGTGTCGAAGACCGCCACCTGCGGCAGGTCGGGCCGCAGCGCCATCGCCGTGCGGATGCCGGTGATGTTCGCCGGGTTGTGCAGCGGGGCGACGGGGACCAGCCGCTCGACCTCCGCCAGCACCTCGTCCGTGACGACGGTCGGCGCGGAGAACCGCAGCCCGCCGTGGACGACCCGGTGGCCGACGGCCGCCAGGTCGGGGGAGTCCAGGCCCAGGCCGTCGGCGGCCAGCTCCTCGGCGACCGCCCCCAGCGCGGCCGCGTGGTCGGCCATCGGCGCGGTCCGCTCGCGCCGCTCCCCGCCCCGCGCGAGCGGCGTGTGCACCAGCCGCGAACCGGACTCGCCGATCCGCTCCACGAGGCCGGCCGCGAGACGGGAGCCGTCACGCATGTCGAGGAGCTGGTACTTCACCGAGGAGGAGCCGGAGTTGAGGACGAGGACGCGGGTCGGGCTGGTCACGGTGGCGGTGCTTTCTGTCGTCACGGGAGGGGCGGGGGCGGGGGCGGGGGCGGGGCGGGCCGGCGGGGCCGGGGCGGCGGGCCCCGGAGGCGGGAGGGGCGGCCGGTCCCGCCCGCGCGGCGGGGTCACGCGGGCCGGGTGGCCTGCGCCTGGATGGCGGTGATGGCCACGGTGTTGACGATGTCGCTGACGAGGGCACCGCGCGACAGGTCGTTCACCGGCTTGCGCAGGCCCTGGAGGACGGGGCCCACGGCCACCGCGCCCGCCGAGCGCTGCACGGCCTTGTAGGTGTTGTTGCCCGTGTTCAGGTCGGGGAAGACCAGCACGGTCGCCCGGCCCGCGACCTCCGACTCGGGCAGCTTGGTCGCGGCGACGGTCGGCTCCACGGCCGCGTCGTACTGGATGGGACCCTCGATCCTCAGCTCCGGGTGCGCCGCGCGCACCAGCTTCGTCGCCTCGCGGACCTTGTCCACGTCCGCGCCGGTGCCGGAGGTGCCCGTCGAGTACGACAGCATCGCGATCCGCGGCTCGACGCCGAACCGGGCCGCCGTGGCCGCCGACTGCACGGCGATGTCGGCGAGCTGGTCGGCGTCCGGGTCGGGGTTGACCGCGCAGTCGCCGTAGACGAGCACCTTGTCCGCCAGGCACATGAAGAAGACCGACGACACGATCGACGCGTCCGGCTTCGTCTTGATGATCTCGAAGGCGGGCCGGATCGTCGCCGCCGTCGAGTGCACCGACCCGGAGACCATGCCGTCGGCGAGCCCCTCCTGCACCATCAGCGTGCCGAAGTAGTTCACGTCCGACACGACGTCGTAGGCGAGCTCCACCGAGACGCCCTTGTGGGCGCGCAGCTCTGCGTACCGCTCCGCGAACCGCTGCCGCAGCTCCGAGGTGACCGGGTCGATCAGCTGGGCGCCCGACAGGTCGATGCTCAGGTCGGCCGCCTTGCGGCGGATCGCCTCCGGGTCGCCGAGCAGCGTCAGGTCGCACACGTCGCGGCGGACCAGCACGTCGGCGGCGCGCAGGACCCGCTCCTCCGTACCCTCCGGCAGGACCACCCGGCGGCGGTCCGTCCGGGCCTGCTCCAGCAGCTCGTGCTCGAACATCATCGGCGTGACGCGGCCGCTGCGGGCCACCGAGATCCGCTTCAGCAGGTCGGCGGTGTCCACGTGCCGCTCGAAGAGGCCGAGCGCGGTCTCCGCCTTGCGCGGGGTCGCCGCGTTCATCTTGCCCTCCAGGGCGAAGAGCTCCGTGGCGGTGGGGAAGCTGTTGCCGCTGACGGCGATGACCGGGGTGCCGGGGGCGAGGCGGGCGGCCAGGGTGAGGATCTCCTCGCTGGGCTGCTCGTTGAGCGTCAGCAGCACGCCCGCGATCGGCGGCGTGCCGGCCGAGTGCGCGGCCAGCGCGCCCACCACCAGGTCGGCGCGGTCGCCGGGGGTCACCACCAGGCAGCCCGGGGTCAGCGCGTTGAGGAAGTTCGGCAGCATCGCGCCGCCGAAGACGAAGTCGAGGGCGTCGCGCGCCAGGCCCGCGTCGTCACCGAGGACCACCCGGGCGCCCAGCGCGTGGGTGATCTGCGCGACCGTCGGCGCGGACAGCGACGGCTGGTCGGGCAGGACGTAGCAGGGGACGGGGAGGCGGGCGGAGAGCCGGTCGGCTATGGCCTCCCGGTCGTCGGCGGCGACCCGGTTCACCACCATCGCGAGGACGTCGCAGCCCAGCCCCTCGTACGCCCGGAACGCGTTGCGCGCCTCGGCCCGCACCGCGTCGGCCGGCCGGCCCTTGCCCCCGACGACCGGGATGACGGAGGCGCCGAACTCGTTGGCGAGGCGCGCGTTGAGGGCGAGCTCGTCGGGCAGCTGGGTGGCGGCGAAGTCCGTACCGAGCACGAGCACCACCTCGTACTCGCGCGCGACCGCGTGGAACCGCTCGACCAGCTGGGACACCAGCTCGTCGGTGCCCTGTTCGGCCTGGAGCGCGGACGCCTCCTGGTAGTCCATGCCGTACACGGTCGCGGGGTCCTGCGGGAGGCGGTAGCGGGCGCGCAGCAGCTCGAAGAGGCGGTCCGGCCCGTCGTGCACCAGCGGGCGGAACACCCCCACCCGGTCCACCTGGCGGGTCAGGAGTTCCATGACTCCCAGCTCCACGACCTGGCGGCCGTCCCCGCGCTCGATCCCGGTCACGTACACGCTGCGCGCCACGCCGTGGTCTCCTGTCCGTCAAGCGAGTGTGCGTCTAGTACCCGTACTGGCCCAAAACATCCCACGGGAGATGGCCATACCCTCTTGACAATACCTCCGTGAGTGGGTAGAGCGCTTGCCGGGTGTCGGGGCCCGGAACCCCCTCCCGGGCGGCCGGCAGGGCGCTCGGTGCACCCGGCCGTGGGACAATTCGGAAAGGCGCGCCCCGACGTGTACCGACCCTCCGGCGTCCGCGACACCGGCCCGACGACACGACTACCGAGCAGGAGACACAGCACGATGCGCATCGGAGTTCTCACCGCAGGCGGCGACTGCCCCGGCCTGAACGCCGTGATCCGGTCGGTCGTGCACCGCGCGCTCACCGGCTACGGGGACGAGGTGATCGGCTTCGAGGACGGGTTCAAGGGCCTCCTCGACGGCCACTACCGGCCCCTCGACCTCAACGCGGTGAGTGGCATCCTCGCCCGCGGCGGCACGATCCTCGGCTCGGCCCGCCTGGAGCGCGCCCGACTGCAGGAGGCCGCCGAGAACTGCGGCGAGTTGCAGCGCCGGTACGGGATCGACGTCCTCATCCCCATCGGCGGCGAGGGCACCCTGACGGCGGCGCGCATGCTGTCGGACGCGGGCATGCCGGTCGTCGGCGTCCCGAAGACCATCGACAACGACATCTCCTCGACCGACCGGACCTTCGGCTTCGACACGGCCGTGATGGTCGCCACCGAGGCCATAGACCGGCTGAAGACCACCGCCGAGTCCCACCAGCGCGTGATGGTCGTCGAGGTGATGGGGCGTCACGCCGGGTGGATCGCCCTGGAGTCCGGGATGGCGGGCGGCGCCCACGGCATCTGCCTGCCGGAGCGGCCCTTCCAGATCGACGACCTGGTCAAGATGGTCGAGGAGCGGTTCGCGCGGGGCAAGAAGTTCGCGGTGGTCTGCGTCGCGGAGGGCGCGCACCCGGCCGACGGCACGATGGAGTACCGCAAGGGCGAGATCGACCAGTTCGGCCACGAGCGCTTCCAGGGCATCGGCACCCGGCTCGCCAAGGAGCTGGAGAAGCGGCTCGGCAAGGAGGCCCGCCCGGTGATCCTCGGCCACGTCCAGCGGGGCGGCACGCCGACCGCGTACGACCGCGTCCTCGCGACCCGCTTCGGCTGGCACGCGGTGGAGGCCGCCCACCGCGGCGACTTCGGCCGGATGACGGCGCTGCGCGGCACCGCCATCGCGATGGCGCCGCTCGCGGACGCGACGACCCGGCTGAAGACCGTGCCCGAGGACCGCGTGCTGGAGGCCGAGTCGGTCTTCTGACCGGCGCCGATCCGCGGCCCGTGACCCGCGCGACCCGTGACCCGCGCGGGCGTCCGAGCGGCCTTGATCGTCCCCCCGTGGAGGATCAAGGCCGCTCGTGCGTGGTGCGGCCGAAACCCACTCTTGAGCCTCTCCGCCGGATCAACAAGGCTGGAGCCTTGTCCCGGACATGTCCCACCCCCTGTCCGGGGCGGGCCAGGGAGGGGATGGCGCATGTCCGACCGGGAGAGGGCGCCCGGCCCGGCGGAGGCACGGGACCCCGTGGCGTTCGTCGCCCGGTTGCAGGCGCTCAAGGACTGGTCCGGCCTCACCTACCGCGAGTTGTCCGCCCGTGCCGAGGCGGTCGGCGACAGCCTGCCGCGCTCCACGGTGGCGAACATGCTGGCGCGGGCGACGCTGCCGCGCGAGGAGCTGCTCGCCGTCTTCGTCCGCGCCTGCGGGGCGGGCCCGGCGGAGACGGAGCGGTGGATCGCGGTCCGCGAGGAGATCGCCACCCGCGAGGCCCGCGCCGCGACGGGCCACGGGGCCGCGGCGGCCGGAGGGGCGTCGGGTGAGGGGACTCCGCCGGCCCGGGGCGCCGCGGGTGACGGGGCGGCGGGCCCCTGGGGCGGCTCCGGGGCGGACGGGACCCGGGCGGGTGGGATCCGGGCGGACGGGACCGGGCCGGACGGGGTCGGGGGCGCGGGCCGCAACGGCTACGGAGGCACGCCGGACGGGACGCGCCGGACGCCCGGCGGGTTCGCCGCGTGGCCGGGCCGCGGGGGCGGCGGTGCCACGGGGCCCGGCCACGCGGCGGGCGACGGGAACGGCTCCGCGCCCGGCGGCCGGGGCGGTACCGGGGGAACGGGCCGCCCCACAGGCCCCGGAGGCGTCGGCGGCAGCGATGGCAACGGCGGCAACGGCGGCAACTGCGGCAACGGCTCCGCGGCCGGAGGACCGGCCGCGCGCGGGCCCGGACGGGGGACGGCCGGTGCCGGCGTGCGGCGGTGGTGGACGGCGCGGCTCGTGGTGCCCGTCCTCGGCGGTCTCACCCTGGTCGTGGCGCTCACCACCGTCACCACCCTGCTGCGCGGCACCGACGAGCGGGGCCACGACGACGACCGGCCCCGGGTCACGGCGCCCGCGCCCGGCCCCGTCCACGTCCGGGCCGTGCACTCCGGGCTCTGCCTCAACGAGCGGCCCGGCCAGGACAGCGGTCAGGTGTACCAGGTGGAGTGCGCGGGCGCGGACGTGCCGCGGTACTCCCTCGACCGCCTCGACGGCGGGCTGTGGCGCCTCGTCACCGACCACCCGGACTTCGGGCGCGGCTGCTCCGGCGCCCCGGCCGACGCCCCCGCCGACGTCGAGGCGCCCCTCGCCGACCAGGAGTGCGGCAAGCGGGGCGCCAGGGAGGCGTACGGCATCGAGCCCGCCGAGGGCGGGGCCCACCGGGGCCACCGCGTCCGCAACGCCGCCACCGGCCTGTGCGTGACCGTGCCGGACGGGGAACGCCGGGCGTGGACGGCGGTGGTCCACCGGCCCTGCGCCCCGGACGCGGCGGGCCAGCTCTTCAGCTTCGACCCGCGCCCCCACGAGCGGTGACCCCGCCCGCCCCGCGAGACCGTGACGCCCGCGAAACGGTGACGCCGCGCGAGACCGCGACGCCGCACGGGACGGTCACGCCGCCGAGGCCGTGACACCCCGCCGCCCCGGCGCGCGGGACTCCCGCGCCCGCGCGGACGGGGGCCGCTACAGCCGGGCCAGCGCCCAGAAGTGGTCCACGATGCGGTCCAGGTACTCCCGCCCGGCCTCCCCGCCGCTCCCCCCGGAGTCGCCCCAGCTGTACGTGGCGACCATCCGCGACTGGTAGTCGGCGTGCAGCCGCTGGAGCACCTCCTCCAAGTGGTCGCGGCGCAGGGGCAGCAGCTTCGCGGCGGGCCGGACGTACGCCTGCCAGCGCGTGGTCGCCGCGTCGCGCAGGACCGCCGCCAGCTCCTCGTCCCTGCCGGTGGCGTTGAGCAGTTCCCGGGGGCCGAGGCCCAGGGCCTCGGCGAGCGCGGCGGTCTGGCGCTCGTTGCCGCGCCAGCGGCCGGACTCCTCCATCCTCAGGTACGACCGGGTGTCGACGCCGACCCGGCGGGCCAGGTCCTCCGGCGCCATGGCGCGCGCCAGCCGGTGCTCGCGCAGGGTGGTGGCGGCGGCCAGCAGGTCACCGGGGGAGCACCACAGCACGCCCGCCAGGGCGGTGAGCTCGCGGTTGCCGGGCCGGGCCGCGCCGCGTTCCCAGGCGACGACGGTCTCGGGCGGGACGTCCAGCCCGTACTGCGCGCGCAGGCCGTAGGCGACGTGGCCGGGCGCCATGCCGAGGCCCTCGCGCAGCCGGCGCGCGGCCAGGGCGTTGAACGGGGGAGGGGAGGAGGGGGGAGACGGGTGCACGCGCACAAGCTAGGTGCGCGGCGTCACGCCTGGCTACGGTGTGTTCGACCAAGACCGAATGTTGGAGGAACGTCCAGAACGTACCTACTCCTAGGTAATTAAAGACCCTGTGAAGGGACCCGGTCAACGGTGCCGTCCACGGCGCCGTCAGCGACCGCCCGGCGCCGGCCCGGAGAGCCACCGGTACTGGAACTCCGGGCGCCCGACCTGCCCGTACTGCGGGGTGCGTTCGGCCCGTCCGGTGGTCACGAGGTGCTCCAGGTAGCGGCGGGCGGTGATCCGGGAGATGCCCACGGCGGTGCCCGCCTCGGCGGCGGTGAGCCCGGCGGGGGCCTCGCGCAGGGTGCGGGTGACGGCGGAGAGCGTGGGGCCGCTGAGCCCCTTGGGCAGGGCGGCGGGCTGCGGCGTGCGGAGCGCCGCGAGGGCGCGGTCGACCTCGTCCTGGCCCGACGCCTCGCCGACGGCCGCGCGGAACTCGGCGTACCGGGCGAGCCGGTCCCGCAGGGTCGCGAAGGTGAACGGCTTCAGCACGTACTGCACGACGCCGAGCGACACGCCCTCGCGGACGACCGCGAGGTCGCGCGCGGAGGTCACCGCGATCACGTCGGCCGCGTGCCCCGCGGCGCGCAGCGACCGCAGCAGCTGGAGCCCGTGGCCGTCGGGCAGGTACAGGTCCAGGAGGATCAGGTCGACGGGCGTGCGCTCCAGCAGCCGGACGGCGGCGGTGCGGGAGTGGGCGACGCCGACGACGGTGAAGCCGGGCACGCGCCCGGCGTACAGGGCGTGCGCGTCCGCGGCCACGGGATCGTCCTCGACGACCAGCACTCTGATGGCGTCCCCGGTCACGAGGCCGCCTCCCCGCCGACCGTCGGAAGCGCCGCTCCCGCCGTGCCCGCCGTGCCCGCCGCTCCCGCCCCGCGCGCCGCTCCCGCCGGTGCCGGCGGCGGGGCCGCCGCCGGACCCAGGGGCAGCCGTACCGTGAACTGCGCGCCGCCGTCCGGGCCCGGGCCCAGGTCGATGCGCCCGCCCGCGCGGTGCACGGCCTGGCGGACCAGGGCCAGGCCGATGCCGCGCCCGGGGCCATGCGTCGACCAGCCGCGCTCGAACACCGACTCCGCGTCGCCGGGCGGCACCCCGGGCCCCGAGTCCGCCACGCGCAGCAGCAGTTCGCCGCCGGCCGTGCCGAGCGCCACGGTGACGCGGGACCCGGCCGAGCCCTGCGCCGCGTCGACGGCGTTGTCGACGAGGTTGCCGAGGACGGTGACCAGGTCGCGCGCGGGCAGGCCGGGCGGCAGGACGCCGTCGTCGACGCGGCTGTCCCCGGTGAGGACGAGTTCGACACCGCGCTCGCTCG
The DNA here is from genome assembly GCF_043077165.1 of Streptomyces kanasensis. Taxonomy (NCBI): domain Bacteria; kingdom Bacillati; phylum Actinomycetota; class Actinomycetes; order Kitasatosporales; family Streptomycetaceae; genus Streptomyces; species Streptomyces kanasensis. Next base: position 429,228 of record NZ_JBIBSF010000004.1, read on the forward strand.
CCTGCGCCGACTTGCCCAGCAGCAGCGCCGCGAGCACCGGCTCGCCGACCGCGTCGACCACCCGGTCCGTCAGCGCCTGGGCGAGCTCCAGCTCGGCCGTCGCGAACTCGACGGCCTCCTCCACCCGGCCCAGCTCGATCAGCGACACGACGGTGTGCAGCCGGTTGGCCGCCTCGTGCGCCTGGGCGCGCAGCGCCTGTGTGAAGCCGCGTTCGGAGTCCAGCTCGCCGGAGAGCGCCTGGAGCTCGGTGTGGTCCCGCAGCGTCACGACGGCGCCGCGCCGCTCGCCGCCGACCACCGGCCGGGTGGAGACCACCAGCACGCGGTCGGCGGTCAGGTGCAGCTCGTCCTCGCGCGGCTCCGTGGCCAGCAGCGCGTCCGTCAGCGACGGGGGCAGCCCCAGCTCGGCGACGGGGGTGCCGACGACGTCCGGCGGCAGTCCCAGCAGCTCCCGGGCGCCGTCGTTGACGAGCGCGATCCGCCGGTGGCCGTCCAGCATCAGCAGCCCCTCACGCACCGCGTGCAGGGCGGCCTGGTGGTAGTCGTGCATGCGGCTCAGCTCGGCGGCGTTCATGCCGTGGGTGTGCCGCCGCAGCCGGGCGTTGACGACGTAGGTGCCGACGGCGCCGAGCGCCAGCGCCCCGGCGGCGAAGCCGAGCAGCGCGGTCACCTGCCGCCGGACCTGCTCGCTGATCCGGTCGATGGTGATGCCGGCGCTGACCAGGGCGACGACCCGGTCGCGGTCCCACACGGGCGTCACCGTGCGCACGGAGGGGCCGAGCGTGCCCTCGTACGTCTCCGTCACCGTGCCGCCCCGCTGCGCGCCGTCGATGTGGCCGAGGTACCTGCCGCCTATGCGGTCCGGCTCCGGATGCGTCCACCGCCGGCCGTCCGGCGCCATGATCACCACGAAGGTCACGCCGCCCTCGCCGGTGAGCGCGTCGGCGTAGGGCTGGAGGGCCGTGGTCGGGTGGTCCGAGCGGACCGCGGTGAGGACGGCGGGGGAGCGGGCCACGGCCGTGGCGGTGGCGGTCACCTGCCGCCGGGCGGTCTCCTCCGCCTGGGCGTGGTCGGTGAGGTACGCGAAGACGGCGCACCCGGACACGATGACCGCCACCAGCACGGCCTGCATCGCGAAGAGCTGCCCGGCGAGGCTGCGGGGGCGGGGTAGGCGCATGCGGACCAGTCTGCCTGGCCGAAAACGCGTGAACGAAACGTACGCAACGGTGACCGGGGTCACAGGCGTGATGGATAGTCGCGGGGATCCACCGGGACGTGGAGCGCACTCAACGAGGAGGACCCGTGGCCGCACGGCGGGAACGTACCCACTATCTGTATCTGGCCGTCATCGCGGCGGTGGTGCTCGGCATCGTCGTGGGCTTCGCCGCCCCGGGCGTCGCGCAGGAGCTCAAGCCGCTGGGCACCGGCTTCGTCAACCTCATCAAGATGATGATCTCGCCGGTGATCTTCTGCACGATCGTGCTGGGGGTCGGCTCGGTGCGCAAGGCGGCGAAGGTGGGCGCCGTCGGCGGTCTGGCCCTCGGGTACTTCATGGTCATGTCGACCGTCGCCCTCGCCATCGGCCTGGTCGTCGGCAACCTGCTGGAGCCCGGCTCCGGCCTGCACATCACCGACGAGACCCGCGCCGCCGGCGAGAAGCAGGCCGCGGGCGCGAGCGAGGGCACGGCCGACTTCCTGCTCGGGATCATCCCCAAGACGCTGGTGTCGGCGTTCACCGAGGGCGAGGTCCTCCAGACCCTGCTGGTCGCGCTGCTCGCGGGCTTCGCGCTGCAGGCCATGGGCCGGGCGGGCGAGCCGGTCCTGCGCGGCATCGGCCACGTCCAGCGGCTGGTCTTCCGCATCCTGGCGATGATCATGTGGGTGGCGCCCGTCGGCGCGTTCGGCGCCATCGCCGCGGTGGTCGGCTCGACCGGCGTGGACGCGCTGAAGTCCCTGGCCGTGATCATGCTGGGCTTCTACGCGACCTGCGTCGTCTTCGTCTTCCTCGTCCTCGGCACCCTGCTGCGGCTGGTCGCGGGCGTGCACATCGTGCCCCTCCTCAAGTACCTGGGGCGCGAGTTCCTGCTGATCCTGTCCACGTCGTCCTCCGAGTCGGCGCTGCCGCGCCTGATCGCCAAGATGGAGCACCTGGGCGTCAGCAAGCCCGTCGTCGGGATCACCGTCCCGACCGGCTACTCCTTCAACCTCGACGGCACCGCGATCTACCTGACGATGGCCTCCCTCTTCGTCGCCGAGGCGATGGGCCAGCCGTTGGCGGTGGGCGAGCAGATCTCGCTGCTGGTCTTCATGGTCATCGCCTCCAAGGGTGCCGCCGGCGTCACCGGCGCTGGCCTGGCCACGCTCGCCGGCGGTCTGCAGTCCCACAAGCCGGGCCTGGTCGACGGCGTCGGCCTGATCGTCGGCATCGACCGGTTCATGAGCGAGGCGCGGGCACTGACCAACTTCGCGGGCAACGCCGTGGCGACGGTGCTGATCGGCACCTGGACCAAGGAGATCGACAAGGAGCGGGTGTCCGAGGTGCTCGCCGGTCGGCTGCCGTTCGACGAGACGACGCTGCTGGACGACGGCCACGGCGCCCCGGGCGACGACCATGCCGATGCCGATGCCGATGCCGATGCCGATGCCGACGCCGCCGACCGCGCGCGGGGCGGCGCGCCCGGCGGCGCCACCCCGCCCGCCGGCACCGGCTCCGGCGGCGCCCCGGCCGACGACCGGCAGCAGCCCGCCGGAGCGGCGCCGCCCGCCAAGGTCTGACGACCGCGCGCCCCGCAGGGGCGTACGGAGGGAGCCCGGCCCAGGGCGCTCCCGCCCTGCGGGGCGAACCCGCCGCCGCGAACCCCGCCGCGTGGGGGCGACCCCGCCCCCTGTGGGGCGAGCCCCTCGCCCCACAGGGCACGCCCCGCCGCCGTGCGGCACACCGCGCCGGGCGCGGGACCGGGAGAGGAGCCCGGTCCCGCGCCCGGCGCGTCACGGTGTGCCGCACGGGCGGTTCCCCCGATCCGTCCGGGGTCCGGATGCCGCTACCGCCGGTAACATGGCGAGCTGCAGTGGATGACATGCCCATGACCTTGAGCTGACGACGACCGCCACCCGGTACCCGGTGCGAAGGGATGGTCCCCCCATGTCACGTCTGGCCCGCTCGACCGCCGCGCTCGCCCTCCTCCTCCCGCTCGCCCTCGCCCTCCCCGCCGCCTCGGCCGCCCCCGCCGCCGGGCCCGCCCCCGCCGCGCTCCGCGCCGCCCCGGCGCCCGCCGAACCGCTGCGGGACGTCGTCCTCGTGGGCAACAGCGCGGACGGCACGGTGAGCTTCCTCGACTCCCGCACCTACCGGAACCTCGGCACGCTCGACGTCGCGCCGGACCTGGAGGAGGTGCTCGCCGGCATGGACGTCATCCGGCGGGCCGCCTACGAGGTGGTGCGCCAGCAGGCGGGCGGTGACAAGTTCGTGGACGACGCCCACCTCTCGCCCGACGGCCGCACCCTGTACGTCTCGCGCGGCAACCTCGGTGACGCCGCCGCGTTCGACGTGGCCACCGGCAGGCAGCTGTGGCGCACGCACCTCGCGGGGCTGAAGGCCGACCACGCGGCGCTCTCCCCCGACGGCCGCACGTTCGTCGTCTCGGCGATCACCGCCGCCAAGGCGCAGGCCCTCGACACCGCCACCGGCCGCGTCACCGCCGAGTTCGCCACCGGGACGTACCCGCACGAGAACATCTACTCGGCCGACGGCTCCCTCGTCTACAACATGTCCATCGGCGTGACCTCCCTGCCGAAGGCCCTCGACTTCCTCAAGGGCGCCAAGCAGGTGACGGTCGCCGACGCCCGCACGTGGAAGGTCCTGCGCACCTACACCTTCGACAAGGGCATCCGCCCGGCCGTCGTCACGCCGGACGGCTCGACGATGTACGCCCAGCTGTCGTACCTGAACGGCTTCGTCGAGTACGACCTGCGGGCCGGCCGCACCGTGCGCACCGTCGAGATGCCGTTCAGCGCGGCGGGCGCCGCGCTGAAGCCCGACGACTACCCGCAGAACTCCGCGCACCACGGCATGGCGATGAACGGGGCGCAGGACAAGCTGTGCGTCGCGGGCACCATCGACGACTACACGGCCGTCGTCTCCCGCCCCGGCCTCACCACCGACGGCTTCGTCCACTACCCGCAGGGCTCCCTGCCGTACTGGTCGGTGACGAGCCAGGACGGGCGGCACTGCTGGGTGACGCTCTCCGAGCGCGACGAGGTGTCGGTCGTCGACTACGCGACCGCGAAGGAGGTCGCGCGCGTCAAGGTCGGCGACTTCCCACAGCGCGAGCGGACCGGCCGGGTCGCCCCCGAGGCCCTGTCCGGCCTGACCCCGCAAGGCTGAACGGGCCGTCGCCCGCCGCCCGCCGTCGCCCACCGCCGGCCGGCGGCGGGTCGGGGCGGAAGGCCGCGGAGGAGGGCGGGCATGAAAAAAGCCCCGCACCGCTGAGGCGGTCGGGGGCGGGTGACGCGTATACTCGTGGATTCGCGTGCGGGCACGACAAAGCGTGCACGTGAATTGACGAAGTCACAGTATCGCGTCGGGAGTGGAATGTCAATCGACGAGTCCGAGGCAGTGCGGACGGAGCAGCGCTTCGTGAGTGGGCTCCACGCCCGGCTGGACGTCCTGCGCGAGCGCGCCGAAGCGGCCGTGCGGGACGCCCTGCGGGCCGGTGGCACCAGTGCCCAGGCGCGGCTGGAGCGCGACGTGTTCATCGCCGAGCAGTCCGGGCTCCTCGCCGCGTACGACGCGGGCGACCACGGGCTGTGCTTCGGCCGGCTCGTCTTCCGCGACGGCCGGGACCACCACATCGGCCGGATCGGCATCCGCGACGACGACGACGAGCGCACCCCGCTCGTCGTCGACTGGCGGGCCGACGTCGCCCGTCCCTTCTACCTGGCCACCGGCCACACCCCCATGGGCCTGTCCCGGCGCCGCCACATCACCATGGAGGGCCGCCGGGTCACCGGCCTCCACGACGAGATCCTCGACCTGCGCGACGCCACCCGCAGCGGCCACGAGGGGCGCGACGCGGACGCCGTCCTCCTCGCCGCGCTCGACTCCGCCCGCACCGGCCGGATGAGCGACATCGTGCAGACCGTCCAGGCCGAGCAGGACCGGGTCATCCGCGCGCCCCACCAGGGCGTCCTCGTCGTCGAGGGCGGCCCCGGCACCGGCAAGACCGCGGTCGCCCTGCACCGGGCCGCCTACCTGCTGTACGCGCACCGCGAGCTGCTCGCCCGCCGGGCGGTCCTCGTCGTCGGCCCCAACCCGGCCTTCCTCGGGTACATCGGGGAGGTCCTGCCGAGCCTCGGCGAGACGGGCGTCCTCCTCGCCTCCCCGGGCGAGCTCTTCCCCGGGGTCCGCGCCACCGGCACCGACACCCCCGAGGCCGCGGAGATCAAGGGCCGCGCCGCCATGGCCGAGGTGCTCGCGCGGTACGTGCGCGACCGGCAGACCGTACCGCCCACCGAGGAGCCCGTCGAGATCGACCACGAGGACCACGGCACGCTGTTCCTCACGCGCGACATGGCGGAGGACGCCCGCTGGGACGCCCGGGGCACCGGGCTTCCCCACAACCTCGCCCGGCCCCGCTTCGCGACCCGGATCGTGGACGCGCTCACCGCGCAGCTCGTGGAGCGCATCGGCGCCGACCCCTACGGCGGACCCAACCTCCTCGACCCGTCGGACGTGGCCCAGCTCGGCAAGGAGGTCGCCGCGAGCGACGCGGTGCACGCCGCGATCGACGGGCTGTGGCCCGTGCTGACCCCGCGGGAACTGGTCGCGAGCTTCCTCGCCGATCCCTTCGGCTACCTCCCCGACGGTGAGGCCGAGTTCGTCCGGCGCGACCCCGTCGACGCGTGGACCGGCGCCGACGTCCCGGCCCCCGCCGACGGCCCCGACGCCTGGACCCCCGCCGACGTGCCGCTCCTCGACGAGGCGGCCGAACTGCTCGGCGAGGACGACTCCGCCGCCCGCGCCGCCGCCGCCCGGGAGCGCGCCGAGCGGATCGCCTACGCGCAGGGCGTCCTCGACGTGGCGTACGCCTCGCGGACCTACGAGTTCGAGGACGAGGAGTCGGAGGTCCTCGGCGTCCAGGACGTGATCGACGCGGAGCGGTTCGCCGAGCGCCACGAGGAGGCGGACCACCGCAGCGCCGCCGAGCGCGCCGCCGCCGACCGCACCTGGGCGTTCGGGCACGTCATCGTGGACGAGGCGCAGGAGTTGTCCGCGATGGCCTGGCGCCTGCTGATGCGGCGCGTGCCCACCCGCTCGATGACCCTCGTCGGCGACCCCGCCCAGACCGGCGACGCGGCGGGCTGCGGCTCCTGGCGGGAGATCCTCGCCCCGTACGTCGGGGACCGCTACGAGCAGGTCACGCTCGGCGTCAACTACCGCACGCCCGCCGAGATCATGGAGCTCGCCGCCGAGGTGCGCCGCGCCGTCGAGCCGGACTTCCGGCCGCCGCGCTCGGTGCGCTCCACGGGCGTGCCGCCGTGGGAGACGACCGCCGACGACGTGCCCGCCGCCGTCGCCGACGCGGTCGCCCGCGAGGTCCGCGACGAGGGGCGGCTCGCCGTGGTGGCGCCCGCCGCGCGGCTGCCCGCGCTCGCCGCAGCGCTGCCCGGGGCGTCCTGGGGGGCCGAACCGGACCTGACCCGGCCGGTGGTCCTGCTCGACCCGCGGCAGGCGAAGGGCCTGGAGTTCGACACGGTCGTCGTGGTGGATCCGGAGGCCATCCGCACCGCCGGGCCGCACGGGACCAACGACCTGTACGTGGCGCTGACCCGCGCGACCCAGCGGCTCGGGGTGGTGCGGCCGGCGGCCGGAGCGGCGGCCGGGCCGGCCGTCTGAACCACGGGCCGGGCCCAGGGTCCGGCCGGCCCGCACCACGGGTCAGGCCCGTCCGTGGCCGGGCCGGCCCGCACCAGGCAGTGGCCGGTCCGCGCCGTACGGCGGACCGGCCGCCCGCACCCCGGGTCCGGCCGGTCCGCGCCGCGCGTCAGGCCGGCCGGAACCACACGGTCGCCAGCGGCGGCAGCGTCATCCGCACGCCCTCCGGCTCCCGCTTGGCCGGGTCGGCGTTGCGGACGCCGCCGCCGCCGTACTCCACCGCGTCGGTGTTGAGGACCTCGACCCAGGCGGGGACGGACTCCGGCGCCCACAGCCGGTAGTCGTTGCGCACGACCGGCGAGAAGTTGCTCACCGCCAGCAGCGGGTCGCCCTGCGCGTCGTACCGGACGAAGGCGAAGACGTTGTCGTCCGCGGCGTCGCCCAGCGCCCAGCGGAAGCCCTCCGGGGAGGTGTCCCGCTCCCACAGGGCGGGTGTCACCGCGTACACGGCGTTCAGGTCGCGGACGAGGTCGCGCACGCCCCGGTGGTCGCCGGCCGAGTGGTAGTCGTCGGCCAGCAGCCACCACTCCGGGCCGTGCTGCTCGGACCACTCGGCGCCCTGCGCGAACTCCTGTCCCATGAACAGTAGTTGCTTGCCGGGGTGGGCCCACATGAAGCCCAGGTACGCGCGGTGGTTGGCCCGCCGCTGCCACCAGTCGCCGGGCATCTTCGTGACGAGGGACTGCTTGCCGTGGACCACCTCGTCGTGCGAGATCGGCAGGACGTAGTTCTCGCTGTACGCGTACACCATCGAGAACGTCATCTCGTTGTGGTGGTACCTGCGGTGCACCGGCTCCTTGGAGACGTACACCAGCGAGTCGTGCATCCAGCCCATGTTCCACTTCAGCCCGAAGCCCAGGCCGCCGTGCTCGGTCGGGCGGGTCACGCCCTCCCAGGCGGTGGACTCCTCGGCGATGGTGACCACGCCGGGGCAGCGGCGGTAGACGGTCGCGTTCATCTCCTGGAGGAAGCGGACCGCGTCGAAGTTCTCCCGGCCGCCGTGCTCGTTGGGCGCCCACTCGCCGTACTCGCGCGAGTAGTCGAGGTACAGCATGGACGCGACGGCGTCGACGCGCAGGCCGTCGATGTGGAACTCCTGGCACCAGTAGACGGCGTTGGCGACGAGGAAGTTGCGCACCTCCGTCCGGCCGTAGTCGAACTCCAGCGTCCCCCAGTCCGGGTGCTCGGCCCGGCGCGGGTCGGGGTGCTCGTACAGCGGCGTGCCGTCGAAGCGGGCCAGCGCCCAGTCGTCCTTCGGGAAGTGCGCCGGCACCCAGTCGACGAGGACGCCCACCCCGGCCTGGTGCAGCCGGTCCACCAGGTACTTGAAGTCGTCGGGCGAGCCGAGCCGGGCGGTCGGCGCGTAGTAGGAGGTGACCTGGTACCCCCACGACGGGCTGTACGGGTGCTCCGCGACGGGCATCAGCTCCACGTGCGTGAAGCCGAGCTCCGTGACGTACGCGGTCAGCTCGTCCGCCAGCTGACGGTACGTCAGGCCGGGACGCCAGGACGGCAGGTGCACCTCGTACACGGAGAACGGCGCCTCGTGCACGGGCCGCTCGCCGCGGCGGGCCATCCACGCGGCGTCGCCCCACTCGTGGTGCGAGGCGGTGACGACGGACGCCGTCTCCGGCGGGCACTGGGTGCGGCGGGCCATCGGGTCGGCGCGCAGCGAGTGGTGGCCGTCGGGGCCGACGACCTCGAACTTGTACAGGGCGCCCTCGTCGACGCCGGGGACGAACAGCTCCCACACGCCGGTGGAGCCGAGGGACCGCAGCGGCAGACCCGTGCCGTCCCAGTACGTCCAGTCGCCGGCGAGCCGCACGCCGCGCGCGTTCGGCGCCCACACGGTGAAGCGCGTGCCGGTGACGCCCTGGTGGGTCATCACCCGCGCGCCGAGCGCGGTCCACAGCTCCTCGTGGCGGCCCTCCCCGATGAGGTGGAGGTCCAGGTCGCCCAGGGCGGGCAGGAAGCGGTACGGGTCGACGACCTCCAGCTCGGCCGACTCGTACGCGACGCGCAGCCGGTAGTCGGCCGGGACCTCGCGCAGCGGCAGCACGCCGGAGAACAGTCCGTCCCCGTCGTCGTGGAGCGCGTGCCGCTCCCCGTCGGCGAGGACGACGGCGACCGCGCGGGCGTGCGGGCGCAGGGCCCGGAACACCACGCCGTCGGGCAGCGGGTGGGCGCCCAGCAGCCCGTGCGGGTCGTGGTGCTCGCCGGCGAGCAGCCGGGCCCGGTCGGTGTCCCCGAGGGGGTGGGCCGGCACGCCGTCGGCGCCGTCCCGGGGCCGTGGCGGCCGGCCGGGGACGGCGGTCTGCGGCGCCTCCAGGGCGGTGACGACCGGCTGGGCGGTCGTCGCGGGCGGTTTGCGGGTCGGACGGCGGGGGGTCACGGGGGAGAGCCTCCTCGGTGCGGTCACGTCAGGGTGTCGGGAGCGAGCCGGGGGCGACGGGAGCGCGCCCGGCCGGGGGAGTGCGGTCCCGCGCCCGCGCCGTCCTGCGGCGCGGCGAGGCGGTGGACGGCCGCCATCGGGACCCGGAGCCAGTCGGGGCGGTGGCGGGCCTCGTACACGACCTCGTACACCGCCTTGTCGGTCTCGTAGGCCCGCAGCAGCACCTCTTCGGCGCGCGGGTCGGTGCCGGACGCCTCGGCGTACCCGGTGCAGTACGCGGCGCGGCAACGTTCCGCCCACTCCGCATGCCAGGGGTGGTGCGAGTGGGCGGCGTAGTCGAAGGAGCGCAGTATCCCGGCGACGTCCCGGACCGCCGGCTGGGGGCGGCGGCGCTCGGCGAGCGGCTTCGTGGGCTCCCCCTCGAAGTCGATCACCGCCCAGTCGCCGCGCGGCGTGCGCAGCGCCTGTCCCAGGTGCAGGTCGCCGTGGACCCGCTGGGCGCGCCAGGTGCTGCCCTCCTCGGCGAGGACGGCGACCGCCTCGAAGGCGCCGCGCAGTCCCGGGACGTACGGCAGGAGCGCGGGCACCGCCTGCGCGGCGGCGTCCAGCCGGCGGCCCATCGCGACGGCCAGGTGCCGTGCCTGCGGCCGCGCGAGCGTCACCGTGGGCAGCGCGTCGGCGAGCGCGGTGTGCACCTCGGCCGTGGCCCGGCCCAGCGCCCGGGCCTCGTCGGTGAAGTCCCGCCCGGCGGCCAGCGCGTCGAGCGCGAGCTGCCAGCCGTCCTGCGAACCACGCAGGAAGGGCTGGAGCACGCCGAGCGTGGCGCCGTCGGGGTGGCCGGGACCCGACTCGAACCAGGCGACCGGGGCCGGCACGCGGGCGCAGCCGGCCCTGGCCAGGGCGAGCGGCAGCTCCAGGTCCGGGTTGGCGCCCGGGTGGATCCGCCGGAAGATCTTCAGGATGTACGCGTCGCCGTAGACGAGCGACGTGTTCGACTGCTCGGCGTCCAGCACGCGCGGGGCCAGCCCGTCGGGGATGGGCTCCGTGCGGTGGAAGGTCAGCGGCCCGATCGCGCCCGGCGACCGGAGCCGTTCCAGGAGCAGGGCGGCGAGCCGCGGGTCGTGGAGTGCCTCGTACACCGTGCGCCCGGCGAGCGGGCCCTGGGTGGCGCGGCCGATGCGGGCGGGGGCGAGCCGCGGGGGCAGGGTGTCGCAGACGCCCAGCAGCAGTTGGTAGCAGTCGCCGGGCGGTGTGGTCGGCGTGGGTGGTGTGGTCGGCCCGCCGGGGCCCGGCTGCTGCACGCGGACGAGCAGGTGCAGCAGACCGGGTCCGGCGGTGTCGAGCGGGAGCAGCTCGGTGGCCGACACGAGGGCGAAGCCGGTGACCGGCCGGCCCTTCCCGGCGAACCACCGTCTGGGTGGCAGCCATTCGTGGAGCAGTGGTGCCAGCGACGGCAGCAGGGCGACGGGGGCCCGGGCGGTGGATGCGGTCTCCGACATGGCAGCGCGTCCTTTCCCCGGGTACTACAGAATGCACGGAACGTGCAGAGTGTCCCGGAATGCGGCATGGGCTGTCCGGCTGTGCGGGACGTGTCGGGCGGGGATGGTCCTTATAGACCCGAATCGACGTATGAGGTGGACAGTGCCCAGGGCGGAGCGAGGGAAACGCCCCGCCCCGGACGTACGGGGGACGTGGGGCCGGAGGGGCCGTCCCAGGGGACTGAGGATCCGTCAGGGTCGCGGGGGCCGGGGGGGATCGCCACCCGGTCTCCCGGCCGGGGCCGCCGCCGGCACGGCCGGTGCGACCACTCCCGGGGCCCTGCCGGCTGCCGGACCGGGGCCCGTGCCGGGGGCCGGACCCGGGACCGCGCCCGGGACCGCGTCCGGCGCGGGGTGCGGGGCCGGGCCGGCGGGCGCGGCGGGCCACCTGGTGGACCGGGCCGCCGTCTTCGTGGGCAGCACCGCGTCCGCGCGCAGCCGGAACCAGTAGAAGCCGTGGCCCGCGAGGGTGAGCAGGTACGGCAGCTCGCCGACGGCGGGGAAGCGGACGCCGCCGATGAGCTCCACCGGGTGCAGCCCGTCGAACTGGCGCAGGTCCAGCTCGGTCGGCTGCGGGAAGCGCGAGAAGTTGTGGACGCACATCACCAGGTCGTCGCCGTACTCCCGGAGGAAGGCGAGGACCGCCGGGTTCGACGACGGCAGCTCGGTGTACGAGCCGAGGCCGAAGGCCGGGTTCTGCTTGCGGATCTCGATCATGCGGCGGGTCCAGTGCAGCAGCGACGACGGCGAGGCCATCGACGCCTCCACGTTCGTCACCTGGTAGCCGTAGACCGGATCCATGATCGTCGGCAGGTACAGCCGTCCCGGGTCGCAGGACGAGAAGCCCGCGTTGCGGTCGGGCGTCCACTGCATCGGGGTGCGGACGCCGTCGCGGTCGCCGAGCCAGATGTTGTCGCCCATCCCGATCTCGTCGCCGTAGTAGAGGATCGGCGAGCCGGGCAGGGAGAGCAGCAGGGCGGTGAACAGCTCGATCTGGTTGCGGTCGTTGTCGAGGAGCGGGGCCAGGCGCCGCCGGATGCCGATGTTGGCGCGCATCCGCGGGTCCTTGGCGTACTCCGCGTACATGTAGTCGCGCTCCTCGTCGGTGACCATCTCCAGGGTCAGCTCGTCGTGGTTGCGCAGGAAGATGCCCCACTGGCAGTTCGCCGGGATCGCCGGGGTCTTGGCCAGGACTTCGGAGACGGGGTAGCGGGACTCCCGGCGCACCGCCATGAAGATGCGCGGCATCACCGGGAAGTGGAACGCCATGTGGCACTCGTCGCCGCCGCCGGCGAAGTCGCCGAAGTAGTCGACGACGTCCTCCGGCCACTGGTTGGCCTCGGCGAGCAGCACGGTGTCGGGGTAGGCGGCGTCGATCTCCTTGCGGACCCGCTGGAGGAAGGCGTGGGTCTCCGGGAGGTTCTCGCAGTTGGTGCCCTCCTCCTGGTAGAGGTACGGCACGGCGTCGAGGCGGAAGCCGTCGATGCCCAGGTCCAGCCAGAACCGCAGCGCGGAGAGGATCTCCTGCTGCACGGCCGGGTTCTCGTAGTTCAGGTCCGGCTGGTGCGAGAAGAACCGGTGCCAGTAGTACTGCTTGCGCACCGGGTCGAAGGTCCAGTTCGACGTCTCGGTGTCGACGAAGATGATCCGCGCGTCCTGGTACTGCTTGTCGTCGTCCGCCCAGACGTAGTAGTCGCCGTACGGGCCGTCGGGGTGGGCGCGGGACTCCTGGAACCACGGGTGCTGGTCGCTGGTGTGGTTCATGACGAAGTCGATGATCACCCGCATGCCGCGCTGGTGCGCGGCGTCCACGAACTCGACGAAGTCCGCGAGGTCGCCGAACTCCGGCAGTACCGCCGTGTAGTCCGACACGTCGTAACCGCCGTCGCGCAGCGGCGACTTGAAGAACGGCGGCAGCCACAGGCAGTCGACGCCGAGCCACTGCAGGTAGTCCAGTTTGGCCGTGAGGCCCCTGAGGTCGCCGATGCCGTCGCCGTTGCTGTCCTGGAAGGAGCGGACCAGCACCTCGTAGAACACGGCCCGCTTGAACCAGTCGGGGTCCCGGTCCTTGGCGGGTGTGTCCTCGAACGTGTCGTGGACGGGCTCGTTGACGGTCATGATGTGGGTGACCCTCCGATCGGGGGAGACGGTCGCAGGACCGAACCGTGCTGATCAGGGGGGCAGCCCCCGGATCCCCGGCACACCACGAACACGTGCGCGGGCGATACGCCCGGCTCCAGGCGCACGTAGTTGGTCCTGCCCCAGTGATATGTCTCGCCGGTGAGCTCGTCGCGCACCGGTACGGTCTCGTGCCAGTCGAGGCCGAGATCCGGCATGTTCAACGAAACCGTGGCTTCCTGGGTGTGGTGGGGGTCGAGGTTCACGACCACCAGAACAACGTTCGAACCCGTCCGCTTGCTGTACGCGATGATCGCGTCGTTGTCGACGGGGTGGAAGCGCAGGTTCCGTAGCCGCCGCAGCGCCGGGTGGCGGCGCCGCAGCCGGTTCAGCGCGGTGATGAGCGGGGCGATGCTGCGGCCCTCCCGCTCGGCCGCCGCCCAGTCGCGGGGGCGCAGCTGGTACTTCTCCGAGTCGAGGTACTCCTCGCTGCCCTCCCGGACCGGGGTGTTCTCGCACAGCTCGTACCCGGCGTACACGCCCCACGTCGGCGACAGCGTGGCCGCCAGCACCGCGCGGGCCTCGAAGGCCGGCCGGCCGCCGTGCTGGAGGTAGGCGTGCAGGATGTCGGGGGTGTTGACGAAGAGGTTCGGCCGCATGGTGGCGGCGGACTCCGTCGACAGCTCCGTCAGGTACTCGGTCAGCTCCTGCTTGGTGTTGCGCCAGGTGAAGTACGTGTACGACTGCTGGAAGCCGATCGCGCCGAGCGTGCGCATCATCGCGGGTCGGGTGAACGCCTCCGCCAGGAAGATCACGTCCGGGTCCGTGCGGTTGACGTTGGCGATCACCTTCTGCCAGAACACCACCGGCTTGGTGTGCGGGTTGTCCACGCGGAAGATCCGCACCCCGTGCGCCATCCAGTACCGCAGCACCCGCACGGTCTCGCGGACGAGGCCGCGCATGTCCTTGTCGAAGGCGATCGGGTAGATGTCCTGGTATTTCTTCGGCGGGTTCTCGGCGTACGCGATGGTGCCGTCCGCCCGGTGGTGGAACCAGGCCGGGTGCCGCTTCACCCACGGGTGGTCCGGCGAGCACTGGAGCGCGAAGTCCAGCGCCACCTCCAGCCGCAGGTCACGGGCGCGGGCGACGAACGCGTCGAAGTCCTCGATCGTGCCGAGGTCCGGGTGGACGGCGTCGTGGCCGCCGTCGGCCGATCCGATGGCCCACGGCACGCCCGGGTCGTCCGGGCCGGCCTCCAGGGTGTTGTTCGGGCCCTTGCGGTGCGTGCCGCCGATCGGGTGGATCGGTGGCAGGTACACCACGTCGAAGCCCATCGCCGCGATCGCCGGGAGCCGGTCGGCGGCCGTGCGGAACGTGCCCGACACCAGCCGTCCGCCGGCGTCGCGGTAGGCGCCCTCGGACCGCGGGAACATCTCGTACCAGGACCCGTACAGCGCCCGCTCCCGCTCGACGAGCAGCGGCAACCGCTTGGAGACGGTGACCAGTTCGCGCAGCGGGTGGCGGTCCAGGGCGTCGCGGACCTCGGTGGCGAGCGCGGCGGCGAGCCGCTGCGCGGGGGCGCGGCGCGTGTCGCGCAGCGCGTCGACGGCGGCGAGGACGGCCTCGCGGCCCTCGTCCTTCGGCACCCCTTCGGCGGCCCGCTCGTGGAGGGCGGCGCCCTCGGTCAGGACCAGCTCCGTGTCGATCCCCGCGGGCACCTTGATGCCGGCCTGGTGGCGCCAGGTCGCGACCGGGTCGCTCCACGCCTCGACGTGGTACGTCCAGCGGCCCTCGCAGGTGGGGGTCACCTCGGCGCCCCACCGGTCGGTGCCGGGCGCCAGCTCTCTCATGGGGGTGAACGGGCCGGTCCGCCCCGACGGGTCCGTGAGGACCACGTCGGCGCCGACCGCGTCGTGACCCTCGCGGAAGACCGTGGCCGAGACCTGGAAGGTCTCACCGGCCACCGCCTTCGCGGGCCTCCTGCCGCAGTCGACGATCGGGGAGAGGTCCAGGACGGGAATGCGACCAATCAGCGGGTTCACAGCATCACCTGAGGGTTGCTTACGGGGTATCGCTCTTTGTAACTGCTCCGTTGACGCGTGGCGCGGCGCAGGCATCACCGCTCCTCTCCGGGTTCACTCGGGTGGGCGGGGTACCGGAGGAGCCTTCCCACCCCCTTCGGGTGCGCAATCAGCGGGTTTCACACCTGTCCGCCCGAAAAGCCGTCCGGCCAGACAGCCGAGAACCGACCCCGTTCGATGGAATCGCGGGGTCGGTCCGCAGGTCGGGAGTGTCAGGCGGCCGTTCGGGCCGCTCCGACAAGGGCCGGATTCATCTCCCCGCCCCGGTCGCCTCCCCGGCCCAGATCTGCCACGGTCGGCGGGCCACCCAGTCCTCGACCGGTCCCGGACGCACCCCCAGCAGCCGTGCCGCGGCGCCGCCGTCACCCGCCATCAGATCGGGGTCGGCCCCTGACGCCATGTGGTGGTACAGCCCGGCGACGCCCGCCGCCGCCCCGGCGCCCAGCACCCCGGCGAGGCGCTCCTCGAAGACCGCCGGGTCCAGGGGCACGTACCGCACCGAGCGCCCCAGGCCGCGGGCGAAGGCCGCCGCCAGGTCGTCACCCGTCAGGCTCAGGGCGCCGCCGACGTCGAGGACGCGCCCCTCGACGCCGTCCGCGGCGAGCGCCGCGCACACCGCCTCCGCCAGGTCCTCGTGGGAGAGCCAGGCCGTCGGGGTGTGCGCGGGCAGCGGGTAGGCGAGGACGCCGTCGTCGACCAGGGCCGGGCCGTTCCAGGGGCTGAAGAGGTTGTCGAGGTAGACCGGCGGGCGCACCACCACCAGCGGCACCCCGCTCCCGCGCAGCGCCTCCTCGACGGCCCGCCGCGTCTCGAACGCCGCCGTCCGGGTGGGCCGGGCCGGGACGCGGGTGTTGGCGTTGTAGACGATCCGGCGCACCCCGGCCTCGCGGGCGGCCGCGGCGACGTTCCGCGCGTACCGGGCGACGCGCTCCGCGTCGTACACGAGCGGCATCGTCACGGCGGCGTGCGTCGCGCCCTCGAAGAGCGCCCGGACGTCCTCCGCCCGGCCCAGGTCGCCGGAGGCGCAGGCGATCCCCGGCAGCGGTGGCCGGTCCCCCTCGGGGCGGCGCGACAGGGTCCGTACGCGGTGGCCGCGCTCGGCCAGGAGGCGGGCCACGGCGCCGCCCTGGAATCCGGTCGCCCCCACCACGGCGACGCGCATCGGAATGTGATCGGACATATGGCTGAAGGGCCCTTCGATAGGGTGTCTCTGCTGCCTGGACGGCACCTTTCAGGCTGGCGGCGGCGGCTTTGGCCGATCAATTAACAAACCGGGGCGGGGGTTGAAGGATCGTCCATGGACACGACCGAGAACGACGGCGACGACCTCCTGAGCGAACTGCTGAAACCACTGCGGCTCACCGGTGTCTTCGACAGCCGCTGGCACGTGCGGGCGCCCTGGGCCATCGAGGGCGACGCCGAGCGCAGCTGCGCGGTCCTGCACTACGTCGTCGAGGGGGACTGCTGGATCAGCGGCACCGAACACCCCCCGCAGCGGCTGGTCACCGGCGACCTCGCCGTCTTCCCGACCGGCGCGGCCCACCGCCTCTCCGACCGGCCCGACCGGCAGTGCGTCCCCCTGCGGACGGTCCTGCCCGAACGCCAGCCCGGCACCTCCGGCGCGATCAGCTTCGGCGGCGAGGGCCCCGAGACCCGGCTGCTGTGCGCCGGACTGCACTACGACTCCAGCGCCGCGTCCGGCCTGTACCGCGCGCTGCCCTGGGCCCTCGTCCTCGACACCACCCAGGTGGACCGGGAGCCCCTGCTGCGCGACACGCTGCGGCTGCTCGCCTCACCCGACCGGCCCACCGGGCCCGGTGACCGGCTCATCACCCTGCGCGCCTTCGAGATGGCGCTCGTCCTGGCGCTCCGGCCCCTGTTGCGCGACCTCACCGAGAAGCCGGGCGTCCTGCCCGTCCTGCACCACCCGGGCATCAGCCGCGCCATGGTCATGATCGCCACCCGGTTCGCCGAACCCTGGACGATCGAGTCCCTCGCCCGCGAGGTCGGCATGTCCCGCTCGGCCTTCACCGCCGCCTTCCGCGAGCTCGTCGGCGAGGCCCCCGCCCGTCACCTGACGGGGCGGCGGATGCAGGAGGCGGCCCGGCTGCTGTGCGAGACCTCGCTGCCGCAGTCGGCCGTGCCGCAGCGCGTGGGGTACCAGAGCGCGGTCGGCTTCCACCTGGCCTTCCGCAAGTGGTTCGGCAAGACCCCGGGGGAGTACCGGTCGCACGCGGCGACCGTCGCGTGACCCGGCCCCGGTCCGGGCCGGCGGTCGCGTGGCGCCGCCCCGGCCGGGCGCGCCGCTCCCCCCGTACGGGAACATTCCGGTCGCAACGGTCCGCGAAGGCTGGCCGGTTCTTAAGGACCGCTGGACGGTCGTTCATTGCCGCAGGTGGCCGGGGGCGGACAGGCTCTGCAGGGCGCAGCCGTTCCGCGGAGGAGACATGGTGACCAGGTCGGGTCAGGATTACTCGCAGTCGCGACGCGACGGCCGCGCGACGGGGCCCGACGGCGTGCCCGGCGCGGCGGCCGCCGCCGGTGCCTCCCCGTGCTCCGCCCCGCGTGCCACGGCGGCCTCGCCGCTCCCGCCGGCCCGCCGGGAGCGGTGACGTGCCGGGGGCGGGTACGGCGCGGGCACCGCACGCCCGCGTCCCGCCGCCCCTGACCGCGGCCCCGGCGGCCACCGGCGCCGCGCCCCCACCCCCCGGCGACGGCCCCCCGCGCACGGGCGGCGACCACGCCGCCCACGCGGCGGCCACCACCTGCGCCGCCCCCGTGGCCCCGGCCGCCCCCGCGGCTCCCGCCGCCGTCCCCGCGGCCTCCGCCGCCGCTCGCGTCCGTACCCCCGGACGGGCGGCGCCGCCCGCGCGGACCCCCTGCTCGCGCACGGCCCCGCCGGCCGGCGCCGCCCGCGCGGCGGCCGCCGCGCGCCCCGGGCGGCCGCGCCCGCCCGCCCCCGTACCGGCGGCCACCCCGCGCCAGGGCCGGGTGGGCGCCCCGCGGTGACGCCGGGCGGCCCGGCGGGGCGCACGCGCCGCACCGCCCCCCCCGCCGCGGTCCGCCCGAGGGTCGACCGCGACACCCCGTCCACACCCGCCACACCCGCCCGAGAGGGGCCTTCCGTTGAGCCTGTACGACGTCGTCGAGCCAGGACTCGTCACCTGCGCCGAACCGCGCTACCGCATCGCCGAGATACGCGCCGCCGACCCGCTCGGCGCCGACGCGGTCCTCGCCGCCGTCCCCGGCATCAACCGGGACGCGGACACCGCCGCCCTCACCGTCGCCCTGCGCGCCCTCGTCCCCGACCTCGACCGGGTCGCCGGGTGGAGCGTCGTGGAGGCCCTGGCCGGGATGCGGGACCTGGGGGTGCTCCTCGGCTCCCTCAAACGCCACGGCACCGAGCCCGTCGCCGCGGTGCCGGAGGTCCTGCCCGTCCTGGAGGAGCTGGCCCGCCGCACCGACATGGTGCCGCGCGACACGGTCCACCACTACACGACCTGGAACCCGCTCGGCCGGCGCCGCCGCAGCTACACCGGATCGGAGACGGAGGCCCACCTCCAGGACGCCGTCCGGATGGTCTTCCCGGGCCTCGTCGCCGCTCTCGGCACCTGCGGGGAGCTGGCCCGCCTCGAACCGTACGACCCGGGCTTCGCCTGCGCACTGGACCGCACCGCACAGCACGTCCAGTCCATGGTCGACTCGATCGACTTCACCGTCGCCCACGTCGCGTCCGAGTTCTTCGCCCGCACGCTGCGCCCGTACTTCGAGGGGATCGACGTCGCGGGCCGCGAGTACCTCGGCCCGGCCGCCGCACAGGTCCCGCTCTGGCTGGTCGACCTGACGCTCTGGCAGAGCGACCGCCCGGACCGCCGGTACGACGCCTTCCTCGACGAGTCCGTGCGGTACAGCCTGCCGTCCTGGCGGGCCTTCCACGCCCGGCACCGCGGCGGCGTCTCCGCCGTGGGCAAGCTCACCGCCGCGCTCAGCTGGGAGAGCGGGCACCGGACACCCGCCGCCCTCACCGCCGCCGCCGTGTCCCTGGCGCGGGTGCTGCGGCTGCTGAAGACCTTCCGCGCCCGTCACCTCGGCATCGCCCGCAAGGCGTACCACGACGACCTGCGCCTGTACGAGACGGGAAGCGGCGGCGCCCCGGTGGCCCTGCTCCGCGCGGTCCTCGACCTGACCCGGGACAACGAGAACCTGGTCCGCCGCGCCACGGTCCCGCCCCGCACCCCGGCCGCCTGAGAGGACCACGGAGATGACTCCGCACCCCACCCCGGACAGCACCCCCCGCACCCCGGGCACCCCCCGCACCGCGGACGGCGCCCCCACCCCGGACGGCACCCCCGCCCCGGACGGGACCCCCGCCCCGGACGGGACCCCCGCCCCGGCCACGCCCGCGAGCACCGACCGGACGCCGACCCCGGTCCGGCCCGCGACCGCCGACAGGACCCCCGCCGACAGGGCCTCCGCCGACAGGGCCCCCGCCCCGGGCGGCGCCACCGACGGCCCTCCCGCCCCGCACGCCACCCCCGACCCGACCCCCGGCACCACGTCCGCCCCGGTCACCACCCCGGGCGCCGTCGAGGACGCCACCCTCGGCGGCGGCGCGGGCGTCCGCCCCGACACCCCCGCCCGGCGGGCTGCCGCGCGCTGCGCCCTGCGCGACACGTCCCCCGACATCCTCGTCGCGGGCGGCGGCGTCGCCGGGCTCACCACGGCGCTCGCGCTGCACGCCGCCGGCCACGGGCGGGTCACCGTCGTGGAGGCCGCGCCCGGGCTGCGGCCCCTCGGCGCGGGACTCAACCTCATGCCCAACGCCGTGCGGGAGCTCGACGCGCTCGGCCTGCTCGACCGGCTGGAGGCCGACGCGGTCCGCACCCGCGAGCTGCGCTACTACCACCGCTGCGGCGCCCTGATCGCCCGTGAGGAGCGCGGTCTGCGCGCCGGTTACCGCTGGCCGCAGCTGTCCGTGCACCGCGCGCACCTCCAGCGCGTGCTGGCCGACGCCGTGGAGGAGCGCCTCGGCCCCGGCACGCTCGTCACCGGCGCCCGCGTCACCGGGGTGGAGCAACCGCCCGGCGGCGCCCGGCCGCGCGTGCGGATCGAGCACTGCTCCGGTGGGGTGCGGGCCGTGACCCACCTCGAACCGGACGTGCTGGTCGGCGCGGACGGCATCCGCTCGGCGGTGCGGTCCGCGCTCCATCCGGACGAGGGCGAGCCGCCGTGGAACGGCGTGCTGGTGTGGCGGGGCGTGTCGCCGATGGACGCCCACCGCACCGAGCCGTTCATGCTGGTGGCGGGCGACGACCGACAGAAGGCGGTCGTCTACCCGATGACCGAGCCGTCCCCGCGCCGCCCCGGGGTCCTCGTCAACTGGGCGCTGGCCATGCCGGCCGACGCCGTGGACGAGCGGTTCCTGGGCGACTGGAACCGGCCGGTCCCGGTCGAGCGGTTCCTCGACCACTACGCCGGCTGGGAGTTCGGCGGGGTCAGCGTCCCGGAGGTCCTGCGCGCGGCCGACGGCGCGTACGAGTACCCCATGGTGGACCGCGAGCCCCTCGGCCGCTGGAGCCACGGCCGCACCACCCTCGTCGGGGACGCGGCCCACGCCATGTACCCGACCGGCTCCAATGGCGCCACCCAGTCGATCGTCGACGCGCGGGCCCTCGCGCACGCCCTGGCGGTCCACCGCGACCCGGTGGAGGCCCTCGCCGCCTACGACGCGCACCGGCGGCCGGCGATGACGGAGCTCCAGCTCGCCAACCGGCGCCTGGGGCCCGAGGCCGTCATCCACCTGGCCCACGAGCGGGCCCCCGGCGGGTTCACCGACGCCGACGCCGTCGTCCCCCCGGAGGAACGCCGCGCCATCGCCGCGCGGTACGCCGCCACGGGCGCGTTCGACCCGGAGGCGGTCAACCGGGGGACCCCGTACGCCGTGCCGGTGCGGGACCTGGCGGCCGCGCGCAGCCGTCCGGGCGACACGCCGGTACGCGCGCGCCCCTGAGTGCGCCCCCAGTGCCACGTGCGCCGTGCGCCATGGCCGCGCGCGGCGCCGTGGCACTACCGTCGTCCCGGAACGGCGGACGCATACCGTGGTGGGTCCGCCACTGTACGTACCTCGCCTGCGAAGGTGGAACACGTGAAGGCCATCCGTCGGTTCACCGTCCGCCCCGTCCTGCCCGAACCCCTCCGACCCCTCAGCGACCTCGCGCGGAACCTGCGCTGGTCCTGGCACGCCGAGACCCGAGAGCTGTTCCAGGCCGTCGACCCCGAGGGGTGGCGCGCGGCCGGCGGCGACCCGGTGCGGCTCCTCGGCACCGTCTCCGCCGCGCGGCTCGGCGAACTCGCCCGCGACCGGCGGTTCCTGCGCCGCCTGACCGCCGCCGCCGACGACCTCGACGACTATCTGCGCGGCCGCCGCTGGTACCAGAACCACGCGGAGGGGGGCGGCGACGAACCCCCCGCGGCCGTCGCCTACTTCTCCCCGGAGTTCGGCGTCACCGCCGCGCTGCCCCAGTACTCCGGCGGCCTCGGCATCCTCGCCGGGGACCACCTCAAGGCCGCCAGCGACCTCGGCGTCCCGCTGGTCGGCGTCGGCCTGCTCTACCGGCACGGCTACTTCCGCCAGTCGCTCTCCCGTGACGGCTGGCAGCTGGAGCACTACCCGCTCCTCGACCCCAACGAGCTGCCCCTGACGCTGCTGCGCCGCCCCGACGCCACCCCGGTCCGGATCTCCCTCGCCCTGCCGGGCGGCCGCTCCCTCTTCGCCCACGTGTGGGTGGCGCAGGTCGGCCGGGTCCCGCTCCTCATGCTCGACTCGGACGTCGAGGAGAACGGGCCGGGCGAGCGGAACGTCACCGACCGGCTCTACGGCGGGGGCAGCGAGCACCGGCTCCTGCAGGAGATGCTCCTGGGAATAGGGGGTGTCCGGGCCGTACGGGCGTACTGCGCCCTCACCGGCCACCCCGCCCCGGAGGTGTTCCACACCAACGAGGGCCACGCCGGCTTCCTGGGCCTGGAGCGCATCAGGGAGCTGACCGACCAGGGCACCGACTTCGACGCCGCCTTGGAGGCCGTGCGGGCCGGGACGGTGTTCACCACGCACACGCCCGTGCCCGCCGGCATCGACCGCTTCGACCGCGACCTCGTCGCCCGCCACTTCGGCCCCGGCGCCGAGCTCCCGGACGTGGACGTCACGCGCCTCCTCCAGCTGGGCCGCGAGACGTACCCGGGCGGCGAGCCGCACGTCTTCAACATGGCCGTCATGGGGCTGCGCCTCGCCCAGCGCGCCAACGGCGTCTCCACCCTGCACGGCTCGGTGAGCCGCTCGATGTTCTCCGGGCTGTGGCCCGGCTTCGACGCGGAGGAGGTGCCGATCACCTCCATCACCAACGGCGTCCACGCCCCCACCTGGGTGGCGCCCGAGGTGCTCCGGCTGGGCGCCCGCAGGATCGGCGCCCAGCGGGCCGAGGACGCCCTCAGCGTGGGCGGATCGGAGCGCTGGGACGCCTTCGCCGAGATCGACGACGCCGCCGTCTGGGAGCTCCGCCGCGAGCTGCGCGAGCAGCTGGTGCACGAGGTGCGGACCCGGCTGTGGGCCTCCTGGCGGGAGCGCGGCGCCGGGTCGGCGGAGCTCGGCTGGATCGACGGGGTCCTCGACCCGGACGTCCTCACGATCGGCTTCGCCCGCCGGGTGCCGTCCTACAAGCGGCTCACGCTGATGCTCCGCGACCGCGACCGGCTCCGCGAGATGCTGCTGCACCCGACCCGGCCCGTCCAGATCGTCGTCGCGGGCAAGGCGCACCCGGCCGACGACGGGGGCAAGCGGCTGGTGCGGGAGATGGTCCGCTTCGCCGACGACCCGCGGGTCCGCCACCGCATCGTCTTCCTGCCGGACTACGGCATGGGGATGGCGCGGAAGCTCTACCCGGGGTGCGACGTGTGGCTCAACAATCCGCTGCGCCCGCTGGAGGCGTGCGGCACGAGCGGCATGAAGGCCGCGCTGAACGGCTGCCTCAACCTCTCGGTGAGGGACGGCTGGTGGGACGAGTGGTACGACCCGGACTTCGGCTGGGAGATCCCCACCGCCGACGGTCCGACCACCGACGAGGAGCGCCGCGACGACCTGGAGGCGCACGCCCTGTACGACCTGATCGAACAGCGGGTCGCGCCGCGCTTCTACGACCGGGGGGCGAACGGCCTGCCCGAGCGGTGGATCGAGATGGTCCGCCGCACCATCACCTCGCTCGGCCCCAAGGTGGTGGCGGGGCGCATGGTGCGCGAGTACGTCGAGCGGCTGTACACGCCGGCGGCGCGGGCCCACCGGTCGCTGGACCTGGACGGGGCGCGTGAGCTGGCCGCCTGGAAGGCCCGGGTCCGCGCGGCCTGGCCGGGCGTGGCCGTCGACCACGTGGAGGCGGACGAGAGCAGCGAGGTCGCCGAGCTGGGCGCCACGCTCGCGCTGCGGGTCCGGGTCACCCTCGGGGAGCTGCAGCCGGAGGACGTGGAGGTGCAGGCGGTCGCGGGCCGGGTGGACACGCGGGACGCGCTCGCCGACGCCCGGACCTTCCCGCTGAAGCCGGCCGGCGGCGGCGGTCCCGACCAGCAGGGCCGCTGGGTGTACGAGGGTCCGCTGAGCCTGGACCGCACCGGCCCGTTCGGCTACACCGTGCGGGTGCTGCCCGCGCACCGGCTGCTCGCCGCCGGGGCGGACCTGGGGCTGGTGGCGCTGCCGGCGGAGTCGCCGGGCGAGGGCGCGGGCGTCCTGCTGCGCTGAGCGGCGCCCCGGGCCGTCGCCCCCTCCCCTCGTGGGGGGCGACGGGCCCGGGGCCAGCCTGCCGTGCCGCCCGCCCCGGCGGCATCGTCCTGCGGTCCCGGGCCGCCTCGGCCGTACGGCGGATCCCGACCGGTACCGCGGGAGGAGTCCGCCGGCCCGGCCCCGGTGGGCGGGCGGTGGTGGTGCGGCGCCGGACACGCGCGGAGGCCGCCGTCCCCGGGTACGCGCGGAGGCCGCCGTCCCGAGGGGGACGGCGGCCTCTGCATCCGTGGGGGGTGGCGGTGCCCGTCACCGGGCGGTGTGCCCGTCACCGGGCGGTCGGCTACGGGAAGGTGAGCTTGAACCCGTTGATGTAGCCGGTGTCCTGCGCGGCCCGGTCCTGGACGCGGAGCTTCCAGGCGCCGTTGGCGACCTCGCTGGAGGCGTTGACCGTGTAGGTCGCCTTCACGTTGTCGGCCGAGTCGGACGAGCTGTACGGCTTCAGGTTGTAGACCGAGCCGTCCGGGGCGACCAGGTCGACGACCAGGTCACCGCGCCAGGTGTGGACGATGTCGACGTCGACCTTGAGGGCGGAGGGGGCGTTGCCCGCGACGCCGGTGACGTCGACGGTCGAGGTGACGGCGGCGCCGTTGTCCGGGATGGAGACGTCCGCGGTGTTCTCGAAGACCTTGCCCGTGCCCGGGTCGCCGCCGCCGGGGCGGGCCCCGACGTTGACGCCGGCCCAGGCGTGCTCGACGGCCTTGACCTCGGCGCTGCCGGCGCCGTACAGCTCGGTGGCGACGGCGACCGTGCCGGTGCGGGCGCCCGCGTAGTTCGTGGTGCTGGTGAACTTGGTGGTGAGCGCCTTGAACCAGATCAGCGCGGCCTTGTCGCGGCCGATGCCGGTGACGGGCAGCCCGTCGGAGGTCGGCGAGTCGTAGGCGACGCCGTTGATCGTCTTGGTGCCGCTGCCCTCGGAGAGCAGGTAGAACCAGTGGTTCGCCGGGCCCGAGGAGTAGTGGACGTCGATGCTGCCGATGCCCGAGTACCAGGCGTCCTTGGACGAGCCGTCCTTGCTCGGCTTGTCCATGTAGCGCAGCGGGGTGCCGTTGCCGCGGATGTCGATCTTCTCGCCGACGAGGTAGTCGCCGACGTCCTTGGCGTTGTTCGCGTGGAACTCGACCGCGGCGGCGAAGATGTCGGACGTCGCCTCGTTGAGGCCGCCGGACTCGCCGCTGTAGACGAGCTTGGCCGTGACCGAGGTCAGGCCGTGCGTCATCTCGTGCGCGGCGACGTCGATGGACGTGAGCGGCTTGGCGTTGCCGGAGCCGTCGCCGTACGTCATGCAGAAGCAGCTGTCCTGCCAGAAGGCGTTGACGTAGTTGTTGCCGTAGTGGACGCGCGAGTACGCGCCGACGCCGTCGCCCCGGATGCCGGAGCGGCCGTGCACGTTCTTGTAGTAGTCCCAGGTGAGGGCCGCGCCGTAGTGGGCGTCGGCGCCCGCGGTCTCCAGGTTGGTCGGCGTGCCGTCGCCCCAGACGTCGTCGGAGCCGGAGAAGAGCGTCCCGGTGCCGGAGGTGCCGCGGTTGAGGTTGTACGTCTTGTGGCTGCCGCGCGCGGTGTCGGTCAGCGTGAAGTTGCTGCCTGACTGGGCGCTGCCCAGGGTGACCTGGCCGCTGTACTGGGTGTTGCCGGTCCCGTTGTGGACGGCCTGCCACTCGTACAGCTTGGCGCCGGTCGCGGCGTCGGTGACCACGTGCAGCTCGTTGGGGGTGCCGTCGTGCTGGAGTCCGCCCACGACGGTCTCGTACGCGAGGACGGGCTTGCCCTGGGCGAGCCACACCACCTTGCGGGGAGCCTGCTGCGCCTCGGTGGCCTTCGAGCCCTCGGCGCGGGCGGCGCCGAGCGCCTGCTTCTCGGCCGCGGCCGGAGCGACGTCGGCGCTGAGGTCGACGTTCTTCAGCTCCGCGCGGGCGGCCTTGGCGACCGCCTCGGTCCTCCCCGCCTTCGTCTCCGTGACGAGGAGGTCGCCGCCGAGGACCGGCAGGCCGGCGTACGTGCGCTCGTAGCGCGTGTGCGTCGTGCCGTCCCGGTCCTGCGTCACGTCGCGGACGACGAGCTTCTCCTGGGCGCCGAGACCCAGTTCCTTCGCGGTCTCGGCCTTGCCCGCGTCGGCCGCGCGGATGAGCGCGGTGCGCTGGGCGGGGGAGAGGTCGGCGGGGAGGGCGCCCGGATCGGCCTGGCCGGCGGCCTGGCCCTTCGGGGCCGCGGTGCCCCATGCGGCGCCGGCGGAGGCGGGTCCGGTCTGGACGCCCACGGCGAACATGGCGGCGGCGGCTATCAGAGCGCCCGTCGCGGTCGCGCGACGGCTTGGCGTGGATCTCACGCGGACTCCTTTTGCGAGGGGGGTACCGGGGACCTGGGTGTGTCCCCGGGCGGTGCAAACAGAGCTGGCGGAGCAAGAACGGGGGAAGAGTCGCACTGGAGTGCGCGCCCTGTCAGGACCGCGTCAAGAAGTTGGCCGGAAGTCGTCCGTTGCCTGAAAAGTCATGTTCGTTAAGCGGACGTCAACCCCGTGTTTCCCGCGCCGGCCCGCCCCCGGTCCGCCGGACGGCGCCGGAGCGCCCGTCCTCCGGTGCTCCGGCGCACGCCCCCGTCACACCTCCGCGTCCGCGAAGGCCGTCGCCCGGGTGCGCCCCTCCCACGCCGTGACCTCGGAGCGCACCTGGTCGAGGTGGCCGAGCACCGCCGTCACCGCGTCATCGCCGAGCGGCAGCCGCAGCGGTGTCTCCGGAGCCGCGAGCGCCGCCAGGACCAGGGACGCCGCCTTGGCCGGGTCGCCCGGCTGCCGGCCCGCCCCCTCGGCGATCATCCGGCGCGTCGCCCCGACCGACGCCGCGTACGCCTCCGACTCCGCACTCGCGCTCGCACCGTCGAACAGCGCCGTCCGGAAGGCCCCGGGCTCCACGACGAGCACCTTGACGCCGTACTCCCGCACCTCGTCCGCGAGCGCTTCGGACATGCCCTCCAGCGCGAACTTCGTCCCGCTGTAGGCCGAGAAGCCCGCGAACGACATCTGTCCGCCCATGCTGCTCATCTGCACCACCGCGCCCGACCGGCGCCCGCGCATGTGCGGCAGCACCGCCCGCACCAGCGCCGCCGGACCGAACACGTGCAGGTCGAACAGGTCGCGCAGCTCCGCCTCCGTCGTCTCCTCGAAGGCCCCCACGTGCGTACGGCCCGCGTTGTTGACGAGGACGTCCACGCGCCCGTGCCGCGCCACGACGTCGGCGACGACCGCCTCCACCGCCGTCGTGTCCGTCACGTCCAGCCGTACCGCCTCCACCTGGTCCGGATGGGCGGCGACCAGGTCGTCGAGTACGTCCGGCCGCCTGGCCGCCCCCACCACCACGTCCCCGTCCGCGACCGCCGCCTCGGCGATCGCCCGACCGAACCCGCTTGTCGCACCCGTGATCAGCCACACCTTGTCCACGACGATCCCTCCCTGGTCCTGTCTGACGCAACCACTGTGCGCGGTAGGGGAGTTGCTCGTCCAAGATCCGTCGTGATAGCCGATGGGCATGGACGTCCACGGGCGGGAACTCAGGTACTTCGTGACGGTCGCCGACGAGCTGCACTTCACCCGTGCCGCGCAGCGGCTCCACGTGTCGCAGCCGGCCCTGAGCAAACAGGTCCGCGCCCTGGAACGGCAGCTGGGGACAGAGCTGTTCCGGCGCGACCCGCGGGGCGTGTCCCTCACCCCCGCGGGGGAGGCGCTGCTGCCGCACGCCCGGCGCGCCCTCGCCGCCTGGGACGACGCGGCCGCCGCCGTCCGCGCCGCCGAGGCCGCCGCGCGCGCCACGCTCCGCGTCGGGATGAGCACCAGCCCCGGACGCGGCGGCCTGCTGCCGGCGATCCGCTCCCGGTTCACCGCCGCCCACCCCGGCGCGTCCCTGCGGTTGCGGCAGGTCCCCTGGGACGATCCGACGGCCGGGCTCGCCGATGCCACCAGCGACGTGGCGTTCGTCTGGCTGCCCCTGCCCGACCCGGAGCGGTACGCGTGGACGGTGGTCGCCGAGGAGCCCCGCCTGGTCGCCCTGCCGGACACCCACCCCCTGGCGGGCCGGGCGGCGCTCGACTTCGCCGACCTGGCCGACGAGCCGTTCCTCGCCCTACCCGCCGCTGCCGGGCCGCTGCGCGACCACTGGCTCGCCGTCGACGCCCGCGGGGGCCGCCCGCCCCGCGTCGGCGCGGAGGTCGCCGGCACCGAGGAGACCTACGAGGCGCTCGTCGCGGGTCTGGGCGTCGTCCTCGTCGCCGAGGGCAACGCCCCGCTCGTCTCGCTCGGCGGCGTCACCACCCGACCCGTCCGCGACCTCGCCCCCACCCGGTACGCGCTGGCCTGGCGCGTCGAGGACCGGCACCGGCCGCTCGTCGCCGCCTACGCCGAGGCGTGCCGCCGCGTGAGGGGCGGTGATCCGCGCCGCGCGCCGACCGGACCGTGACCGCCCGACGAGGGACGGCCCGGCGGTACCGGCGCCGTGTTCCTCCCACCGTTCCCACGAGCGACTTGAGTCTCCACCCGCTGGAAGGTCGACGATGGATCCCGTGAGCGATCGCGCCGCCCTGTTGACGATCGGCGAGCTCGCCCGCCGCACCGGACTGCCGGTGCGCACCATCCGCTTCTGGTCCGACAACGGCGTCGTCGAGCCGACCGACCGCTCCACGGGCGGCTACCGGCTCTACGACCCCGACGCCGTGGCCCGCCTCGACCTGGTCCGCACCCTGCGCGAACTGGGCCTGGACCTCGACACGGTCCGCCGGGTGCTGGCCCGGCAGGTCACCGTCCACGACGTGGCCGCGGCGCACCTGCGCGCCGTCGAGGCGGAACTCCGCACGCTCCACGTGCGGCGCGCGGTGCTGCGGCGGGTGGCCCGGCACGGAACCACCACCGAGGAGATGAGACTCATGCACGAACTGACCCGGATGTCCGCCGACGAACGGCAGCGCATCATCGACGACTTCGTCCACGCGACCTTCGACGGCCTCCCCACCGAGGGCCCCGGCGGGCACATCGCCCGCGCCATGCGCGCCCTCCCGGCGGAGCTGCCCACCGACCCCACCCCCGAACAGCTCGACGCCTGGGTGGAGCTGGCCGAACTGGTCGGTGACGAGGGGTTCCGCGCCCGCGTGCGGGAGATGGCGGTGGCCGGCGCGCGCACCGGCCCCGAGCCGCGGCCGCAGGGCCCCGACCCCGCGCTGGTCGCCGAACACGCCGGCCGTGCGGTGCGCGAGGGCATCGCCCCGGAGTCGGCCGCCGGCAGGGAGGTCCTGCACCGGATCGTCGACCCGGCCCTGGCCCCGGTGGACCGTGCCCGGCTCGCCGACCACCTGGCGACCTTCACCGACGTCCGGGTGGAGCGGTACTGGCAGCTCCTCGGGGTGCTCGACGACCGGCCGCCGTTCCCCCCGCAGGCACCGGCCTTCACCTGGCTGATCACTGCCCTGCGGGCGTAGCCGCCGACGGCCCGGCGCCCCGTCGTCGCGCTGCCCTCAGCCCCGTGGACCCCTCGACCCCGTGGCCGGGAGGTTCGTCCCTCTCCGGTACCTCCTCATGGCCTGACGTGACGTCGGGGAAGGTTCCCCCAGCGCACTGGTCCTCGTGCAGCCGGGTGCCCTGCTCGGCTCGGGAGGGGTCGGGCGGGCGGTCCCGGTCGCGGACAGCCGTGAAGCCCCTGGCAGGACACGTCCCTCTCACGAGGTCGTCCGTTGGACCAGGGGCTTCACGTCGGTCACCCATGTCGCCACGCGCGACGTCCCGCGCCACGTGGTGGAGTACCCGTCCCGCCCGCATCCCCGACATCATCGGGCCACCTGTGCGGCCTCCTCCGCGGGGTCGGAGGAGGCCGCGACTGCGAAGCGGCTGTCGCAGTCCGTTGACCGTGGGCGGGCAGTCGTCAGGTGCGGGCCGGCCGGCGCGGGGGCCGGACGTCCTCCTCCAGGAGTTCGAAGTACACGCCCTGGTCCGTCTGCTTCGGCATCTTCACCTTCAGGTGCGGAGTGTCGGTGACCGTCCAGTCCTCGTCGCCCCAGCGGGCGCCGAATCCGTAGTCGGTGACGGTGACCTTGTAGCGGTAGTTCCTCTTCTCGTGGGGGACCGGGCAGACTCTCCAGGTCCGCGTGGGTTTGTAGTCGTTCTCGAACGCGTCGAACGTCGCGGTCTCGGCGCCCTTGATCGGGTTGCCGTATTCGTCCACCGGTTGGAGCTCGACCGTCACCACCCGGTTTGTCATCTTCGCCGCGGACACCAGGAACCGGATCTGCACGGTCATGACCTGGTTGGAGGCGGCCCGGACCTCGACGATCTGGTCGTTGAGCGCGGTGCCGTACGGCTCCGGGTCGATCGCGATCTTCGTGCATTTCGAGTGGAAGACGGTGAGGTAGTTCATCGGGTCGGGTTCCTTGAAGTGGATCCAGCGCTTGACGAACGTCCTGTCCGGTTCCCAGTTCGGCGGAGGATTCCTGACCTCCGACTTGTTCTTCTGGAAAGTCCGATACGTCCACTCCTTCGTCGTGAGGTGGTCGTCGGGGCGGTAGAAGGTGTGCGGCTCGTACTGGACCAGGCCGTCCTGGTCGGGATAGCCGACCTGCACCGACAGGCTGTCGTAGACGTCGGTCGCCCAGGCCGCCACGGGCTTGCAGATCCTGACCAGCTGCGCCGGCCAGTCGTCCAGATAGACGACGGGGAAGTACTTCTTCTCCTTCTGCAGATCGTTTCCGGCGTCTTCCTTCAGGACCGAGGTCAGCGAGCTGGAGGTCACGCTGGTCTGGAGATAGGCCATGCGGTCCGTCTCCTCGTACCTCAGCTTGAGCTTGGTGAAATCCCAGCTGGCCTTCAGCTTGAGCTCGACGCCCCAGGGGTTCTCGCTGGAAGACGTCTCGCCCGAGGTGCCGTCCTTCTCCGGGGCGGGCCCGAAGATGACGCCCCCGACGTACTCGAGGAACTTCTCCACGACCACATCGGAGTGGTTCTTGAGCGTCTCCGAGATCTTCTCCATGCCGGGAATGGTCTCGTCGAGCACGAAATCCACGGTGATGGCGCCGTCGATCTGCAGGCTCTTGAGCTCCGCGTCGATGTCGGCCTTGGCCCACAGGGAGCGCGCGTTGAGCTTGCTCTGGAAGTGCTTGTAGATCTTCTCCCAGTCGCAGTCGATGGTGAGCTTGACCTTGGGCGTCCACATGTGCAGTTGCATCGCGGAGCTCGCGAAGACGATGCCGGTGCTCGTGCCCTTGAAGCTCTTGTAGAGGAGTTGCGCGGGATAGTTGCCGACCAGGGCGACGAACGCGGTCTCGCCGGTGGGGTCGAGGGACGCCTTGCCGCCACCCTGGAGGACCCAGTGCCAGTTCTTGATGGGTTCGTCCCCGGGCTGGGCGGCGTCCGCCGGTTCGCGGTTCTCGCCGAGCGCCAGGTTGGAGAGGCTGACCGTGTTGGAGGACACGATGACCGGCTGGAACAGCGGTGTGAGCCTGCCTTCCCTCCACCACAGTCCGTTGGTGTTGTTCTCCGTCTGTTCGATGACCTTCTTCGTGAGCCTCTCCCACACGTCGGAGGGGATCGCGCCGGTGACCGTGAGGCTCAGGACTCCGCCCACGGTGTCCTTGTCCTGCGGGTTCTTCGCCTTCCCGATGAAGCGCGTGAGGTTGAACTTGTAGTCCTTGTTCTCGTCGCGCGCCAGTGACAGGCGGGTCGGCAGCCAGTAGAAGCTCGGCGGCTTGCCCTCCGACATCAGCGCGTAGTTGTTGGCGTCGGGGTAGAACGTGACGGTCCACCCTGACTCGTCGTCCACCTTCTGGGTTCCGCCGGCCATGGTGGGCCCGATGGGATCGACCATGGGACAACACTCCCTTCACTGCGGGCAGGGCCCGCCCCTGGTGACTCTTCGCGTGTGGTCAGGTCCTCCGGATGTGCGGTTTCTCGGTGACGGCCCGCGGCCGACCAGCGGCTACCGCACGTCGGCGGGACAGAGGCCGAAGTCCCGGTAGCCGTTCTGGGTGTTGTCCTCGGCGAACAGGGTCACGACGCCGCGCTCGTTGTGCACGGGATCGATGACCAGCCGCCACCGTGTGGCGTTGCCCGGGTCGGTTCTGTACACCCACTGGCCGGCGTCGTTGCGGGGCCGGTAGGTCTCGGCGATCGCCCTGATGCACCGGGTGACCTGCCCCGTGTTGATGTCGACGTGGGGACCGGGGCCGTGGCCCGCGTCGATGTGCCGCAGCCCGTAGCCGGCGTTCGGGCCCGTGTGCACACCGCACCGTAGATACACCCGGCGGCCGGCGCCGTCACCCGGGGGAAGGGCGTCGTAGATCGTCGAGACGATTCTCGCCCGGTCGGCGGCCGGGCAGGTGTTCGCCGGGATTCGTTCGGCGACCGCCTGGGCCGGTGTCGTCTGCAGCACGAGCGTGCCGGCGACCAGCGTCGATGCGCATCCGAGGCTCCTGAGGGACATGCGTGTACCTCCTACCGGTACGGGGGATGTTCGGCCTGCGACCGTTCGGTCCGCGTAATATTCGGCCGTCATACTTCGAGTGTCCGCGGCCGCCCGTGGCCCGCTCCTCGGGTGAGGCGTTCGGGTGGGTCATGTCCGGCAGCCCTGCCGAGCCGTCGGTCGGGGCGACGGGGACGCTGAGCACCATCCGCAAGGCGGGGGCGTAGGTGGGGCGAGCCCGCAGGGCCTTCTGCAAGTGAAGGAGGCGGGCGGCTGGCCGGCAGGGGCGGCCTCGGCCTGGCGGGAGCGCGGGCGGGGTGACGTGGGCACAGACGGCGCACGGCGCCGGGCCGTTGTCCGCCGGGGCGGCCGATCTGTTGGGCGGCGGCCTCCGGCCAAGGGTCCACGCTGTGTGGTGGCGGGTGGTTGGCTCCGCCACTCGTCGTCGGCGTCGCCGCCCGGACGCTGATGGTGCCGCTCGCCGGGGTGGCGCGGCACCGTGACCCGCTACGACAAGTCGCCAGTGAGCCACCTCGCCGGACTCCGCCTCCGCGCCACGACGATCCGGACGCGCGGCCTGGTGAGAGCCCGGTGATCACCATCGCGGACAGCCCCTGGCGGTCCGACGGCCCGACGGCCCGCCACCCCGGGGGCGGGGGCGGGGGGCCCGGTTCCGTACGCTGCTCCCATGAGTGAGGGGAACCGTACGAGCAGGCGGTCGATGCTGCTCCGCACACTGCTGGTGCTGCTGTTCGCCTGGGGCATCGCCGTCGGCAACACCGCCCTGGCGTACGTCACGCTCGGCTACGACGCCGTCCCGATCGCCGTGGGCGTCGTGCTGAGCCTCGCCTTCGTCATCGTCCTGCGCCTGCTCCACCAGGCGTGGTGGCTGGCGCTGCTGTCGGCGGTGCCCGCCCTGCTCGTCCTGGTGGGCTCGGTGCAGTACGCCCCCGAGGCCGCGCTGGAACGGCGCGGGATCCGCGAGAGCGTGCTCGTCTTCGCCCACGAGGGCAGCGGCAACGACCACAGCTACACCCTCGTCGGCCCGCAGGGCCGGCTCGACGAACCGCTGGAGTACCGGGGCTCGAACCCCGGCTACCGGGTCGGTCAGCGCATCGAGATCGTGCGCGACCCGGAGGGCGAGGTGCCGCTGGCCGACGCCGCCGACGTGGACGCGCGCGGCCGCCGCACCGGCCTCGTCATCGGCGTCACGGCCTGGACGCTGATGGTGCCGCTCGCGGGATGGCGCGGGTACGTGCAGCGGCGCAGGAACCGCGAACCGCTGCTGGAGCGGCTCGGCGTCATGTGAGCCGCCGGGGTGTGCACCGAGGGCCCGGAGCGAGTGGCGCTCCGGGCCCTCAGCGCAGCTCGACCGTGACGCCGACGCGGCGCAGCAGCGTCACGACGCTCTCGACGTACGGCAGCTCCCCGGCGCTGTCCACGCTGACCCCGGCCAGCGCCTCACGGGCCACGTCGGCGTCGTGCCACACCAGCGTGAAGGGCTCCGGGGCCGCCTCCCCGCCGCACTGGCAGCCGCGCAGCGCCGCCCAGCACTGGACGTAGCCGCGACCCGGCCCGGCGACCGCCTCGCCCAGGGCGCACTCCAGCCCCGGCACGTCGGTGACGAACCGGCCGTCCAGCTCGCACACCGCGCCCGCCGCGTCCGGGCCGGGCCGCGGCTCGGTGTACCGCAGCCACTCCCGCCGCCCCTCGGTCGACAGCCCGGCCCAGGCGTTGCGCTCGTGCGGCGGCCCCTCGAACCAGGCGTCCCGCGCCGCGCGGGCTGCCGCCGGGCGCGGGTCGGGCGCCCCGTACAGCAGGGTCACGTCCACGAGGGCCCCGCCGAGCGGCGAGGGGCGGCACTCGCTCACCTCGACCGACACCGCCTCCTCCACGTACAGCGTCCGGCCGGACCGGTCCAGCGCCCGCAGCAGCAGCCCGCCGTCACCGCCGTGCCGCTCGCGCCGCATCCGCCTCAGCAGCGGCTCCCACGGCTCGCACCCGAGCAGGCGCAGCGGCGGCGTCTCCGGCCGGCGGCGCGCCCGGTCGGGTCCCGTCACGCGCCGGGCCCGTCCGATGACGTCACCGGAGACCCCGTTGAACACGAGCACCTCGGGCTTCACGGGCCGCGCGGGGATCCGGGGCTCCTCGGTCACGACGGCCTCGACGACGAGGTCGCCGCCCGCCGCACCGACCACGACGGCCTGGTCGAGCGTCCACCAGTCGCCGACGGAGTCGTCCGTCTCGTCCTGCACCAGGACCGGCAGTTCCCCCAGCGGTACCGGCCCGCCCGCACACCGCTCGGCGGCCAACCGCAGCCGACCGTAGGGCTCGCACCCTTCGAGGACCAGCCGCTCGCGCACCGGCTCCCGGTCGACGAACAGCCCGTCGACGTCGACGCACCGCGCCCACGTGACCTGCTCGCCGTCCCACTCCTCGTGGCCCAGCACGTAGCGCAGGGCAAGGTTCCGGTCCCAGGCGTCGGGGTTACGCAGCGAGGCCCCCGTCACGCACGGCACCGACGAACGCCGCCCAGGCGGCCCGGTCGAAGGCGAGGACGGGCCCGAGCGGGTCCTTGCTGTCACGCACGGGGACGGCGCCGGGGAAAGCGGGGGCGATTTCGACGCAGTCGCCGGCGTTGTTGCCGCTGTAGCTGCTCTTGATCCAGACCGTTGGGCGGAGGTGCTGCCTGTTCATGGCCCTCGTACCCTTCCATGACGTCTCTGATGAGAGCGATCGAATCCCGGGCTGACAGGGCGTCGGCCCGCAGCACATCATAGGTTCGCTCGTACCGCGCCAAGAGGGCCGGGTCGTCGCTGAAGTGCCCGCGCAGCAGCGATTCCGAGTAAAGCCAGTCATGTCCGTCAGGCGTCCTGAGCAGTGACATCGACGTGCTGGGCCGGTTGAGCCCGGGATCGGTCAACGGGGCGAGCTGGACGCGGATGTTGGGGCGCACCGCGGCGTCGAGCAGCACCGCGCACTGCTCACGCATGACGGCCGCGCTGCCCACCACGTGACGCAGGCAGTTCTCATCGAGCACGACGATGAGTAGGGGGCCGTCCGGAGCGCGGAAGCGGGGCTGTCGGCTGAGTCGCGCCGCGACACGCTCCTCGACCTCGTGGAGGTCCGGGATGTTCAGCCGGAACAGCGCCCGCATGTACTCCTCGGTCTGCAGCAGTCCCGGCACGACACTCGTCTGGTACGACCGGATGGTGACGGCCTCCGCCTCCATGCGGACCCGTCGCTCGAACCAGTCCGGGTGCTCGACGTTCGGGTACCAGTCGACCTTCCCCCACAGCCGCAGCAGCATCCCGCCCGTGCCCAACAGCTCGTCGCAGCGCTGGGCGAACGTGTCCTGCGGCACCCGCGTGCCCGACTCGACGCGGGCGATGTGCGAGCGGTCGCAGGGGATGTCGCGGGCCAGGGCGTCCTGGGTGAGGCCCGCCGCCTCGCGGTGGTGCTTCAGTACCTCGCCGAAGAGGGCGGCCGTCGTGGACGCCGCCCCTCCCGTCGCGTTCCTCCTGCTCACCGTGGCCCCTCCGTGACAGTCGATCACTGGCACGCCGTCAGCGTTGAGTTGCGTCACCGCGCTGCGCGACGCTGAGGGGACCCAACGTAACCAGCGCCCCGCCGACGCGGGACGCGAAGCCACCTACGGAGCACCGATGGAACGCCAGCCCGAATACGGCACACCTGTCCACGACCGGCCTCCCGTGCCGCGGCCCGGTTGCCTGCCGTGCCTGGACCTGGCGGCGCAGCGCGCCGACGCCCGCCACCGGGGGGACGTCAGCGCCGCCACGGACGCGAACGTGCTGCTCCGCCGCCACCTGGCCGAGACGCACGAGGGCGACGGGTACACGGGCTGACCACGTCAGCCGACGACGCTCTCCCGCCACGCCCGGTGGAGTCCGGCGAAGCGGCCGTCGCCGGTGACGAGGCGCTCCGGGGGGCCGTCCTCGACGATCCGGCCGTGCTCCATGACCAGCACCCGGTCGGCGATCTCCACGGTGGACAGGCGGTGCGCGATCACCACGGCCGTCCGCCCGTGCAGGACGGTGTCCATCGCGCGCTGCACGGCCCGTTCGCCGGGGATGTCCAGGGAGCTGGTCGCCTCGTCGAGGATCAGCACCGCGGGGTCGGCCAGCAGCGCGCGGGCGAAGGCGACCAGCTGGCGCTGGCCGGCCGAGATGCGCCCGCCGCGCTTGCGCACGTCCGTGTCGTACCCGTCGGGCAGGGCCGCGATGAAGTCGTGCGCGCCGATCGCCTTCGCGGCGTGCTCGATCTCGTCGCGGGTCGCGTCGGGGCGGCCGAGGGCGATGTTCTCGGCGACCGTCCCGGAGAACAGGAACGCCTCCTGCGTCACCATCACCACCCCGCGCCGCAGCTCCGGCGTGGCGAGGTCGCGCAAGTCGACGCCGTCGAGGAGGACGCGCCCCTCGGACGGGTCGTAGAAGCGCGCCAGCAGCTTCGCGAGGGTCGACTTGCCCGCCCCGGTCGAGCCGACGACCGCGACCGTCTGGCCCGCCGGGACCGTCAGGTCGAAGCGCGGCAGCACCTCGCCGCCCGTGCGGTAGGCGAAGCGCACCCCCTCGAAGACGACCTCCCGGCCCGGCGCGCCGGCCGGGCGGGGCGGCAGTTCGCGGGAGACGGCCGGCTCGGGCACCGTCGGCTCCTGCGCGAGGAGTCCGGCGATCTTCTCCAGGGAGGCGGCGGCGGACTCGTAGGCGTTGAGGAACATCGCGAGCCGGTCGATCGGGTCGTACAGCCGCCGCACGTACAGCACGGCCGCGGCGAGCACACCCAGGGCGAGGGTGCCGTCGGCGACCCGGTACGCGCCCCACAGGACCATCCCGGCGACGGCCGTGTTGGCGACGAGGCGGGAACCGACGACGTACCGGGCCATCTCCAGGATCGCGTCGCCGTTGCGCCGCTCGTGGTGGTGGTTGAGGGCGCCGAACACCTCGTCGTTGCCGCGCTCCCGGCGGAACGCGCGCACCGGCCGGATGCCGTTCATCGTCTCCGCGAACTTCACGATGACCGCCGCGATGGCGGTCGACCGGGCACTGAACGCCCGCGACGCGCGCCGCCGGTAGTACCGCACCAGCAGGTACAACGGCACGAACGACGCCACCGCGACAGCGCCGATGCCCCAGTCCAGCCAGAGCAGGAGCAGGGAGATCGCCACGAACGACACCACCACGTTGACCAGTTCCTGCAGGCCCTCGCTCAGGAGCTCCCGCAGCGACTCCACGTCGGTCGTCGACCGGGAGATGAGCCGCCCGGAGGTGTAGCGCTCGTGGAAGTCGACGCTGAGCGCCTGGGCGTGGCGGAAGATCCGGCCCCGCAGGTCCAGCAGCACGTCCTGGTTGACGCGCGCGGACGCCCGGGTGAAGGCGTACTGGAACAGCCCGGCCCCCACCGCGCACAGCCCGTACCCGACCGCCACCGCGACCAGCGGCCCCCGGTCCCCCTGGCGCAGGGCCGGCACGGCCCGGTCGATCGCGTACGCCACGACGAGCGGCCCGGCCTGCACCGCCGCCTGCTGGAGCAGGAGCAGCAGCGCCGACAGCGCCACCCGCGCCCGCCGGGGTGCCAGCAGCGACCGCAACAGCGCGCCCGTGGCGCCCGCGGGGGAGGGCAGCTGGTCCCGGTCGAACCCGTCCCGCTCAGCCGCCGCCCGATCCGCCGCGGCCCGCTCTTCGGGGGTGGGCTCCGCCCGCTCGCCGGGTGTGGGTCCCACCCGCTCCCCGTGGGCGGCAGCCGCGTGCTCCGCCCGGGGCGAGGGCCCCTTTCCCCGCCGTTCCTCCCGTGTCGTCATCGCTCCTCGCCCTCCGCACCCGACATCAGCCACGCGTACTCCGTGCTGCTCCGCAGCAGCTCCTGGTGGGTGCCGACCGCCGTGATCCGGCCCTCCGACAGGAGGGCGACCCGGTCGGCCAGCAGCACCGTCGACGGGCGGTGCGCCACCACCAGCGCCGTCGTACCGCGCAGCACCTCCCGCAGCGCGGCCTCCACCAGCGCCTCCGTGTGCACGTCGAGCGCCGACAGCGGGTCGTCGAGGACGAGGAAGCGGGGCGCGCCCACCACCGCCCGGGCGAGCGCCAGCCGCTGGCGCTGCCCGCCGGACAGGCTCAGGCCCTGCTCACCGACCTCGGTGGCCGGGCCCTGCGGCAGGTCGTCGACGAAGCCCGCCTGCGCCACGTCCAGCGCGCGCCGCAGCTCCACGTCCCCCGCGCCGGCGCCGGCGCCCATGAGGACGTTCTCCCGGACGCTCGCCGAGAAGAGCGTCGGCTCCTCGAACGCCACCGCGACCAGCGTCCGCAGGCGCTCGCGGGGCATGGCCGCGATGTCCTCGCCGTCCAGCAGGACGCGCCCCGACGTCAGCTCGTGCAGCCGCGGCACCAGCGCGGTGAGCGTCGTCTTGCCCGAGCCCGTCGCGCCCACCAGCGCCATCGTCTCGCCGGGACGAATGTGCAGGTCGACCCCGCGCAGCACGGGCGGGGCGTCCGGCGGCGCGTCGGGGTAGCGGAAGGACACGCCCTCGAACACCACCCCGCCGCGCGCGTCCCGCGGGGCGGCAGCGGCAGCGGTGGCCGGCGGGCCGCCCGGGTCCTCCTCCGCCTGGTCCATCACCTCGAAGTACCGCTCCGTCGCCGTCGCGGCCTCCTGACTCATCGCCAGCAGGAAGCCGATGGACTCCACCGGCCACCGCAGCGCCAGCGCCGTCGACAGGAACGCCACCAGCGTCCCCGCCGACAGCTCCCCGTCGGCGACCCGCACCGTGCCCAGCACGAGCGAGGCGCCGATCGCCAGCTCCGGGACGATCGTGATGAACGCCCAGATCGACGCCAGCAGCCGGGCCTTGCGCAGCTCGGTGCCGCGCAGCCGTTCCGCCAGCACGGCGAAGGCGCGGGCCTG
Organism: Streptomyces kanasensis; assembly: GCF_043077165.1. NCBI lineage: Bacteria > Bacillati > Actinomycetota > Actinomycetes > Kitasatosporales > Streptomycetaceae > Streptomyces > Streptomyces kanasensis. The sequence goes on from NZ_JBIBSF010000004.1 coordinate 468,456, forward strand.
GCTGCGGTGCCGGCCGAAGCCCTTGACGACGCGGATGCCGAGGACGCTCTCCTCGACCACCGTCGTCACGTCGCCCACCTGGTCCTGTGCCGCGCGCGCCACCCGCGAGTACCGCGTCTCGAACAGGGAGCAGCCCACGATCAGCGGCACCACCGGGACGAGCAGCACCAACCCGAGGCCCCAGTCCTGCCACAGCAGCACGACGAAGCCCACGAGCACCGTCACGGCGTTGACGAAGAGGAACGTCAGCGGGAAGACGAGGAACATCCGCAGCAGCGACAGGTCCGTCGTCCCGCGCGACAGCAGCTGACCCGAAGCCCACCGGTCGTGGAAGGCCACGGGCAGCCGCTGGAGCCGCTGGTACAGGTCCCGGCGCAGCGCCGCCTCCACCGCCGTCATCGGCCGGGCCACCAGCCAGCGGCGGAGCCCGAAGAGCACCGCCTCGGTGATGCCCAGCCCCAGCAGCGCCAGCGCCCCCAGCCACACCCCGCCCGGGTCGCGGTCCGCGACGGGCCCGTCCACCATCCACTTCAGGACCAGTGGGATGACCAGGCTCAGGCAGGACGCGACGACGGCGACGAACGCCGCCGCGAAGAAGCGCCCCCGCACGGGGCGCAGGTACGGCCACAGCCGCAGCAGGGAACGCACGGCGGAGCGCTTGGCGACGGGGGGCGGGGCGGGGGGTGGGGGCGAGGAAGGCATCAGGACCGAGCGTAGGGTTCACCACTGACAGGTCTCACGCGGTTTTCCGCCGAACAGCCGCGCCGCCCACCCGTCCGCGCCCGCCGCCGACCCGCCGCGCCGGGCGGCCACCCGTCGGCACCCGCCACCCACCTGCCCGCGCTCGGCGCCCACCCGTCCGCGCCCGCACAGGCGCCGGGCGCCGGCCCCGTGTTCCGGCCGCCCGCACCGCGGCGGGCCCGAGCTTCTACCGGCCCCTTTGGTGGCCCCCGGCCGGCGCCGCACCCCCGTGGCCCCGGCCGGCCCCGCGCCCCCGGCCGGCCCCGCGCCCCCGTGGCCCCGGCCGGCCCCGCGCCGCGGTGGGCCCGCCGGTCCCGGCCGCCCTCAGTCGGCCACCCGCCACAGCAGCGCCGACCTGGCCGGTACCGTCACCGTCCCGCCGCCCGGGCACACCACCTCCGGCGCCCGCGCCTGCTCCTCCCGCGAGGTGTCCACGAGCAGCTCGTACTCCGCCGCCCAGGGCACGCCCGGCAGCCGGTGCTCCACGGGGCCGTCGCCCGCGTGCAGGATGACCAGGAAGCTGTCGTCCACGACCTTCTCGCCCCGCTCGTCGCGCCCCGGGATGTCGCGCCCCGACAGGTAGAAGGCGATCGTCCGGGCCGGCGCGTACCAGTCGGCCTCCGTCATCTCCTCCCCGCCCGCCGTGAACCACGCGAGGTCCCGCAGCCCGTCCGTGCCCTGCGGCCGACCGGAGAAGAACGCCCGGCGCCGCAGCACCGGATGGGCGTGGCGCAGCGCCAGCAGCCGACGGGCCAGCGCCAGCAGCTCCCGCGCCCACGGTTCGTCGAGCAGCGACCAGTCCACCCAGCCGATCTCGTTGTCCTGGCAGTAGGCGTTGTTGTTGCCGCCCTGCGTGCGGCCCATCTCGTCACCCGCGACGATCATCGGCACGCCCGTCGACAGCAGCAGCGTGGTGAGCATGTTGCGGATCTGGCGGCGGCGCAGCGCGCCCACTGCCTCGTCGTCCGTCGCGCCCTCGGCACCGCAGTTCCACGAGCGGTTGTCGTCCGTCCCGTCGCGGTTGTCCTCGCCGTTGGCCTCGTTGTGCTTGCGTTCGTACGACACGAGGTCCCGCAGCGTGAAGCCGTCGTGCGCGGTGACGAAGTTGACCGACGCGTACGGGCGCCGCCCGCCCCACGCGTACAGGTCGCTGGACCCGGACAACCGGTAGCCGAGGTCCCGCACGTCGGGCAGCGCGCCCCGCCAGAAGTCCCGCACCGCGTCCCGGTAGCGGTCGTTCCACTCCGTCCACAGCGGCGGGAAGGCGCCCACCTGGTAGCCGCCGCTGCCCACGTCCCACGGTTCGGCGATCAGCTTCACCCGCCGCAGCACCGGGTCCTGCGCGATGACCGCCAGGAACGGCGACAGCATGTCGACGTCGTGCATCGACCGGGCCAGCGCGGCCGCCAGGTCGAACCGGAACCCGTCCACGCCCATCTCGGTGACCCAGTAGCGCAACGAGTCCGTGATGAGCCGCAGCACCTGCGGCTGGACGACGTGCAGGGTGTTGCCGCACCCGGTGTAGTCGGCGTACCGGCGGGCGTCGTGCTGGAGCCGGTAGTAGCCGCGGTTGTCGATGCCCCGCAGCGACAGCATCGGCCCCAGCTCGCCCGCCTCGGCCGTGTGGTTGTAGACGACGTCGAGGATCACCTCGATGCCCGCCTCGTGCAGGGCGCGCACCATCCGGCGGAACTCCCCGACCTGCTCCCCGCCCGTGCCGGTCGCGGCGTACGCGGCGTGCGGTGCGAAGTAGCCGATGGAGTTGTACCCCCAGTGGTTGCGCAGCCCGCGCCGCAGGAGGTGGTCCTCGTGCGCGAACTGGTGGACCGGCAGCAGCTCCACCGCCGTCACCCCCAGGCGCACCAGGTGCTCGACCGCCGCCGGGTGGGCGAGCCCCGCGTACGTGCCCCGCAGCTCCCGCGGCACGCCCGGGTGGCGCATGGTGAAGCCCCGCACGTGCAGCTCGTAGATGACCGAGTCCGCCCACGGCGTCTTCGGTCTGCGGTCGTCGGCCCACTCGTCGCCCGGCACGTCGTCGTGGACCACGACGCCCTTCGGCACGTACGGCGCCGAGTCGCGGTCGTCGCGCACGGTGTCCGCGACCGGCTGGTCCGGCCAGTCCCGCACGTGCCCGTACACCTCGGGCGGCAGCGTGTAGTCGCCGTCGACGGCCCGCGCGTACGGGTCGAGGAGGAGCTTCGCCGGGTTCCAGCGGGCGCCCGTCCACGGGTCCCAGCGCCCGTGCACCCGGTAGCCGTACCGGCGGCCCGGCCCGACACCCGGCACGAAGCCGTGCCAGATGCCGTGGGTCTGCTCCGTCAGCGGCACCCGCGTCTCCGCGCCGTCGGGCGCGAACAGACACACCTCGACGGCCTCCGCGCCGCCCGCCCACAGGGCGAAGTTGGTGCCCGTCACCCCGCCGGGACCCGTGCGGACCCGGGCGCCCAGCGGGGTCGGCGCCCCCGGCCAGGCGGGCGCCGTCGGCGGCGGGGCCTCCGCCCCCGTACCGGCCCCCGGTCCCGTGCTCGTCACCGGGACCGCGCCCCGGCGTACCCCGTCCGGCCGCGTGCGACGCGCCCCGGCGGACGCGTCCGGTACCCCCGGCACCGCGCCCTCGACTGGCCTCTGTTCGGCTGCGCTCGACACCTGCCGGCCTCCCGCGGCTCGTGCGGCGTCCGGGCCGGGGTCCCCGACGACCCCGCCCCGGTCCTCCCCGTGTTCTGCCCGCGCGCACCTGCTCCCAACATGACCCGCCCGAACACGACCCGTACAGACGTTTCCCCCGCCGGGGGCCCGTCGTTGGGCGGGACGTGAGACACCTACGCAAAAGGGCAGGTCTGGGCGTCGCCGCGGCGGCGCTGTGGGCGGGAGCGGCGGTCGGGCTGACCGGGTGCGCGGCGGCGGGCGGCGCGGGCGCGCCGGGCGCCCCCGGTGCGCCGGGCGGGCGCCCGGACCGGGCGGTCGGGGACACCATCCGGATCACCCCCCGGGACGGAGCGGAAGGCGTCGCCCCCGACGCCAGGCTGGAGGTCCGGGTCCCGGACGGCCGGCTGGAGGCCGTACGGGTGCGCCGCATCGAGGACGCGCAGCCCGCCGACGTGCCGGGCGCCCTCTCCCCGGACGGGCTGAGCTGGCGCCCGGCCCCCGGCACACGGCTGGCCACGGCGGCCAAGTACGCCGTCGACGCCGTCGCCCTCGACGGGCACGGACGCCGCTCGGCCCGGCACTCCACCTTCACCACGCTCGTCCCGGACCACCGCTTCATCGGCTACTTCTCGCCGGAGAACCGCTCCACCGTCGGCACCGGCATGATCGTCTCCTTCCACTTCAACCGGCCGGTGCGGGACCGGGCGGCGGTGGAGCGGGCCATCCGCGTCACCGCCGATCCGCCCGTCGAGGTCGCCGGCCACTGGTTCGGCGCCGACCGGCTCGACCTGCGCCCCGAGGAGTACTGGCGGCCCGGCACCGAGGTCACCGTCGACGTGCGGCTGCGGGACGTCGAGGCGGCGCCCGGCGTCTACGGCATCCAGCAGCGCACGGTGCGCTTCACCATCGGCCGCTCGCAGGTGTCCCTCGTCGACGCCGAGGCCCACACCATGCAGGTGCGCCGCGACGGCCGGCTCCTCGCCACCCTCCCCGTCACGGCCGGCGCCCCGAAGACCACCACCTACAACGGCAGGATGGTGGTGACCGAGCTGTACGAGGTGACCCGGATGAACGGCGCGACCGTCGGCTTCAAGGACGCCCGCGGCAAGAGCGAGTACGACATCAAGGACGTGCCCCACGCCATGCGGCTGACCACCTCGGGCACCTTCCTGCACGGCAACTACTGGGCGCCCCCGACCACCTTCGGCAGGACCAACGTCAGCCACGGCTGCGTCGGACTGCGCGACGTGAAGGGCGGGAGCACCGAGACGCCCGCGGGCTGGTTCTTCGAACGGACCCTCGTCGGGGACGTCGTCGAGGTGGTCAACTCGCGTGACCGGACGGTGGCTCCCGACAACGGCCTGGGCGGTTGGAACATGGACTGGCGGAAGTGGAAGGCCGGTTCGGCGCTGCGCTGACCCCCGCGACCGGAAGCACCCCCTCCGGGAAAGTTGCCGTGTGAACAAGTTGGGACCCAACGGTGACAATCCGGGGCGCTCCACCGGGCGCGCGGTGTGATTATCTATCGCGGTGCGCGCGGCTACAGCGCGCGGGGGTGCAGGCCACGGCGGTGCCGGGGGCCGTGCGGGAAGAAGAGGTACAGCGTGAAGGGGCAGCCGATATCGGGGGCGTCGGCCGGGGCGGCGCCGCGGGGGCGGCGCGGCCGGGGCAGGGGGCCGCTGGCCGTCGTCGCCGGAACGTTGCTGCTGCTGGTGACCGCCTGTGGAGGCGGCGGCCAGGCGGACGGCGACAAGGGCGGGGCCGCGGGCAAGGACGGCGCGGGGCAGGTCGCCACCGGGCCCTCGCAGGCCGTCGTGACCGTCACGCCGAAGGACGGCGCCGAGGCGGTCGAGACGAGCGGCGTGCTGAAGGTCGCCGCGGAGAACGGCAAGCTCACCACGGTCGAGGTGACCGACTCCAAGGGCACGCGAGTCGAGGGCAAGCTGTCCGCGGACGCCACCGGCTGGCAGCCGGTCAGGCACCTCGCGGCGGGCACCAGGTACAAGGTGCACGCCGTCGCCAAGGACGCCGACGGGCGCGAGTCGGCGAAGGACACCACCTTCACCACCCTCGTCCCGAAGAACACCTTCCTCGGCCACTACACGCCGGAGGACGGCTCGACCGTCGGCGTCGGCATGCCGGTGTCGATCAACTTCACCCGCGGCATCACCAATCCGGAGGCCGTGGAGAAGGCCATCAAGGTGACCGCCGTACCGGCCGTGCCGATCGAGGGCCACTGGTTCGGCAACGACCGCCTGGACTTCCGCCCGGAGAAGTACTGGGCCGCCGGCACCAAGGTGACCGTGCGGCTCGACCTGGACGGCGTCGAGGGCCGCCCCGGCGTGTACGGCAAGCAGGCCAAGACGGTGACCTTCACCGTCGGCCGCAGCCAGGTGTCCACGGTCGACGCGAGCGAGAAGACCATGAAGGTCGTCCGCGACGGCAAGCTGATCAAGACGATCCCGATCACCGCCGGCGCGCCGTCCACGACGACGTACAACGGTCAGATGGTCATCAGCGAGAAGTACAAGGTGACCCGGATGAACGGCGCCACCGTGGGCTTCGGCGGCGAGTACGACATCAAGGACGTGCCGCACGCGATGCGCCTGTCCTCCTCGGGCACCTTCGTCCACGGCAACTACTGGGCGTCGGCCGGCACCTTCGGTTCCGCCAACGTCAGCCACGGCTGCGTCGGCCTGCGCGACGTGCGCGGCGCCTACGACGGCTCCATGCCGGCGGCCTGGTTCTACGACAACTCCCTCATCGGCGACGTGGTCGTCGTGAAGAACTCCAAGGACAAGCAGATCCAGCCGGACAACGGCCTCAACGGCTGGAACATGTCCTGGGCGGAGTGGACCAAGTAACGGACGGACGCGCTCCGTTCGGAGGGACCGGTGCTGTGACGAACCGCACCGGTCCCTCTGTCGTTAACGGCGGCTAACCTGCCCCGTATGACAGTGACTCTCGAAGTTTCCGCGGGCGTCGGCACGATCCGCCTGGACCGCCCCCCGATGAACGCGCTGGACATCGCCACGCAGGACCGGCTCAAGGAGCTCGCCGAGGAGGCCGCGGGCCGCGACGACGTCCGCGCCGTCGTCGTGTACGGCGGCGAGAAGGTGTTCGCGGCCGGTGCGGACATCAAGGAGATGCAGGTCATGGACCACGCGGCCATGGTGCGCCGCGGCAAGGGGCTCCAGGACTCCTTCACCGCCGTGGCCCGGATCCCGAAGCCCGTCGTCGCCGCCGTCACCGGTTACGCACTGGGCGGCGGCTGTGAGCTGGCGCTCTGCGCCGACTTCCGCATCGCGGCGGACAACGCCAAGCTCGGTCAGCCCGAGATCCTGCTCGGCCTCATCCCCGGCGCCGGCGGCACCCAGCGGCTCGCCCGCCTCGTCGGCCCCTCCAAGGCCAAGGACCTCATCTTCACCGGACGCCACGTCAAGGCCGACGAGGCACTGGCGATCGGCCTCGTCGACCGGGTCGTCCCGGCCGCCGAGGTGTACGAGCAGGCGCACGCCTGGGCCGCCAAGCTCGCCCAGGGCCCGGCGCTGGCGCTGCGGGCCGCCAAGGAGTCCGTCGACACCGGCCTGGAGACGGACATCGACACGGGCCTCGCCGTGGAGCGCAACTGGTTCGCGGGCCTCTTCGCCACGGAGGACCGGGAGCGGGGCATGCGCAGCTTCGTGGAGGAGGGCCCGGGCAAGGCCAAGTTCCTCTAGCCGCCGGGCCGCTCGGGCCGCTCGGGCCTCCTGTCCGGAGCCCGGGCCGGTCGTCCAGCCGGTGCCGGTGCCGGCGCCGATGCCGGTGCCGATGCCGGTGTCGGGGACGGTGCCGGGGGCGGTCGTTCGGCGGCCGCCGGGACCTGGTCCCTCAGCCTGGGCCGGTCCGGTCTCCTGTCCGGAGCCCGGGCCGGTCCTCCAGCCGGCGCCGGGGCTGGTCGTCGGCCGGGCCGTGACTGGCCGTCCGGCGGCCGCCGGGACTGGTCCTCCAGCCGGGGCCGGTCCCCGGTCGGCGGGGCGGGGAACACCCGGGAGGAGGTTCACTCCTGGGGGTGGTTTGAAGTCCCCGGGACGCGGGATGGGGAGCCCCTGCGGCCCCCCGTCCCGTGATCATGCCAGTGCGGTGCGTCACCGCTGGTCAATGCGGTTCCGGCGCCTTTCGGGTGCCTCCGTCATATGCCGGACGCCTCCGGCGGGGCCGCCGGACCCGCCGGACGATTCCCGCGGAACCGCCCCGTGGGCCCCGCCCGGCGGCCATCATGGGGGGCATGGCGGGGCTGGAAGGCGTGGAGCGACCGGGGGAGCGCGGCGGGGTGACCGCCGCGAGGTGGATGCCGTCCGCGGACGAGGAGCGGGCGCTCAGGGCGCTGGCGGAGTACGGGGACCCCACCGTCGAGGAGGTGCGGCTGCCGTCGCTGCCCGAGTCCGCCGCGACCGCCCGCCGGATCGCCCGCTGCGTCGTGCTCCGCCACTGGGTGCTCGGTCCGCAGGTCGCCGAGGACGTGGTCCTGCTCGTCTCCGAACTCGTCGGCAACGCCGTGCGGCACACCGGGGCGCGGGCGTTCGGGTTACGGATGCACCGCCGTCGGGGCCGGATCAGGATCGAGGTCCGCGACCCCTCGCGGGGGCTGCCCTGCCTGATGCCGGTGCAGGAGCTGGACGAGAGCGGGCGCGGGATCTTCCTCGTCGACAAGCTCTCGGACCGCTGGGGCGTGGACCTGCTGCCGCGCGGCAAGAACACGTGGTTCGAGATCCGCGTCGCCGACCGCTGAACCGTCGACCGCCGGCCCGCCACCCGCTCGTACCGCCGGCCCGCCCGGGCCGCGACCCGCTCGTACCGCCGCCCGCTCGGCCCGGCCGACCCCTGAACGCACCGGAGCCCCCTTGCGCGCCGTGGTCCGGCGCCGCGGGGGCTCCTCGTGGAGCGCCGCGGACGGAAGTGGGGTGTTGTCCGACGGCGCTGTCGACGACCTGGCCCGGGTCGAGGGGGTCGTAGGACTCGACTATGACAGACGGCGACCTCCCCGCCAAGACGGCATTCCGTACGAATCGCCACCCTTCCGGCGCAATGAAGAACAATCCAAGGTGAAACGCGCCACTCGCCTGGAAAACCATGAATAACTATCGAACGGAGCGAGTATTTCCTTCGCCCCGTCGGTGTCGCCGACCGGTCCGCGGACGGGTGTGGCCGGTCAATCCAGGAGGTACCGGGCGCATCATCCTTAAATGGTCGCGTGACCGTGCACCTCAGCAAGCGAACCACCGGCCTCCTCACGGCCGCCGCGCTGGCCCTCCTCGCCGGGTGCGGCGGCGCGGGGGTGCCCGGATCGCCCGCCGGCCCGGGGGCGGCGGCGCCGCCCGGCCGGCCCCACACGACCGCGACCGCGATCGCCCCGGACACCGGTACGGGCCCCCTGCCCGGCATGCCGCCCACGCTCGACCCCCGCGACGTCTACGCCGCCGCCCGCCCCGGCCGGCTCTCCCCGGCCGTCCGGGGCTTCCCCTCCCGGGTCTACGTCCCCAACACGCTCTCCGGCACCGTCTCGGTCATCGACCCCGCGACCTACCGCGTCGTCGACACCGTCCCGGTCGGCAAGCACCCCCAGCACGTCGTGCCGTCCTGGGACCTCAAGACCCTCTGGGTCACCAACGACCAGGGCCACACCCTCACCCCCCTCGACCCGGCCACGGGCCGGCGGCGCGGCGGGGACGTCGCGGTCCGCGACCCGTACAACCTCTACTTCACCCCCGACGGCCGTCACGCCGTCGTCATGGCCTCCCTCGACCGGGAGGTCGTCTTCCGCGACCCGCACACCATGGAACGCCGCCACACCGAACCCGCCCCCTGCCACGGCGTCAACCACGCCGACTTCTCCGCCGACGGCCGGTACGCCGTCGTCTCCTGCGAGTTCTCCGGTGAGCTGCTGAAGGTCGACACGCGCCGCAAGGAGGTCGTCGCACGGCTGGCCCTGCCCTTCGCCGGGGCCATGCCCCAGGACGTGAAGCTCTCGCCCGACGGCAGGACGTTCTACGTCGCCGACATGATGGCGCACGGCCTGTGGGCCCTGGACGGCGACGCCTTCACCACCCCGCGCCTGCTGCCCACCGGCAAGGGCTGCCACGGCCTGTACGTCTCCCGCGACTCCCGCGAGATGTACGTGCCGCACCGCGGCGAGGGCTCCGTCTCCGTCTTCGACTTCGCCCGGAAGCGGGTGACGAAGAAGTGGTGGCTCCCCGACGGGGGCTCGCCGGACATGGGCGGCGTCTCGGCGGACGGCACGGTGCTGTGGCTCTCCGGGCGGTACCACTCCGAGGTCTACGCGATCGACACGCGGACCGGTCGGCAACTCGCCCGCATCCCCGTCGGCGACGGCCCCCGCGGCCTGGCCGTCTACCCCCAGCCGGGCCGCTACTCCCTGGGCCACACAGGCGTCTTCCGCTGACGCCACGCCGAACCCCCGCCTCCGACCTCACCCGACCTGCGGCTCCTGCCGGGGGGCGGGCCTCCCGTCCGGCCTGCGGCTCCTGCCCGGCGTCGGGCCCTGCCCCGCCTCCGCCCGGGGCCCTGCCCGACCTCGGGCTCGTGCGCGCCTGGTGTCGGCGGCGTACGAGCAGGGCCCCCGGCCCCGCCCGCGCCCCGCCGAAACCCGGCCTCCCCACCGTCTCGTCCCCGACCGCTGCCGCTGCCGCTGCCGCTGCCGCTGCCGGTCCCGCTGCCGCTGCCGGTCCCGCTCGCCGCGGTCAGCGGGACACGAGCAGTGCCTCCGCGCACACCGGGCGGTACCCGGCCGCCTGGAACGTGCGCACGCTGCGGGCGTTGCCCGGCGGCTGCTGCGCCCACACCACCCCGCCCGGCACCAGGTGGCGGGCGGCCAGCGCCAGCCGCACGCCCAGGCCCCGCCCCCGGGCGGCCTCGTCGACCTCGACCGCGGCCTCCCAGCGCCCCGCCACCGCGCGCCCCAGGACCACCACCCCGCCGTCGGCGGCCCACACCCGCACGTCGTCCCGGTACGCCCGCGCCCGGACGACCCGCGGGTGGTCCGGGTCCCGCACCTCCCGCAGCGGCAGCGGCGGCGGGCCGTCCAGCCGGCCCGCGACGGTCAGCATGTCGACGGTGTCCATGCGGCGCCGCGTCCGGGCCATCAGCGCCGTCAGGAAGCCCGGGCTCATCGCCGCGGCCAGCGGGTCGGCCGACGAGGCCGCCAGCGCGGCCCGCACCCACGCCGGGTCCTCGTCCACGAACACCACCGAGTGCGCCGTGAACGCCAGCACGCCGGCGTCCCGCCGGCTCGGCTGCGGCACGACCACGGTGGAGCCGTCGGGCGGCGGGAACACTCCGCGCGCCGCTGCGGACAGGACGCGGGCCACATGGTCGCTCATACCGCCATCGTCCCCCGGAGCCCCGCCCCACCGGCCCCCGGGGCCCCGCGGTGCGCCCTCCACCCCTGCCGTTACGCTAGCCGCCGAAGTTGCACAGATCCTTAAGGGGTGGAGCGATGGCGGACATGGAGTCTGCGCGCAAGGCTTTCGACCGGTACGACGTCAACGGCGACGGCTTCATCACGGCCGCCGAGTACAAGAGCGTCATGGCTCAGCTCGGCGACTTCAACGTCACCGAGCCCGTCGCCCAGGCCGTCATCAACGCCCAGGACGCCAACGGTGACGGGCTGCTCAGCTGGGACGAGTTCTGGTCGCGCCTGAACAGGGCCTGACCGACCCGCGGCGGCCCTGACCGCCCCCGCACACCGAACGGCGCCCCCCGGGAGACCCGGGGGGCGCCGCTCGCGTCCGCCACGGCCCCGAGGCCCGGCCGACGCTCAGCACTCGATGATGTTCACCGCGAGGCCGCCGCGTGCCGTCTCCTTGTACTTGACCGACATGTCCGCGCCGGTCTCCTTCATCGTCTTGATGACCTTGTCCAGGGAGACCTTGTGGCTGCCGTCGCCGCGCAGCGCCATCCGCGCCGCCGTGACCGCCTTCACCGCTGCCATGCCGTTGCGCTCGATGCACGGGATCTGGACGAGGCCGCCGACCGGGTCGCAGGTCAGGCCGAGGTTGTGCTCCATGCCGATCTCCGCGGCGTTCTCCACCTGCTCGGGGGAGCCGCCCATGACCTCGGCGAGGGCCCCCGCCGCCATGGAGCAGGCCGAGCCGACCTCGCCCTGGCAGCCGACCTCGGCGCCGGAGATCGAGGCGTTCTCCTTGAACAGCATGCCGACCGCGCCGGCCGCGAGGAGGAACCGCACCACGCCGTCCTCGTCGGCGCCGGGCACGAAGTTCATGTAGTAGTGCAGCACCGCCGGGATGATGCCGGCCGCGCCGTTCGTCGGGGCGGTGACGACCCGGCCGCCGGCGGCGTTCTCCTCGTTGACCGCCATCGCGTAGAGCGTGATCCACTCCATGGAGAGCGCCAGCGGGTCGCCCTCGGAGCGCAGCTTGCGGGCGGTGGTCGCGGCCCGGCGGCGGACCTTCAGGCCGCCCGGCAGGATGCCCTCGCGGGACATGCCGCGCTCGACGCACGCCTGCATGACGCGCCAGATCTCCAGCAGCCCCTCGCGGATCTCCCGCTCGGTGCGCCACGCCTTCTCGTTCTCCAGCATCAGGGCGGAGATGGACAGGCCCGTCTCGCGGGTCAGGCGCAGCAGCTCGTCACCGGTGCGGAAGGGGTACTTCAGCACGGTGTCGTCGGGGACGATCGGGTTCTCGCCCTGCACGGCGTCCTCGTCCACGACGAAGCCGCCGCCGACCGAGTAGTACGTCTTCTCCAGCAGCGTCGCGCCCTCGGCGTCGTACGCCCACACGGTCATGCCGTTGGCGTGGTAGGGCAGGGCCTTGCGGCGGTGCAGGACCAGGTGCTCGTCGAAGTCGAAGGGGATCTCGTGCACCCCGAGGAGGTTGATGCGCCCCTCGCGCTTGATCCGCTCGACCTCGTCGTCGGCCGTCTCCACGTCGACGGTGCGGGGCGAGTCGCCCTCCAGGCCCAGCAGGACGGCCTTGGGGGTGCCGTGGCCGTGGCCGGTGGCGCCCAGGGAACCGAACAGCTCGCACCGCACGGAGGCGGTGTGGGCGAGCAGGCCCTCGTTCTTCAGGCGGCGCGCGAACATCCGGGCGGCGCGCATCGGGCCGACCGTGTGGGAGCTGGACGGGCCGATGCCGATCGAGAACAGGTCGAAGACCGAGATGGCCACGGGGGACTCCTTGGTGGGAAGACGTCGCTGTCTGCCGGGGTGGTGCGGGACAACGGGGGTGGGACCTGGGACGCGGGACGGGTGCGGGGGCGGGACGGGGCGGGGCGGGGGCAAGGGACGGGGCACCGCACTCACTGTCCAGTGTGCGCGGTGCCCCGCAGATCAGTCTGTTGCGTACGTAACGCCGTAAGGACTACAGACCAGGGTAAAGCGGGTGCTTCGCGGCGAGCGCGGAGACCCGGGCCTTCAGCGCCTCGGCGTCGTACGACGGCTTGAGCGCCTCGGCGATGACGTCGGCGACCTCGGCGAAGTCCTCGGCCTGGAAGCCGCGGGTGGCCAGGGCCGGGGTGCCGATGCGCAGACCGGAGGTGACCATCGGGGGCCGGGGGTCGTTCGGGATCGCGTTGCGGTTGACGGTGATCCCGACCTCGTGGAGGCGGTCCTCGGCCTGCTGGCCGTCCAGCTCGCTGTTGCGCAGGTCGACCAGGACCAGGTGCACGTCGGTGCCACCGGTCAGGACCGACACGCCGTGCTCGGTGACGTCCGGCTGGACCAGGCGCTCGGCGAGGGTGCGGGCGCCGTCCAGGGTGCGCTGCTGGCGCTCCTTGAACTCCTCGCTCGCCGCGACCTTGAAGGAGACCGCCTTCGCCGCGATCACGTGCTCCAGCGGGCCGCCCTGCTGACCGGGGAAGACCGCGGAGTTGATCTTCTTGGCGAGCTCGGCGGTCGACAGGATGACGCCGCCGCGCGGGCCGCCCAGCGTCTTGTGGGTCGTGGTGGTGACCACGTGGGCGTGCGGCACCGGGTTGGGGTGCAGCCCGGCCGCGACCAGGCCCGCGAAGTGGGCCATGTCGACCATGAGGTACGCGCCGACCTCGTCCGCGATCCGGCGGAAGGCGGCGAAGTCCAGCTGGCGCGGGTAGGCGGACCAGCCGGCGACGATCAGCTTCGGCTTGGACTCCTTGGCGAGGCGCTCGACCTCGGCCATGTCGACCTGACCGGTGGCGTCGTCCACGTGGTAGGCGACCACGTTGTAGAGCTTGCCGGAGAAGTTGATCTTCATGCCGTGGGTCAGGTGCCCGCCGTGGGCGAGGTTCAGACCCATGATCGTGTCGCCCGGCTTGAGCAGGGCGAACATCGCGGCGGCGTTGGCCTGCGCGCCGGAGTGCGGCTGCACGTTGGCGTGCTCCGCGCCGAAGAGCTCCTTGATGCGGTCGATCGCGATCTGCTCGACCACGTCGACGTGCTCGCAGCCGCCGTAGTAGCGGCGGCCCGGGTAGCCCTCGGCGTACTTGTTGGTGAGGACGGAGCCCTGGGCCTCCATGACGGCCACCGGAGCGAAGTTCTCCGAGGCGATCATCTCCAGGGTGTCCTGCTGGCGGCGGAGCTCGGCGTCGACGGCGGCGGCGACGTCCGGGTCCAGCTCGTGGAGAGGGGTGTTCAGAAGCGACATCACGCGGTCCCTAAGGGTGTGGGTGTCGGGCTGGTCAGCCGGCGAACTCGGTGTACTCGTCGGCGGAGAGCAGGTCCTGCGGCTCGTCCGTGACGCGCACCTTGAACAGCCAGCCGCCCTCGAACGGAGCGGTGTTCACCAGCGACGGGTCGTCCACGACCGCCTGGTTCGCCTCGACGACCTCACCGGTCACGGGCGAGTACAGGTCGCTGACGGACTTGGTCGACTCCAGCTCACCGCAGGTCTCGCCCGCGGTGATCGTGGCGCCGACCTCGGGGAGCTGGACGTACACGACGTCGCCCAGGGCGTTCGCCGCGTGCTCCGTGATGCCGACCGTCGCGACGCCGTCCTCGGCGGGCGACAGCCACTCGTGCTCCTTGCTGTAGCGCAGCTGCTGGGGGTTGCTCATGAGCTGAATTCTCCTGTACGCGCGGGAGTGGTGGTGAACGGGGGAGTCGTGCGGGTGGCGGGTGTGCCGGGCGTCACTTCTGGCGCTTGTAGAACGGCAGCGCCACCACGTCGTACGGCTCATGGGTACCGCGGATGTCGACGCCGACCCCGCTCGTACCCGCCTCGGCGTACGCGGCGTCCACGTACGCCATGGCGATCGGCTTGCCGAGGGTGGGGGAGGGGGCGCCCGAGGTGACCTCGCCGACCACGGTGCCGCCGGCGACCACGGACATCCCGGCGCGCGGCACCCGGCGGCCCTGGGCGACCAGGCCGACGAGCCGGCGCGGCGGGGCGGTCGCGGCGCGCTCGGCGGCGGCCTGGAGCGCCTCGCGGCCGACGAAGTCGCCCTCCTTCTCGAACTTCACGACCCGGCCCAGGCCCGCGTCGAACGGTGTCAGCGCGGTCGTCAGCTCGTGCCCGTACAGCGGCATGCCCGCCTCCAGGCGCAGCGTGTCGCGGCAGGACAGCCCGCAGGGGATCAGGCCGACGGGGGCGCCGGCCTCCGTCAGCGCCCGCCACAGCCGCTCCGCGTGCTCCGGCGCGGTGAACAGCTCGAAGCCGTCCTCACCGGTGTAGCCCGTACGGGCGATCAGCGCGGGGACGCCCGCGACGGTGCCGGGCAGACCCGCGTAGTACTTCAGCCCGTCGAGGTCGGCGTCGGTGAGGGACTTCAGGATGCCGGGGGACTCGGGGCCCTGCACGGCGATCAGCGCGTACGCGTCGCGGTCGTCGCGCACCTCGGCGTCGAAGCCGGCCGCGCGCTCCGTCAGGGCGTCCAGCACCACCTGGGCGTTGGAGGCGTTGGCGACGACCATGTACTCCTGCTCGCCGAGCCGGTACACGATCAGGTCGTCGAGGATGCCGCCGTCCTCGCGGCAGATCATGGTGTAGCGGGCGCGGCCCACGCCGACGCCGCCGATGTTGCCGACCAGCGCGTGGTCCAGCAGGGCGGCCGCCTGGGCGCCGGTCACGGTGATCTCGCCCATGTGGGAGAGGTCGAACAGGCCCGCGCGGGTGCGTACGGCGGTGTGCTCGTCGCGCTCGCTGGCGTACCGCAGCGGCATGTCCCAGCCGGCGAAGTCGGTCATGGTCGCGCCCAGCGAACGATGCAGCGCATCGAGGGCCGTGCGGCGGGGGGAAGTGCTCATGGAAAGGGCTCCCAGGTCCGGGGCATGGGTGGCGAGGACACGTCCTCCCCATCTGTCATCGGAACCTGAGAGGTTCGCCGTGACCCCGTGCGGGGCGCGGCTTGCACCTTGGGTGGAGCCGCGCGGCCCCGGCGTGCGGGGGACGGCTCGCTTTTCAGATCTGCCTCATCCGTGCGGTGCGGGGCCTGAGAGATTCAAGGGAGGAACTTGCTCCTTCGGCGCCCGGGCCACGGGGGGCCCGGAACTCTCCCGCGCGGATTCGATCGGCCGGTATGCGGTTGTCGGCGCGCACATCATCGCACGAGGGTCCGGATCGGCAAACCCTCGACCGGCGGCAAATCACTTGTGTCCCATTGCCGTTTCTTTACACTTCTTGGGCAGGCTGTGGGGGAGCCGAGCCCAGGAGGGGCCATGACGTTGCAGCGGTCCGGCGCCTACGCCACGACCGCGGGGGTACCGGCGCCGCCGGCGCTTCCCGCCCGTACGACCGCCGCCCCGGTCCTGCGCGACCTGCGCGAGCGCGGCGGGCGGGTCCCGCGCGAGCTGCTCTTCGGTGAGGGGGACGTGGTCGTAGTCTCCGGTCTTCCCGGCAGCGGCAAGTCCACACTCATCCGTTTCGCCGCCGCCGACCGCGCCGTCGACTCGCAGGACGTCCGCGAGCGGTGGGAGCGGCGCATGCCGCGCCTCCTCCCGTACGCCCTGTACCGGCCGCTCGTCCGCGTCGCCCACTACGCCGGGCTGCGGCGGCGGCTGCGCGCGGGCGGGGGCGTCGTCGTCCACGACTGCGGCACCCAGTCCTGGGTGCGCCGCTGGCTCGCCCGCGACGCCCGCCGCCGGGGCCGGTCCCTGCACCTGCTGCTCCTCGACGTCGACGCCGCCACCGCCCGCGCCGGCCAGCGCGAGCGGGGCAGGGGCGTGTCCTCGTACGCCTTCGCCCGGCACCGCAGGGCCGTCGGGCGCCTGGTGCGCGACGCCGAGCGGGGGCACCTGCCAGCCGGGTGCGCCTCCGCCGTCCTCCTCGACCGCGACGCCGCCTCGGCCCTCACCCGCATCCACTTCCGCTGACCCGCACGGGCCGGCGCGGCCCGCGCCCCCCACCCCGCCTCCTGCCGGCCCACGCCCCGTCGACCGCCTGCCCCCGGCCCGCGCCCCGCCGACGCGGCTCCTGCCGGCTCCCGCCGGCTCGCTCCTGTCGTCCGGCCGGCTCGCCGCCTCGCCGGGCCGCTCCCGCCGTGTCGCGCCCCGGTCGGCCCGTCCCGGGGAGCCCCGCAGCCTTCCGGCCCGTCCCGTCGACCCGGCTCCCGCCGCCTCGCCTCCCACTGGCCCGGCTCACGCCGCCCGGCTTCCGTTCCCGTCGCCTCGCCTCCCGGCGAAACGTCCGCGTCCCGGTCGGCCCCCGGGGACGCCCCGGCCGCCCCGCCGCCCGCGCCCGGCCGCCCCGTCGCCCGCGCCCGGCCGCCCCGCCGCCCGCCCCGGGACCGGGGCGCCGGTGGCGCGTACGTCCCGCGCTAGGGTGCTGCGGCACGCACCCGGACGGACCGGAAGGACGCACGAACGCCCGTGGACACGACAGCCGCAGCCGTCGACACCGCATGGCCCGCCAACGAGCTGGAGGAGGTCCTCTCGGCCTCCCTCGGCCGGAGCACGGCCGGCGCCCGCATCGTCGAGGTCCTCGGCCGCAGCCCCGTCTGGGTGCCGCTGCCCCGCGGCGGCGCCCCCGACTCCGCGGGCCCCGGCGCCCCCGGCCTGGACCTGCCCACCCTGGAGCTCGACGGCCTCCCGTACGTCCCCGTGTTCAGCTCCGAGACGCAGCTGCGGGCCTGCGCCGGTGCCCACATGGCGTACGCGGTGGCCCCCGCCGTCGAGTTCGCCCGGGGCCTGCCCCCACAGCTCGGCATCGCCCTGAACCCCGGCGGCACCATAGGCGTACCGCTCCCGCCGCCCGCCGTCGCCGAACTGTGCCGCGCGGGCCGCACCCCGCTCGACGGGCCCGCCGGCGGCGGCCGCGTGCGGCTCTTCGAACCGGACTGGCAGGACGACCCCGTCGACTTCCTCGGCGCCGCCGGCGCGGAGTTCGAGGCGACCGGCCTCGTCCGCACCGCCCGCCGCGCCCTGGCCAGCGTCGAGGGGGAGCCGCCCGCCCTCTTCGTCGGCGTCGAGCTCACCGCCCCCGAGACCGCCGACCGCACCGCCCCGCTGGACGCCCTCGGGCGGGCCCTCGGCCGCGTCCCCGTGCCCTGGCCGGTCAACCTCGTCCTCCTCGACGTCGCCGAGGACCCGGTCGGCGACTGGATGCGGGAAAAGGTCGCCCCCTTCTACCGCCGCGCGCACGGTTCCTGACCCGGGGCCCCCGTAAGCTGGACCGGAAGGCTTGCGGACGAGGGGCGGGATCCAGGTGAGCACGTCAGGCACGGCGGCGGCCGGTGGGGGCTCCCCCGGTCGGGCGGAGTCGGCTGCGGGGGGACAGGTCGAGCACCTGCTGGGGCAGGTCGCGCCCGGCCGCTACGACGCGTACGAGGCGCTGCTCCACGCCCTCGCCGACGCCGCCGTGTGGATGCTGCTGTGGCACGGCGAGGCCGGCGGCCCCGACGCCCAGTACGGGAACATGGAGGTCGACGGCCTCGGCTACGCCCCCTGCGTCACCTCCGCCCAGGAGCTCTCCGCCTCCGGCTGGAACCGCGCCCACGAGGTCGTCGCCGTCCGCGACGTCGCCCGCGCCCTCTACCCCGACCGCTGGGGGATCTGGCTCAACCCGCACACCCCGGGCGGCGGCGTCGGCATCCCCTGGGCCGACCTGCGCCGCATCGCCACCGGCCTGGACCGGATGCCCGCCGGGCCCCTCCGGCTCAGCGAGCCCGCCATCGAGCTGCCGCAGTTCTACGCCCTGCTCACGCAGAACGCCCACCGCACCCCGGCCGTCCGCTCCCTGCGCCGTGCCTGGGTCCAGCCGTCGCTCGGCACGCCCTACCTCGCGATCGGCCTCGACCTGTACGACACGGGCCGGGCCTCGGTCGACGCGGTGCGCGAGATGATGCGCCAGTCCGTCGCCGCCGTCCCGGACGGGCTGCCGGTGTCGACGGTCGCGATGTCGGACGCGTACGACCCGGTCGCCATGTGGCTGCGCGCCCACACCCGCCCCTTCTACGACCGCGAGGCGCACCTCGCCCCACCCGTCCCCGGGGCGGCCGGATACGGCTACCCGCAGCAGCGCTGAGGCGCCGCCCGGCGGCCGCCCCGAACTCCCCCGTGTGTCGCCGGTGTTAACTCCACCAGGGGTCTTGTCCGGGAACTGCCCGGTTTGGCGAGTGTCCGGGTCTCGACTAGGTATCACCGCTATCCGGACTGTTCTCCGCCGTGCCACCCGTCGGTAGTGTTCGGCCGTCAAGACCTCATTCACTAGGCCAAACCAGGGGTGGCCCATGCGAATATCCAAGTCCCGTACGGTCCGGGCGGTCACCGCGGCGCTCGCCGTCGGAATGATCGCTACGGGCTGTGCCAGCGAGCGCGGCAAGGACGGCGACAAGGGCGGCGACAAGGACACGTTCGTGTTCGCCGGTGCCGGTGACCCGAGCTCACTGGACCCCGCCCTCGCCAGCGACGGCGAGACCTTCCGGGTCACCCGCCAGGCCTTCGAGGCGCTGCTGGAGCACGAGCCCGGAGGCAGCAAGCTCGTCGGCGGCCTCGCCGAGTCGTGGTCCAGCAACGACGCCGGCACGGTGTGGACCTTCAACCTCCGCGAGAACGTGAAGTTCCACGACGGCGAGGCGTTCAACGCCGCCGCCGTCTGCGCCAACTACGACCACTGGTTCAACTGGAAGGGCACCTACCAGTCCAGCGCGGTCTCGTACTACTGGCAGTCCATCATGGGTGGCTTCGCGAAGAACGAGGACAAGGACGCCCCCAAGGCGAACTACAAGTCCTGCACCGCGAAGGACCCCAACACCGCGGTCATCGAGGTCCACGCGCCCTCC
The DNA here is from genome assembly GCF_043077165.1 of Streptomyces kanasensis. NCBI lineage: Bacteria > Bacillati > Actinomycetota > Actinomycetes > Kitasatosporales > Streptomycetaceae > Streptomyces > Streptomyces kanasensis. The sequence goes on from NZ_JBIBSF010000004.1 coordinate 488,052, forward strand.
GCCAACCTGCCGGGCGGCTTCTCCCTCCAGGCGCTGGCGATCCACTCGCCGAAGGCCCTGAAGGCGTACGCCACGCAGGCGGCGACCGGCAAGGACGACGCCATCTCGTACCCGAAGTACAGCCAGGAGGCCGGCACGGTCGCCGGCACCGGCCCGTACCGGATCACGAAGTGGAACAAGGGCAACAAGGAGGTCACCCTCCAGCGCTTCGACGAGTACTGGGGCGACAAGGCGAAGGTGAAGAACCTCGTCTTCCGCACCATCTCCACCGAGGAGGGCCGCCGCCAGGCGCTCCAGGCGGGTGACATCCAGGGCTACGACCTGGTCTCCCCGGCCGACGTGAAGACGCTGGAGAAGGGCGGCTTCCAGGTCCCCACGCGTGACGTCTTCAACATCTTCTACGTCGGCATGTCGCAGGAGAAGCACCCGGCGCTGAAGAAGCCGCAGGTCCGGCAGGCGCTCGCGCACGCCATCGACCGCGACAACATCGTGAAGACGCAGCTGCCCGAGGGCGGCAAGACCGCGACGCAGTTCATGCCCGACACGGTCGCCGGCTTCTCGGACAAGGTGAAGACGTACCCGTTCGACACCGCCAAGGCCAAGCAGCTGCTGGCCGCCGCCGGCGAGTCGAAGCTGAAGATCGAGTTCTGCTACCCGACCGAGGTCACCCGGCCCTACATGCCGGCCCCGCAGGACATCTTCGAGCTGATGAAGGCCGACCTGGAGAAGGCGGGCGTCACCGTCACCCCGAAGCCGCTGAAGTGGGCGCCGGACTACCTGGACGCCACCGAGGCCGGAGCCTGCGCCCTGCACATGCTCGGCTGGACCGGTGACTTCAACGACGGCTACAACTTCATCGGCACCTGGTTCGCCGAGTACGACAAGCAGTGGGGCTTCAAGGACCAGAAGGTCTTCGACGCGGTCACCGCGGCCTCCAAGGAGACCGACCCGGCCAAGCGCGTCGAGGCGTACAAGAAGGCCAACGACATCATCATGGAGTACCTGCCGGGCCTCCCGGTCTCGTCCTCCCCGCCGGCCATCGCGTTCGCCAAGGACGTCAACCCGCCGAAGGTCTCCCCGCTGACGCAGGAGAACTTCGCCGAGGTCTCCTTCAAGTAACCCCATCCACCCGCGGGTCCGCCCGGCCACAGCACTGCGTGGCCGGGCGGACCCGCATCTGACGCACACGCAAGAAAGGGGCACGCGGGGTGCTGCGACTCGTCGTACGAAGACTGCTACAGCTGATACCCACCCTGCTCGGCCTGTCGGTTCTCCTCTTCCTCTGGCTGAACCGGCTGCCCGGCGGACCCGCCTCGGCGATCCTGGGCGAACGGGCGACACCCACCGAAGTGGCGCGCATCAACCGTGCGCTCGGCCTCGACCAGCCGGTCTGGGTGCAGTACGGCCGCTTCCTCAAGCGCATCGCCGAACTCGACCTCGGCACCTCGACCAAGACCGGCCAGCCCGTCTGGGACGAGTTCGCGCTGCGCTTCCCGGCCACGGTCGAGCTGAGCGTCGCCGCCATGCTGATCGCCGTGGTCGTCGGCATCCCGCTCGGCTACCTCGCCGCCCGCCGCCGCGGCGGCTGGCTCGACGTCGCCTCGGTCTCCGGCTCGCTCATCGGCATCTGCGTGCCGGTCTTCTTCCTCGGGCTGATCCTCAAGGGCATCTTCGCGGTCAACCTGCACGTCTTCCCGACGTACGGGCGCCTGACCACCGGCCTGGACGCGACCGAGGTCACCGGCTTCGCCGTCCTCGACGGCCTGCTCACCGGGGAGTTCGACGCGGCCGGCGACGCCCTGTGGCACCTCGTCCTGCCCGCCGTGACGCTCGCCTCCATCCCCCTCGCCGTGATCGTCCGCATGACGCGCGCCAGCGTCCTGGAGGTCCTCGGCGAGGACTACGTCCGCACCGCCGAGTCCAAGGGCCTGGAGAAGCGGGTCGTCCGCCTCCGCCACGTCCTGCGCAACGCCCTCCTCCCGGTCGTCACCGCCATCGGTCTGCTCACCGGCTCCCTGCTGTCGGGCGCGGTCCTCACCGAGTCCGTCTTCGACTTCGGCGGGATCGGCTCCTTCATCAAGATCGCCATCGACGCCCGCGACTACCCGGTGCTGGTGGGCTTCATCATGTTCATCGCCATGATCTACGTCGTCATCAACCTCCTCGTCGACCTGGCCTACAGCCTCATTGACCCGAGAGTGCGGGTGAACTGACGTGTCCACCAAGACCGACAAGATCGCCAGGCTCGCCGAGCTGACCCAGGCCAACGAGAGCACGAGCGGCGCCAGCCTGTGGCGCGAGGCGTTCCGCCGCCTCAAGACGAGCAAGATGGCGGTCATCGGCGCCGTGGTCATCGCGCTGTTCGTCGTCGTCGCCGTCATCGGCCCGTGGGTCGCCCCGCACGCCCCGACCGCGCAGAGCTGGCGGGGCGAGGTCTTCCCCAACCAGGGCAAGTTCGTCGGCGCCCGCGGGGAGAACTGGTTCGGCCTCGACCACCTCGGCCGCGACATGTTCTCCCGGATGCTCGTCGGCGCCCGGCAGACCCTGCTCGTCGGCGTCGTGTCGATGCTCATCGGCCTCGTGGTCGGCGCGACGATCGGCATGCTCTCCGGCGCCGCCGCCACCCTCGGAGGCAAGGCCGGCCGGCGGATCGACACCGTCGTCATGCGGTTCATCGACATCCTGCTGTCCCTGCCGTCGCTGCTCCTGGCCGTGTCCGTCGCGGCCGTCATGGGGCAGTCCCTGACCACCGTGATGATCGCCGTCGGCGTCGTGCAGATCCCGATCTTCGCCCGTCTGCTGCGCGGTTCGATGCTCGCCCAGGGCGGCTCGGACTACGTCCTGGCGGCCAAGGCCCTCGGCGTGCGCCGCCGGCGGATCGTCCTCACGCAGATCCTGCCCAACTCGCTCAGCCCCGTGATCGTCCAGGCGACCCTCAGCCTCGCCACCGCGATCATCGAGGCGGCCGCCCTGTCCTACCTGGGGCTCGGCAACCCGGACCCGGCCGTCCCCGAGTGGGGCGTGATGCTCTCCCAGGCGCAGCGGTTCTTCGACAACGCGCCGATGATGGCGGTCTACCCGGCCGTCGGGATCATCATCACCGCCCTCGGCTTCACCCTGCTCGGCGAGGCCATGCGCGAAGCCCTCGACCCGAAGCTGCGAGGCTGAACTGCCATGCCACTGCTCACTGTCGACGAACTCACCGTCACCTTCGGCGGACGCGGCCGCAAGCCCTCCACCGCCGTCGACGGGGTCTCCTTCACCGTGGACCAGGGCCAGGTCGTGGGCCTGGTCGGCGAGTCCGGCTGCGGCAAGTCCGTGACCTCCCTCGCCCTGATGGGACTCCTCCCGCGCAAGGGCGTCACCGTCGGCGGCCGCGCCGTCTTCGACGGCGAGGACCTGCTCACCATGGGGGACAAGCGGATCCGGGACATGCGCGGCAGCAAGCTCGCCATGATCTTCCAGGACCCGCTCTCCTCCCTGAACCCGGTCGTCCCGATCGGCGTGCAGGTCACCGAGATCCTCAAGCGCCACCGCGGCATGAAGGGGGAGGCCGCCCGCAAGGAGGCCGCCCACCTGCTCGACCGGGTCGGCATCCCCGACCCGGCGCGGCGGCTCGACGAGTACCCGCACCAGCTCTCCGGCGGCATGCGCCAGCGCGCCCTGATCGCCATGGCGGTGGCGTGCGCGCCCCGGCTGCTCATCGCCGACGAGCCGACGACCGCCCTCGACGTGACGATCCAGGCGCAGATCCTGGAGCTGCTCAAGGAGCTCGTCGAGGAGGAGGGCACGGCCCTGCTGATGATCACGCACGACCTCGGGGTCGTCGCGGGCCTGTGCGACGAGGTCAACGTCCTCTACGCGGGCAAGGCCGTGGAGTCGGCGGGCCGCCGCGAGCTGTTCGCCCACCCCACCCACCCGTACGCGCACGGCCTGCTGGGGTCCATCCCCCGCCTGGACGCCCCGCGCGGCGAGCCGCTCCGCCCCATCCGCGGCTCCATCAACGACAAGATCGCCTGGGCGGACGGCTGCGCGTTCGCGCCGCGCTGCGACTTCTACACCATGGAGTGCCTCACCGGCACGCCCCAGCTCACCGAGCCGCGCGCCGAGGGCCACCAGGTGCGCTGCGTGAACCCCGTCATGCCCGACGCACCGGCCGAGGAGGTACCGGCATGAGCCTGCTCGCACTGGACGGAGTGAAGGTCCACTTCCCGGTCAGGAAGGGCGTCCTCTTCGACCGCACCGTCGGTCACGTGTACGCCGTGGACGGCGTCTCGCTGACCGTCGAGGCCGGTCAGACGTACGGCCTGGTCGGCGAGTCCGGCTGCGGCAAGACCACCCTGGGCCGGGCGGTCCTGCGGCTGGTCGACATCACGGACGGCGAGGTCCTCTTCGACGGCACCGACCTGGCGAAGCTGCCCGAGGAGGAGATGCGCCGGTTCCGGCGCCGGCTGCAGATGGTCTTCCAGGACCCGCTGGGCAGCCTCAACCCCCGCCAGAACATCGAGTCGATCCTGTCCGAGGGCATGATCGCGCACGGCATCGGGGCGAACCAGGACGAGCGCCGGGAGAAGATCAAGGCGATCCTCGCCCGGGTGGGCCTGCCCACCAACGCGCTCTCCCGCTACCCGCACGAGTTCTCGGGCGGCCAGCGCCAGCGCATCGGCATCGCGCGGGCGCTCGTGCTGGAGCCGGACGTCATCATCTGCGACGAGCCGGTCTCGGCCCTGGACGTGTCGATCCAGGCGCAGGTCATCAACCTGCTGGAGGAGCTCCAGCAGCAGCTGGGCCTGACCTACCTCGTCATCGCCCACGACCTGGCCGTCGTCCGGCACATCTCGGACGTCATCGGGGTGATGTACCTCGGCTCCCTCGTCGAGGAGGCCCCGAGCGACGCCCTGTACGCGGAGCCCAGGCACCCGTACACCCGGGCGCTGATGTCGGCGGTGCCGGTACCGGACCCGGAGGTCGAGGACCGCCGCGAGCGCATCCTGCTCCGCGGAGACCTGCCCTCCCCGGCCAATCCGCCGAGCGGCTGCCGCTTCCACACCCGCTGCCCCTGGGCCCGGCCCCGGTGCGCCGAGGAGCGGCCCGTGCTGACGGACGCGGGCGACGGCCACAAGGTGGCCTGCCACTTCACGGCCGAGATCGCGTCGGGGGAGCTGGAGCCGACCCGGCCGACCGGCCTGGAGGCCGTCGTGGGGACCGTGCCCTCCCCGGCGGAGGCGCCGGAGGCTTCGGAGGCCGTGGGCGCGGAGGGGACCGCGGGGGAGACCGCGGCGAAGAAGACGGTGTGACGGCGGGCCGCCCGCCGTACCGGGTGGCCGCCGCCCGGCCCGCGCTTCGCGGGCCGGGCCCCGTCCACCGCGTGGGCCTGCGCGGCCCGTGCGGTGGACGGGCGTGTCGGGTGCTCGGCGGCCGGGGCGGCGGGTGGACGGCGTCTCGGGCGGACGGCGGCCCGCGCGGTGGGCGGACGGCGGCCCGCGCGGTGGGCGGACGGTGCCGGAGACCGTGAGGACCGGGCCGCCGGCCGGGCCGGGACGGGCCGGCGGGTGAGACGGCGCGCCGTGACCCGCCTGGCACGCGGTACAACAGTGCGGTGCTCCAGTCTCTGTTCACCCCCTCCGTGCTCCACGCGCTCGACCTCGCGGGGATCTTCGTCTTCGCGATCTCCGGCGCGCTCCTCGCCGTCCGGAAGAACTTCGACGTCTTCGGCATGGCCGTGCTCGCCGAGGTCACCGCGCTGGGCGGCGGGCTGCTGCGGGACCTGATCATCGGCGCCGTACCGCCCGCGGCCTTCACCGACCTCGGGTACTTCCTGATGCCCCTGGTCGCCACGGTGCTGGTGTTCTTCCTGCACCCCGTCGTCGAGCGCACCCAGGCGGCCGTCAACACCTTCGACGCCGCCGGACTGGGGCTGTTCTGCGTGGCCGGGACGACCAAGGCGTACGAGTACGGGCTCGGGCTCACCCAGTCCGCGGTCCTCGGGCTGGCGACCGCCGTCGGGGGCGGCGTGCTGCGCGACGTGCTCGCCAACGAGGCGCCGTCGCTGCTGCGCTGGGACCGCGACCTCTACGCGGTGCCCGCGATCGTCGGCTCGACCATGGTGGCGCTCTTCCTCCACTTCCACGTGCTCAACCCGTTCACCAGCGCCGTCGCCGCGCTCGCCGCCTTCGTCCTGCGCCTGCTCGCGCTGCGCTACCGCTGGCGGGCGCCGCGGGCCTGGAACCGGCGCTCCACCGCCTCGGAGGAGGCCCCCGAGAAAGCTACCGCTTAGTAGTTTCCTGTTGTACCGTGCTGCGCATGGACAGCAGTCAGTTCGACCGCGACACCGCGGTCGCCCTCCGCTCCCCGGGCGTCTACGACACGGACCTCTCCGCCGACTGGACGATCTTCGGCGTCGTCAACGGCGGATACCTGCTCGCCCTGCTGGGCCGCGCCCTCGGCGACGCGCTCCCGCACCCGCACCCCTTCTCGGTCTCGGCCCACTACCTGGCGCCCTCGCTGCCCGGCCCCGCCGTCATCCGCACCGAGATCGTCCGGACCGGCCGCACCCTCTCGACCGGCCAGGCGTCGCTCTACCAGCGTGCCGAGGACGGCACCGAGCGCGAGCACATCCGCGTCCTCGCCACCTACGGCGACCTCGACGCCCTCAGCGACGACGTGCGCACCAGCGCCAAGCCGCCGGCCATCCCCCCGTACGAGCACTGCCTCGGTCCGTCCGACGCCCCCGAGCCGCTGCCCGGATCCGCCGAGATCACCCGGCTGCTCGACATCAAGCTCGACCCGGCCACCCTCGGCTGGGCGCTCGGCGCCCCCTCCGGCAAGGGCGAGGTGCGCGGCTGGTTCGGCCTCGCCGACGGCCGCGACCCCGACCCGCTCTCCCTGCTGCTGACCGTCGACGCGCTGCCGCCCACCGCCTTCGACCTCGGCCTCAGCGGCTGGACGCCGACCGTCGAGCTCACCGCCCACGTCCGCTGCCGCCCCGCCCCCGGACCGCTGCGCGTCTCCATCACCACGCGCAACCTCGCCGGCGGCTTCCTGGAGGAGGACGCGGAGGTCTGGGACAGCGCCGACCGGCTCGTCGCGCAGTCCCGCCAGCTCGCTCGCGCGCCCCGCTGACGCCGGGGCCGCCGTCCGTACCCGGGTGCGGACGGCGCCCGGCTCCGTGCCCGTACCGGGTGCGGCTGACGCCCGGCCCCGTGCTCGTGCCCCTGCCGGGGTGCCGCTGACCCTGTGGCCCGTTGCGTACCCGTACGCCGCTGGCGCCCGTGCCCGTAACACCGACCGTGCCCGGCCCGTGTCCGCAACGCCGCTGACGCGTGCGCCCGCCTGTGCGGGGCCCTCCGGGGTGGGTCCCGGCTGAGGTTGCCGCCTTCCGGGGCGCGGGCCGCGGGATGGGCGGGTCGTCAGTCCAGCCAGTGGCGGCTGCCGAGCGTCACCAGCCGCATCCGCCGCCGGGCCTCGTCCGCCACCCGCTCGCGGGCGGCGGGGTCCGGCCCGGCCGCCAGGAGCGCCGACGCGGTCGTCACCATGAGGTCGACGTACAGCCGCGCCAGCATCAGCAGGTCCGCGCGCTCCCAGCCGCGTCCCTCCGGCAGGGCGGCCAGCGCGTCGGCCACCTCCGCCGCGAAGCGGTCCAGCTCGCCGCCGATCGCCTCGCGCACCCGCCGCACACCGCCGTGCCGCTCCCGTGCCAGGAACAGCACGTGGGCGGGGGAGTCCGCCACCAGTCGGCCGATCAGCTCCACCGTCCCGGCGATCCGCTCCTCGCTGTCCCCCGTGGCCGCGAGCGTCGTGCGGATCGTGCCGTGGAGGCTGCCCAGGGCCTCGTCCACGAGCGCCACGCCGAGGTCCGCCACGCCGGCGAAGTGCCGGTAGAAGGCGGTCGGCGCGATCCCCGCCGTCCGCGCCACCTCCCGGAGGCCCAGGCTCCCGAGGCTCTGGTCCTCCAACAGGGCGAGCGCCGCGTCCATGAGGGCCCGGCGGGTCCGCTGTTTGCGCACCTGCCGGACGCCCGCCGCCGGGGCGCCGGTGCTGTGACTCATGCCATGCAGTAAACAGCCGTTCCTCCCCGGCCTCCAGGGGTACACGCCTACTAGACTGGAAAGTCAGTGCACAGTTGTCCGCTCAACGAGAGGCAACCCGATGCTCTTCCTCGTCGCAGCCCTGCTGGTACTCGGCACGCTCATGGGTACCGCGGCCTTCGTCCCCCCGCCCGTCACCGCCGTGGCGGCCGCCGCCATCGCCGCGTGGCTGCTCGTCTTCGCGGCCCGCGAGCGCGGCGCCCGACGGCACCGGAACTGAGGGGGGCCGTCGTGGAACGCGCCGTGACCCCCACCCGGAACCAGACCCGGCCCCCCGGGAACCAGGCCCGGCCCGGGACTCCGAACCCGATCCCGCGCCGCGACGCCGACGGCATGGCCGTCGCCGCCTTCGTGCTGGGACTCGTCGGCCTGCTCGTGCTCAACATCCTGCTCGGGCCGCTCGCCATCGGCCTCGCCCTGCTCGCCCTGCGCCGCGGCACCGCCCGGCGGGGGCGCGCCTTCCTCGGCCTCGCCCTCGGCACCGCCGACCTGGTGATCCTCGCCGTCCTCACCTCGCTCAACGACACGGTCTCCTGGAGCCTCGGCTGACCGGCCGGTGACGGGCGGCGGGGCCAGGTCGACAGCCCCGCGGCGGCCCGGGACGGCGGCCCGGGCGAATGGCCGGATACGCCGCCGACGGCGGCGCGCGGCGGGCTCGTAGAATCGGGTCACCATGGCCTACCTCGACCACGCCGCGACCACTCCGATGCTCCCGGAGGCGATCGAGGCGATGACCGCCCAGCTGACCGCCACGGGCAACGCCTCGTCCCTGCACGCCGCCGGGCGCCGGGCCCGCCGCACCGTCGAGGAGGCCCGCGAGACGCTCGCCGAGGCGCTCGGGGCCCGGCCCAGCGAGGTCGTCCTCACCTCCGGCGGCACCGAGGCCGACAACCTCGCCGTGAAGGGCCTGTACTGGTCCCGCAGGGCGACCGACCCGCGCCGCGTCCGCGTCCTCACCAGCCCCGTCGAGCACCACGCCGTACTGGACGCCGTCCACTGGCTCGGCGAGCACGAGGGCGCCACCGTCGAGTACCTGCCCGTCGACGCCCACGGCCGCGTCCACCCCGACGCCCTGCGCGAGGCCCTCGCGCGCGACCCGCACGACGTCGCCCTGGCCACGGTCATGTGGGCGAACAACGAGATCGGCACGGTCCAGCCCGTGCGCGAACTCGCCGCCGTCGCCCGCGAGTTCGACGTCCCCCTGCACTCCGACGCCGTCCAGGCCGTCGGTCAGCTCCCCGTCGCCTTCGCCGACTCCGGGCTCGCCGCCATGACCGTCTCCGGCCACAAGATCGGCGGCCCGTACGGCATCGGCGCGCTCCTGCTCGGGCGCGAGCACAGCCCCGTGCCCGTCCTGCACGGCGGCGGCCAGGAGCGCCACGTGCGCTCCGGCACGCTCGACGTGCCCGCCGTCGCCGCCTTCGCCGTCGCCGCCCGGCTCGCCACCGAGCGCCGCGAGACGTTCGCCCGCGAGGTCGGGGCCCTGCGCGACGCGCTGGTCGACGCCGTCCGCACGGCCGTCCCGGACGCCGTCCTCGGCGGCGACCCCGTGGACCGGCTCCCCGCCAACGCCCACTTCAGCTTCCCCGGCTGCGAGGGCGACTCCCTGCTGCTGCTCCTCGACGCCCAGGGCATCGAGTGCTCCACCGGCTCCGCCTGCACCGCCGGCGTCGCCCAGCCCAGCCACGTCGTCCTGGCCACCGGTACCGACGCCGACCTGGCCCGCGGCACGCTCCGCTTCACCCTCGGCCACACCTCGACCCGCGCCGACGTCGACGCCCTCGCCCGGGCCATCGGCCCGGCCGTCGCCCGGGCCCGCACCGCCGGCCTCAGCTAGGGACCTCGCCGGTCGCGCCGGCCCCGTCGGGCGCCCCCGGCCGGTCGGGACGCCCCGGCCCGGCGGGCCGGGGCCCTGGCTCCCGAGGGCGGCCTCGGGGTCCGGCTCAGGCCCGGGGCGGGAGGGTCGGTGCGGTGGTGGGTGCCGTCGCGGCGCGCCGCACCAGCCGCAGGTACCGGTCCCAGTCCCAGTGCGGCCCGGGGTCGGTGTGGTCCGTGCCCTCCACCTCGACGTGGCCGATGATGTGCTCCCGGTCGACGGGTATGCCGTACCGGGCGCATATCCCGGCCGTCAGCCGGGCCGACGAGGCGTACATCGCCTCCGTGAAGTCCTGCGGGCGGTCGACGAACCCCTCGTGCTCGATGCCGATGCTCCGCTCGTTCATGTCGCGGTTGCCCGCGTGGAAGGCCACGTCCAGCTCGCGGATCATCTGCGCGACCCGCCCGTCCTTGCCCACCACGTAGTGCGCCGCCGCGCCGTGCCCCGGATTCTTGAAGACCCTCAGCGCCGTCGCGAAGCTGCCCTGCACGACGTGGACCACCACCCGGTCGATGCCGAAGTCGTCCGGGCGGTCCGCCCGCCGCCAGTTCGCCCGCGCCGCCGCCGTCCACTGCGCGCCGGCGTGGTCCAGCGCGCCCTCCACCCGCTTGCGCTCCGTCCCGGGCAACCGCCACCAGGCGCGCCGCAGCTCGTCCCACCCCAGCGCCGCCGCGCCCACCGCGGCGGCCCCGCCGCCGATCAGCAGGGCGCGCCGCCCCACCCGTCCACTCTCTCCACTGCCCATGTGACCGTGAACGCTTACTCACGCGACGACGGTTCCCGGCGCCCCGTACCCTGGTGGGGCTATGACTGACACCTCCCCGCGCCCCCTCCGCGTCCTCGCCGCCATGTCCGGCGGCGTGGACTCCGCCGTCGCCGCCGCCCGCGCCGCGGAGGCGGGACACGACGTGACGGGGGTGCACCTCGCGCTCTCCGCGAATCCGCAGTCCTTCCGCACCGGTGCCCGGGGCTGCTGCACCATCGAGGACTCCCGCGACGCCCGCCGCGCCGCCGACGTGATCGGCATCCCCTTCTACGTCTGGGACCTGGCGGAGCGGTTCCGCGAGGACGTGGTGGAGGACTTCGTCGCCGAGTACGAGGCGGGCCGCACCCCCAACCCGTGCCTCCGATGCAACGAGAAGATCAAGTTCGCCGCCCTCCTGGACAAGGCCCTGGCGCTCGGCTTCGACGCCGTCTGCACCGGCCACTACGCCAAGGTGGTGACCCTCGCCGACGGCACCCGCGAGCTGCACCGGGCCTCCGACATGGCCAAGGACCAGTCGTACGTCCTCGGCGTCCTCGACGAGCGCCAGCTGGCCCACGCCCTGTTCCCGCTGGGCGACACCGTCACGACCAAGGACGAGATCCGCGCCGAGGCCGAGCGGCGGGGCCTCGCCGTCGCGAAGAAGCCCGACAGCCACGACATCTGCTTCATCGCCGACGGCGACACGCAGGGCTTCCTGGCCTCCCGCCTGGGCAAGGCGGAGGGCGACATCGTCGACGAGTCCGGCACGAGGGTCGGCAGCCACGACGGCGCGTACGGCTTCACCATCGGCCAGCGCAAGGGCCTGCGGATCGGGCACCCGGCGCCGGACGGCAAGCCCCGCTACGTCCTGGACATCTCGCCCGTGGACAACACCGTCACCGTCGGCCCCGCCGAGGCGCTCGACGTCACGGCGCTCACGGCGATCCGGCCCCGTTGGTGCGGCCGCGCCCCCGAGGGCTCCGGCACGTACACCGCGCAGCTGCGCGCCCACGGCGGCGAGACGGAGGTGACGGCGTCGGTGGAGGGCGACGAACTGCGTGTCACCTTCACCGAGCCGGTCCGCGGCGTCGCCCCGGGCCAGGCGATCGTCCTGTACGACGGCACCCGCGTGGTCGGCTCGGCCACCATCGCCACGACGACCCGCCGCACGACCGCCCCCGCCACCGCCTGACGCCGGGGCCGGCCACCGCCTGACCGGCCGGACCCGGGTACCGCCTGGCGTCGAGCCCGCCCACCGCCTGACCGGCGGGGCCCACGTACCGCTTGGCGCCGGGCCCAGGTACCGCCGGCCGCCGCTCCCACCCGCCCGGCGACGGGGCGCCGCCGACCAGTACCAGCGGCGGGCCCCCGCCGCACCGGCCGTACGCGATGGGGGTGCCGTCCGTCGATGTCACCCGGCCCTCGGCGGTGGCGACGGTGGGGCCGGGCGGTGTCGTCCTCACATCGTCCATGCCGGGGCGGACCGGCGGACGGCGCGCACCCCGTCGGTCGGAGCCGAAGTCCGGCCGGGACCACCGGCCTCACCGGGCCCCGCTCGCGCCCCCGCCGGGCGCGCTCGCGCCCCGACGGGGTCCCGTCAGGACCCTTCCGGCCCGCTCGGGTCACCGTCCTGCCCGTAGAAGCAGAAGTGGCCCCGGATGGCGGCGACTTCCGGCTTCGGGTCGAGGTAGGCCCACACCGCGTCCGGCCGGCCCGGCAGGGACCAGTAGGAGGCGGTGCCCTTGAACGGGCAGTAGGTCGTCGTCCCGGAGGGGACCAGCAGCTCGGTCGCCACGTCCTCGGGCGGCAGGTAGTACCGGACGGGGCAGCCCGTCTCCCGCAGGGCGAGGGCGCGCTCGCTGTCGGCGAGGACCCGGCCGTCCCGCTCGACCCGTACCGGCCCGTCCGCCGGGCCGACCGTGATGCGGTGTCCTGGAGGCGTCATGTCCGGTCAACGGCCCCAGCGGCGGGCGGGTTCCCGGACCGGGCCCGTACCGTGAGCCCATGGACATCTGCGTCTTCCTCTCCGCCGCCGACCTCGACGAGCGCTACACGACCGCCGCCCACGAGTTCGCCGAGCTCCTCGGCAAGGGCGGCCACACCCTCGTGTGGGGCGGCTCGGACGCCGGGCTGATGAAGGTCGTCGCCGACGGCGTGCAGGCGGCGGGCGGGCGGCTGGTCGGGATCTCGGTGGAGTTCCTGCAGCACAAGGCCCGGCCCGGCTGCGACGAGATGATCGTCGCCCGGGACCTCGCCGAGCGCAAGGCGCAGCTCCTCGCGCGCGCCGACGCGATCGTCGTCATGGTGGGCGGCACCGGGACGCTGGACGAGGCCACCGAGATCCTGGAGCTGAAGAAGCACGGCCTGCACACCAAGCCCGTCGTCCTGCTCAACACCGCCGGCTTCTACGACGGGCTGAAGCAGCAGTTCCGCCGCATGGACGAGGAGGGGTTCCTGCCGCTGCCCCTCACCGATCTGGTGTTCTTCGCGGAGGACGCGGTCTCCGCCCTCGCCTACCTGGAGGAGTCCGCCGGCATCCGGTAGAGCCCCGCCCCGGGCCACCGCGGCCCGCCGTCCGCGACGGCCCGGGCTCCGGTGGCGGGCCCGCCGTCCGCCGGCACCCCGCAGGCCCCGAAGGCCCGCAACTTCGTGCCCCCACCCACCCCCACCCACCCCCAGCCCCCACCGGCCCCCGGGCCCCCGCCCGGCTGCGGGCACCCCCGGCCGCCGGAACCCCCCGGCCGCCCGGGTGCGAGCATGGCCCCATGACCACACACCTGATCACCGGCGCGGGCTCCGGCATCGGCGCGGCGGTCGCCCGCCGCCTCCACGCGCGCGGGGACGAGCTCATCCTGCTGGCCCGGGACGCCGGGCGCGCGAAGGAACTGGCGGAGCTCCACCCCGGTGCCCGCACGCTCGTCGGGGACCTCGCCAACCCCGACCGGCTCTCCTGGGCCTTCTCCCACCAGGAGCTGCCCGACCGGCTCGACACGCTGCTCCACATCGCCGGCGTCGTCGACCTCGGCCCCGTCGGCGAGCTCACCACCAAGGCGTGGCGCGCGCAGCTCGACGTGAACCTCGTCGCCCCGGCCGAGCTGACCCGGCTCCTCCTGCCGCAGCTGCGCGTCTCCCAGGGCCACGTGGTGTTCGTCAACTCCGGCGCGGGCCTCCACGCGAACGCCGACTGGTCCGCCTACGCCGCCTCCAAGCACGGCCTGCGGGCCCTCGCCGACGCGCTGCGCGCCGAGGAGCGCCCCCACGGCGTGCGCGTCACCTCCGTCTACCCGGGCCGCACGGCCAGCCCCATGCAGGCCAAGGTCCACCGGCAGGAGGGCAAGGAGTACGACACCTCCCGCCTCATGGACCCGGAGTCGGTCGCGACGACGATCCTCACGGCCCTCGACCTGCCCCGCGACGCGGAGATCCAGGACCTGACCGTCCGCCCGGGCCGCTAGGAAGCCCGTCCGGCAAGCGGCGCGTACCCTTCCCGGGTGAGCCAGAACAACGACAGCGACGAGATCAACTGGGGTCCGGCCACCGGGGTCGGCTCGATGCCGGGCGGCGACGCGCGCGAGGCCGCCAAGGCCGTGACCGGGTCCTTCGAGGACTTCGTCCACCTGCCCGAACTGCCCGGCCGCGGTCCCGGCGCCGACATGATCGGCCGGACCGCGGGCCTGCTCGTCGAGGTCTACGCGCGCGTGGAGCCCAGCGGGTGGCGGGTCGGCGACCGGCCCGGCCGCGACACCCGCCGGGCCCACGCGTGGCTGCGGCAGGACCTGGACGCGCTGGAGGAGTTCACCCAGGGGTACGAGGGCGTGCTCAAGGTGCAGGCCGTCGGCCCCTGGACGCTCGCCGCCGCGCTGGAGCTGCGCGGCGGCGAGGCCGCCCTCGGCGACCCCGGCGCCTGCCGCGACCTCTCCGCGTCGCTCGCCGAGGGCCTGCGCGGCCACCTGGCGGAGGTGCGCCGCCGCGTCCCCGGCGCGCGGATCGTGCTGCAGCTGGACGAGCCGTCCCTCACCGCGGTGCTGCGGGGACACGTCAGGACCGCCAGCGGCTACCGCACCCACCGCGCCGTCGACCGCCAGGTCGTCGAGGGCGCCCTGCGCGAGGTGATGGGCGTCCACGACGGGCCCGCCGTCATCCACTCGTGCGCCCCCGACGTGCCGTTCGCCCTGCTGCGCCGGGCCGGCGCCGCTGGCATCTCGTTCGATTTCGGACTGCTCACCGAGCGTGACGAGGAGGCGATCGGGGAGGCGGTCGAGGGAGGGACGAAGCTCTTCGCGGGCGTGGTGCCCTCCACCGACGGCCCGTTGTCGGACCCTGCCGGTAGCGTCATGGGTGTCAGGACGCTGTGGCGCAGGCTGGGGCTGCAACCGGGGACCCTCGCGGAGTCCTTGGTGATCACTCCCACGTGTGGGCTCGCGGGTGCTTCGCCCGCCTACGCCCGCAGTGCGCTGGCGCACTGTGTCAAGGCGGCGAAGTCCCTCGCGGACAACCCTGAGTAACGGGAGGATCGACGTGGCTGTCGAACAGCACGAGCAGCGCGACGTGGTGCCGGCGGACGTCCGGGAGGAGCACGCCCGGCTGGCCGAGGAGGTCGAGGAGCACCGCTTCCGGTACTACGTGAAGGACCAGCCGGTCATCAGCGACGCCGACTTCGACCGGCTGCTGCGCTCCGTGGAGCGGCTGGAGGAGCGGTACCCGGAGCTGCGCACGCCCGACTCGCCGACGCAGAAGGTCGCCGGGGCGTACGAGACGGAGTTCACGGCCGTCCGGCACCGGGAGCGGATGCTCTCCCTGGACAACGCCTTCGACGACGAGGAGCTCGCCGCCTGGGCCGAGCGCGTCGCGCGGGACGTCGGCGCCGCGGAGCACCGCTTCCTGTGCGAGCTGAAGGTCGACGGCCTCGCCGTCAACCTCACGTACGAGAAGGGCCGGCTGACGCGTGCCGCGACCCGCGGCGACGGCCGGACCGGCGAGGACATCACGCCGAACGTCCGCACCATCGCCGACGTCCCCGACCGGCTCCGGGGGGACCGCGTTCCCGACCTCGTGGAGATCCGCGGCGAGGTCTACTTCCCGATGGAGAAGTTCGAGGAGCTGAACGCCCGTCTGGTCGCCGCCGGCGACAAGCCCTTCGCCAACCCGCGCAACGCCGCCGCAGGCTCCCTGCGCCAGAAGGACCCGCGCGTCACCGCCACGCGTCCGCTGCACATGGTGGTGCACGGCATCGGCGCCCACGAGGGCCTCGACCTCGACCGCCTCTCCGAGGCGTACGGGCTGCTCCAGGCGTGGGGCCTGCCGACGGCCCGGCACAACCGCGTCGTCGACTCCCTCGACGGGGTGCGGGAGTTCATCGCCCACTTCGGCGAGCACCGCCACTCCGTGGAGCACGAGATCGACGGCGTGGTCGTCAAGCTCGACGAGATCCGCCTCCAGGGGCGGCTCGGCTCCACCTCGCGCGCCCCCCGCTGGGCCATCGCGTACAAGTACGCCCCGGAGGAGGTGAACACCCGCCTGGTGAACATCCGCGTCGGCGTCGGCCGCACCGGCCGCGTCACGCCGTACGCGCAGGTCGAGCCGGTGACCGTGGCCGGCTCCGAGGTCGAGTTCGCCACGCTGCACAACCAGGACGTGGTCAAGGCCAAGGGCGTCCTCATCGGGGACACCGTGGTGCTGCGCAAGGCGGGCGACGTCATCCCGGAGATCCTCGGCCCCGTAGTCGACCTGCGGGACGGCAGCGAGCGCGAGTTCGTCATGCCGGCCGAGTGCCCCGAGTGCGGCACGCCGCTGAAGCCGATGAAGGAGGGCGACGTCGACCTGCGCTGCCCGAACGGCCGGACGTGTCCCGCACAGCTGCGCGAAAGACTCTTCTACCTCGCCGGGCGCCGCTGCTTCGACATCGAGAACTTCGGCTACGTCGCCGCCGCCGCGCTCACCCGGCCGCTGGAGCCCGCCGACCCGCCGCTCGTCGACGAGGGCGACCTGTTCGACCTGACCATCGAGCAGCTCCTGCCCATCAAGGCGTACGTCCTGGACCAGGACAGCGGCCTGCCCAAGCGGGACCCGAAGACGGGCGAGGAGAAGGTCGTCACCGTCTTCGCCAACCAGCAGGGCGAGCCGCGGAAGAACGCCCTCGCGATGCTCCGCAACATCGAGGAGGCCAAGCGGCGCCCGCTCGCCCGGGTCATCACCGCCCTGTCGATCCGCCACGTCGGACCGGTGGCGGCGGAGGCCCTCGCCCGCGAGTTCCGCTCCCTCGACCGCATCGAGGCGGCCACCGAGGAGGAGCTGGCGGCCGTCGAGGGTGTCGGCTCCACCATCGCCGCCTCCCTGAAGCAGTGGTTCGCCGAGGAGTGGCACCGCGAGATCCTGCGCAAGTGGCGGGCCGCCGGCGTCCGGATGGAGGAGGAGAGCACCGGGGAGGACGAGGGCCCCCGACCGCTGGAGGGGCTCACGGTCGTCGTCACCGGCACCCTGCAGAACTACACCAGGGATGGCGCGAAAGAGGCGCTCCAGAGCGTCGGCGCCAAGGTGACCGGTTCCGTCTCCAAGAAGACCTCGTTCGTGGTCGTCGGCGACAGTCCGGGCTCCAAGTACGACAAGGCGATGCAGCTGAAGGTCCCGGTTCTGGACGAGGACGGCTTCACGGTGCTGCTGACCCAGGGGCCCGACGCGGCCCGGGAGGTGGCCGTCCCCGTCGAGGAGTAGACCGGAACCGGCCGCGAAGGGCGGTAACAGGCCGGAAATCATCACCCGTTCAGCGCATACCGGACGGTTACGGGTGGCCGGGTCTCATTCGGGCAAGAGCTGTAGAGCGCCGCCCGCGAAAGCGCTCCGCGGCCTACTGTTGTGACGTGCGCCTGTCGTGCGCGGCCGCCATGGGGAACGTCCGTTCGCGGTGGTCGTGGTGGTGTGACGACGGGCCACCACGAGGCAGAGGCAACGGCACCGCCGGCTGTGAGAGGGACGGAATGAAACCGACCGAGAGTGCCGACCCGGTCGCACGACCGCGTACGCGCGCCTGCCCGGCGGCCGCGGCCTTCCAGGGCCTCGCCGCCAGGCTCCCCGCCCTCGTGGTGGCCCTCGCGGGCGTCGCGCTCGCCACCGGCTTCCACCGCGCCGTCAGCCAGGGCCACGCCCTCTTCCCCGGCGGCGCCACCGGCTGGTCCCTGGCCGTCCTCACGGGCATCGTCGTCGGCCACCTCGTCGCCCTCGGCCGTGACCGCTGGTGGGGCGGCACGGGCTCCGGCGCCGCCCTCACCCTCGCCGTCCTCATCCTGTACGGCTGGGTGCCGGCCGGGCTGGTCAGCCTCGCGGTCGTCGTGCTCGTCAGCGCCGCCCGCCGGCACCGCTGGCGGCAGGGCCTGCTGCACGGCGCCGCCGACGTCCTCGGCATCGGGGCCGCCGCGCTCGTCCTCGCCGCCTTCGGCGACGTCCCGTCCGTCGAACGGCCCTGGGAGCCCCTCGAATGGGGGATCGCCGCCGTACCGGAGGTCTCGCTCGCCGCCGCCACCTACCTGGTGGTGACCCGGCTCCTCCTGTGGTACACGCTCGCCCCCCAGGTCGGGAGCCTGCCCACCGCCGCCCGCACGGCGCTGCTCCGGCAGGGCCTCGTCGCCGTCGCCCTCCTCGGCATCGCCCCGCTCATCTGCGTCGTCGCCGTATCCCTGCCGGTGCTGCTGCCGCTCTTCGCCGTGCCCTTAATCGCCCTCGACTCCACGCTCTGGATCGCCCGGGCCCGCGCCGAGGAGCAGCTGCGCGACCCGCTCACCGGTCTCCCCAACCGCCAGTGGCTCCTCGAACGCACCTGGTCCGCCCTGGAGGCCGCCGAAGCCGACGGCACCCGCGCCGCGCTCGTCCTCATCGACCTCGACCGCTTCCGATCGGTCAACGACACCCTCGGCCACCTCGCCGGCGACCGGCTCCTGCTGCAGATCGCCGAGCGCCTGCGCCTCGCGCTGCCCCGCGGGGCGGAGGCCGCCCGGCTCGGCGGGGACGAGTTCGCCGTGCTCCTGCCCACCGCCGACTCCACCACCAGCGCCCAGCGCGTCGCCCGGCACCTCGCCGCCGACCTCTCCTCGCCGCTCGACCTCGACGGGCTCACGCTCGTCCTGGAGGCCAGCGCCGGGGTCGCCGTCTTCCCCGACCACGCCCTGGACGCCGAAGGGCTCCTCCAGCGCGCCGACGTCGCCATGTACCAGGCCAAGCGCGACCGCACGGGCGTCGAGGTGTACGAGTCCAAGCGCGACTCCAACACCCCCGACCGCCTCGGCCTCCTCGGCGACCTGCGCCGCGCCCTCGACGCCGGCGAGGTCGAGCTGCACTACCAGCCCAAGGTCCGCTTCGACGGCCACGTCGCCGGACTGGAGGCGCTGGTGCGCTGGGTGCACCCGGAGCGCGGCCGGGTCCCCCCGGACGAGTTCATCGCCATCGCCGAGTCCTCGGGCCTGATGCCCCACCTCACCGAGTACGTCCTGGAGACCGCCCTCGCCCAGGTCGCCCGGTGGCGCGCCCAGGGCCTGGAGGTCCCCGTCGCGGTGAACGTCTCCCCGCGCGACGTCCACAGCCCCGGTTTCGCCGGTGCGGTCGCCGCCCGGCTGGCGCGGCACGGCGTCCCCGCCGGGGCGCTCCAGCTGGAGATAACGGAGCACGTGCTGCTGGAGGACCCGCAGCGCGCCGCCGACACGCTCGCCGCCCTCACCGCCCACGGCGTGAAGATGTCCCTGGACGACTTCGGCACCGGCTACTCGTCCCTGGTCCACCTGCGCCGCCTCCCGGTGAGCGAGCTCAAGATCGACCGGTCGTTCGTGGCCCGCCTCGCCGTCGACACCGAGGACGCCGAGATCGTGCGCTGCACGGTCGACCTCGCCCACTCCCTCGGCCTCCTGGTCGTCGCCGAGGGCGTCGAGGACGACGAGACCTGGGAGCGGCTGCGCGACCTGGGCTGCGACGCGGTCCAGGGCTGGCTGGTCGCCGCCGCGATGCCGCCCCAGGAGACCACGGCGTGGCTGCGCGCCCGGGGCGAGCACGGCTGGCACCGCCCCCAGGCAGCCCTCCCGCCGTCCCCGTCGGACCGCCCCTCCAGCCACCCGGTGACGTAGCCCGGCACAAACCGTTTCACGGGTATCGCGGCACGCCCCATAGGATTGGGCCAAAACCGCTCACTCACCCCTGAGGATCGCTGCATGCCTGGCATCACGCGCGAGGAGGTCGCCCACCTCGCCCGGCTGGCGCGTCTGGAGCTGAAGGGCGAAGAGGTCGACCACTTCGCCACCCAGCTCGACGACATCATCGGCGCGGTCGCCCGCGTTTCCGAGGTCGCCGACCAAGACGTCCCGCCGACCTCCCACCCGCTGCCGCTGACGAACGTCATGCGCGCGGACGAGGTCCGTCCGTCGCTCAGCCCCGAGCAGGCGCTCTCCGGAGCCCCCGCGCAGGAGCAGCAGCGTTTCAAGGTGCCGCAGATCCTCGGGGAGGACTGACCGACATGACGGACAGCACCATCACGAAGCTGACGGCCGCCGAGCTCGCGGCGAGGATCGCCTCCGGCGAGCTCACCGCCGTCGAGGTCACCGAGGCCCACCTCGCGCGCATCGAGGCGGTGGACGAGAAGGTCCACGCCTTCCTCCACGTCGACCGCGAGGGCGCGCTCGCCCAGGCGCGCGCCGTGGACGAGAAGCGCGAGCGCGGCGAGGCGCTCGGCCCGCTCGCCGGCGTGCCGCTCGCCCTCAAGGACATCTTCACCACCCGGGACATGCCGACCACCGTCGGCTCCCGGATCCTGGAGGGCTGGCTCCCGCCGTACGACGCGACCCTCGTCGGCCGGCTGCGCGCCGCCGACGTCGTCATCCTCGGCAAGACCAACATGGACGAGTTCGCCATGGGCTCCTCCACCGAGAACAGCGCCTACGGCCCGACCGGCAACCCCTGGGACCTCACCCGGATCCCCGGCGGCTCCGGCGGCGGTTCCTCCGCGGCGCTCGCCTCGTACGAGGCGCCGCTCGCCATCGGCACGGACACGGGCGGCTCCATCCGCCAGCCCGCCGCCGTCACCGGCACGGTCGGCGTCAAGCCGACGTACGGCGCGGTGTCCCGCTACGGCATGGTCGCGTTCTCGTCCTCCCTGGACCAGGGCGGCCCCTGCGCCCGTACCGTCCTCGACGCGGCCCTGCTGCACGAGGTGATCGCCGGGCACGACCCGATGGACTCCACGTCCATCGACGCCCCCGTCCCGCCCGTCGTCGAGGCCGCGCGGAACGGCAGCGTCAGCGGCATGCGCGTCGGCGTCGTCAAGCAGTTCCGCGGCGAGGGCTACCAGGCCGGCGTCCTGCAGCGGTTCGACGAGTCCGTCGAGCTGCTGAAGGAGCTGGGCGCCGAGGTCGTCGAGCTGGACTGCCCCTCCTTCGACCTGGCGCTCTCCGCGTACTACCTGATCGCACCGTCGGAGTGCTCGTCCAACCTGGCCCGCTTCGACGGCCTGCGCTACGGCCTGCGGACCGGCGACGACGGCACCCGCTCGGCGGAGGAGGTCACCTCCCTCACCCGCGAGGCCGGCTTCGGCGACGAGGTCAAGCGCCGCATCATGCTCGGCACGTACGCGCTCAGCTCCGGCTACTACGACGCGTACTACGGCTCCGCGCAGAAGGTCCGCACGCTCATCACGCGCGACTTCGAGCGCGCCTTCGAGCAGGTCGACGTGATCGTCTCCCCGACGACGCCGACCACCGCCTTCCCGATCGGCGAGCGCGCCGACGACCCGATGGCGATGTACCTGGCCGACCTGTGCACCATCCCGACCAACCTCGCGGGCAACGCCGCCATGTCGCTGCCGTGCGGCCTGGCGCCGGAGGACGGCCTGCCGGTCGGCCTCCAGATCATCGCCCCGGCCATGAAGGACGACCGCCTGTACACGGTGGGCGCCGCGGTCGAGGCCGCCTTCACGGCGCGCTGGGGCCACCCGCTGCTGGAGGAGGCTCCGGCACTGTGAGCGACGCACGAGCGAACGGAGAGACGCTGTGAGCGCACTGAGCAAGGCCAAGGGCTTCAGGAAGTCCCGGACCGGCACGTACCTGTCCATCGGCACCACCGCGTTCGGCGCCGTCAGCGTGGTGAAGCAGTTGCGCCACGCGCGCACCGAGAGCGACACGCTGATGCTGCTGGACGCCGTCGTGTCCGCCGCCGCCATCGCGACGGGCCTCGCCATCCTGGTGCGCGAGCTGAAGCGCATCGGCGACGACGACGTCCTGTTCGGCTGAGAGGGATAGTTCCACCGTGATCGCCACGACTGACCTGGTGTCCTACGAGGACGCCCTCGCCACCTACGACCCCGTGATGGGGCTCGAGGTGCACGTCGAGCTCGGCACCCGCACCAAGATGTTCTGCGGCTGCTCCACCGAGCTGGGCGCCGAGCCGAACAGCCAGACCTGCCCGGTCTGCCTCGGCATGCCCGGCGCGCTGCCCGTGGTCAACGCCACCGGCGTCGAGTCCGCCATCAAGATCGGTCTCGCCCTCCACTGCGAGATCGCCGAGTGGTGCCGCTTCGCCCGGAAGAACTACTTCTATCCGGACATGCCGAAGAACTTCCAGACCTCCCAGTACGACGAGCCCATCGCCTTCGACGGCTACCTGGACGTCCAGCTGGAGGACGGCGAGGTCTTCCGCGTCGAGATCGAGCGCGCGCACATGGAGGAGGACACCGGCAAGTCGACGCACGTCGGCGGTGCCACCGGCCGCATCCACGGCGCCTCGCACTCCCTCCTCGACTACAACCGCGCGGGCATCCCGCTCATCGAGATCGTCACCAAGCCGATCGTCGGCGCCGGTGACCGCGCCCCGGAGGTCGCCAAGGCGTACGTCGCGGAGCTGCGCTCCCTGATCCGCGCCCTCGGCGTGTCCGAGGCGCGGATGGAGATGGGCCAGATGCGCTGCGACGTCAACCTGTCGCTGCGCCCCATCGGCACGGAGAAGTTCGGCACCCGCAGCGAGACGAAGAACGTCAACTCGCTGCGCTCCGTCGAGCGGGCCGTCCGCTACGAGGTGCGGCGGCACGCCGCGGTCCTCTCCGGCGGCGGCACCATCGTGCAGGAGACCCGCCACTTCCACGAGGACGACGGCTCCACCACCTCCGGCCGCGTGAAGGAGGAGGCGGAGGACTACCGGTACTTCCCGGAGCCCGACCTCGTCCCGGTCGCGCCGTCCCGCGCGTGGGTGGAGGAGATCCGCGCCGGGCTGCCCGAGCTGCCGCGCGTGCGCCGCAACCGGCTGCGCGAGGAGTGGGGCGTCTCGGAGCTGGACATGCAGGCCATCCTCAACGCCGGCGCGCTCGACCTGATCATCGCCACGATCGACGCCGGCGCCCCGGCCGACCAGGCCCGCAAGTGGTGGATGGGCGAGCTGTCCCGGCAGGCCAACGAGTCCGGCACGGCCCTGGAGGAGCTGGCGATCACCCCGGCGCAGGTCGCCCGGGTCACCGCGCTCGTCTCGTCCGGCGACCTCAACGACAAGCTGGCCCGCCAGGTCATCGAGGGCGTGCTCGCGGGCGAGGGCGACCCGGACACGGTGGTCGAGAAGCGCGGCCTGAAGGTCGTCTCCGACGAGGGCGC
This sequence comes from Streptomyces kanasensis, assembly GCF_043077165.1. NCBI lineage: Bacteria > Bacillati > Actinomycetota > Actinomycetes > Kitasatosporales > Streptomycetaceae > Streptomyces > Streptomyces kanasensis. The sequence continues at coordinate 511,365 of NZ_JBIBSF010000004.1, forward strand.
CCTGACCTCGGCCGTCGCGGAGGCCATCGCCGGGAACGCCGCCATCGCCGACAAGATCCGCGGCGGCAAGGTCGCGGCGGCCGGCGCGCTGGTCGGCGCGGTCATGAAGGCCACGCGCGGCCAGGCCGACGCCGCCCGCGTCCGGGAGCTGATCCTGGAGCAGTTGGGCGTCAGCGAGGGCTGATCACGCGGCGCCGTCGTGACGGCGCCGGCGACGCGCGGAGGGCGGTGCACCGGTGACGGTGCGCCGCCCTCCGTGTTCCCCGGGTGGGTCCGCGGCCCGCCGCCGTGACCGGTGCCGCCGCGTCCTCCAGTCGGAGCTGTGACGAAGCCCACGAAAGGGGCAAACGATCATTTATCGCTGTCAGAGTTGGCTCGCACAGGGCCAAGTGTTCCCCCGGGAGGTTCCCGGCGAAGGACCACGAACCTCAGGGAGCGAACCTTTTGGCAGCCATCGCCCGGTGGTGCGTGCGCCACCGACTCGTCGTCGTCCTGCTCTGGCTCGTCGCGTTCGGCGGCGCCGCGGCGGCCACGGGCGTCGCCGGCACCGCGTACTCGAACGAGTACGAGGCCCCGGGCACCGAGTCGGGCCGCGCGACGGCCGTGCTCCGCGAGGCGTTCCCGGGCAGCGGCGGCGACAGCGCCACCGTCGTCTGGCACACCGACCGCGGCGACGTGCGCGCACCGGCGGTCGTCCAGCGGATCGCCCCCATGCTCGACGCGGTCGCCGCCCTGCCGGGCGTCGCGGCCGTCACCTCCCCGTACGGCCCCGCCGGGCTTTCCGAGGTCGCGGACGGCACACCGCAGGCGCGGTCGGCCGGGCAGCAGACGACGCGCACCACGACCGGGGCGGGGACGCCGACGGGGACCGGGGCGGCGACCGGCACGGGGACGGCGACGGCGGGAGCGACCGGAATCGCGACAGCGACCGGAACCGGGACCGCGACAGCGACCGGGACCGCGACAGCGACCGGAACCGGGACCGGGGCCGCGGCGGCGACGCGGGACTCCGGCACGCCCCACGGCGGGATCAGCGAGGACCGCCGGACCGCCTACGCCACCGTCACCTTCGACCAGCGCGTCGAGGACATCGACGCGGCGAGGGCCGACGCCCTCGTCGACACCGCCCGCCAGGCGGCCGGCGACGGCGTCCGGGTCGAGGTCGGCGGGAGCGTGGCCGCCCTGACCGGGGGCGGCGGCGGGCACACCGCCGAGATCGTGGGCGTCGCCGTCGCCGCGGTCGTGCTCTTCCTCGCCTTCGGCTCCCTCGCGGCCAGCCTCCTGCCGATCGCCACGGCCCTGGTGAGCGTCGGCACCGCCGCCTCCGGCATCGCCCTCCTGGGCCACGTCATGACGGTCGCGGACTTCGCCCCGATGCTCGGCATGCTCATCGGGCTCGGCGTCGGCATCGACTACGCCCTGTTCATCGTCACGCGGCACCGCAAGGGCCTCAAGCGCGGCCTCGGCGTCGCCGAGGCCGCCGGGAGCGCCGTCGCCACCACCGGCCGGGCCGTCGTCTTCGCCGGCGCGACCGTCTGCATCGCCCTGCTCGGCATGCTCACGCTGCGGCTCGGCTTCCTCAACGGCGTCGCCATAGCGGCGTCCCTGACGGTGGTCCTCACCGTCGTCGCCTCCGTGACGCTGCTGCCCGCCCTGCTCTCCCTCATCGGCATGCGCGCGCTCTCCCGCCGCGAGCGCCGCCGCCTCGCCGAGCACGGCCCGCAGCCCGAGCCCCCCACCGGGTTCGCCGCCCGCTGGTCCGCGTTCGTCGAGCGCCACCCGAAGAAGCTCGGCGCCGTCGCCGCCGTCGTGATGCTCGTCCTGGCGCTGCCCACGCTCTCGCTCCGCCTGGGCACCTCCGACCAGGGCAACGACCCCGCGTCGGCCACCACCCGGCAGGCGTACGACCTGCTCGCCGGCGGCCCGGACGGCGGCGGCTTCGGCCCCGGCGTCAACGGGCCCCTCACCCTCGTCGCCGAGCTGGAGGGCGCCGGCGACCGCATCGCCATGAACCGGCTCGCGGCCCGGCTGCCCGCCACGCCCGGCGTCGAGTCCGTCGGCCCCGTCACGTACAGCGGCAGCGGCAACGCCGCGGTGGTCACCGTCGTCCCGGAGTCAGCGCCCCAGTCGCAGGAGACCAGCGACCTGGTCGACCGGCTCCGCCAGGAGGTCCTGCCCGCCGCCGAGGCGGGCAGCTCCCTCGACGTCCACGTCGGCGGCGTCACCGCGGTGTACGACGACTTCGCCCGGGTCATCATCGGCAAGCTGCCGCTCTTCGTCGGCGTCGTCATCGCCCTCGGCTGCCTGCTGCTCCTGCTCGCCTTCCGGTCCGTCGGCATCCCGCTGAAGGCCGCCGTGATGAACGTCGCCGCCGTCGCCTCCGCGTTCGGCGTCGTCGTCGCCGTCTTCCAGTGGGGGTGGGGCAGCGAACTGCTCGGCCTGGGACGGGCGGGTCCCATCGAACCCTTCCTGCCGGTGATCGCCGTGTCGGTGCTCTTCGGGCTGTCCATGGACTACCAGGTGTTCCTGGTGAGCCGCATGTACGAGGAGTGGCTGGAGACCCGGGACAACCGGCGGGCCGTCCGCGTCGGTCTCGCCGAGACCAGCCGGGTGATCAATTCCGCCGCGGTCATCATGATCGCCGTCTTCCTGGCGTTCGTCCTCTCCGGGGACCGGGTCATCGCGATGTTCGGCATCGGCCTCGCCGCGGCGGTCGCGCTCGACGCGTTCGTCCTGCGGACGCTACTGGTGCCCGCGCTGATGCACCTGCTCGGCGGTGCCAACTGGTGGCTGCCCCGCTCCCTGGACCGGGTGCTGCCCCGGATCAGCATCGAACCCCCCGAGCCCCCCGAGGTGCCCGGCCCGGCGCGTGTGAAGATCCCCGGGAGGCGCACCAGCGGGGACGGGGAGCTCGTACCGTAGCCCTCCGCGACGGCGGCTCCTCGGGTCGCACGCCGACGGGTCCGCCGTCGGCCCCGGCCGCCCCCACGGCGTCGGCCGTGCCCGCCGGGTCCCGCCACGGGGCGCTCCGCCGGGTCCCGGTCCCGCCACCCGGCGCCGGTCCTCGGCGGGCGGCCCCCGGTCGCGCCGCGCGGCGCCCCGCCCGCCGGGCGGTCGGGTCAGGAGCCGCCCGGGGTCCGCGCCGGCCCCGCCGGTCGTACCGTCACCTTGCCGGAGGCGAGGTCTATCGGCCCGCTCCCCGGGTCGCTGTCGCCGACGTCGACGCGGCTGAGGACCAGGCGCCGCGCCTCCTCGTCGGTGTGCTTGCGCCCCGGCGCGAAGAGCTCGTCCATCGCGTTGCCGAACACGGGCAGCCGCCTCTCACCTGACCTCCAGCAGGAGGATCCTGTCGTCGCCGGCCTCGGGCGTGCCACGGGTGTCGGTCTCGCTCGTGACCAGCCACAGCCGGTCGCCGCCCGCGGCCAGCACCGTGCGCAGCCGGCCGTACGTCCCCTTCAGGAACGCCTGGGGGGCCGCCGAGGGTTCCCCGCCCGCCAGCGGGACCCGCCACAGCCGCTCGCCGCGCAGCGCGGCCATCCACACCGAGCCCCGCGCGACGGCGATGCCGCTCGGCGACGCGTCGGCCACGGGCCACTGGACCGCCGGGTCGACGAACGCGCCCCCACCGCCCTTGCCCTCCGTCTCGGGCCAGCCGTGGTTGCCGCCCGGCCGGACGAGGTTCAGCTCGTCGTACGTGTTCTGGCCGAACTCGGCCGCCCACAGCCGCTTCTGCGCGTCCCAGGCGAGGCCCTGCACGTTGCGGTGGCCGTACGAGTAGACGACCGAGTCCGCCTCCGGATTGCCGTGCACGGGCTGCCCGTCCGGGGTCATCCGCAGGATCTTGCCGCCCAGCGACGCCTTGTCCTGCGCCAGCCCGGTGTCGCCGCTGTCCCCGGTGCCCACGTACAGCATCCCGTCCGGGCCGAACGCGATCCTGCCGCCGTTGTGGACGACGCCCTTCGGGATGTTCCGCAGGACCGTGTCGGGCGCCCCCAACTGCTGCCCGGGGGGCGCCGTCTCGTCGTACAGCAGGCGCGCCACGCGGTTGTCGGACTCGGTGGTGAAGTAGGCGTAGACGAGGTGGTCCTCGGCGTACGTGGGGGAGAGCGCCAGTCCCAGCAGGCCGCCCTCCCCGCCGGGGGCCACGCCCGGCACCTCGCCGAGCACGGTCAGCTTGCCGCTCTCGGCGTCCACGCGCGTGATGGTGCCCCCGTCGCGCGAGGAGACCAGCAGGTCCCCACCGGGCAGCGCGGCCAACCCCCACGGTGACTTCAGCCCCTGGGCCACCGTGGACACCACCCGCACCGACCCCTTGGCGGGCGGGGCGGAGGGCGAGGGCGACGCCGGGGCCGACGGGGAGGCCGACGCGGACGCGGCGGTACGGGGCGGCGGGGCGCTCGCGGGACCCGCCGGGCCGCTCCCTCCGCCCGAGCATCCGGTCGCCAGCAGCAGCGCGGCTGTGGCCGAAACGGCCGTCACAGCGGGACGTCGCACGGTTCTTGGTTCCTTCCCCGGGGCGGAGTGGAGCTCGTCGCCGCCTACCCTAGGGCGTGTCCCGGCGCCTGGCCCGGCGTCCTCCCAGCCTCCCGGCGCTCCCCGGCCCCGGTCCTCCGCCCTGGCCCCCACGCAGCCCGGTCCGGCGTCCGCCCGGCTCCGTCCTCCGCCCCTGCCTCCCCACGCAGCCCGGGTCCGGCGTCCGCCGTGTGCTCCCGGCGCCGGGCCGGCCCCGGTCCTCCGCCTCAGTCCCAGGAGCCGCGTGCCGGGGGCAGGGCGGCGATCTCCGCCAGGTCCCGCGCCGTCAGCGCCAGCCGGGCCGCCCGGGCGTTCTCCACCGCCCAGCGCCCACGCTTCGTGCCCGGCACCGGGACGACGTGCCGCCCCTGTGCCAGCGTCCAGGCGAGCGCGACCTGCGCCGGCGTCGTCCCGGCCGCCTCCCCGCCGTGCCGCTCGGCCACCCGCCGCAACCCCGCGACCAGCGGCTGGTTGGCCGCCATCATCTCGGCGGTGAAGCGCGGGTGGCGCGCCCGCAGGTCCTCCGGCTCGAACCCGCCGCCCGGGGTGAGCGTCCCGGTCAGGAAGCCGTTGCCGAGCGGCATCGCCGCCAGGAACCCCACGCCCCGCGCCGCGCACCACGGCAGCAGCCGGGCGAGCGCCTCCGGCGCCCACACCGACAGCTCCGCCTGCACGGCGCTGACCGGGAACTCCTGCTGGACGCGCTCCAGTTGGCGGATCGTTCCGTCGTACAGGTCCGACGCGCCGCGCCGGGAGCGGCGCACGCCGACCGCACACCACCCGAGCGCCCGTACCTTCCCCGCGGTCACCAGCTCCGCCATGGCGCCCCAGGTCTCCTCCACCGGCACCTCCGGGTCGGCCCGGTGCAGCTGGTACAGGTCGATCACGTCCGTCTGCAGCCGCCGCAGCGACGCGTCGCAGGCCCGCCGCACGTACGACGGCCGGCCGTTGGCCACGATGTGCCCGTCACCCACGAGCAGCCCGCACTTCGTCGCGACGAACGCCTCCGCCCGGCGTCCCCTGAGCGCCCGGCCGAGCAGCAGCTCGTTGGTGAAGGGCCCGTACATGTCGGCGGTGTCGAGCAGGGTCACCCCGGCGTCGAGCGCGGCGTGCACGGCGCCGAGCGAGCGGTCGCCGCGCTGCTGGGAGGCGCTGTAGGCCCAGCTCATCGGCATGCAGCCGAGGCCGACGGCCCCCACCTCCAGCCCGGTCGCCCCGAGTGTCCTGCGCTCCAACTCCCCGTACCTCCCTGTGCGCTCCCGCAAAAACTAACCAATGGCCCGCCGCCCGCTTCGCTTAGCCTCCTGGCATGACTGCTGACGATGTGGACGACACGACCCGGGACGTGTGGCTGCCCGTTCCGGCCGCGGAGGTCGCGGGCCTGCCGGACCCGGCCGTCACCGGGCTGGCCTACCGCTTCTGGGACGGCGGCCCGGAGCTCCCGGCCGACCCGGCGGACTGCGCCTTCTACGTGGTGCCGTACATGAAGGGCATGGAGGTCGCGGTGCGGCCGCTCGCGGCGATGACCTCGCTGCGGGTGGTGCAGACGCTGTCGGCCGGCGTGGACCACGTGACGCCGGGGCTCGGCGACGTGCCGCCCGGGGTGGCCCTGTGCAACGCCCGGGGCGTGCACGAGGCGAGCACGGCCGAGCTCGCCCTCGCGCTGGTGCTCGCCTCGCTGCGCGACCTCCCCGGCTTCGTCCGGGGCCAGGACCGCGAGGAGTGGCGGGCCGGCTTCTACCCTTCGCTCGCCGACAGGTCGGTGCTGATCGTCGGGTACGGGTCGATCGGCGCGGCCATCGACGACCGGCTCGCGCCCTTCGAGTGTGCGCGGGTCGTGCGCGTCGCACGCTCCGCGCGCACCACCGAGCGCGGCCCGGTACACGCCCTCACCGATCTGCCCGCGCTCCTGCCGGACGCCGACGTGGTGATCCTGTCCACGCCGTTGACCGAGGAGACCCACCACCTGGTCGACGCGCGCTTCCTGGCCCGGATGAAGGACGGGGCACTGCTGGTCAACGTCGCCCGGGGGCCCGTGGTGGACACCAAGGCCCTGCTGGCGGAGACGGCGAGCGGGCGCCTGACCGCTGCGCTCGACGTCACCGACCCCGAGCCGCTGCCCGCCGGCCACCCGCTGTGGCACGCCCCGGGCGTGCTGATCAGCCCGCACGTGGGCGGCTCGACCTCGGCGTTCATGCCGCGCGCGAAGCGGCTGATGGTCGAGCAGCTGACCCGGTTCACGGCGGGGGAGCCGCTGCGCAACGTCGTCCTCACCACCGGCTAGCCCGCCCCCGCGGCGCCCCCGCACTCACTCGCGCCCCACGCCCCGCGCTTCGGGCGGAGGTCCGGAAAGCCCGTGTGGTCCGTACCGGCAGCGGGTACGCGGGGCATGTTCCGCCCGCACACACCGACGGAACGTACCCGTGTCGTGTGCCTGCGGCGCATACACCCGGACGGACACGCTCCGGAGCGCCCCGGGTGCGCTCCGTGTCTATAAGCATCTTGATCGTTACGCAGCGTATAAGGCCCCTGTCCCTGAGTGACGAACCTGGTGTATCGTCGCGATCCGGGGGCGCGTCGAGCACGGAAACCGACGCCGGGGAACGAGCTACGCCGACGTGACGGCCGATTCAGAATCCGAGGGGGGCGACGGGCGATGCGCGGACCAGCCAGCAACGATCCGAGGCGGCGGGGCGGTCGGGTCCCCCGTGCCGGCACGATCCGGACGGGGGCCTCCCGGTGAGCGCCCCCGGCGTGGTCATCGAGCGCCGGCCGGTCACCGGCGGAGGCGGCCGGGACGAAGGGTCCGGCGACGGACCGGGCGGCGCGGGCGGTACGACGGGGCAGCTGCTCCTCGGCCTCCTGTGCGCCGCGTACGCGGCCGGGGCCCTGATCGGCTGGGGCTCCGAGGAAGTGGCGCTGTTCATGGGCGATTTCGGGCTGAGTGCCGCCGCCCTGGCCGCGTCCGTCTCCTGCTTCCGCTACGCGCGCGCGCACGCCAGCCGCTTCCGCCCGGCCTGGCTGCTCTTCGCGCTCTCCTCCGCCATGGCCGGCAGCGGCAACGCGGTCTGGGGCTGGTACGAGGTGGTGCTCGACCGGCCGGTCCCGAGCCCGTCCCTCGCCGACCTGTTCTTCCTGCTCTTCGCGCCGCCGGCCATCGTCGGCCTGCTGGTCCTCGCCAAGCGCCCCGTCACCCGGGCCGGCTGGGTCTGCCTCGGCCTCGACTCGTGGCTCATCGCCGGGTCCCTCCTCACGCTCTCCTGGAGCCTCGCGCTCGCGCACACGGCGCGCTTCGAGGGCGAGAGCGTCGCCCGCACGGCGCTCTCCCTCGCCTACCCGCTCCTCGACATCGTGCTCGTCAGCATGGTGCTCGCGTTGCACTTCTGCCGCTCCAAGGAGAACCGCTCCGCGGTCCACACCGCCATCGCGGCACTCGCGCTGACGGTCCTGTGCGACGCGCTGTTCACCTCGCCGCTGCTGCGCGACACCTACCGCTCCGGGCAACTGCTCGACGCGGGCTGGTTCGCGGGTTCCCTGCTCCTGGCCTACGCCCCCTGGGGGCCCCGCAGGGCGCCCGAGGCGGCACCCCCGCACCGCGACCCGCGCCCGCAGCGGCACGCCAGCCGCCCCATCGCCGGGTCGCTCGCCGCGCTCACGCCGTACCTCGCCGCGGCGGTGTGCACGCTCAGCATCCTGTACTCCGTCATCGAGGGCCGCCGAGTGGACCGCGTCGTCGTCTTCACCGGCTGTACGGTCGTGCTGGCCCTCGTCGTCCGGCAGGGGATCATGTTGCTGGACAACATCGCCCTCACTCAGGAGCTGGCCCAGAAGGAGAACCACTTCCGCTCGCTCGTGCAGAGCTCCAGTGACGTCATCATGATCGCCGCGCCCAGCGGGATCCTGCGCTACGTCAGCCCCGCCGCCTCCGGCGTCTACGGTCGCGACGCCGACGAACTGGTCGGCACGGAGCTGTCCGCCCTCATCCACCCCGACGACCTCGGCGGCGTCGTCCACGAGGTGCGGCGGTTCCTGGCCGCCTCGCCCGCGCAGGAGCCCACGACCCGCATCGAGTGCCGCTTCCGGTCCGGCACCGGCGACTGGCTCAACGTCGAGTCCACCGTCAACCGCCACCAGGGCGGCCTGATCTTCAACAGCCGTGACGTCACCGAACGGGTCCGCCTCCAGGCGCAGCTGCAGCACAACGCCGAACACGACCCGCTCACCGACCTGCCCAACCGCGCGCTCTTCACCCACCGCGTCCGGCAGGCCCTCGGCGGCCGACGCTGCGGCGACTCCGGCACGGCCGTGCTCTTCATCGACCTGGACGGCTTCAAGGGCGTCAACGACCGCCTGGGCCACCAGGCGGGCGACGAACTCCTCATCCAGGCCGCCCGCCGCCTGCAGGAGTCCGTGCGGGCCGGGGACACCGCCGCCAGGCTCGGCGGCGACGAGTTCGCCGCGCTCATCGCCGGCGACGCCGGCCACGACCCGGCCGCCCGCGAGTTCCAGGTGCACGAGATCGCCGACCGGCTGCGCCTCACCCTCTCCCAGCCGTACCAGGTGGACGGCTCCGAGGTCCGGGTCGCCGCGTCCATCGGCGTCGCCTTCGCCGAGCCCGGCATCAGCGCCGGCGACCTCCTGCGCAACGCCGACCTCGCCATGTACCGCGCCAAGGCGGGCGGCAAGAACCGCGTCGAGCTGTACGCCCCGCAGATGCAGGCGGAGGTCGTCCGCCGGACCGAGGTGGCCGCCCGGCTGCGCACCGCGCTGCACGACGGGGAGTTCGCCCTCCTGCACCAGCCCGTCGTCGACCTCGCCACCGGCCGGGTCGCCGCCGTCGCCGCCCAGGCCCGCTGGCGCTCCGCCCAGGGCATCCTCTTCACCCCCGCCGAGTTCCTCCGCGTCACCGAGGACGGCGGCGAGCGCACGGCCGAGCTCTCCCGGTGGCTCCTGGAGGAGGCCGTCGCACAGGCCGCCGAGCGGCACCGCCTCGGCCACCGCACGCCCGTCTCGGTCCGCGTCCCCGCCCGCCGCCTCCTCGACCGGTCCGCGCCCCTCGCCACCGTGGAGGCCCTCCTCACCCGGCACGGCCTGCCCTCCGGTGCGCTCATCGTCGAGCTCGCCGACAGCGACCCGCGCCTCTCCTTCGACGACCTCGAACAGCGTCTCGTCGCCCTCCGCAGGCTCGGCGTGCGCATCGCCCTCGACGGGTTCGGCAGCGGGTACGCCGCGATCAACGCCCTGCGCCGGCTGCCCGTGGACATACTGAAGCTGGACCGGGGCCTCGTGGAGGGCGTGGTCGAGTCGGCCAGGCTGCACAAGATCACCAGTGGACTGCTCAGGATCGCCGGCGACCTCGGGCTCCAGTCCGTGGCCGAGGGCGTCGACGTCCCCGAACAGGTCCACGCGCTGCGCGCCATGGGCTGCACGCACGCCCAGGGCGCGGCCTTCTCCGGGCCGCTCGACGAGCACCGGCTGCGGCGCGCCCTGGTCCGGGGTGACTTCCCCGTACCGGGCAGCATCCCCCTGCCCGTGCTGACCGGCGGCGCGCTCCCACCCAGCGCACTTCCGTCGATGCGCTCACATAATGAGACGCGTGTCCCACCCACTTGACACTGACGGTGCGCCGGGTGGAGGGTCAGTTCCATGCGCACCCGAATTCTCGTACTTGGAAAGCGCGTCGGCTGAGCAGGTTCCGATCCACGGCCCTGCGGACCCACACCGGCGCGCTCCCCTCGCTTGCCTCATGGCACGAGGGGTTTTTTGTTGCATCAGCGCCTCACGACAGACCTTGACAGACACCGACAGACCCGCTGAAAACCCTCGCCACCACCCTCAGCTCCGAGAAGAGATTGCGATGACCGAGCAGGCCACCGGGGCCCACCACCCGCAGCCGCGGCCCCGTTCCGGCGGACAGCCCTCCGCCACCGTCGAACACGTCACGGGCGCCCAGTCCCTCATCCGCTCTCTCGAGGAAGTCGGGGCCGACACGGTGTTCGGCATCCCCGGCGGCGCGATCCTCCCCGCCTACGACCCGATGATGGACTCCACCCGGGTCCGCCACGTCCTGGTCCGCCACGAGCAGGGCGCGGGCCACGCCGCCACCGGCTACGCCCAGGCCACCGGCAAGGTCGGTGTCTGCATGGCCACCTCCGGCCCGGGCGCGACCAACCTCGTGACCCCCATCGCCGACGCCCACATGGACTCCGTCCCGCTCGTCGCGATCACCGGCCAGGTCTCGTCCAAGGCGATCGGCACCGACGCCTTCCAGGAAGCCGACATCTGCGGCATCACCATGCCGATCACCAAGCACAACTTCCTGGTCACGAAGGCCGACGACATCCCGCGCACCATCGCCGAGGCCTTCCACATCGCCTCCACCGGCCGCCCGGGCCCCGTCCTCGTCGACATCTCCAAGGACGCCCTCCAGGCGAAGACCACCTTCAGCTGGCCGCCGCAGACCGACCTGCCCGGCTACCGCCCGGTCACCAAGCCGCACGCCAAGCAGATCCGCGAGGCCGCGAAGCTGATCACCGCCGCCAAGCGGCCCGTCCTCTACGTCGGCGGCGGCGTCCTGAAGGCCGGCGCCACCGCAGAGCTGAAGGTCCTCGCCGAGCTGACCGGCGCCCCCGTCACCACCACGCTGATGGCGCTCGGCGCCTTCCCCGACTCGCACCCGCTGCACGTCGGCATGCCCGGCATGCACGGCGCGGTCACCGCCGTCACCGCCCTGCAGAAGGCCGACCTGATCGTCGCCCTCGGCGCCCGCTTCGACGACCGCGTCACCGGCAAGCTCGACAGCTTCGCCCCCTTCGCCAAGATCGTCCACGCGGACATCGACCCGGCCGAGATCGGCAAGAACCGCGCCGCCGACGTCCCGATCGTCGGCGACGCCCGCGAGGTCATCGCCGACCTGGTCCAGGCCGTCCAGGCCGAGCACACCGACGGCAACACCGGGGACTACACCGGCTGGTGGAAGGACCTGAACCGCTGGCGCGAGACCTACCCGCTCGGCTACGACCAGCCGGAGGACGGCAGCCTCGCCCCCCAGCAGGTCATCGAGCGCATCGGCAGGCTCGCCCCGGCCGGCACGATCTTCGCCGCGGGCGTCGGACAGCACCAGATGTGGGCCGCCCACTTCATCCAGTACGACGAGCCGGCCACCTGGCTGAACTCCGGCGGCGCCGGGACCATGGGGTACGCCGTCCCGGCGGCCATGGGCGCCAAGGCCGGTGCCCCGGACCGCACCGTCTGGGCCATCGACGGCGACGGCTGCTTCCAGATGACCAACCAGGAACTGGTCACCTGCGCCCTCAACAACATCCCGATCAAGGTCGCCATCATCAACAACGGCGCCCTCGGGATGGTCCGCCAGTGGCAGACCCTCTTCTACAACCAGCGCTACTCCAACACCGTCCTGCACTCCGGCCCGGAGGCGGACGGCAGGCAGCCGAGCGCCGGCACCCGCATCCCCGACTTCGTGAAGCTGTCCGAGGCCATGGGCTGCGTCGCCCTGCGCTGCGAGCGCCCCGAGGACCTGGACAAGGTCATCGCCGAGGCCAACGCCATCGACGACCGCCCGGTCGTCGTCGACTTCATCGTCCACGAGGACGCCCAGGTCTGGCCGATGGTCGCCGCCGGCACCTCCAACGACGAGGTCATGGCCGCCCGCGGGGTCCGCCCCGACTTCGGCGACGGCGAAGACGACTGAGGCGCCAGAGAGCAGTCAGGAAAGGTACGAGACACATGTCCAAGCACACGCTCTCCGTCCTGGTGGAGAACACCCCCGGCATCCTCGCCCGGATCGCCGCGCTCTTCTCCCGCCGCGGCTTCAACATCGACTCGCTCGCCGTCGGCGTCACCGAGCACCCCGACATCTCCCGCATCACCATCGTGGTCAACGTCGAGGACCTGCCGCTGGAGCAGGTGACCAAGCAGCTCAACAAGCTGGTCAACGTGCTGAAGATCGTCGAGCTGGAGCCCGGCGCCGCCATCGCGCGCGAACTCGTCCTGGTGAAGGTCCGCGCCGACAACGAGACGCGCTCCCAGATCGTCGAGATCGTCCAGCTGTTCCGCGCCAAGACCGTGGACGTCTCGCCCGAGGCGGTGACCATCGAGGCCACCGGATCGAGTGACAAGCTGGAGGCGATGCTGAAGATGCTGGAGCAGTTCGGAATCAAGGAGCTCGTCCAGTCGGGCACGATCGCCATAGGGCGTGGTGCCCGGTCCATCACCGACCGGTCGCTGCGCGCCCTCGACCGCTCGGCGTAGTCCGCGCAGTCCGCGTGGCGAGACCCCCCGACGCCCTCATCCCCGCCCACCGTACGGTGGGACGCACCACCGAACACCCAAGGAGAAACCCAGTGGCCGAGCTGTTCTACGACGACGACGCCGACCTGTCCATCATCCAGGGCCGCAAGGTCGCGGTGATCGGTTACGGCAGCCAGGGCCACGCCCACGCGCTGTCGCTCCGCGACTCCGGTGTCGACGTCCGCGTCGGCCTGCACGAGGGCTCCACCTCCAAGGCGAAGGCCGAGGAGCAGGGCCTGCGTGTGGTGACCCCGGCGGAGGCCGCCGCCGAGGCCGACGTCATCATGATCCTGATCCCGGACCCGATCCAGGCCCAGGTCTACGAGGACTCCATCAAGGGCAACCTCAAGGACGGCGACGCGCTGTTCTTCGCCCACGGCTTCAACGTCCGCTTCGGCTTCATCAAGCCCCCGGCCGGCGTCGACGTCGCCCTGGTCGCCCCGAAGGGCCCGGGCCACCTGGTCCGCCGTCAGTACGAGGAGGGCCGCGGCGTCCCGGCGATCGCCGCCGTCGAGCAGGACGCCACCGGCAACGCCTTCGCGCTCGCCCTCTCCTACGCCAAGGCCATCGGCGGCACCCGTGCGGGCGTCATCAAGACGACCTTCACCGAGGAGACCGAGACGGACCTCTTCGGCGAGCAGGCCGTGCTCTGCGGCGGTGCCTCCGCGCTCGTCAAGGCGGGCTTCGAGACGCTGGTGGAGGCGGGCTACCAGCCGGAGATCGCCTACTTCGAGTGCCTCCACGAGCTGAAGCTCATCGTCGACCTGATGTACGAGGGCGGCCTGGAGAAGATGCGCTGGTCGGTCTCCGAGACCGCCGAGTGGGGCGACTACGTCACGGGCCCCCGCATCGTCACCGACGCCACCAAGGCCGAGATGAAGAAGGTCCTCTCCGAGATCCAGGACGGCACCTTCGCCAAGAACTGGATGGACGAGTACCACGGCGGCCTGAAGAAGTACGACGAGTACAAGACGCAGGACTCCGAGCACCTGCTGGAGACCACCGGCAAGGAGCTGCGCAAGCTCATGAGCTGGGTGGACGACGACAAGGCGTGAGCCGCCGCGGCGGGGGGGGGGGCCCCCCCCCCCCCCCCCCCCCCCCCCCCCCCCCCCCCCCCCCCCACCCCCCCCCCCCCCCCCCCCCCCCCCCGCGGGGGGGCCGCGGCGGC
>NZ_JBIBSF010000004.1:525364-559734 GCF_043077165.1 Streptomyces kanasensis
TTTTCCGCCCCCCCGGGTCTGCACCCCCCCTCCTGGGTGGCCCCAGCCGAAGTGCGGGGGGTGCCCCCCGGGGGCGGGGGGGGCCCGCGGCGGGGGGCCGGCCCCCCCCCCCCCCCCCCGCCGCCGTCCCCCCCCGTCACCGGCCCTCCCGCCCGCCGCCCCCCCCGGGGCCCGGGGCCGGGGCCCGTCCGGGGCTCGCGCTCGCCCTGCCCGGGCTTGTCCACGGCGTCCAGCCCCGTGTGGGTGATCCTGCCGACGAGGCGCAGAAATCGGCCGCCGCCGCCACTACACTGAGGCTCACTCCCGAGCCCTTGTACCCGGCGGTTCGGGGGTTCCCGGGGCGCCCCGGGGGACCGGGGGCGGCCCCGGACAGCAGCACTGCACACCCATACGCGTCAGGCCCACAGCGTCGTGCGTCTTCCACGCGGCAAGCCCCTCCACCGCCTGCGGCCGTCGGGACGGCCGTCCGCACTGGACTTGTGAGGACCTCACGTGAGCTCGCACCTGAATAAGCCGGTTGTACTCATCGCTGAAGAGCTGTCGCCCGCCACCGTCGACGCGCTCGGCCCCGACTTCGAGATCCGGCACTGCAACGGTGCCGACCGCGGCGAGCTGCTCCCCGCCATCGCCGACGTCGACGCCGTCCTGATCCGTTCCGCCACCAAGGTCGACGCCGAGGCCATCGCCGCCGCGAAGCGGCTGCGGGTCGTCGCCCGCGCCGGCGTCGGCCTGGACAACGTCGACGTCTCCGCCGCCACCAAGGCCGGCGTGATGGTCGTCAACGCCCCGACGTCCAACATCGTCACCGCCGCCGAGCTCGCCTGCGGCCTGCTCGTCGCCACGGCCCGCAACATCCCGCAGGCCAACACCGCGCTGAAGAACGGCGAGTGGAAGCGGAGCAAGTACACCGGCGTCGAGCTGAGCGAGAAGGTCCTCGGCGTCGTCGGCCTCGGCCGCATCGGCGTCCTGGTCGCCCAGCGCATGTCCGCCTTCGGGATGAAGGTCGTCGCCTACGACCCGTACGTCCAGCCGGCGCGCGCCGCGCAGATGGGCGTCAAGCTGCTCTCCCTCGACGAGCTGCTGGAGGTCGCCGACTTCATCACCGTCCACCTCCCGAAGACCCCCGAGACGCTGGGCCTCATCGGTGACGAGGCGCTGCACAAGGTCAAGCCGACCGTCCGCATCGTCAACGCCGCGCGCGGCGGCATCGTCGACGAGGAGGCGCTGTACGCGGCGCTGAAGGAGGGCCGCGTCGCGGGCGCCGGCCTGGACGTGTACGCGAAGGAGCCCTGCACGGACTCCCCGCTGTTCGAGCTGGACCAGGTCGTCTGCACCCCGCACCTCGGCGCCTCCACGGACGAGGCGCAGGAGAAGGCCGGTATCGCGGTGGCCCGTTCGGTGCGCCTCGCCCTCGCCGGCGAGCTGGTCCCGGACGCGGTCAACGTCCAGGGCGGCGTCATCGCCGAGGACGTCAAGCCGGGCCTGCCGCTGGCCGAGCGCCTCGGCCGGATCTTCACCGCCCTGGCGGGCGAGGTCGCGGTCCGCCTCGACGTCGAGGTCTACGGCGAGATCACCCAGCACGACGTCAAGGTGCTGGAGCTGTCGGCGCTCAAGGGCGTCTTCGAGGACGTCGTCGACGAGACGGTCAGCTACGTGAACGCCCCGCTGTTCGCGCAGGAGCGCGGCGTCGAGGTGCGGCTCACCACGAGCAGCGAGTCCCCCGACCACCGCAACGTCATCACCGTCCGCGGCACCCTCGGCAGCGGTGAGGAGGTCGCCGTCTCCGGCACGCTGGTCGGGCCCAAGCACCTCCAGAAGATCGTCGCCGTCGGCGACTTCGACGTCGACCTCGCGCTCGCCGACCACATGGTCGTCCTCCGCTACGAGGACCGTCCCGGTGTCGTCGGCACCGTCGGCCGCATCCTCGGTGAGGCCGGCCTCAACATCGCCGGCATGCAGGTCTCCCGCTCCGAGGAGGGCGGCGAGGCCCTGGCGGTCCTCACCGTCGACGACACGGTGCCGCCGGCGGTCCTGACGGAGCTCGCCGACGAGGTGGGCGCCGTCTCGGCCCGCTCGGTCAACCTGGTCTGAGCCCGTCCGGCGCCCGGCGTCCCGCGTAGGGCGCCGGTGTCGGGAGCACGACGGAGCCTTGCGGTGCCCCCGTCCGCGATCCGCGGACGGGGGCACCGGTGCGTCCGCCCGGCGCGCCCGGACGGCCCCGGTCGCGGGCGCCCCGCTCAGACGGAGGGCGCGGGGGCGGACCGGCGGGCCGGGTCCGCCGCGCCGGTGCGGGGCACGGCCGCCAGGCCCAGCAGGGTGAGCGCGGCGAGCACCGGCCAGTACCAGGGGCCGGCCAGCAGCGCCCCGGCGGGCGCCCCTCCCACCAGCACCACCAGCCCCGCGAGGGACGACATGGCGCCGGTGTACAGCCCCAGGCGCCGCTCGTCCACGAGCTCCGGCAGCCAGGCCCGCACCGCCGGCGACACCAGCATCTGACCGACGGCCAGCAGCACCACGAACACCACGGCCGACCACAGCCCACCCACCGGCCGCAGCGCCCCCGCGGCGGCGAAGGCGCCCGCGACCACCACCAGTCCGGCCCGTACCGTCGTCCGCCAGGACCAGCGCGCGGCGACCCACCGCTCCAGCGGCAGCTGCCCGGCGACGACCAGCACCGACGACAGCGCGAACAGCCACCCCACGGCCGACTGCGACCCCGTGGCCCGGTCCGCCTCGGCCGGGAGTGCCAGGTACAGTTGGTTGTAGGCGAGCAGGTAGGCCGCGTACGCCGCCGTCAGTCCCAGGAACGCCCGGTGGCGCAGGAGGCCCCCGGCCTTCGGCCCCGTACGGTCCGGGCCGGTGCGGTCCGCTCCCGTACCGTTCGCCGCGGTCTGCTCCGGGCCCGCCGTCCCGGGCCGGCGCGGCATCAGCCGCGCGTGCCCGGCCAGCACCAGCGCGAAGACCACCGCGCCCGCCAGGCACGCCACGCGGAACCGGCCCGACAGCAGGACCGCCCCCAGCACGGGCCCGGCCAGCGCGCCCGCCTGGCCCGCCGCGGCGAACCGGGCCGGCAGCCGGGTACGGGGCAGGCCCGTCGCCCGCTCCAGCCGCACCGCCTCGCGGACCACCTCCGACTCCACGGCCGGCGAGAACAGCGCCGCGGCGAAGCCGACGAGCACCACCGCCCCGACCACCGCCCCCACCGCCTCCGCGACGGCGAGCCACCCGAACCCCGCCACCCGCAGCGCGCACCCGACCAGGACCACCGGGCGCGGCCCGAAGCGGTCGGTGAGCGCGCCCCCCACCACGAAAAGCCCCTGCTGGCTGAAGGTGCGCAGCCCGAGCACCAGCCCCACCAGCCAGCCGCCCAGGCCGAGCGTGCCGCCCAGGTGCTGGGCGAGGTAGGGCAGCACGGCGAAGAAGCCGACGTTGAACGCGAACTGGCTGCCGACGAGCAGCCGGGCCAGGGGGCTCACGAGAACCGCTCGATCCGCCCGGCCCGCATCTCGGCCACCCGGTCGGCGAAGTGGCGTACGAGCGCGGGGTCGTGGCAGATGAACAGGCATCCGAGACCCAGCCGCTCCCGCAGGTCCACCAGCAGATTGAGCACGCCCGCCCGGACACCCGGGTCGAGCGCCGACACCGGTTCGTCCAGCACCAGCAGGCGGGGGTCGCTCGCCAGGGCCCGGGCAATGCCGGCGCGCTGGCACTGGCCGCCGGACAGCTCGTACGGCCGCCGGTCACCGAGCGCCGGGTCGAGGCCCACCGTCTCCAGCAGCTCGGCGACCCGGGCGGGACCGGCCTGCCGGTCCCAGCGGCCCTGCACGCGCAGCGGTTCGGCGACCGCGTCGCGGACGCGCAGGCGGGGGCTGAGCGAACCGTAGGGGTCCTGGAACACCGGCTGCATCGCCGGGCGCAGGGGCCTCAGCTGCCGTTCCGTCATGCGCGTGATCTCGCGGCCCTCGAACCACACCTCGCCCGCGTCCGGGCGGCGCAGCCCGAGCACGGCCGCGGCCGTCGAGGACTTGCCACAGCCGGAGGGGCCGACCAGCGCCAGGGTCTCCCCGGCGCCCAGCGAGAACGACACGCCGTCCACCGCGACCACCGGGCCGTGGCGGACCACCAGGTCACGGACGTCGAGCAGGGGGTTCACCGCGCCTCCGCGAAGAGCTCGCCGGGCGCGCCGGGCAGGTGCTCGGCCCGGTGGCAGGAGATGTCGCGGCCGTCCACCGGACGCGGCAGGGGCGTGCGCGCGCGGCATCCGGCGTCGGCCGCCGGGCAGCGCGGCGCGAACGCGCAGCCGTTCGCCGGTTCCCCCGGCGGGGGCGGCGCGCCGCCGATCGTCGGCAGGTACCGGCTCCGGCCGGCCGCCGGCCGGGGCGCGGTGGGGAGGCAGGCGAGGAGCCCGGCCGTGTACGGGGCGCGGGGGCGCTCCAGGACGGTCGCCACCGCACCGGATTCGACGTGCCGCCCCGCGTACAGGACGAGGACCCGGTCGGCGTGGTCGCGGACGGCGTCCAGGTCGTGGGTGACGAGGACCAGCGCCGCACCGGTCGCCGCCCGCTGCTCGGCGAGCAGCTGAAGCACCAGGGCACGGCGGTCGGGGTCGAGCGCGGTGGTCGGTTCGTCGGCGACGAGCAGGTCGGGTTCGTTGACGGTGGCCATCGCGATGACCGCCCGCTGGCGCATGCCGCCGGACAGCTCGTGCGGGTACGCCCCGGCGCGGGCGGCCGGAACGCCGACGCGGTCCAGGGCGGCCGCCGCACGGGCGCGCGCGGCGGCGCGGGACACGCCGCACACCGATCGTACGGCGGCGGCGAGTTGGTCCCCGACGGGGTGGACGGGGGAGAGGGCGGAGAGCGAGTCCTGCGGGACGAGGGAGACGCGCCGGCCCCACAGCGCGGCGAGCCGCGCGCGCCGCGCCCCGACCAGTTCGGTCCCGCGCAGCCGGACGCTGCCGGCCGTCCGCGCCCCGGGCGGGGCGAGTCCCAGCAGGGACCGCGCGGTGAGGGACTTGCCGGCACCGGACTCGCCGACCAGGGCGAACACCTCGCCGTCGTGCACGTCGAAGTCCACACCCCGCACGACCTCGACCCCGCCGACGGAGATCCGCAGGTCCCGTACGGACACGAGCGGCGGGAGGGCCGGGTCGACGGTCGGGCGGACGGACGGCGCCGGGGCCGTCGGTCCGGCGGAGGGGGGAGCGGACGGGCGGGCGGACGCGTGGGCGGACGGCGCCGGCGTCGCGTCCGCGGACCGGTCGACGGGCGGCGGCGTCCGGTCCGCGGGCGCGCCGACGGGCGGACCGGCGGGCCGACCGATGGGCGGGCCGACGGGCGGGGCGACCGGCGGGCCGACGGGTGCGTCGGCCGGTGCCGGGCCGGCGCCGGGGGCGTGGGGCGGGAGCGCCGATTCCACGGGCGGCTGGGCGGACGGGTCCGCGGACCCGTCGACGGGCGGCGCGGGCGGTGGTCCGGACGGCCCGGCGGGGGCGCCGGCAGGGGTGGGGCCGGCACCGGCCGTGGGTGCGGGGAGGTCGTCAGTGGGCACGGGGTGCTGCCTTACGGAGCGGGGGACGGGGGCGGAGGCGGGGTGCCGCGCCGGGGTGCCCGGCCGGGCGGGCGCGGTCGGACGAGGCGTACGCGGCGAGCGAGACCGCCAGCGCGGCGAGCCACGCCAGGGCCACCGCCGGGGCGAGCGCGGCCCACGGGGCCCGCTCCACGTACGCCCGCGACTCGTCGAGCAGCAGCCCCCACTCGGGGGAGGGCGGCGGGGCGCCGAGGCCCAGGAAGCCGAGGGAGGCCAGGGCCAGCGCGATTCCCGGCAGCCGCAGCACGGCGTGGCGGGCGACCGGCCCGGCCACCGAGGGCAGCACGTGCCGGGTCAGCACCCAGCCGGGCCCGGCGCCGATCGCGCGCTGTGCCAGCAGGAAGCCCGACGCGCGGACCTCCTGGACGAGCGCGGCGGCGTGCGCGGCCAGCGGCGGCCAGGAGACCAGGGCCACGGCGGTCGCCGCGCCGCCGGTGCCGGGCCCGGCCGCCGCCGCGACGAGGATGCCGACGACCACCGGCGGCAGGGCGTTGGCGACGTCCGCGGCTCCGGCGGCCACCCCGGGGAGGAAACCGAGCAGCAGCGCGACGAGGAGGCTCAGCGCGCACACGGCGGCGGCCGTCCCGGCGGTCGAGGCGGCGCCGTGACCGAGCCGGGCCAGCACGTCCCGCCCGAGGCCGTCCGTGCCGAGGGGGTGCGGCAGCGACGGCGGGGCGAGCCGGGCCGCCGTGTCGACGGTGTACGGGTCGCGCAGCAGCCCCCAGGCGACCACCGCCACCAGCACGGCGGCCAGTACGGCGGGCACGGCGGGCCCGATCCGCACGCGCCGGGGCGGGGGCGCGGCCAGGGCGGCGTCGCGCAGCCCGGGGCCGAGCAGCCGGTGGCGGACGAGCGCCGCCGCCGCGCCGACCGACAGGCCGAGCAGCAGCAGGGCGAGGACGGCGCCCTGGAGGAGCGGCAGGTCCTGCGACCGGGCCGCGCCCAGCGCCGTACGGCCGATCCCGGGCACCGCGAACACCGTCTCGACGGCGACCGCGCCCCCGGTGAGCCCGACCACGACCATGCCGCCCTGCGGGACCAGCGGCGGCAGGGCCCGCCGCAGTGCGGCGCGGGCGATCCTGGCGCGGCTCACACCGGAACCGCGCCACAGCTCGACCCACCGTTCACCGAGCACGGCCGGGATCGCGTCGGCGGCCAGCCGCCCCAGCAGCCCCCCGGCCGGTACGCCCAGGGCGAGGGCCGGCAGGACGAGGTGGGCCGGGCCCTGCCAGCCCGCCGAGGGGAACCAGCCGAGCCACACCGCGCCGACGACGAGGAGCACCGCGGCGAGGAGGAACTCCGGCAGGGCGGCGAGCACCGCGGCGACGGCGCCGGACGTGCCGCGCCCGCGGACCAGGGTCGGCGCGGCGAGCACGGCGGCGACCACCAGCGCCACGCCGAGCGCGGCGCCCATCAGCCCCAGCGACACCCGCAGGCCCCCGGTGACGGACGGCAGGACGTCGGCGCCGGAGACCCAGGAGGTGCCGAGGTCACCGCCGGGCAGTCCGCGGAGCCAGGTGCCGAGCAGGGTGAACGGGCCGGCGTCGAGCCCGAGGTCGGCGCGGACGGCGGCGAGCGCCTCGGCGGTCGGCTCCTGTTCGGCGGACCTGGCGCGCAGCACGGTGAGGGCCGGGTCGCGGCCGGAGAGCCAGGGCAGCAGGCCGACGGCGGCGAGCACCGTGGCGAGGGCGAGGGCGCGGACGGCGGTGGCGACCCCGCGCCGGGGGCGGGTGGCCGCGGTTCCGCGCTGCCGACGGGCGCCGGCCGCGGTCCCGGGCCGGCGCCCGTCGGCGGCGGTCTGGGGCCGGCGGGCCTCGGCGGTCGTGCTGCGGAGGCGGACGACGGCCGCGCTCCCGCCCCGGGGGCGACCCGCCGCCCCTGCGGCCTCGCCGTCCCGCCGGGGGCGGGTGACGGCCTCGGCGCGCCGCCGCAGGCGGGTGGCGGCGCTGATCCGCCGGCGCGGGCGGGCGGCGCTCACTTGACGTACGTGTCGGGCGTGACGAGCAGCCGCTCGCGCGGGTCGTGCGCGGCGCCCACGACCCCGGCGGCGTCGCCCTGGACGACCCGCTCGTGCAGCAGCGGGACCGCGGCGTCGGTGGCCAGGACCGCCGCCTCCGCCGCCATGACCGCCCTGCGGCGGGTGTCGCCGGCGGGCGCGTCGGCGGCCTTGCGCAGGGCGGCGTCGACGCCCGGGTCGGCGAGCTGGGAGAGGTTGAAGGAACCCTCGGAGGAGAAGTCGCTGAACAGGTAGGCGGCGGGGTCGCCCGAGTCCAGGACGGTGGCGCGGGAGAGGAGGAACGCGTCGAACGCGCCGGCCAGCGCGTCGGCCTCGATGGCGGCGTACTCGCGCACGTCCAGCCGCACCGTGAAGCCGGCGGCCCGCAGCTGCTGCTGGAGCGCCTGCGCGACCTCGGGCAGCTCGGCGCGGTCGGTGAAGGTACCGATGGTGATCACGGCCCCGCCGGGGTCGCCCGCCGGGGCGGGCGTACGGGCGGGGCGCAGGCCGTCGGCCCAGGTGACGGCCGGCCCGAGCAGCCCCTCGGCGATGTCGGCACGGCCTTCGTACACGCCCTTGACCAGCGGCCGGGCGTCGACGGCCCGGCGCGCGGCGGCCCGCAGCGCCGGGTCGCGGAAGGGGCCCTTGCGGGTGTTGAGGTACAGGGTGTTGGTGCGGGGCATGGGGACCTCGGTGACGAGGTCCTGGTCGAGCAGGGCGGCCTGGGAGACCGGTACGGCCTCCACGATGTCCGCCTCGCCGGTGCGCAGCGCGGCGGCGCGGGCGGTGCCGTCGGGGACGAACGTCACGTCGATGCCGGCCGCCTTCGCCCTGCCGCCCCAGTAGCCGTCGTAGCGGTCGAGGGAGGCGGAGGTGGTGCCGTCGACGCGGGTGAGGCGGAAGGCGCCGGTGCCGGTGCCGACCGGGTCGACCGTCTTCCCCCGGTACGCCCGGGCGGAGAGGACCGACAGCTGCGGGGAGCTGAGCCGCTGGGGGAGGAGGGGGTCCGGGGCGGCGGTGGTGAGGGTGACCGTCCGGCCGGAGGTCCGCACGCCGAGCCGTACGCCGTCGAGGATGCGGGGCTTGGGGGAGGCGGTGGCCGCCCGGGTGAGGGAGCGTTCGACGTCGCGGGCGGTGAGCGGGGTGCCGTCGTGGAAGGTCACGCCGTCGCGGAGGGTGAAGGTCCAGCTGGTGCCGTGCTGCTTCCAGGAGGTGGCGAGGGCGGGGCGCGCGTCGCCCTCGGCGTCGAGGACGACCAGGGTCTCGGCGGTGGACCAGCGGGACAGCTTGAAGGCGTCGTCGGAGAGGGGCGACAGTCCGGACCGCGGCGGGTTCATCATCGCGACGCGCACGCGCCCGTCCTCGCCGCGTGCGGTGCCGCCGCCGTCCGGAGCCGCCGCGAAGCAGCCGGTGAGCAGCACGGACGCGGAGGTCAGCGCGAGCGCGGACAGGAGGGGACGACGCACGGGGGCACCCTTCGGGGGCGGTGGGGCGGGGGATGTCTGGACCGTAGCAAATGATTACGGTTTTCAACAACGCGTCCGGCCCCCCGCCCGCCCGGCCCTGCCCCGACGCGGCGTCGGACCGCTACAGGGCGCGCCCCTTCAGGACCATGTGCAGCAGCAGCCGGTCCTCCCCGCTGTCCAGGTCGAGGCCGGTCAGCTGCTCGACGCGGGAGAGGCGGTAGTAGAGCGTCTGCCGGTGGATGCCGAGGGCGGCCGCCGTGCGCCCCGCCTGGCCCGCGCAGTCGAGGAACGTCTCGGCGGTGCGCGCCAGTTCGGCGTGGACGGGGGCCAGCAGCGGCCGTACGGCGTCGTCCTCGCGGGCCGCCGCGGGCAGCGCGGTCAGGAGCCGGTACGGGCCGACGGACGACCAGGGCGCGACCGGCCCCAGCCGCGGTTCGGCGAGCGCGGCACGGGCCGCCGCCGTGGCCTCCGCCCAGGCCGTCGGCAACTCCGCCAGTCCGCGCCGCGGCCCGGCGACCCCGGCGACGGCGCCGGGGCCGGCCGCGTCGCACAGCCGGGCGCCGGCCGTCGTGGCGGGGGACAGGGCCTCGGTCGACCGCAGCCGCACCAGCGCGGCCACCGCGTGCCGGCCGGGGAGGGGCCCGCCCGCGGCGGCGCCCGCCTCCCGCCCGCCGGACGCGCCGCCCGCCTCCCGCCCGCCCGCGGCGGGGCCACCCGGGGAGCGCCCGCCCGCCGCGGCGCCCGTCTCCCGCCCGCCCGGCGCGGGCCACGGCACCGTGCACAGCGCCGCCGCTCCCGGGGCCGTGCGGACCGGCGGGCCGTCGCCGCCCGGCCAGGGGGCGACGCACACCACGGCGTGCAGTCCCTCGGCGCCCGGCCCGAGCGCCGCCCGCAGCGCGGCCAGTGCCAGGTCGAGCCGCCAGTCCGGCTCGGCGGTGAGCGCGGCCCGCAGCTCCCGGGACAGGTCGGCGGACGCCCGCTCCTCGTCGGCGAGCAGGGCCCCGACGCGCGCGGCCACCTCCATGGCCGCGGCGAGCCGCTCCGGCGCGGGGCCCGGCGAGGCGTCGAGCAGCCACACGTAGCCGAGGACGACGCCGCGGTGGCGGACGGGCAGGCAGAGGCGGTCGCGGTACACACCCGCCTCCGGCGCGGCCGGGATGCGCACCGGGCCGGTCGCCCGGGCGATGCCGAAGCCCTCGAACCACGCGCGCACCGCCGGGGTGGACTTGCGGGTCAGGATCGAGCGGGTGCGGACCGGGTCCATCGCCGAGGCGTCGTCGCTGTCGTGCGCCCCGAAGGCGATCAGGCCGAAGTCCCGGTTCTCCAGCGTGGCCGGGGCGCCCAGGAGCGCCGAGATCTCGTCGACCAGTTCTTGGTAATCGGCCTTCACCCGGACATTCTGCCACCCCTTCAGACAGATGTCTGAGATCCGCGGCACGGATGCGTGACAGCTGTCGATGGCCCGCGTCCGGGGTGATCCTTAGGTTTCACGGTGGTTCTCCGTGCCGTTTCCGCAGCGTCGGACAGCGGCCGTGTCCGTCCTGTTCCCCACCCGTGTTCGTTGGAGGTGCCCCGTGCTGGGTCCCGTGATCCTCGCCGCTTCGCGCAGTGACAAGATGCGCCGCATCGTGTCGGCGGCCCCGGTGACCAAGCCGGTCGTCGACCGGTTCATCCCCGGTGAGACGGTCGACCAGGTCATCCCCATCGTCACGGAGCTCGCCGACAAGGGCCTGGAGGTCACCCTCGACGTCGTCGGCGAGGACATCACCACCCCCGAGCAGGCCACCGCCGCCCGCGACGCCTACCTGCTGCTGATCGAGCGGCTGAAGCCCCTCGGCCTGGGCGCGCGGGCGGAGATGTCCGTCAAGCTGTCGATGTTCGGCCAGGCGCTGGAGAACGGGCACGAGCTCGCCCTCGCCAACGTCCGCCCCGTCGTCGAGGCCGCGGCGGAGATCGGCACCACGGTCACCCTGGACGCCGAGGACCACACCACCCTGGACTCGATGTTCGCCATCCACGAGGAGCTGCGGAAGGACTTCCCGCAGACCGGCTGCGTCATCCAGGCGTACCTCTTCCGCACCGAGGAGGACGCCCGCCGCCTCGCCGCGAACGGCAGCCGCGTGCGGATCGTGAAGGGCGCCTACAAGGAGCCGGCCTCCGTCGCGTACCAGGACAAGGCGGAGATCGACAAGGCGTACGTCCGCGTCCTCGGGACCCTCATGGCGGGCAGCGGCTACCCCATGATCGGCTCGCACGACCCGCGGCTCATCGCCATCACCCAGGAGCTCGCCCGCCGCCACGGGCGCAAACTGGACGAGTACGAGTTCCAGATGCTCTACGGCATCCGCGGCGAGGAGCACGTCCGGCTCGCCGCCGAAGGGCACCGGATGCGCGTCTACACCGCGTACGGAACCGACTGGTACGGGTACTTCATGCGCCGCCTCGCGGAGAAGCCGGCCAACCTGCTGTTCTTCGTCCGCTCGATGATCACCAAGAACTGAAGGAGTTACGGAACTCATGGACGCTGTGACCCAGGTCCCCGCTCCGGTCAACGAGCCGGTCCACACCTACGCCCCCGGCTCGGCCGAGCGCATCCGTCTCGAGGCCAAGCTCAAGGAGCTCGCCGAGAACCCCATCGACCTGCCGATGACCATCGGCGGCGTCAAGCGGATGGGCGGCGGCGAGCGCGTGGACGTCGTGCAGCCGCACAACCACGCCAAGGTCCTCGGCACCTTCGCCGCCGCCACGCAGGCGGACGCCCAGGACGCCATCGACGCGGCCCTCGCCGCCGCCCCGGCGTGGCGCGCGATGTCCTTCGACGACCGCGCGGCGATCATCCTGCGCGCCGCCGAGCTGCTGGCCGGTCCGTGGCGCGAGACCATGGCCGCCTCGACCATGCTCGGCCAGTCGAAGACCGTCCAGCAGGCCGAGATCGACACCCCCTGCGAGCTCGTCGACTTCTGGCGCTTCAACGTCAAGTACGCCCGCGACCTGCTCGCCGAGCAGCCGCCGGCCAACGCCCCCGGGGTGTGGAACCGCCTGGACCACCGCCCGCTGGAGGGCTTCGTCTACGCGATCACGCCCTTCAACTTCACCGCCATCGCGGGCAACCTCCCCACCGCCCCCGCCCTCATGGGCAACGTGGTGGTCTGGAAGCCGTCCCCGACGCAGACCCACGCCGCCGTGCTGCTCATGGAGCTGCTGGAGGAGGCCGGCCTGCCGAAGGGCGTCATCAACCTGGTGACGGGCGACGGCATCGCCGTCTCCGAGGTGGCGCTGAACCACCCGGAGCTCGCGGGCATCCACTTCACCGGCTCCACCAAGACCTTCCAGCACCTGTGGAAGACGGTCGGCGCCAACATCGAGAAGTACCGCGGCTACCCGCGCATCGTCGGCGAGACCGGTGGCAAGGACTTCGTGGTCGCGCACCCGAGCGCCGACCGCGCCGTCCTGAAGACCGCGCTGACCCGCGGCTCCTTCGAGTACCAGGGCCAGAAGTGCTCGGCGACCTCGCGCGCGTACATCCCGGCCTCGATCTGGAACTCCGGCTTCAAGGAGGAGTTCGCGGCCGAGGTCGACGGCATCAAGATGGGTGACGTCACCGACCTGACGAACTTCATCGGCGCCGTCATCGACGAGCGCGCCTTCGCCAAGAACAAGGCCGCCATCGACCGCGCGAAGGCCGACCCGACCTGCACGATCGTCGCGGGCGGCAGCTACGACGACTCCGTCGGCTACTTCGTCCGCCCGACCGTCGTCGAGTGCACGGACCCGGCCAACGAGGTCTTCACCACCGAGTACTTCGGCCCGTTCCTCGCGGTGCACGTGTACGAGGACGACCAGTACGACGCGATGCTGGAGCAGATGGAGGCCGTGTCGGCGTACGCCCTGACCGGCTCGGTCATCGCCAAGGACCGCGCCGCCGCCGCGTACACGATGGAGAAGCTGCGGTACGCCGCGGGCAACTTCTACATCAACGACAAGTCGACCGGCGCCGTCGTCGGCCAGCAGCCCTTCGGCGGCGGCCGCGCCTCCGGTACGAACGACAAGGCCGGCGCCCCGCAGAACCTCATGCGCTGGACGCTGACCCGCGCCATCAAGGAGACGCTGGTGGCGCCGACGGACTACACGTACCCGCACATGGGCTGACCTCCGCCCGCCCCCGACACCGCCCCCCTCCGGCCCCCAGGCCGGACGGGGGCGGTTCCCATGTCCGGCCCCACCGGCCCCCGCCCGGCCCTGACCCGCCCCTGCTCCCGGCCCCTGCGTCGGCCCTGACCGGCCCCTGCCGACCGACGGCGGCCCGAGCGGCCCCTACCGGCCGGTGCGGCGGACGTGACGAGCGGGACGGGTGGCGCGAACGTGCGGTACGCCGGGCCCGCCGGCGGGGACGGGTGCCACAGTGGGCCGTATGAGTGACCGCCTCCGCACCGCCCACACCCACGAGTTGACCCCCGCCACG
The DNA here is from genome assembly GCF_043077165.1 of Streptomyces kanasensis. Classification (NCBI taxonomy): domain Bacteria; kingdom Bacillati; phylum Actinomycetota; class Actinomycetes; order Kitasatosporales; family Streptomycetaceae; genus Streptomyces; species Streptomyces kanasensis. Next base: position 538,878 of record NZ_JBIBSF010000004.1, read on the forward strand.
CGGCAGCTGCTGCGCACCGCGCTCGACGACTTCTTCGAGGGCGACTTCTCCGACGAGGACTGGGAGCACGGCCTCGGCGGGGTGCACGCCTACGTCGAGGACGCCGACGGGCGGATCGTCGCGCACGGCAGCGTCGTCATGCGCCGGGTCGTGCACGCGGGGCGCGCCCACCGCGTCGGCTACGTCGAGGGCGTCGGCGTCCGGGACGAGCGCCGCCGGCAGGGCCTCGGCCACCGGGTGATGGAGGCCCTGGAGGGGGTCGTGGACCGCGCGTACGACTTCGGCGCCCTCTCCGCCTCCGACGAGGGCGCCCTGCTCTACCGCTCGCGCGGCTGGCACCTGTGGCGGGGGAGGGTCGAGGGGTACGGCCCGCACGGCACGGTCCACCTGCCGGACGAGGAGGGCAGCACCTTCCTGCGGCCCGCCGCGGGGCGCCGGCTGCCCGCGCCGGAGGACGGACCGCTGCTCTTCGACTGGCGCGACGGCGACGTGCTGTGACGCCGCGTAGTGCTTTGGCCCACGCCTCGTCTCAGATAGTAGGAAGTCCGAGTATTCCTGGAGACAGCCGCGCCGTGCTCGCCTACGTTGGAAGGAGCCGAACGTCTCGCTCCATCAGCGAACGGCGGTCGTGAGCGCGGTGCCCCCGGCAGGCCACCCCTGCGGCAGCGCTCCCCGCCCCTTCCGGCGCCTCCCCAGCCGTTGCCCTGAAGGAGTCGCACCATGAGCGCAGTCACCACCGTCCGCCGCGTCCGCCGCCACGCCGCCGCGCGCCCCGCCGACACCGACCGCAAGAACGCCGCCGCCGCCCTGCAGCGCGCCCTGGACCGCCGGGACAACGGCGGCTCCACCGGCCACTGAATCGCCCGAGCCCCCGGACGCCGACACGCGCCGTCCACATGATGGACGACGCGTGTCAGGCAATGGGACGAAGAGTAGGGTCGCGGCCATGTCTCGCAGCATCAATCTCGCAGTGATCCCCGGTGACGGCATCGGCCAGGAGGTCGTGGCCCAGGGACTCAAGGTCCTCCGTGCCGTCCTCCCGCAGGACGTGAAGCTGGAGACCAAGGAGTACGACCTCGGCGCCCGGCGCTGGCACCGCACCGGGGAGACCCTCCCCGACGCGGAGCTGGAGGCCCTCAAGGGCCACGACGCCCTCCTGCTCGGCGCGATCGGTGACCCGTCCGTGCCCTCCGGCGTCCTGGAGCGGGGCCTGCTGCTGAAGCTCCGCTTCGCCTTCGACCACTACGTCAACCTGCGTCCGTCGAAGCTCTTCCCGAACACGGCGACCCCGCTCGCCGGCCGCCCCGACATCGACTTCGTCGTCGTGCGCGAGGGCACCGAGGGGCCGTACACGGGCAACGGCGGCAGCCTGCGCACCGGCACCCCCGCCGAGGTCGCCACCGAGGTCAGCGTCAACACCGCGTACGGCGTCGAGCGCGTCGTCCGCGACGCGTACGAGCGGGCGAACGCCCGCCCGCGCAAGAAGCTGACCCTCGTCCACAAGAACAACGTGCTCGTCTACGCCGGCCACATGTGGAAGAAGATCTTCGACCGGGTCGGCGAGGAGTACCCCGAGGTCACGACCGACTACCTGCACGTGGACGCGGCGACGATCTTCTTCGTCACGCAGCCCGAGCGGTTCGACGTGATCGTCACCGACAACCTCTTCGGCGACATCCTCACCGACCTCGCCGCCGCCGTGACCGGCGGCATCGGCCTGGCCGCCTCCGGCAACATCAACCCGGCCGGCGACTTCCCGTCGATGTTCGAGCCCGTCCACGGCTCCGCGCCCGACATCGCGGGCCAGGGCAAGGCCGACCCCACCGCGACCGTCCTGTCCGTCGCGCTGCTCCTGCGCCACCTCGGGCACGAGGCCGAGGCCGTCCGCATCGAGGAGGCGGTCTCCGCGGACCTCGCGGAGCGGACCGGCGCCGCCGCCCGCACCACCGACGAGATCGGCGACGCGCTCGCGGTACGCGTGGCGAACTGACCCGCCGACTGCGCATCAGCGAAAGACAGCCGCCGGGTCGCACCGCACCCGGCGGCTTCTCCTGTGCCGCCCCGGGTGCCACCATCGAACCCCGGACCGCGGTCACACCCGTTTCCCTGGCCCGGCCCCCCGAGCGATAATCGAACGCGGGGCCGCGGCATGCGGTGATGCTCGGACGTCCTAGCGGCAGCAGCGACAGCGGCTGGAGCGGCGTGAGCGCGGTCCGTCACACACAACCGGTGAAGGACAAGCACTCATGACGACGCCAACGACGATCGAGCTCAAGCCCTCCTCGAACCCGCTGTCCGCCGTGCAGCGCGAGGCGATCCTGGCCAGCCCCGGCTTCGGCCGCCACTTCACCGACCACATGGTGACGATCAAGTGGACCGAGGGGCGCGGCTGGCACGACGCCCAGCTCACGCCGTACGCGCCGCTCTCCATCGACCCGGCGAACATGACCCTGCACTACGCGCAGGAGATCTTCGAGGGGCTCAAGGCGTACCGCCGCCCCGACGGCTCCGTGTCGCTCTTCCGCCCGGAGGCCAACGCCGAGCGCTTCCGCCGCTCCGCGCGCCGCCTCGCCATGCCCGAGCTGCCCGTGGAGACCTTCGTCGCCGCGTGCGACGCCCTGGTCCGGCAGGACGAGGCGTGGGTCCCGCCGCACGGCGGCGAGGAGTCCCTCTACCTGCGCCCCTTCATGATCGCCAACGAGGTGGGGCTCGGCGTCCGCCCGGCCAACGAGTACCTCTTCCTCGTCATCGCCTCGCCGGCGGGCGCGTACTTCCCCGGCGGCGTCAAGCCCGTCTCCGTCTGGCTGTCGGAGAACTACGTCCGCGCCGTCCCCGGCGGCATGGGCTTCGCCAAGACGGGCGGCAACTACGCGGCGTCCCTGCTCGCCCAGGCCGAGGCGGCGGCGAAGGGTTGCGACCAGGTCGTCTGGCTCGACGCGCTGGAGCACCGGTGGGTCGAGGAGATGGGCGGCATGAACCTGTACTTCGTGTACGGGAACAAGATCGTCACGCCCGAGCTGACCGGCTCCCTGCTCGCGGGCATCACCCGTGACTCCCTGCTCCGGGTCGCCCGCGACCTCGGGTACGAGTCGGAGGAGGGCCGCATCTCCACCGACCAGTGGCGCCGCGACGCGCAGGACGGCACCCTCACCGAGGTCTTCGCCTGCGGCACGGCCGCCGTCATCACCCCGGTCGGCACGGTCAAGTCCGAGAAGGGCGACTGGGCCCAGGGCGACGGCCGGCCCGGCGCGGTCACGCTGGAGCTCCGCAAGGCCCTGCTGGACATCCAGACGGGTGCGGCGCCGGACCCCCACGGCTGGACGCACCGGGTCGTCTGACCCGCGGCGGCGGCGGCCCGTCCCCGTTCCCGTACCCGTACGGCCGGGGCCGGGCCGCGCCGCCGCCACCATGGCCGAAGCGCCGTCAGAGCCCCATGGGCCCCGGCGCGGGCACCCCGTCCGGTACGGGTGCCGCGGCGCCCGGCGCGGGCACCGCTCCCCGCGCGGGGCCTCCATCCGGCGCGGCGCCCCCGACCGGTACGGAAGCCGCCGGGTCCCCGACCGGTGGGGCCGCCGCGGCGGGCGCGCGCCGCGCCCCGGGAGGGGTGCGCCGCCCTCCGCCCCGCGTCAGCGCCGCGTACGCCAGGCCCCCGACCGCGCCCGACAGGACGAAACCGCAGTCCACGCCCCCGGTCAGGGCCAGGAGCGGCCCTTCGTACACCGGGGTGGACACGCCCGCCAGCCCCGCCGCCGCCCCCAGGGCCCAGGCGGCCGTCGCCCCCGGGTGCCATCCGGCGCGGAACCAGTACGCGCCGCCCCGGGCCCGCCGGTTCAGCACCTGCAGGGCCTCCGCGTCGTACCGGCCCCGGCACCGGAGGTGGCCGAGCAGCGTGATGACGGCCCACGGCGTGCCGACCGCCGTCAGCAGCAGCACGAACGACGTCATCGCCGACCGCGCGTCCCACGCGAAGTGCCCGAGGAAGACGAACGCCGCCGCCACCACGGCGACCACCAGCGTGGCCGCCGTACGGGTCGCCCGGGGGACGATCGCGTCCAGGTCGAGGCCCATCGAGTACAGCATCAGCCCGGCGTTGCCCACCGACCCCGCGCCCGCCGCGAGGAGCAGCGGCAGCAGGTACCAGGTGGGCGCGGCCGCCACCAGCGGGCCGGCGTAGTCCGCGCCGGCCCGCGCGGCCAGCGCCGTGACCGTGCCGAACAGCTGCGGCACCAGCAGCCCCAGGAAGAGGCCCGCACACGTCGCCCACCACACGGCCCGGGCCTCGTGCCGGCGCGGTGAGACGTACCGCGTGTAGTCCCCCAGCAGCGTGATGAAGGCGATCGGGCCGCTCAGTCCGGCCGCGACGGCGGAGAGCAGCCACGTGGGCCCGAAGGAGCCGAGCAGGTACGGCACGTCCGGCGGCGCGGCGGCCGTGAAGTCGCCGGCGTACGCCACGAGCCCCAGCGCCAGCAGCGCCGTCATGCCGACGGCCAGGAGCCGGCTCAGCCGCAGCAGCAACCGGTAGCCGTACACCGCGGCGACCACCGTGCACCCGGCGAGCAGCGCGTACACCACCGCGTGCGCGCCGCCGCCCGACGGTACGCCGAGCAGGCGCGCGAGGGCCCCGAGGGCCACGTCGCCGCCGATCCACAGCGTGAGGGCGGTGTAGCCGAGCGACAGCAGCAGCCCCACGACCGAGCCGACGAGCCGGCCGCGCACGCCGAAGAAGGCGCCGGACGACGTGGAGAGGTTGGTGGCGGTGCGCAGCGAGACCAGCGCGAGCGGCGCCGTCACGAGGACGCCGACGACCGTCCCGGCGACCACGGAGGTGACGGCCGGCCACAGGCCGAGGCCGAAGGAGACCGGGAGCCAACCGAAGACGATCACCCCCAGGCAGAGGTTGGAGCCCAGCAGGATCGCCACCAGGTCGCGCGGCCCGCTGGTCCTGTCCTCCTCGGGGATGGTGTCGACGCCGTGCTGTTCGATCGGCATGGGGCCTCCTGTGTTCCGGTCGAGCCGTCGGGTCCCGTCGCGCTTTAGAGTGACGCTCAATGTGGCGCATTCCGTGCGGGGCCGTCAATCCTTTCGTTCCTGGGGTCTCACGGTTAGAGTGAGGCTCTAAACCAGTGAAGCTCTGGACCCCCGTGCACGCCAGGAGGTGTGAACGACGTGCGACTGACCCCCACGGAACGCGACCGGCTGCTGCTCTTCGGAGCCGCCGAACTCGCCCGTGCCCGCCGCGCCCGTGGACTGCGGCTCAACGTCCCCGAGGCGACCGCGCTCATCGCGGACACGGTCTGCGAGGCGGCCCGGGACGGCCGGCGCCTCGCCGAGGCCGTCGCCGCGGCCCGCTCCGTCCTCGGCCCGGACGACGTGCTGCCCGGCGTCGCCGACGTGGTCACCGAGGTCCACGTGGAGGCCGTCTTCGACGACGGCTCCCGCCTGGCCGTGGTCTCCGACCCGATCGGCGGCCCGTCCGCCGGCGAGGACGCCCCCGGCGCCCTGCTGCCGGGCCCCGGCCACCCCGAACCCGTCCCCGAGGTGCGGATCACCGTCCGCAACACCGCCGCGGTCCCCGTCAGCGTCACCTCGCACTTCCACTTCTTCGAGGCCAACCCGCGGCTGCGGTTCGACCGCGCGGCGGCGTACGGCATGCGGCTGTGCGTCCCGGCCGGGTCCTCGGTGCGCTTCGCGCCGGGCGACGAGGTCGGGGTCGGGCTCGTGCCGATCGGCGGCGAGCGCACGGCGATCGGCTTCGCCGGCCTGGTCGACGGCCCCCTGGACGCGCCCGGCGCCCGCGAGGAGGCGCTGCGCAGGGCCGCCGCCTGCGGCTACCTCGGCGCCGGAGACGAAGCGGAGGAGAACGCCTGATGGACCCCTACGAGTACGCCTCGGTGCACGGACCCCGCGCCGGTGACCGCGTCCGCCTCGGGGACTCGGGCCTCACGGTCCGCGTCGAGTCGGACGCGCAGAAGCCCGGCGACGAGTTCCTCGCCGGCTTCGGCAAGACGGCCCGCGACGGACTGCACCTGAAGGCCGCCGCCGTCCGCGACACCTGCGACGTCGTCATCAGCAACGTCCTGGTGATCGACGCCGTCCAGGGCATCCGCAAGGTGTCGATCGGCATCCGCGAGGGCCGCATCCACGCCATCGGGCGCGCCGGCAACCCCGACACCCTCGACGGCGTCGACGTCGTCGTCGGCACCGGCACGTCCATCGTCTCCGGCGAGGGCCTGATCGCCACGGCCGGCGCCGTCGACACCCACGTCCACCTGCTCTCGCCCCGCATCATGGAGGCCTCGCTCGCCTCCGGCGTCACCACGATCATCGGCCAGGAGTTCGGCCCGGTCTGGGGCGTCGGCGTCAACTCGCCGTGGGCCCTGCGCCACGCCTTCAACGCCTTCGACGCCTGGCCGGTGAACATCGGCTTCCTGGCACGCGGCTCCTCCTCCGACGCCGCGCCCCTCGTGGAGGCGCTCGCCGAGGGCGGCGCCTCCGGGTTCAAGGTCCACGAGGACATGGGCGCCCACACCCGCGCCCTCGACACCGCGCTGCGCGTCGCCGAGGACCACGACGTCCAGGTCGCCCTCCACAGCGACGGCCTCAACGAGTGCCTGTCCGTCGAGGACACCCTCAGGGTGCTGGAGGGCCGGACCATCCACGCCTTCCACATCGAGGGCTGCGGCGGCGGCCACGTCCCCAACGTCCTGAAGATGGCGGGCGTCCCGAACGTCATCGGCTCCTCCACCAACCCCACCCTGCCCTTCGGGCGCGACGCGGTCGCCGAGCACTACGGGATGATCGTCTCCGTCCACGACCTGAAGACCGACCTGCCCGGCGACGCCGCCATGGCCCGCGACCGGATCAGGGCGGGCACCATGGGCGCCGAGGACGTCCTGCACGACCTCGGCGCCATCGGCATCACCTCGTCCGACGCCCAGGGCATGGGCCGCGCCGGCGAGACGGTCCGGCGGACCTTCGCCATGGCCGGGAAGATGAAGGCCGAGCTGGGCCCGCTGGACGGCGACGGCGACGGCGACGACAACGCCCGCGTCCTGCGGTACATGGCCAAGCTGACCATCAACCCGGCCATCGCCCACGGCCTCGCGCACGAGGTCGGCTCGATCGAGGTCGGCAAGCTCGCCGACGTCGTGCTGTGGCGGCCGGAGTTCTTCGGCGCCAAACCGCAGCTCGTCCTGAAGTCGGGCTTCCCCGCGTACGGGGTCGTCGGCGACCCGAACGCCGCCACCGACACCTGCGAACCCCTCGTCCTCGGCCCGCAGTTCGGCGCGCACGGGGCGACGGCCGCGGACATCTCCGTCGCCTTCGTCTCCGGCGCCGCCGCCCAGCTCGGCGACGACCGCATGCCCACCCGCCGGCGCCGCGTCGCCGTCCGCGGCACCCGCGGCATCGGCCCCGGCGACCTGCTCCTCAACTCCCGCATCGGCGAGGTGTCCGTGGACGGCCGCACCGGCCTCGTCACCCTCGACGGCGAACCGGTCCGCTCCGAGCCCGCCGACTCCGTCTCCCTCAACCGCCTCTACTTCCTCTGAGGACCACCCCCATGACCTTCCGCATGCCCCCCGAGTGGGCGCCCCACGAGCGCACCTGGATGGCGTGGCCCACCGCCAACCCCACCTTCACCACTCCGGAGGAGCTGGCCGAGGCCCGCGCCGCCTGGGCGGCCGTCGCCCGCGCGGTACGCCGCTTCGAACCGGTGACCATGGTCGTCGCCCCCGGCGACGCCCCCGGCGCCCGTGACCTCCTCGGCGACGGCGTCGACCTCGTGGAACGCGATCTGGACGACGCCTGGATGCGGGACATCGGACCGACGTTCGTCACCGACGGCACCCGGCTGGCCGCCGTGGACTGGGTGTTCAACGGCTGGGGCCAGGCCGACTGGGCGCGCTGGGAGCACGACGCGAAGATCGCCCGGCACGTCGCGGACCTCGCCGGCGTCCCCGTGCACAGCAGCCCCCTGGTCAACGAGGGCGGGGCCGTCCACGTCGACGGCGAGGGCACCGTCCTGCTCACCGACACCGTCCAGCTCGGCCCCGAGCGCAACCCCGGCTGGGCGCGCGCCGAGGTCGAGGCCGAGATCCACGCCCGGCTCGGCACCCGCAAGGCCATCTGGCTGCCGCGCGGCCTCACCGGCGACTACGGCACGTACGGCACGCGCGGCCACGTCGACATCGTCGCCGCCTTCGCCCGCCCCGGCGTCGTGGTCGTCCACACCCAACCCGACCCGGCCCACCCCGACCACGAACCGTGCAAGGCCAACGTCGAGCTGCTGCGCCGGCAGACCGACGCCCGGGGCCGCCGCCTGGAGGTCGTCGAGGTGCCGGCCCCGACCGTCCTGCAGGAGGACGGCGAGTGGGTCGACCACTCCTACATCAACCACTACCTCTGCAACGGCGGCGTCGTCCTGTGCGCCTTCGACGACCCTCGCGACGAGCACGCCGCCGGCATCTTCCGCCGCCTGTTCCCCGACCGCACCGTCACCCTGGTCGACGCCCGCACGATCTTCGCCGGCGGGGGCGGCATCCACTGCATCACCCAGCAGCAGCCGAAGGTCTGAACCGCCGGGCGGCAGCCGGAGGGGGGAAAGCGCTGGTCAGGACGGGGCGGCGACTGACACGCTGCGCCCATGACCGACCCCGCCCCGCCCTGCGGACCCGCCCCGCCCTCCGGCTACGGCATCACCCGCATCTACGTGCTCTCCGAGGACGCCTGGCACCTGGAGCTGGACCACGGGGACGAACGGCGGCTGTTCACCGCGGTGATCCCCGACGAGGATCCGCGGCGCGAGCCGTCGTTCTGCCTCGACGCCGGCGGCCGGCACCGGCACGTGCCGTACGAGGTCATGCGCTGGTTCATGGCCGAGGTGGCGGACGAGGTCGAACGTTGCCGCGCCTGGACGCGGCTGCCGCCCGCCGCGGTCGACGCGGTCGTCCGGTTGCGCGACGTCGTGGCGGACGGCTGGGGCGACGAGGACCACCCCGCCGCCCTCGCCCTGCTCTCCGAGACGCTGCCCCCCGACCAGGTGGCGGCCGTGGTGGAGGAGGTGCTCGGCGTCGAGCGCGCCACCGTGCTCGCCGACCTCGCCGGGCCTCCGGCGACGACCGCCCGGGACGTGGCCGCGCTGCGGGAGCGGATGACGGAGGCCGGCCGGGCATCGGGTACAACGGACGGGTGAACGACGCCAACGCCCGGGCCGCCCGCCGACGCAACACCGCCCCGCCCCGCGAGGAGGTGCTGGCGGCCGCGATGGCGACCATCGCCGCACGCGGCCTGGAGGGCCTGACGATGGCCGGGCTCGGCCGGGACGTCGGCATGAGCAGCGGCCACCTCCTCTACTACTTCCGCACCAAGGACGAACTGCTCCTGCGGACGCTGGAGTGGAGCGAGGGCCGCCTCGGCGCCGAGCGCAGCGCGCTCCTCTCCCGCCACCACCTCCCCGTCGCCGAGCGCCTCGCCGCGTACGTCGAGCTGTACGTCCCCGACGGGCCGCGCGACCCGCACTGGACCCTGTGGCTGGAGGTGTGGAACCGCTCGCAGAACGCCGACGCCGAGGCGCGCGAGCGGCAGGCCGCCATCGAGGGCGCCTGGCACCGGGACCTGGTCGCCCTCCTCGCCGAGGGCATCTCGCGCGGCGAGGTCCGCCCCGTGGACCCCGACCGGTACGCGACCCGGCTGCGCGCCCTGCTCGACGGGTTCAGCGTCCACGTGGCGGTGGGCATACCGGGCACCGGCCGGGAGCAGGTCCTCGCCCACGTGCGCGAACACCTCACGGAAACCCTGCTGACGGGCTGACGGGCTGACGGGTGACGGGTGACGGGGTGACGGGGTGACGGGACGGCGGGATGCCAGTGGTGACGCGGGGGTGACGCGGACGCCGGGTCACCGCCCCGACGACACCGCCCGGCCGCGGTCATCACCGCCCGACCGCGACCACGACCGCGACCGTCCGACGACCGGCCGGCTGTGCCCGCCCACCCGTGCCCGCGACCCTGCCCGCATGGTGAGACCCGTGACCACGGACCGGCCACCGTGTGGCACACTGCCGCCATGCTCGCGAACCCGATGATTATCGGCAGCAGCGCGCCGGTCCGCAGTGACCGCTGAACCCCGACAGCACTCCGTCGCGGCAGCGGGCACCGTGTCCCAGACCCGCGCGCAGACCTCTCGCTACCCGCGAGGGGTCTTTTCGTTTTCCGGGCCCCACCCACGGGCCCGACGAGGGCGCGCGAGAATGGGGGCAAGTGGATCCAGCCATTCCTCCCCCGGCCCCGGCTCCACCGGAGCGGGCGGACCCCCACCGGAGCGGGGGACCGCACAGGAGCCACATCCCACAGGAGCAGGACAGCCATGACCACGGATCAGCCCGTCGACGACGGCTTCCACGTCTTCGACACGACCCTGCGCGACGGAGCCCAGCGCGAGGGCATCAACCTCACCGTCGCCGACAAGCTGACCATCGCCCGGCACCTGGACGACTTCGGCGTGGGCTTCATCGAGGGCGGCTGGCCCGGCGCCAACCCGCGGGACACGGAGTTCTTCGCCCGCGCGCGCGCCGAGATCGACTTCCGGCACGCCCGGCTCGTCGCCTTCGGCGCCACCCGCCGCGCCGGCATCCAGGCCGCCGACGACCCGCAGGTCAAGGCCCTCCTCGCCTCCGGCGCCCCGGTGATCACTCTGGTCGCCAAGTCCCACGACCGCCACGTGGAGCTCGCCCTGCGCACCACCCTGGACGAGAACCTCGCCATGGTCCGCGACACCGTCGCCCACCTGCGGGAGCAGGGCCGCCGCGTCTTCGTCGACTGCGAGCACTTCTTCGACGGCTACGCGGCCAACCCCCAGTACGCCAAGGCCGTCGTCCGCGCCGCGCACGAGGCCGGCGCCGACGTCGTCGTCCTGTGCGACACCAACGGCGGCATGCTCCCGCCCCAGGTGCGGACCGTCGTCTCCGACGTCCTCGCCGACACCGGCGCCCGCCTCGGCATCCACGCCCAGGACGACACCGGCTGCGCCGTCGCCAACACCCTCGCCGCGGTCGACGGCGGCGCCACCCACGTCCAGTGCACCGCCAACGGATACGGCGAGCGCGTCGGCAACGCCAACCTCTTCCCGGTCGTCGCCGCGCTGGAACTCAAGTACGACCGCCGCGTCCTGCCCGAGGGCTCCCTCGCCGAGATGACGCGGATCTCCCACGCCATCGCCGAGGTCGTCAACCTCACCCCCTCCACCCACCAGCCGTACGTCGGCGTCTCGGCGTTCGCGCACAAGGCGGGCCTGCACGCCTCCGCCATCAAGGTCGACCCCGACCTGTACCAGCACATCGACCCCGAGCGCGTCGGCAACACCATGCGGATGCTGGTCTCCGACATGGCCGGCCGCGCGTCGATCGAGCTCAAGGGCAAGGAGCTGGGCGTCGACCTCGGTGACGACCGCGAGCTCGTCGGCCGCGTCGTCGACCGCGTCAAGGAGCGGGAGCTGCGCGGATACACGTACGAGGCGGCGGACGCCTCCTTCGAACTGCTCCTGCGCGAGGAGGTCGAGGGCCGTCCGCTGCGCTACTTCCGCACCGAGTCGTGGCGGGCGATCGTCGAGGACCGCCCCGACGGCACCCACGCCAACGAGGCCACCGTGAAGGTGTGGGCGGACGGCGAGCGGATCGTCGCCACCGCCGAGGGCAACGGCCCGGTCAACGCCCTGGACCGGGCGCTGCTCGTCGCCCTGGAGCGGATCCACCCGCGGATGGCCAAGTTCGAACTGGTCGACTACAAGGTCCGCATCCTGGAGGGCCGCCACGGCACCGAGTCCACCACCCGCGTCCTGATCACCACCAGCGACGGCGACACCGAGTGGTCGACGGTCGGCGTCGGGGAGAACGTGATCGAGGCGTCGTGGCAGGCGCTCGTGGACGCGTACACGTACGGCCTGCTGAAGGCGGGCGTGCGGCCGACGGAGAAGTAGGCCGAACGGAAGACGCAAAACGCCCCCTATGGGGTAGCGTCGATGATATGAGGAGAAACCCCCTCTCCCTCGTGTCGGCCGTGGCGGGCCTGGTCCTCCTGCTCCTCCTGGCCATGGCCCCCGCTGCCTCCGGCAAAGCGTCCGACGGGGTGCGCGCGGCGGCGGACGCCCTGCGCCAGGGCCCGGTGTACGTGCACCCCGCGGCGGCCGGCCAGCTGCCGGCGCCGGCCGCCGAGGCGCTGGAGCGCAAGATCATCGCCGCGGACAAGCCGCTGATGGTGGCGGTCCTGCCGGACACGCCGGAGTTCCCGGAGGAGACGCTCCTGCGCGACCTGCGCACCCTGACCGGGGTGACGGGCGTCTACGCCGTCCGCCTGGGCGACGCCTTCGACGCGGGCGCCGACCGTGCCGTCCTCGCCCCGCAGGCCGTGGAGAACCTCGTCTCGGCGGTCCGCGGCCCGGGCGTGGACGCGACGACCGAACTGAACGCCTTCGTCGACCAGGCCCTGCCGCAGGCGCGCGGCTCGGCGCCGTCCTCGTGGGAGGGCGTGCCGGGTGACGGCGCACCCGTCGGCGGCCTCATCACCATCGGCGTGCTGCTCGCCGCGGCGGTGGCGGCCGTGTCGCTGACGACCGTCCGCACCCGCACCCGCAAGCGGGCCGAGGAGCGGGAGGCGCTGGAGAAGCTCCGCGTCGTCGTCGACGAGGACATCACCGCGTACGGCGAGGAACTGGACCGCCTCGACTTCCACCCGGCGGAGCCGTCCGCCGACGACGCGATGCGCTCCGACTACGAACGCGCGCTGGACGCCTACGACCGGGCGAAGCAGCTCATGGCCCGGGCCCGTCACCCCCACGACGTCCGGGGCGTGACCGAGGCCCTCGCGGACGGCCGGTTCGCCCTGGCCGTCCTCGCCGCCCGCCGTGAGGGCCGCCCGCTTCCCGAGCGGCGGGCACCGTGCTTCTTCGACCCGCGCCACGGCCCGTCCGTGACGGACCTCCCGTGGGCCCCGCACGGCGGCACCCCCCGGGAGGTCCCGGTCTGCGCGGCGGACGAGTCCCGCGTCAAGGCGGGCCAGGACCCGCAGTCCCGCCAGGTCGCCACCGCACACGGCCCCCGCCCGTACTGGGAGGCGGGCCCGGCGTACGGCCCCTGGGCGGGCGGCTACTACGGCGGCGCCCTCCTCCCGGGCCTCCTCATCGGCACGATGCTCGGCACCACCCTGGCGACCCCGGCGTACGCGGGTGAGTACGGCGGTGGCGCGTACGACTCCTTCGCCGGCGGCGACTTCTCGGGCGCCGACTACAACCCGTCCGACTTCGGCGGCGGCTTCGGCAGCGGCGGCGGTGACTTCGGCGGCGGGATGGGCGGTGGCGGGGACTTCGGCGGCGGGTTCTAGCCGGCCCCCGGCGCGGCCCCGCGTCCGGCACCGGAGTGCGCGGCTCCGCGTTCCGCGGCCGCCGGGGCGGGGCGGGGGCCCGCGCCGCGGAGGCGGCGCTCACAGGGGCGCTCCACCCAGTGGTACGCGGCGGCCGACAGGGCCAGGCTCGCGGCGATGACCAGCAACCAGACCCGCGCGGTGGCCGCGAGGCCCTCGGGGCGGCCGTACGCGCCGGTCCACAGGCGGATCACGATCTCGTGGACCAGGTACCAGGCGAACGACCAGTGCCCCAGACGGATCGACCGGGGGCCGGCCAGGCCCGTCCGGCGGCCGTGCAGGTCCGCGTGCGCGGCGGCGGCCACGAGCAGCGCGAACAGGGGGGTGGAGAGCAGCTGCGACGCCTGGTACGGGCTGTACCAGAGCGCGTCCGGCACCGCCCGGGACCAGGGGACGAGCGCCAGGTGCCACGCCGCGACCAGCGCGACGGCCGCGCCCGGCCGGAGCGGTGGCCGCCAGCCGCGCGCCACGGCGAGCCCGGCCACGACGCCCAGGAGGAACTGCGGGGTGCGGGTCACCGGGAAGTATCCGAGCGCCCACGACCGGACGACCGGGTCGGCGATCACGGCGCCGCACAGCCACACGGCCGGCACCACCGCGCACACGGCGACCGCGACGCCGAGGCGACCGCGCGCCGACCGCAGCCACGGCACCGCCGTCAGCAGCGGGAACAGCAGGTAGAACCACGCTTCGTCGCTCAGCGACCAGGCGGCCGGGTTGCCGCCCCGCAGCAGGTCGGGGTCGGGCAGCCAGGCGTTGGCGAGGAGCAGCGTCGCGGCCACGGCCCGTACGGACACCTCGGTGCCGAGGACCGCGTACGCCGCCGCGGACAGGGCCGTCGTCACGGCGAGCAGCGGCCAGATCCGGGCGAAGCGCCGCCACAGGAAGACCTTGACCGGCACGCGCCGCCCGTCGTACGTCCACGCCAGGACGAAGCCGGACAGGACGAAGAAGAACGTGACCCCGCTGCGTCCGTACCAGGTGGCCGCGCTGATCCACGGGACCTCGCCGACCTGGCGCGACAGGTGGTAGAGGACCACCACGAGGGCGGCCCAGAAGCGCAGGCCCGTCAACGAGGGGAGGCGGTCTCGGCCGGACGGGCCCGCGACGGGGCGGTGGTCCGGGCGGGTGGTGCGTCGCATCCCGCGATTATGGGCGCCGTACCCCGGCGGCCCGGCGGTGGGACGGCGGTGGGACGGCGGTGGGGCCGGGCCTGCACGGGCCGCGGGCGGCGGGTGGCGCACGCCCGGTGGACCGAGGACCGGGACCGTCCGGCTGACCGGGATCTTCGGACGGGCCGGGATCGTCGGACGGGGCCGGGACCGTCGGGCGGAGCGGAATCGTCCGGCGGGCCGGATCGTCGGGCGGGGCCGGGACCGTCCGGGGGAGTGGGACCGTCCGGGGGAGTGGGACCGTCCGGCGGGCCGGAAGCACCACGCCCAGCGCCCACCTCTGCCGCCGGGTGGCGGTGGGTGGGCGCTGTGGGGTGAGGGGGAGGGGCAGGCGGAGGGTCAAGCCGTGCGGATCGCGGAGATCTCGAAGGTCAGCTTGATCTTGTCGCTGACGAGGACGCCGCCGGTCTCCAGCGCCGCGTTCCACGTCAGGCCCCAGTCGGAGCGAAGGATCTCGGCCTTGCCCTCGAAGCCGACGCGCTCGTTGCCGAACGGGTCCTTCGCGGCGCCGTTGAACTCCAGGTCGATGGCGACCTGTCGGGTCACGCCCTTGATGGTGAGGTCGCCGGTGATCCGGTAGTCCTCACCGCCGAGCGCCTCCGCGGCGGTCGAGCGGAAGGTCATCAGCGGGAACGCCTCGGCGTCGAAGAAGTCGTCACCGCGCAGGTGCGCGTCGCGGTCGGCGTTGCCGGTGTCGACGGAGGCGATCCGGACGTCGATCGAGGCCGACGAGGCGGACGGGTCCGAGCCGTCCAGCACCAGGCTGCCCTCGTGGTCGGTGAAGGCGCCGCGGACGTTGGTGACCATGGCGTGGCGTGCGGTGAAGCCGAGGGTGCTGTGCGCCGGGTCGATCGTGTACGTGCCGGTCAGCGCGGCGAGCGCGGGGTCGACGGCGGTGGCGGTACGGGTGGCGGTGGCGGTGCCGGAGGTGCGGCTGAACAGGCCCATGACGTACTCCTTCGCGGGTGGTCACGTTCGTTGAACGTTGAACTACTTCGACTGTAGACCCATCTGGTTCAAAGTTCAACCATCTCGATCCGTCCTAGCGTCTCCGTCCTCCGTTCCGGTGGATCGGCCGCGCCCGGGGCCGGGCAGCATCCCTCCGTACCGCGTGCGCCACCACCGCCCGCCCCGACCCGCCCCGATTCCGGCCCCCACCCCCCGCCGACGCCCCGGGAGGCGCCCCGTGCCGCAGCACGCCCCCGACCCCTCACGCCGCACCTTCCTCACCGCCGCGGCCGCCACCACCGCGGTCCTCGCCGCCACCGCCACCCCCGCCGTCCCCGCCCCGGCCGGCGCCCGGCGCGACGCGGACACGGCCGACACCCCCGGCGCCGCCCCCCGCACCCCCGGCCCCGGCGAAGTCGCCCCGTCCGCCCCGGACTTCGACGCGCTGCGCCTGCGCTGGCTCGCCCTCCGGCTCGGCACCGGCTACGACCCCGCCGCCGAGCCCTACGCCACCCGCCTCGCCGAGACCGGCGCGCTCGCCGGCCGGTACGAGTCCGCGATGGCCCCCGCCCCCACCTCCCTGTGGCCCGGCCACCCCTTCGACCCGCCGTCCGGCATCACGCACTCCTACCGCTGCCTGTGGACCATGGCCCAGGCGTACGTCCGGCCCGGCACCGGCCGCACCGGCGACCCCGCCCTCCTCGACGCCGTCCGCACCGGCCTCGACCACGTCGCCGCCCGCGTCTACCACCCGGGCGCCGCCCGCCACGGCAACTGGTGGGAGTGGCAGATCGGCAGCCCCCGCCTCCTCCTCGACACCGTCGCCGCCCTCCACGACCGGCTCGGCGAGGACCGCGTCCGGGCCGCCTGCGCCGCCGTCGACCACTTCGTCCCCGACAGCACCCTCCTCCACTACGGCGGCACCTCCACCGGCGCCAACCGCGTCGACCTCTGCCGCGCCGCCGCCCTGAGCGGCGTCCTCGGCCGCCGGGCCGACCGCGTCGCCCTCGCCCGCGACGCCCTCTCGCCCGTCTTCCCCCACGTCACCCGGGGCGACGGCCTGTACGCCGACGGCAGTTTCGTCCAGCACGCCTGGGTCCCGTACACCGGCACCTACGGGCAGGTGCTGCTCGACGGGCTCGCGTGTCTCTTCGCCCTCCTCGCCGGCTCCCCCTGGGAGGTGGTCGACCCGGAGCGGGTGAACGTCCTTGACGGCGTCGAACGCGCGTACGCGCCCCTGCTCCGCAACGGCCTGATGATGGACGCCGTCAGCGGCCGCGCGACCAGCCGCGGCATCCTCCGCGACGACCCGGGCCGCGTCCTGCGCAGTGACCACTACCACGGCCAGGGCGTCATCGCGGCGATCGCGCTCCTCGCCGAGGGGGCGGACCCCGGCCGCCGCGAGCGCTGGCACGCCCTCGTCAAAGGCTGGATCGCCCGCGACACCGTCAGCCCCGTCCTGACCGCCCCCCGGTTCGAGGTCGCCGACCTCGCCCGACTGCACGCCGTGGCCGCCTCGCCCGTCCCCGCCGCCCCCGAACCCACCGGCCACACCCTGTACGCCGCCATGGACCGCGCCGTCCACCACCGCCCCGGGTGGGCCGCCTGCATCGCCATGGCCTCGGACCGGATCGCCCACTACGAGTGCGGCAACGGCGAGAACCCGCGCGGCTGGCACACCGGCGCCGGGATGCTCTCCTGGTGGGGTCCCGGCGCCGGCACGGCCGGCGACGGCCAGTACACCGACTGGTTCTGGCCCACCGTCGACCCCTACCGGCTGCCCGGCACCACCGTGTCGACCCGGCGGCTCGCCGACCGGGAGGGCGGTGAATGGGGCGCGCCCAAGCCCGACGCGCGCTGGGTGGGGGGCGTCACCGACGGCGAGTTCGCCGCCGT
Source organism: Streptomyces kanasensis (assembly GCF_043077165.1). Classification (NCBI taxonomy): domain Bacteria; kingdom Bacillati; phylum Actinomycetota; class Actinomycetes; order Kitasatosporales; family Streptomycetaceae; genus Streptomyces; species Streptomyces kanasensis. The sequence goes on from NZ_JBIBSF010000004.1 coordinate 556,306, forward strand.
CGGCCAGCACCTGCGGGGACTCGGCTCCACCCTGGAGGCGCGCAAGTCCTGGTTCTGCGCCGCCGACGCCGTCGTCTGCCTCGGCGCCGGCATCGCCTGCGCGGACGGCGTCCCCGTCGAGACGGTCGTCGACAACCGCAACCTCGGCGCGGCCGGCACCGCCCGCCTCACCGCGGGATCGCGCTGGGCCCACCTCGACGGGCACGGCGGCTGGGTGCTGCCCGGCGGCACGGCCGCCCTGCGCACCCTGCGGGAGGACCGCACCGGCGCCTGGCGCGACATCAACGCCACCTCCGGCGACGAGCGCCGCACCCGCCGGTACCAGACCCTGTGGCTCGACCACGGCACGGACCCCGCCGACGCGGCGTACTCCTATCTGGTGATGCCCGGAGCGGACCGCCGGACCGTCGCCGCCCGCGCGGCCGATCCGCACTGGCTGGAGGTCCTCGACAACACCGCTGCCCGGCAGTCCGCCCGCATCCCGTCCCTGGGGCTCACCTTCGCCACCTTCTGGCAGCCGGGCACCGCCGGCCCGCTCACCACCACCGCGCCGGCGAGCCTCCTGCTGCGCCGCCGCGGCCGCACCGCGACCCTGCACGTCGCCGAACCGCCCCGCACCGGCCGCCCCCTGGAGGTCGTCTGGCACCACCCGGTGCGCCGCGTCCTCACCCACGACCCGTCCGTCGAGGTACTCTCCGCCGGACCGTCCCTCCGTCTCCGCGTCACCCCCGGTACGGCGTGCGCCCCACACCGCTGCACCGTGGTGCCGTACTGACGGAACCACGCGCCCCGCCCGACCCCCGCGCGGACCCCTTGTGGGAACTCCACAAGGGAGGGGGGTGCAACGCTGGCACTTCGGTTGCCTTCCGACGCGGTTCTGTTCAGGGCTCACAGCAGATCCGTCCGGAGACTGTACGGAGTCAACGGCGGGTTTTCCTTGGTCGGCTCCGTAGGGTCGGTACATGACCGTTGTGGACGAAACCCGGGGCGAGCCCACCGATGCCCGCGGGCGTGTGGCGGAGCTGCAGGCCCTGCGCGAGGAGGCCCGGCGCGGCCCGAGTGAGCGCGCCACCGAGGCGCAGCACGCCAAGGGCAAGCTGACGGCCCGGGAGCGCATCGAGCTCCTGCTGGACGAAGGGTCGTTCCGGGAGGTCGAGCAGCTGCGCCGGCACCGGGCGACCGGCTTCGGCCTGGAGAACAAGAAGCCCTACACCGACGGTGTCATCACCGGCTGGGGAACGGTCGACGGCCGTACGGTCTTCGTCTACGCGCACGACTTCCGGATCTTCGGCGGCGCGCTCGGCGAGGCCCACGCCACCAAGATCCACAAGATCATGGACATGGCCATCGCGGCCGGGGCCCCGCTCGTGTCGCTGAACGACGGCGCCGGCGCCCGCATCCAGGAGGGCGTCTCCGCCCTCGCCGGGTACGGCGGCATCTTCCAGCGCAACACCCGGGCGTCGGGCGTCATCCCTCAGATCTCCGTGATGCTCGGCCCCTGTGCCGGCGGCGCGGCCTACAGCCCCGCCCTCACGGACTTCGTCTTCATGGTCCGCGAGACCTCGCAGATGTTCATCACCGGCCCGGACGTCGTCAAGGCGGTCACCGGCGAGGAGATCACGCAGAACGGTCTCGGCGGAGCCGACGTCCACGCGGAGACCTCCGGCGTCGCGCACTTCGCCTACGACGACGAGGAGACCTGCATCGCCGAGGTGCGCTACCTCCTGTCGATGCTGCCGTCCAACAACCGCGAGAACCCGCCGGTCCACCCCAGCGAGGACCCCGCGGACCGGCGCGGCGACGTCCTGCTCGACCTCGTGCCCGCCGACGGCAACCGCCCGTACGACATGCACAAGGTCATCGAGGAGCTCGTCGACGACGGCGACTTCCTGGAGGTCCACGAGCGCTGGGCGCGCAACATCGTCTGCGCCCTCGCCCGGCTGGACGGGCAGGTCGTCGGCATCGTCGCCAACCAGCCCCAGACCCTCGCCGGCGTCCTCGACATCGAGGCGTCCGAGAAGGCCGCCCGCTTCGTGCAGATGTGCGACGCGTTCAACATCCCGATCGTCACGCTCCTCGACGTCCCCGGCTTCCTGCCCGGCGTCGACCAGGAGCACGGCGGCATCATCCGCCACGGCGCCAAGCTGCTGTACGCGTACTGCAACGCCACCGTGCCGCGCATCTCGCTCATCCTGCGCAAGGCGTACGGTGGCGCGTACATCGTCATGGACTCCCAGTCCATCGGTGCCGACCTCACCTACGCCTGGCCGACCAACGAGATCGCCGTCATGGGCGCCGAGGGCGCGGCCAACGTCATCTTCCGCCGGCAGATCGCCGACGCCGAGGACCCCGAGGCCATGCGCGCCCGCATGGTCAAGGAGTACAAGGCCGAGCTGATGCACCCCTACTACGCCGCGGAGCGCGGCCTGGTCGACGACGTCATCGACCCGGCCGAGACGCGCGAGGTGCTCATCAGGTCGCTCGCCATGCTCCGCACCAAGCACGCAGACCTGCCGTCCCGCAAGCACGGCAACCCGCCGCAGTAACGAGGAGAACCCGTGACCACGCCCCTGGCAGACGCCTCCCTCCTCCGGGTCGAGAAGGGCCACGCCGCACCGGAGGAGCTCGCCGCCCTCACCGCGGTGATCCTGGCCCGCGCCAACGCCCGCCCGGCCGCCGCCCCGGCGCGGCGCGCCCACTCCGCGGCCGGCTGGCGCCGCCTGGAGCGTCAGACCGGCTTCCGGGCGCCGCACTCCTGGCAGGGCTGACCACCGCCCGTACGACGCGGCCGAGGGCCCCGCACCCGTCCCGGGTGCGGGGCCCTCGGCCGTCCGCGTCCCGTGCCCCCACCCGCCGAACCGCCCGGCAACACGCCACGGCCGGTGCGTCGCCCGGCAACGCGCCACGGCCCGGATGACCACGCCGACCACGCCACCGCGCGGAACGTGCCACGGCCTGGAGGGCACCGCGGCCGGAGCGCCACCGCCCCGCGCCCTGGCCGGTACGCCGCGCCGGACCACGTCACCGTGCGGACCGCGTCACGGCCGGTGCGCCGCCCGGCAACGCGCCACGGCCCGGACCACCACGCGGACCACGCCACCGCGCGGAACGCGCCCTGGCCGGTATACCGCGCCGGACCACGCCACCGCCCGGTGCGTCGCCCGGCAACGCGCCACCGCGCGGAGGGCGTCACGGCCGGAGCGCCACCGCCCGGACCGCGCACCGCCCGGAACGCGCCACGGCCCGGCAGGTCGGCCGGCAACGCGCGAGGGCCCGCACACCGTCCGGTGTGCGGGCCCCCGCGCGTATGGGACCGTCTAACGCCTCGTCACCGCAGTCGTGCCATGAGGGCGTGTTCGACGAGGGTGATGAGGGCGCTCTTGGCGTCGGCGCGGTGGCGTGCGTCGGTGGTGATGATGGGGGTGTCGG
>NZ_JBIBSF010000005.1:0-188952 GCF_043077165.1 Streptomyces kanasensis
AGGGGGGACCCTGTGGGAGAGTAGGACACCGCCGAACAATTTGTTGGGGAAGCCCCGCACCGTATGGTGCGGGGCTTTCCTCATTTCCGGACCCTTTTTCTCCCGTGGTAGCAGCCGGCGACCGGACCCGGCAGGGACGACTCGAAGGGCCGGCCCCAGGGCGTTCGTTCAGGACGGCTGGACGAGCCGGGCGTCGTACGCCAGGATCACCGCCTGCACCCGATCCCGGGAACCCGTCTTCGCCAGGATCCGGCCCACGTGCGTCTTCACCGTGGACTCGGCCAGGTGGAACCGTTCCGCGATCTCCGTGTTCGTCCAGCCCTGGGCGATCACTGCGAGGATCTCCCGCTCCCGCTCCGTCAGGGCCGCCAGACGCCGATCGGGCAGTGGCGCCGCCCCCGGCACCGGCGGAAGGTGCTGCACGTACGCGTCCAGCAGCCGCCGCGTCAGCCGCGGCGCCACCACCGCGTCCCCCGACGCCACCGCCCGCACCCCCGACAACACCTCCTCCGGCTGCGCGTCCTTCAGCAGGAAACCGCTCGCACCCGCGCGCAGCCCCGCGTACGCGTACTCGTCCAGGTCGAACGTCGTCAGGATCAGCACCCGCGTACGACCGCCCGAGGCCACGATCCGCCGCGTCGCCTCGATGCCGTCCATCCCCGGCATGCGGACGTCCATCAACGCCACGTCCGGGCGCAGCTCGGCGGCCAACCGGACGGCCTCCCCGCCCGTGCCCGCCTCGCCCGCGACCGACAGGTCGTCCTGGCTCTCCAGGAGCATGCGGAACCCGAACCGCTGCAACGGCTGGTCGTCGACGATGAGCACCGTGGTCACGAGAGGGAGTCCTTCGGGAGATGGAGACGCACCCGCCACCCGCCCGCGGGGGCGGGCAGCGGACCGGCGTCGAGAGTTCCGTCGTACAGGGCCGCGCGCTCGCGCATGCCCGTCAGGCCGCGGCCCGCCGGCGGTGTGTCCAGGACCGGACGGCCCGTGTCCGTGACGGTGACCGCGACCCCGCCCCGGCCACCGGCCCCGCCGTCGGACCCGCCGCGCTCGCCGTCGACGCGCCCGCCGCCTCGGCCGTCCTCGTACGAGACGTCCACCGTCGCCGTCGCCCCGGGGCCCGCGTGCTTCAGCGTGTTCGTCAGGGCCTCCTGCACCACGCGGAACACCGTCAACTGGGGCCCGGCGGGCAGCGGTACCGGCCGGCCGCGGACCGCGAACTTCACCGGCAGGCCCGCCGCCCGCACCCCGTCCACCAGCTGGTCCAGGTCGGCCAGGGCCGGCTGCGGGCTGAGCTCGGCGGGCGCGGCCGCCGGCACGTCCGCCGGTTCGTCACGCAGCACCCCCAGCAGGCGGCGCAGCTCGGTCAGGGCCTGGCGGCTCGTCGAAGCGATGGCGTCGAGGGCCTGCCCCGCCCGCTCCGGCGACCTGGCCGCCGCGTAACGGCCGCCGTCCGCCAGGCCCGTGATGACGGAGAGGTTGTGCCCGATGATGTCGTGCATCTCCCGGGCGATCCGGGCCCGTTCCGCCGCGGCCGCCAGCCGGGCCTGCTGGTCGCGCTCCACCTCCAGCTGCCGGGCCCGCTCCACGAGAGAGGCCGTGTACTCCTGGCGGGTGCGCACGAGCAGACCGCCCAACGCGACCAAGGCGAACGCCCACATCGGTGCCAGCACCAGCTGGTCCCAGCCGGCGCGCGGGAAGCGGTACGCGCCCACCAGCAGCGGCCCGAGCAGCAGGGCCGCCGCCCACCACAGGCGGCGCAGCGGAAGGCGCAGCGCGACGTTGAAGACGACGACGTGCTGGATCATCGCCGCCTGGAGCAGGGCCCCCGTCCAGTTGCTGACGAGCGCCGCCGGGGCCATCAGGGCGAGCACGGCGAGCGGGTGCCGGCGCCGCCACAGCAGCGGCACCGACAGGGCCAGGCTCATCGCGAACACGAGGGGGCCGGGGACGTCCGGGGCGGCGGCGATGTTGCGCCAGCCGCCGCCTGCGTCCGTGAGCGCGGCGACGACGAAGAAGCCGGTCAGCAGCGTGTCCCACAGCAGCGGGCGGCGCCGGTCGAGGCGGCGGACCCGGTGGAGCACCGACTGCACGAAGACCGTCAGGGACCCCGTGGTGGACGGCTGTTGGCTCATGCCGGTCATCCTCGTACGGAACCGGTCACACGTCCCGGTGTTTCAGGGACACCGCGGCCGCCGCCAGGGCTGCCGCCGCCCACAGGACCAGGGCGAGGAGGGCGGCGCCGGGGGAGGCCGCGCCCGGGAGGGGGGTGGAGGAGCCGAGGGCGCCCGCCGCCTGGGTGGGGAAGTGGCGCAGGGCGGTCTCCGCTGCCTCGTACGGGAGGGCGCCGAGGATCTCCGGGACGATGACGACGCCGCCGATGAACGCGCCGAGGGCGCCCGGTACCGAGCGGAGCAGCGCACCGAGCGCCAGGGCGACCAGTGCGACGAGGGTGATGCCGGCGGAGCTGCCGACGAGGGCGGGCAGGACGCCGTCGTCCAGGAGGGACGCCGCCTTGTCGGTGTCCGCGAGGAGCAGGTGTGCGGCCGGGAAGGCGGCGAGGGCGGTGGCGAGGCTGAGGGTGAAGGCCGTCGCGGCGAAGACGGCGGCCTTCGCCCACAGGACGGGCAGGCGGGTCGGGACGGCGGTGAGGGTGGCGCGGATCGAGCCGGACGCGTACTCGCCGGCGGTGACGAGGATGCCGAGGACCGCGAGGCAGATCTGGGAGAGCATCGTGCCCATGAGGACGAGGACGACCGGGTCGATGTCGGAGTCGCCGCCCTCGGAGGTGTAGGTGCCGCCCATGACGAGGGCGACGGTGACGACGAGGGCAGCGGCGGTGGCGGCGGTGACGCGGGTCGAGCGCAGTGAGCGGATCTTGTGCCACTCGGCGCGCACGACACGGGCCGGGGTGACGCCGTACGCGGCGGGTGCGGTGGTGGGCGTGGAGGTGGCGGAGGTGGTGGTCACGCGGTGGCTCCCCGGTACTCGACGGCGTCCTGGGTGAGGTCCATGAACGCCTGCTCCAGCGAGGCGCCCTGCGGGGTGAGTTCGTGCAGCGGGATGGCGTGGTCGGCGGCGGCGCGACCGATGTGGGGCGCGTCCGCGCCGCGGACGTCGAGGGTGTCGGGGGCGGTGGTGGTGATCTCGGCGCGGGGGTGTGCCGCGCGCAGGGCCCGGTGGAGGTCCGCGGCGCGCGGGGTGACGACACGGACGCCGCCCGTGCCGGCGCGGCGCAGGAGGTCGGTGACGCTGGTGTCGGCGAGGAGACGGCCGCGGCCGATGACGACCAGGTGGTCGGCGGTGAGGGCCGTCTCCGACATGAGGTGGGACGAGACGAGGACGGTACGGCCCTCGGCGGCCAGGGACTTGAGGAGGGTGCGGATCCACAGGACGCCCTCGGGGTCGAGGCCGTTGACGGGTTCGTCGAGGACGAGGGTCGAGGGGTCGCCGAGGAGGGCGGAGGCGATGCCCAGGCGCTGGCCCATGCCGAGGCTGAAACCCTTGACGCGGCGGTCGGCGACGTCGGTGAGTCCGGCCAGCTCCAGCACCTCGTCGACCCTGCGGCGGGGCAGGCCGTGGGTGAGGGCCAGGGCGTGCAGGTGGTCGCGGGCGGTGCGCCCCGGGTGGACGGCGCGCGCCTCCAGCAGCACGCCGACCTGGGTGAGCGGCGCCCGGTGCGCGGCGTAGGGGCGGCCGTTGACGGTGGCGTGCCCGCTGGTGGGGGCGTCGAGGCCGAGGATCATGCGCAGGGTGGTGGACTTGCCGGCGCCGTTGGGCCCGAGGAAGCCGGTGACGGTGCCGGGGTGGACGGTGAAGGAGAGGCCGTGCACGACGGTTCGGTCGCCGTACCTCTTGGTCAGTTCGTGAGCCCGGATCATGTCGTCGACGCTACGGAGCGGGGCGGCGCGGAACGTCCGACCGGGGTGGGGACCGGTGGCGGCGGAGTGGTACCGGGGTACGACTCGGGCCGGGCCGGGCTGAGCCGGGCCGGGGCGGGGCTCGGGCGGGTACGGGTTCCGAGCCCGGGGCGGGTGCGGTTCCCGGGCGGGTTCCGGGGCCGGGGGAGGGTGCGGCCTGTGGTCCGCGGTCCGCGGTGGAGGTCGGGGGCGGACCCGGGGCGTGGGCGGTGCGCGGTGATGGGGTGGGGCGCGGGTTATCCGGTTGCCGGTGGTCGGGGGCGGTCGGGAGGATCGGGGGATGACCTATGCGGTGCGGCCCGTGCGGGCCGAGGAGTGGCGTGAGGCACGGGAGTTGCGGTTGGCCTCCCTGCGGGACCCGCTGGCGCACCTGGCGTTCCTGGACACCTACGAGGAGGCCGCCGCGCGGCCGGACGCGCACTGGCGGGGGCGGACCGAGCGCGCCGCGGCCGGGGCCGGGTCCGGGGCGCGGCAGTTCGTGGCCGTCGGGCCCGACGGGCGGTGGGTCGGGACGGTGACCGCGCTGCTGGAGCGGCAGGGCGGTGACGTGCCGCTCGGGGAGCCGGCGGAGGTGGACCAGACGCACGTCGTCGGGGTGTACGTACGGCCCGGGGCGCGGGGCAGCGGGGTGGCGGAGGCGCTGCTGCGGGCGGCCGTCCAGTGGTCGTGGTCGCTGCGCGAGCCGGTGGTGCGCCGGGTGCGGCTGTACGTGCACGAGCGGAACGCGCGCGCCGCGGCGCTGTACCGGAAGGCCGGGTTCGCGCCGAGCGGCGTGGTCATCTCGCTGGAGCGCGGATCGGAGCCGGGGGAGGCGGGTGCGGTGGAGGTCGAGTACGAGCTGCTGCGGTCCGGCGCGTCCGCGGACGTGGCGGAGGGGGCCGGTGCCGGCGCGTAGGCGGGGCTCCGGTGGGTCGGGCAGGGCGGCGGCCGGGCAGGCTGGTCGCTGGTCGTCGGGGGCCCTGTCGGAGGGGGTGGCCGGGCCGGGCCGCGCCCGGGTGCCGGGTCGCCGTGTCGGACGGGGCTTGCCCGGGCGTGTCAGGGCGGGGGCGGGGACAGGGCGTCAGGGGATCGGGGTCGGGAGGGGGTCGGTCCAGCGGGCTCGGGCCTGTTCGCGGGAGCGGAGCAGGACGAGGGTGGGGAGGCCCTGGTCGTGGCCGTTGGCGAGGAGCGCCGGGAGCTGGGGGAGCGGGGCGACCGCGGCGACGTCGTCGAGGACGAGGCTCATTGGTGGGTCGAGCCGACCGTCGGATGACCGTGCGGCCATGCGGCGGCCGTGCTCGACCACGTGTGCGGTGAGGGCGGTGAGGAGGGGCATCGCTCCGGGTGCCGTCCGGGGGTCCTCCACGGGTTCGCCCACCACATAGAGGCTGCCCCCTTCGGCGATGAATGATTCCAAGGTCAGCGAATCAGTTCGATTCGGTGTGCACGACTCGCGGACGTGGACCGTGGTGAGGGCGGAGAGCGCCCGGAGCGTCAGGGCGCGGGCGGCTTCGCGGCGTTCGGGGTGGGCGGTGAGCGCCGACTCCAGGAGACCGGCGTGGCTGTTGGTGGCCCTGGGGTGTATGCGGAGGATGCGTACGGGCTCGTGGGCGCTGCCGTTGTTCTGTGCCCAGCGGTGCACCTGCCGGAAGGGCCGGCCGTCGACGGCTGCGGCGTGCAGCCAGCAGCGCAGGAGGGTCTCGGCGGTGTCGGCGACCGCGGCGTCGAGGCGCGCCCGGGGGCGTACGGGGGCGAGGAGCGCGGTGGCGCGGGCCGCCGCCGTACCGGTGTCCTCGCAGCCGTCCGTGGGGGACCAGTGGAGGCGGGCCGGGGTGTCGCAGAGGTGCCCGGGGTCGTAGAGGAGGACGGGGCCCAGCTTGGCGCGGGCGTCCTTGGTCTCGGCCCACACGGTGGGGTCGGACGTGACGACGAGGACGGGACCCACGGCGTCCTGGACGGCCTGGAGGGTACTGGGGCGGCGGGTGGCGCGGTCGCCGTACAGGACGCGCGGCGCCGGCGTACGGGGCGCCGGGAACGCCGTGGCGGTGGCGGGTGGCGCGGCCGTGGGTGGTGTGGTCACTGCGGGTGCGGGTGCGGGTGCGGGTGCGGGTGCGGGTGCGGTGGCGGTGGCGGGGAGCGGGGTGGTCGTGGTCACCGGTGCGGGTGGTGCTGCGGGTGCTTCCGCCGGGGCCGGGGCCTGGAGCGGGGCCTGCTCCTGGAGCGGGGCAGGGGCCGGGGTGGTGGCCCGGGGGCCGAGGCCCCGGTCGGTGCGTGCCGCCGCGCGGACCGCGCGCCAGCGGGACACCGTCCCCACGGCGAAGACGGCCAGCACGGCGAGCACCATCAACTCGCCGATCAGCAGCCCCCAGAACACGCCGTGGCCCGGCAGCTGGTCCGCGGGTGTCGCCGGCCAGGCAGCGGCCATGCCCCGCGGGTCGGTGACCAGGGAGCGCAGGGCGAGCGGCGAGCGGCCGAAGGTGACGCCCGCGGGCCAGGAGCCGTGGGCGAACAGCCCGGCGACGCCGGTCGCCGTCCACACCATCAACGTCGAGGCGAACAGGAGCGCCAGCAGCCCCACGAGCAGCCCGTCGGGGACGCCTCCCTGGGTTCCGCGTGTCTCGGGTGGGCGGCCCACGTCACGCCACCGTCGATTCCGAGTCGTTCATGTGGCGTTCCATGAGGGCCGCGCGCTGCTCCGCCTCCCATTCGGCGGCCTTGAGGTCGTCGGGCAGGTCGTCGGGCAGGTCGTGCGCCGCGGACTCGGTCATGGCGCGGTCCGTGTAGACGAGGGGGCGTTCGGCCTCGGTGATGAGGTGTTTCACCACCTGGACGTTGCCGTTGACGTCCCAGACGGCGATGCCGGGCGTGAGGGTCGGGATGATCTCGACGGCCCAGCGCGGCAGGCCGAGGACACGACCGGTGGCGCGTGCCTCGTCGGCCTTCTGGGCGTAGATCGTCCTGGTGGAGGCCATCTTGAGGATGGCCGCCGCCTCGCGCGCGGCCGCGCCGTCGACGACGTCGCTGAGGTGGTGGACGACGGCGACGAAGGACAGGCCGAGCCGGCGGCCGAACTTCAGCAGCCGCTGGAACAGCTGCGCCACGAACGGACTGTTGATGATGTGCCAGGCCTCCTCGACGAGGAAGATGCGCTTCTTCCGGTCGGGGCGGATCCAGGTGTGCTCCAGCCAGACGCCGACGATCGCCATGAGGATGGGCATGGCGATGGAGTTGCGGTCGATGTGCGACAGGTCGAAGACGGTGAGCGGCGCGTCGAGGTCGATGCCGACGGTCGTGGGGCCGTCGAACATGCCGCGCAGGTCGCCGTCGACGAGCCGGTCGAGGACGAGCGCGACGTCGAGGCCCCAGGCGCGTACGTCGTCTATGTCGACGTTCATGGCCTCGGCGGACTCCGGTTCGGGGTGGCGGAGCTGCTCGACGATGTCGGTCAGGACGGGCTGGCGGTCGGTGATGGTGGCGTTGACGTAGGCGTGGGCGACCTTCAGCGCGAAGCCGGACCGCTCGTCGAGGCCGTGCCCCAGGGCGACCTCGATGATGGTGCGGAGCAGGGCGAGCTGGCCGGTCGTGGTGATGGCCGGGTCGAGGGGGTTGAGGCGGATGCCGTCGTCGAGGGCGGCCCTCGGGTCGAGACGGATGGGCGTTATCCCCAACTGCTCCGCGATGAGGTTCCACTCGCCGACGCCGTCCTCGCCCTGGGCGTCGAGGACGACGACCTGGCGGTCGCGGAAGCGGAGCTGGCGCAGGACGTACGTCTTCTCCAGGGCCGACTTGCCGTTGCCGGACTCGCCGAGCACCAGCCAGTGCGGGGCGGGGAGCTGCTGGCCGTACAGCTGGAACGGGTCGTAGATGTACCCCTTGCCGCTGTACACCTCGCGGCCGATGATCACGCCGGAGTCGCCCAGGCCGGGCGCGGCGGTCGGCAGGTACACGGCCTGGGCCTGGCCCGTGGAGGTGCGTACGGGCAGCCGGGTCGTCTCCACCTTCCCGAAGAGGAAGGAGGTGAAGGCATCGGTGAGGACGGACAGCGGATCGCGCATCATCAGGCCCCTATCGTCCTATCGTCTCGTCCTGTGTGCCTAGCGGCGGATGCCGGTGGCGAACGGCAGCGTGTTCACGAAGGCCCGGTGGTGTTCGCGGTCGCACCACTCGAGCTTCAGGTACGACTTGCCGGCCGACGCCCGGATCGTCCGCTTGTCCCGGGCGAGGGCCTCGGGGGAACGGGACGACACGGTGATGTACCCGACGAGGTTGACGCCGGCCGCGCCGCTGGCGAGATCTTCACCCCGCTGGTCGAGGCGGCCGTGGGCGGCGATGTCGCGGGGGTCGATGGTGCGGTTCATCTTCGCGGCGCGGCTGGCCTCCGCCTCGTCGTTGGTCTTCTCGGTGAGCATGCGCTCGATGGCGATCTCGGTGGGTTCGAGGTCCATCGTGACGGCGACCGTGCGGATGACGTCGGGGGTGTGGACGAGCAGCGGGGCGAGGAAGTTCACGCCGACGGGCGTCATCGGCCACTCCTTGACCCAGGCGGTGGCGTGGCACCAGGGGGCGCGGGTGGCGGACTCGCGGGTCTTGGCCCGCAGGTGGGTGGGTTCGACGGCGTCGAGCTCGGCGGGCCAGGCGTTCCGCTTCGTCATGGCCTGGATGTGGTCGATGGGGTGGTCCGGGTCGTACATGGAGTGCACGAGGGACGCCAGGCGTGACTGGCCGAGGGGCTGGCGGACGCGGATGTCGGCCTCGGCGAGGCGGGCGCAGATGTCGGTGAGCTCGCGGGCCATGACGACGGCGAGGCCGGCGTCCTTGTCGAGGCGCACCCGCCTGGTGCCGCCGGTGTGGCGGGCGGCGCGGGCGATGGCGTGGGCCTCGGCGGCCAGTTCACGGGTGTAGTGCATGCAGGCGACGAGGTACGCGCGGTGCTGCTCGCTGGAGGTCGACACCATGGACAGCAGCTGCTCGTAGGAGTCGAGGAGCCAGCGGGGCGCGTGGGGGTCGCCGCGCTGGGCGACGTCCTTGGCGTGGGCGTCGGGGTCGGCGGGGAGGGTGCGGGCGAGCATCTGGATGCGGGTGACGAAGCCGTCGCCGTTGGCGACGTGCTTGAGGAGGGTGCCGAAACGGTCCACCAGGGCTTCCTGGTCCTCGCTGTCGCGCAGTCCGACGCCGGGGCCCTCGATCTCGATGGCGGCGGTGACGGTGCGGCGGTCGGCGTGGAGGAGGACGGCGATCTCGTCGGGGCCGAAGGGGGCGGAGAGCCAGTTGATGCGGCCGATGCCGGGGGGCGGGCCGACCTCGACCTCGCGGCCGTCGAGGCGGGTACCGGCCTCCATGGCGGCGGAGCGGTACGTGGTGCCCTGGCGCAGGACGCGCTTGTAGCTGCGGTTGATCTCGTACCAGCGGTAGAAGGTCCGGCCGCGGTAGGGGACGTACACGGCGGCGAGGGCCAGCATCGGGAAGCCGGCGAGCAGGGCGATGCGCAGGGTGAGGAGGGGGACGAGGAGGCCGCACATCATGCCGAGGAACGCCCCGGCGATGATGAGGGCGATCTCGCCCGTCTCGCGGTTCTTGCCGATGATCGCGCTCGGCCGGGCGCGGCCGATGAGATACGTGCGGCGGGGCGTGATCGCGTGGGACTGGGTCGTCACCGCCCTCCACCTCCTGATCCTGCGTTGCCTGGGTTGCCGGTGCCGCTGTTGGTGGCGCGGCTGGTGTGCGGGGTGTTGGTGGCCGAGTGGGCGCTCGGGGCCGGGGCGGGGGCGCTGCGGGGCGGGGGCGCGGCCGGGGCGGTTCCGCCACCGGCACCGCCCGCTCCGCCTGTGGCCGGTGCGCCGCCGCGTCCGCCGTGGGCGGCGACGCCGCCGGACAGGGCGTTGGCCGTGGTGGGGGCGCCACCGCCGGCGCGCTGGTGGCTGCGGCTGCTGTGGGCCTTGATGCCCTGGGAGACGAGGGCGGCGGGGGAGGAGATGACGGCCGCGGCCTGGGCGCCGTCGGTGGCCTGCTTGCGGTTGGTGCGGGCGGTGGCGATCTCGTCGCCGAAGCCGGGGACGAAGCGGTAGATCGCCGCGGACGCGAAGATGGCGAGCAGGATGATCGCGAGGCCGGAGACGACGGCGGAGAACGCGTCGGGGCCCTCACCGGAGGAGAGCGCTCCGGCGAGGCCGAGGACGATCACGATGACCGGTTTCACCAGGATGACGGCGATCATGATGCCGGCCCAGCGGCGGACGTGGCCCCACATGTTCTTGTCGACGATGCCCGCGTACACGACGGTGCCGAGGAGCGCGCCGACGTAGAGGAGCGCGGCGCGGATGACGAGTTCCAGCCACAGGATGCCGGCGGCGAGGATCGACACGAGCGACACGACGATCAGCATGATGGGCCCGCCGCCGATGTCGTCGCCCTTCTTCAGGGCGGTGGCGAACGAGCCGAAGAACGCGTCGGTCTGGCCGCCGGTGCCGGCGGCGATCACCTCGGTGACGCCGTCCGTCGCGGAGACGACGGTGTGCAGGATCAGCGGGGTGAAGGCCGAGGCGAGGACCGTCAGCCACAGGAAGCCGACGGCTTCGGAGAGGGCCGTGCTCAGCGGTACGCCGCGGATGGCGCGCTTGGCGACGGCGAGCAGCCAGATGACGAGCGTGAGGATGGTGGAGGCGGCGAAGACCACCGCGTACTGCTGGAGGAAGCGGGTGTTGGTGAAGTCGACGGCCGCGGTGGACGCCACGGCGTCGCTGAGCTTGTCGACGGTCCAGGCGGCGGCGTCCGCGCAGCCGCGGGCGAGGGAGGAGAGCGGGTCGACGGCGTCGCCGGGTTCGAGGGGGGAGGTGCGGGCGGTGCCGCCCCCGTCCTCACTCTCGCAGAAATCCCGGGAGGGGCCGTGGACGAGGTCGCAGGGGTTGTTGCTCCTGGCGGGGCTGGGCGAGGGGGACGGGCTCGGCGTGGGGGCGGCTACAGCGCGTCCGGCCAACAGGATCGCGGCCGTCTGCGCGGTGAGCAGAAGGGTGCCCATGGTGGCGGCGCGACGCCTGGCTTCAGCGGGCATAAGTGAATCCTCCGAACCCGATCACGGCGTCAGCGATCTCTTCGGCACTGGAGGCGCGGGTGTCGGCACCCACGGGGGCAGGGCCGTCCTTCTGCGAGTACGTCACGGTCTTCCAGTCGCCGTCGGCCCACTGGAGCTCCATCGTGATGGTGAACCAGCCGTTGGTCACCGGTTTGGTGGAGCCCTCGCCGGCCAGGCCGAGGAGCCCCGCGCACCAGACCGCCACCGTGGCGCGCTCCGAGTCGAGACTGGTGATCTTTGTGCCCATGGGGGCTGTGCGGGAGACGAAGGTGAATCCGTCGGGGACCGTGCCGTCCGGCTTGAGGCCCACGTTCTGGAAGAAGGAGGGCGAGTACGCCTGGTCCAGCGTCCGACGGAAGTGGGTCACGCGCGACGGGGCGATGACCGCGGCCAGGATCGCGTCCCGCTGGGACTTGTCGAACATCTCCGCCGAGCCCAGCGCCACCGCGTAGTTGGCCGCCGCGCTCTGGGCGCCCTGTTCGTCCTGGGGGAAGCCGGAGGGGATGGTGCCGTTCTTGCCGGTGACGGGCTTCACGCCGGTGGCCGCCGTGGGGGTGGTGCCCGGGGCGGTGCCCTTGGCGGCGTCGCCGTCGCCATCGCCGCCGCGGTTGGCGAAGGCGATGGCGGCGATCAGCAGGACGACCACGCCGACGACGGTGACCAGCGACCGGGACGCGCGCGGTGGGCGCCGCGCGGGGCCGCCGAAGCCGTCGTCGGTGTCCGCGTCGGGGAGGCGGGTACGGGTCTGGCCCGTGGTGCCCCGGTTCCTGCCCCGACCGCCACCGCCGTCGTACTCGTCGCCGAAGCTCATGACGGGTACGCCTCCTCGGGCGACGGCTGGTGCCGTGTGGGTGGCCGCGACGCGTGCGCGGCGTGGTGACTGGACATCAGGAGACGCATCCTCTGCGGGCCCCGGGAAGTGAAGGCGGGTCAGGCGGTCGGGAGGGTCAGACGGCCATCCCGTACACGATGGTGAAGAGGGTGCCCAGAGATCCGATGATGAAGACGCCGGTCAGACCGGCCACGATCAGGCCCTTGCCCTGTTCGGCGCTGAAGGTGTCGCGCATGGCCGTCGCGCCGATGCGCTGCTTGGCCGCCCCCCAGATCGCGATGCCGAGGCACAGCAGGATGGCCACGGCCATCACGATCTCGATCATCACGCGGGCCTGGTTGCCCAGGCTTCCGAAGGGGCCCCAGTTCGGGGCGATTCCGCCAATGATGGTGGTGATGTCGCCCTTCTCGGCCGCCAGGTACATGTAAGTCACCGCCCCTGTTCGGTAGTTCGACGGCCCGCCCGGTGGCATGGGCCGTCAACTATCTTCGCTGATCGAACCGCCGACGTACGACGTCTTCGCGGGTCTCTTTACCCGATCACCGCACGTTTGACCGAGCCGACGCCTCTGACCTGGGCGGGTAGGGGGTCGGGCCCGTACGGAAACGCGTATGGTCACTCTGTGTATCACGGGGTGTGACTCCGGGCAATGACCATCGTTGATCCCCTTTCGGGGCTTTCCTCCGCATATGACGACGCCGCCGCCGGACCGGGTCCGGCGGCGGCGTGCGCGCGTGAGCGCGGGATGATCGCGCGTCAGAGGTTGGACTGCCCCGTCTGGGTGAAGAGGAAGTAACCCAGTACCACGATGGCGACGGCGGTCAGTGCGATGACGGCGATCGCGGCGGCCGTTCCCCCGGAGTCTCCGAGTCGGCTCACCTTGTTCCCCATGGTGTTCTCCTGTGGTGCTGACCCCGCCCTTGGTCGACGGCGGGGAGTGTCACGGCCGTTTGCGGCTGCATGGCACAGCGTAGCGCAGTGGTCCAGACCACTTGGCGGGGGTTGGGTGGAGGTCCCGTGGGCGCGGTGAGGGGGTCGGGCGGAGGGTCGCGGTGTCCGACCGGAACCCGTCGGTCCCCTCCTGTCGTCTTCCTGCCACGGCTGCCGCCACGGCGGGCCCCGTTGCCCGGTTCGGCGGGTCTCCGCAGGTCGCAGCCGGTAGCGGCCGGTCACGGGGGGTCGCCCCACCCTCAGGTCGCGACCGTACGGCAGGTGAGGGCGGGGGTGGTGGGATCGGGCGCGCCACCGGTCGACCGGCGGGGGGCGGTCCGCCGCCCCGGCGGACGCGACGGCGCCGCGGCAGGGGCCGTCCGGGGCTTCGGTCTGCACGTCGTGTTGGCCTGATGTTCATTCGCACACGTTCCGTGCGCGTCCGTACCCGCCGCGCCACGGCGGTGGCGGGGCGTCGGCGGGCCGGGCGTGCGACCGGTGTGCGCCGGGGCGTCCGGTGGCGTCGTCCACAGGCCGGGCGGGCCACCTCCTGAAGCGGGGGTGCGCCGCCTAGACTGACGCGACGGGCCCTATGCGGAGGGTGGTTGACGGTGCGTAAGGGGTGGCTGGTCGGCGGGATCGTCGTCGGCGCGTGCACGAGCTTCGTCGCGCTGCTCGTCGTCGGGACGTACGTGGCCGCCGCCGGACTGGTCGGCGGGGGCGGTGGGCTGCGCGGTGTCGTGGGACTGGCCAAGGGCGCGGTGCCGGCCGCCTACCAGCCGCTGGTGCAGCGGTGGGGGAACCTCTGCCCCGCCATCAACCCCGCCCTCCTCGCCGCGCAGCTCTACCAGGAGAGCGGGTGGAACCCCAAGGCCGTCAGCCACGCCGACGCGCGCGGCATCGCGCAGTTCATCCCCGGCACGTGGGCCGGCCACGGCATCGACGGCGACAAGGACGGCGACCGGGACATCTGGGACCCGGCCGACGCCATCCCCTCCGCCGCCTCGTACGACTGCGAACTCGCCTCGTACGTGAAGAACGTGCCCGGGGACCCCACGAACAACATGCTCGCCGCCTACAACGCCGGGGCCTACCGCGTCATAAAGTCCGGCGGAGTGCCCGCGATCAGCGAGACGCAGAACTACGTCAAGATCATCCGGTCCCTGGAGAAGAGCTTCGCCCGGCCCGTCGGTCCGGTCGAGCCGTCCCGGCAGGCCGCCGGGGCCATCTACTTCGCACAGAAGCAGCTCGGCAAGCCCTACCTCTGGGGCGGCAACGGCACCCCCGAGCACGGCGGCCGGTTCGACTGCTCCGGCCTCACGCAGGCCGCCTACCGGACGGTCGACATCGAGCTGCCGCGCGTCGCCAACGACCAGTACAACGCCGGGCCGCACCCCTCGCGGGAGGAACTGCTCCCCGGGGACCTGGTGTTCTTCTCGGACGACCTGCGGGACTCCCGGGCCATCCGGCACGTCGGGATCTACGTCGGCGGCGGATACATGATCAACGCCCCGTTCACCGGCGCCGTGATCCGCTTCGACAAGATCGACACACCGGACTACTTCGGTGCCACGCGCGTGACCCGGGACGGCGCGCAGGCGTTGCCACAGAGGGCTCCTGACGCCTGATCGGACCGGGGCGGCGGAGGCACCCCCATCACTCTTCGGTAACGTCATCGTGATCGTTCCGTGGAGAGTGGAACGTACCCCCCACGCAGGTCGTTCCCTGGACTGACCGCACCCGCAACGCAGGACAAGGCAAGGGGCCGCAGCGCATGGCCGGACTCGCATCGGATGGCTCGAACCCCGATGTCAGCCTGCTCTACGACATCAACGGACTGGCGAAGGCAGCCCCGACCTGGTTCGACCGCGTCATGGAGTTCGTCGGCGAGTACGGAATCATGCTGGCCCTCGTCCTCGTGGCGCTGTGGTGCTGGTGGAGCGTCCGCCGGCGCGGCACGCCGGAGGACTCCGCGACCGCCGTCGCCGGGCTGATCTGGGCCCCGCTCGCCGCGGGCATCGCCCTCCTGGTCAACGTGCCGATCCGCGGGTTCGTCGAACGGCCCCGGCCGTTCCTGGACCACGAGGGCCTGGAGGTCCTCGTCGCGGGCAAGACGGACTACTCCTTCGTCAGCGACCACGCGACCATGGCCATGGCCATCGGCGTCGGCCTCTTCGTCGCCCACAAGCGCTTCGGTCTCGCGGGCATCGCACTCGCCCTCACCGAGGGCTTCTGCCGCGTCTACATGGGCGTGCACTACCCCACCGACGTCGTCGGCGGCCTCGCCCTCGGCACGGCCGTGGCGCTGCTCCTCGCGCCCGTCGCCCTCGCGCTGCTGACGCCCCTGACCTCGGCCCTCGCCCGCTCCCCGCGCGCCGGCCGGCTCGTCCGCTCCCGGCGGGCGCCGCGCGGCGCCCGCCACCAGACCGTCGACCTCCCCGACCCACGCGCCGAGGCCGCCGGCGCCGGACAGAGCGACCTCGCGGCCTGAGGGGCTGACGGCCTTACACAAGCTGACACGGCCTCACACGCGGCCTGACACCGGCCGCCCCGGTGCCGGTGCCCGTGCCGCTTCGAGCCGCCCCTCGGCCCCGGTCCGGGCCCCCGCGGTCCCGAGCCGCACGCCCCCTACAGCGTCTGCGCGTGGTCGAACAGTCCCGTCGGGTCGTACCGTCGCCGCAGCGCGGTCAGGCGGGGCGCCGCGTCGCCGTAGTAGGCCCGGCGCCAGCCCCCCAGGGCCGGGTCCGGGTAGTTCTGGTACGCGGCCCCCGACGCGTACGGCCGCATCGCCGCGTGGGTGCCCCGCAACCAGCGCCGCTGCGCCGCCCCCGGCGTCCCGGGCCGCCACGACGCCACGTACTGGGCGAGCAGCCGCGAGCGGCGGTGCACGAACGCCGTCGCCGACGGGGCCACGCGGTTCACCGCGCCCCCCAGCGCCGTCAGCGCGAGCGTGCCGCCGCCCCCGCCCTGCTCCACCGTGATCCGGGTGAACGCCTCCGCGGCCGCCGCGAGCGCGGCCCCGGCGGCCTCCGGCAGGGGGCCGTCGAAGAAGTCCGAGGCCGCCGCGTACGTCTCGCGCCCCAGCGCCCCGCGCGGGTCGCGGCCCGGCAGCGGACCGGGCAGCCGGCACTGCTCGTCCGACAGCCCCGCGCACCCGCCGAAGGCCAGCATCGCCTCCAGGTACCCCCGCTCGCGCAGGGACACCGACGGGTCCGGCGCCCCCACCCGGTCGGCGAGCCGGTCCACGGCGTCCTCCAGGTCCCCCCGGCCCCCCAGGGTCAGCGCCGTCACCGACACGCCCGGCACCCCGCCGCCCGCGCCCGCCGACAGGTGCAGCGTCGACCACACCTCGTCCGGCTGGTCCGGGCCCCACGCCTGCCACGCCGCCAGCACCCGCCGCGCCCTGCGCCAGGGCCAGTTCAGGTACGCGGCCACCGTCGGCCGCGCCGGGTGCGTACGGAAGCGGAGCTCCGTCACCACCCCGAAGCCCGCGTGGCCGCCGCCCCGCAGCGCCCACAGGAGCTCCGCGTCGTCCTCGGCGGACGCCGTGACGGTGCGGCCGTCCGCCGTCACCAGGGTGGCCGCCGACAGGCTGTCGCACGTCAGGCCGTACGCACGCGACACCACGCCGTGCCCGCCGCCCAGCGCCAGACCCGTCACCCCCACCGTCGGGCAGGAGCCGGCGGGGATCGTGCGGCCCAGCCCGGCCAACGCCCGGTAGACGGGGGCGAGCCGCGCGCCCGCCCCCACCACGGCGGCGTCCCCGTCGGTCGCCGACACGGCCGCCAGCCGCGAGACGTCCACCACGAGCCGGTCGTCGCCGCTGGACCAGCCCCCGTAGGAGTGGCCGCCGCCGCGCACCGCGACCCGCACGCCGTGGCGGCGGGCGAACGCCAGGCACTCCCGCACGTCGTCCTCGCCGGCCACGTACGCGACGGCCGCCGGACGCAGCGTGTCGAAACGGGTGTTGAACGACTGGCGGGCCGTCGCGTACGCCTCGTCGCCCGGCAGGACGAGCAGCCCGTCCAGGCCGCGGGCCAACGCCGGCCAGGAGGGGCGTCCGCCGTTCGCGGACGGTCCGGGCGAGCCCCCCGGCGACCCCGAGGGTGTGGGGGCCGGGCCCGTGGGGGAGGCGGTGGGGGAGGTCGGGGGCGGGCCGGCGGTGTCGCAGGCCGCGGTCGTCGCGGCCAGCGCCGTGGTCAGTCCCGCGGTGAGCAGCGCGCGCCGGTCCATGGCGTCACTGTCGCACGCCGCACCCCGCCTCCGACACGTGCGTGAGGGCGTCCGTACGGGCCCGCTCCCGCGAGCGGCGGGCGGGGCCCGACCAGCCGCAGGAACAGCGGGCCAGGGCGAAGGCGCCCCGTTCGGTCGTGGTGGTCGTGTGGTGCGGTTCGCCGCCGGGGCCCTGGGGCGGCGGTGGCGCGTCATGCGGGAGCACACGGCAACGGTACCGGGGAGCGGAGGTGCGTGACGGGCCGTGTGAACGGTCGTTAGGGGAGCGGGGGTTTCCCTCGTCTCAGTGCTCCGGGGAGGGGGCGGGGCCCGGGCGGTCGGCGGCACGGCGTTGGAGTGGGCAGGCGATGGTGGTGCGGAAGCTCAGGCGGGCGGACAGCGCGGACGCCGCGCCCGTCACCGCGGCCGTGGTGGCGGCGGTGGTGGCGGTCACGGGACTCGGCGGGTGCACGGGGGCGGTCGACGCCAGACCTCCCGCCGGGGCGGTCGTCACCGCCGGCGGCCGGGTCGGAGACGGCGACGACGCCGGGCGGGGCCGGGGCGCGGAGGCGGTGCGCGCGGCGGCGGACGCGCTGGCCCGGGCCGGTACGTCGAAGGCCAGGACGTCCATGGAGATGACGACCGGCGGCACCCGGCTGACCGTCCACGGCGAGGGCGGCTACGACTTCCGGGCCCGGCGTGGCCGCGTCCAGGTCCTGCTCCCCGAGGACGGCGGCCGCCCGCAGCGGCGCATCACGCAGGTGTTCACGCCCGGCGCGCTCTACATGAAGAACCGCGGCGCGGGCGTCCCCGCCGACAAGTGGGTCCGGGTCGACACCGCGTCCCTCGCCGACGGCAACCTCGTCACGGGCGGTGCCACCGACCCCGCGGCCGCCGCCGAACTGCTCCGCGCCGCGCGGCGCGTGGTGTTCGTCGGCTCGGCGCGCCTCGGCGGGGTGCCCGTCGCCCACTACCGCGGCACCACCGACATCGCCGCCGCCGCGAGGACCGCGTCGCCGCAGGTGCGCGGGGCGCTGGCGGCCGCCGCGAAGGGCTTCGCCACGGACGCGGTGGCGTTCGACGCGTACCTGGACGACGAGGGGCGGCTGCGGAAGGTCCGCCACCGGTTCCGCGTCACCAACGGGGGACGGGAGGTCGGCGTCGCGTCGACGACCGAGCTGTACGACTTCGGGACGCCCGTCGGCGTGGGGCTCCCGCCCCGGCGCGACATCTACGCCGGCCGGATCGAGGGCTGAACCCCCGGCCCGCCCGGCCCCGCCGGCCCCCGGCGCGGCCCGGGTGCCGCCCGGCCCAGCCCCGGCGCGACGACGCGGAAAGCGGCGTCGTGGCTGCGGGCGGGGGCCCGACGGACCATTCGGATGGTTCCCAGAATGGTCCGGACGTGTCATGCGCGGTGCGTGTTCCGCTCCCTACGCTAGGAAGCCGACACCGGCTGAGAGAGGTGAACGCGCGTGGCCCCGATCAGTATGACGGCCGTCCAGGACCATGTGGCGCTCGCCGAGATCGAGCTCTGCGGAGAACTGATGATCGCGGCGTCCGCCACCGAGGCGGAGCGGCTCAGCGCCGACCGGATCGACGAGGTCCTGAAGGTCTCGCCGGGCCCCCGGCCCCCGGGCGGCACCCCCTCCGGCCCGCGCCGCACCCCGTGATCGCCCATCCCTCGTGACCGCGGCTGCCTCCCCGTGACCACGGGTCCCCGCCCCGACGCCACCGCTCCCCGCGAGCGCCACCGCTCCCCGTGATCACGCCCGCCCCCGCGTGCGGGCCGCCGCTTCCCGCGATCACCCGCACCCGCCCCGTGCCCGCCACCGCTCCCCCTGATCGCCGTCCGCTCCGCGAGCGATCGGTTTCGGACAGCCTGTGGACTCAGGTGCGCATCATCCTGGCGATCGCCTTCGTCGCCTCCTCGACCTTCGCGTCGATCTCGTCCCCGCCCTTGACCGCCGCGGCGGCCACGCAGTGACGCAGGTGCTCCTCCAGCAACTGGAGGGCGAAGGACTGCAGTGCCTTCGTCGACGCCGAGACCTGGGTGAGCACGTCGATGCAGTAGACGTCCTCGTCGACCATCCGCTGCAGGCCCCTGATCTGGCCTTCGATACGGCGCAGCCGCTTCAGGTGCTCGTCCTTCTGCTTGTGGTACCCGTGCACCGCGTGATCGTGGTCACCGCCGGCCCGTTCGGGGCCCGTGACCGGAGGGCCGGCCGGCTCGGTGGTCGTCATGGGGTCCTCCCGTCGTCCACGCGAGGTGATATACCCCTCGCGGGTATATGGTACCGATCCGAACGCGATTGCGCGGGGCCGGTTCAGTTCTCCGCGCCCGATGGGCGACACTGAGGAACGCCGGTTCGCCGTGGCCGGATGATGCGCCTAGCATCAGCCTGACCGACATCCATGCACCGAAGGACCCCACGTGCGCTTTCGTCTGACCCCCCGGGAGACGAGCTTCTACGACATGTTCTCCGCGTCGGCGGACAACATCGTCACCGGCTCGAAGCTCCTGATGGAACTGCTGGGAGCGGAGGCGTCCGCGCGGGCCGACATCGCGGAGCGGATGCGGGCGGCCGAGCACGCCGGTGACGACGCGACGCACGCGATCTTCCACCAGCTGAACTCCTCCTTCATCACCCCGTTCGACCGCGAGGACATCTACGCCCTGGCCTCGTCGCTCGACGACATCATGGACTTCATGGAGGAGGCCGTCGACCTCGTCGTCCTCTACAACGTGGAGGAGCTGCCGAAGGGCGTCGAGCAGCAGATCGAGGTGCTGGCCCGGGCCGCCGAGCTCACCGCCGAGGCGATGCCGCACCTGCGGACGATGACCAAGCTCACCGAGTACTGGATCGAGGTCAACCGGCTGGAGAACCAGGCCGACCAGATCCACCGCAAGCTGCTCGCCCATCTCTTCAGCGGCAAGTACGACGCCATCGAGGTGCTGAAGCTGAAGCAGATCGTGGACGTGCTGGAAGAGGCGGCCGACGCCTTCGAGCACGTGGCCAACACGGTGGAGACCATCGCCGTCAAGGAGTCCTGAGGCTCCGTGGACACCTTCGCTCTGGTCGTGACCATCGGGGTCGCGCTCTTCTTCACGTACACCAACGGCTTCCACGACTCCGCGAACGCCATCGCCACCTCCGTGTCGACGCGGGCGCTCACGCCCCGCGCCGCGCTGGCGATGGCCGCGGTCATGAACCTCGCCGGCGCCTTCATGGGCAGCGGCGTCGCCAAGACCGTCAGCGAGGGGCTGATCGCCACGCCCACCGGCGACAAGGGGATGGGCATCCTCTTCGCCGCGCTGGTCGGCGCGATCGTGTGGAACCTCGTCACCTGGTACTTCGGGCTGCCCTCGTCGTCGTCGCACGCGCTCTTCGGCGGCATGGTCGGTGCCGCGCTGGCCGGCGGTACCGAGGTCATCTGGGGCGGCGTGCTCCAGAAGATCGTCATCCCGATGTTCATCTCGCCGTTCGTCGGCCTCATCCTGGGCTACCTGGTGATGGCCGGCATCATGTGGATCTTCCGGAACGCCGGGCCGCACAAGACCAAGCGCGGCTTCCGCATAGCGCAGACGGTCTCGGCGGCCGGCATGGCGCTCGGCCACGGTCTGCAGGACGCCCAGAAGACGATGGGCATCGTGGTGATGGCGCTGGTCATCGCCGACGTCGAGCAGTCCGGTGACCCGATCCCGTTCTGGGTGAAGGTCGCCAGCGCGGTGATGCTGTCGCTCGGCACCTACGCGGGTGGCTGGCGGATCATGCGGACCCTCGGGCGCCGGATCATCGAGCTGGACCCGCCGCAGGGCTTCGCGGCGGAGACCACCGCGGCGTCCGTCATGTACTCGGCGTCGTTCATCTTCCACGCGCCGATCTCCACGACCCACGTGATCACCTCGGCGATCATGGGCGTGGGCGCCACCAAGCGCGTCAACGCCGTCCGGTGGGGCGTCGCGAAGAACATCATCCTCGGCTGGTTCATCACCATGCCGGCGGCGGCGGCCGTCGCCGCGGTGAGCTTCTTCGCCGTCCGGCTGCTCTTCGGCTGACCCCCGGCCGGCCCCGCCCCGCGGGTGCCGGCCGGAGAACGTGAACGGGCCCGCCCCTTGGGAGAGGGGGCGGGCCCTTCGTCTCGCGGTGGCACCGCCATGCAGCACCGCAGGACGTGTGTGGGGGGTGGCTCAGCCGAAGCGGCCGGAGATGTAGTCCTCCGTGGCCTGCACCGACGGGTTGGAGAAGATGCGCTCCGTCTCGTCGAGCTCGATCAGCTTGCCGGGCTGGCCGACCGCGGCCAGGTTGAAGAAGGCCGTACGGTCCGAGACGCGGGCGGCCTGCTGCATGTTGTGCGTCACGATGACGATCGTGAACCGTTCCTTCAGCTCGCCGATCAGGTCCTCGATGGCGAGCGTGGAGATCGGGTCCAGCGCGGAGCAGGGCTCGTCCATCAGCAGGACGTCCGGCTCGACCGCGATGGCGCGGGCGATGCACAGGCGCTGCTGCTGGCCGCCGGAGAGGCCCGAGCCCGGCTTGTTCAGCCGGTCCTTGACCTCGTTCCAGAGGTTCGCGCCCTTCAGGGAGCGCTCGACGACGTCGTTCAGCTCGGACTTGCGGTAGCTGCCGTTCAGGCGCAGGCCCGCCGCCACGTTGTCGAAGATCGACATGGTGGGGAAGGGGTTGGGGCGCTGGAAGACCATGCCGACCGTGCGGCGCACGGCGACCGGGTCGACGTCCTTGCCGTAGAGGTTCTGGTCGTCGAGCATCACCTTGCCCTCGACGCGGCCGCCGGGGGTGACCTCGTGCATCCGGTTCAGGGTGCGCAGGAAGGTGGACTTGCCGCAGCCGGACGGGCCGATGAAGGCCGTGACGGAGCGGGGCTCGACGGTCATCGAGATGTCGTCGATCGCCTTGTGGTTGCCGTAGTAAGCGGAGAGGCCGCTGACGTCGATTCGCTTGGCCATCTGAATCACTTCCCAGTTTGCGCCGCCCGGCGGGGCCGGGCGGTGGAGCCTTAGCGGCTGGTCTTCGGGGCCTTCCAGCGGGCGATGCCGCGGGCCACCATGTTGAGGATCATGACGAAGGCGATGAGGACGAGCGCGGCGGCCCAGGCGCGGGCCACGGCGGCGTCGGTACCGACGGCGTACTGCTCGTAGACGTAGAGCGGCAGCGACGCCTGCGCGCCTTCGAAGGGGTTCGGGTTGATCAGCTTCGTACCGAAGACGAGGAGCAGCACGGGGGCCGTCTCGCCGGTGATACGGGCGACCGCGAGCATGACGCCCGTGGTGATGCCGCCGATCGCGGTCGGCAGGACCACCTTGAGGATGGTCTTCCACTTGGGGACGCCCAGGGCGAGGGAAGCCTCGCGCAGCTCGTTCGGGACGAGCTTGAGCATCTCCTCGGTGGAGCGGACGACCACCGGCATCATGAGGATGGCCAGCGCCATCGAGCCGGCGAAGCCGGAGGGCCCGAAGCCCAGGATGAGGTTCCAGGTGGCGAGGATGAACAGGCCCGCGACGATCGACGGGACGCCCGTCATCACGTCGACGAAGAAGGTGACGGCGTGGGCCAGGCGGCCCCTGCCGTACTCGACCAGGTAGATCGCGGTCAGCATGCCGATGGGGGCCGCGATGAGGGCCGCGATGGCGACCTGCTCGATGGTGCCGAGCAGCGCGTGGTAGACGCCGCCGCCCGTCTCGGCGTCGAGGACGCCGTTCATCGAGTGGGTGAGGAAGTAGACGTCGAGGACCTCGACGCCCTTGCTCACCGTCACCCAGGCGAGGGAGGCGAGCGGGACGACGGCGAGGACGAAGCAGACCCACACGAGGCTGGTCGCCACGCGGTCCTTGGCCTGCCGGGCGTTCTCGACCTTCGTGGTGACGGCGTACGTGATGACGACGAACAGCACCGCGGAGAGCATGCCCCACTGCGTGCGGCTCTCCCAGCCGGCGGCGGCGCCGATGCCGCAGCCGGCGGCGACGGACCCGACGGCGACGACGGCCGGCGCCCAGCGGGGCAGGCGCGCGTGGGACAGCGGCGCGGGCCGGCCCGCGGGGGCGGTGGCGGGCCGCTTCTCCTGGATGACGTGGCTCATGCGTTCGCCCCCGAGTACTCCTTGCGGCGCCCGATGATCCAGCGGGCCGCGCCGTTGACCAGCAGCGTGATGACGAAGAGGACGAGACCGGAGGCGATCAGGGCGTCCCGGCCGAACTCGTTCGCCTCGTTGAACTTGGCGGCGATGTTCTGCGCGAACGTGCCGCCGCCCGGGTCGAGGATGTGCCCGGAGATGAGGAAGCTGGGGGAGAGGACGACGGCGACGGCCATCGTCTCGCCGAGCGCGCGGCCCAGGCCCAGCATGGACGCGCTGATGATGCCGGAGCGGCCGAACGGCAGCACCGACATGCGGATGGTCTCCCAGCGGGTGGCGCCGAGGGCCAGGGCGGCCTCCTCGTGCATGCGCGGGACCTGGAGGAAGACCTCGCGCGTGACGTTGGTGATGATCGGCAGGATCATGATCGCCAGCAGGACGCCCACGGTGAACAGGTTGCGCGCGACGCCCTCGCCGGACTTGTCGAAGAGGTAGGTCCAGCCCATGTACTGGTCCAGCCACCGGTTGAGGCCGTCGAGGTACGGGACGAGGAAGATCGCGCCCCACAGGCCGTAGATGATGCTGGGCACCGCGGCGAGGAGGTCGACGACGTACGCGAGGGGCGAGGCGAGCCGGCGCGGCGCGTAGTGCGAGATGAAGAGCGCGATGCCGATCGCGATCGGCACCGCGATGACCATGGCGATGATCGAGCTGACGATCGTGCCGAAGGCGAGGACGGCGATGCCGAAGACGGGCGGGTTCCCGGCGGGGTTCCACTCCGAGGTCGTGAGGAAGTTGCCCTCGTTCTCCGATATGGCGAGGACGGCGCGGTAGGTGAGGAAGACCGCGATCGCCGCCATGATCACCAGGAGGGTGATGCCGGAGCCGCGGGACAGGCCGCGGAAGATCCGGTCACCGGCGCGGGACGGGGCGCTCGTCTTCGGGGTCGTTGTCGGGTTCCCGCCGGGTGGCGGGGCGTGGTGCGGGGTGGCTGTGGCCATCGTGTGTTCTCCGGTCTGCGGAGCGGGCGTGGCTCCTGGCGGCGGTGCACCGGATGCCGGGGCCGGCCGGGCCCTGGGTGGGAGGGCCGGCCCCGGTCGGGTCGTTACGAGAGGGTGGGGACGATCTGCCGGACCTTGGTCGCGATCTCGGCCGGGAGCGGCGCGTAGCCCGCGTCGGAGAGGACCTTCTGGCCCTCCTCGCTCGCCGTGTAGCTGAGGAACGCCTTCAGGGTGGGCAGGGTGTCGGCCTTGTTGCCCTTGTCGCAGGCGATCTCGTAGGTGACCAGGATGATCGGGTAGGCGCCCTCGGCCTTGGTCTTGTAGTCGAGGGAGAGGGCGAGGTCGCTGCCGGTGCCCTTGACCTTGGCGGCGGCGATGGCCTTGGAGGCGTTCTCCGGGGTGGCCTCGACCGGCTGGGCGGCGCCCGTGTTCAGCTTGACGGTGCTGATGCTGCTGGCGGTCGCGTAGGACAGCTCGAAGTAGCCGATCGCGCCGTTGGTGTCCTTGACGGCGGCGGCGACGCCGGAGGAGCCGTTCGCGGCCTGGCCGCCGGGGGCGGGCCACGACTTCGTCTTCGGGTCGTGCTTCCAGTCCGCGGCGGCGGCCTCGCTGAGGTACTTGCCGAGGTTCTGGGTGGTGCCCGACTCGTCGGAGCGGTGGAACGCCTGGATCGCCAGGTCGGGCAGCTTGACGCCGGGGTTCAGCTTGGCGATGGCCGGGTCGTTCCACTTGGTGATCTTCGAGTTGAAGATCTTGGCCAGGGTGGCGGCGTCCAGGACGAGGCCGTCCACGCCGTCCAGCTTGTAGCCGATGGCGACGGGGCCGCCGACCATGGGGAGGTTGATGCCCTTGCCGCCCTTGCAGATCTTCTGCGACTCGGTGACCTCCTCCTCCTTCAGCGCGGAGTCGGAGCCGGCGAAGGCGACCTGGCCCTGGTTGAACTTGGTGATGCCGCCGCCGGAGCCGATGGCCTGGTAGTTCACCTCGACGCCCTCGCAGGCCGCCTGGAAGTTCTTCACCCAGAGGTCCATGGCGTTCTTCTGCGCGGTGGAGCCCGCGGCGAGGAGCTGGCCCTTGGCGCCCTCGCAGGCGATGTTCGAGGCGGCCGTCGTCTTCTTCGTCCCGTCCGGGCTCGCGTTGTCGTCCGAACCACACGCCGTGAGGACCAGGGCGCCGGAGACGACGAGGGCGCCGAGCGCGGTGGCGCGAAGCCCGGTCTTGCGATGAAGCTTCACTTTCGGGTGTTCCTTCCAGTAACCGCCGGGCCGGAGGCCGCGTGATGGGTCCATGGCCGGTTGTACGACGGCGTGTGTCGGAGTGGGGTGGTGATGGCGTCTGCTGGTCACCGTGTACGGCCGAAATTAGGCAGATCAGGTGAAGCGGTCGACGGGGGGGAGTGAACGGGAGGTGAACCATGCCGGAAGTGGCGGTGCAGTGCATACCGGGCGCCCCCGCCGCGCTCCGCGCGCCCCCAGCGAACCTCGCACGCCCCTGTCCTGCGGTCGACGGCCCCGGGCGGCCCCGGGTGGCCCCGGGTGGCACGGGCGCCCTCCGGTCACAGGGCCCCGGGGAGGCCCCGGCCCAGGCCCGCGCCGCGGCTGCCGGGCACGCCCCCGACACCGGGCGCACAGCCCCGGCCCCACGGTGGCCGGCGGTGATGCGGCCTACGGCCCCCTGGGGGCGCTCCGGCCCGCTCACACCGCAGCGAGGAACACCGCGACCAGCGGCCGGTCCGTCGCGTGGCTGAGGTGGGCGGTCACCTGCGGGGCGGGCACCCACCGCAGGGCGTCGACCTCCCGGCTCGGCGTGAATTCGCCGCCCGTCGCCTCGGCCGCCCAGTACGTGACCTCCTTGGGGCGGCCCTTGACCCGGTAGCGGACCGTCGCCAGGAACGGGCCGGGCCGGCACGACTGGCCGGTCTCCTCCGCCACCTCGCGGACCGCCGCCGCGAGGAGCTCCTCACCCGGTTCGAGCTTCCCCTTCGGAAAGGACCAGTCGTCGTACTTGGGCCGGTGCACCAGGCAGAGCTCCGGCACCCCGCCCGGCCCCGGCCGCCACAGCAGGCAGCCGGCCGCCCGGACGGTGCCGCTCACGGGGCCGTCACCGCCGTACGGCGCCAGGCGCGGTGGAAGGCGAGCCGCGCCGCGTCCACCTCGTGGCGCTGGTCGGCGTGGAGGACGCCCAGCGTGTACGCGGTGGCCGGGGCGATCCGGGGGGTGCGGGCGGCGGTGGCGGCGGCGGCCGCGGCCTCGGCGGCGTCCCGGTGCCGGTCCAGTGCGGTCGCCGCCTCGTACAGCTCCGGCGCGGGGACGGAGCACACCTCCCGCGCGTACCGGTGGAGGCGCAGCAGCAGCCGCACCTGGTGCCAGGGCGCGTCCTGGTGCTCCCCGCCGACGGCCGGGGCCATGGGCAGCACGCCGACCGCGTCCAGCAGGCGGCGCTCCACGGTCTCGGCGGGGACCGGGAGGACCTCCGGGGCGGGCGCGGTGGCGGCCGGCCCGAGGGGGACCTCCGACGCCAGCAGGGCCACCGCGTCCGCCACGGCGTGGAAGCGGGACGAGCCGAGGGCCTCCAGGGCGGCGGAGTGGGCGCGGGTCCGGGCGAGGGTCAGCTGCCGTTCCAGCAGGGCGCCGGCCCGGGCGGCGCCCACCTGCATCGCCCCGCCCCCCGACGGCCCCCGCGGGGGCGGCACGGTCCCGCCGGTGAGACGGGACAGGGCGTCCACGAGGCGGACCAGGCGCGAGGTGCAGGCGTGCTCCTGGGCGAGCGTCCCGGAGAGCCAGGCCAGCTCGGCGCGCAGCCCGTCCGCCCACGCCCCGTCGAGGAGGGGGCGGAAGGTGTGCAGGGTCGCGCCGATGCGGCGGGCGGCGGCCCGCAGGGACCGGGTGGCCTCCTCCGCGCCCGAGCTGTCCGAGCCGTTGCTCTCGGTGTGCAGCCGCAGCGCGCGCAGGAAGTCGTTCGCGCGGGCGTGCAGGTACGGCGCCAGGACCTCGCCCGCGGGCGGGGTGTGGTCAGGTTTGTGCACGTCGGCGCCTCCGGGCGTCTATGAGCATCTCCTGGACGTGCCGCAGGGGCTGGCCGTCCGCGTCCGTCGAGTGCCGGGTCCATTCGCCGTCGGGGCCGAGGTGCCACGAGGCGGTGGTGTCGGCCATGCCCGTCTCCAGCAGGCGGTGGATCGCCGCGCGGTGGGCGGGGTCGGAGAGCCGTACCAGCGCCTCTATGCGGCGGTCGAGGTTGCGGTGCATCATGTCGGCGCTGCCGAGCCACACCTCCGGTTCGCCGCCGTTGCCGAAGGCGAAGACCCGGGAGTGCTCCAGGAAGCGGCCGAGGACCGAGCGGACCCGTATGTTCTCGGACAGGCCGGTGACGCCGGGGCGCAGGGCGCAGATGCCGCGGACCCAGATGTCGACGGGCACGCCCGCCTGCGAGGCGCGGTAGCAGGCGTCGACGACGGCCTCGTCGACCATGGAGTTGACCTTGATGCGGACGTACGCGGGACGCCCCGCCCGGTGGTGGGCGATCTCCTTCTCTATCCGCGAGACGAGGCCGTCGCGCAGCGACTTCGGGGCGACGAGCAGTCGGCGGTAGGTCTCGCGCCGGGAGTAGCCGGAGAGGCGGTTGAACAGGTCGGACAGGTCGGCGCCGACCTGCGGGTCGGCGGTGAGCAGCCCCAGGTCCTCGTAGAGGCGGGCGGTCTTCGGGTGGTAGTTGCCCGTGCCGACGTGGGAGTACCGGCGCAGCAGCTCGCCCTCCTGGCGGACGACGAGCGACAGCTTGCAGTGGGTCTTCAGGCCGACCAGGCCGTAGACCACGTGGCAGCCGGACTCCTCCAGCTTGCGCGCCCACTTGATGTTGGCCTGCTCGTCGAAGCGGGCCTTGATCTCGACGAGGACGAGGACCTGCTTGCCCGCCTCGGCGGCGTCGATCAGCGCGTCCACTATCGGCGAGTCGCCGGAGGTGCGGTACAGGGTCTGCTTGATCGCCAGGACGTCCGGGTCGGCCGCCGCCTGCTCCAGGAACGCCTGCACGGAGGTGGAGAAGCTGTCGTACGGGTGGTGCAGGAGCACGTCCCGCTCGCGCAGCGCCGCGAAGATGTCCGGCGCGGACGCCGACTCGACCTCGGCGAGGTCGCGGTGGGTGCCGGCGACGAACTTCGGGTACTTCAGCTCCGGCCGGTCCTGGCCCGCTATCCCGAACAGGCCGGTCAGGTCCAGCGGGCCGGGCAGGGGGTACACCTCGGCGTCGGAGACCTTCAGTTCGCGCACGAGCAGGTCGAGGACGTACGGGTCGATGGACTCCTCGACCTCCAGCCGCACGGGCGGGCCGAAGCGGCGCCGCATGAGCTCCTTCTCCAGGGCCTGCAGGAGGTTCTCGGTGTCGTCCTCCTCGACCTCCAGGTCCTCGTTCCTGGTGACGCGGAACATGTGGTGCGCCAGCACCTCCATGCCGGGGAACAGCTCCTCCAGGTGCGCGGCGATGACGTCCTCCAGCGGCACGTACCGCTGCGGTGACGCCTCCAGGAACCGCGTCAGCAGGGGCGGGACCTTCACGCGCGCGAAGTGGCGGTGGCCGCTGACGGGGTTGCGGACGACGACGGCGAGGTTGAGCGAGAGCCCCGAGATGTAGGGGAAGGGGTGCGCGGGGTCCACGGCGAGCGGCGTCAGCACGGGGAAGATCTGCTGCCGGAAGAGCGTGAAGAGGCGGGCCTGCTCCTTCTCCGTCAGGTCGGGCCAGCGGATGAGGTGGATGTTCTCGTCGGCCAGGGCGGGGGCGACGTCCTGCTGGAAGCAGGCGGCGTGGCGGGCCATGAGCTCGCGCGAGCGGGTCCAGATCAGGTCGAGGACCTCGCGGGGCTGGAGGCCGGACGCCGAGCGCGTGGCGACCCCGGTGGCGATGCGGCGCTTCAGGCCGGCGACCCGGACCATGAAGAACTCGTCCAGGTTGGACGCGAAGATCGCGAGGAAGTTGGCCCGCTCCAGGAGGGGGGTGGTCGGGTCCTCGGCCAGTTCCAGGACGCGTTCGTTGAACGCCAGCCAGCTGCGCTCGCGGTCGAGGAAGCGGCCCTCCGGCAGCTCCGAGGGGGCGCCGTCGACGTCGTACGCGTCGAGGTCGGCGTCCAGGTCGGGGGAGAGTTCGGCGGCGGCCGGCGCCGGGGCGACGGCGTGGGGCCGGTGCGCGGCTATGGATCCGACGGACGGCTGGGCGTGCGGGGGCGACGGCTGTACCTGCTGGACCGGGACCTCGGCGGGCTGCTGGCTCATGTCACCATTCTTCCGCGCCAGGGGCTGGTCAGGCGCGTCGGAACGGCCCTGGCAGGCGGACACGGCGGGCTTCATTGGCCGAGGGTCGCAAGCGTGTCTGAATGATCGGTAACGAGGACGTGACGTTTCCGGGTGTGCCGGGGGCGGGAACCGGGCGGGGATCCGGGGTGCGGGCCGGGCGCGGCGGGGTGCGGGCGGTGGCCGTCGCCGCGGGAGGGTGGGTGGCGGCAGGGGGCGTGCCGGGGCGCCGGGGGTGTGCAGGGGGGCGCGATGGCGTGTACTCGCCACGGGCCCGGGGCGGGGCGCCGCCGTGGTGGCGGCACCCCGGGAGGGGAGGGGCCGTCACGTCTCCGTGCGGTACATGAGGTCCACCTCGTGCGTCGTGAAACCCATGCCCTCGTAGACGCGCAGGGCCGCCGGGTTGTCGGCGTCGACGTACAGCATCGCCGTCGGCAGGCCCTCGGCGGCGAGGTGGCGCAGGCCGATCCCGGTGAGGGCCTTGCCCAGGCCGCCGCCCTGGGCGTCGGGGGAGATGCCGAGCACGTACACCTCGCCGAGCCGCTCGTCGGCGTGGACCTTCGTCCAGTGGAAGCCGACCAGGGCGCCGTCGGACGCGCGCTCGGCGAGGAAGAAGCCCTTGGGGTCGAACCACGGCTCGCCCTTGCGGTCGTCCAGGTCCCGCTGGGTCAGGGCGCCCTGCTCGGGGTGGTGGGCGAAGGCGGCGGCGTTGAGGGCGAGCCAGGCGGCGTCGTCCTGGCCGGGGACGTAGGTGCGGACGGTGACGCCGGGGGGCAGGGCCGGCTCGGGGACGTCCAGCGGGGCCAGGGGGCGGCGCAGCTGCCGCAGCTCGCGGAAGAGGGTGAGCCCGAGCACCTGGGCGAGGTGGCGGGCGGCGGGCTTGCCGCCGTGCGCCCAGACCCGCAGCCGCTTGCCGGACTCGGCGAGCAGGGCGGAGCCGAGCGCCCGCCCGTGGCCCCGGCCGCGCTGCGCGGGGTCGACGACCAGCTCGGCCGCCGGGGCCTCGACGGGGTCGGTGTCCTCCAGCTGGGCGTAGCCGGCGAGCCGGTCGGCGACGAAGAGGAGCAGGTGGCGCACGCCTTCCCGGCGGCCGTCCGCCTGCTGCCCGTCGCCGTCGGTCCGCTGTCCGCCGCCGCGGGTCCGCTCCCCGCCCGCGGCGGCGCCGGTGCGCGTGAACGCCTTCAGTTGGAGCCGGCCCTGTTCGGAGACGGCCTGGACGCCGTCGGTGCGGGCGGCGTCGGCGAGCAGGTCGAGGACGTCCTGGGCCTGCTCCGGGGTGAGCTCGTCGAAGGTCTCGATGCGGCGTCCCGACTCGGGGGCCGTTGCGCGAACGTCAGTCGTCATGCGTACGAGCCTACGGCGGCGGTGCGCCGCCCGACGGGTGAAGGCAATCAGGTCGTAACCGTTCCCCCCTGTTGCGCTACGCGCGTTGACCTTAGGCTGCGCTCGGCAGACCAGTGGCCATGACCTCACCCTCCTCTGACGGCGTGTGAAGTCATGTGGTGTCAAAAGGGGAAAAACGGACTGATGTCGACTACACGGCACAAGAAGCGGACGGGACGGCGGATACTCGCCACCGCGGCCGGACTCGCCACCGCGGGCGCGCTCGTGGCGGCCCTGCCGGCCGGCGCCGCCGACGAGCAGGACGCCGGCGCGTCCGGCTGGCAGCGCGGCGACAAGGTCTCCGGTCGGACCGTGGAGAAGGTCTCCGGTCGGACCGTCGACGTGCAGCTGCTCTCCTTCAACGACCTGCACGGCAACCTCGAACCGCCGTCCGGCTCCTCCGGCGAGGTCAGCCACGTCCACGCCGACGGCACCACCGAGAAGATCAAGGCCGGTGGCGTCGAGTACCTCGCGACGCACCTGCGCACCGCCCGCAAGGGCCACCCCTTCTCGATCACCGCGGCCGCCGGCGACATGATCGGCGCCTCCCCACTGGTCTCCGGCCTCTTCCACGACGAGCCGACCGTCGAGGCGCTCAACAAGCTCAAGCTCGACGTCTCCTCCGTGGGCAACCACGAGTTCGACGAGGGCGCCGCCGAGCTCGCGCGCATCCAGAAGGGCGGCTGCCACCCCACCGACGGCTGCGCCGAGGGCACGACGTACGAGGGCGCCGACTTCCCCTACCTCGCGGCGAACGTGACGGACGAGAAGACGGGCAAGCCGATCCTCGACCCGTACTTCGTCTGGGAGCGCGCGGGCGTCCGCATCGGCTTCGTCGGCGTGACCCTGGAGGGCACCCCGAACATCGTCAACGCCGAGGGCATCAAGGGCCTGAAGTTCGGCGACGAGGTCGAGACGATCAACAAGTACACGAAGATCCTGGAGGCCAAGGGCGTCAAGTCCGTCGTCGCCCTGATCCACGAGGGCGGCGCCCCGGCCTCGACCGCCTACAACTACGACTGCGACAGCCCCGGTCCCGGCGACGGCGTCTCCGGGCCGATCGTCGACATCGCGAAGCGGCTCAGCCCGCAGGTCGACGCGGTGGTGACCGGCCACACCCACCAGGCGTACGCGTGCACCATCGCCGACCCGGCGGGCCAGCCGCGCACGGTCACCTCGGCGGCGTCCTTCGGCAAGCTGTACACGGACACGACGCTCACCTACGACCGCGCCACCAAGGACATCGTCCGCACGGCCGTGGCGTCCGCGAACCACGTCGTCACCCGTGACGTCGCCCCGGCCTCGGACATGACGCGGCTGATCGAGCGGTGGAAGGGGCTGGCCGCGCCGATCGCCGACCGCCCGGTCGGCCACATCGCCGCCGACATCAACGGCCGCGGCTCGACCGCGTACGAGAAGCCGCTCGGCGACGTGATCGCCGACGCGCAGCTGGAGGGCCTGGCGCCGGCCGACAAGGGCGGCGCGCAGATCGCGTTCATGAACCCCGGCGGCATCCGCGCCGACCTCGTCCACGCGAAGTCCGGCGCCGAGACCACCGACGGCGTCGTCACGTACGGCGAGGCGTACACCGTCCAGCCGTTCACCAACATGATGACCAGCGTCGACCTGACCGGCGCGCAGATCGTCACCGCGCTCCAGCAGCAGGTCAGCGGCTCCAACGAGGCGTCGCCGAAGATCCTCCAGGTGTCGCGCGGCTTCACGTACACCCTGGACATGACCAAGACGGGCGCCGCCCGCGTGGACGTCTCCTCCGTGCGGCTGAACGGCGCGCCGCTCGACCCGGCCAAGACGTACCGCGTCGCGATGAACGAGTTCCTCTCCGGTGGCGGGGACGGCTTCCCGGTGCTGGCGCAGGGCAAGAACAAGCTGGTGGGCGCGTCCGACCTGGACGTCTTCA
Source organism: Streptomyces kanasensis (assembly GCF_043077165.1). Lineage (NCBI taxonomy): Bacteria > Bacillati > Actinomycetota > Actinomycetes > Kitasatosporales > Streptomycetaceae > Streptomyces > Streptomyces kanasensis. Next base: position 32,617 of record NZ_JBIBSF010000005.1, read on the forward strand.
TCGCCTACCTGACCGCGCACTCGTCGGCGGGCTCCCCGCTGGCGCCGCCCGCGGCCGACCGGATCACGGTCGTCAAGTAAGGCGAGGCACCCGGGGCGGGGCGGGCGGACCACAGCGGTCCGCCCGCCCCGCCCCTTCTTCGTGTCGGCGCGGGGCCCGGCGATCCGGTGCGCGCGCTTCCCGTGTCCGGTGCGCGCGCCCCGCGTCCGGGGCCGTCCGCCGTCTGGTCACCTTGATGTGTACGCGTCATACTCCGCGCATGTCCCTGGACCGACGCGGCTTCCTCACGGCCGCCACCGCCACCGGCGCCGCCCTCGCCCTCGGCGCCCCGCCGGCCGCCCGCGCCCACACCGGCGCCCCCACCCGCACCCCGCCCGCCACCACGAACCGCGGACCGACCGGCACCACGAGCCGGCCCAGGTCCCGGACCCGCGCGGCGTCCGGCCTCCAGGACTGGATGGGCGCCCACGCCGACGACACGCCGCTGCGCGCCCTCACCATCCCCGGCACCCACAACTCCGCGGCGTCCGCCGGCGGGCCCTGGGTGGCCTGCCAGGACACCACCGTCGCCCGGCAACTGGACGGCGGCATCCGGTACCTCGACGTCCGCTGCCGCGTCACCGGCGACTCCTTCGCCATCCACCACGGCGCGTACTACCAGGGCCTCATGTTCGGCGACGTCCTCGCCGCCTGCCGCGGCTTCCTCGCCGCCCACCCCTCCGAGACCGTCCTCATGCGCGTCAAGCAGGAGTACTCCGAGGAGGGCGACGCCGTCTTCCGCCAGGTCTTCGACCGCTACCTCGACGCGAAGGGCTGGCGCCCGCTCTTCCGCATCGGCGACGGCCTCCCACCGCTCGGCGAGGCCCGCGGCCGGGTCGTCCTCCTCGCCGACAACGGCGGCCTGCCCGGCGTCCGCTGGGGCGACGGCGCCCTCTTCGACGTCCAGGACGACTACATGGCGGAGCCCACCGCCAAGTACCCGAAGATCGAGGCGCACTTCCGCAAGGCCGCCCAGCAGCCCGGCAGGCTCCACGTCAACCACGTCTCCACCGCCGCGCTGCTCCCGCCCCGCTGGAACGCCGACCGGCTCAACCCGCGCGTCCACACCCTCCTGGACGGCGCCGGGGCCGGCTGGCGCGGGCTCGGGATCGTCCCGATGGACTTCCCCCACACCCGCGGCGGCCTCGTCGAGTCACTGCTGCGGCACAACTGACCCCGTGTCGGCCGGCGGTGGCGTCGGCGCGCCCGGCAGGCGGATCTCCGCGCGCGTACCGCCGCCCTCCGCGGGGCTCAGGGCGACCTCGCCGCCCGCCTGGCGGACCGTGCGGGCCACGATCGACAGGCCCAGCCCCGAGCCGGGCAGGGAGCGGGCCGACGGGGAGCGCCAGAACCGCTCGAAGACGTGCGGCAGCTCCCCCGCGGGGATGCCCGGCCCGTGGTCGCGCACCGTCAGCACCCCGTCCACGAGCCGCACCTCCACCTCACCGCCCGGCGGGGAGAACTTCACCGCGTTGTCCAGTACGTTGACCAGTGCCCGCTCCAGCGCGGCCGGCTCCGCCCGCACGTACCAGGGCCGTACGTCCGGGGTGAACACCAGCTCCGGGCCGCGCAGCCGCGCCCGCCCCAGCGCCGTCCCCAGCACCTCGTGCAGGGCGACCACCTCCAGGCGGCCCGCCGCCGCCGCGTCCGGGCGGGCCAGCTCCTGCAGGTCCCCGATGAGCGCCGCCAGCTCCGTCATCTGCGCCTTCACCGACGCCATCAGCGCCCGCCGGTCGTCCACCGGGATCGCCCGGCCCGTCTCCTCGCTCCGCGCCAGCAGCTCGACGTTGGTCCGCAGCGACGTCAGCGGGGTCCGCAGCTCGTGCCCGGCGTCCGCGATCAGCTGCGCCTGCCGGTCGCGGGAGGAGGCGAGCGCGGCCGTCATGGCGTTGAACGACCGCGACAGCCGGGCGATCTCGTCCTCGCCCTCGACCGGGATCCGCACCGTCAGGTCCTCGGTCCGCGCCACGTGCTCGACCGCGTCCGTCAGCCGGTCCACGGGCTTCAGCCCGGCCCGCGCCACCCACAGCCCCGCCGCCCCCGCGCCCACGACACCGATCCCGGCGAGCGCGGTGAGCAGCAGCGCCAGGCGCCCGAGCGCCGCGTCGACCTCCGTCAGCGGACGGGCCAGGGAGACGGCGACCGTGACGCGCTGCCCGGACCCCGGCACGGTCACGACCTCCCGCACCGTGTGCACCCGCACGGTCTGCCCGCCGTCCGTGCGCGAGGTGTGCAGCGCCTCCGGCGCGTCGCCCCGCGCGACGGCGAGGTCCTCCGCCCCCACCGCGACGGGCAGCGAGTACCGCGCCACGCACCGCTCCCCGTCCGCCCCCACGAGCTGGGTGTACGCGAACCCGGGCCGGTCCTGTGCGGACGGCTCGGCCGACACCCCGACCCGGCAGGCGACGAGCGCCTCGGCCAGCTGTTCCTTCGGCGCCCGGGTGTTCTCCAGCGACCGGTCCAGCTCCTGCAGGAGCTGCCCCCGCGTCAGCAGCCACGCCGCCACCGACACCGCCGCCACGGCCACGGCGACCGCCAGCGCGGTCAGCAGGGCGAGCCGCGAGCGGAGCGGCAGCGCCCGGAAGCGCCGCACGGGACCACTCGTCACTCCTGACCCCCCTCGCGCAGCACGTACCCCACCCCGCGCACGGTGTGGACGAGCCGGGGCTCGCCGCCGGCCTCGGTCTTGCGCCGCAGGTACATGACGTACACGTCCAGGGAGTTGGACGTCGGCTCGAAGTCGAAGCCCCAGACGGACTTGAGGATCTGCTCGCGGGTGAGGACCTGGCGCGGGTGGGCGAGGAACATCTCCAGCAGCGTGAACTCCGTCCGGGTCAGCTCCACCGGGCGCGGCCCGCGGGCCACCTCCCGGGTGGTGAGGTCCATCCGCAGGTCGCCGAAGGACAGCACGTCCTCGTGCCCCCCGCCCGCCCCGCCGCCGGTGGCGTACGAGGAGCGGCGCAGCAGGGCGCGGATGCGGGCGAACAGCTCGTCCAGCTCGAACGGCTTGACCAGGTAGTCGTCGGCGCCCGCGTCGAGCCCGGTGACGCGGTCGCCGACGGCGTCCCGCGCGGTGAGCATCAGGATCGGCACGGTCGAACCGGACGCCCGGATGCGGCGGGCGGCGGTCAGCCCGTCCATGCGGGGCATCTGCACGTCGAGGACGACGAGGTCCGGCGCGTACGCCCCGATCCGCTCCAGGGCGTCCACGCCGTCGACGGCGACCTCCGTGCCGTACCCCTCGAAGGCGAGGCTGCGGCGCAGCGCTTCGCGGACGGCGGGCTCGTCGTCGACGACGAGGATGCGGTCGGGCTCGGCGGTGGTGTTCATGGGCTCAGCGTCGCACGGGGTCAGCCGCCCCCGCGGAGGGCGTCCAGGTCGGCCTTGACGGTGTCGACGGGGATGGCGAACCCGAGGCCGACGCTGCCCGCGGCACCCGTGCCCGCGCCGCCGGTGGCACTGGGCGCGTACATGGCGGAGTTGATGCCGATGACCTCGCGGCGCATGTTGATCAGGGCGCCGCCGGAGTTGCCGGGGTTGAGGGAGGCGTCGGTCTGGATCGCCTTGTACGTGGTCTTCGACGCGCCGGTGTCGCCGTTGAACCGCTGCCCGCCGAACTCGAACGGCCATCCCTGACCGGACTCGTACCGCTGCCCGCCCCGTCCGCCGGCGTCGGCGCCGTCTTCGTCCTTGGCGACGGTCACGTCGCGGTCGAGGGCGGAGACGATGCCGCTGGTGACGGTGCCGGTGAGGCCCTCGGGGGAGCCGATGGCGACGACCTGCTCGCCGACCCGGACCGAGCCGGAGTCGCCGAGGACGGCGGGCTTGAGGCCCTTGGCGCCGCGCAGCTTCAGCAGCGCGAGGTCCTTGTCCGGATCGGTGCCGAGGACGTCGGCGGTGTGGGTGCGGCCGTCGCTGAGCCGGACGGTGACCTCGGAGGCGCCGGAGACGACGTGGTTGTTGGTGACGACCTCCCCGTCGGCCGTGACGATCACGCCGGAGCCGGTGGACGAGCCGGCCGTGCCGGCCGCCCGGACCTCCACGATGCTCGGGGAAACGGCCCGCGCGACCCCCGCGACGGTGCCGGCGTCCGACTGCGAGACGGTCGTGCCGGCCACGGCGGTGGAGCCGCCGCCGGCCGCGTCGCCGCCCACGAGGTCCTGGGCGAGCGCCCCCGCCCCGCCGCCGACGGCGGCCGCCACGATCGCCACGGCGGCGATCAGCCCCACCGGCCGCCGCGCGCGCCGCCGACGCGGCGCGGGGCCGGGCGCGAGGGTCGTGGGGGGTGCGGGCGGCGGTGCGGTGCCGTCGGCGGGCGGCTGTCCACCAGCCGGCTGTCCACCACCCGGCCACACGGTGACCCCGGGCCCGGCGACGACCGGCCGGGCCGGCTCGTACGGGGGCTGCGGGGGCGGTGGGGGGACCCGGTCGTGGAAACCGGCGTACTGCTGCGGTCCGTCGTCGCCCTGGAGGTGGCCGTCGCTGCGGCGGTCGTGGTCCGTCATGGGTACGACTGTGGCGCCGGTGGATGAGAGCTTCCTGAGGACGCCGTGAGAGTCCCGGAAGAAGTCGCGACGACCCTCGACGACGGGTGCCGGGGCGGCGCCTGGCGGGGGTGTCGGCCGGGGGCGTCGGCGGGCGGGCCGTGTCGGTCGTCGGCGGGCAGCCGGGGCGGTGCGGCCTCGGCGGCCGTGAACGGGGCCGCGGCCGGCGGCAGGGCCGTGGCCGGTGGGCGGGCGCCCGGCCGTGGCGGGCAGGGCCGTGGCCGGACGGGCGGGGCCGCGCCCGGGCTGTGGCCGACCTGCCTGCCTGGGCACGTACGGCTGACGGGTCCGCGTCCGCGGCGGGCGTCGTCGCCGGTGCCGCCGGGGGCGGACGGTCAGGCGTCGTCGCAGCCGCAGCTGCGGCGGACCACCAGCGCGGAGGGGAACTGCTTCACGCGCTCGCGCCGCGACCCGGCGACCCTCAGCCCGTCGTCCAGGACCAGGTCCACCGCGGCACGGGCCATGGCCGGCCGGTCGGAGGAGATCGTGGTCAGGGGCGGGTCGGTGAGGGCGGCTTCCTTGACGTCGTCGAAGCCCGCCACCGCCAGGTCGCGCGGCACGTCGAGCCGCAGCTCGCGCGCGGCGCGCAGGACGCCGATCGCCTGGTCGTCCGTGGAGCAGAAGATCGCCGGGGGCCGGTCGGGACCCGACAGGATCTTCAGGGCGACCTGGTAGGCGTCGTAGCGGTTGTACGGGGCCTGGAAGAGGCGGCCCTCGACCGAGCGGCCGGCCTCCAGCATGGCGCGGCGCCAGCCCTCCTCGTGGTCGGCCACCGGGTCGCCGACGGCGGGCGTGGACTCGACGCCGCCGAGGCAGGCGACGTACGCGTGGCCGTGCTCCAGCAGGTGGCGGGTGGCGAGCTGCGCGCCGCCGATGTCGTCCGTGACCACGGCGACGTCGTCGAGGGCCTCGGGCCGCTCGTGCAGCAGCACCACGCGCGCGTCCCACGCCTCGATCTCCTGGGCGGCCCGCTCGCTCATGCCCTGGCTGACGAGGATGAGCCCGGCCACCCGCATGCCGAGGAAGGCGCGCAGGTAGTGGATCTCCCGCTCGTCGCGGTAGTCGGAGTTGCCGACGAGGACCATCTTCCCGCGGTCCGCGGCGGCCCGCTCGACCGCGTGCGCCATCTCCGCGAAGAACGGCTGCCGGGCGTCGGGGACGATCATGCCTATGAGGTCCGTGCGCCGCGAGGCCATGGCCTGCGCGACGCGGTCGGGCCGGTAGCCCAGCTCCTTGATGGCGGCGAGGACACGCTCGCGCGTGGCCGGGGCGACCGGCCGGGGTCCGTTGTTGATGACGTAGCTCACGACCGCGGTGGAAGTACCCGCCAGTCGCGCCACGTCGTCCCGCGTCACCTTGGCCACGCGCGGCAGTCTACGCGGGGTGACCTACCTCCGGGCAGGTCGGACGGCTGCTTCCGCCGCCGGCTCCGTGTCCGCCATCCGGATGACCTCCGGCGCCGCCCGTTCGGCGTCGTCCCCGCCGCGCGTGGCGGCCCTCGCCTCCTCCGCCGCGCGCTCCACCTTCTCGGGCGCGACGAAGCGGTAGCCGACGTTGCGGACGGTGCCGATCAGCGACTCGTGCTCGGGGCCCAGTTTGGCGCGCAGCCGCCGGACGTGGACGTCGACCGTCCGCGTACCGCCGAAGTAGTCGTACCCCCAGACCTCCTGGAGGAGCTGGGCGCGGGTGAAGACCCGGCCCGGGTGCTGCGCGAGGTACTTGAGCAGCTCGAACTCCTTGAAGGTCAGGTCCAGGACCCGGCCCTTCAGCTTCGCGCTGTACGTCGCCTCGTCGACCGACAGGTCGCCGTTGCGGATCTCCATGGGGGAGTCGTCCGCCGTGATCTGCTGGCGGCCCGTCGCCAGCCGCAGCCTCGCCTCGACCTCCGCGGGCCCCGCGGTGTCGAGCAGGACGTCGTCGACGCCCCAGTCGGCGGTGACGGCGGCGAGGCCGCCCTCGGTCACCACCAGCAGCAGCGGGCAGCCGGGGCCGGTGGAGCGCAGGAGCTGGCACAGCGACCGCACCTGCGGCAGGTCGCGGCGGCCGTCGACGAGGATGACGTCGGCTCCGGGGGTGTCCACGAGGGCGGGGCCCTCGGCGGGCGCCACCCGCACGTTGTGCAGCAGCAGCCCGAGTGCCGGAAGCACCTCGGTCGACGGCTGCAGGGCGTTCGTCAGGAGCAGCAGTGAACTCATCGCGTCCCACCCTCAAGCTCTCGGCTGCGCTCCGGCAGGGGGGATCCCCATGGCCGGGTCGTCGTCCTGCTCGTCGTCGTCCGGTCGTGCACGATCAGCTCGCCCATAACGTCGGTTCCTCCTCGGTCCGTGCGAGGACGTTTGCGGCACTGCTTCGTACGGCTTCGTACGCCGGCTCCCGCGCCCCTGAGAGCCTTTGTTCACCCGGCCGTAACACCGGCGGGAAAACACAAAAGGATCCGGGGGCTGCTTCGCCCGGATCCTCTGCCAGCCAGAATAGCCCACATGAGCTCCGCGACAGAGGGCGCGTTCCACAGTGTGGATGTCTCCTCGCTCACTCGCCGCCCTCTGGGTGAAACCTTGCGTATGTCTTTGCGGACTCCTGACGGAGTGCGCCTGGAGGCCCGGCACGACCCCTGCGCGGCCGGGCGGACGGACACCGCGGTGGTCGTCGCGCACGGTTTCACCGGCTCCGTGGACCGGCCCGCGGTGCGCCGCGCCGCCGTCGCGCTGGCCCGGCACGCGGGGGTCGTGACCTTCTCCTTCCGCGGCCACGGCCGCTCCGGCGGGCGCTCCACGGTCGGCGACCGCGAGGTGCTCGACGTGGCGGCGGCCGTGGAGTGGGCGCGGGAGGCCGGGTACGCGCGCGTGGCGACGGTCGGCTTCTCCCTGGGCGGCTCCGTGGTGCTCCGGCACGCCGCCCTGTACGGATCGGAGCACGGGGGGCGCACGGAGGCGCGCACCGACGCCGTCGCCGCCGTCAGCGCCCCCGCGCGCTGGTACTACCGCGGGACCGCCCCCATGCGGCGGGTGCACTGGCTGATCACCCACCCGGCCGGGCGGCTGGTCGGCCGGTACGGGCTGCGCACCCGCATCCACGACCGCGACTGGGACCCGGTGCCGCTCCCGCCCGTCGGGGCGGTGCCGCTGATCGCGCCGACGCCGCTGCTGGTCGTGCACGGGGACCGTGACCCGTACTTCCCCGTCGACCACCCGCTCGCGCTGGCCGCTGCGGCGGGCGGCGCGGCCGAGCTGTGGCTGGAGCCGGGCATGGGACACGCCGAGAACGCGGCGGGCGACGCGCTGCTGGACCGGATCGGCCGGTGGCTGACGTCATCGGCGGCGCGGCCAGGGGTGTCGGCGGGGTCCGGAGCGTCCGGAGCGGCGGTGGGGCCCGGCGATTCGGCGGGACCTGCGGCGGCGGGGCCCGGGGAACCGGCGGGGCCTGCGGGCGGGCCTCCGGCGTGGCCCATCATGGAAGCCTGACGAAAGGAGCCCTCCTATGGCAGCGGGAACCATCCGCTACTGGGCCGCGGCCAAGTCCGCCGCCGGGACCGCCGAGGAACCGTACGCCGCGGAGACCCTCGCGGAGGCACTGGACGCCGCCCGGGAACGCCACCCGGGGGAGCTGGTCCGGGTACTGCAGCGGTGCTCGTTCCTGGTGGACGGCGATCCCGTGGGCATGAGGGGCCATGAGACGGTACGGCTGGCCGAGGGCGGCACGGTCGAGGTGCTCCCGCCGTTCGCAGGAGGGTGAACCGCACAGCATGAGCAGCGATCCGCAGTACCCGCACGATCCGTACGCCGACCCGGAGGTCGCGCAGACCTGGCAGGGCCAGACCTGGGACACCCACTACCAGCCGGCGGTCCAGCCCGACGACTCCCGGTCGCCGCAGCCGCAGCAGCCCCACCGGCAGGCGCCCCGGCACCGGGCACCCCAGCAGCACCAGGCCCGGCCGCAGCAGCCGTACCAGCAGCACCAGCAGCACCAGGACGCGGCCCCGTACCAGCAGCAGGCCCAGCAGCCGCAGGCCCAGCAGGCGCAGCAGCACCAGCCGGCGCCCGGGTACCAGCAGCCGCAGCAGCAGCAGGCCGCCGACGCGACGGCGTACCTGCCGCGGCAGGGCTCCGGCGCCCACCCCCTGCCGCCGGAGGCACCGGCGGCGACGGGGGCCGCCGGGTACGACGCGCCGACGGCCTACCTCCCGCCGGTCGCCGACGGCCCCGAGCCGTACGGCCGGGCGCAGGCGCGGCCGGGACAGCAGGGCCAGGCGCAGTCGCAGGGGCAGCGGTACGGGCAGGAGCGGTACGGGCACGCGCCGGCGGAGGCGTACACCCCCGAGCCCCCGCCCGCCGGCGCCCCCGGCGCGCACGACCCGTACGTCGCGCACGACCCGTACGCCGGGCACGACCCGTACGGGCGGCCGGAGGGGCCGGCGGCCCCCGAGCCCGCCGCCCCGGAGCCCGCGCCCGGCCCGACCCCGGCCCCCGCGTCCGCCACCCCGGCGGGCGGCGCAGCCGCCGCCCCGGCCGACGGCCCCGGGTACGGCTCCCCCACGACCATGGGCAACGCCCGTGTCACCGACGCCCAGCGCGCCCGCGCGGAGGGCCGGTCGCCGATCATCGACCCGGGCATCCAGCCCGCCGGGCTGACGGCGCTGCTCGGCCTGCTCCTCGCCGGCGGCGCCGCGCTCGGCCCGTACGCCGCGCTGGTCCCGCTGGTGCTGCTCCAGGCGGTCACCGCCGCGGGCTGGTTCCGGCTCAACGGCATGTGGCCCGCACGGCAGGGCATCGCGCTCGCCTTCCTCGGCGGTCTCGTCGCGGACGCCGCGCTGCTCACGACGGGCCGCGAGCACGGCCCCGCCGCGATCCTCGGCACCCTCGCCGTCTGGGTCCTCCTGGTCCTCGTCCTCCAGCTGCGCAGCCACGCGGCCCCCGAGGAGCGCATGTACGGGCTGATGGCGACGGTCGTGTCGTCGGCGCTGGCCGTGGTGTGCGCGGGCTTCCTCGCCGCCGAGCCGGACGCGGTCGTCGTGGGCGCCCTCGCGGCCGCCGCCGCGACGGTGGCCCGTGCCCTGCCGCTGCCCGGCCCCGTCTCCCTCGCCGTCGCCCTGCTGGCGGGCGCGGGCGCCGGTCTCGCCGCGGGCGCCGCGACCGGCGCGGGACCCCAGGCCGCCGTGCTGGGCCTCGCCGCCGGGGCGTGCGCGGTGATCGGACTGCGGGTGGCGGCGTACGACTACCCGTCGCGGTTCGTGCACATGACGGCGGGCGTCGCCCTGCCGCTCGCGCTGGCCGCCCCGGCCGTCTACCTGCTGGGCCGCACGCTGGTGTGACCCGCGCGCCGGGTGCGGCCGCCCGCACCCGGCGCCACCCGGCCCGGCCTCGCCCCGGCCCCGGTCGAGCCTGTCCGGCCCCCGCCCGGCCCGGCCTCGCCCCGGCCCCGGTCGAGCCTGTCCGGCCCCCGCCCGGCCCGGCCTCGCCCCGGCCCCCGCCCGACCCGCGCCCGCCCGTCCCGCCCCCCACCCGGCCCGCGCTTGCCCGGCTTCGTCCGACGCCCCGCCCGGCCCGCGTCCGCACGGCCTCGTCCGATCCCTCGCCCGGCCCGTGCCCGACCCACCCCCGTCCCGTCCCGCCCCGCCCGGCCCGCGTCCGTCCGGCCCCGGCGCCACGGCGTGGCCCCGCCCGGTGTGGCCTGGCCCGATCCCGGGAAGCCGCGCCTGTGGCGTGCACGACGTCGACACGCCCCAGGGAACCAATGGGTAACCCCGTACGTCGATCTTCACGTCGTCGGGGGCCGGGCACCAAGAGGCGGGGGAGACACCGAGCCATGCGAGCACTGCGAAAACTCCTGATCATCGCCGTCGTCCTCGGCGGGCTCCTCGTCGTGGGCGACCGGCTGGCGGCCGGCGTGGCCGAGAGGGAGGCCGCGGGGAGGATTCAGGCCAATCAGGGCCTCTCGGCGGAGCCGGACGTCTCGATCGGCGGCTTCCCCTTCCTGACGCAGCTCCTCGCGAAGGAGTTCGACCGGGTCGACGTCGCCCTGACCGGCCTGGAGGTGACCGCCGGTGACCGCCGGGTGCGGGTCGGCGAGCTCCAGGCAGAGCTGCATGACGTCCGCCTGGAGGGCGACTACTCCCGGGCCGTCGCCGCCACGGCCACCGGCACCGCCCGCATCTCGTACGACGAGCTGCGCAAGACCTCCGACAGCGACGTCACGCTGGCCTACGGCGGCGACGGCAAGATCAAGGTCACCGGCAGCGTCGAGTTCCTGGGGCAGACGGTGACCCGCAGCGTGCTATCCACCGTCAGCGTCGTGGACGGCGACACCCTCCGGGTGCGGGCGGACGAGGTGCCCGGCGAGGGCCTCCCCGGCATCGAGGAACTCGTCCGTCAGCGTACGGACTTCGACCGCCCGGTCAGCGGTTTCCCGGCCGGTCTCGCGATAGAGAAGGTCGAGGCGGCGCCGGACGGGCTCGCCGTCACCGTCGGCGGCCGGGACGTCGTCCTGACGGGCTGACCGCCCCGGCGCCGCCCGGCTGCGGCGGGGCGGCGCGGGGCGTGGAAGGGCGCGGCGGGGCACGGTGGGGCGGGGCGGCCCGGGAGGGCCGAACGGCCCCCGTTCCCACATGGCGAGACGGCTGCGTCCGCACCGTAGACCGACGGCGGGAACGGCCCCGCCGCGACGTGCCGGGACGCCGACCCCAAGCCCCTGCCGTCCCGGAATGCGGATGATCCCGTCTCACCATGCGACACGCCGGTGACACGAACGCCGGTCCGTCCCTACGATCGGTGCCATGACGAAGCGACAGGCGGACCTCACGAAGCGGCGGGCAGTAGACCTGTGCCGCGTCGCCGCCATGCTCTGTCGCACCGTCTGAGCGGGGCCCGCAGACCCCGCAAGTTTCGGCCCTTCCCGCTCGGGGGGCCTTCCCCGTGCCGCGGCCGCCCCGCACCCTCGTACGCGTAGAGCGCTCGGCGCGACCTTCCGCACCCGCATCCCGCCGCAGACTGCCCCGGAGGAGAACTCAGCATGAGCCGCAGCGACGTCCTGGTAGACGCCGACTGGGTCGAGGCCCACATCGACGACCCGAAGGTGGTCCTCGTCGAGGTCGACGAGGACACGTCGGCCTACGACAAGAACCACATCAAGAACGCCGTCCGCATCGACTGGAAGCGGGACCTCCAGGACCCGGTGCGCCGCGACTTCGTCGACCAGGAGGGCTTCGAGAAGCTCCTCTCCGCGAAGGGCATCGCCAACGACGACACCGTCGTCCTCTACGGCGGCAACAACAACTGGTTCGCCTCGTACGCCTACTGGTACTTCAAGCTCTACGGCCACGAGAGCGTCAAGCTCCTCGACGGCGGCCGCAAGAAGTGGGAGCTCGACTCCCGCGACCTGGTCGACGGCTCCGAGGTCCCGAACCGCCCGGCCACCGAGTACAAGGCCAAGGCCCAGGACACCTCCATCCGCGCCTTCCGCGACGACGTGGTGGCCGCGATCGGCAGCCTCAACCTGGTCGACGTGCGCTCCCCCGACGAGTTCAGCGGCAAGCTGCTCGCCCCGGCGCACCTCCCGCAGGAGCAGTCGCAGCGCCCCGGCCACGTGCCGAGCGCCCGCAACATCCCGTGGTCCAAGAACGCCAACGACGACGGCACCTTCAAGTCCGACGAGGAGCTCCGCGCGCTGTACGCCGAGGAGCAGGTCGACCTGGCGAAGGACACCATCGCGTACTGCCGCATCGGCGAGCGCTCGGCCCTGACCTGGTTCGTGCTGCACGAGCTGCTCGACCAGGGGAACGTCAAGAACTACGACGGCTCCTGGACCGAGTACGGCTCCCTCGTCGGCGTGCCGATCGAGCTCGGCCCCGCCAAGTAACCCCCGCCCGACCTGCGACGCGAAGGACAGAAACGACATGTGTGGAGCACAGGCCGGCGGCCCCGACGCCTCTGCGATCAAGCCCGGTGAGACCACCATCCAGGGCCAGGTGACCCGCGACGGCGAGCCCGTGACCGGCTACGTCCGGCTGCTGGACTCGACCGGCGAGTTCACCGCCGAGGTCCCCACCTCCGCGACCGGCCAGTTCCGGTTCTACGCGGCGGAGGGCACCTGGACCGTCCGCGCCCTCGTGCCGGGCGCCACGGCGGACCGCAAGGTCGCCGTCCGGACCGGTGGCCTCGCCGAGGTCGCCATCGCCGTCTGACGCACGGCACGACGAACGGCCGCAGGGCCGCACCTCCTGGGGGTTGGACGCTTTCCGGGACTTGAGGTGCGGCCCTGCGGTCTTACCCTGGAAGGGTGTACGCACGCCGCCGGCGCACCTACTTCGCGCTGATGGGCACGTGCCTGGCCCTTTTCGTCAGCGCCTGGTCCTTCGTGCGCCTCTGGTCCACCGAGGCCGCCGTCGGGATGGCCTTCGCGGCCATGGTCCTGCCGCCGCTCGCGGCCATCGCGGCGAACCGCCGGGGCCCCGACGACCGCTGGTGGGACGAACCGCCCCCGAACCTCCCGCCCCCCGCCGACCGCTCGCCCGCGGACCCCGCCGACCGGACGGGCGCCGATCGGACGCCCGCCGACCGGACGGGCGCCGGCCTCGTGGACTCCGGCCGGTGGGACCCCGACCGGGTGGGCCCGGGCGGCGACCCGGAGTCCGACGCCTGGTGGGCGGAGCTGGACGGCAGGAGCCGGCCCGGACCGTAGCCGGGTCGGCCGCGCCCGCCCGTCCGCCTCAGTAGACGAGGGCCTGGACCCCGTCCTCCATGATCTCGCTGAGGAACACCTGCGCGCCCGCGATGCGCACGCCTTCGATCAGGTCCCCCTCCGTGATCTCCCTGCGCGCCGCGCACTGCGTGCACAGGGTGATCCGGCCGGCCGCCTGGACCGACGCGATCAGGTCGGGCAGCGGCGCGGCGTGCGGCAGCTCGAACTCCGCCGCCCGGCCGGGCAGCGCGAACCACGAGGACTCACCGGTCAGCCACAGCGACACCTCGACCCCGCTGGCCGCGGCGACCGCCGCCACGGTGAACGCCTGCGAACACCGCTCGGGCGCGTCGGCCCCGGCGGTCACCTTGATCACGAGCTTCTTCGCCATGGTCCGAACTGTAGTGGGCCCGGTCCCGCCGGGCCGGGTGGCCGCCCGGGCCGGGGCGGCGGCGCGGGGGACTCACCTCACACGGAGGGCGGCGGGTCCACCCATTAGGCTGGGACCCGGCCCCCATACCGCCCACCGCCACCGAGGAGCACCCCGTGCTTGAGGCTTTCTTCTCCGCCCTGCTGGTCCTGGTCTGCGTCGGCGTCCTCGCCTTCGCCGGGCTGACCGTGAAGAAGCTGTACCAGGGCCAGCGCTGACCACCCGCACCCGCACAGATCGCCAGAGCAGCCAGACACCATGATCCAGATCCCGTCCGACCTGCACCCGGACCTCGTCCCCCTCGCGTTCCTCCTCGGCACGTGGGAGGGCGCGGGCGTCTCCGACTTCCCCGGTTCCGAGAAGTGCAACTTCGGCCAGTCGGTGACCTTCTCCCACGACGGCCGTGACTTCATCGAGTACGTCTCCCACTCCTGGGTCCTGGACGCCGAGGGCAACAAGGTCCGCCCGCTGGAGAGCGAGAGCGGCTACTGGCGGATCGACGCGCACCGCAAGGTCGAGGTCGTCATGGTCCGCGACCAGGGCATCGTCGAGGTGTGGTACGGCGAGCTCGCCGACAAGAAGCCGCAGATCGACATCGCGACCGACGCCGTCGCCCGCACCGCGGCCTCGGGCCCGTACAGCGGCGGCAAGCGGCTGTACGGCTACGTCAAGAGCGACCTCATGTGGGTCGGCGAGAAGGCCACCCCCGAGGTGCCGCTGCGCCCCTACATGTCGGCGCACCTGAAGAAGGTCGTCACGCCCGAGGAGGTCGAGGCCATGGCGAAGAGCCTGGGCGACCTGCCGGACGACGGCATCGCGTTCTTCAAGTAGGCCCGGGAACGCCGGTCGGTGCTCCTACACTGGAGCGCGTGGTGAGCACCGACTGGAAGAGCGACCTCCGGCAGCGCGGCTACCGGCTGACGCCGCAGCGCCAGCTCGTCCTGGAGGCGGTGGACGTGCTGGGCCACGCCACGCCCGACGACATCCTCACGCAGGTCCGCAAGACCGCGGCCGGGATCAACGTCTCCACCGTCTACCGGACCCTGGAGCTCCTGGAGGAGCTGGGCCTCGTCAGCCACGCCCACCTCGGCCCCGGCGCCCCCACCTACCACCTCGCCGACCGCCACCACCACCTCCACCTCGTCTGCCGGGACTGCGACGACGTCATCGAGGCCGACGTGTCGGTGGCCGCCGAGTTCACCCGCAAGCTCCTCGACACCTTCGGCTTCGACACCGACATGAAGCACTTCGCGATCTACGGGCGCTGCGGTGCCTGTACGGAGGAGGCGCGGCGGAAGTCCGGGGCGAAGGGGGCCGCGACGCGGGGGGCGGACGCGCAGGGGGCTCAGGTGGAGCGGGCGCGGGGGGAGGCGCCTGGGAAGGCGGCGGCGGAGGAGCCGAACAGCGGGTCGTAGGCTGGACGCCATGCAGCGACGTACACCGACCAGCCCCCTGCTCTCCCTGCCCGGCGCCGTCCCCGCCGAGGGGCGGGACGAAGGTGTCGCCGCGCACTACGGCGATCCGTTCCGCGAACAGCGCGCCCTCGTCGCCGGCCGCGGGTTCGTCGACCTCTCCCACCGGGGCGTCATCACCGTCAGCGGCGACGACCGGCTGAGCTGGTTGCACCTGCTCCTCACCCAGCACGTCAGCGAACTGCCGCCCGGCCGCGCCGCCGACGCGCTGATCCTCTCCGCGAACGGCCACATCGAACACGCGCTGTACCTCGTCGACGACGGCACGACGGTCTGGGCGCACGTCGAGCCCGGCACGCGCGAGGCGCTCCTCGCCTATCTGGAGTCGATGCGGTTCTTCTACCGCGTCGAGGTCGCCGACCGCACCGACGCGTACGCGGTGGTGCACCTGCCCGCCGGGTCGATCGCCCCGGTGCCCGACGGCGTCGTCGTGCGGGAGACCCCGCACGGCCGTGAGCTGTTCCTGCCCCGCGGCGAGCTGGAGGCGTACGCCGGGGAGCACGGGCCGCCGGCCGGGACGCTCGCCCACGAGGCGCTGCGCGTCGAGGCGCACCGCCCGCGCCTCGGCCACGAGACGGACCACCGCACCATCCCGCACGAGATCGGCCTCATCGGGTCGGCCGTCCACCTCCAGAAGGGCTGCTACCGCGGGCAGGAGACCGTCGCGCGCGTCCACAACCTGGGGAAGCCGCCGCGGCGCCTGGTCTTCCTGCACCTGGACGGCAGCGAGGTGCACCTCCCGGCGCACGGCACGCCCGTCCGACTTGCCGCGGACGGTCCCGAGGGCCGGCAGCTGGGCTTCGTCACGACGGCGGTCCGCCACTACGAGCTGGGTCCGATCGCCCTGGCCCTGGTCAAGCGCAACGTGCCCGTGGACGCGCCGCTCATCGTGGGCACCACGGCCGCCGCCCAGGAGCCGGTCGTCGAGCCGTAGGCCGGTGCCGGTGCCGGGCCGGTGTCGGTGGGCGGTGGCGGTGGCGGTGACCTTCTCGGGGTCGGCGGCCTCGGCTACCCGCGGAAGTGGCCCCGCTGTCGCCGCCGACCCCTGCGGGGGGACCCACCAGGGCCCCGCCACTCGTCGGGGGCGGCTCAGACGTCGACGATTAGCGTGAACGGGCCGTGGTTCGTGAGCGAGACCCGCATCTGCGCACCGAACCGGCCCGTCGCCACGGTCGCCCCCAGCTCCCGCAGCCGTGCCACCACCTCGTCCACCAGGGGCTCGGCCACCTCCCCGGGAGCCGCCGCGTTCCAGGTGGGGCGGCGGCCCTTGCGGGCGTCCCCGTAGAGGGTGAACTGCGAAATCACCAACAAGGGTGCATTCACGTCGGAGCAGGACTTCTCGCCGTCCAACATGCGGACGCTCCACAGTTTGCGCGCCAGCTGCGCCGCCTTCTCCGGGGTGTCGTCGTGCGTGACGCCGACGAGGACGCACAGCCCCTCACCGGTCACCTCGCCCACCGTCTCGCCCGCGACCTCGACCCTCGCCCCGTCGACCCTCTGTACCACTGCTCGCATGCGCCCCAACTTACCGAGGGCCGAACGGGTGCAGAGCACCTGCACTTCCCATGCGGGAGTGGCACCATGCCTGTCAGGCGGTGCGGCTGACGCACCGGTCGAGGGGACGGAACACATGAGCACACCTGGCGCCGGGCAGACACCCGGCCCCGCACGGACCACCTGTGCCGGTTCGGGCTTCGACCGGTCCCGCCCGCCGATACAGCGCACCCCCGCCGAACCGCCCACCGCCGGTACGACCCGGGCCGTCGGCGCCCTCGCCGCCCTCGACGCCGTCCCGCACCCCGAGTACGCCCACGCGCTCGACCTGCGGGCGCTGCGGCTGGAGGAAGTGCGCGCGCTGCGCCGTGACTCGCACACCGACGAGGCCGACCTCAGTTACGTGCGGCGGCTGTTGCAGGGGCGCGTCGACATCCTCCGCGCCGAGCTGGCGAGCCGGGCCGTGCCGGAGGTGCCGGTGGTGCACCGGCTGCCGGAGATCCTCGCCGACGCGCCGTCACGGCGTCGGCCCAACTCCGCGCGGCACCTCACGCTGTCCACGCCGCGCGGCGAGGAGTACCGGCTGCTGGCCGCGGAGATGCTCGCCGAGGTCGAGCTGTCGGACCTGGACGCCCGTACCGACGAGGAGCTGCGCGAGGCCATGGCGCGGCTCGCGCGGTACGAGCAGGAGATTTCGCGGCGCCGGCACGAACTGCAGCGCACCGCCGACGAGTGCAGCGCCGAGATCGCCCGCCGCTACCGCGACGGCGAGGCCCAGGTCGACGATCTGCTGTCCTGAGCCGGGGATCTGGGGGGCGGGGACGGGCCGGAGTGTTTGGTGACCGGTTCTCGGTTCGTCGGTCGGGGTCCGGGTGCCCGCGGCACGTCGCTCTCGGCCGGGGTGGCCTGTCGGGGGCCCCTGCCGGGGAAACCGGATGCGTCGCCGTCGTTCCGCTGTCTAGCGTGGCGCCATGACCTCCGACGCCGCCCCCGTCGTCCGCACGCTCACCGAGGACGACTTCCCCGACTGGCTCCGCGCCCTGCACACCGGTTTCCTGCGGCCGCCGACCCCCTCCGCCGAGGAGGTCGCCATCCGGCTCCCGCACCAGGACTTCCCCCGTACGCGCGGGGCGTTCGACCCGGACACCGGGCGGTGCGTGGCGACGTTCCGGTCCTTCGCGCAGGAGGTGACGGCGGTCGGCGGCGCCGCGGTCCCGGCGAGTGCCGTGTCGGCCGTGACCGTCTCGCCCACGCACCGGCGCCGCGGCCTGCTGGGCCGGATGATGCGGGCCGAGCTGGCGGAGTCCCGGGAGCGGGGTGACGTGCTGGCGACGCTCATCGCCGCCGAGTACCCGATATACGGCCGGTTCGGCTTCGGTCCGGCCTCCTGGCTGACGCACTGGCGCGTCGACCTGCGCCGCGCGGGCCTGGACCCGCGCTGGTCCGGGCCGGAGGACGGCGGGCGCATCGACCTCGTCGACGGCGCGGCCGTCCGCAAGCTCGGTCCGGAGCTGTACGACCGCGTCCGGGCCGTGCGGCACGGCATGGTCAGCCGCAGCGCGCGCGACTGGCAGCGGCGCACCGGCGAGGACGTGCCGGCGAGCGACCGGTGGACGGAACCGTTTTACGCGACGTACCGCTCGGCCTCCGGCGAGCTGGAGGGGTACGTGGCCTACGCCGCCGACGAGACGTGGGACGACGGCAAGCAGCCGATGAACACCGCCACCGTGCGGGATCTGATCGCCCTGACGCCGGCGGCCGAGCGCGCCCTGTGGCGGTACGTCTGCGCGATCGACTGGGTGACGCTCGTCGACAGCGGCTACCGCGCCCCCGACGACCTGCTGCCGCTGCTGCTGCCGGACCCGCGGGCCGCCCGCGTCGTCACCCACGCCGACATGCTGTGGGTGCGGATCCTCGACGTCGTGCGGGCCCTGGAGGCGCGTGCGTACGCGACGGAGGGCTCGCTGGTGCTCGACGTGCGGGACACGGACGGCCTGACCGGGGGCCGCTTCCTGCTGGACGCGTCACGGGACGGCGCCTCCTGCACGCCGACCGCCACGCGGGCCGACCTGGCCCTGGACGTGGCGGACTTGGGCGCGCTGTACCTGGGCGACGAGTCGGTGACGCGGCTCGCGGCGCTGGGGCGGGTGGAGGAGGCGACGACGGGCGCGGCCGCCCGCGCGGACGTCCTCTTCCGGGCGTCCCGCCGCGCTTGGTGCCCCGACGTCTTCTGACGGGGGACGGGTGGTCGTGTCGTGGTCGGTGGTCAGCGTGTGCGGGCTCGGAAGAGGGTCGCCGCCAGCGCCGGTGCCAGCAGCAGCAGCCCGGCGCACCAGGCCAGCGCGGTCCACGGGGCGTCGCCGACGGGCTGGTCGAGGAGGAGCCCCCGCAGTGACTCGATGACCGGTGTGACCGGCTGGTGCTCGGCGAAGCCGTGGAGCCAGCCCGGCATGGTGTCGATCGGCACGAACGCGCTGCTCGGGTAGGGCAGGAACATCATCAGGAAGGTGAAGCCGCCGGCCGCCTCCGGTGAGCGCGCCAGCAGCCCGGCCGCCGCCGACAACCACGACACCGCCAGCACGAACGCGAACAGCAGCCCGAGGGCGGCGGCCCAGGCGGCGGGTCCGGCCTGCGGGCGGAAGCCGATCAGGTACGCGACGCCGAGGACGAGGGCCGTCGACAGGACGTTGCGGGCGACGCTCGCGCCGACGTGCCCGGCGAGGATCGCGGTCGGGCCCACGTCGAGCGAGCGGAACCGGTCGACGATGCCGGCCCGCATGTCCTCGCTGACGCGCACGGCGGTCGTGGAGGCGCCGAAACCGGCGCACAGCAGCAGCACGCCGGGGACGACGTAGGTGACGTACGAGGTGGACGTCCCGGTGTCGATGGCGCCGCCGAAGAAGTAGACGAAGATCAGCATCAGCATCACCGGCAGCACCATCGCGGTGAGGAGCGCGTCGGGGTTGCGGCGGTTCTGGCGGATGCCGCGGGCGACGAGGGTGAGGGCGGCGGAGGCGTCAGGCACGGGTGTTCTCCCGGTGGTCGGTGGTGGGGGCGGTCGGTCCGGCGTCCGTGGTGGGGTGGGTGGCGGTCAGGGCCAGGAACACGTCGTCGAGCGTGGCGCTGTGGAGCGTGAAGCGGGCGATGTCCGACCGGTGCGGGTCGAGGGCGTCGAGCAGGGCCCGTACGTGCGCGGCCGTGCCGTCGGTGGCGATGCCCAGGGTGAGCGTGTCGGGGGTGCGGCGCACGGCGTGCGGGGCGAGGCGCGCGTAGGCGGCGGCGTCCGTGGCGACGACGTCCAGGCGGTGGCCGGCGACCCGTGCCTTGAGGGCGTCCGCGGTGCCTTCGGCGACGACGCGGCCCCCGTCCAGCACGGCGACGGTGTCGGCCAGCTGGTCGGCTTCCTCCAGGTACTGGGTGGTGAGGAGCACCGCCGCGCCGCGCGCGGACAGGTCGCGCACCACCTGCCACAACTCCTGGCGGCTGCGCGGGTCGAGGCCCGTCGTCGGCTCGTCGAGGAAGACGACGTCCGGTTCGCCGACCAGGCCGGCGGCGAGGTCCAGACGGCGGCGCATGCCGCCGGAGTAGGTGCGGGCGGGGCGGTCGGCCGCGTCGGCCAGCGCGAAGCGTTCGAGCAGCTCGGTGGTGCGGCGGCGGGCGTCCCGGCGGGACAGACCGGAGAGCCGGGCCATCATGCGGAGGTTCTCCGCCCCGGTCTGGTCGTCGTCGACGGCCGCGAACTGGCCGGTGAGGCTGATCGCCCGCCGTACCCGGGCGCGCTCGGCGACCACGTCGTACCCGGCGACGCGGGCCCGGCCGCCGTCGGGGGCGGTGAGGGTGGCGAGGACGCGGACGGTGGTCGTCTTGCCGGCGCCGTTGGGGCCGAGGAGCGCGAAGACGGCCCCGCGCGGAACGTGGAGGTCGAGGCCGTCGAGGACCGGGACGTGTCGGTAGGACTTGCGGAGGCCGGTGGCCTCGATGGCGGCGGTGCCGGGCATGGCGATCCCCTTTACTGCGTATGGCATACGCGTTACTGCGTAAGCCTTACGCATTACTAGGATGGGCGTCAAGCGTCCCGGCGCGCCGGGCGGCGAGGTGGCCCGGGCGCGGGTGGTACGGGTGGTTCGGCTGGAGGGTGGCACCGGTGGAGGACAGTGGCGGTACGGGGCTCACGCCCGGCCTGGAGGCCGCCTGGGGGCTGCGTGAACGCCCCTCGAAGGGTCCGAGGCCGGGGCTGAGCGTGCACGCGATCGTCGACGCGGCGGTGGCGGTGGCCGCGTCCGAAGGGCTGTCCGCGGTGTCCATGGGCCGGGTCGCCAAGGAGCTCGGCGTGTCCACGATGTCCCTGTACCGGTACGTCGGCGCCAAGGACGAGCTGTACGTGCTGATGCAGGACGCCGCCGTCGGCGCCCCGCCGCCCCCGCCCCCGCCGGGCACCGGCTGGCGCGAGGGGCTGACCCGCTGGGCGTGGGCGCAGCGCGCGGTGTTCCGGCGGAACCTCTGGCTCCTGCGCGTCCCGATCTCCGGGCCTCCGGCCACGCCCAACTCGGTGGCCTGGTGGGAAGCGGGCATGGAGGCGCTCGCGGGGACGGCGCTGGACGAGGGCGCCAAGATCTCCGTGGTGCTGCTGGTCGGCGGCTTCGTCCGCAGCGAGGCGGGCATGACGGCCGACCTCGGTGCCGCGATGGCCGCGACCGGCGAGACGCCCGAACAGGTCATGGCCCGGTACGGCCGCACCCTGCGGCGCCTGGCGGACCCGGAGCGGTACCCGCGGGTGGCGCGGGCGCTGGAGTCGGGGGTCCTGGACCAGCCGGACGACCCGGACCACGAGTTCCGCTTCGGCCTGGAGCGGCTGCTGGACGGCGTCCGGATCCTGTTGGAGCGCTCCGATGGCTGAGTCGACGGTGCGCACCCCCGCCGGTGGCGGGCCCGGGCTGCGGGAGCGGAAGAAGCGGCAGACGTACCGGACCCTGTCCGACACGGCGATCTCGCTCTTCCTGGAGCGCGGCTTCGACCGGGTGTCGGTCGCCGAGGTCGCCGCGGCGGCGGAGGTGTCGAAGCCGACGCTGTTCCGGTACTTCCCCACCAAGGAGGACCTGGTCGTGCACCGGTTCGCCGACCACCGCGACGAGGCGGCCCGGGTGGTCGCCGGGCGCCCCGCGGGCGTCGGGCCGCTCACGGCGCTGCACCGGCACTTCCTCGACGGGCTCGACCGCCGCGACCCCGTCACCGGGCTGAGCGACGAACCGTCGGTCCTCGCCTTCCACCGGCTGCTGTACGGGACGCCGAGCCTGCTCGCCCGGCTCCACGGGCACCAGGCCGCCGCCGAGGGCGCGCTGGCCGAGGCGCTCGGCGGGGGCGTCGGCGCCCGGCTGGCGGCGGGGCAGGTCGTCGCGGTGCTGCGGGTGCTCGCGGAGGACAACTGGCGGCGCGTCGACGCCGGCGAGAGCGCGGACGACGTGCTGCCGGACGCGGTCGCGGCGGCGGAGGTGGCCTTCCGGCAGCTGATCGGAGGGCTCGGTGACGAGCCGGGTGGGGAGGGGCGGCGGGCGTAGTCGGCGCCTCGAGGGAGGATGTTACCCAGTTAGAAAAGTTACTCAGTTGCGTTATTCTCGGGGGAATGACGCCACTCGATCATGAGCTGACCCGGGAACGGGCCTTCCACGACACCTGCCGGGCCGCACTGGAGCGCATGGTCGGCGCAGCCGAGGAACGCGTCGTGACCGGTGAGGACGTCGCCGCGTCCGGCGCGGACGCCGAGGCCCTCGGGTACCACCTGCGCAGCCACGCCAAGGCGCTGCGCGAGGAGGAGCCCGGGCCCCTCTTCTTCGGCCGCCTCGACCACTCCGACGGCCGCCACCACCACATCGGCCGCCGCCGCATCAGCACCCACCCCGCCGAACCGCCGCTCGTCGTCGACTGGCGGGCACCCGTGGCCCGCGCGTTCTACCAGGCGCGGCCCGACGACCCCCAGGGCGTACGGGTCCGGCGCCGCTTCGGATGGGCCCCGCACAGCCGGGGCGACGCGGCCGACCTCACCGGCCTGGAGGACGAACACCTCGACGCGCCCACCACCGCCGAGCCGACCGGGACCGGTGCGTCACCGGGCCCCGGCACGTACGGCGACCCGTCCCGCGGGCTGCTCGCCGCCGAGATCGAGCGGCCCCGCGTCGGGCCCATGCGCGACATCGCCGCCACCATCCAGCCCGAGCAGGACGACCTCGTCCGCGCCCCGCTCGGCACGTCCCTCTGCGTGCAGGGCGCGCCCGGTACCGGCAAGACCGCCGTCGGCCTGCACCGCGCCGCCTACCTCCTCTACACCCACCCGCGCCGCGTCGACCGCGGCGGGCTGCTGATCCTCGGCCCCAACCGGGCGTTCCTCGCGTACGTCGCCGAGGTCCTCCCCGCGCTCGGCGAACGGGACGTGCGCCAGACCACCGTCGAGGAGGAGGTGGCCCGCACGGTCGGCCACGAGCCGCGCGCCGAGGACACCGCGGCGGCGGCGCTGGTGAAGCACGACGCCCGCATGGCCGGCGTCCTGCGCAGGGCCCTCTACGCGCGCGTGGCCGCCCCCACCGGCGAGCTGGTCCTCCCGGACGGCGCCTACCGGTGGCGCGTCCCGGTGGACGAACTCGCCGCG
This sequence comes from Streptomyces kanasensis, assembly GCF_043077165.1. NCBI lineage: Bacteria > Bacillati > Actinomycetota > Actinomycetes > Kitasatosporales > Streptomycetaceae > Streptomyces > Streptomyces kanasensis. The sequence goes on from NZ_JBIBSF010000005.1 coordinate 55,909, forward strand.
GTCGTCGAGCGGGTACGGACCGACGTCCCGCCCTACGCGGTCGGTCGCGAACGGGTGCGCCACCGCTTCGTACGCGCCCTGCGGGACCGTGCCGAGCGGCGGGCGGGACCGGTGGGCGCGGCCTGGGAACGGCGCGCCGCGCGGGCGCGGCCGGTCTCGCGGCTGGTGGACGCCTGCTGGCCGAAGGCCACCCCCGAGCAGGTGCTCGCCGAGGTGCTGGCCGACCCCCGCGACGAGGCCCTCACCCCCGCCGAACGCGCCGCGCTCCGCCGGCCCCGGCCCTCGCGCTCGTACCGGTCGGCCCGCTGGACCACCGCCGACCTGCTCCTCCTCGACGAGCTGGCCGCGCTGCTCGAACGGCCCTCCGGGTACGGCCACATCGTCGTCGACGAGGCGCAGGACCTGTCCCCGATGCAGTGCCGGGCCGTCGCGCGCCGCACCGCCGCCTCCGGGTCGCTGACCGTGCTCGGCGACCTCGCCCAGGGCACCACCCCCTGGGCCGCCCGGGACTGGCGGGAACACCTCGCCCACCTGGGCCGCCCGGACGCGCGGATCACCGCGCTGACGGCCGGCTACCGGGTGCCGGGCGCGGTGGTCGACCTGGCCAACCGGCTGCTCGGCACCCTCGACGTCGACGTACCGCCCGCCCGGTCCGTGCGGCGGGACGGCGAGGTGACCGTCCGCCGGGTGCACCGGCTGGAGGCGGCGGTGGTCGACGCCGTGCGGGCGGCGCTCGGACGTGACGGCTCGATCGGCGTCATCACCCCGGACGCCGCGTACGAGGAGCTGCGCGGCGCCCTCACGGCGGCGGGTGTGGCGACCGGCCACCCCGGGGACGTCACCGCAGGCGCCCCGCGCGTCACGGTGCTGCCGGCGGGCCTCGCCAAGGGCCTGGAGTACGACCAGGTGGTCCTCGCCGAGCCCGCCGCCGTGGTCGAGGCCGAGGCGCGCGGCGCACACCGCCTGTACGTCGCCCTCACCCGCGCCGTCTCCCGGCTGGAGGTGCTGCACACTCGGCCGCTGCCACGGGAGTTGGCGGGCGCGACCGGGGTGGGGTGAGGCGGGGGGACGGTTACGATCAGCCGAGGGGGTGGGGGAGATGCGCCTGGGGGAGATGCGCCTGGGGGACCTGTGCCGCGCACCCGCCGCCCGGCCGCGCGTGGCGCCGGCGCCGGGCGGTGCGTGGACGTCGACGCGTGGTGCGTGGGTGTCGCCTGGTGCGCGGGGCCCATGGGCGGTGTGTGGGCGGCCGCGTGTGGCGCGCGGGTGGCGCGGTCGACGGGGGCGTGGGTGACGTGGGCGGCCGCGGGGGTGCCGGGCGGGCCGTGACGCTCGTCGTCCTCGGCGCTGACGCTGCGGTCGCGCGGGCGGCGGCCACCCTGCCCGTCGACGTGGTCCACGTACGGTTGCCCGGGGCGGCCCCCCTCGACCGCGGCACGTACGACCCGGTCGGCCGAGGCGCCCCGGAACACGGCGCGCCCACGGTGGCCGTGCCCCCGCACCCGTCCCGGTCCGCCGTGCACCCGTGCCGGCCCGCCACCCGCCCGCGCCGGCACGTCGTGCAGCACTCCGTCGACTACCAGCACGCCCCCACCTTCCTGGCCTTCGTCGACGCCGTACTGCGGCCCCTCGCCCCGGCCGCCGTCGTCTCGCTCACCGAGCTGGGGCTCGAACCGGCGGCCGTCGCGGCACGGCACCTCGGCGCGACCGGAACCCCACCGGAGGCCGTACGCGCCACCCGCGACAAGCTCGCGATGCGCCGGGCACTGCACCGCGCGGCACCGCACCTGAACCCGGCGTTCGCGGCGGGTGACGACCCGGAGGCGGTGGCACGTCTCTTCGACGGGCGTCCGGGCACGGCGGTCGTCGCCAAACCGGTGGCGGGCACCGGGAGCAACGCCGTCACGCTCGTCCGCACCCCCGCCGACCTGCCGGCCGACCGCCGGACCCCCGCCACCCTGCTCGAACGGTACGTACCCGGGCAGGAGTTCAGCGTCGAGACGCTCTCGTCCGGCGGGCGCCACACCTGCCTCGGCATCGCCGAGAAGCGCACGGCGGGGGAGGGCTTCGTCGAACTCGCCCATCTCATGCCGGCGCCTTCGCTCGACGGCCCGGGGAGCACCCGCGTGGAGCGGGCCGTCGCCGAACTCCTCGACGCCGTGGGGCTGGTGGACGGCCCGGCCCACACCGAGGTCAAGGTCCACGGCGACCGCGTGACCGTCATCGAGACGCACAACCGGCCCGGCGGCGACGGCATCGCCGACCTCGTACGTCTCACCCGCGGCGTCGACTGGCGCCGGGCGGCCCTCGGTTGGGCCGTCGGCGAGGGTCCGCGCGAGGAGCCGGGCGGTCCGCTGGCGGCCGCCGCGGCGACGGTGTTCCTCACCGCGGCGCCCGGCCGCGTGACCGCGGTGGCGCCCCGGCCCCGGCTCGCGGCGGGCCGGGTCGTGGGGTGGGACGTCGAGGTGGAACCGGGGGACCCGGTGTCGCCGCTCAGGTCGTCGGCGGACCGGCTGGGCATGGCGCTGCTCACGGCCCCGAGCGGCGCCGCCTGCGCGGCGGCCGTCGACGAGCTGACGGCCCTGCCGATCGTGACGACCGACCGCTCCGAGGAGGACACATGACCGGTACGGGACGACGACAGCAGCCGGAGGAGGCCCCGCCCGGGCGCCCGTCCGGCATGGCGTCCGGGGCGCTGCCCGGGGTGGCGTCGGGGGCGCTGCCCGGGGTGGCGGCTGGGACCCCGGCCGGGGCTCGGTCCGGGGAGCCCGGGGCGCCCTGTGGGGCTTCTCACGAAGTCCCGTCCGGGGACCCCGATCGGAGTTCCTCCGAGGTTCCCGACGGGAGCCCGCCCGGGGCTTCGGCCGTCGTGGCGGATGCGGCGCTCCCCGGTCCCCTGGTGGACCCGACCTGGCTGGCGGCCCGCCTGGCGGTGCCCGGGCTCGTCGTGCTCGACGCGTCGGTCGGCGCGCACCGGGACGCCGACCGGCGCGTTCCGGGCGCCCGGCGCTTCGACCTCGACGGCCCGCTCTCCGACCACGCCTCGCCCCTGCCGCACACCATGCCCGGCCCGGCCGCCTTCACCGAGGAGTTGCGGGCCCTCGGCGTCGACGACACGAGCACCGTGGTGGTCTACGACACCGCCGGCGTCTACTCCAGCGCCCGCGCCTGGTGGATGCTGCGGGCGACGGGCTTCGACCGGGTCGCCGTACTGGACGGCGGCCTGCCCGCCTGGACCGCCGCGGGGCTGCCGGTGGAGGAGCGCGCGCCGGACGCCGCGGCCCCGGTGCGGGGCGGCTTCACGGCACGGCCGCGGGCGGGGTGGCTCGTCGACGCCGAGGTGGTCGCGGCGGCGCTCGCGGACCCGGCCGCGCTGGTGCTGGACGCCCGGACGCGCGGCCGCTTCGCCGGTACGGAGCCCGAACCGCGGGCCGGGCTGCGCGGCGGCCACATGCCCGGAGCGGCGAACCTGCCGTTCGGCGAGCTCCTGGACGACTCCGGGCGGCTGCGCCCCGCGCCCGAACTGCGCGCGTTGTTCGCCCCGCTGGTCGCCGGGAGGACCGAGCGGCTGCTGTTCAGCTGCGGCTCCGGCGTGACGGCCTGCGTCCTCGCCCTGGGCGCGGAGGTCGCCGGGTTCGACGGGCTCGCCGTGTACGACGGCTCGTGGAGCGACTGGGGCCGCCCGTCGGAACGCCCGGTGGCCACGGGTACGGGCGCGGGCGGGCCGCCCCCGGGGTCAGGGGCCCGGTGAGGCGCTGAGCCGCGGTGGTCGCGGCCGGACGGGACGAGCGGGCTCCTCTCGCCCCCGGCCCGGGGCCGGCTGCCATCAGGGGCGGGCGCCGCGAAGCCCCGGCCGGCCGGCGGTCCGCGCCGGCCCGGAACGGCTCACGCGAGGCGGCCCGGCGCGCCCACCGCCACACCGGCACCGCCCCGCCCGTGCCGGTGCCGGTGCCGGTGTGGCGGGGTGTCAGCGCGCCGCCAGGTCGGCGAGCAACTCGGCGGCGGGCTTCGGGTGGACGAGCCAGCGCAGGTGGCTCCCTTCCAGGGTCCGGACGTCGAAGGGGTTGTCGGGGGTCAGCGCGTCGGCTTCGCGGATCATGCGGTCCTGCACGGCGGGCGGCATGCTGGCGTCGGCGGCCAGGCGCACATAGGTCCTGGGGATCCGGCCCCAGGTGGTGGCCTGTGCCCGGTCGGCGGACGTGCCGACGTCGAGGTTCTCGTCGGGCTGGAAGGTGTTCAGGAAGGTCCGGAACTCGTCATCGGTGAGGTCGGCGGCGAACGCCCCCTTGAAGGCGGCGAGCGCCGCCGGGTCGGCGGTGCGGAAGTTGACCCGGAGCAGGCCGAGTTCGGCCGGGTTCCCGACGAGGCTGGCGGCGAAGGCCCCCGCGTCGACGTCCGCCATCTCCGGCTGGGCGTAGTAGTCGTTCACGTCCAGGTCGACGGGGCACCAGGCGGAGACGTAGACGATCCGGTCGATCAGGTCGGGCCGGGCGTTGGCGACGGCGGTGGCCGTGATGCCGCCCCTGCTGTGGGCGACGAGGACGGTGGGCCCGTTCCGCTTGGCCCGTTCGAGGACCTCCATGACGCGGGCGGTGTTGTCGGCGAGGGTGACCCCCTTGATGCTCCCCGGCTCCGCGGCGAGCGCGTCGAAGTCCTGGGGGGCCTGGTAGGCCGCGGGGAAGGTCGCCTCGAACCCATGCCCCGGGAGGTCCACCGCGACCGAGCGGTGCCCCAGCAGGGCGAGCTCGGCCTGCAGTGGCGCGAACGAGAACGAGTTGGCGAAGGCGCCGTGAACAAGGACGAAGGTCGGCAGGGTCTGCATGCCTCAGCCTCCAACACGACGATCTCCAGGGCAAGATCGATGATGCGGGAGAGGTGTCGAGGATCCCGCGGCCTGGCCGTCGTCTCGGCCGTCGCGCCGGAGTGCGGCTTGCGCGGCGGGGTGTACCGGCCGGGCGCGGGGGCAGGCGGGTGCGGCGTTCCGCTTTCGTCCTTCGGATGTCCGCGTGCTGCGGGCTGCGTCGCGTGGCAACGCGGACACGTCCGAATGGTTAACTCCTGCAAGCGCCTGCTTGCAATTGTTAGCGGAGGTGGTGCACCATCGGTGCATGGCATCACTGAACGTCGGCAACCTCGGCGAGTACCTGCGCGAGCAGCGGCGCACCGCGCAGCTGTCGTTGCGGCAGCTCGCGGAGGCCGCCGGGGTGTCGAACCCGTACCTGAGCCAGATCGAGCGCGGGCTGCGCAAGCCGAGCGCGGAGGTGCTCCAGCAGGTCGCCAAGGCGCTGCGGATCTCCGCCGAGACGCTGTACGTCCGCGCCGGGATCCTGGACGAGCAGGACCGCGACGAGCTGGAGACGCGGGCCGCCATCCTCGCGGACCCGTCCATCACCGAGCGGCAGAAGCAGGTCCTGGTCCAGATCTACGAGTCCTTCCGCAAGGAGAACGGGCTCGACACGGCCCCCGCCGGACCGGATGCGACGTCCGACGGGCCCGACGGGACCTCCGGTTCCGGCGGGCCGGGATCGTCCTCCGGCGGGCCGGGTACGACATCCGGCGGGCCGGGCACGGCCTCCGGCGCGGGTGATGCCGCAGCAGGCGCAGGATCCACCGAACTCTGACCGCGACGACTCCGCGAGAACCCCGCGACACGGGAGGACCCCACACCATGGCCATCATCGACGAACTGCGCACGCCCCTCTACTTCGCCGCCGGAACCGCCGACCTCGCCGTGCAGCAGGCCCGCCGACTCGCCGCCGAGGCCCCGGCCCGTATCGACGAGCTGCGCAAGACCGACCCCAAGGTCGTCCAGGAGAAGGTCAGCACGCAGGCGAAGGAGGCCCAGGCGTCGCTCCAGGCCAAGGTCACCGAGCTGGTCGGCAACCTCGACACGGACCTGAAGAAGCTCGGCGAGACCGCCCAGGGCCTGGCCCTGCGGGGTGTCGGCGCGGCGGCCGAGTACGCGGTGAAGGCCCGCGAGACGTACGAGAAGGTCGCCGAGCACGGTGAGCAGACCGTCCGGACGTGGCGGGGCGAGGCGGCCGAGGAGATCACCGAGATCGCCATCGCCGTCGAGCCCGGCACCACTCCGGCGCAGGACGGTACCGCGACGGCGGACGCCGGCAGCACCACGGCGACCGACACCACCGACACCAAGGCGGCCGACACCGCCGAGCCCGGCGCGAAGCCCACCGCCCGGCGCACGGCCGCCACCCGCAGGGCCGCCACCCGCAAGAACGACACCCCGTCGGAGCCCGCCGGCGAGAAGTGACCGCACGGCCCGGCCAGGTCTGCGAGCGGCCCGGCCGGGCACATTCACGGAACGCGGAGCGTTGTACGGGTACCTTGGCCGCGAGGCGCTCCATCCACCTACCAGGCGGTGCTCACCATGCTGATGTCCGGTTTCAACTCGCTGATCGGGCTGCTCTTCATCGCGATGCTCGTCTTCGCCGCCGTCGCGCTGGTCTTCGCGGCCCTGGCACGTGAGGACGCCTACCGGGCGGCGGACAAGCAGAGCAAGTCCTTCTGGCTGATCATCCTGGGCGTCACGGTCGTCGTCGACCTCTTCCTGCCGATGCTGATCCTCCAGCTCGCCGGCCTCATCGCGACCATCGTCTTCATGGTGGACGTCCGCCCGGCCCTGCGGCAGGTGTCCGGCGGCGGCCGCGGCCCCCGCGGCTCCAGCAGCGACGGCCCGTACGGCCCGTACAACGGCGGCCGGTAGGGGCCCCGCCCCTCCCTCCCCCTCCCTCCCCCCGCCGTACCCGCCCCGTGCCGGACGTCCCAGGACGCCGGGCACGGGGCTCCGTCGTCCGCCCGGCGGCCAGGGCGACCCAGGCGGCCTGGGAGTCCGCGGCGGCCAAGGCGACCCAGGCGGCCAGGGCGACCGCGACGGCCGGGCCGCCCATGCCGCCACGGCTCCGGGCCCGTCTCCGGGGCCCGGCCCGGCTCCGGCTCCGGCTCCGGGGTGGGTCAGCGGCCGGTTCGGTCCAGGAGCAGGACCGCCACGTCGTCCGTCAGTTCGCCGCCGTTCAGCTCGCGCACTTCCGCGACGGCGGCCTCCAGCAGGTCCTCGCCGCCCAGGCCGCGTGCCAGCTGGCGGTTCACCATGTCGACCATGCCGTCCTGGCCCAGCCGGGGTGAGCCCGGACCCGCCGAGCGGCCCTCGATCAGTCCGTCCGTGTACATCATCAGACTCCACGCGCCGCCCAGCTCCACCTGCCGCCGTGGCCACCGCGCCCTCGGCAGGAGGCCGAGCGCCGGACCGCCGTCCTCGTACGGCAGCAGCTGGGCGCCCTGGCCGGGACGGGCCAGCAGGGGCGCCGGATGGCCGGCGAGGCACAGGCCCGCGCGCCGCCCGTCGGGGGCGATGTCCACGGTGCACAGCGTCGCGAAGATCTCCTCGCTCTCCCGCTCGTGCTCCAGTACCTGCTGGAGCGTCGACAGCAGCTCGTCCCCGCAGAGCCCCGCGAACGTCAGGGCCCGCCACGCTATGCGCAGCTCCACACCGAGCGCCGCCTCGTCCGGGCCGTGCCCGCACACGTCGCCGATCATCGCGTGCACCGTGCCGTCCGGGGTGCGCACCGTGTCGTAGAAGTCACCGCCCAGCAGGGCCCGGGAGCGGCCCGGCCGGTAGCGGGCGGCGAACCGCAGGTCCGAGCCCTGGAGCAGGGGCGTCGGGAGGAGGCCGCGCTCCAGCCGGGCGTTCTCCTGGGCCCGCAGCCGGGACTCCGCCAGCTTCACCTGTACCGAGTCGGCGCGCTTGCGCTCCACCGCGTACCGGATGGCCCGGCTGAGCAGCGGTCCGTCCAGTTCCTCGCGGAACAGCCGGTCCTGAGCCCCCGCCCGTACCGCCGCGGAGGCCAGTTCGGCGCGGTCCGACGTGGTCAGGGCGAGCACCGCGTGGCGCGGGGCCACCTGGAGGACGTGGCGCAGGGCGGCCAGCGGGTCGTCGCCACGACGGGCGTCGGCGGGCAGGTCCAGGTCGACCAGGACGCAGTGCACGTCGTCGGTGAGGAGCCGCTCGGCCTCGGTGAGGTTCCGGGCGGTGCGTATGCGGACCCGTCCGCCGCCGGCATCGACCAGTTCCGGGACGGTGAAGGTGCCCGCAGGGTCGTCCTCGATCACCAGCAGGGTCAGGTCGCCGTTCGACAGGTCGAGCGGGTTCACCCTCTGGCGCTGCGCGGGCACGGGCGCGGGTACGGGCATCGGTTCGGTTTCCTTCCCTCCCCCCGAGGGTGCGGGCTGAGCGTCGGACGACGCCCCGCCGACGGGGACCATAGCGGCACCCGGCGTCCGAACGGAATGGCGATCGGTGAAGAGTCGGCGGCATATGCCGCGCATGGGGAGGTAGTTGGCGCGCTCCCCATGAGAAACATCACGCGGTCGGCGGAGCCCCGCGGACGGTCGCCCCTCGCGGCCGTGAGCCGCGCCACTGTGTCCTGAACGCCCCTACTTGTCCGGTCGGACCACGCCGAGGATCGGCATCGAGCCGGCGCCCGCGACCGTGATGTCCCGCCCCGGTCGCGGGGCGTGCACCATCCGGCCGTCGCCGACGTAGATCCCCACGTGGCTGGCGTCCGCGAAGTAGATGATCAGGTCGCCGGGACGCAGGTCCCGCACCGCGACGCGCGGCAGGAGCCGCCACTGCTCCTGCGACGTGCGCGGTATGCCCCGCCCCGCCGCGCCCCAGGCCCGCAGGGTGAGCCCCGAGCAGTCGAACGAGTCCGGGCCTTCGGCGCCCCACACGTACGGCTTGCCGATCTGCGCGGTCGCGTACGCGATGGCCTTCCTGCCCTCGGCGGTCGCACTGCTGCCGATCTCCCGCAGGGCGCCGGAGGCGAGCCACTTGGCCTGCGCGTCGTTCTGCGCCTGCCGCTCCAGCTCGCGCAGCCGTTCCCGCTCGGCGACCTCCAGGCGGGACTCCAGCCGCTCCGCAGCCGCGATCCTGTCCTGTATGAGCTTCTTCGTCCGGGCCTGCTTGACGCGGTTCGCCTCCAGTCGGCCGTACTCGGCGCTGGCGTCCCTGGTGTACGTCTCCAGGTCGTCCTGGCGCTTCTGGAGCTCGGTCAGCAGGTCCCGCGTGGCCTTCTGGCCCTGCACGACGCGGTTGGTGCTCTCCAGGAAGAGGCGCGGGTCGTCGGTGAGGACGAGCTTCGCCTCCTCGGGGATGCCGCCGTTGCGGTACTGGGCGCGAGCCGCGGCTCCCGCCCGTCTCTTCAGGTCGTCGATCCGCTCCTGGCCGTCGACGATCGCCTTCGACAGCCGCACGATCTCCGCGGACTGCTTCTTCGCCTGCTCCTCGGCGAGGTTGTACGCGTCCGTGGCGGAGGCGGCCTGCCGGTACAGGGCGTCGATCTCGGCGCGCACCTCCTCCAGGCTCTTCTTCGGTGCCACCGGGGCGCCGGCGCCCGGTGACGGTGTCGGCGCGGGCGCGGCGTGCGCGGGCCCCGCCAGCACGGTCAGGGCGCACACCACGGTGATCGCGACAGAGACGCAGCGGCGTCGGTTCACAAGCTCTCCCCCTCCGGACGTCGACCGACCAGGCGGCACCGCACCCCATCTGATTTACCGTCAGTAACTTTCGGTGCCCCGGCGATCGTGCCATGTAGAACGCGAAAGTAACAGGGTCGTGGAGCGGCGCCGGCCCCACTGTCCACAGGCTGCCCACAGGTGGCGCCACCAGGGCGGGTTGTCCACAGGCCGCCCCTCGCGGACGGGCCCGGGGCCCTACACTCCCGCACCCGCCGGCCCCGCGTACCCGCGTCCCCCGCGGCCGCACCTGCAGGGCGTACCGGAGCCCCGCGTCCGCGCCCGAGCGCCCCGCGTCCGCACCCGGGCGCCCGCGTCCCGGTGCTTCGCGTCCGCACCCGGCCGCCCCGCGGCGGGCTGGACCGCCGCGCGCGCTAGGCTCCCGCGCCCCGCGGCGGGCTGGACCGCCGCGCGCGCTAGGCTCCCGCGCCCCGCCATCCGCGCGGCGCCAACGCTTCCCAACGCACCGTCAACTCCCCCTGCCGCCACCGCCTCCGGCCGTCGACCAGGGGCCACCGCGCGCCCAGTGCCGCCGCCGTCGCGATCCAGCGCTGCCGGGCGCCGAGGGAGGCGTACGGGGCGGCGGCCGCCCACGCCCGGTCGAAGTCCCGCAGGAAGTCGTACACGGGCTCACCCGGCACGTTCCGGTGGATGAGCGCCTTGGGCAGCCGCTCCGCCAGGTCCGACGGCCGCTCCAGCGAGCCCAACCGCGTGGCGAACGTCACCGTGCGCGGCCCCTCCGGCCCGAGCGCCACCCACACGTGCCGGCGCCCCACCTCGTCGCAGGTGCCCTCCACCAGCAGCCCGTCCGGCGCCGTGAGCCGGCCGCACAGGCGCGCCCACACCTCCCGGACCTGGTCCTCGTCGTACTGGCGCAGCACGTTCGCCGCCCGGATCAGCGACACCGGCCCGTCGACCGGCACCTCGAAGCCCCCGTGCGCGAAGGACAGGCCCTCGCGCGCGAAGGGGCGTGCCGCCGCCACCCGCGCGGGGTCGATCTCCACGCCCACCACGCGCGCGCGTGGGTCCGCGTCCCGCCGCAGCCGCTCCAGCAACTCGACGGCCGTCCAGGGCGCCGCCCCGTACCCGAGGTCCACGGCGACCGGCGGGGCGTCCGCGCGGCGCAGGGCGGGGCCGTGTTCGGCCGCGATCCAGCGGTCCATGCGCCGCAACCGGTTCGGGTTGGTGGTCCCGCGAGTGGGGGTGCCGACAGGTCGGGTCGTACGCGGGGCCATGGGGACGAGCGTAGACGCTCCCCATCGGGCCGCCGGGGGCCCGGCCACCGCCGGAGGGCGACCCGGGGCGCCCGCCCCGCGCCCCCGTGCCACCCGCAGCGCCGGCCCGCCCCCCGCGCCCCCGCACCCCCGTGCCACCCGCGGCGCCGGCCTGCCCCCGTGCCCCCGCGCCTCCCCGCCCGCCCCGGCCCCGCACACCCGGCCCCGCACCCCCGGCCCCCGTGCCCCCGCGCCTCCCCGCCCGCCCCGGCCCCGCACACCCGGCCCCGCACCCCCGGCCCCCGCGCCCCCGTGCCACGCCCGCCCCGCGCCCGGATACGCCCCGGCACCGCCCCCGGCGCGCACCGCCCTCGCCGCCCCGGACGCGGACCCGCCCCAGCCGCCCCCGGACCACCCCCGCCTCGCCCGCCCCGCGCCCGGGGCCCGCCACGACCCGCCCCGACCCCCGTAATGAATTGGCAAAGAGGGAAATGAAAGGAGCCCTTCCACTGTTGTGCGCCAACGGGAGAGGAGTACGCGCCTCCCCTCCGCCATGCCCCTACGCCCGCACATCCGGCCCCGGGAACCGGCCCACAGGTCCGGAACACGGGTCCCGGCCCGGCCCCAGACCCTGAGCGGAAGGACCGACGACGTGAGCCAGTACGTGTCCCGGCTCGCCGGCACCCTGGTACCGCCGCCCCGGCTCCGGCTGCCGGGCCGCCACCGCGGCACGCGCGGGCACCGCGTCCCCCGGCGCATCGCCATGCTGAGCGTCCACACGTCCCCGCTGCACCAGCCGGGCACGGGCGACGCCGGCGGCATGAACGTCTACATCGTGGAACTGGCGAAACGTCTCGCCGCGATCGACATCGAGGTGGAGGTCTTCACCCGCGCCACGGCCGGCGGGCTGCCACCGTCCGTGGAGCTCGCCCCCGGCGTCCTCGTGCGGCACGTCGACGCCGGCCCCTACGAGGGCCTCAACAAGGAGGACCTCCCGGCCCAGCTGTGCGCCTTCACCCACGGCGTCATGCGTGCCTGGGCGGGCAACCGGCCCGGCCACTACGACCTGGTCCACTCCCACTACTGGCTCAGCGGCCACGTCGGCTGGCTGGCCGCCGAACGGTGGGGCACGCCCCTCGTGCACGCGATGCACACGATGGCCAAGGTCAAGAACGCGTCGCTCGCCGAGGGCGACACCCCCGAACCGGCCGCCCGCGTGATCGGCGAGACGCAGATCGTGAGGGCCTCCGACCGGCTCATCGCCAACACGGCCGGCGAGGCCGACGAACTGATCCACCACTACGACGCCGACCCGGGGCGCGTCGCCGTCGTCCACCCGGGCGTCAACCTCGACCGGTTCCGACCCGCCGACGGCCGGGCTGCCGCCCGCGCCCGCCTCGGACTGCCGGCCGACGCGTTCGTGCCGCTCTTCGCGGGCCGCATACAGCCCCTGAAGGCCCCCGACGTGCTGCTCCACGCGGCCGCCCGTCTCCTGGCCGCCGAGCCGTCGCTGCGCGCGCGGATGGTCGTGCCCGTCGTGGGCGGGCCCAGCGGCAGCGGCCTCAGCAAGCCGGAGGGCCTGCAGAAGCTGGCGGCCCGCCTCGGCATCGCGGACGTCGTGCGCTTCCACCCGCCGGTCGCCCAGGCCGGGCTCGCGGACTGGTTCCGGGCGGCGAGCGTCCTGGTCATGCCCTCGCACAGCGAGTCGTTCGGACTCGTCGCGATCGAGGCGCAGGCGGCCGGCACCCCGGTCGTGGCCGCCGCCGTGGGGGGCCTGCCCGTGGCCGTACGGCACGGTGAGACGGGGTTCCTGGTCGAGGGCCACGACCCGGGCGACTACGCGCGCGTACTGGGCCGTTTCGCGGCCGACCCGGACCTCACCGGCCGCCTCGGGGACGCGGCGGCCCGCCACGCGCGGTCCTTCGGCTGGGACCGGGCCGCGTCGGCCACCGCCGACGTGTACGCGGCTGCGATGCACGAGCACCGCCGTCGCGTACGCTCGCCCCATGGCTGACGCACGGCAGATCATCGAGTCCGCACTGCACGACGCCGACCTGGCCTGGGAGTCACCGGAGCCCGGCTCGTACGTCGTCACGCTGCCCGGCACCAACAAGCTGTCCACCACGTTGTCCCTGCGCCTCGGCAACCACTCGCTGTCGCTGAACGCGTTCGTGATCCGCCACCCGGAGGAGAACGAGGCGGGCGTCCACCGCTGGCTGCTGGAGCGGAACCTCAAGCTGTACGGCGTCGGCTACGCCGTCGACGGCCACGGCGACATCTACCTCACCGGCAAGCTCCCGCTCTCCGCCGTCACGCCCGACGAGCTGGACCGGCTCATGGGCTCGGTCCTGGAGGCGGCGGACGGCTCGTTCAACACCCTGCTGGAGATGGGGTACGCGTCGGCGATCCGCAAGGAGTACGAGTGGCGGGTCTCGCGCGGCGAGTCCACCCGCAACCTCGACGCCTTCAGCCACCTCACCCAGCCGTCCGACTGACCCCGGCACCCCGCCCCGCCCCGCCCCCGGCACCTCCCGCCCGGACGCCCCGCGACCGTCACGGTGGCCACCCCGGCCCCCCGCCACCGCGACGTGGCGACCGCGGCGCCCCCCGGCCGCCCGGATCCCCGCCCCCGGGTACACGCCCGGGGGCGTACGGCACCCCCGTGTCCGTACGCCCCCGGAACCCTCGCCGGCCGACCGCCCCGCGCGCTCAGACGGCGCCGGCACGTCCCGCCGCGGCCCCACCGTCACCGGCCCCGGCCGCCGCGGAGGCCGTCGCCGCCCCGGCAGCGGGAACGACAGCCGCCGGGGCCACGGCGTCCGCCGCGGTCTTCTGCGCGGGAACCTTCACCACCGCGGCGTCCACCCGCCCCGCAGCCTCCGGACCCACGGCCCCAGCGGGACGATCGGCCCCAGCGGGACCGACCGCCTCCACCGAACCATCCGCCCCGACAGCCGCGACCGGCCCCGCGCCGCCCGCGCCCCCGGCGCCGCCCGCCACCGCCCCGCGCTCCCGCTCGTCGGAGCCCAGGGCCCGTCGCAGCAGCGTCCCGTACCCGACGGCGGCGATCAGCGCGACGACCGCGCAGCCGATCCACAGCGCGGCCGGGCCCGGGCCGGTGGCGATCCAGCCGGCCAGCACCGGCGCCACGAACCCGCCCACGCCCCACGCCATGCCCATCACGCCCTGGTACCGGCCCCGGGCGTGCACCGGGGCGAGGCGGGCCGTGGCGGCGGCGTTGACCGGGATGTACACCATCTCGCCGATCGTCCACACGACCACCGTCGCCGCGAACGCCACCGGCGACCCCGCCAGCGCCGTCGCGCCGGTACCGGCGGCGAACAGCAGCGACGAGACGACGAGCAGCGCGACCGGCGAGCGCTTGTCGGTGATGCGGTTGACCAGCAGCTGGAAGCCGACGATCACCACGCCGTTCACCGCGATGACCATGCCGTACGCGTCCGGCTCCAGGCCCTGCGAGGTCATCGTCAGCGGCAGGCCGACCCACGGCGTGCTGAAGACCGTGCACACCAGCAGGCTCAGCAGCACCAGCGTGCGGAACGGTCCGTCCCGCAGCACGTCGAGCGTGGTCAGGCGCGGCTCGGCCGTGCTCTCGCCGTCCGTGCCGACCGCGGCCTCGGGACGGGTCTCCGGCAGCCGCATGAAGACGATCAGCGCGCACAGGACCACCGCGACCGCCTCGGCGACGAACAGCGCCCGGTAGCCGAAGACCAGGGCCGCGCCGCCGCCGGTCGCCGCGATGGCGAAGCCGAGGTTCAGCGCCCAGTAGTTCAGCGCGTAGGCACGGCGCCGGTCGTGCTCGGGCACCTGGTCGGCGATGGTCGCGCCGATCGCGGGCCGCACCGACTGCATCGCGACGCCCATGACCAGCACCACCGCGGCGACCGCCCAAGGGCTGGTCACCACCGCGAGGGCCGCGGCGCACGCGGCGGCCGCCAGATGGCCGGTGACCATCGTCGGCCGGCGCCCCCACCGGTCGCTCAGCATGCCGCCCAGCGGCGAGCCGGCGATGCCGCCGAGGCCGTGCAGCGCGACGACGAGCCCCGCGTACCAGCCGGAGAAGCCCAGCTCCTGGGTGAGGAAGAGCGAGAGGAACGTCAGGACGAACGCGCCCGTCCGGTTCACCAGGGTCGACAGCCACAGCCACCAGAACCCGGGTGGGAGCCCCGAGACGGTGGCGCGTGCTGAACGTATGAGCGGGACGATGGACACGCGAGCTCCCCCGTAAGTGGCTGATTGCTGTAACGGAACTTACGAGCCCACGTGCGTCGAGGCCACTCAATTGACGCGGACCGTCAAGCGTCGGAGCGTCCACTAATCTCGTACGCATGGCCGACGCACCGTACAAGCTGATCCTCCTCCGCCACGGCGAGAGCGAGTGGAACGCGAAGAACCTGTTCACCGGCTGGGTGGACGTCAACCTCACCGAGAAGGGCGAGAAGGAGGCGGTCCGCGGCGGTGAGCTGCTGAAGGACGCCGGGCTGCTCCCCGACGTCCTGCACACCTCGCTCCAGAAGCGCGCGATCCGCACCGCGCAGCTCGCCCTGGAGGCGGCCGACCGCCACTGGATCCCGGTCCACCGCTCCTGGCGGCTGAACGAGCGCCACTACGGCGCCCTCCAGGGCAAGGACAAGGCGCAGACGCTCGCCGAGTTCGGCGAGGAGCAGTTCATGCTGTGGCGCCGCTCGTACGACACCCCGCCGCCGGTCCTCGCCGACGACAGCGAGTTCTCGCAGGCCCGCGACGCGCGCTACGCCACCATCCCGAGCGAGCTGCGCCCGCGCACGGAGTGCCTGAAGGACGTCGTCGAGCGCATGCTGCCGTACTGGTACGACGGCATCGTCCCGGACCTCCTGGCCGGCCGCACGGTCCTGGTCGCCGCCCACGGCAACAGCCTGCGCGCCCTGGTCAAGCACCTGGACGGCATCTCCGACGCCGACATCGCGGGCCTCAACATCCCGACGGGCATCCCCCTGGCGTACGAGCTGGACGCCGACTTCAACCCGCTCACCCCGGGCGGCACGTACCTCGACCCGGCCGCCGCCGCGGCCGCCATCGAGGCCGTGAAGAACCAGGGCAAGAAGAAGTAACCCCACGAACAAGCCCCCTACCTGCGGTTTCTCCGTCGGGAGGGGGCTTTTCGCTGCCTCTGGGCCGTCTCCGGGCCGTCAGGGCGACGGGGCCGTGCGCTCTCCGGGCTCCGGCTCCTGTCCCCACTCCGCTCCGGCGCCGGCGCTCTGGAGCACAGCGACAGCGGACCGGGCCCTGTAGGCGGGGTACTCCGCGAGGGCCTTGGTGTTCTCGCCCGCGTCCGGGAACACCGAGGCGTGGAAGTGGCGGAGGGCGTGCATGCCGTTCTCACCGGACTCCGCGGCCGGCCTCGCTCGGGCCCGGGGGATCACGCCGGCCGCGGCAAGCTCCGGTTTCCACGCCTTCTCGTTGAGCGACGTGGCTCAGCCCTGCCGCTTCATCGCCTCGTCCAGCCACTCGTCGATGCCGTTGAAGTTCAGTCGGGCGTTGTTGCCGACGATGGCGGCGGGGCCGACGTACTTGGAGGGGCCGTAGCAGCCCCGGGTGGCGCCCGCCCCGAGCGGCGAGGGGGCGCAGTCCACGTGGCCACCGAAGTTCGTGGTGATCTCGCCCTCGATGTCGATGGTGACGCTCGCCTTGTTCTGGACGACCAGGACGGTCTGCGCGTAGTTCGCCGCGTTGATGACGTTGCAGGTCTTGAAGAAGACGTTCTTCGAGCCCTTGTGGTCGTAGTACTTCGTGCAGTGCCAGGTGGAATCGGTGTCCACGGCCTTCCACTTGACCTCGTCGGCGCTGGCCGGCGAGGCGGTGAACGCGAGCGCGCCGGCCATCGCGCCGACCAGTGCGACCTTCTTGAGACGCATGATGTGCCTTCCCCTCGATCTGTGGCATGCCCCGGGAGTACCCGGGCACGCGGAACCATCCGTGACCGGACGGGCGTTGACCGGCCGGCGCCGTCGACGGGCAGGTCGACTCCCCGTGGCGCCAGGCCGGGACCCACCCTCCTCTACGCTGGCCGACCGAACAACGCCGAACTCCGCACGGCACTCATAAGCGGTGATGATCAATCGGGGGGTGCGATGGAACTGCGGGACATCGAGATCTTTCTGACCCTTGCGGAGGAGCTGCACTTCGGCCGGACCGCGGAGCGGCTCCACCTTTCCCAGGCACGGGTCAGCCAGTCGATCCGGCAGCAGGAACGCCGCCTGGGCGGTGCCCTGTTCGACCGCAGCACCCGGACAGTCGCGCTGACCCGCTTGGGGGAGCGCCTGCGGGACGACCTCGAACCGGGCTTCGGACTGATCCGGGCGGCCGTGGACCGGGCCGCCGTGGCGGCGCGTGGCTGTTGCGGGACCGTGCGGCTGGGGGCGATGGGCGCCCTGCCGTCCGAGCTCACCTGGCTCGTGGACGCGTACCGTGCCCGGTACCCGGAGTGCGGTGTGGAGTTCGTGGAGTTCCACTTCAGCGACCCGTTCGTGAAGCTGCGCACCGGTGAGGTGGACGTGCAGCTGATGTGGCTGCCCGTGCCGGAGCACCGCTTCCGCGGTGGCCCGGTGGTCCTGACGGAGGGCCGGGTCCTGGCCGTCGCCGAGGACTCGCCCCTGGCGGCGCGGAGCTCGGTGTCCATGGAGGACCTGGCCGGCCGGACGGTCCTCGACCCGGGTGAGCAGGTGCCCCCGGAGTGGTTCCGGGCCATGTGTCCCGACCGCACTCCCGGCGGACGGCCGATCCACCGCGGTCCGCGGGCGCGCACCTTCCACGAGATCCTCGCCCTGGTGGCGGCGGGGCGCATCGTCTGCCCCCTCAACGGTCACGTCCCGCGCTACTACAGCTACCCCGGCGTCACGCTGCTGCCCATCGACGACGCCCCGCTCACCGAATGGGCTCTGGCACTGCCGGACCCGGCCCCCGCACCCCACGTCCAGGCCTTCGTCGACACGGCCCGCGACCTCGGCCCCCGCCGGATCGACGACCACACCACCCCGGCGGCCACGCGCCGAGTCCGCTGACGCGCTGCCCGCCGTCCGCACGGCGGCCGGGGCGCCGGCCTCCGGCCCGCCTCCGGTCGGTCGCGGCACCGCCGTGACGTACGCGCCCGGCCCGCCGCCTCCCCGGGTGGGCGGTACGGCCGCCGGGCCCGGCGGCGGGCCGGCAGCATGGCGGTGTGGGTGTGGTGGTGAGGACGCCGGAGCCCCCGCGAGCCGGGGCGGGGGACGGGACCGCGGCCCGGGTGGGGCGTACCGGTGTCTGGTACCTGGCTTACGGGTCCAACGCCGATCCGGGCCGGCTCGGCTGCTACCTGCGGGGCGGGCGGCCCGAGGGCGGGCGGCGGGTGTACCCCGGGTGCCGGGACCGGGCGGCACCGCGGGCGAGCGCGGCCGTGGAGGTGCCCGGGGCGGTGTACTTCGCCACCGAGTCGCCCGTGTGGGGCGGCGGCCGGGCGTTCTACGACCCCACGGTCCCGGGCGGGCCGGTGCTGGCCCGGGCGTACCTGATCACGCCGGGGCAGTTCTCGGACCTCGCCGCCCAGGAGATGTACCGCACGCCCGGGCAGGGCCCGGACCTCGACCTGGCGGGCGTGCTCCGCGACGGTCGCGCCGTGCTGGGGGACGGGCGGTACGAGACGCTCGTGTGCGCCGGGCTGCTGGACGGGCGTCCGCTGCTGACGTTCACGGCCCCCTGGGCGATGGGCGAGGTCCCGCCGAACCCGCCCTCCGCCGCGTACCTGCGGTGCGTGGCGCGCGGTCTGCTCGGCGCGGGCGCCTGGGACGCCCGGACGGTCGCCGGCTACCTCGCCGCCAGGCCGGGTGCGGCGGGGTGCTGGACGGCGGGGCAGGTCCTGGACCTCGCCGGGTGCGGGCAGGGCCCGGCGGGAGGCGGATGACACGGCGCTCACGGTGAGCTGCCCCTGGTGCGCTGCTCTTGGTGCGCTGCTTCCGGTGTGCTGCTGCCGGGGTGACCCCGCGCCCGGGACACGCACGGGCCCCGCGCCCGGGACACGCACGGGGCCCCGCGCCGGGGATCTTCCCGGCGCGGGGCCGTCGTGCGGGTGCGGTGTGGCGCTAGCCGCAGCTGCCGCTGCACGAGCAGGGGCCGCCCGACTGGCAGCCGCAGCTGCAGCCGGAGCCGCAGCCGCAGGCACCGAGCAGGGGCAGGCTCACCACCTCGTCCGGCGCGTCCTGCTGGGGCTGGGTCGTGGGGGAATCGGCCATGGGTTCCTCCTCAACGGCGGGCGTGTGTTCGCCTCGTCACCCATTGGAAGCCCCCCGACGAGGGCGCATCAACGGCGCACGGAGGCGCCGGCCCGGGCCCGCGCCCCCACCGCACCACCTGGCGCCCCCGCCTCAGGCGCCCTCGACCGGGGCTTCCGGGAGCTGGAGCTCGTCGGCGTGCTCGCCCGTCACCAGGTACACCACGCGCTTCGCCACCGACACCGCGTGGTCGGCGAACCGCTCGTAGTACCGGCCCAGCAGCGTCACGTCGACCGCCGTCTCGATGCCGTGCTTCCAGCGGTCGTCCATCAGGTGCTGGAAGAGCGTGCGGTGCAGCAGGTCCATCTCGTCGTCGTCCTGCTCCAGCTGGAGCGCCAGGTCGACGTCCTTCGTGATGATGACCTCCGCCGCCTTGGCCATGAGGCGCTGCGCGAGCTGGCCCATCTCCAGGATCGTCGCGTGCAGGTCGCCCGGCACCGCCCGGTCCGGGAACCGCAGCCGGGCGAGCTTCGCCACGTGCTGCGCCAGGTCGCCGGAGCGCTCCAGGTCGGCGCTCATCCGCAGCGACGTCACCACGATCCGCAGGTCCGTCGCCACGGGCTGCTGCCGGGCGAGCAGCGCGATCGCGCGGGCCTCCAGGTCGTGCTGCAGGTCGTCGACCTTCTGGTCTGCGGCGATGACCGCCTCGGCCAGCTTCAGGTCCGCGTCGAGCATCGCCGTCGTGGCGCGCCCGATCGCCGATCCGACCAGCCGGGCCATCTCGACCAGCCCCTCGCCGATCGAGTCCAGTTCCTCGTGGTACGCGTCCCGCATGGATGTCCCTCTCTCACTACGCTCGGGGTCCGGGTGGGGCTCGGACCCCACGCTCCCACGTTCGGACGGTCACAAGTCGAGGGCCTCCACCACAAGTGAACCGGCACCGTCCCCTCGGTGAACTCTGAGCGACGACTGTTCGAGCAGCCACTCGGACGGCTGGGAGAGCGCCCGTGACCATGCCTAACCTGGGTGCATGGACGTGAACGCGGCGGTCGCCGCAGCGGCAGCGATCGCCGGGTTGCTCACCGGCGTCATCGCCATGCTCGCGTTCCGGTGGAGCGAGCGCGACCAGGCGAGGCCCAGCCGGACCTCCCTGCACACCGACGCCGTGCTGCCGCCCGGTGTGGACACGGTGCTGTCCGTGCTCCGCTCCTCCGCGGTCGTCCTCGACGAGAGCGACTCCGTGGTGAAGGCCAGCTCGGCGGCGTACGCGCTCGGACTGGTCCGGGGCGGCAAGCTGGCGGTGGAGGCCATGCTGCAGATGGCCCGCGACACCCGCCGCGACGGCGAGATACGCCAGGTCGAACTGGACCTCCCCCGGCGCGGCACCGGCCGCGGCGAGGCCCTCGCCGTCTCCGCGCGCGTCGCCCCGCTCGGCTCGCGGCTGGTCCTGCTGCTCGTCGAGGACCTGACGGAGGCCCGCCGCATAGAGGCGGTGCGCCGCGACTTCGTCGCCAACGTCAGCCACGAGCTGAAGACGCCCGTCGGCGCCCTCTCCCTCCTCTCGGAGGCCGTCATGGACGCCGCCGACGACCCCGAGGCGGTGACCCGCTTCGCCGGCCGCATGCAGATCGAGGCCACCCGCCTCACCAACCTCGTGCAGGAGCTCATCGACCTGTCCCGGGTCCAGAACGACGACCCGCTGGACGACGCCGAGCCCGTACGGGTCGAGGAGCTGGTCGCCGAGGCCATAGACCGCTCCCGGCACACCGCCACCACCAAGAACATCACCATGGCCGCCGGCGGCACCAGCGCGCTGCGCGTCTGGGGCCACCGCGGCCAGCTCGCCGCGGCGCTCGGCAACCTCGTCGAGAACGCCGTCAACTACTCCCCGGCCCACACCCGCGTCGGCATCGCCGCCCGCCGCGTCACCGCCCCCGGCGGCGACCTCATAGAGATAGCCGTCACCGACCAGGGCATCGGCATCCCCGACAAGGACAAGGAGCGCATCTTCGAGCGCTTCTACCGCGTCGACCCCGCCCGCTCCCGCGCCACCGGCGGTACCGGCCTCGGCCTGGCCATCGTCAAGCACGTCGCCGCGTCGCACGGAGGCGAGGTCACCGTATGGTCGACCGAGGGCCAAGGCTCCACCTTCACGCTCCGCCTCCCCGAGGCGGCCGCGCGCCGTGACCGCGTCAGCGACGGCGGCCGCGGTACCCCCGGCACCCCCACCACCAGCGATCCGCTCACCGCCCCGGAGGTCCATCCGTGACCCGAGTTCTTGTCGTCGAGGACGAGGAGTCCTTCAGCGACGTCCTGTCCTACATGCTCCGCAAGGAGGGATTCGAGGTCGCGGTCGCGACCACCGGGCCGGAGGGGCTCGAGGAGTTCGAGCGCAACGGCGCGGACCTCGTCCTGCTCGACCTGATGCTGCCCGGGCTGCCGGGCACCGAGGTCTGCCGCCAGCTGCGGAGCCGTTCGAACGTGCCCGTCATCATGGTCACCGCGAAGGACAGCGAGATCGACAAGGTCGTCGGCCTGGAGATAGGGGCCGACGACTACGTCACGAAGCCGTTCTCGTCGCGCGAGCTCGTCGCCCGCATCCGGGCGGTGCTGCGTCGCCGCGGCGAGCCGGAGGAGTCCACGCCGGCGGCCCTGGAGGCGGGCCCGGTGCGCATGGACGTGGACCGCCACGTCGTCACGGTGGACGGCGGCAAGGTCGACCTGCCGCTGAAGGAGTTCGACCTGCTGGAGATGCTGCTGCGCAACGCGGGCCGCGTGCTCACCCGCATGCAGCTCATCGACCGGGTGTGGGGCGCGGACTACGTGGGCGACACGAAGACCCTCGACGTCCACGTGAAGCGGCTGCGCGCCAAGATCGAGCCGGACCCGGGCGCGCCGCGCTACCTGGTGACGGTCCGCGGCCTGGGCTACAAGTTCGAGCCGTAGGCCGCCGTGTGACGAGCCGCGTGCCCGGGCGGGCACGCGGGAAGGGCGCCCCGCCGGTGAGACCGGTGGGGCGCCCTTCGCGTCGTTCGTGCGGGCCGCGTGTGCCGCGTCCGGGGCGTGCGCCGCGTCCGGGGCGTGGCCCGCATGCGGGCGTACGGGCCGCACGCGCCCTGTCCGGGGCGTACGGGCCGTGCGCGCCGGCGCCGCGCCGAGGGGGCGGCGCCGGGGCGGACGTCGTCAGTGGCCGTCGCCGCCCTCGGCGTGCGAGGCGCCGGCGGCCGGAGCGGACGGGGTCACGTTGCCGGTCGGCGTCGCCGACGGCGACACGGAGGCGGCGCCCGACGGGGAACCGGAAGGCGAGCCGGACGGGGAACCGGAAGGCGAGCCGGACGGGGCGGGCGCGCCGGAGGGGCCGAACCCCGCGTAGTAGCTCGTGGCCGGGACGACGATGGCCTTCAGCTTCACCTCGCCGCTCTCGCTGAACTGGAGGACGACCTCCTGGACGTCGCCGTCCTTCGTCTCTCCCACGCCGTCCGGGAGCTCCGCGGTGGCGTTGCCCGGGCCGCCGAGGACGAGCGAGGCGCCCGCGGGGATGGTGAGCGGGCCGGAGCCCTTGGAGGGCTTCAGCTCGGCCTGCGCGGAGCCCACCTTGACGGACTCCAGCGTCTCGGCCTTGGGGCCGTCGTTGAAGACGGTCACGGAGACGACCGCCGGGCCTTCGGCGTCGGCCTTCGGCTGGGTGATCACCAGGGTGTTCTGGACCTTGAGCTTGCCGACGGTGGCGCCGGCGGTGTCCGGCTTGATGCCGAGGGTCTGCGCGTCGTTGCCCGCACCGCATGCGGTGAGCGAGGCGATCGAGATCACGAGGGCGGTGGCGGCGATGGCGCCGCGTCGAAGGCTGCGGCTCACGGCGGCGGCAACTCCTAGACGTACGGACGGAGGACGGGCACGGTCGGTGGAACGGCGCGACCGTCCCTGTGCCGGACCGGCGGGACCGGACCATGGAGGGGCAGTCAGCGGGCTCAGGTTACCGACCCCGCGTCGACCTCCCGCACCCGACCCGCCCCTGTGGGCCCATCCGCCCGCGGCCCGATCGCCCCGCGACGACGCGGGACGACACCCGCCCGCGCGAGGCCCCCACGTGCCCCGCCGCGCCCCCGCCGCGCCCGCCGTCGCGCCACGCCCGACCCGCTCGTCTTCTCGCACGCCGTTCACATAACCGTCGTGATCAATTCCCCGACCCTCACGCATTCCCCGCGGAAAAGCCACGGTGATCAATTCGGGAATCCTCCGGCCACACCCCCGTGCGAGTGACCGACAACCGAACGGAGTACGGGAACTGGACACCGTCGAACCCGACAAACCGGGATCTTTCGCCCGTCCGGCCCCCCTCCCGGGGGGTGTGACGAAGCCGTTTCCGACCGCGTCCACAGCCGCTCCGACCTGCGAATACCGGCCCGCGGAAGCCCTCCGCAGCACGTTCGCGTTACTGTTGTCAAGCCCCGAGATATGCCCTGACCTGCGAAAACGCCATTCAGAAGAAGCCGTTCTCGTGTTACCCTGGATAGCCACGGAAGGGGTACCTGTCACATGACGTTCAAGGTTGGCGACACCGTGGTCTATCCCCATCACGGGGCCGCGCTGATCGAGGCCATCGAAACTCGTCAGATCAAAGGCGTGGACAAGACCTACTTGGTGCTCAAGGTCGCCCAGGGCGACTTGACGGTACGTGTACCGGCGGACAACGCGGAGTTCGTCGGCGTGCGCGACGTCGTCGGTCAGGACGGGCTGGACCGGGTCTTCGAGGTGCTGCGCGCACCGTACGCCGAAGAGCCGACCAACTGGTCCCGACGCTACAAGGCAAATCTCGAGAAGCTCGCGTCCGGCGACGTCATCAAGGTCGCCGAAGTGGTGCGCGACCTGTGGCGCCGTGAGCGCGAGCGCGGTCTCTCCGCCGGAGAGAAGCGGATGCTCGCGAAGGCGCGCCAGATCCTGGTCAGCGAGCTCGCGCTCGCGGAGAACACCAACGAGGACAAGGCCGAGGCCCTGCTCGACGAGGTCCTCGCGTCCTGACGTCGCCGAGCCCTCGGACCCTGACGGAACCCCGGAGCGTCGCCGCCACCGGGTCCTGAGCGCCGAGTGCCACGAGTGGATCGCCGCGTGTGCGGTTCGCCACCTGTGCGGTACGCCTCACATGTGAACGCTGAACGCAGTGATCACTGCCGCGGTGCCCGATGACATGCTGTGAGACCACAGTAGCGTCGCCGGGCGCTGCGGCATGTCCGCACGCGGACCGGCCCCGGGCTGACGACGGGCCGGGGGCGACCCGCTCGACCGGGGTCACGGAAGGGTCCGGTCGGGGCGTCTCGCCCGCGCTGTGGCCATACCCATGTCGGCCGAGTGAACAAACCTGCCGGAGTGCAACCGATGTCAGACGCAGCACCTCCCTCCCCCCGGGCCGCCGGCGCGGGAGGCACCCGCAGCACCGCGGTGGTCATCCCCGCTGCGGGCCGAGGCGTACGGCTGGGCCCCGGGGCCCCCAAGGCGCTCCGCACGCTGGGCGGCATCCCCATGCTGGTCCACGCGGTCCGCGCCATGTCCGCCTCGCGCGCCGTCTCCCTCGTCGTCGTCGTGGCGCCCCCGGACGACGTCGCGGGCGTACGGACCCTGCTCGACGAGTACCCGGCGCCCGAGCGCACCGAGGTGGTCGTCGTCGCCGGCGGCGCCACCCGCCAGGAGTCGGTACGGCTCGGTCTGGAGGCGCTGCCCGACACGGTGACCACCGTGCTCGTCCACGACGCCGCCCGGCCGCTCGTCCCGGTCGACACCGTCGACGCGGTCATCGAGGCCGTACGCGACGGGGGCGCGCCCGCCGTCGTCCCCGCCGTGCCGCTCGCCGACACGGTCAAGGAGGTCGAGCCGCACGAGGGCGGCGCGCCCGAGCCGGTGCTCGGCACGCCCGCGCGGTCCCGGCTGCGCGCCGTGCAGACCCCGCAGGGCTTCGACCGGGGGACGCTCGTGCGCGCGCACGCCGAGGTGACCGGCGAGGTCACCGACGACGCCGGCATGGTGGAGCGGCTCGGCGTCCGGGTCGTCGCCGTCCCCGGCCACGAGGAGGCGTTCAAGGTCACCCGGCCCCTCGACCTCGTCCTGGCCGAGGCGGTCCTCGCCCGCAGGAGGGTCAACGATGGCTTCTGAGCACCCCGCCGCCCCCGCCCCGCCCGTGCTGCCGCTCGTCGGCGTCGGCACCGACGTGCACGCCTTCGAGCGCGGCCGCGAGCTGTGGTGCGCCGGCCTGCTGTGGGAGGGCGAGGAATTCGGCCTGGCCGGCCACTCCGACGGCGACGTCGCCGCGCACGCCGCGTGCGACGCGCTGTTCTCCGCCGCCGGACTCGGTGACCTCGGCGCCCACTTCGGCACCGACCGCCCCGAGTGGTCCGGCGCGTCCGGCGTGACCCTCCTCGCGGAGGCCGCCCGCATCGTCCGCGCGGAGGGGTACGCCATCGGCAACGTCGCCGTCCAGGTGATCGGCGTCCGTCCCAAGATCGGCAAGCGGCGGGAGGAGGCCCGCGAGGCGCTGAGCGCGGCGGTGGGCGCGCCGGTCTCCGTCTCCGGCACGACGACGGACGGCCTCGGGCTGACCGGGCGCGCGGAGGGACTGGCCGCGATCGCCACGGCCCTGGTGTACCGCACCTCCTGAAGCCCGCCCCGGAGCGGCGGCCCCCTGGTGGAGGGCCGCCGCCCGTCCCGGCGTGGAGGACCCCCCAGCAGCAGACCCCCAGGCCGCCCGGCGCCCACCCTCCGGTCCGCGCCACGGCCCGCGGAGGGCCTGCCGTATCGGCGGCGCGGCGCCAGGCCGCGAAAGGGTGTGTGGCGCCCGGTCGGGAAGGGAGTGCGCTCCTGGCCGGGAAGGGCGGGCGGCGGCGTCCGGCGTACAACGGCACCCCGGGGTCGGGCCCTCCGCGCGCAGGGCGCCGCGAGAGCCCCGCAGCGAGCAGCCTCGGCAAGCCCCGACCGTCCGGCGCCTCCCCTCCGGGCCGCGCCACGGCCGCGGAGGGCCCGCCGTAACGGCGGGGCCCAGGCAGCGAAAGGCGGGCGGCGGCGTCCGGGTTCACGGCGCCCCGTGGTGGCGCCTCCGCGCAGGCGCTGCGGGAGGTCCCCGCAGCGAGCAGCCTCGGCGAGCCCCGGCCGTCCGGCGCCTCCCCTCCGGTCCGCGCCACGGCCGCGGAGCGCCCGCCGCCGGAGGGCGCCCGTGCCGCGAGAACGGGGTGCGCCGCCCAGGACGGGAAGGGCTGCGGTCCGGGTCGGGAAAGGGCGTGCGGCGCCCGGGACGGTGAGCGGGGTGCGGGGGCGTCCGGGGCGTCGGCACGCCGGGGCGGGCGCTCCGTGCAGGCACGTGCAGGCGCCGTGGAAGGGCATGCGCGCGCAGGTCGCGGCGGGGCTGCGGTGCCGCCCGGTCCGTGGAGGGACCGCCGTGGTGGCGGGGAGGGGTGGCGGAGCGGGCTGGACGGGGGCGCGGCCGGGGCGTGTTCCGGGGCGGACCGGCGTGGGGCAGTAGTGGGTGGCCACTACTCTGGACCCGTGACTATTCGGCTGTACGACACCAGCGCCCGGCAGATCCGCGACTTCACCCCGCTCAGTCCGGGCTGCGTCTCGATCTACCTCTGTGGCGCCACCGTGCAGGCGGCTCCCCACATCGGGCACATCAGGTCCGGGCTGAACTTCGACATCATGCGTCGCTGGTTCGCCTACCGGGGCTACGACGTGACGTTCGTGCGGAACGTCACCGACATCGACGACAAGATCATCGCGAAGGCCGCCGAGCAGGGCCGCCCGTGGTGGTCGATCGGGTACGAGAACGAGCGCGCGTTCAACGACGGGTACCGGGCCCTCGGCTGCCTCCCGCCGACCTACGAGCCCCGCGCCACCGGCCACGTCACCGAGATGGTCGAGATGATGCGCGGCCTCATCGAGCGGGGCCACGCCTACGAGGCGGACGGCAACGTCTACTTCGACGTGCGGTCGTTCCCCGGGTACCTGGAGCTGTCCCGGCAGGACCTGGACGAGCTGCGCCAGCCGTCCGGCGACGGCGAGACCGGCAAGCGCGACCCGCGGGACTTCGCCATGTGGAAGGCCGCCAAGCCCGGCGAGCCCAGCTGGGAGACCCCCTGGGGTCGCGGTCGCCCCGGCTGGCACCTGGAGTGCTCGGCGATGGCCCACAAGTACCTGGGCACCGCGTTCGACATCCACGGCGGCGGCCTCGACCTGGTCTTCCCGCACCACGAGAACGAGATCGCGCAGGCCAAGGCGTACGGCGACGCGTTCGCCGGGTACTGGGTGCACAACGCCTGGGTCACCATGAGCGGCGAGAAGATGTCCAAGTCGCTGGGCAACTCGGTGCTCGTCAGCGAGATGGTCAAGCAGTGGCGCCCGGTCGTCCTGCGCTACTACCTCGGCACCCCGCACTACCGTTCGATGATCGAGTACAGCGAGGAGGCCCTGCGCGAGGCGGAGTCCGCGTACGCCCGCATCGAGGGCTTCGTGCAGCGCGTCGTGGAGAAGGCGGGCCGGGTCGTCGAGCCGGCCGCCGAGGTCACCCCGGCCTTCGCCGAGGCGATGGACGACGACCTGGGCGTGCCGCAGGCGCTGGCGATCGTCCACACCACCGTGCGGCAGGGCAACAGCGCCCTCGCCGCCGACGACAAGGACGCCGCCGTGACGTGCCTCGCCGAGGTCCGGGCGATGCTGGGCGTCCTCGGCCTCGACCCGCTCGACCCGCAGTGGGCCGACGGGTCCGACCGCGGCGGGGAGCTGCACGGCGTCGTCGACGGCCTCGTGCGGGTCGTCCTGGACCAGCGGGAGGCCGCCCGCGCCCGCAAGGACTGGGCGACGGCCGACGCGCTGCGCGACCGGCTCGCCCAGTCGGGGCTGGTCGTCGAGGACGGCCCGGACGGCCCGCGCTGGACGCTGGGCGCCCGCTGACGCACTCTGGAACGTGCCGCCCGGCCCGGCCGGGCGGCACACTGACGTAGTACGACTGTGAAGTTTGACGGAGACAGGTAGGTCATGGCCGGGAACAGCCAGCGCAGGAACCGCCGCACCAGCAACAAGAAGGGCGCGACGGTCGGCAGCGGTGGCCAGCGGCGCCGGGGCCTGGAGGGCAAGGGCCCGACGCCGCCCGCGTCCGCCCGCAAGGGCCACGTGAAGAACCGCGTCGCCAACGCCAAGGCCCGCCAGTCCCAGCGCCGCCCGGTCGCCCGTCGCGGCGGCAAGGGCCAGTCGGAGATGGTCGTCGGCCGCAACCCCGTCTTCGAGGCGCTGCGCGACGGCGTACCGGCGACGACGCTGTACGTCCAGCAGTTCATCGACAACGACGAGCGGGTGCGCGACGCGCTGAAGCTCGCGGCCGACCGCGGCGGGATCAACCTCATGGAGGCCCCGCGCGCCGAGCTGGACCGGATGACCAACGGCCTCAACCACCAGGGCCTCGTCCTCCAGGTCCCGCCGTACGAGTACGCCCACCCCGAGGACCTCGCCGCGGCCGCCTTCGACGACGGCGAGGACCCGCTGATCGTCGCCCTCGACGGCGTCACCGACCCGCGGAACCTCGGCGCGATCGTCCGCTCGGTGTCGGCGTTCGGCGGCCACGGCGTCGTCGTGCCGGAGCGCCGTGCCGCGGGCATGACGGCGGGCGCCTGGAAGACCTCCGCCGGTACGGCCGCCCGCACCCCGGTCGCCCGCGCCACCAACCTGACGCGCGCCCTGGAGGCGTACCAGAAGGCCGGGCTGACCGTCGTCGGCCTCGCCGCCGAGGGCGAGACCGAGGTCGGCGACCTGGCGGCGCTGGAGGGCCCGGTCGTCATCGTCGTCGGCAGCGAGGGCAAGGGCCTGTCCCGGCTCGTCGGCGAGACCTGCGACGTCCTCGTCCGCATCGCCATGCCGGGCGGCGCCGAGTCGCTGAACGCCGGTGTCGCGGCGGGTGTCGTGCTGTACGAGGCGGCGCGCCGCCGCGCCTGACCCGTCCGCACCTTCCGTCACATCGTCCCGGGACCCGTCATGATCTTGACGGGTCTCGGACATTCAGGGGCTGTCAAGGCAGTGTCCTAACGGCGCGTCACTCGGTTAGATGAGTGTGGACACCAGAACGCCCCGGCCCGGGTTCGATGATCAGCCTGCGCTGAGCATGGTCAAGGTGAACAGCGACCCCGCGCAGGTCATCGTGAACCACGCCAGTTTCCGGGTACAGCTCGCCCCGGTGCAGTCGCACCGGTTCGCCGACACGGCCCGCCTGCCCGTCATGAGCGGGGTGGTGCCGGGAGGGCGGCGGCGCGCCCCCGTCGTGTGGAGCGGCAAGTCCTCGCCCGGCGACCCCGGCGCGACCGGACTGCTCCAGGCGATGCGCGACTCCGCCTCCGTCGACACGCTCGAACGCGGCCGGGTCGGCGCCCCCTTCGGCGAGGCCCTCCTGGGCGGCGACGGCGGCGCGACCCGGCTCATCCCGCGCGTCGACCTCTCCGACGACACGATGCCGACCCCCGTCGTCGGCGGCCCGCGCGGCCCCGAGACCCCGCTGCTGCCGCCGATGCGGCGCGCCGAGGGGGCGTACGACGCCCGCCCCGACGCGCACCCGCACGACGCGCACCCCCATGACGGGTACGACGACGCGTACGAGGACGACGCGTACGACGACGATGACGGCTCCGCCGCGCACCAGCGGCACGCGTACTACCCCGACCGCCGGATGAACCTCGGGGTCGTGCTGCTGCCGCTGCGCGTCTTCCTCGGCCTCATCTCGGTCTACGCCGGTATGGGCAAGCTCTGCGACCCCGTCTACTTCGACGGCGGGGAACGCGGCTCCATGGTGAAGTGGCTGACGTCGCTGCACCCGTGGCCGCTGGCCGAGCCGCTGCGCGACTTCGCCCTGTCCCACCCGGTGGGCGCCGGTCTGACCATCGCGTTCGCGCAGGTCATCGTGGGTGTCCTCACGATCCTCGGCCTGTGGCAGCGGGTGGCCGCCGTGTTCGGCGGGCTGCTGTCTGCGGCGCTGCTGCTCACGGTGAGCTGGCGGGCCGTGCCGGTGTACGACGCGCCCGACATCATCTACCTGGCCGCCTGGTCGCCGCTGATCATCGCCGGTGCCCCGGTGTACTCCGTCGACGGACGCCTCGCCGGCGAGGCGTGGCGGACGCTCGGCCCGCGGTCCGCGCTGTGGGAGCTGCGCCGGCGCGTGCTGCGCCGGGGCACGGTCGTCGCCGCGGTCGTCATCGGTCTGACCCTGCTGATCGGCTCGGTGTT
The DNA here is from genome assembly GCF_043077165.1 of Streptomyces kanasensis. Lineage (NCBI taxonomy): Bacteria > Bacillati > Actinomycetota > Actinomycetes > Kitasatosporales > Streptomycetaceae > Streptomyces > Streptomyces kanasensis. The sequence continues at coordinate 86,138 of NZ_JBIBSF010000005.1, forward strand.
GGGCGGGGCGGTGCGCTCCTCCGACCTGATCACCGTGCCGGGGCCGAACGCCGACCCGACGAACCACCTGCCCGGCCAGCCCCTTCCCGAGGAGCCGCGCAGCGAGGCGAGCCCCGAGGCGTCCAGGGAGCCGGAGCCGACGGTGTCGGCGTCCCCGTCCGCGTCCGAGGTGCCGTCCGAGGCGCCCACGGCCGGGCAGGAGGCGACGCGGGAACCCGTCCGCGAGGAGGGCCGCGTCGAGGAGGAGCGGCCCACGGCCTCCCAGGGCACGGGCGAGCGTCCGGAGCAGTCCCAGCCCGAACCGCCCCCGACCTCCAGCGCGGGACCGACGTCCAGCGGCGGCTCCGGCGGCGGCTCGGACGAGGACTCCGGCTCGGGCGGTGCCGAGGACGGTTCGTCCGGCGGATCCGGTGGATCCGGTGGATCCGGCGGCAACCGCAACCCGCTCGGCGGTCTGCTGGGCTGACCGGTCCGCAGCGGCGCACCGAGGGCGGCCACCCCGTGGGGGGGGGCCGCCCTCGGCGGTGCCACGCGTTCCGTTTCCCGGAACCGGCAACGTCTGTTGCCGCCCCCGGGACGGCCGGGGTGCAATGACCGGCATGGGCCAGCAGACACCGGACATGGAACAGGCGCTGGCCGCGGTCGGCCCGCGGCTCAGACAGCTGCGCCGGCGGCGCGGCGTGACGCTCACGGCGCTCTCCGAGACGACGGGCATCTCCCGCAGCACCCTCTCGCGGCTGGAGACGGGCCTGCGGCGCCCCACCCTGGAGCTGCTGCTGCCGCTCTCCCAGGCCCACCAGGTGCCGCTGGACGAGCTGGTCGGCGCACCGGAGGTCGGCGACCCGCGGGTCCGGCTCAAGCCGCGTACCGTCCACGGTTCGACCGTCGTGCCGTTGACCCGGCTGCCGGGGCCGCTCCAGACGTACAAGATGGTCCTCCCGCCGTCCCGTGCCACCCCCGACCCCCGCACCCACGAGGGGCACGAGTGGCTGTACGTGCTCGCGGGGCGGCTGCGGCTGATGCTGGGCGATCAGGACCTGGTGCTGGGGGCGGGCGAGGCGGCCGAGTTCGACACGCGGGTGCCGCACTGGTTCGGCAGCACGGGCGACGGGCCGGTGGAGGTCCTCAGCCTCTTCGGGCGCCAGGGCGAGCGCGTCCACGTCCGCGCCCGGACCCGCCGGTAGGGCGTACGGGAGCGCCCGGCCCACCGAGGGGGTGGACACGCCGGGAGGGGCTGGGCGCGCCGCGCGGGCCCGGACGCGGTGGTGGGCCGGGTGCGGTGGTGGGTACGGACCCGGTGGTGGCCGGACGCGCCGGAAGGGTCGGACGCGCCGCGAGGGCCGGGCTTCAGGGGGGCGTCCGCGGGGGAGGAGCGCCCTCCGCGGGGGAGCGGCCCGCCGTTCGGCAGGCCCGTCGGCGGGGGAGCCTGCCCGCGGGAGGGCGGGCTACGGGAGGGCGGTCTGCGCGGCCAGTTCGCGGGCGGCCTCGGTGAGGTCCTTCGCGGTGTCGATGGCCCGCCAGTAAGCCCCCTGCGGCAGCGGGAAGCCGGCGAGGCGCCGCTCCCGGGCGAGCCGGGGGAACGTGGTCCGCTCGTGGTCACCGCGCTCGGGCAGCAGCTCCCGGAAGGACGCGGAGAAGACGTACACCCCGGCGTTGATCAGGTACGGCGACGGGGGCGCCTCGATGAAGTCGGTGATGTGGCCGAAGGCGTCGGTCTCGACGGCGCCCCACGGGATGCGGGGGCGGGCGAGGGCGAGGGTGGCCGTGGCGTCCCGTTCGGTGTGGAAGCCGGCCATCTCGCGCAGCGAGAAGCGGGTCCAGATGTCGCCGTTGGTGGCGTACCAGGGCTCGTCGGCGTGCGGCAGGTGCGCCGCCGCGTGGCGGAGGCCGCCGCCGCGCCCCAGGGGCTCGTCCTCGACGACGGTGGTGACGTGCAGCGGCAGGTCCGCGCCGGCCAGCCACTGCTGGAGGACGTCCGCGAGGTGGCCGCAGGAGACGACGGCGTGGGTCACGCCCTCGGCGGCGAGCCAGGACAGCTGATGGCCGATGATCGGGGTCCCGGTGCCCGGGATCTCGACCATCGGCTTGGGGCGGTCGTCGGTGTAGGGGCGCAGTCGCGAGCCCTGGCCGCCCGCCAGGACCACGGCTTGCGTGGGGGTGGTGTGCATACCGGGCACGATAGGCGTACCGCGGTGGCCACGGGGGGCGCTCCGCGGTTCAGCTCGCGCCCGCCACGCCACCCGCGAACGACGTGTCGCAGACGGGCCGGGAGTACGACTGGGCCTCGGTCGGGCCGTAGACGCGGACGGCGGCGGTGCCGAGCTCACGGGCGATCGACATGCAGTGCCGGGAGAGGGACGGGCTCTGCTCCACGGCGCGCTGGAGGTGCGTCAGGGCGACGCCCGGGTCCTTCTGCTCCAGCTCCGTGAGGAGCCGCTCGCGCAGCAGGTCCTCCGGGGCGCGCGGCTTCGCGGGCACGGAGACGTTCTCCGCGGAGGCGGTGAGGAGCTGGGTGTCGGAGTGCGGGCCCGCCCAGGGGACGCTGGTGACCGCGAGCGTTCCGGAGAGCACCAGAACGACGGGCAGGACGAGGGCGAGTGAGCGGCCGATGCGGCGTGCTGTCTGGTTCACGGAGGCGAGCGTAGCGCTCGGTGAAGTTTCGGCGACAGTTAGTCACTCTCACGAGGGAGCGTTTTCTGCTCCTTTTCGAATTCCGTGTTGACGAACGGGAGGCGAAACGGCCGCTGTGCCGGGGCCTCCGACGGCTTTGCGCCCGTCAAACGCGAACGGCTCCGCGTGGGGTACGCGGAGCCGTCGTGAGCGCTGTCGTGAGGCGGACCGTGGCGGCGCGGTGGGCGCCGGGGACCGTCAGTCGCTGAGGCGCTCGCCCGTGGAGGTGGCGAAGACGTGCAGCTCGCCCGGGCGCGGGACGACGTGCAGCTCGGAGCCCTTCTCCGGGATGGCGCGGCCGCCGACACGGACGACGAGGTCCTTCAGCTCGCCGCCGACCTGGGCGGAGCCGTAGACGTAGCCGTCGGCGCCGAGCTCCTCGACGACGTTGACCGAGACGGCCAGACCGGCCGGGGCGGACGGGTCCTTGGACAGGGACTGCCCGGCGTCGGCGCCGCCGTGCTCGATGACCTCGAAGTGCTCGGGGCGGATGCCGACCGTCACGGTCGTGTCGCCGCGGTCGGCGGCGGCGGAGAGCGCGTCGCGCGACACCGGGACGACGCTGTTGCCGAACTTCACGCCGCCGTCGGTGATCGGCACCTCGACGAGGTTCATGGCGGGGGAACCGATGAAGCCGGCGACGAAGAGGTTGGCCGGGCGGTCGTACATGTTGCGCGGCGTGTCGACCTGCTGGAGGAGGCCGTCCTTGAGGACCGCGACGCGGTCGCCCATGGTCAGGGCCTCGACCTGGTCGTGCGTGACGTACACGGTGGTGATGCCGAGGCGGCGCTGGAGGGACGCGATCTGCGTGCGGGTCGAGACGCGGAGCTTGGCGTCGAGGTTCGACAGCGGCTCGTCCATGAGGAAGACCTGCGGCTCGCGGACGATGGCGCGGCCCATGGCGACGCGCTGGCGCTGGCCGCCGGAGAGCGCCTTCGGCTTGCGGTCGAGGTAGTCGGTCAGGTCGAGGATCTTCGCGGCCTCCTCGACCTTCTTGCGGATCTCCGCCTTGTTGACGCCGGCGATCTTGAGTGCGAAGCCCATGTTGTCGGCGACGGTCATGTGCGGGTACAGCGCGTAGTTCTGGAACACCATGGCGATGTCCCGGTCCTTCGGCGGCAGGTGCGTGACGTCGCGGTCACCGATGCGGATGGCGCCGCCGTTGACGTCCTCGAGCCCGGCGAGCATGCGCAGGGAGGTGGACTTGCCGCAGCCGGAGGGGCCGACCAGGACGAGGAACTCGCCGTCGGCGATCTCGATCTCCAGCTGGTCGACGGCGGGCTTGGTGCTGCCCGGGTAGAGCCGGGTCGCCTTGTCGAACGTGACAGAAGCCATGGTGATGGGTCCCTTCACCGGCAGGAACGTGCCGGACGATCCGAGTAAAGGAAGGATGGGAGCGGGTCCACCCAGGTGGACCCCCGGTGACGCTACCTGCCGGACCCGGCCCTGTCAGCAGTCCTGGGTCGGTGAAATTTTCGACCGGGCGGCGGAGCGGTCCGGTTACACTGGCCCGGCTGCCGCCTTAGCTCAGTTGGCTAGAGCGCTTGACTTGTAATCTTGAGGTCGTCGGTTCGATTCCGACAGGCGGCTCCACCGGAGGACCCCCGGCCCGTGCAGGGCCGGGGGTCCTTTGCGTCGCCGGCCCGCTGTGGCGCCCGTCGCGGCCCGTGGGCGGCCGGCCTCGCGGGCGGGCCTCGCGGGCGGTCGGGGAAGGGGTGGACGGCGGGGGTCGGGGCCGGGCAGGCTGCGGGCATGATCCGTACCGCCACGCCTGACGACGTGCCCCTCGTCCACGCCATGATCCGCGACCTCGCCGAGTACGAGAAGGCGCTGGAGGAGGTGCGGGCCACCGAGCGGGACCTCCACGAGGCGCTGTTCGGGAAGCACCCGGCCGCCTTCGCGCACATCGCCGAGGACGAGCGCGGCGAGGCCGTGGGCTTCGCGTTGTGGTTCCTCAACTTCTCCACCTGGCGCGGCGTGCACGGCATCTACCTGGAGGACCTGTACGTACGCCCCGAGGCGCGCGGGGGCGGGCACGGTAAGGCGCTGCTGCGGGAGCTGGCGCGGATCTGCGTGGAGCGCGGCTACGAGCGCCTGGAGTGGTCCGTCCTGAACTGGAACGCCCCGTCGATCGCCTTCTACGAGTCCCTCGGCGCCCGCCCGCAGGACGAGTGGACGGTGTACCGGCTGACGGACGGTGCGCTGGCCGCGCTGGGGGCGGCGGAGTAGTCCGTCGCCGGCGGGGTGCCGTCGGCGGGGCGGTCCGGCTCCGGCTCCCGGGGCGGGGCGCTCCGGCTCCGGTGGGGTACGGCCGGGCGGTCGCGAGGGGTCGCCGCGGGGCCGTGCCGGGTCGCTCGGGCTCCTCAGGGGACCAGGACGACCTTGCCCGTCGTGCGGCGGGTCTCCAGGGCGCGGTGGGCCTCCGCCGCCGCGGCGAGGGGGAAGCGCTGGACGGCCGGGCGCAGGCGGCCCGTGGCGGCCTCGGTGAGGGCGCGGGTCTCCAGGGTGCGGACGTCGCCGCCCGCCCGGTCGAGCATGACGCGGCCGAGGACCTGCTGGGACGTGATGCCGCGGTCGGCCAGTTCCCCGTCGGTGAAGGTGAGCGGCCCGCCGTCGTGGAGGCCCTGGCCGGACCAGCCGAAGACGATGTGCCTGCCGCCCTCGCGGAGCAGGTCGACGGCCGTCCGGCCGGTGTCGCCGCCGACGGAGTCGTAGAGGACCGTGGCCCGGCGGTCACCGAGGAACGCGCGGACCTCGGACGGCCAGTCGGGGCGGGTGTAGTCGACGGCCGCGTCGGCGCCGTTGGCGCGGACCCGGGCGACCTTCGCGGGGCCGCCCGCCAGGCCGATGACGACGGCGCCGGCGTTCTTCGCGTACTGGACGAGGAGCGTGCCGATGCCGCCGGCCGCCGCCGGGACGACGACGACGTCGTCGGGGGTGAGGTCGGTGAACTGCACGATGCCCATCGTGGTGCGGCCCGTGCCGATCATGGCGACGGCCTCCGCCTCGTCGAGCCGGGCCGGGATCACGTGCAGCCGCGCGGCGTCCACGACGGCGCGTTCGGCGTAGCCGCCGGGGGCCGTGCCCAGGTGGGCGACGACCCGCCGGCCGAGCCAGGCCGGGTCGGTGCCCTCGCCGACCGCGTCCACCCGGCCGGCGACCTCGCGGCCCGGGACGGTGGGCAGCTCCGCCGGGGCCGGGAACGGGCCGGTCATCCCCTCGCGCAGGGCCGTGTCCAGGAGGTGGACGCCGGCGGCGGCGACGGCCACGCGCACCTGACCGGGGCCGGGGACGGGGTCCGGGAGCTCTTCGAGGACGAGGTTCTCGGCGGGGCCGAAGGCGTGCAGGCGGATCGCGCGCATGGTGGGGCTCCTGTCTGTCTCCCGCCCCCGGCCGGCGGCGCGATGGCGCGGCGACGGCCGGGCGGCGGCGTGCGGGTGGGCGAGAGACAGCCTGGTACCTCGACCAAGGTTGAGGTCAAGGCGTACGGAGAGCGGGGTGCCGGGTGCCCCGCCCGGCGGGTGCGTCGAGGGCTCCCAGGGCGAGGAGGGCCGCTTCCCGCCCGCTGGTGAACGCCACCTCCGCCAGGACGCCCGGCGCCGCCACCGCGTCGCCCACGAGGAACACCCCGTCGCCGCGATCGATCGCCGGCCGGTCGCGCCACGTCGTCCCCGGGCGGTCGACGGCGCCGGTCCGGCCGGTCGCGAGCGCGTCGCGGCGCCACACCGTACGGTCGCGCCAGCCGGGGAAGCCGAGGTCGAGCAGGCGCTCCGCGCGGGCGAGGCCCCGGTCCCTCGACTCCCCGGGACCGACCGGGAACTGACCCTGGAGCAGCTGCCTGCCGGCGGGGGCGAGCGTCGGGTCCTGCGCGGTGAACCGCTCCAGCCAGCCCGGCGCGTCCAGGTCGGACACGACGAACGGGTCGCCCTCCCGGGTGCGCAGGGCCAGGTCCAGCAGGGCCGTACGGCCGCTCTCCCAGGTCAGTGACGGGTCGTCGAGGAGCCGCCGCGCGGCGGCCAGCGACGTGGCGACGACGACCGGCCCGTCGGCGGTGCCCGGCAAGGTGTCGACGCGTACGCCCGTCTCCAGGCGCACGCCCAGCTCCCGGGCGCGCACCGCCATCCGCTCCACGACCCGCCCCCAACCACCGCGCGGGTAGCGCGCCTCGGGCGGCAGCGCGGCGGAGCGGTGCAGCCGCTCCTGGACGAAGCGGGCCGACAGCGATCCGGGGTCGTGGTGGAACAGGGCCACACCGCTGTAGTGCGCGGCCGCACGGGCGGCGGCGGGGCCCACCTCGGCGCCGGCCCAGGTGGCGAAGTCCACGTCGACCGGGGCCCGCTCCGGGGAGCGGCGCGCCAGGCGCAGCAGCCCGAGCGGCGGGGTGCGGCGCAGGGCCCCGTCGCGGTGGAAGCGGAACCGCGCGCCTTCACGGGCGGGCAGGGACGCCATCGGCCCGAGCAGCCCGCGCGCGGCGAGCCAGGACCAGTGCGGGCCGCGGCAGTACAGGGCGTGCGGGCCCTCGTTGGTGCGGTACTGGTGTTCCGCGGTGCGGGCGCGGCCGCCGGGGGTGCGGTGGGCCTCGTACAGCGTGACGCGGGCGCCGCCCTCGGCGGCGGTGATCGCCGCGGTGAGTCCGGCGAGGCCGGCGCCGACGACGGTGACGTGCCGGACGGGACGGGGGGTCATGGTGGCTCCTCGGTGGGGAGGGGACGGGCTGTCACCGAGAAGGACCGGGCAGGGGGTCGGTTCGTTACAGGCGGGCGGGGCGCGGCGGGTGGGTGGGCCGGGGGCGCGGTGCCGCGGGGCCCGGGGCCGGTCGGGGCGGGGCCCGGACCCGGGGCGGTGCGGGGTGCGGGGTGGTGCGGGGCACGGGGTGCCGGCCGGGTCCGGCCCGGGGACGCGGCGGGGCCGGGGCCCGGTGGTCAGGGCAGGCGCGGGAAGCGGGCCTGGAGGTCCCAGACGACGGGGTTGTCGGCGAGGCCCTCGTGCATGTCGACGAGGTCGGCGATCAGGTCGTGGAGGAAGTCCCGGGCCTCGCGCCGCAGTTCGCCGTGGCCGAAGGTGAGCGGCGGCTCGTCGCCGGGCATCCAGTCGGCCTCCACGTCGACCCAGCCGAACCGCCGCTCGAACAGCATGCGGTCGGTGGATTCGGTGAAGTCCAGCTCGGCGTGCTGCGGCTTCGCCGCCCGGCTGCCGTGCGGGTCGCGGTCGAGCTGCTCGACGATGTCGCAGAGCGCCCACGCGAAGTCGAGCACCGGCACCCACCCCCAGGCCGTGGACACCTCGCGGTCGGTCTCCGGGTCGGCGAGGTACACGTCCCCGCAGAACAGGTCGTGCCGCAGCGCGTGGACGTCCGCGCGCCGGTAGTCGGTCTGCGGGGGGTCGGGGAAGCGGCGGGAGAGCGAGTAGCCGATGTCGAGCACGTACGCGATGGTGTCACGTCCCCGGCGGGCCGTGGTCCGGGGCGCCGGGCCCGGCGCGGGCGCACCGCGTACCGGGCGGACGGGCGGGCGCGGCTCCGGTGCGCCGGCCCCCGATGCGCCGGCTCCGGGTGGTGCGGCCCCCGGCGGGCTGGTCGCGGGTCCGGCGCACCCCCTCGGCCTGATCCGGCGCGGCCCCGGCGCACCCGGCGGGGGCCCGGCGCGGCCCCGGCGTACCCGCGCGCGGGGCTCAGGGGACCAGGCGCCGCTCCTTGGCCACCGCCACCGCGCCGGCGCGCGTGTCGACGCCGAGCTTGGCGTAGATGCGGCCCAGGTGGGTCTTGACGGTGGCCTCGCTGATGAAGAGCGCCCGGGCGATGTCGCGGTTGCCGAGGCCGTGGGCGAGCTGGGCGAGGATGTCGCGCTCGCGGGCCGTGAGGGCGGGCGCCGCCGCGCCGCGCGCCCGGTCCAGGACGCGGCCGGCGACCGGCGCGGAGAGGGCCGTGCGGCCCTCGGCGGCGGCGCGGATCGCGGCGAACAGCTCCTCGGGGCGTTCGGCCTTGAGCAGGTAGCCGGTGGCGCCCGCGTCGACGGCCCGGGTGACGTCGGCGTCCGTGTCGTACGTGGTGAGGACGAGGACCCGTACGTCGGGCGCGGCGATCCGCCGGGTCGCCTCGACGCCGTCCATGCCGGAGCCGAGCTGGAGGTCCATGAGGACCACGTCGGGCCGCAGCTTCGCGGCCGCCGCGACGGCCTCCTCACCGCTGCCCGCCTCGCCGACGACCTCGACGCCAGGTTCGCTGCCGAGCAGGGCGAGCAGGCCGGCGCGGACGACGGCGTGGTCGTCGCAGAGCAGGACCCGGACGGTCCGGGGGGTGCCGGCGGTGCCGGGGGCGGGCGGGCTGCCGGGGGTCGCGGGGGTGCCGGGGGTCGCGGGGGTTCCCGGGGTGCCGGGGGCGCCGGGGGCGCCGGTGCTGCCGGGGTCCGGGGGCGTCATCGTCGGGCCTCCAGGGGGACCGAGGCGGAGAGCACGGTGCCCTCGCCGGGCGCCGACTCGACGGTCAGCGTGCCGCCCAGGGCCGCCAGCCGGGCGCGCATCGCCGGCAGGCCGTGGCCGCGCGCGTCGGTACCGGGCGGTGGCGCGGTGGACGGGTCGAAGCCGCGGCCGTCGTCGGCCACGTCCAGCACCACCTGGTCGTCGAGCCGGGTCAGCGTGAGCGCGGCCCGGCCGGCCCCGGAGTGCTCCCGTACGTTCGCGAGGGCGCCCTGCGCGATCCGCAGCAACGCCGACGCGACCCGGTCCGGAAGTGCCGCGTCCGCACCCTCGGCGTGGAAGCCCACCAGGAGGCCACCGGTCGTCTCGCGGGCGGCGAGGGCGCGCAACGCCGGGGCGAGGCCGCCGCCCCCGGCCAGGTCGGCGGGGGCCAGGTCGTGGACGAAGCGGCGGGCCTCGGCGAGGTTGTGCTCGGCGATGGCGGCGGCGGTACGGACGTGGTGGCGCGCCGTCCCGGGGTCGCCGTCCCAGGTGCGGTCGGCGGCCTGGAGCAGCATCCGCTGGCTCGACAGGCCCTGCGCGAGCGTGTCGTGGATCTCCATCGACAGCCGTTGCCGTTCCGCGAGGGTGCCCTCGCGCCGTTCGGTCGCCGCCAGGTCGCGGCGGGTGCGCAGCAGGTCCGCGATGAGCGCCCGCTGCCGTTCCGCCTGCCGGCGGGCGTGCAGGAACACGGCCGTCGCGATGGCCGCCGCGGCGGGCGGCGCCACGAGCGTGACCGGGTCGAGGCCCGGGTCGGCGAGCCGTTGGAGGGCACCGACGACGAAGAGGGTCAACAGCGTGACGAGGGCGAGCGCGGCCCGCCGGGGCAGCAGCCGCAGCCCGGTGAACAGCAGCGGTACGGCGCACAGGGCGAAGCTCGGGGCCGCCACCACCAGCACCGTCCAGACCACCACGACGGCCGCCAGCCAGACCCGGCCGCGCCGGGAGGCGGGCGCGGCGGCGCCGGGCCCGAGGGCGTACAGCGCCGCCAGCGCGACCGACAGCGCCACGACCCACGCGCCCCGCCCGTCCCAGGGGTGGCGGAGCAGGAAGCGGGCGAGCGAGGCGGTGAGCAGCAGGAAGAACGCCGCGTGCATGACACGGGCCAGCCCGCGGGCATCCCGCTCGACGCCACCGTCCCCGGCACCGCCGTCCGTGTCGTACGCGCCACCGTCCGGGCCGGTGCCGCGGCCGTACGCGCCCCCGTCCGGGCCGTCGTCCGTGTCGTACGCGCGATCGACACCGTCGTGCGCACCGCCCGCCCCGTACGTGCCCCCGTCCGTGCCGCCGCCGACACCGACGCCGCCGTACGGGCCGTCGGGGGAGGCGGGGCGCCGGGGTGTGCCCGGCGGGTCGATGTGCGTCACGCCCCCATCCTCCGCCCGTCCGCGCCGTCCGGCATCAACCGATCGGCCGACCCCTCCGTCGCCCGCTCCGGCGACGCGGAACCGCAGGTCACGGCGGGATGGTGGAGGCGTTGCACCAGCCGACCCCCCGGGAGCACCTGTGAACGACCACCGCACCCCGTCCCACCGCACGACGTCCCCCCGCCCCGCGTCCCGCCGCACCCGCCTCCTCACCGGTGCCGCCGTCGCCGCCGCGCTCGCCGCCGGCACCTTCGGCGCGGTGTCCGCCAACGCCACGACGCCCACCGCCGCCGCCGGTGCCCCGCAGCGGACCGTCGCCGCCGCCGAGGCCGGCGACCGGGACGTCCACCGGACCGGTCACCTCACCGTCGACGCCGCCACCCGCGCCGCCCAGGCCGCCCTCCGGGCCGCCCGCGAGGACGGGCAGCGGGTGAGCGTCGCGGTCGTCGACCGCGCCGGCAACACGATCGTCGTCCTGCGCGGAGACGGCGCCGGACCGCAGTCCTACGCGTCGGCGGAGCGCAAGGGCTTCACCGCCGTCTCCTGGAACGCCCCCACCTCCGAGCTCGTCAAGCGCCTGGAGACCACGCCCAACCTCAAGGACATCCCCGGCACGCTCTTCCTCGGTGGCGGCGTGCCCGTGGCCGCGGGCGGCGCGCCGATCGCCGGGATCGGCGTGGCGGGCGCCCCCAGCGGCACCTTGGACGAGGAGTACGCGCGGGCCGGTGCCGCCGCACTCGGCCGCTGAGACGCCGACACGCCGGCGCGGGATGCCCCGACACTCTGGCGTCCCGATGTCCCGATGCCCCGACGGCACGGTGGGCCCGCCGCCTGACGGCCCGGCCGTCCGGACACGGCGGCCGTCCTGACGGCCCGGCCGTCCGGACGCCGCCACCCTCCCGACGCCCTGACAACCCCGCGTCCCGGCCCCGCCTAGGATCGCCGTGTGAGACGAGGGAAGAGGGTGCGCGGGCTCGCCGCCGCGTCGCTCGCCGTGGCGCTGCTCGCGGCCGGCTGCACGCAGGGCGTCACCGGCACCCCCGGCGCGGCCGGGCTGCGCGACCCGTACTTCCCCCGTCTGGGCAACGGCGGGTACGACGTACGGCACTACGCGCTCACCCTCGCCTACGATCCCGGCACCGGTCGCCTCGACGGCACCGCCGAGATCACCGCCCGCGCCACGAAGGACCTCAGCGCGTTCAACCTGGATCTGGCCGGGCTCACCGTCCACGGCGCCACCGTGGACGGTGAACCGGCCTCCGTCCGTCGCGCCGGCCAGGAGCTCACCCTGCGGCCGCGCTCCGACCTCGCCCGCGGGACGACCTTCCGCACGGTCGTCCGCTACTCCGGCACGCCCCGCACCGTCACCGACGCCGACGGGTCGCGGGAGGGCTGGCTGCCCACCGACGACGGGGCGCTCGCGCTGGGGCAGCCGGCCGGGTCCACGGCGTGGTTCCCCGGCAACCACCACCCCTCCGACAAGGCCACGTACGACGTGACGGTCACCGTCCCCGAGGGCTACCGGGCGATCGGCAACGGACTGCCCGGCCGCGCCCGCACCGCGGACGGCCGAACCACCGTCACCTGGCGGACCACCGAACCGATAGCCGGCTACCTCGCCACCCTCGCCGTCGGCCGGTTCGACGTCACCACCAGCCGTACCCCGGCCGGGCTGCCGGTCGTCACGGCCACCGACCGCACCGTCACCCGCGAGGCCGCGCCGGTGCTCGCCCGGCTGCCCGAACTGCTCGGCTGGCTGACGGAGAACCTCGGCCCGTACCCCTTCACCTCCGCCGGCGTGATCGTCGAGCGGGAGGGCGACGCGGGGTACGCGCTGGAGACGCAGACGCGGCCGGTCATCCCCGCCGACCAGTTCACCGTCGAGATCCTCGTCCACGAACTGGCCCACCAGTGGTACGGCAACTCCGTCTCCCCCCGCTCCTGGCGCGACATGTGGCTCAACGAGTCGTTCGCGACCTACGCGGAGTGGCTGTACGCCGAGGACTTCGAGGACCGGCCCGCCCAGGAGAACCACGAGGAGGCCTTCGCCGACCCGGCCAACTGGGCGTTCCCGCCCGCCGAGCCGCCGACCGCCGCCGACATCTCGCAACCGCCCGTGTACGGCAGGGGTGCGATGGTGCTGCACAAGGTGCGCCAGGCCGTCGGCGACGACGCGTTCTTCGGCCTGCTGCAGGGCTGGGCCGCCGAGCACCGGCACGGCAACGCCTCGACGGACGAGTTCACCGCGTACGTCGAGGAGGAGACCGGCGAGGACCTGACGGAGATCTGGGACACCTGGCTGTACGGAACGGAGAAGCCGGACGCGCCCTGAGCCCGCGACGGCCGGCCCGGACGGGCGTGCCCGGGACGCCCGGGACGACGGTGCCGGTCGGGACGGCGGGGATGCTCGGGGCGACGGGGACGCCAGGGGCGACGCGGATGGCAGCGACGTCCGGGCCGGCGGGGGCCGTCGGGCCGGCGGGGGCGGTCGGGCCGGCGGGGGCGGTCGGGCCGGGCGGGTGACCGGGTGGCCGGGGCGGTCCGGCAGCAAGCCGCGGTGGGTCGGGGCGGACGGTCACAGGGGCTTGCGCAGCACCACGCAGTCGCGGCCGCGTTCCCGGTCCCGGCGGCGGGCGACCTCCTGGTAGCCGATGGCCCGCCAGAAGGTGAGGGCCCGGCGGTTTCCGGCGAGGACGGCGAGCTTGACGCCCGTGCGGCCCCGCTCCCGGAACCGCTTCTCGACGATCTCCGCCAGCTCACGGCCGAACCCCATGCGGTGGTCCCGGGCGTGGACCATCAGCAACCCGATCCACGGGTCCGGATCATCCGGGTCGGGGTGGTGGGCGAGGGTCACGGCCACGCCGATCACCCGGCCGTCGGAGCGCGCCAGCAGCACTTCGGCGTCCGGCCGGGCCAGCTCCTCGGCGAGCGAGGTGGCGACCTGCTCGGGCCGGATGTCGTCGGGGTCCGGGAAGTCCCCGCTGAGCTGCTGGAACTCCCGGTTCGAGGCGTACAGCTCGGTGAGTTCGGTCAGGAGCGGGCCGGGGAGGGCGCTCTCCTCGCCGAGCTCCAGCGGTTCCACGATCATGCGGCCCACAGTAGGCAACGGAACGCGCCCCGGCGCGCCGTACGCCACCGGGCCCGCGCCGTACGCCACCGGGCCCCGCGCCGTCGCGCGGAGCCCGGTGGCGTACGGCGGCAGCGGCGCGCGCGGGCGCGCGCCGGTGCACCGGTCGGAACGTCAGACGTTCACGCCGAAGTCGCGGGCGATGCCCTCCAGGCCGGAGGCGTACCCCTGGCCCACGGCGCGGAACTTCCACTCGGTGCCGTTGCGGTAGAGCTCGCCGAAGACCATGGCGGTCTCCGTCGCGGCGTCCTCGCTCAGGTCGTAGCGGGCGATCTCGGTGCCGCCGTCCTGGTTGACGATGCGGATGTAGGCGTTGCGGACCTGGCCGAAGTTCTGCGAGCGGTTCACCGCGTCGTAGATGGAGACCGGGAAGACGATCTTGTCGACGTTCTGCGGGAGGCCCGCGAGGTTGACGTTGATCTGCTCGTCGTCACCGCCGCCCTCACCCGTGCGGTTGTCGCCCGTGTGGACGATCGTGCCGTCGGGGGTGGTCTTGTTGTTGAAGAAGACGAAGTGCGCGTCGGAGGCGACCTTGCCGGCCGCGTCCACGCCGATCGCCGAGGCGTCGAGGTCGAAGTCGGTGCCGGTGGTCGTGCGGACGTCCCAGCCGAGGCCCACCGTGACGGCGGTGAGGCCCGGGGCCTCCTTGGTCAGCGAGACGTTGCCGCCCTTGGACAGGCTTACAGCCATGGAAGTGCCTTTCCCTTGCCTGAGTGCTCGATGGCGTCACAGCTCATAACGCCGGGCACGCCGAGGTGGTTCCTGCCACGGAAAAGCGGGTGACGTGGGACTCCGCCATTCGGGAACATGGAGGGCATGTCCGGTCCCCATGTCATCCGCGGTTCGGTCTCCCTGCCGGAGGCCGAGCTCCAGTGGCGATTCTCCAGGTCCTCGGGGCCGGGCGGGCAACACGTCAACACCAGCGACTCCCAGGTGGAGCTGCGCTTCGACCTCGCCCGCACGGAGGCGCTGCCACCGGTGTGGAAGGAGCGGGCCCTGGAGCGGCTCGCCGGCCGCCTGGTGGGCGGCGTGCTCGTCGTACGCGCCTCCGAGCACCGGTCGCAGTGGCGCAACCGCGAGGCGGCCGCCGTGCGGCTCGCGGCGCTGCTGGCGGAGGCGACCGCGCCGCCGCCGAGGCCGCGGCGGCCCACGAAGGTGCCGCGGGGGATCAACGAACGTCGGCTGCGGGAGAAGAAGCAGCGCGCCGAGACGAAGCGCGGCCGCAACTCCCGCGACTGGAGCTGACCGGCCCGGACCGGACTGGAGCTCACCGGGCCGGACCGGCCACCGGACTGGACCGGGGCTGACCGGCCCGACCCGCTCTGACGGCCTGACGGCCTGACGGCCTGACGGCCTCACGGCCTCACGACCTCACGGCCGGACTGGTCCGACGGCCTGACCGCGCGGTACCGCCTGCCGCCCGTACCTGACCCGGGCCCGTACCGCCCGCCGCCCGTACCGCCTGCCGACCGTCCGCCCGCCGCCCGCGCCTGTCGCTCCGCGCGCGCCCGTCGTGCGGCGGGCGGCCGGTGCTCAGGCCAGGTGGCGGTAGGCGCCCCGGAAGTACGTCAGGGGCGCGCCCTCCGGGCTCGGGAGGGCCGTGGCCAGGACCCGGGCGATGACCAGGGTGTGGTCGCCGGCCTCCACCCGCCGCTCGGTGCGGCACTCCAGCGTGGCCAGCGCCCCGCCGACGAGGGGCGCGCCGGTCAGGTCGCCGCGGGTGTACGGGATGTCGGCGAACAGCAGGCGGTCGCTGATCCGGCCCCGCATCGCGAAGCGGCCCGCGATGTGCCGCTGGCTCTCCGCGAGGACGGACACGCCCCACAGCGGCTGCTCCGCCAGCAGGTCGTCCATCCGGGAGCCGTTGCGCAGGCTCACCAGGACCAGCGGCGGGTCCAGCGACACCGACATGAAGGCCGTGGCCGTCATGCCCACGTCCTCGTCCATCGGTGGCTCCACGGCCGTCACCAGGACGACGCCGCCGGCCAGGCGGGACATCGCCGCACGGAATTCCTCGTCGCTCACCCCCTCAGGATGGGGCAGGTCGGAGGCTGACACCGGGGTCCGAGTTGTTGGGAGCACACGGGGAACGCTAACCTCGCCCGCCACCCGGCCGCATCGGGCCGGAGGACCAGCGGGATCCCGCCGGGTCCTAGGTCCAAGGATCGATTTGCGTTTCGCAATTTCGGGGAAATGGGCTGGTTATTGTGACTTGAGTCACACAGGGCAGTAATTGTTGACCCTGTGTACCGAGTGCGCAGCTCGCTGTGATTCAGTGGCGGTAAACACCCGCACGAGGAAGCCGCTGACACACCTGGAGTTGTTGCTGTCGAGGTCTCGGGGAGAGCGAGCGATGGAGACCGAGTCGGAGCCGTACGTCCGTCTTGCGACCCTGCGGCAGCTGCACCAGGTCGTCGCCAACCTCAACACGGCCCGGAGTCTGGCCGACACCCTGCAGACGGTCGCCGACGGCGTCATCACCGGCCTCGGGTACGAGCTGTCGTGCGTCAACCTCGTCCGCCCCGACGGTGACCTCGTCGTCGCCGCCTTCGCGGGGAACGCCGCCGCGGAAGCCCTGATCACCGGCCGGGTCGGCTCCCGTGTCTCCTGGGAGCGGCGCCTCCACATGGGCGAGGCGTGGGGGGACCTCCGGTTCATCCCGCACACCGAGGGCTGGGTGCTCATAGACGACGACGTGCCGCAGTGGCACACCGAGGGTCCCGAGCCCCGTTTCGAGGACGAGTGGCACCCCCGCGACCGGCTCTACGCCCCCATGTACACCTCCGGCGGGCAGCGCGAGCTCCTCGGCGTCATCTCCGTGGACCGGCCCCGCAACGGCCGTCGCCCCGGTGCCTGGGGGCGCGAGGCGCTCCAGATGTACGCCTCCCAGTCGGCGATTGCGATCAGCAATGCCCGACTGCGCGCGAACATGCAGCGGGCGCTGGTGCGGCTGGAGCGCGAGCAGCAGGCCCTGCGCGCCAGCGAGGAGTCGTTCCGGCAGGCCTTCGAGTACGCCCCGTCCGGCATGGCCATCGCCGAGATGGGCGGTGACCAGCACGGACGGCTCCTCCGGGCCAACGACGCGCTGTGCCGGCTGCTCGGCAGGCCCGCCGCCGTCATGCGCCGGTACTCCTTCGCCGACCTGGTCCACCCGGAGGACGTCGGCACCCTGCTGCGCACCTCCGCCGAGGGCGGCCGCGCCGAGCTGCGGCTCGCCCGCCGGGACGGCACGTACGTCTGGGTCTCCCTGCGGAACTCCGTCGTCGCCGACACCGCCGACGGGCCGCGTTTCCTCCTCACCCACGTCGAGGACATCGAGGAGCGCAAGCGGCACGAGCTGCAGCTCGCCCACCGCGCCTCCCACGACGCGCTGACCGGGCTGCCCAACAGCGCCGAGCTGCGCGCCCGCCTCAGCGCGCGGCTGTGCGCCCGCCCCGACGACCGCGTCCGCGCCACGGCCGCCGACGCCGCCGGGTTCGAGCCGGGCCGCGACGCCGCCGGGTTCGAACCCGCCTACGACACCGCGTACGGCAACGGCCACGCCGACGCCGCCCCCTCCGCATACGAGTACGACCACGCCTACCGGGCGGACGGTTTCGACTTCGACCCCTCCGCGCCCGGCGGCCCCTACGACGGCCACGTCCACGCCGTCGCCCCGGACGGCGAGGTCGACGACGGCCGGAAGGGCCTCGCCGTGCTCTTCTGCGACCTCGACGGCTTCAAGTCGATCAACGACAGGTTCGGCCACCACACCGGTGACGCCGTGCTCATCGAGGTGGCGCGCCGGCTGTCCGCCGGCGTCCGCGACGGGGACACGGTCGCCCGGCTCGGTGGCGACGAGTTCGTCGTCCTCGCCGACGGCCTCGGCGCGGCCGACGCCGCCGACCTGGCCGTACGCCTGCGCAACGGCATCATCCCGCCCATCCGGGTCGACGGCAGGGCGGTCCGGGTGGGCGCCAGTTTCGGCATCGGCTGGGCCGAGTGCGGGATGTCCGTCGAAGAGGTGCTGAACTCGGCCGACCAGCGGATGTACATGGAGAAGCGGTCCCGGGCCAAGGTGCACCGCCGGGCGGGGTAGCCCGTTCGGGGTAGGCTCGCCGGGGTCGGTGACGGCTGGCGAGCACGGATGAGGAGTGACCAGGGATGGCTGCCGGTAACCACGGCAATGGCGCGGGCACGCCCGAGGACGACGACCCGTTCGGCTACCTGTACGCGGACGGCCAGGCGTCGGGTGCCCAGCCGCCGGGCAGTCAGGGCGGCTACGGCTACCCGGGTCCGACCAGCGGTCAGCCGGGACGCCCCCGAACGTCGTACAACCAGGTCAGGGCGGTCGGCGAGCGCCCGCGGCCCCAGGTCCCGCCGCAGCCGCAGTACGGCCAGCCCGGCGCCCCTTACGGCCAGGCGCCCGGCGCCCCCTACGGCCAGCAGCCCGGCGCTCCGTACGGCCAGC
This sequence comes from Streptomyces kanasensis, assembly GCF_043077165.1. Classification (NCBI taxonomy): domain Bacteria; kingdom Bacillati; phylum Actinomycetota; class Actinomycetes; order Kitasatosporales; family Streptomycetaceae; genus Streptomyces; species Streptomyces kanasensis. Next base: position 104,205 of record NZ_JBIBSF010000005.1, read on the forward strand.
CGCACGCCCAGTACGCCGCGCCCGAGACGTACCCGGGCGGGACCCCCACCCGGTCCGCACCGGCGCAGGGCGGTCGCGGCGGCCGTGGCGGCCCCAACACCAAGGGCCTGCTGATCGGCGCCGTCACCGTGGTCCTCGTGGTGGTGGTCGGCATCACTGTGGCGCTCCTCACCAACGGCGACGACGACAAGGACAAGGCGAACCCCGCCCCGGGCGCCTCGGTCTCCGCCTCCCAGGAGCCGGGCGACACCCAGCCCTCCCCGTCGACCGACCCGGGCGCGGCCCAGCCGCAGACGCAGAAGCGGGACGCGGCGACGCTCCAGCTCACCCCGCCCGCCGTGCTCGGCACGGAGGTCAAGGGCGCGAAGGGCGCCGACGGCGCGTACGTGATGTTCAACGGTGTCGGCGGTGCGGCCAGCTGGAAGGTCGACGTGCCGGAGGACGGCCAGTACACGTTGTTCCTGACGTACAGCGTCCCCGGCAAGGACGCGAAGGCGTCCCTCACGGTCAACAGCGGCAAGCCGCGCAAGATCAACATGTCGAACTTCGCGCACGCCCCCGAGGGGTCGTGGGAGAAGGGCTGGACCGAGACGTACTCCTGGGTCCAGCTGCACAAGGGCGAGAACACCCTGAAGATGTCCTGCGAGCCGGGCAACGACTGTGACGCCTACCTCGACCAGGTCTGGCTCAAGCCGGGCCAGCTCCGCCGCGACAGCTAGGACCTGCGGGGCCGTCGCCACCCGCAGGCCCGTCAGGGCCTGCCGCAGCGGCGGTACCTGTCGGTCCGTGAGGTCCTGCCGGGTCCTCGCAACGTGTCCGCCCGTCGGAGCCGTGTCGGTGCGTCGGGACGTGTCGGCCCGTCAGGTCGTGCCGGTGGCGCCGGTCCCGTCGGGTCGGTCGGGGCCGCCGGTGATCACCAGCAGGAAGTGGGCGACCGTCTGCGCCATCGCCTCGCGGGCCCCGGTCAGGTACGGGCGGGGGTCCACCGCGGCGGGGTGCTGCGCCAGGTGGGAGCGGAGCGCCGTCGTGTAGGCGGTGTTCAGGGCCGTGCCCACGTTGACCTTCGTCATGCCGGCGCGGACCGCGGCCCGCAGTTCGGCGTCCGGGACGCCCGAGGAGCCGTGCAGGACCAGCGGGACCGGTACCGCCGTGCGCAGGGCGGAGATCAGGGCGTGGTCGAGGGTGGCCGTCCGCTCCGTCATCGCGTGGGTCGAGCCGACCGCGACGGCCAGCGCGTCCACGCCCGTCTCCGCCACGTACGCGGCGGCCTCCGCCGGGTCGGTGCGGACGCCGGGGGTGTGGGCGTCCAGCGGCGGTTCGCCGGCCTTGCCCCCGACGCGGCCCAGCTCCGCCTCCACCCACATGCCGCGCGCGTGGCCCCAGCGGACGGCCTCCGCCGTGGCCTTCACGTTGTCGCCGTAGCCGAGCCGCGACGCGTCGACCATCACCGAGTCGATGCCGGCCGCGTGGGCGGCGTGCAGCAGTTCCGGGGTGACCACGTGGTCCAGGTGGAGGGCGAGGGCAGCGCGGGAGGCGCGGGCCACGGCCGAGGCGGCCGCCGCGACGCCGGAGAGGTCCCCGCCGTGGAAGCGGATGGCGTTCTCGGAGATCTGGAGGACCGCCGGCCGGCCGGCGCGCTCCGCCCCGGCCGCGACGGCCTCGGCGTGCTCCAGGGTGATGACGTTGAACGCGGCGACGGCGCGGCCCGCCGCCCGCGCCGGTGCGACGAGGTCAGCGGTGCTGACGAGGGGCATGTCCGGATCCTTCCGCCGTGAGCCGGTGGCCGGTGGCCGTGGGCCGTGGTCGAGCCGTGGCCGTCAGCCGCGGGCCGGGTGAGCCTTGGTGGCCGTGGGCCGTGGGCCGTGGGCCGTGGGCCGTGGGCCGTCGGCCGTATGCCGTGGCCGTGGGTGGCGGCGGATCAGGCCGCGGTGGCGAGCTCCCGGACCGACACCCGTTCCAGCAGTTCCCCGTACCGGTCGGCGTCGAACTCGCCGGCCGCCCTGGCGTGCACGGTGGCCGTCGCCAACGCGGTGGCGCGGGCGAGGCGTTCGGGCCAGGGCGCCCCCTCGACCAGCGCCGACAGCAGTCCGGCGACCGCCGAGTCGCCCGCCCCGGTCGGGTTGCCGGCGACGCGGGCGGGCGGGGCGGCCTGCCAGGTGCCGTCCGGGGTGACCGCGAGGAGCCCATCCGCGCCGAGCGAGGCGACCACCGCGTGCGCGCCGCGGCGGCGGGCGTCGCGGGTGGCGCGCAGCGGCTCGCGGGCGCCGGTGAGGGCGGCGAGCTCGTCGGCGTTCGGCTTGACCAGGTCGGGTCGGGCGGCGATGCCCCGGCGCAGCGGTTCGCCGCTCGTGTCGAGGAGCACCGGCACGCCGGCGGCGCGGGCGCGGCGGACGAGTTCGGCGTACGCGCCGACGTGCACGCCGCGCGGGAGGCTGCCGCAGAGGGCGACCGCGCGGGCCCCGTCGAGCAGCTCCGCGTAGCCGGAGAGGAAGGCGGCCCACTCGGCGGGGGTGATCACCGGGCCGGGTTCGTTGAGCTGCGTGGTGTCCCCGCTCGCGGAGTCGGCGACGGCGACCGTACGGCGGGTGGCGCCGGCGCTGGGCACCAGGGCGTCCCGTACGGGCAGCGGGGCGAGCAGATCGCGCAGGACCTCCCCGGTGGGGCCGCCCGCGAAGCCCGTCACGACCGTCTCGTGGCCCAGGGCGGCCAGGACGCGGGCGACGTTGACGCCCTTGCCGCCGGGGCGCTCCACCACGTCGGTCACCCGGTGCGTGGTGTGCGGCACGAGCGCCGGCACGGTGTAGGTGAGGTCGAGCGCGGTGTTGAGCGTGACCGTGAGGATCAACGGTTCCCACACCCCCGGAAGGTCGTGGACCGGCTGTGTGCGGATGTTCGGCCCGGAAAGATCACGGTGCACGATCATGCCAAACGGAAAGCGACCGGCCCAGCCCCCCTGGGCCGGCCACCTCGCGGCAAGGCGCGGGATGATCAGCCCACTTGGGGCTCAACCACCCATTCGCCCTTGCGCATCACGCCCGCGAGGGCGAAGTCGGCGTCCAGGACGACCAGGTCGGCGTCCTTGCCCGGTTCCAGGGAGCCGATCCGGTCGTACAGGCCGAGCAGCTTCGCCGGGTTGGCGGAGATGGCCTGGACGACCGCCTCGACGGGCAGCCCGTCGACGGTCGCCGCCCGCCGGAACGCCGTGTCGAGCGTGAGGGTGGAGCCGGCGATGGAGCCGCCCTCGACGAGCCGGGCCACGCCGTCGCGCACCTCCACCGCCAGGGGGCCGAGGCTGTACACGCCGTCGCCGAAACCGGCCGCGTCCATGGCGTCGGTGATGAAGGCGACCCGGGCGGCGCCGGCCCGGTGGAAGGCCAGTTCGAGGGCGGCGGGGTGGAGGTGCGTGCCGTCGTTGATCAGCTCGACGGTGACCCGCTCGTCCTCCAGGAGGGCGGCGATCGGCCCCGGCGCGCGGTGGCCCAGGCCGGGCATCGCGTTGAACAGGTGCGTGGCGACGGTGGCGCCCGCGTCGATCGCCTCCACGGTCTGCTCGTACGTGGCGTCCGTGTGGCCGATCGCGGCGATGACGCCGTGCTCGGCGAGGAGGCGTACGGAGTCGATGCCGCCGGGAAGTTCGGTGGCGAGGGTGACCATGCGGGCGTGGCCGCGCGCGGCGTCGACCAGCTTGCGCACCTCGGCCGGGTCCGGGTCGCGCAGCAGCGCCTCGCTGTGGGCGCCCTTGCGGCACGGGGAGATGAACGGGCCCTCGAAGTGGATGCCCGCGATGTCGCCCTGCTCGGCGAGTTCGGACAGCTCGCCGGCGCGGTGCGCGAGGAAGTCCATGTCGCCGGTCACGGTCGACGCGACCAGGGTGGTCGTGCCGTGCAGCCGGTGGGTGCGGATGCCCCGGAGCACCTCGTCGAGGGTGCCCGAGGTGAAGGAGGCGCCGCCTCCGCCGTGGTTGTGGAGGTCCACGAAGCCGGGGACGACCCAGTGGCCGGAGAGGTCCAGTACGTCGGCGACGACGTCGGCGGGGCCCGTGGTTCGTGCGGTGCCCGTGGTGCCTGCGGGGCCCTCGGGGCCGGTCGTGGTGGCGGCGGCGCCGGTGGCGCGGCGGTCCGTGGTGGCGGCGGGGCGGCCGCCCGCGGTGTCGGTGATCCGGGTGCCCTCGACGGTGACCCGCCCACCCTCGACGACGCCGGTCGGCAGCACCACGCGGGCCCCGGCGAGGACCTTGCGGTCGGCGTGAACGGCCATCAGGGGGATACCTCCAGGTCGGTGGCGAGCTCGGCGGCGAGCAGGTCCCAGGCGAGGAGCCCCGCGCCCAGGCAGCCGGCCGTGTCCCCGAGGGCCGCGGGCACGATGGCGGGCCGCTGCTGGAACGTGATGCGCTCCGCCACGGCGGCCCTGAGGGGTGTGAACAAGGTTTCCCCGGCCTCGGCGAGGCCGCCACCGATGATCAGGGTGCGGGGGTCCAGCAGGGTGAGCGCGGTGACCAGCCCGTCGGCGAGCGCGTCGACGGCGTCCTGCCAGACGCGTACGGCGCGCACGTCCCCCGAGGCGACGGCCTCGGCGCAGTCGGCGGCGTCCGCGTCCGGGTCGCCGCTCGCCTCCGCCCAGGCCCGGGTGACGGCCGCGGCCGACGCCAGGGTCTCCAGACAGCCGCGCCCGCCGCAGCCGCAGGCGGGGCCGCCGGGACGGACGACGATGTGGCCGATCTCGCCGGCGCAGCCGTGCGCGCCCGCCTCGATGGTGCCGTCGATGCCGATGGCGCCCGCGATGCCGGTGCCCAGGGGCACGAACAGGAACCGGTCCGCGCCCCTGCCCGCTCCCACGCGCCCCTCGGCGAGCCCGCCGGTGCGCACGTCGTGGCCGAGCGCGACGGGCAGCCCGCCGAGCCGCTCACCCAGCAGGGCGCGCAGCGGGACGTCGCGCCAGCCGAGGTTGGCGGCGTACACGGCGACGCCGCCGACGGGGTCGACGACCCCGGGCACGGCGACGCCGGCGGCCTCGGCCCGTACGCCGTACCGCTCCTCGCCGTGGGCGAGGAGCTCGGCCGCGAAGTCGAGGATCGTACCCACGACGGCGTTCGGGCCGCGCTCGCGCCCGGTGGCCCGCCGCGCCTCGTACAGCAGTGCCCCGTCGGCCCCGACCAGGGCGGCCTTCATGCCGGTGCCGCCCACATCGAGGGCGATGACGTGTCTCACGGGAGACAGTTTCACCCGAGGGGCGTGAAAGGTCTAGTCCACTTCGTGGATTGTTGCCGCAGCATACAAATCGGACGAGCGGATGATCGGGGGGCGGCCGCGGGGCGACGGACCGCCCGCCGGCGGCGGCGCCGCCGCCGGGTGGCCGTACCGGCGGAGGAGGCCACCCGGGTCAGGAGAGGATCACGCTCCGCGTGAGGTGGCGCGGCCGGTCCGGGTCGCTGCCGCGCGCCTCCGCCAGGGCCACGGCGAGCCGCTGGGCCCGCACCAGGTCGGCCATCGGGTCCGCCGAGGCGTGGGCGTGCAGCGTGCCGCCCACCCGGGCGACGTCGGCCGCCAGCCCCTCCGGCAGGGCGCCGAACACCCACGTCACCCGGCCGGGCCCGGTGATCGAGATCGGGCCGTGGCGGTACTCCATCGCCGGGTACGCCTCCGTCCAGGCGCCCGCCGCCTCCCGCATCTTCAGCCCCGCCTCCAGTGCCAGCCCGTAGGTCCAGCCGCGTCCGAGGAACGTCCACTGGTCGGCCGCCAGCACGGCCTCCGGCAGCGGTTCCGTCACGGCCAGCTCCGCGTCGACCGCCGCGAGCTCGACCGGCTTCACCCCCGGTACGGGACCGAGGCCCGCGCGCAGGAACGCCAGTGCCGTCGTCGCGAACCGCGTCTGCACCACCGAGTCCTCGTCCGCCCAGTCCAGCACGGCCACCGCGTCGGCGGCGTCCACCACCGGCGTCGCCGCGTCCGCCGTCAGCGCCGCCGTGCGCGTCGTCCCGCGCACCCGCGCCAGCAGCTCCAGCACCTCCGTCGTCGTCCCGGACCGGGTGATCGCCACGACCCGGTCGTACGCCGCGGCCCGGCCGACCGGGAACTCGGACGCGGCGAACGCGTCCGTCTCGCCCTCCCCGGCCGCCTCGCGCAGCGCCGCGTAGGCGATGGCCATGAACCAGGACGTGCCGCAGCCGGTCACGGCGACGCGCTCGCCCGGTCGCGGAAGCACATCCGGGGACCCGGCGGCGGCCCGCACGGCGCGGCGCCAGCAGCTCGGCTGGGTGGTGATCTCGGCGGCTGTACGGGACATGCGCGGGCTCCCACTGTCGTCGTCTGCGAACGCTCCGGAACGTACCCATCGGTAAGCGCCCGGTCGTCGGGCGTTGCGAAAGCGATACCAAGGAACCCCGGTGGTTTAGACCTAGGTGTAGACCTCCTATCCTGCCGGGAAGCGAATTCGCGTTCGACGTGGAGCAAAGGGTGGGTAAGGCAGTGCGCCGCTACAAGGGACTGACCGCGGCGATGGCCGCACTGACGATCACGGCGACCCTGTCGGGCTGCGGAGCGGATTCCGCCGGAGAGGTCACCCTGAAGCTGGTCGCCGCCGACTACGGCAACAGCAACGCCAACACGTCGCAGAAGTACTGGGACGAGCTGGCCCGCGCGTACGAGAAGAAGACGCCCGGCGTGAAGATCGACGTCACCGTCCTGTCCTGGAAGGACGTCGACCGCGAGGTCGCCGAGATGGTCGACCGCGGCGAGGCGCCGGACATGGCGCAGATCGGCGCGTACGCGGACCACGCGCGGGCGGGCCGGCTCTACTCCGCCGACACCCTCCTCTCCGTCCCCACGCAGGCGAACTTCCTGCCCATGCTGCGGCAGGCCGGCGAGGTGGACCGGGCCCAGTACGGCATGCCGTTCGGCGCCAGCACCCGGATGCTCTTCTTCAACGAGAAGCTCTTCCAGGCGGCCGGCGCCACGCCGCCCGGCAGCTGGGACGAGCTGCAGAAGGCGGCCCAGAAGCTGAAGGCCAAGGACGTGAAGTACCCCTACGCGCTGCCGCTCGGGCCCGAGGAGTCCCAGGCCGAGACCATGATGTGGCTGCTCGGCGGTGGCGGCGGCTACCGGGACACGACCGGCACCGCGTACCAGATCGACTCGCCCGCGAACGTCGAGACGTTCGGCTGGCTGAAGAAGGAACTCGTCGGCAAGGGCCTCACCGGCCCCGTCGCCCCCGGCGAACTCGACCGGCAGGAGGCGTTCGACGCCTTCGTCCGCGGCGAGGTCGGCATGCTCAACGGCCACCCGACGCTGATGGCGACCGCCGAGAAGGCCGGGGTGGAGGTCGGCACGGTGCCGCTGCCCGGCGTCGCCGGCAAGTCCAAGGCGACGCTCGGCGTGGCCGACTGGATGATGGCGTTCAAGCAGAACGGCCACCGCAAGGAGATAGGCGACTTCCTGGACTTCGTGTACCAGGACAAGAACGTCATGGCCTTCTCCGACCGGTACGACCTGCTCCCCGTCACCGTCTCCGCGAGCGACGCCATGGAGGCGGACGAGCAGCACGCCGCGATGCGGCCGTTCCTGGAGGAGCTGGCCGGCTCGGAGCTGTACCCCGTCGGCGACACCTCGTGGGCGCGGGTGAGCGAGAGCGTGAAGAAGAACATCGGCCGGGCCGTCGCCCCCGGCGGCGAGCCGCGCGCCGTCCTGGAGCAGATCGCCCGGGACGCCCGGTCGGCCCAGGCCTCGGCGTCGGCGCGGTAGCTTAAGTTGCTGATATGACCGAACGCCCCGCACTCGACGACCGCGCCCGCGCGGTCCTGGCCATGGAACGGCGCTCCTGGCCGGGGCCGGGGGCGAAGGAACGGGCGATCCGCGAGCAGCTGGACCTCTCGCCGGTCCGGTACTACCAGCTGCTGAACGCCCTCCTCGACGACGAGCGCGCCCTCGCCCACGACCCGGTCACGGTCAACCGCCTCCGCCGCCTGCGCGCCACCCGGGAATCCCACCGCTGACCCACCGCGGCGGGGGCACGCGGGGGGCCCGGGCTCGCCGGAACCGCACCGCGGACGCGCCGGATACCCGCCCCTCCCCGGAAACTCCGGACGCCCGTCCACCGTGGGACGCCCCGGCGCCCCGGCCTCGCCGGAGGCGCCAGGGCTCGCCTGCCCGCGCGCCCCGCCAGGGCGGTTCCTCCGCGGCCGTGGGAGCGTCCCGGAGCGCGGGGGGCTGTGGCCGCCATCCCTTCGCGGGCTGTGCGTTCCGCTACGGCGGTGGGGACGCCGTGGGGTGCGGGACGGCCGCCGGCCGCGGGCGGGTGGCCCCGGGGGGTTCGCGGCGGGTGCCGGAGGTGTCGGTCGCCCCGCGCGGTCCCGTCCTCCCGCCACCCCGGCGGGTGCTCCGCGACCGGGAGCGGTCCGGTGAGGGCTTCGGCGCGGGGGCGTCCCGGGCGGGACGGGTGACGCGGTGGCGCGTCGGCGGTGGGGGACCGGGCGTGGCCGGGGTGGGGAGGTGTGTCCCGGGGGCGTACGGGATAGGTACGCACACATGTCCAGTTACCCGGATGACAGCCTTCCCGTGCCCGCCACGGCCGCCGGCCGTGAGGGCCTGGCCGCGATCCTGGCGCGGCCCCGCACCGCCGTCGTGGCCGTCGACTTCGACGGGACCCTCGCGCCGATCGTCGCCGACCCCGAGCAGGCCCGCGCCCACCCGGACGCCGTGCCCGCGCTCGCCGAGCTGGCCCCGGGCGTCGGCTCCGTCGCGGTGGTCACCGGGCGCCCGGCCGGCGTCGCGGTCCGGTACGGCGGCTTCGCCGGGGTGCCGGGCCTGGACCGCCTCGTCGTCCTCGGCCACTACGGCGCCGAACGCTGGGACGCCCGCACCGGCGAGGTCCGCGCCGCCCCCGAGCACCCGGGCGTCGCGGCGGTGCGCGCCGAACTGCCCGGCGTCCTGGAGCGGGCCGGCGCGTGGCCCGGGACGTGGATCGAGGAGAAGGGCCGCGCGGTCGCCGTCCACACGCGCCGCGCGACCGACCCGCAGGCGGCGTTCGACGCCCTGGTGGACCCCCTCGCCGACCTGGCCACCCGGCACGGGCTCGTCGTGGAACCGGGCCGCATGGTCCTGGAGCTGCGCCCGCCCGGGATGGACAAGGGCGAGGCGCTCCTGGAGCACGTGCGCGCCACGGGCGCCGGGGCGGTCCTGTACGCGGGGGACGACCTCGGCGACCTGCCGGCCTTCGCCGCGGTGGAGAAGCTCCGCGCCGAGGGCGTCCCGGGCCTGCTGGTGTGCAGCGGCAGCGACGAGGTGAGCACCCTCGCCGCCCGCGCCGACCTCACCCTCCCGGGCCCGGCCGCGGTGGTCGGCTTCCTCGCCTCCCTGGCCCGCGCCCTCCCCCACTGACCGAACGGTCCCGGCGACGCGCACGCGCAGGCGCGCGCACGGCGAACGGCCCCGGCACGCGCCGGGGCCGTTCGCCGTGCGCGCGGGCGGGGGCCCGCCGCGGTCACAGGGCGCGCAGGGCCTCCAGCTGGTCGAGGAACCAGCGCTGCGGCGGGAGGGCGGTGGCCGCGGCGGCGAGGCGCTCGGTGCGTTCGGCGCGTTCGGCGGCCGGCATGGAGAGCGCCTCGTGCAGGGCCCGGGCGGTGCCGGTGACGTCGTACGGGTTGACCGTCACCGCGGCGTCGCCGAGCTCCTCGTGCGCCCCGGCCTCGCGGGACAGGACCAGGGCGCAGCCCCCGTCGGAGACGACCGGGACCTCCTTGGCGACCAGGTTCATGCCGTCCCTGATGGGGTTGACCAGCGCCACGTCGGCGAGGCGGTACGCGGCGAGGGAGCGGGCGAAGTCGTCCTTCACGTGGAGCAGGACCGGCGTCCAGCCGTCCGTGCCGTACGCGGTGTTGATCTCGTCCGCCAGCCGGGAGACCTCCGCGGTGTACTCCCGGTACACGGCGAGGTCCTGTCGGGAGGGGTAGGCGAAGGCGATGTGGACGACCCGCTCGCGCCACTCGGGGTGCTCCTCCAGCAGCGCCCGGTAGGAGAGCAGGCCGCGCACGATGTTCTTCGACAGCTCCGTGCGGTCCACGCGGATGACGGTCTTCCGGTCCGCCCCGCCGATCTGCTCCCGCAGCGTCGCCATGCGGTCCTCGACGTCCGCCTCGCGCGAGCGGGCGCGCAGGAATGCGGCGTCGGCGCCCAGGCCGTGCACGCCGATCCGCGTGTCGCCCGTGCCGCCGACGAGCCGCTCGCAGCAGGCGGCGAAGGAGTCCGCCCAGCGGCGGGTGAGGAAGCCGAGCCGGTCCGCGCCGAGCATGCCGCGCAGCAGCTCGCGGGCAACGTCGTCCGGGAGCATGCCGAAGTAGTCCGGCGGCGCCCACGGGGTGTGCGAGAAGTGGCCGATGCGCAGGTCGGGGCGGAGCTCGCGGAGCATGCCGGGGGCCAGCGCGAGGTGGTAGTCCTGGATGAGGACCGCCGCGCCCGGGGCCGCCTCCGCCGCGAGCGCCTCGGCGAAGGCGCGGTTGTACGTCCGGTACGCCTCCCAGCGCGTGCGGAACTCCGCGTCGAAGGCCGGCTCCAGGGGGGTCTGGTAGAGCATGTGGTGCACGAACCACAGCACGGAGTTGGCGATGCCGTTGTAGGCGGCGGCGTGCGTCTCCGCGTCGATGTCCAGCATGCGGACGCCCGTCTCGCCGACGCCCCGGCGCACCGCCTCGCGGTCGCCGTCGCCCAGCGCGGCGCACACCCACACCGCGCCCGCGTCGGGCCCGATCGCGGAGAGCCCGGAGACCAGGCCCCCGCCACCGCGCCTCGCCTCCAGCTCGCCGTCCTCCCGCAGCGCGTAGCTGACCGGACCGCGATTCGATGCCACCAGGATGTCCGAGACCATGAGGCCAACCTAGCCCGCGCCGGAAACGCTCAAACGTGCGGAAACGAACCCGCCGGCCGTCAGGCCACCCGGCGCTTCCGCACGTACTCCGCCACCTCGACCATCGGCGGGCGCTCCTCCGTGTCCACCGGGTGGGTACGCGGCGCGAACCCCGCCTCGGTGCGCTCGAACTGCGTCAGCCGCGGCCGCACCAGGTGCCCGCGCGACAGCCGCAGCTGGGCCGTGCGGTAGATCGCCGCGGCCATCCGCCCCAGCGCCCGGTCGTCCTGGTGGCGGTGGAGGCGCACGCCCACGTCGACCTGCGCCAGCGCGTCCAGCCCCACCAGGTGCAGCGCGTCCACCAGCAGCGCCAGTTCCACGCCGTACCCCACCGGGAAGGGCAGCCGCTCCAGCAGCGAGCGGCGGGCCGCGTACTCCCCGCCGAGCGGCTGGACGAACCCGGCCAGCTGCGGCCAGTGCAGGTTCAGCAGGGGCCGCGCGACCAGCTCCGTCACCCGTCCGCCCTGCCCGGCGGCCGGTCCGGAGCCGAGCGGCCGGTCGTACGTGGCCTTCACGAACTCGACGTCCGGGTCGGTGAGCAGCGGCCCCATGATGCCCGTCACGAAGTCGGCGCGGAACTCGCGCAGGTCGGCGTCGACGAAGCACACCACGTCCCCGCCGGTCACCAGCAGGGAGCGCCACAGCACCTCGCCCTTGCCCGGGACGGCGGGTATCCGCGGCAGCACGTCGTCCCGCGCCACCACGCGCGCGCCGGCCGCCGCGGCGACCTCGGCCGTGCGGTCGGTCGAGCCGGAGTCGAGGACGACGAGCTCGTCGACGAGCGGCACCGCCTCCGACATCAGCTCCCGCCGGATCACGGTGACGATCTCGCCGACCGTCGCCTCCTCGTCCAGCGCGGGCAGGACGACGCTCACCGTCGTGCCGCGGGCCCGCTTGGCGGCGAGCAGCCGGTCCAGGGGCCGGTCGGCCACGGACCAGGACCGCCGCTCCAGCCAGCGCTCCACCTCTTCCAGCACGCGCGCCTCTCCTCGGGTCGTTCCATAACCGCAGGTGATCCATCTCGTAGGTCGGACGCCCCTCTCGGACGCCGGCCCCTTCGGTTACAGTCTTGAACAACGCGTGAGACGCCCGCATGCCGGGGTCCCACGCCGACAACCACATACCGCTCATCCAGAGGGGCAGAGGGAAACGGCCCGATGAAGCCCCGGCAACCCTCCAGTCGGTCTCGCACGCGCACGTGCCGCGAGGTCCCCGGCTAGGGAAGGTGCCAAATCCGTCTCACGGCGAAAGACGCCAGTGAGAAAGATGAGGAGAAAGGGCCTCGCCTCCCATGGCTGTGCAGACCACCGCACCCACCAGCGCCACCTCCGTCGACCTCGGCCCCGCCGCCGGACTCTCCTGTCGCGAATGCGGTGAGCGCTTCGCGCTCGGCCCGATCTTCGCCTGCGAGTTCTGTTTCGGCCCCCTCGAAGTGGCCTACCACCTCCCGGCCGGCGACCCGGAGGAGCTGCGCAAGCGGATCGAGGCCGGCCCGGCCAACATCTGGCGCTACGCCCCCCTCCTGCCCGTCCCGGCCGACGTCGCCGACAAGCCCAACCTGAACCCCGGCTGGACGCCCCTCGTGCGGGCCGACAACCTCGCCCGCGAGCTGGGCGTCGAGCCCGGCAAGCTGTTCGTCAAGGACGACTCCGGGAACCCGACCCACTCCTTCAAGGACCGCGTGGTCGCCCAGGCCCTGGAGGCCGCCCGCGCCTTCGGCTTCACCACCCTGTCCTGCTCCTCCACGGGCAACCTCGCGGGCGCGGTGGGCGCCGCCGCCGCCCGCGCCGGCTTCCGCTCGTGCGTGTTCATCCCGCACGACCTGGAGCAGGGCAAGGTCGTCATGGCCGCGGTCTACGGCGGCGACCTCGTCGGCATCGAGGGCACGTACGACGACGTCAACCGCTTCTGCTCGGAGCTCATCGGCGACCCGCTCGGCGAGGGCTGGGGCTTCGTCAACGTCAACCTCCGCCCGTACTACGCCGAGGGCTCCAAGACCCTCGCGTACGAGATCTGCGAGCAGCTCGGGTGGCGGCTCCCCGACCAGCTGGTGATCCCGATCGCGTCCGGCTCGCAGCTGACGAAGATCGACAAGGGGCTGCAGGAGCTGATCCGGCTGGGCCTGGTCGAGGACAAGCCGTACAGGATCTTCGGCGCCCAGGCGGAGGGCTGCTCCCCGGTGTCGGCCGCCTTCAAGGCCGGCCACGACGTCGTGCGCCCGCAGAAGCCGAACACGATCGCCAAGTCGCTCGCCATCGGCAACCCGGCGGACGGACCGTACGTCCTCGACATCGCCCGCCGCACCGGCGGCGCGGTGGAGGACGTCGACGACGCGCAGGTCGTCGACGCGATCAAGCTGCTGGCCCGCACCGAGGGCATCTTCGCCGAGACGGCGGGCGGCGTGACGGTGGGCGTGACGCGCAAGCTCGTCGAGCAGGGCCTCCTCGACCCGACCCTCACCACCGTCGTCCTCAACACCGGCGACGGCCTCAAGACCCTGGACGCGGTCGCCCCGACGACCGGTCCCACCGCGACCATCCGCCCGAGCCTGGACGCGTTCCGGGACGCCGGCCTCGCCCACTGACCCCCCGGGAGACACGAAACATGAGCGTCAACGTCCGCATCCCCACCATCCTCCGCACGTACACGGACGGCCGGTCCGAGGTCGAGGCCGAGGGGGCCACCCTCGCCGAGGTCATCGAGTCCCTGGAGAAGAACCACCCGGGCATCGCCGCGCGCGTCCTCGACGACCAGGGGCAGCTGCGCCGCTTTGTGAACGTCTACGTCAACGACGACGACGTCCGCTTCGAGGGCGGGCTCGCCACGTCGACCCCCGACGGCGCGGGCGTCTCGATCATTCCGGCGGTAGCGGGCGGTTGCTGAGTTCCCTTCCGCTTTTCTCCGTTGCCCCCTCCGCCGACAAAAGCGGAGGGGGCAATTCTGCATGGTTGAGCGCGGTAGGGTTGGGGAAGTCCCCGCCGCCGCCTGTGCCACGTGCATATGAGAATGCGCCCGGCCGCGACAAGATGTAGCCAAAGTAGCGTCGTTTCTTGCGAACTTTGCGCCGTTTGCCCGGCCCGACTTGCCCGGGGTTATGACCATTGTGGACAGGTTCTCCCTTCGCCGGTGCTCGGAATTCTCGTCCGATTGACCTGTTGCAGAGGGCAGTTGGGCAGATACATTCAGCCGCGGTCGACGCGTTCCGGCGCACGCTCCTGGGGCGTCCCCGGCTCGGAGAGCCAGGGGTTCGGTCAGTGGGCGAGGTCTGACCCGGGTCCGCGAAGTGCGGTCCTGTGCAAGGGCCAGTAATAGGGGAGTTAGGCATGGCTCAGGGCACCGTCAAGTGGTTCAACGCGGAGAAGGGGTACGGCTTCATCGCGGTCGACGGTGGTGCGGATGTTTTCGTCCACTACAGCGCGATCCAGATGGATGGGTACCGCACCCTTGAGGAGGGCCAGCGGGTCGAGTTCGAGATCTCGCAGGGTCAGAAGGGTCCGCAGGCGGACATGGTCAAGATCGCCGTCTAGGTACGACGCGTCCGGCCAACGGCATGGCGACGGAGGGCCCGCACCCCGGCACCGGGGTGCGGGCCCTCCGCCCGTCCCGGGGACCGGCAGGTCCCCCGCGCCCGGACCGGGCCCGAACCGCGCCCGCGCACGCCCGGGTGCCGCGCACGGCCGGTGCCGCGACGGCCGGTGCCGGATGCCGCGCACTGCCCGGTGCCGGACGGGGCGCTCCAGGCCGCCACGCGGGTTCGCACCCGGGGTTGTGAGGGTGAGCGGCGCGGGGCCGTGCCCTTGGCCGGTACGCCCCGGCCGGTACGCCCCCACCGCCGCGCGGGGTCGCGCCGCCCGGGTGGGTGGGGGTGGGTGCTACGGGGCCGCCCCGGCTGACGGGCAAGCCCCCAGGTCGATGCGCCCGGCCGGCACGCCCTGCGGCCGCGCGGGGGTCGCACCCGGGGTGCCTGAGGGCGGGCGGTGCGAGGCCGCGCCCCCTCGGCGGGCGCGCCCCGTCGGCGCGTACGCGCCAGGTTCGTGCGCCCCCGGCCCGTACGAGCCCGCCGGCCGCCGGGTGTGTGAGGGGTGAGCGGTGCGGGGCCGCCCCCTCGGCGGGCGCGCCCCTCCGGTGCGCACGCCCCAGGTTCGTACGCCCCCACCGCCCGTACCGGACGGGGTCCGTGGCCCCGTCGCCCGCGTGCCGTGCCCGTTCCCGTGTGCCGCGCGCCGGTGCCCGTGCCCGGCCGCGCGGCGTGGTCCGCGGCCGTGTCCGGCGAACGCCGGCTCCGTCCGACCCGCGTCGTGCGCGTCGTGCGCGTGGGGCGGCGGTGGCCCCGCCGTGGGGGCGCGGGCTTTGGTGCCCCGCCGCGGGGCGCCTCCGGCACCCCTGCCGGGCCCGCGCGGTGCCGGCCGGCAGGGGTGCCGGTGCCCGGTGGTGTCCGGGGCGGGGCCGCGCCCCGGTGGTCCCCGGGTGCGCGCCGGCGCCGGTGGACGCGCCCCGCGCGCACGTCCGGTGGGGGCGCGCGGGGTGGTTCGCGGAGGGCGATCGCAGGCCCCGTCCCGGGGTGGGGCGCTTGCACTCTCCTAGGGCGAGTGCTAATCATTGGCATTAGCACTCTGAGAGTGAGAGTGACAACCAAGGACCTCGTGGGTGAGGCCCGCAGGGCGGCGTGGGGCAGGGAACCACGCGGCACACGGGCCGTCCGTCGCGGGCGCCAGCGCGGTCCGGAGCAATCCTTCCCCAAGCTCTCTACTGCGTCCGAGCAGGGGAGACCCCATCAGTCCGGGAGGACCACTTCACATGGCCAAGATCATCGCGTTCGACGAGGAGGCACGGCGCGGTCTCGAGCGCGGGATGAACCAGCTCGCCGACGCCGTCAAGGTCACCCTTGGTCCCAAGGGTCGCAACGTCGTCCTCGAGAAGAAGTGGGGCGCCCCCACGATCACCAACGATGGTGTGTCCATCGCCAAGGAGATCGAGCTCGAGGACCCGTACGAGAAGATCGGCGCCGAGCTGGTCAAGGAAGTCGCCAAGAAGACGGACGACGTCGCCGGTGACGGTACGACCACCGCGACCGTCCTCGCCCAGGCGCTCGTCCGCGAGGGTCTGCGCAACGTCGCCGCCGGCGCCAACCCGATGGCCCTGAAGCGCGGCATCGAGAAGGCCGTCGAGGCCGTCTCCGGTGCGCTGCTGGAGCAGGCGAAGGACGTGGAGACGAAGGAGCAGATCGCCTCCACCGCGTCCATCTCCGCCGCCGACACCCAGATCGGCGAGCTCATCGCCGAGGCCATGGACAAGGTCGGCAAGGAAGGCGTCATCACCGTCGAGGAGTCCAACACCTTCGGGCTCGAGCTCGAGCTCACCGAAGGTATGCGCTTCGACAAGGGTTACATCTCGGCGTACTTCGCGACCGACATGGAGCGCATGGAGGCCGTCCTCGAGGACCCCTACATCCTCATCGTCAACTCCAAGGTCTCCGCGGTGAAGGACCTCCTCCCGCTGCTGGAGAAGGTCATGCAGTCCGGCAAGCCGCTGCTGATCATCGCCGAGGACGTCGAGGGCGAGGCCCTGTCCACGCTGGTCGTCAACAAGATCCGCGGCACGTTCAAGTCCGTCGCCGTCAAGGCCCCGGGCTTCGGCGACCGCCGCAAGGCCATGCTCGGCGACATCGCCATCCTCACCGGTGGCCAGGTCATCTCCGAGGAGGTCGGCCTCAAGCTGGACAACGCCGGTCTCGACCTCCTGGGCCGCGCCCGCAAGGTCGTCATCACCAAGGACGAGACGACCATCGTCGACGGTGCCGGTGACAGCGAGCAGGTCGCGGGCCGCGTGAACCAGATCCGCGCCGAGATCGAGAACTCCGACTCGGACTACGAC
Organism: Streptomyces kanasensis; assembly: GCF_043077165.1. Classification (NCBI taxonomy): domain Bacteria; kingdom Bacillati; phylum Actinomycetota; class Actinomycetes; order Kitasatosporales; family Streptomycetaceae; genus Streptomyces; species Streptomyces kanasensis. The sequence goes on from NZ_JBIBSF010000005.1 coordinate 120,972, forward strand.
CGCGAGAAGCTCCAGGAGCGCCTCGCGAAGCTGGCCGGCGGCGTGGCCGTCATCAAGGCCGGCGCCGCCACCGAGGTGGAGCTCAAGGAGCGCAAGCACCGCATCGAGGACGCGGTGCGCAACGCCAAGGCCGCCGTCGAGGAGGGCATCGTCGCCGGTGGTGGCGTGGCCCTGCTCCAGGCGTCCAGCGTCTTCGACAAGCTGGAGCTGGAGGGCGACGAGGCCACCGGTGCCGCCGCCGTGAAGGCCGCCCTGGAGGCCCCGCTCAAGCAGATCGCCGTCAACGCCGGCCTCGAGGGCGGTGTCGTGGTGGAGAAGGTGCGCAACCTGACCCCGGGTCACGGCCTGAACGCCGCGACCGGCGAGTACGTCGACCTGGTCGCCGAGGGCATCATCGACCCGGCCAAGGTGACGCGCTCCGCGCTGCAGAACGCCGCGTCGATCGCCGCGCTGTTCCTCACCACCGAGGCCGTCATCGCCGACAAGCCGGAGAAGAACGCCGCGCCGGCCGGCGGCGGCATGCCGGGCGGTGACATGGACTTCTGATCCTTCACGGATCGGACCCGTCCAGAACGACGAAGGGCGGCACCCCTCTTGCGGGGGTGCCGCCCTCCGTCGTACCCGCACCCGTCCCGCACCCGTCACGCCCCCGCCGCCCCCTCGCCCCCCGTCCCCGCCGCCCCCGCCCCCGCCCCGTCACCCCCTCCCTCGGCTCCCGTCGAGCCCGACCCGGCACGGGCATGCGTGTGTTCGAATCCCGGCCCTGCGTCTGGATCTTGCCGGTTATGCTCACGGGGCGCTTTTTCCGAGCGCGTGAACCGGCCGGGACCAGGCCGGTCCGCTTGACGAGGGGATGTACAGGTGTACAGATCAGGGGGGAAGCGGGGACGCGCGCTGCGTGCGCTGTGCGTCGGCACGCTCTCCATGGCACTGGCCGCGGGGACCGTGGGCGTCGCCCCGGCCTTCGCGGACGAGCCCGTCGCGGGGGGTACCGCGACCGTGGACGGGAGTCCGCTCCCGGACACCGACCGCGGCCGGGTGGTGGAGCTGTGGAAGACCGGCGGGCCCGGCGTCAAGGCCGCCGCCGAGGCCGCGCTCATGGGGACCGACGCCGACGTGCGACGGTTCCTGGACAGCGAGAAGGCCCTCACGGAGCTGCACGACGACCGTGTGACCGCGCTTCAGATGATCTCGCTGGGCGGCAAGGGCGTCCGTGAGGCGGCGCAGGCCGCGCTCGGCGGGACGCCGCAGGACCTCGACGCCTTCCTGCGCACCGGCTGGCAGAAGCCGCTGGAGGACGACCAGCGCGTCGAGGTCGCCCGGCTGATGAACGAGGGCGGCCGCGGTGTCCGCGAGGCCGGCCAGGCCGCGCTCGCCGGCACCGTCGAGGACGTACGCCGGTTCCTCGACTACACGCAGCACAGCGCGCGCGAGGCCGACGACCGCGTGCAGCTGATGCAGATCATGGCGTCCGGCGGCGCCGCCACGAAGGCCGCCGCGTCGCTGGCCATGGAGGGCTCCGTCCACGACGTCCGGGAGTTCCTGGAGGTCGGACAGCACGTGGCGCGCGCCCGCGACAAGGAGCGCGCGACCGTCGCCGAGCTGGCCGCGCGGGCCAAGGCCGCCGGCGAGCAGGCCAAGCGGGAGACCGAGGCCGCCAAGGAGGCGTCCGCCCGCGCCGTCGCCGCCTCCAAGCTCGCCAAGGAGGCCGCGCTGAAGGCGGCCGAGGAGACCGAGGCGGCCCGCAAGGACTCCAAGCGCGCCGCGAACGCCGCCAACCGGGCCGCGACCGCCGCCCGGGGCGCCGCCGCCGCCGCGCAGCAGGCCATCAGCGCGGCCCGCGCCGCGAACGCCTCCGCCCGTGTCGCCGCCGCCGCCGCCTCGCAGGCCGCGTCGGCCGCCGCCGCGGCCGCGCAGGCCGCGTCGCGCGCCCGGGGCGCCGCCGCCGCGGCCGCCTCCGACGCCGGTGAGGCGTCCGCCGCCCGCAAGGCCGCCGAGGAGGCCCGCACCGCGGCGAAGGGCGCGAAGCTCGCGTCCGAGGCCGCCTTCCAGGCCGGTGTCGCCGCGCTCGCCGCCGGTGACGCCGCCAAGGCCGCCGTGAGCGCCGGTGCCAACGCCGACGCCGCCGCGAACGCCGCGACCCAGGCCAGCGGCCACGCCGACGCGGCCGGGGCGCACTCCGCCAAGGCCGCGTCCGCCGCCGCCGCGGCCCGCCGCCACGCCGCCGAGGCGACGCGCGCGGCGAACGCCGCCGAGAGCCTGGCCCGCGAGTCCGCGGCCGCCGCCTTCGAGGCGCGGGACGCCGCCAACGACGCCGCCGCGCACGCCGAGAAGGCCGCCGCGGCCGCCGACGAGGCAGCCAAGCACGCCGGTGACGCGACGAAGGCCGCCAAGGAGTCCACGGCGCACGCCGCCGAGGCGAAGAAGGCCGCCGACGTCGCCACCAACGCCGTGGTGAAGGCGCGCAAGATCTACGACCTGGCGCGCAAGTCGGAGCAGGAGGACCTCAACACCCGCACGGCGGCCGCGATCGAGCGGGCCAGGGACCTGAAGGCCGCCGACGACGAGCGCCGCAAGGCGCAGGCCGACAAGAACGCCGAGGCGGCGAAGCTCGTCGCCGAGGCCGACCGGTTGGCCGCCGAGGCGGCGAAGCCGGGCGCGGACGAGGTCGAGGTGGCCGCCAAGGGCCGCGCCGTCGCCGTCGCGACCATGAAGTACAGCGGCCCGTGGGCCACCGCCTCCGCCCAGGCGGCGCTGGCCGGTTCGGACTCCGCCGTCGTGGACTACGTCCGCGGCGGCCGCGCCCAGGCCGCCGAGATGGACGAGGTGGTGCGCGTCGAGCGCCTCGCCGACGAGGCCGAGTCGCCGACCGTCCGCGCGGCCGCGCTGAACACCCTCGGCGGTGACGCGGCGAAGGTCCGCGCGTTCCTCGCCACCGGGCAGCACGAGGCCGCGGCGGACGACTACCGGGTGCGCGTCATCGCGATCAGCGACGACGCGGGCAAGGGCGTCAACTCCGCCGCGCAGGCCGCGCTGAACGACGGCTCCTCGGAGAAGCTCCGCTCGTTCATCACCACCGGCCAGTACGCGGCGCGCACCGAGGACGAGCGCGTCCAGGCCGCGACGCTGGTCAACACCGGAGGCCCCGAGGTGAAGGCCGCCGCGCGGATCGCCCTGGAGGGCCCGCCGCAGCTGCTGCACCAGTTCATCGCGGTCGGCCAGTACAAGGCCAAGCGCAAGGACCAGCTCGCCGCGACCCATGTGGCGTCGGTCCAGCAGCTGATCGCGCAGGCCGCCGTCTCCGCCGCGATGGCCCAGCAGCAGGCCGCCGAGGCGGCCAGGGTCGCTGCCGTCGCCCGCAAGGCCGCCGCCGAGGCCACCGAGTGGGCCAAGAAGGCGAAGGCATCCGCCGACCAGGCGAAGGTCTACGCCGAGGACGCCCGCAAGTCCGCCGACGAGGCGCAGAAGTCCGCCGACGCGGCCGCCGCGTCCGCCAAGGCCGCGCGCGCCGCCGAGGCCGACGCGCACCAGGCCGCCCGCGAGGCCACCGCCTCCGCCGCCCGCGCCGCCGACTCCGCGGCGTCCGCCCGTTACTCCGCCGACGACGCCTGGGCCTCCGCGAACGCGGCCCGCGCCTCGGCGACCGCCGCCGGCAAGGACGCCGCGGCCGCCGAGCAGGCGTCGAAGGACGCGTACGCCGCGTTCATCGTCAAGCGCAAGGAGGAGGAGGCCGCGAAGCGGCGCGCCGAGGCGGAGGAGCGCCGGCGCATCAACGAGATGAAGGACAACGCCGCCATCGTCGCCGCCGCCAACGCGGAGGCCGAGGGCAGCGACGGCTGGGAGATCCTGTCGGAGACGGGTCACTTCCTCCTCGACGTCGGCGGTCTGGTCCCCGGCTTCGGCGAGGCCGCCGACGGCGCCAACTGCGCCTGGTACGGCGCCGAGGGCGACGCCCTGAACGCCGGCCTGTCCTGCGGCTCGGCCATCCCGATCGCCGGGTACGGCGCCTCCGCCGTCAAGTTCGGCAAGTGGGGCGACAAGGCCGTCGACTTCTTCAAGGGTCTCTTCGGCAAGGGCAGCCCGCCGCCGTGCAAGGTTCCCAACAGCTTCACCGCCACGACCCGGGTCGCGAAGGCCGACGGCACCAGCGCCCCCATCAGCACCATCCGCGTCGGCGACCGCGTCGTCGCCACCGACCCCGCCAGCGGCCGCACGGACGCCCGTGAGGTCGAGGACGTCATCGTCGGCCACGGCCGCAAGACCCTGGTCCGGCTGACCGTCGACACCGACGGCGACCGCGGCGACGCCACCGGCACCGTCACCGCCACCGGCAACCACCCGTTCTGGGCGGTCGACCGGCAGGCGTGGGTCGACGCGGGCGACCTCCGTCCGGGCGCCGACCTGCGCACCCCGGACGGCACCACCGTCGAGGTCGTCGGGACGCGCACGTGGACCGAGGCGGAGACGGTGTACAACCTGTCCGTCAAGGGCCTGCGCACCTACTACGCGCTCGCCGGCGACGCGCCGCTGCTCGTCCACAACTGCGGCAACCTGGACAAGGACTACAACATCGCCGGCGGCCACGCGAAGGACCACGTGGGCCTCGACGACCAGACCCTCAAGGACCGCGCGCCGACCCTCAAGGGCGGCAAGGCCTCCAGCCTCGACCCGGCCACGGCGCAGCAGAGGATCAACGACGTGATCGCCGACTTCGACCTCAACGCGTGGGCGCAGAAGAACCGCACCCGGGGCGCCGAGAGGATCATCAAGAAGAAGTTCGACAAGCCGATCGGGCGGGTCGCCGACAGCAACGGCAACGTCCAGGACGCGTACACGCTCGAACTGCTCATCCGGCGTGTCGACAAGAAGGACGGCCACAAGGGTGGGTGGATCGTCCACACCCTGATGGCCAGCTAGACACCCGGCGGCGGCCCCGGACGCTCACCGGGGCCGCCCGCCACCCGAGAAACGGAACCCCATGGCACACGACGAGATCCTGGCGTTCCTCCAGGAACTGGACCGCCTCCACGACCGGCTGCGCGGCCACACGAGCGAGCTGCTCCTCCACGGCGCCGCCCTCGGTGACCACCGGGAGCTCTCCCACGAGCTGCTCACCGACCGCCGCGAGGACGGCTCGGTCGAGGTGTCGCTGCTGCACCGCTTCGTGCTGGGCCTCACGCCCGACTACGGGCAGACCCACGAGGTCGACCTCGTCGCCCGGCTGACCGTCTCCACCCCCCACAGCTCCGCGCGCGTCGCCGTCGACGCCTTCCTGGACCAGCCCGTCGCCGACCTGCCCGAGGGCCCGTCCGTCCTCTGGGAACGGCGCGTCGACGGGGTCGGACTGGGGGAGGCGCTGCGCTTCCTCGGCACCGCCGTGGAGGAACTGCGCGGCCTGGAGAACCCCTTCGGGCCGCTGGCGGACCGGGACGGGAGCTAGCGGGCGGGACGCCCCCGCTCGGGGGGGCGTCCCGCCCCTGGCCCCGCCGATCGTCCGCACCTTCGTATCGCAATCGATTGGAACCCTCGTGTTCGGTAGATCCCACCGATCCGCCTGGATGACAGGCATCTTCACGGCCGGTGTCGCCACCGGCCTCCTCGGCACGGCCATACCCGCGAACGCGGTGGTCGGCGCCGCCGTCACCGACGCCTCGTACGCGTTCACCGCGAACCTGCAGATCGGCGAGGGCGAGAAGATGCGCGCCTGCTCGGGCGCGCTGATCGACGCCTCGTGGGTGCTCACCGCCGCCTCCTGCTTCGCGACGGACCCGCTTGCGGGCGGTGACGTCAAGGTCGGCAGGCCCGAGCTGAAGACGGTCGCCACCATCGGCCGCAACGACCTGATGGGGACGGGCGGCCACGTCAGCGAGGTCGTCGAGGTCATCCCGCGCGACGGCGGCGGCTCGGCCCTGGTGCGCCTGGCGACCCCGGCGACCGGCATCACCCCGGTACCGGTGGCCACCACGCCGGTGGCCCCCGGCCAGACCCTGAAGTCGGCCGGCTTCGGCCGCACGAGGACCGAGTGGCGGCCGGACCGGCTGCACACGGCGACCTTCGGCGTGGGCTCCGTCGACGCCCGGACCGTGGCCCTGACCGGCGCCACCGCGAACGACTCGATCTGCGCCGGCGACTCCGGCGGCCCGGTCCTGCGGGAGAGGACCGGGGGCGGCTTCGAGCTCGTCGGCGTCAGCACCCGCTCGTGGCAGGGCGGCTGCTTCGGCATGCCGGAGACGGAGACCCGCACCGGCGCGGTCGCCGCCCGCGTGGACGGCTTCGCCTTCCGCTCCCAGCTGGCCGCCGGCCAGCGCCTGCAGGCCGGGGACGTCCTCGTCTCGGCGACGGCCCGGCTGACGATGCGCGGCGACGGCGACCTCGTCGTCTCCGGCCGCGCCGGCAACGTCCTGTGGTCGACCGGCACGGCCGGCAACCCGGGCGCCACCGCCGTCCTCGGCGCGGACGGCAACCTCGTCGTGCGCGACGCCGCGGACACCACCACCCTGTGGCAGTCCGGCACCAGCGCCGCCGGTGGCTCCCTGGTCCTCCAGGACCGCGGCAACGTCGTCATCCGCACCTCCGCCGGCGCGACCGTGTGGTCCAGCGGCACCGCCGTCCGCAACGACCTCGACCTCGACGGCCGCAGCGACATGACGGCCTGGTACGACTTCAAGGAGGGTACGGACGCCACGTACACCTTCGGCGGCGGGGCCGACGGCCGGATCGGCGCCTTCACCAAGACGTACGCGTCGAAGGCGGGCGAGTGGCGCGCCGAGTACCAGAAGCGCGTCACGGGCGACTTCACCGGTGACGGCCGCAGCGACCTCGTCTTCGTCGAGGGCTACTCCGACACCAGCGTCAAGATGTTCCTCGCGACCGGCAAGGCGGACGGCACGCTCGCCCAGCCCGTCAAGGTGTGGGAGGTGCTCGCGAACCACGCGACCTTCCACTACAGCAACATGACGCCGCAGGCCGGTGACTTCAACGGCGACGGCCGCGAGGACGTCGCGCTGTGGAACGTCGACAAGACGACCGGCGTCACCAAGGTCTTCACCTTCACCGCCAACGCGACCGGCGGCTTCAACCGCATGCTGGAGTCCGAGTGGTCGGCGCCGTCCGGCACCTGGACCCGCGCCCGCGCGAAGTTCGTCACCGGTGACTTCAACGGTGACGGCCGCGACGAGCTCGGCGTGTTCTACGGCCAGGGTGACAACACCATCAAGCAGTACGTCTTCCCGACCACGGCCGCCGGTGCCTTCACCGCGCCGCAGGTCTGGTGGACCGGCCCCGCGGCCACCACGTACGACTGGAACAAGGCCCAGCCGCACGTCGGCGACTTCAACGGCGACCGCCTGGACGACCTGATGTTCTGGTACGACAACGGCAAGGTCACGGGCAACACCCTGCTGTCCACGAAGACGGCCTTCGGCCCGACGGTGAAGCTGTCGCTCAGCGGCGACCTGGACACCGCCTCCCTCCAGCTGGTCGTCGGCGACTACAACGGTGACGGCCGCGACGACCTCGGCGCGATGTACCACTACGCCTCGACCGGTGTCGTGAAGATGTGGTCCTGGACGGCGAGGCCGGACGCCGGCTTCAACAGCGCCCTGCTCGGCTGGGAGTCGAACCCGAACAGCTTCCTCTACTCGCAGACGCAGTTCGTGAAGCCCTACAGCGGCTGACCGACCACGCCGTCGAGGACCGGCAGGCCGGTACGGGGTTCCCCGTACCGGCCTGCCGGCGTTCGGGCCGCCACCGGGAGGCCGTCCTCAGGGGGGGCGCACGCTGCGTGACGACCGCGGACGCGGGCGCCGCACGCCCGGTGCGGTGCAACTCCCGTTAGCCAGATGGGGTTGTCGGTGCGGCGACTCCGTTCGGGGTGCCGGGACTTTGACCACGCTGTGTGTGGAATGCGATGACTCGGCGTATGGAGGTGCGTGGATGAAGGAGCGACTTCGGGCGGCGGAGGAGGCGGTGGCGACGTTGCGGGACGAGCTGCGCGAGGTGGGTGTCGTCCTGCCGTCGCTGCGCCTCGACCTGGTGACGGTCGCGAACGACGTGTCGCACCCGCTCGTCGAACTGGGCCGGTGCAACCTCGACACGGCGGTCCGCCTGGCGGGCGCGCTGCGCGGGGCGCGCACGTGAGTCCGGGCGGGACGCCGCCGGCGGACGGGGCCTTGCCCGTGGCACGGGCCCTGCCGGCGGCACGGGCGCTGCCGGCGGGCGGGACGGTCGGGGCGTACGTGGTCGGGACGTACGCGGTCGACACGCGCGACGGGCGGGTGGGCCAGGTGATGGGGCACGTCGGCGGGTACGTGCAGCTCCGTCCGCCGGGCGGCGGACGCGAGTGGGACTGCCCCCCGGACACGGCCGCCGCGGCACCGCCGGACGTGGTCCTGCGCGCGCGGGTGCGGGCCGTGAACCGCGAGAGCGCGCTGGCCGGCGCGGCACCCCTCAGCCCGCGCCCGGCACGGAGAAGTAGCGGGTGAAGGGATCGGTGCTGACGCCCGCCACGTCGCCGAAGGGGATCGACAGCTGGTGGATCAGGTAGCCGAGGAAGACGGTCAGGGCGACCATGCCCATGGCCATGACGAGCTGGCTGCCACTGCGCCCGATGCCGAAGAAGAACAGGATGCAGACGGAGAGGACCGCGCCGACGACCAGGCCGACCCACAGCACGGGTGACAGGGAGTCCTGGGCGCTCGCCTCACGGCCGCGGCGGGCCTCGTCGAGGGTGCCGAGCTGGGTGAGGAGTTCCAGCGCGGTGACCTGCTGGGCGGGGGTGGCGTCCGGCGGGGCGGCGGCGTCGGCGCGCATCCGGCGCAGCATGTCCCAGCCGGTGTCGCCGAGGTCCTCCTGCCGGTTCATGCGCGGCCACTCCTCGCGCACGACGTGCTCGGCGTACTGCTGGGCGAGGCCCTCGACGCGGAGGCGCTGCTCGGGCGGCAGGCCCTCGGCGAGGACGGTCATCTGGTGCAGGGCGCCCGCCTCGTCGGCGGTGCTGCTGCCGGCCCCGGCACGCAGGTCCCAGACGGTGACGAGGGCCAGGCCGAGCAGCATCGCGTAGAGCAGCGCGATCATCATCGACATGTACTCGGCGACGGTGTCGCCGCTGTCCTCCTCGCAGTCGCCGTCCCGCGCGCCGGGCCGGAAGCGGTGCCACGCGACCACCACGCCGGCGGCGAGCAGGGCACCGCAGAGCCCGAGGAGCAGGGCTTCCATGACGGGGTTCATCGGGGTCGCCCTTCGGTCAGAGGCGGCGGGCCGAGAAGACGACCACGACGGCAGCCGGCAGGAGCAGGAGCAGCAGGTAGAGGGCGGGGGGCAGCGCGGAGTCGTCGCCGGAAGCGCTACGGGCCCGCGCGGACAGCAGCTGCCCCACCTCCGGCTGCTGCGCCGGGGGCCGCTGCGGCCGGGCGGGGGTGCGCGGCGCGGTGGGCACGCGCCCGGTGACCCCGGGATCGGTACCGGAGGCGGTACCGGGGGCCGTGCCGGGTGCGGTGCCGGGGGCCGTGCCGGGTGCGAGACCCGCGCCTGCCCCGGCTCCGGCACCCGCTCCGGCGCCTGCCCCGGCTCCGGCACCCGCGCCGGCTCCGGCGCCTGCCCCGGCGCCCGCCCCGGCTCCGGCGCCTGCCCCGGCGCCCGCCCCGGCTCCGGCGCCTGCCCCGGCTCCGGCACCTGCTCCGGCACCCGCGCCGGCTCCGGCACCCGCCCCGGCTCCGGCACCTGCTCCGGCACCCGCCCCGGCGCCTGCCCCGGCCGCGCCCGCGCCAGCGCCTGCCCCGGCGGCGGCGCCCGTGCCCGCCGTGGCTCCGGCGCCGGCACCTGCACCGGCTGCCGCACCTGCCCCAGCCGCTCCAGCCGCCCCGGCGACACCTGCCGCGCCCGGGACCGCACCGGCTGCCGCGCCGGCACCTGCACCGGCTGCCGCCGCTGCCGCCGCAGCCGCAGCTGCCGTTCCGGGCGCGGCACCGGGGACCGCTCCGGCAGCAGCAGCAGCGGCAGCCGCCGCCGCAGCCGCCGCGGCTGCCGTTCCGGGTGCCGCCGCACCTGGTGCGGCCCCCGGCACCGCACCGGGTACGGCCCCCGGCACCGCACCGGGAACAGCACCCGGTACCGCACGGCCGGGCGCCACGGGAGCTCCCGGGGCCCCGGGTACGACTGGTGCGCCTGGTACTGCCGGCACGCCCGGCACCGCCGGCGCGCCCGGCATGCCCGGCGCGCCCGGTGGTACGGGCGGCGGCGCTCCAGGAGTTCCCGGTACGACCGGCGCCCCTGGCGCCCCCGGTACCCCCGGCGCCCCTGGCGCCCCCGGTACCCCTGGCGCCCCCGGTGCGCCCGGCGCTCCCGGCGCTCCCGGCACGCCCGGTGGTACGGGGGCCGGCTGGGGCGGTGGTGGCGGTGGCGGCGGGGGGATGGTGAAGGGTGACAGCGGCGCGCGGGCCACGAGCCGCGGCGGCCCCACGAGTTCGCCGTCCGGGCCGAGCGTTTCCAGCCGGTCGCCGGCCCGCGCCTCGACGGCCGTGTGGTAGGTCCCGGGGCGCAGTCCCGTCAGGTGCGCGAGGCAGGAGGCGCGGCCACCGGCGGCGAGCACCGTCGGCGGCGCCGGGCGGCCCTCGCAGTCGAGCCGCGCCCCCGGTGGCAGGACGGGGTCGGTGAGCCGCAGTCCGTGCACGGGACGGTTGCCCGGATTGGCTACGGCGTACTGGATGACCGCGCGGTCCCCGACCACCGCGCGCACCGCCCCGGCGACGGCCAGGCCGCCGGCGACGCCGGTGTACCCGGCGGTGGCGGTCGCGGCGGGACGCAGTCCCAGGGAGGGGATCTCGGCGCGGGCCCGGACCGTCGCGGTGTGCCGGCCGGGCGCCGCGGGGACGCGGGAGGTGCACACGACGCTGGTCATGCCGCGCATCCAGAAGCTCCGGCCGCCCGGACAGCGCAGGGCCGCGGCGGGTACGGCCGGATCGGTGACGGTCACGCGGTGGAGGTCGGCACCGGAACGGTTGGTGAGCGTGTACCGCTTGACGACGGGGTGGCCGACGCGGACGCCGGGGTGCTCGGCGCCACGGCCCGGCCGGGCGTTGACGGTGACGGAGAGGCGCAGCGCGCCCGCGGTGCCGGCCCCGTCGGCGGCGGCCCGGGGCGCGGTGTGCGCCGACAGGAGCAGCGCGGCCAGGGCGAGCGGCAGCGAACCGACGAGGAGCGTGCGCCCGACCCTCATGCGGGCCCTCCTTCCGCCGCCGGACTCTCGTGGCCACCGTGGGGGTGCGTCGCGGTCAGCGTCCGTCGGGGCGGGGGCGCGGCGACACCCGGACTGGGCCGGCCGTGCGCGAATGCACCGTGATGGCCCAGGCCCGCTGGCAGCCGCGCGGGGGCGCGCCGACGCTGGCGGGAGACGCACCGCCCGACCTTGAGGAGCCCGCGCCATGCGCATGCTGCTGCACGCCACGATGGACACCACGATGGGCAATGACGCCGTCCGCAACGGACGCGTCGGCGACGTGGTCCGCCGGATGACGGACCAGCTGCGGCCGGAGGCCGTGTACTTCACGGCCAACGAGGGCCGGCGCAGCTGCGTGATGGTCTTCGACATGCAGGACTCGTCGCAGCTGCCGGTGATCTGCGAGCCGTTCTTCCAGGAGATGGGCGCCGAGGTCGAGATCCGCCCCTGCATGAACGTCGAGGACCTCCAGCGGGGCCTGAGCGAACTCCCCGCCTGACCGGCCCCGGGCACGCCGGCGCCCCCACCCGGGGCCCGCCGGCGCCCCACACCGGAAACCGGCAGCCCCCCGCCCCTGGTAGCGCTCCCGCCCCGGACACGGCGGCGCCGCCCACCCCGGAGGGCGGGCGGCGCCGCCGGACCGCGGGGCCCAGGCCGTCACCAGGCGAAGGCCTCCGGTGAGGGCCCGGGGCCCGGGAAGATCTCGTCCAGCCCGGTGAGCACCTCGTCGTCCAGCTCCAGCTCCAGGGCGCGCAGCGCGCTGTCCAGCTGCTCCGGCGTGCGCGGGCCGACGATCGGGCCGGTCACCCCGGGCCGGGTCAGCAGCCAGGCGAGGGCCACCTCCCCGGGCTCCAGGCCGTGCTTGTCCAGCAGGTCCTCGTACGCCTGGACCTGGGCGCGCACGGAGGTGACGGCGAGCGCGTCGGCGGACCGGCCCGAGGCGCGCCGGCCGCCCTCGACCTCCTTGCGCAGGACCCCGCCCAGCAGACCGCCGTGCAGCGGCGACCACGGGATGACGCCGAGGCCGTACTCCTGCGCGGCCGGGACGACCTCCATCTCGGCGCGGCGCTCGGCGAGGTTGTACAGGCACTGTTCGCTGACCAGGCCGACCATCCCGCGGCGGGCGGCGGTCTCGTTCGCCTGGGCGATCTTGTAGCCGGGGAAGTTGGAGGAGCCGGCGTAGAGGACCTTGCCCTGCTGGACGAGGACGTCGACCGCCTGCCAGATCTCCTCGAACGGTGTCCGGCGGTCGACGTGGTGGAACTGGTAGAGGTCGATGTGGTCGGTGCGGAGCCGCTTGAGGCTGGCGTCGACGGCCCGGCGGATGTTCACGGCCGACAGCTTGTCGTGGTTGGGCCACGTCTCGCCGTCGGGGGACATGGAGCCGTAGACCTTGGTGGCGAGGACCGTCTTCTCGCGCCGGCCGCCGCCCTGGGCGAACCACGAGCCGATGATCTCCTCGGTGCGGCCCTTGTTCTCGCCCCACCCGTAGACGTTGGCGGTGTCCACGAAGTTCAGGCCCGCGTCGAGCGCGGCGTCCAGGATGGCGTGGCTGGTGGGTTCGTCGGTCTGGGGTCCGAAGTTCATCGTGCCGAGGACGAGTCGGCTGACCTTGAGTCCGGTGCGTCCGAGCTGCGTGTACTTCATGGGGCACAAGCCAACTGCTTCGAGTCCGCTCCAGGCAAGGGCGACCGGAGGCAGGCGAGGTCCCGTCCGGCGGGGTGGCGTGCGGGCGTCGCGGACCGTCCGGGCGCGGTGGCGTGCGGGGTCGCGGACCGCGCGGCACGGTGCCGTGCCGCGCGGGGGTGCGCGTGTGCGTGCGGGCGGAGGGGGCTACTGGCCGCCGAGCGACGCCACCGCGATGATCGCGAACATCAGGACGAGCACGACGGCCATGATCCGGTTTCGGGTCTTCGGTTCCACCCCTCGAGGTTAACCGGCGCTCATCGGGTGCCGCCCAGGGGCCACGTTCCGACCGTCTCGTACCGGGGTCCCTCGCCGGGCACGCCGGAGACCGGGAGGTTGCTGCGGACGAGGGCGAGCTCGGTGACCTCCCAGCGCGAGCCCTTGAAGTGTTCGAGACCCGCCACGAACGGCCGCAGGTCGGTGTCCTGGCGGCTGCGGGCCAGGGTGAGGTGGGCCTGGTAGCGGCGGTGCTCCTCCATGGACACCCCGGCCCGCCGCGCCGCCGCGTCCGCGCGCTCGGCGAGGAGCCGCAGGTCGTCCAGGCCGCCCGCGGCGCCCGCCCACAGGGCGCGGCGGCCGAACCGGCCGCCGCCGTGGACGCGCAGCGGGAAGGGCTGGGTGCGGTGCGCGGCCCGCGCGAGGCGCTCGGTCAGCTCGGGGAGAAGGTCCTCCTCCACCTCGCCCATGAAGGCGAGGGTGTAGTGCCAGCCGGGGCGGCCCGTCCACCGCAGCTCGTCCGCGCCCGGCAGTGCCCGCAACCCGTCGACGAGCGCGGCCAGTTCCCCGGCCGCCGCGGGGGGTGGCAGCACGGCAGCGAAAAGCCTCATGGGCCGAGTCTGTCACGCGGTGGCGGCGAGGTGACCGGGTCGTTCACGCCCTTCGCGCGGGACGACGTGGACGTGCGGGTGGCGCACCAGGCGCCCGCGCCGCAGCTCGACGCGGACCCGCAGGCCGGCCGCGCGGGAGAGCGCGAGCCCGATCAGGGCGGCCGCGGCCAGCGAGACGACGCCGCCCGTGGCGAAGCCGATCCGGGCGCCGTACGTGTCGGTGACCCAGCCGACGAGGGGCGCGCCCAGCGGTGTGCCGCCGGCGAACACCATCATGTACAGGCTCATCACGCGGCCCCGCATGGCCGGGTCGGTGGCCAGCTGGACGAACGAGTTCGCCGTGACGTTCACCGTCAGGCCGAACATCCCGATGGGGACGAGCAGCAGCATGAACAGCCAGAAGCTGGGCGTCACCGCGGCCGTCACCTCCAGGACGCCGAAGACCACGGCGGCGCCGACCAGCATGCGCAGCCGGGACGTGCCGCGCCGGGCGGAGAGGAGCGCGCCGGCGAGGGAGCCGACCGCCATCAGCGTGTTCATCAGGCCGTACGTCCCGGGGCCGACGTGGAAGACGCCGTCCGCGAAGGCGGTGAGCCAGATCGGGAAGTTGAAGCCGAAGGTGCCGACGAAGCCGACGAGCGCGATCGGCCAGATCAGCTCCGGGCGGCCGGCGACGTAGCGCAGCCCCTCGCGCAGCTGGCCCTTGCCGCGCGGGACGCGGGCGACCGGGTGCAGCTCGGCGGTGCGCATCAGGAGGAGGGCGGCGAGCGGCGCCAGGAAGGACAGGCCGTTGACCAGGAACGCCCAGCCGCTGCCGACGGACGCGATGAGCAGACCGGCGACGGCGGGGCCGACGAGGCGTGCGGACTGGAAGTTGGCCGAGTTGAGGCTGACGGCGTTGCGCAGGTGGGCGGGGCCGACCATCTCGGAGACGAAGGACTGCCGGGTCGGGTTGTCCACGACCGTGACCATGCCGAGGAGGAAGGCGACCAGGTAGACGTGCCACACCTGGACGTGCCCGGAGAGGGTCAGCGCGGCGAGGGTGAGCCCGCACAGGCCGAGGGCGCCCTGGCTGAGCAGGAGCAGCCGCCGCTTCGGGTAGCGGTCGGCGATGACGCCGCCGTACAGGCCGAAGAGGAGCATGGGGAGGAACTGCAGGGCGGTGGTGATGCCGACGGCGGCGGCGGAGCCGGTGAGGCTCAGGACCAGCCAGTCCTGGGTGATGCGCGCCATCCAGGTCCCCGTGTTGGAGACGATGGCGCCGGTGAAGAAGAGGCGGTAATTCCGCACCCGGAGGGAGGAGAACGTGCCGCCGGTCCGGGGTGCGGGGGTGGTGTCGTGGTCGTCGGGGTTGTGTCCGGGGGCGGAGTGTTCTCCGGTTCCCGTCCTCAAAAGGGGTCGCCTCCTCTGTTCGTCGTCCTACAGGTGCGCGAGCTTCTCCAGGACCGGGGCGGCGGCGCGCAGCCGGGCCCATTCGTCCTCGTCCAGCCCCTCGGCGAGCGATGCCAGCCAGGCGTTCCGCTTGCGGCGGGACTCTTCCAGCATGGCCTCGGCCCGCCCGGTCTGGCTGACGACCTTCTGCCGGCGGTCGTCGGGGTGCGGCTCCAGCCGGACCAGTCCCTTGGCCTCCAGCAGGGCGACGATGCGGGTCATCGACGGCGGCTGCACGTGCTCCTTGCGGGCCAGTTCCCCGGGGGTGGCCGTGCCGCAGCGGGCGAGGGTGCCGAGCACCGACATCTCGGTCGGGCTCAGCGACTCGTCGACGCGCTGGTGCTTCAGGCGCCGGGAGAGCCGCATGACGGCGGAGCGGAGCGCGTTCACGGCGGCGGCGTCGGCCTCGTTGCCGGGAGCGCCGCTGGACAGGTCGGGCATCTCGTTAGCGTAACTCATTACCCTGCCTAAAGACCAGTCGGATTATCTGAGGGGCGTGTCACTCGAAAGAGTGAGAAGCGAGCGAAAAGCGACACGCGGGCGACGGGCGTGGCGCGACTCTGTCCGGCATGGGATCGACGGTGCTCAGCCTGCGCGTGGACGGGGAGCTGCTCGACCGCGTCCGGCAGCATGCGGCCAGGAGGGGGATGAGCGTCCAGGACTACGTGGTCCGGACGCTGGTCCGCGAGGACTTCGACGAGCGCTTCAGCGCGGCGGTCGACGAGACGGAGAAGTTCTACGGCGTGCCGTGACCCGCTCCCGCACGGGCGGACCCGCGTGTGCGTGCGGGCGGGGCGGCGCCGGGCGCACGGGTGGGCAGGCGGGCGCGGTGGCCCCGCGGGGCGGCGTCGGGCGCACGGACGCGCTGGGCGGCCGGGACGGCGCCGGTGGATGCCCGGCGGGCGGCGCGGGGCGGGCGGGCGCGATGGCGCGGCGCGCACGGGCGGGCCCGTGGTGCCGGGGCGTACGGGTCACCCGCCGGGCGGGTCACCCGCCGGGCGGGTCACCCGCCGGGCGGGGTGCGGGCCGGCCGCGGTCGGGCCGGCCCGCGGGCCGTCAGGTGAGGCCCAGGGCCGGCATGGCGTAGTAGAAGACGAAGACGCCCGACACGGCGTACATCGCGACCGGCACCTCGCGGCCGCGCCCGGCGGCCAGGCGCAGCACGCAGAAGGAGATGAAGCCGATGCCGATGCCGTTCGTGATCGAGTACGTGAACGGCATCATGACCATCGCCAGGAACGCCGGCACCGCGATGGTGAAGTCGCTCCAGTCGATGTCCCGGACGGAGCCGGCCAGGATGAGGAAGCCGACCGCGACCAGTGCGGGCGTCGCCGCCTGCGAGGGGACCATCGTGGCGAGCGGCGTGAGGAAGAGCGCGACCGCGAAGAGGGCGCCCGTGACGACGGAGGCCAGCCCGGTGCGGGCGCCCTCGCCGACGCCCGCCGTCGACTCCACGTAGCAGGTGGTCGCCGAGGACGAGGTGGCGCCGCCCGCGGCGACGGCCAGGCCGTCCACGAGCAGGACCCGGTTGATGCCCGGGAACTCGCCCTTCTCGTCCATCAGCCCGGCCTCGTCGCCGACGCCGAGGATCGTGCCCATGGCGTCGAAGAAGCAGGACAGCAGCACGGTGAAGACGAAGAGGCAGCCGGTCAGCAGGCCGACCTTCTCGAAGCCGCCGAAGAGGCTGACCTGCCCCAGGAGCCCGAAGTCGGGCGAGGCCACGGGGTTGCCGGGCCACTCCGGCGTGGTCAGGCCCCAGGACGGCACTTTCGCGACGGCGTGCACCACCATGGCGAGGGCCGTCATGGCGACGATGGAGATGAGGATCGCGCCGGGCACCTTGCGGACGAGCAGCGCCAGCGTCAGCAGCGTGCCGACGGCGAAGATCAGGACCGGCCAGCCCCCGAGGTGGCCGTCCGCGCCGAGCTGGAGCGGGACGGTGGTGTGCGCGGCGTCCGGCATGCGGGAGACGAAGCCGGAGTCGACGAGCCCGATCAGCATGATGAACAGGCCGATGCCGATGGCGATGCCCTTGCGCAGGCCCACCGGCACGGCGTTCATCACCCGCTCGCGCAGGCCCGTGGCGACCAGCAGCATCACGACGACGCCGGCGAGGACCACCATGCCCATCGCGTCCGCCCACGCCATGCGGGGCGCGAGCTGCAGGGCGACGACCGTGTTGACGCCGAGGCCGGCGGCGAGGGCGATGGGCACGTTGCCGATGACGCCCATGAGGAGCGTGGAGAGCGCGGCGCTCAGCACCGTCGCCGTGACCAGCTCGCCGCTGTCCAGCTGGTGGCCGTACATGTCCTTGGCGCTGCCGAGGATGATCGGGTTCAGCACGATGATGTAGGCCATCGCGAAGAAGGTCGCGAAGCCGCCGCGGACCTCCCGGGCGAGAGTGGAGCCGCGCTCCGAGACCTTGAAGAAGCGGTCCAGGGCGCTGCCGGTACCGCCCGGCGGCTGCTCGGGCGCGTCCGGGGAGGCGGAGACCGTGGAGGGCATGCGGAACCTCGTGGTGCGGAAGGGGTGGGGGTGGTGGTCCGCCGCGAGGCCGGGTCGCTTTCGTGTGTTCGTACGAAGAGAACCGGTCGACGGCAAACCGTTTCAGTATGAACATATGACTCCGTGATCGCTATCTCCGCGCGTAGAACAGGGGGGCGCCTACGATGGGCCCATGGCGAAGTGGACCCCCAGGCACGAGGCACCCGAACCCCTTGAGGGGCCCGTGGTCGCCACCATCACCGGCGGCACGATCCTCTGGTTCGTCCTCTTCCTCGTCCAGCTCCCCTTCTACGGCTGGTTCGCCGACCGGGACCTCGACTGGTGGGTCTGGACCTGCCTCGCCGGCGCGGGCCTCGGCCTGCTGGGCATCTGGTACGTCCGCCGGCGCGACGCCGCGATCCGCCGCGCCGGGGCCGACACCCCGACGGAAGCCTGACGCCCGGCGCCGGGCGCCCGGCGGCCCCGGGCGCCCGCCCCCGCGCGGCGGCCCCGGGCGCCCGCCCCCGCGCGGCGGCCCCTCCCTGCCCCGCGGCGCGTACGACCGCGGGAGGGTTCCCGTCCTCCCGTGGTCGGATCTCCTCCGCGCCCGGGGGGTGATCGGCGCCCGCGACCCGTACCGTCGGAACCATGACGCAGCGTGCCAGGACCGAGGACGCGACCGAGGGCGTGCCCGGGGACACGACCGTGGGGGCCGGCGGGGAGCCGGAGCCGCCGTACCGGCCCGGGGGGCTGACCGCCGCCGAAGTGGCCCGCCGGGTCGAGCGGGGCGAGGTCAACGACGTCCCCGTCCGCTCCTCCCGCTCCACCGTCGACATCGTCCGGGGCAACGTCCTCACCCGCTTCAACGCCCTCATCGGCGTGCTCTGGGTGATCATGTTGGCGGTCGCCCCGATCCAGGACAGCCTCTTCGGGTTCGTCATCGTCGCCAACACCGGCATCGGCATCATCCAGGAGCTGCGGGCGAAGAAGACCCTCGACGGCCTCGCCGTCATCGGGGAGGCCCGGCCGACCGTCCGCCGCGACGGCACCGCCACCGAGGTGCCGACCTCCGGGATCGTGCTCGGCGACCTCATCGAGCTCGGCCCGGGCGACAAGGTCCCCGTCGACGGGGTCGTCGCCGAGGCCGACAACCTGGAGGTCGACGAGTCCCTGCTCACCGGCGAGGCCGACCCCGTCCACAAGAAGCCCGGCGACACCGTCATGTCGGGCAGCTTCGTCGTCGCCGGCGGCGGCGCCTTCACCGCCACCAAGGTCGGCCGCGCCGCCTACGCCGCGCAGCTCGCCGAGGAGGCGTCCCGCTTCACCCTCGTCCACTCCGAGCTGCGCTCCGGGATCTCCACCATCCTCAAGTACGTGACCTGGATGATGGTCCCCACCGCGACCGCCCTCGTCATCAGCCAGCTCGTCGTCAAGGACACCGACGTCAAGGGCTCCGTCGCCCGGACCGTCGGCGGCATCGTGCCGATGATCCCCGAGGGGTTGGTGCTGCTCACCTCCGTCGCCTTCGCCATCGGCGTCATCCGCCTCGGCCGCAAGCAGTGCCTCGTCCAGGAGCTCCCGGCGATCGAGGGCCTCGCCCGCGTCGACGTCGTCTGCCTCGACAAGACGGGCACCCTCACCGAGGGCGGCATGGACGTCACCGAGCTCCGCCCGCTCGGCGGCGCCGACGAGGCGTACGTCCGCAAGGTGCTCGGCGCGCTCGGCGAGTCCGACCCCCGCCCCAACGCCTCCCTGCGCGCCATCGTCGACGCCTACCCGGACAACGACGACTGGCGCTGCACCGAGGCCCTGCCGTTCTCCTCCGCCCGCAAGTACAGCGGCGCCGCCTTCAGCGAGGGCGACGGGCAGACCAGCGCCTGGCTCCTCGGCGCGCCCGACGTGCTGCTCCCCGACGGCGACCCCGTCCTCGACGACATCGACGGGCTCAACCGGCAGGGCCTGCGCGTCCTGCTCCTGGCCCGGGTCGGCGGCGACCTCGACGACCCGCACATCACGGCGAAGGCGCAGCCGACCGCGCTCGTCGTCCTCGAACAGCGGCTGCGGCCCGACGCCGCCGACACCCTCGCCTACTTCGCCGACCAGGACGTCGCCGCCAAGGTGGTCTCCGGCGACAACGCCGTCTCCGTCGGCGCCGTCGCCGCCAAGCTCGGTCTGCCCGGCGCCGGGCAGACCGTGGACGCCCGGCGGCTGCCGCAGGAGAGGGAGACCATGGCCGCCGCGCTGGAGGACGGGGTCGTCTTCGGGCGGGTCAGCCCGCAGCAGAAGCGGGACATGGTCGGCGCGCTCCAGTCCCGCGGGCACACCGTCGCCATGACGGGCGACGGCGTCAACGACGTCCTCGCCCTCAAGGACGCCGACATCGGCGTCAGCATGGGCAGCGGCTCCGAGGCCACCCGGGCCGTCGCGCAGATCGTGCTCCTGGACAACAGCTTCGCCACCCTCCCCTCGGTCGTCGCGGAGGGGCGGCGGGTCATCGGCAACATCACGCGCGTCGCGACGCTGTTCCTCACCAAGACCGTCTACTCGGTGCTGCTCGCCGTCCTCGTCGTGATCGCGCAGGTCGAGTACCCCTTCCTGCCGCGCCACCTGACCCTGCTGTCGACGCTGACCATCGGGGTGCCGGCCTTCTTCCTCGCGCTGGCGCCCAACACCGAACGGGCCCGACCGCACTTCGTGCGGCGCGTCATGCGGTACGCCGTGCCGGCCGGCTTGATCGCCGCGGCGGCCACCTTCACCACGTACCTGCTCGCCGGCGCCCACTACAGCGGGCCGGAGGCGCTCGACGCCGAGACGAGCGCCGCGACGCTCACCCTGTTCCTCGTCTCCCTGTGGGTGCTGGCGATCATCGCCCGCCCGTACACCTGGTGGCGGGTCGGACTGGTCGCGGCGATGGGGGCCG
Source organism: Streptomyces kanasensis (assembly GCF_043077165.1). Taxonomy (NCBI): domain Bacteria; kingdom Bacillati; phylum Actinomycetota; class Actinomycetes; order Kitasatosporales; family Streptomycetaceae; genus Streptomyces; species Streptomyces kanasensis. The sequence continues at coordinate 141,535 of NZ_JBIBSF010000005.1, forward strand.
GGTTCCTCGTGGTCCTCGTCGTGCCGTGGCTCCAGGACTTCTTCGCCCTGCGGCTCGTCGGCACGACGATGCCGTGGGCCGCCGTCGGCATCGCCGCCGCGGCCGCCGCGCTCCTGGAGGGCGCCTGGCGCTGGGTCGACCGCAAGGTCCCGGCGTAGGGCGCGGCACGCGGGCCGGGCGGTACGCGGGCGGCGCGGGCCGGGCGGTACGCGGGCGGCGCGGGGCCGGGCGGTACCGGGGCGGGCGGTACGGGGCCGGGCGGTACCGGGGCGGGCGGTACGGGGCGCGCGCGAGGGCGGGCGGTACCGGGAGCGGCCCCGTACCGCCCCCGGCGGCCTCCGTACCGCCCGGTGGCGGTCAGTCGAACCAGCGGTCCCGCGCCAGCTCCTCCGTGCGCGACGGATCCTCCAGCAGCGCCGCCACCTCGAACCGGCGCGGCCACTGCCCCGCCGCCCACGCCAGGCCGGCCGCCACGCCCTCCAGCGTGGCCGCGTGCAGCGTGCCGTCCGGGGTGAGCCGCCAGTCCAGCTCGGTCCCGCCGGCCACCAGCTCCTCGTGCTCCACGTACACCTCAGGCGTGCCGGGCCCCAGCACGGCGAGGACCGACGGCGGGACGGCGTGCTCCGCCCCGTCCGTGGTGACCTCCGCCCGTACCGTCCCGCTCAGCCGCCGTACCTGGAGCAGCTCCGCCAGGTCCGCGGCCCGCGCCGGGGCCACCGGCAGCAGCGGCACCCCGGACGACAGCGGCAGCAGGTCGGGGGCGTCGGCCACCAGCGCGTCCGCCGCGTCCACCACGCGCACCTCGCCGTCCACGACCGCGCGCAGCTCGTCCGGGAGCGTCACGTGCTCCGGGTCCAGCTCCGCCAGCGCCGTGTACAGGGCGTGCAGCTGGGCGCCCGTCACCTCCCGCGCCGGGTCGGCGAGCCGCCCCAGCAGCTCCGCCGCGCCGCCCGGCTCGTCGAGCAGCGCCGCCACCGACGTGCGCACGCCCAGGGCGCGCAGCACCTGCGCGTCGTCGAAGCCGGTCGTGTCGGCCGACTCGTACAGGCCCGCCAGCAGCGGGTCGGCGCCCGCCGCGCGCAGTCCGGCGGGGCGGCGCCCGTCGAGGACCGGGTGGTCACGCAGCCACCAGGCGGTGTACGGGCGGACGGTCTGCGTCGTGCCGTCCGGCAGCAGGACCCGCACCGGCTGGGTCAGCGCGTCCCGCAGCGGCGGCCTGGAGAGCAGGGCGAGCGCGCGCGGCCAGGCGTCGTCGTCGACCAGGTCCAGGTCGCGCACGGCGACCAGCTCCGTGGCGACCGGCGGCACGGGGGCCTCGGGGAGCCGGTCCAGGACGTCCTCGCACCACACGTCGACCGCGTCGAGGAGGCCGGCGTCGTCCGGTTCGGGGTAGTCCGCGTCGCGCGGCTCCAGCTCGTCCGGGTCCAGGACCACGTCCGTGGCCCGGACGAGCGCGAAGTCGGCCAGCACGCCGCAGGCCGCGAGCGGCTGCTCGCCCCAGCGCTCCGCCAGCTCCTCGTCGCACAGGGCCAGTTCACCCGGGCGCATCACCGAGGCGAAGGGGCTGCCCGGCAGGACCAGCTCGCCGGCCGGGGCGGGCTCGCCGTCCTCGTCGGGCAGGGCCAGCGCGCCGAGCCACGGCTCGTCACCCGGTTCGAGACCGGCGTCGCGGACCAGCGCGAGGACCGTCTCCGCCAGCTCCCCGGCGTCCGGGGCGTCGTCGTCCCACGCCTCGTCCGCGTCGAGGGACGCCGCGACCGCCGCCCGCACCTGCGGGGTGGTGAGGACCGCGCGCGGGGTCGCCGGCAGGGCGCCCAGCTTCTCCAGCAGCGGGTGCGCGGCGTCCGGGTGCGCCACCTTCAGGCCCAGCCGGGCCAGGTCCGCGGGGGTGTCCGCCAGCGGCAGGAGGACCTGGCGGGGGCCGATCGTGGTCCGGCCGTCGGCGAGCGGCACCGGCAGCCCGCTGAGGCGGTCGGGGTCGACGCCGGCGAGCGAGTCGTACAGCCGGTACCACCACTCGGGGTCCCGCTCGGCGCCCGCCAGCCGGTCGACGGCGTCGCCCAGCGACAGCCGGGCCACGCCCAGCGCGCGCAGCTCGGCGCGCCGCTCCAGGCCGGCCGGGAGCAGCGTCGGCAGCACCTCCGCCAGGACGCGCACGGTCTCGGCGCCCGCGCCCTCGACGACCTCCGCCTCGAACGGGCGGAGCGCGGTCAGCTCCTCGGAGGGCGCCGCGGGGGCCAGGAAGGGGACGCGGGGGAGGAGGGCGAGGATCGCGCCGCGGACGGCCCCGTCGAGGACGCCCTTGCCGAGCGGGCCGGGCACCAGGTCGAGGGTGCCGGTGGACACCGGGCGCCAGTCGGCGAGCAGTTCCACGTACGCGTCGGCCGCCCGCGCCACGACGAAGTCGCTCAGGGGGCCGGGGGCGGGGTGGCGGCGCGTGGAGTCCAGCGGGAACGACGCGATGAGCAGCGCGGGCAGCGTCAACGGCTCGTCGGTCGGCGTCGGCGCGTGCACGACGGGCGTGGTGTCCGGGCGGGTGGGGGCGCCCTCCGCGTCGACGGGGACGGCCCAGGTGACCGACCAGTGCGGACGCAGGCGCTCCTCGACGGGGCGGTCCTTCAGCAGCTCGGGCGGGAGGGGGCCGGTGCGGGTGACGGTCCGCCAGCGGGCTGTGCCGCGGGCGGAGTCGTCGACGACCGTGTACGCGGCGTCCTGCCCGCGCGTGAGGGTGCGCGTGCCCGACGGGGTCTCCACGACGATCTCGGCGAGGCCCGGGAGGGTGAGGAGCAGGGCGTCGCCGACCCCCGAGAGCAGCCGCTCCACGAGGTCGACGGCGGCGGCGTCGCGCAGCGGCAGGACGACGACCGTGTCGTACCCGGCGGGCGGGGCGCCCTCGGCGGGCAGCGGCAACCGCAGCAGCGGCACGTGGCCGTCGCGGCGGCGCAGCTCGTCGCCGAGGCCGGGGCTGGCCTGGGCGGCGCGGGCGGCCAGGTCCCGGGCTTCGGCGAGGGACCAGCGGACCCCGCCGTGCCGGCCGATGACGGCCGGTTCGTCGCTCACCGCGAGGACCGCGGCGAAGCCGACGCCGAACCGGCCGACCGCGCCCTCGTGGCCCTCGCGCTTGGCGGAGGCGCGGAGCGTGGAGAGCGACTCGACGCCCGTCGCGTCGAGCGGGGCACCGGTGTTGGCGGCGGCGAGCACGGCCGGGCCGTCGGCGTCCGCCGGGTGCAGCGTGAGCCGGAGCCGGCCGGGGACGCCGGCGCGGGCGGCCGCGTCGGCGGCGTTCTGGGCCAACTCGACGACCAGCCGGTCGCGGTAGCCGCCGAGGCTCAGTTCCTCCTCGGCGTTGGCGTCCTCCCGGAACCGCGCGGGTCCGGCTCCCCACGCGTCGAGCACCCCGCGCCGCAGTCGCGCGGTCCCGAACGGGTCGGTGCCCTCGCCCGCCGCCGTCGCCCTCACGCTCACGATGTGCTCCGCTCTCCTCGACGTACGAACCGGTCTCCGGCCGAAGGTACCCCGCGTGGGTCCGCGCCCCTGAACGGCCTGGTGGAGGCGGTGTGCGGGGGTCTCGAAGATCTGCGAAGAAAACTTGTGAAGTCACCTGCAACCCCCGTGGGGGCCGCACGTCTATCCAAGTGAGGGCAGCGATACGGCCGACGGGACCGGGGGGACCGGGACGACAGCCGAGCGACGCCGATCACACCGAGAACACGCGCTCCCTGGGGGAACTCCGTCATGCAGAAGCACCTTTCGTCCCGCTTTGCCCTGCGCTCCGCCGTCTCCGCCGCCGCCGTACTGCTGACCGTCGTCACCCCGGTCGCCGTCGCCGTCCCGGCCGCCGCCCGGCCGGCCGCCGCCACCGCCGCCACCTCGGCACAGGCCCTGGAGGTCGGCCGGGTCTCCAAGGCGGACGCCCCGTTCGTCGTCGGCGAGAGGAACGACTTCTTCGCCGAGCTCGCCAACCGCTCCGCCGAGACGGTCGCGAACGGCACGGGCCGCGTCACGGTCGCCTACGGCAAGCACGTCGACGCCGCCCTGCAGGCCGTGCCCGCCGACGCCTCGAAGGTCTCCGTCCGCTTCCGCGTCGACGGCTCCTGGCAGTCGGTGGCCCTCTCGCCGGGGGCCGGTGGCGCCCTCCAGGGCAGCTTCCCGGTGGGCGAGGTCAAGCCGGGCGCCACGGCCCGCGTCCAGTTCCAGGTCACCTTCGACCGGTCCGTTCCGGAGACCGTCACCATGGGCGAGGTGTCCGTCGCCGGGTCCGCGGACGGCTCGGGCGCGCGGACCGTCGGCTTCGGCATCCCCCGCCACGTCACCGCCCACGAGCCGGAGGTCACCTTCGGCGGGCTGAGCGGCCGCCCCGTGCTGGACACCGGAGGCAAGGCAGTCCCGTTCACCGCCAAGGTCACCAACAACACCGGCCGCGACCAGAACCCGCTGGACTTCTTCTTCGTCGACGGCAAGGGCGTCGACCTCGACCCCGCGCACATCACGCTGGAGCGCCGCACCGCCGCGGGCGCCTGGGTGCCGGTCGCCCTCGGCGAGCAGGACCAGGTCGTCACGGGCAACCTCGACCAGGGCCCCCTCGGGAACGGCCGGTCCCGCACCTACGAGCTGCGCCTCGGGGCGAGCAAGTACTACCCGAGCCACGTCAGGCAGGGCACGTTCACGCTCATCTCGGGCAACGGCTCCAGCAGCTTCACGTACGGCGTGGAGCACGGCACCCCGCAGACCGCGGACCCGGACGTCAACCGCGAGCTCGGCATCACGGTCAAGGGCGCCGACGGCGTCACCCGGATCGACAAGGGCGTCGCCAAGGAGTTCACCGCCACCGTCACCAACAAGGGCGACGTCTCCCAGCGCATGCACGTCCTGATGGAGATCACCGACCAGGACGTGAAGCGCCGCATGGCCGCCGGCGAGGTGCGCGTCGAGCAGTACGCGGTCACCCCGAAGGCGTGGCACGCCACCGAGCTGCGCGCCTCGGACGAGGGCGGCCACCTGATGGCCCGGATCATCCCGACGCAGCCGAAGCTCGCCCCCGGCGAGAGCCTCACCTACCGCCTGCGGATCGTCCCCACGTCCCAGATGAAGGCCACGTCCTTCTTCGTCGACCTGGAGGCCCGCACGGCGCTCTCCTCGACCCGCAAGCGTCTGCCGTTCACCCTCGCCGGGATCGGCACGGGCGCGGGCACCGGCACCGGTTCGGGCACGGGCACGGGCACGGGGGCGCGGGCCGGTGGCACCGCGTCGCCGTCCGCCGCTCCCGGCAAGGGCGCGGGCACGGTGACCGGCACGGCCACCCGGACGGGCACGGGCACCACGCCGACCACCGCGGACACCGCCGGCGAGATGGCCAGGACGGGCAGCACCGACAGCACCCCGCTGCTGGTCGGCGCCACCGGCCTGCTGATCGCGGGCGGCGCGGCCTCCCTGTTCATCGCCCGCCGCCGGGCCGTCTGACCCCCGCCCTTCCAGTGATCATGTCGAGTAGCCTGCGGGGGCTGAAGGTCGCGGGGGTGGGGATCACCGGACGCTGCAGCACGAATCCTGTGTGGCTCCGGAGGACCCGTCACCATGAACACGGCCTTTGTCGCCCCTGCGCCGCCCCTCGCCGCCCTCTGGGGACGGTTGTTCCGCTCCCTGTCCCCGGGTCCGGGCGTCGACGACGCGTCGGCGAAGCCCTCACGGCCCCGTTTCCGGCTGCTGGGAGGCGGCCGGGAGCGGCCCGGCCCGGCCACGGGCCCGACCGGCCCGACCGGCCCGGCGGAGGACCCGGCCCGGCCCACGGTCACCGAGCTCTACCACGCGCACCGGCTGTCCCTGGTGCGGCTGGCGATCCTCCTTGTCGACGACCAGTCGTCCGCGGAGGACGTTGTCCAGGACGCGTTCGTGGCGCTGTACAAGCGGCACGGCGAGCGGCTGGACGACGTGGACAACGCACTGGGCTACCTGCGGACCTCGGTCGTCAACACGGCCCGGTCCGTGCTGCGCCGCCGCAAGACGGCCCGCGCGTACGTGCCGCCCCACGAGGCGGACGCGGCGTCGGCCGAGGACCACGCCCTGATCAGCGACGAACACCGCCGGGTGCTCGACGCGCTCCAGGGCCTCACCTCGCGGCAGCGGGAGGTCCTGGTCCTGCGCTACTGGTCCGACCTGAGCGAGGCACAGATCGCCGAGACGCTCGGCCTGTCGCGCGGGGCGGTGAAGTCCACCGCCAGCCGGGCCCTGGACGCGCTGGAACGGGCCCTGAAGGCCCAGGACCACGACTGACCGCGTCCGAGGAGAGGAGGACCCCACGATGAACGCCCCACGCGACCACGACCCGCGTGACCGGGACCGGCCTGACCAGGATCCGCGCACCACCGGCGGGCCCGTCCCGGACCGGCACGCGCCCGGCCGGCAGGCCACGGACCCGCACGGCGGGGACCTGCCGGACGTCGGCCCGCCGGCAGGCGACCGGCACGCCACCGGCCCGTACACGACCGGGCCGTACGACCCGCCGCCCGCGCCCGTTCGACCAGGCGCGCCCGGCCCGTCCGGGTCTCCCGACGCCTCGGGCGGGACCGGCCGCTCCGGCGCGTCGACGCCGTCCGGTGGGAGCGGCCGCGCAGGGCTCTCCCGGGCGCTGGGCGGTACCGGGCACGGCGGTGATCCGGAGGAGGCGGACGGCCGCCCCGAACTCACCGAGACCGAGGACCTGCTCGTCCGGGCCCTCGCCGCCCGGGCCGGGCAGCTCACCCCGCATTCGTTGAGGCCCGCCAGCCCGCCCACCGTGAACTGGGCTGCCCGCGGCCGGGGCCCGCTCGTCCTGGCGCTCGCGGCCTCGGTGGCGGCCGTCGCCCTGGTCGGAGGCGCTGCCGTGTCCCTGCTGCGGACCCCTGACGGGACGGACGTCGGTGACACCCCGCCCTCGCGGGTGACGGCCCCACCGTCGCTCAGCCCCTCGCCCAGTGGCAGCCCGAGCACCCGCGCCAGCGATCCCGGCGTCCCCGAGGGCTCCCGAAGTCCGTCCACCGGGGCCACTGCCCCGTCGAGCCCCGCCGGGGCAGTGGCGCCACAACCGCCCGAAGGCGAGACGACACCCCCGTCCCGGACGGTCACGCTCGTCTACGGGGCGATGGCGAAGAGCACCACCCTGCGCACCGGTGGCGACGGGACGGTGTTCGTCGCGACCGTCACCAACACGCTGGGAGAGCCCGCGGAGAACGCCTCCGACGTCCTCACCGTCCAGGTCGCCGAAGGGACCGGCACGCTCGAACCGGGCGACGTGAAGGTCTCACTGCGCGACGGCGGGACCTGGCAGGCCGTCGGCTCGACGGGCCCCTCCGGTGTCGAGGCCCGCCTCACCGGCCCCGACGGCAAGACGCTCGGCGAGGACCAGGAGCGGGCCCACGAGGTGCGCATCGCGCTCGGGGAGGGCTTCCCGAAGGATGTCACCCGGCTGCGGATCACCGTGTTCAGCGACGGAGGCTCGGAGATGCTCGAACTCGGGAACTGACCCCGGCCGCCGACGAGGTGCCCGCGCGACGGGTCGGGCGCGGGCGCGGACACCGGGGCGGGCCCCGCCGTGGGACGCGGTCCGCCAGGGGCGGGAAGGGGGACGCGGGGCCGAGCGGCACACCCGGCTGCCGGCCCGCGCACCCAGGCCGCCCACCGGTGCCGCTGTACCGCGCGACGTGCCCGCACGGCGCGGCGTCCGGGCGGGGCGCCGCCACCCATGGCCGGACTGGGCGCGCCGCCACCCGCGGCCGGGCGGGCCGCCGAACCACCCGCGGCCGGCAGGGCCCACGGGACGGGGCGGGCCACGGCGGGCGCGGGACACCGCGGGGCGCACCGGGGCGGGGCGCGGTACGGCGACGCAGTACAGCGGGACGCAGCACGGCGGGACGCAGTACGACGGGGGCGCAGGGCGGGGGTCGGCCGGCCGCCGGGCGGTCAGGAGTGGCCCAGGTCCTCCGACTCCGCGTCGGGAGCGTCCGGGACGGACCCGCCCTCAGGCGTCGGCCGCAGCGAGAACGCGTCCGCCCCCATCGAGTCCAGCACCGGCGGCGCCGGACGCGGCGGCTTCGGCATGACGGCCGCCTCGGAGTGCCCACCGCAGCCGTACTCCAGGGACACGACGCGCCCGTCCGCCGGGGAGAACTCGTTCGCGCACACTCCGAAGGCCTGACCGAGGGACCCGCCGATCGGCGTGAGGAAGCCACAGGAGATGCACGAGGCGGGCGCCGCCTGGGCCATCGGGGTCTTCGCCCCGTACGCCTCCTCCCAGCGGTCCGCCGCCGTGTGGAGCCCGTAGCGCGACAGCACCCGCGCCCGGCGCAGGCCCAGCTCCTCGGCGATGGCGGCGATGGTGCCGCGCGACGGCGTGCGGGAGACGAACTCGGCGTCCTCGGTGTCGGCCCGCTCCGTCATCTCCTCCGACACGGCGGCGTTCGGCAGCGGGGCGTCGTCACCGGAGTAGCCCGGCTCCAGGCGCAGGTCGTCCGCCTCGGTCGGCAGCAGGTCGCCGGGGCCCATGTCACCGGGGCGCAGCCGCTCGCTCCACGGCACCCACTCAGGGGCGAGGAGCGCGTCGGGGCCCGGCAGCAGCACCGTCTCGTCGAGGGTGACGTTCTTCGCGCGCGACGCGCGGGTCACCGTCACCGCCCAGCGCCAGCCCCGGTAGCCGGGTTCGGCGCTCTCGAAGAAGTGGGTGACGACCCGGTCGCCGTCGGCCACCGCCTCCACGTACCGGCCGACGACGCCGGGCGCCGCCGCCTCTTCGGCCGCCTCCCGGGCGAGGTCCACCGCCTCGGCGCACAGGCGGTCCAGGGCGGGGGCACGCCGGGCACGGCTTCGCGTCGTCGCAGCACTCACAGGTTCGCTTCTCTCCTACGCCGTCTCACAGGTGCGCCGGGCGCGACTGCACGGGCGGCGGACGGAGCGGACCCGAGGACCGCATCGACGTTCGCGCCCGACGTGCTCGGGCCCACCTCACTTCACCCATTCTGCGGGATGCCGAAGAGGCGCGCGGCCGAGAACTTTCCGCCGGTGGCGCGCTACGCACGCTACCCCCTCCGCAGCCCGCCGCCCACACGGCCGCCCCAAGTAACCCACCACGAACGGGTCAGGTGGGGCACTATGGCGACGTGGCAACCGCTCGGTGGTCCCCGGAACCGTCGCGGCGCGCCGGCCGGGGCGGGCGTGCCGGACGGCTCCGCGCGGTGGGCCGCCGGACCGGTGCGGCGGGCCGCAGGTTCGGCCGCCGGGTGGGGCGCGCGGCCCACTGGCCCTTCACCTCCACCGCCCGCGGCATCCGCCGGGCCACCCACGCGCACGGCGCGGGCGAGTCCGGCCTCGGAAAGCTGATCGAGCTGCACGCCGTGAACGGCGCGGGTGACGTGATGATCACCGTGGCGCTCGCCTCGACCGTCTTCTTCGCCGTGCCGACCGACGAGGCGCGCGGCCGGGTCGCGCTGTACCTGGCGATCACCCTGGCCCCGTTCGCGCTCCTCGCGCCCGTCATCGGTCCGCTCCTGGACCGTGTCCCGCACGGGCGCCGCGCCGCCATGGCGGGCTCCATGCTCGCCCGGGTGCTCCTGGCGCTCACCCTGTCGACGGCGGTCGCCACGGGCGACCTGGAGCTGTATCCGGCGGCGCTCGGCGTCCTCGTGGCGTCCAAGGCGTACGGCGTGGTCCGCTCGGCCGTGGTGCCGCGGCTGCTGCCGCCCCGCTTCTCGCTGGTGAAGGCGAACTCCCGGGTCACCCTCGCGGGGCTCCTGGCGACGGGCGCGGCCGCGCCCGTGGGGGTGCTGCTGCACCGGGTCGGGCCGGAGTGGCCGCTGTACGGGGCGTGCGTGCTGTTCGGCGCGGGGGCCTTCCTCGCGTTCACCCTGCCGCACAAGGTGGACTCGGCGAAGGGCGAGCGCAAGGCGCACATGCTCACCCACGGCGAGCGCAAGCCGGGGCTGCGGACGGTCGGCCCGGCCGTGCTGCACGCCCTCCAGGCCAACGCGGCGCTGCGCGGCCTGTCCGGGTTCCTGATCTTCTTCCTGGCGTTCCTGCTGCGGGTCCACCCCCTGGGAGGGCAGAGCGCCGCCGTCTCGCTCGCGGTCGTCGGCGTGGCCGCCGGCACGGGCAACGCCTGCGGTACGGCGGTCGGCGCCTGGCTCAGGGACCGCGCTCCCGAGGTGATCATCGCCACGATGTTGGGGCTGGTGCTGACCGCCACCGTGATCGCCGCGATCTTCTTCAGCGGGATCCTCGTGGCCCTGCTCGGCGCGGCCGCGGGGCTCGCGCAGGCCCTGTCGAAGCTGTCCCTCGACGCGCTGATCCAGCGGGACGTGCCGGAGTCGGTGCGCACCTCCGCCTTCGCCCGCTCCGAGACGCTGCTGCAGATGGCGTGGGTCGTGGGCGGCGCGGTGGGGATCGCCCTGCCGCTGAACGGGCCCCTCGGCATGGGCGTCGCGTCGGCCATCCTCGCCACGGGGGTCGTCGTGGCGGGGCGGGGGCTCCTCGCGTCGGCCCGGCGCGACGGCCGGGCGCCACGCCGACCGCGCGTCGCGTGAGCCCCCCATGCGCCCTCGGCGGCCAGGCCCGATAGCCTTCGCCCCATGACCGTTGCGTTCTTCTCCGGAAAGGCCCGCCGGGCCGGCGTCGCTCTGGGTGCCGTCTCCGCCGGCCTGCTCGTCCTCTCCGCCTGCGGCTGGACCAAGCCGACGCCGATCGCGACCGTGACGGTCGGATCCGACTCGTACAACACCGAGGCCGCCGACGACTGCTACGACGAGGGCGGCCTGAAGGAGTCCCGCGTCCAGGAGTGCCTCAGCGCCAAGGGCGGCAAGGCCGTGGACGTGTCCGTGGACGACCGGGTCCGCTTCGGCGTCGACCCGGAGATCGCGGAGAACGGCTGGACGCTGTTCCTCGACGGGCAGCGCGCCGAGCAGGAGCCGTACACGAAGTCGTACCGGTCGATCGGTGCGAGCGCGTTCTTCTCCGCCGGCCAGATGGGCGGCGCGGCCCCCGACAGCGTCCGCGTCTCGATCCTGGAGACCGACGCCAAGTCGAAGAAGGCCATCGGCGTCTACCGCTTCGTGCTCAAGAAGGTGTGACCCTGCGCGTCCTGGTCGTGACCGCCGTGGCGGCGGAGGCGGAGGCCGTCGCGGACGGTCTGGCCGGCCGCGCCACCCGGTCCGCCCGGCGGCTGCCGAGCGGCCACACCGTGACGAGCCACGTGCTCACGGCCGGACCGGCCCCGGCCGCCCCGGCTGACGGCCCGACCGCGCAGGCCCCGGCCACTCGGCCGACCGCGCAGGCCCTGGTCGCGGCGCAGGCGCTGACCGCGCGGGCACCGGCCGTTCCGGCCCCGGCCGGTGCGCAGACCGCCGGGCCCGGCGCGGGGGACGACCCGTCGGCCGACGCCCTGGACGCGGCCGACGCCCTGGACGCGGCCGTCGCCTCGGACACGACCGACGCCGTGGACGCGACCGCCACCGTGGACGTGCTCGCCGGCGGGGTGGGGCCCGCGGCGGCGGCCGTGGCCACCGCGACCGCGCTGGCTCGCGCTCCGTACCCGTACGACCTGGTGGTCTCCGCCGGCATCGGTGGCGGCTTCGCGCCGCACGCCCCGCTCGGGGCGCTCGTCGTCGCGGACGCCGTCGTCGCCGCCGACCTGGGCGCCGACACCCCGGACGGCTACCTGACGGTGGAGGAGCTGGGCTTCGGCCGCTCCGTCCACACCCCGCCGCCCGCGCTCACCGCGCGCGTCGCGGACGCCCTGCGCGCCACCGGCGGGCCCTGCCTGACGGCCCCCGTCCTCACCGTCTCCACCGTGACCGGCACCGCCGCCCGCGCCGCCGGGCTGGCCGCCCGCCACCCGCGGGCCGGCGCGGAGGCCATGGAGGGCTTCGGCGTGGCGGAGGCGGCCGCCGCGTACGGGGTGCCCGTCGTCGAGATCCGCGCCGTCTCCAACACCGTCGGCCCCCGCGACCGGGCGGCCTGGCGCATCGGGGCGGCCCTGGACGCGCTGCGCGGCGCGTTCGGGTCGCTGAGCAGCACCGTCTTCAGGGAGGAGTGAGGGCCAGTGGTGATGCGCGTCGCATACTCCCCCTGCCCGAACGACACGTTCGTCTTCCACGCGTGGGCGCACGGGCTGGTGCCCGGGGCACCCGAGCTGGACGTCACCTTCGCCGACATCGACGTCACGAACGGCATGGCCGAGCGCGGCGAGCTGGACGTCCTCAAGGTGTCGTACGCGGTGCTGCCGTGGGTCCTGGACGAGTACGCGCTGCTGCCGTGCGGCGGCGCGCTGGGACGCGGCTGCGGGCCGCTGGTCCTCACCCGCGAGCCGGGGCTCGACCTGTCGGGCCGCACGGTGGCGGTGCCGAGCGAGCGCTCCACGGCGTACCTGCTGTTCCGGCTGTGGGCGGCGCGGACCGTGCCGGGCGGGATCGGCGAGGTCGTCGTCCTGCCCTTCCACGAGATCATGCCCGCCGTGCGGGACGGGAAGGTCGACGCGGGGCTCGTCATCCACGAGGCACGGTTCACGTACCGGGAGTACGGGCTGCACCGCCTCGCCGACATGGGCGAGCACTGGGAGGAGACGACCGGCCACCCCATCCCGCTGGGCGCCATCATCGCGAAGCGGTCGCTGGGCGCGCCGGTGCTGCGGCGGCTCGCGGAGTCGGCGCGGGCGTCCGTGCGGAGCGCGTGGGCGGACCCGGGGGCGTCCCGGGAGTACGTGCGGGCCCACGCGCAGGAGATGGACCCGGCGGTCGCCGAGCAGCACATCGGGCTGTACGTGAACCCGTTCACGGAGGACCTGGGGACGGCGGGGTACGCGGCGGTGGAGGCGCTGTTGACGCGTGCCGCCGGCGAGGGCCTGGTGCCGCCCGTCCGTCCGGGCGCGCTCGCCTTCCCGTAGCGCGAGGCCCCACCGGCCCGCGGCCCGGCGGCTCGCAGCCCCGGCAGCCCCCGCGGCCCCGGGCGTCTGGACCCGGCGGCCCGGTGGCCCGGCTTCCCGTGGCCCCGGGGCGCCGGAAACCCGGCGGCGCCGCGCGGACCGGCCCGGGCAGAATGCCCCCCATGACCCTCACCGCGTCCTCCGCCCCGGCGACAGACCCCGTCGCGTCGTCCTCCGGGGCGGCCGCCCCGCTCACGGTCGGCTTCGACCTCGACATGACGCTCATCGACTCGCGCCCCGGCATCCGCGCGACGTACCTGGAGCTCTCGGCCCGGACCGGTGTGTGGATCGACGCGGAGCTGGCGGTGAGCCGCCTCGGGCCGCCGCTCGAACACGAGCTCGCGTACTGGTTCCCGGAGGACCGCATCGAGGAGATGGTCGCCGCCTACCGTGAGATCTATCCCACACACGCGATCGAACCGTCCCTCGCCCTGCCCGGCGCGGGGGATGCGATTCAAGCCGTTCGCGCGGCGGGCGGGCGCAGCGTCGTCGTCACGGCGAAGAACGAACCGCACGCCAGGCTGCACGTCACGCACCTCGGCCTGGAGCCGGACGAGGTCGTCGGGTGGCTGTGGGCCGAGGCCAAGGCGGAGGCGCTGCGCGCGCACGGCGCGACCGTGTACGTCGGTGACCACCTCGGCGACATCCGCGGCGCCCGCGCGGCGGGAGCCCTCGCCGTCTCGGTGGCCACCGGCCCGTACGACGAGGAGGCCCTGCGCGCGGCCGGCGCCGACGTGGTCCTGCCTGATCTGACGGCGTTCCCGGCCTGGTGGGCGGCTTACGCGGAGCGCGTGGCGGCCCGCGCCTGACGCCGCTGCGCGGCGATCGTGCGGAGCACGCCGGCCGCGGCGACGAGGAAGCCGACGCCCATCAGCATCGACACGAGGTACGCGGCCGTCGGGAACGGCTCGGTCCCCAGGAAGAGTGGTGCCACGGTGACGAGTGTGGCGACCGCTCCGACGATGAAGAGGATCGCGCCGACGCGGATGAGCCCGTCGCCCGGCAGGGCGTCGCTCGCGGTGGTTTCGCTACGCATTCGGCCAGGGTAGTTCCCAGGCCGGAGGAACGGGCCGGCGGCGTCTTGTCAGCGGGGCCTGGACCATTAGCCTTGTTGCCCAGCGGGTCCGGGCGACCCGCTCCACTGCCATCCAGAGCCGTTTTCCATGGCGGACCCATCGAGTACGAGGACGAGGACAGGACGTGCCTACCGGCAAGGTCAAGTGGTTCAACAGCGAGAAGGGCTTCGGCTTCCTCTCCCGCGACGACGGCGGTGACGTCTTCGTGCACTCGTCGGTGCTGCCTGCCGGGATCGACAGCCTGAAGCCGGGGCAGCGCGTGGAGTTCGGCGTGGTCGCCGGGCAGCGGGGTGACCAGGCCCTGTCGGTGACGGTCCTCGAACCCGCCCCGTCCGTCGCGGCCGCGCAGCGGCGCAAGCCGGACGAACTGGCGTCGATCGTCCAGGACCTGACGACCCTGCTGGAGAACATCACGCCGATGCTGGAGCGCGGGCGGTACCCCGACAAGGTGCACGGCAAGAAGATCGCGGGCCTGCTGCGCGCGGTCGCCGACCAGTTGGACGTCTGACCCGCCGCCCGCCCGCCCTGCCGGTACGGCCCCGACTCCCGGGACGCCCCGCCGTCCCGCACGCGCACCACGCGGCCCCGCTGCCCCTCCGGCACGGGGCCGCACCCGTACGCCCGCACGCCCCGTCCACACGCCCGTGCGCCGGTACCTCCCCCCGCCCGCACGCCCGTTACGCCCGTCCCCCTCAGCACGCCCGTACGCCCGGCGCCCCGGGAACCGCCGTCGGCAACGCGCGGTCAGGGGCGGCGCGAGCGCCAGAGGAGGTACGCGGCGGAGGCCAGGGCCGCGGCCCGCACCGTCCACGGCCACGTCCCGGACAGCGCCTCGCGCAGCGCCGGGCCGCCCGCCGCGATGGGGTCGCCCCACCGCCCGTCCAGCCGGCCCCACAGCCACACGGCGGTGGCCGCCGCCACGAGGCCCGGCAGGCCGAGGACCGCCCACTTCGCCTGGGCGCGGCTCAACCGGCGCGAGGCGTACGCGAGGAGCCAGCCGCCCGCGAGGGCGAGCCAGGAGCCGATGACGGTGCCGACCACCAGCAGGACGGCCGCGGCGAGCAGCACCGGGTTGCCCCACCTGCGCGGGGCGGCGACGACCGGGGCCGTGACGGCCGGTGCGGGCGCCGCGCCCCGGGGCCCGCGGCGGAGCAGCCGGGAGCGCCACGAGGGGGAGGCCGGCACGACCACCGCCGTGACCGCCGTCGTCCCGCCGGCCGCCGCCCTGCCGGTCACCGCCGTGCCGGGCGCCGCGCCCGGGACGGCCTTCACCGGTACCGCCGGCGGGGGCTTCCGGCCCAGCAGCCGGCGCAGCAGCCGGACGCCCGGCCCTCCGGGCGGGGGCGCGGGCGGCCCGGACCCCGCGCCGTCCCCACCGGCCGCGCCGCCCTCGCCGTCCCCGCCGTCCTGCTCCTCCGGCGGTACCAGCAGCTCCGGCACCTCGACGCCACCGGTGAACCCGGGCACCACGCTCCACCAGTCCGGCTCCGGTCCGGCGCCGTCCCCGGAGCCCGGCCCGGACCCGGTACCGCTCCCGGCCTCCACGTCCGCCGACACGCGGTCGCGCGGCGCCGTCGCGGTCCGCTGTCCCGGTACGGCGAGGCCGCCGCCGGCCACGGCCGTCACGACCGCGTCGGGCGAGCCCAGCCGGTCGAGGATGCGCCGCACCCCCGCCGGGCCGTCCGCACCGCCGCCCTCGCGCTGCCGGGCGATCTCGTCGCGCAGCGACGCGACGAGGGTCATCCGCTCCTTCGCCGGCAACTGTCGCTGCTGTGCCAGGTCGCCGACCCGGCTCAGGTAGTCGAAGACCAGCTGGTCGCTCTCGATCCCCACCGTGCCCCTCCATGCCGCTGCCCGCCGCCCGGTCGACGTCCCGACGTTAGCGCCTGGGGCGGGGGCAGGGGCTAACGTGGTGCGGATGGCGACCGGCGAGACCGAGCGGGAGGCGCACGTGCCCGAGGAGCAAGACGGTACGGCGGCGCCCCGCACGCTCGCGGAGGCGTTGCGGGCGCGGGGCGACGAGGGGATCGCGGCGTTGCTGCGGGCGCGTCCGGACCTGCTGGCGCCGGTTCCGACGGACCTGACGCAGCTCGCCACGCGGGCCGGTACGCGCGCCTCCGTCGTGCGGGCCCTGGAGCGGCTCGACCGGTTCGCGCTCCAGACCGCCGAGGCGCTGGCCGTGGCGCCGGACCCGGCGCCGTACCCGGCGCTGCTCGCGCTCATGGCCGGGGACGCCGGTGACGCGGCCGTGGCGGAGGCGCTGCCGGGCGCCGTGGCCGTCCTGCGCGAACAGGCCCTGGTGTGGGGCGGGGACGACCGGCTGCGGCTGGTCCGCACCGCGCGGGAGCTGCTCGCGCCGTCGCCGCAGCACCCGTCGCCCACGGGGCTCGGGCCGACCGTCGCGGAGGCGACGGCCGGCATGTCGCCCGGCCGCGTCCAGGAGATCCTCCAGGCCGTCGGGCTGCCGTCCACCCACGACCCGGTGTCGGCGGTGGCCGCCCTGACGGGGCTGTTCACCGACCGGACGAGGATGGACGCCCTGCTGGACCAGGCGCCCGCCGACGCGCTCGGGGTGCTGGACCGGCTGGTGTGGGGGCCGCCGTACGGCGAGGTGGGCGCCGTGCCCGCGCCGCCCGTCCGCTGGCTGCGTGACCGCGGCCTGCTGCTGCCCGTGTCGGCCCGTACGGTGGCGCTGCCGCGCGAGGTGGCGCTGCACCTGCGCGCCGGGCGGGCGCACCGGGTGCCCGAGCCGGCGCCGCCGACCGTGGAGCCGGCCCGCGAGTACCGTCCACAGGTTGTGGACGGCACGGCGGCCGGGCAGGCGTACACGGCGCTCGCCACGGCCGAGGAGCTGCTGAAGAAGTGGGACCAGGGCGGGCCGCCCGTCCTGCGGGCCGGCGGCCTGTCCGTCCGCGACCTCAAGCGCACCGCGACCGCCCTCGACGTGCCGGAGCCGGTCGCCGCGTTCTGGCTGGAACTCCTGTACGGGGCGGGGCTGCTGGCCCCGGACGGCGAGGCCGGCGAGCGGTACGCGCCGACCCCCGCGTACGACGCGTGGCTGGAGCTGCCCGCCGCCCGACGCTGGGCCCGCCTCGCCGGGACGTGGCTCGCCTCCACCCGTACCCCCGGGCTGGTCGGCGGGCAGGACGCCAAGGGCCGCACCCTGTCCGTGCTCGGCCCTGACCTGGACCGGGGCGCCGCGCCCGAGGTGCGGCGCCGGGTGCTGGAACTGCTCGCCGCGCTCCCGCCGGGCGGCGCCGCCGAGCCGGACGTCCTCCTCGCGCGGCTGCGCTGGGAGCGGCCCCTGCGCGGCGGCGCGGCCGGCGCCGACCTGCGCGCCCGCCTCGCCGTCTGGGCCCTGTCCGAGGCGGAGACCCTCGGCGTGACCGGCCGCGGCGCCCTCTCCGGCCACGGCCGGGCGCTGCTGGACGACCCGGACGGCGAGGCCGCCGTGGCGCTGCTCGCGCCCCTGCTGCCCGAACCGGTCGACCACGTCCTGCTCCAGGCCGACCTGACGGCCGTCGCCCCCGGCCCGCTGCGCCGCGCCCTCGCGGACGCCCTGTCGGTCCTCGCGGACGTCGAGTCCACGGGCGGGGCGACCGTCTACCGCTTCACGCCCGGCTCGGTGCGCCGCGCCCTGGACGCCGGGCGGACCGCCGCCGAGCTGCACGCCTTCCTCGCCGAGCACTCCCGCACGCCCGTGCCGCAGCCCCTCGCGTACCTGATCGACGACGTGGCCCGCCGCCACGGCCACCTGCGCGTCGGCGCCGCCTCCTCGTACGTGCGCTGCGACGACGACGCCGTGCTGGGGGAGATCCTCGCCGACAAGCGGTCCGCGTCGTTTGGCCTGCGCCGGCTCGCCCCGACCGTCCTCGCCTCCAAGGCCGCGCCGGCGGTGCTGCTGGACGGGCTGCGGTCCATGGGCTTCGCCCCGGCCGCCGAGTCCGCCCAGGGCGACGTGCTGGTCACCCGCGCCGACGCCTACCGCACCGGCCCCCGCACGGCGCCCGCGCCGGTCCCGGACGGCCCGCCGGTGCCCGACGCCACCCTCCTCGGCGCGGCCGTCCGCGCCATCCGCGCCGGTGACCTCGCGGCGACCGTCACCCGCAAGGAACCGGAGACCGCGACCACCGCCCGCGCCGACGGCACCCTGCCGCGCACCTCCGCCGCAGAGACCCTCGCCACCGTCCAGGCGGCGGCCCTGACCAACTCGGCCGTGTGGATCGGCTACGTCAACGCCGAGGGCGCCGCCAGCCAGCGCGTGATCGCCCCGGTCCGCGTGGAGGGCGGCTTCGTGACTGCGTACGACCACACCGCCGACGAGGTCCGCACGTACGCCCTGCACCGCATCACGGGCGTCGCCGAACTCGCCGACGAGTGACGGCCCCGGCCGGCCCGACAGCCGTCCGGACCGGCCCCGTCGACCGACGGCACCACCCCGTGGGCGCCGACCGGGCCGGGGCCGGCCTCGTCGACCGCCCGGGTCCGGGTCGGGACGGCCGACCACACCGCCCTCCGGCCCGGACCGGGGCAGGGGTCGGACCGGTGCCGTCGGCCGACGGCACCGCCCCGTGGGCCCCCGGACCGTGCCGGGGCCGCCCTCCTGGCGGGCCGGGGTCGCCCCCGGTCCGGCGGCCCGGACCGGGGCAGCGACCGGACCGGCGCCGTCGGGCGACGGCACCGCCCCAGTCGGCCCCCGAACCGGGCCCGGGCCGCCCTGCGACCCGGGCCGGAACCGGAGCAGCGACCGGGCCGGGCCCCTCGGGACGCTCCGGGAGGGGACCGGCCGGTCCCGGGCGGGCCGGGACCGGCCCTGTGTCCCCGCCCATGCGGCACACTGGAGGTTTGGCCGCGTCCTCGGGGCCGTACGGAAAGGGTGAGGCGTGAACGGACCGCTGATCGTCCACGCGATCAAGCTGGGTGCACATACCTAGCACGTTGGGGCAGGTAGCGGATAGGCCCACCTGGAAAAGAGCGCGCTAAGCGCGCTTCACGCTCTCGGGCGGGACCAGCCACTCACGGCCCCCGCCCTCTGGCCACAGGAACGCTGTAGGGCGCTTCCGGCGCTCACCCGGCAGACCGGCGGGGTCCTCGTAGTCCGGAATCACGTCGCGCAGGATGCCGACCCGTCCCGCGCCATCTTCCACGCGTCCCCCGATGTCCTCTGCGGTGACCATCAGTGCCCCTCGGGGTGCCGCCGCATGAAGACGTTGCAGTCGGACACCGTGGCCATGTCGCCCCCGGCACGGGCGCGGGAGCGCACGTTGGCCAGCTCGATGCATCCCGCGCACCCGTCGACAGGGTCCGGGTCCCGATCCAGGTTCAGCGGCAGTTCGACAGGCGTAGCGCTGTATCGCGTGGGCTCACTCATGGCGCGATGGTCGCGCCGGTCGTCAGGACGAAGGAACCTCGTACGTTTCCCACTTTGGGACGTCCTACCACGTGTAGAACGTCCCTGGGAACGTCCGAAATCCGAGGGGGCGCAGCATGTCCAACGAGCGACTTCGAACCGTCATGGAGGCAGGTGGCTGGACACATGCGGCCTTTGCTGGCGTCACAGGTGTCGACCCCAAGTCCGTGGAACGGTGGGTCAATCTCGGGCGTACTCCGCGCCGGGCAACGGCGCTGGCGGCAGCGGAAGCGCTCGGGGAAGACGTGCATGCCCTGTGGCCGGCACTCCGGCAGGCGCGTGCCGCACGTGCCGTCAGCCCCGAACTCGTCGCTCTGTACGGACAGCGGGCGGATCTCCCCGTGTCGGTCTTCGTCGATCTCCTCTCCCAGGCGCGGCAGCGGATCGACGTGCTGGTGTACGCGGCCGTCTTCCTGCACGAGGCGTACCCCCGCCTCAACGACCTCCTGCGCGAACGGGCCGACGAAGGCTGCACGATCCGCATCGCGGTGGGTGACGCCGACGACCCCAACGTCCAGCAGCGCGGACGGGAAGAGAAGTTCGGCCACGGCATCGAGTCCCGCTGCCGACTCGCGCTCCTGCATTACCGGCCTCTCGCGGACGTACCGGGAATCGAGCTGCGCACCCATGGAACGACCCTCTACAACAGCCTGTACCGCGCCGACGATCAGATGCTGGTCAACGCGCACGTGTGGGGCGTCAACGCCTACGGTGCGCCCGTGTGGCATCTCCGGCGCCACGGCGACGGGGGCATGTTCGACACCTACGCGGGGAGCTTCGACGCCGTATGGGAAACGGCCCGCCCCGTGGAAGGCTGAGTGCCGTGGCCCGAACCGAGTACTACGACGATCCCAACGCCCCCCGGCCGAACAGCCTGGTCGTGGCAGCCTCTGCCGTCGTCACCGATGAGGACGGCCGCGTACTTCTCCAACGGCGCCGGGACAACGACTTGTGGGCGCTGCCGGGCGGAGCCATGGACATGGACGATTCCCTCCCCGGCACGGCCGTGCGAGAGGTCCAGGAGGAGACCGGTCTGGATGTCGAGATCACGGGACTCGTCGGCACGTACACCGACCCCCGCCATGTCATCGCGTACAGCGACGGAGAGGTACGCCGGCAGTTCAACGTCTGCTTCACCGCCCGGATCGTCGGCGGCACCCTGGCCATCTCCGACGAGAGCACGGAACTCCGCTTCGTGGCGCCAGAAGAACTCGATTCGCTTCCAATGCATCACACGCAACGGCTGCGTATCCGGCACTTCCTGGAGCACCGCACCGCCCCGTACCTGGGATAGGGCTACCGGTCGCGGTGGCGTCACTCCCCCAGCCGACCACGTGCACCGGCCAGCAGTTCATCAGGAGTAGAAGCCCTGGCCGTAGTCCTCCCGCCTCAGAGTGAAGTCGTCCGGACGATCACGACGAAGCTCCTCGTATCGCTGCGCGAAGATGTCGATCGCTTCATGAAGCGTGCAGTCCAATGCTTAGCGGATCGTCATGAGCGCAGAGATGATCCTTTGCTCCAGGATGTCGCGGTCCAAACTCTCGGGCAGATTCTCCATGGTGCCGTGACCCTACCCGGCACGGATGGCCAACCCCCGGGGCAGAGGATAACTGCCCACGGAAACCCCCTGATCAGCCACGCGAGAGTTTCCGCTCCCACACGCGCTGGTCAAGGGTTGAAGGGGGCCACCGCCCACCCCCCTCGCACGCAAACGGATGCGGCTCTGGCTTCCGACCGCCCACTCCCACACGCGCAGCGTTCGTGGCTCACCCTCAGCGGCGCAGGGCTGCGATGGCGCAATGACGGATCGAGCCCTTGGTCTGTTTTTCTCTTATTTTTCTATGTGCAATCAAAAAAGCAGGGAGAACCGTCATTCCGTCATCACCCTGCCGCTGAGAGAGCAGCAAACCGGCGGCACCCCCTGGGAGCGCGGACGGCCCGCCGCCAGGGCTTCCCCAGCAACGGGCCGCGAGTAGTCGCCAGGAGGGCTCAGAACAGCTCAAGCGTCTGAGCCGCTGTGCGCTGTACGACCGCTTCGACGTCCTTGCCGTCGGCGTCCGCCCGGCGGATCTCGCCGTCCTCGCCGAAGTAGACCGCGAGGCGGGAAGTGTCCAGTCTCGGGCCGCCCTTGCGGGACATGCCGACCTCGACGTACGCCCCCGCGTTCAGCAGCAGATCGCGCTTGCCCGCCGTGTCCGCGTCCTTCCAGAGCTGTGCGTGAGTCCGGCCGGTCGGAACCGCCTCCACGCCCGCAGGCTTCGCGGTGCGCTGCTTCTCGTTCAGCGAAGCCAAGCGTTCCTCCAGCTTGGCGTACTGAGCCGCATACCTCGTGGCACCCTCCTCACCCTTGAACAGGCCACGGTCGTACCGGTCCTTCTCCAGGTCCTCCAGCGCTTCCCTGGCCTGCCGGATCTGCGGGCGGAAGTCCTCGCCCACGTGCTCCACCATGCGCACCACGGGGAAGGCACCGAACTTCTCCAGGAACAGCGCCGTGACGTGCTGTTCCATGCCCTCTCCGGCGATGCTCACGCCGTAGCAAGTCAGCTCCGCGCCT
The DNA here is from genome assembly GCF_043077165.1 of Streptomyces kanasensis. Classification (NCBI taxonomy): domain Bacteria; kingdom Bacillati; phylum Actinomycetota; class Actinomycetes; order Kitasatosporales; family Streptomycetaceae; genus Streptomyces; species Streptomyces kanasensis. The sequence goes on from NZ_JBIBSF010000005.1 coordinate 163,515, forward strand.
GCCTGTCGGGCCTTCAGCCGGCCGATGCACCGATAGCGGATGCGCCCCTTGGCGACGTACGTGTACATGCGGTTGTGGCACACCGCGCAGTAGACGATCCCCCGCAGCAGCGCCGTTCCCTCGCGTCGCCGGTCGCCCGGATTGGCTCGCCGGCTCAGCTCGTCCTGCAACGCCTGCCAGGTGTCCATGTCCAGGATCGGCGTGCGGTTGACCAGCGGCAGCCCGTCCGTCATCAGGATCGGCTTGCCGTCCTCGATCACCTGCCCCAGCAACTGAGGGTTGCCGAGAAGGCTGCGTAAGGTGGAGGGGTACCACCGCTTGGAGTCGCTGCGCTTGCCCGTGGTCTGCCGCGACGAGTGGCCGGGCGAGGGCTTGTCGGACTCCGTGAGGTCCACTGCGATCTTGAGCAACGAGTCCTTGTTGAGGACCCGTTCCACGATCTCGTGAATCGTCTTCGCTTCCTCGGGGTTGACCTCCAGGATCTTCCCCGCGCCTTCGGGGTTGGGTGCCACCCGGTACCCGTACGGCACCCTGCCGCCCGTATAGCGGCCCTCCCGCCGCAGGTGTTCATGGGCGCTGGAGACGCGCATCCCGATGGTGTCGGACTCCAGCTCTGCGAAGACCGCGATCACCTTCGCCATGGCGCGCCCCATGGAAGAGGTGAGGTCCAGCGGCTCACTGGCGGACGCGAGAGCCACGCTCTCCGCCTGGGTGACCTTCATGATCTCCGCGAAGTCCACCGTGGAGCGGGCCAGGCGGTCGATCTTGAAAAACACGATCACGTCGAACTCGGCGAGACGGGCCAGGATCCGCTGAAGCCCGGGACGGTCCAGGCCGCGCGAGTAGCCCGAGACGTCGATGTCCTCTTCCACGGCTATGACCTGCCAGCCACGGGCCGCGCACAGAGCCTCACAGGCCGCGCGCTGACGCTCGGGCGAGGTAGAGTTTTCTGTTTCCCGCGAAAGGCGGACATAGATGGCCGCGCGCATTCCCGACGCGTTGGCCGGGACGCCCTTCGGGCGACGGGCACGGGGCATGGCCCTTGCCGTGGCAGGCGCAGATGTGGTGTCTGTCACAACGCGATCCTATCCCTGGAGGTATGTGTGTCCTGCCTGATCGTCCAGAGCGACAAGACACTCCTGCTCGAAGTCGACCACGAGCGGGCCGACGCCTGCCGGCGGGCCATCGCGCCCTTCGCCGAGCTGGAGCGGGCGCCGGAGCACATCCACACCTACCGTCTGACGCCGCTCGGCCTGTGGAACGCCCGCGCCGCCGGGCACGACGCCGAGCAGGTCGTGGACGCCCTGGTCGAGTACTCGCGCTACCCGGTGCCGCACGCGCTGCTCGTGGACGTCGCCGAGACCATGGCGCGGTACGGGCGGCTGAGCCTCGGCAAGCACCCCGTGCACGGCCTGGTGCTGACCACGACCGACCGGCCCGTGCTGGAGGAGGTGCTCCGGTCGAAGCGGATCAAGCCGCTCGTCGGGGAGCGCCTCGACCCGGACACGGTCGCCGTCCACCCCTCCGAGCGCGGGCAGATCAAGCAGACGCTGCTGAAGCTCGGCTGGCCGGCGGAGGACCTCGCCGGGTACGTCGACGGCGAGGCCCACCCGATCGAGCTGGACGAGGACGGCTGGGAGCTGCGCCCGTACCAGAAGCAGGCCGTCGAGGGCTTCTGGCACGGCGGGTCGGGCGTGGTGGTGCTGCCGTGCGGCGCCGGCAAGACCCTCGTGGGCGCCGGGGCCATGGCGCAGGCCAAGGCGACGACGCTGATCCTGGTCACCAACACCGTCTCCGCGCGCCAGTGGAAGCACGAACTGGTCAAGCGCACGTCGCTCACCGAGGACGAGATCGGCGAGTACAGCGGCACCCGCAAGGAGATCAGGCCCGTCACCATCGCCACCTACCAGGTGCTGACCACCCGGCGGAAGGGCGTCTACCCGCACCTGGAGCTGTTCGACTCCCGGGACTGGGGCCTGATCGTCTACGACGAGGTGCACCTGTTGCCCGCGCCGGTCTTCAAGTTCACCGCCGACCTCCAGGCCCGGCGGCGGCTCGGGCTGACCGCGACGCTGGTGCGCGAGGACGGGCGCGAGTCGGACGTGTTCTCGCTGATCGGCCCGAAGCGGTTCGACGCGCCGTGGAAGGAGATCGAGGCGCAGGGGTACATCGCGCCCGCCGACTGCGTCGAGGTCCGCGTCGACCTGACGGAGTCCGAGCGGCTCGCGTACGCCACGGCGGAGAGCGAGGAGAAGTACCGGTACTGCGCGACGACGGACACCAAGCGCCGGGTGACCGAGGCGATCGTCCGGAAGTTCGCGGGGCAGCAGATCCTCGTCATCGGCCAGTACATCGACCAGCTGGACGAGCTGGGTGAGCACCTGGGCGCGCCCGTCATCAAGGGCGAGACGTCCAACGCGCAGCGCGAGAAGCTCTTCGACGCGTTCCGCAACGGCGAGCTGAGCGTCCTCGTCGTGTCGAAGGTCGCGAACTTCTCGATCGACCTTCCGGAGGCGACCGTCGCCATCCAGGTGTCGGGGACGTTCGGGTCGCGCCAGGAGGAGGCGCAGCGGCTCGGGCGGGTCCTGCGGCCGAAGGCGGACGGGCACCAGGCGCACTTCTACTCGGTCGTCGCGCGGGACACCATCGACCAGGACTTCGCCGCGCACCGGCAGCGGTTCCTGGCGGAGCAGGGGTACGCGTACCGGATCGTCGACGCGGGCGACCTCCTCAGCGGCGCCTGACCTGCGCGGCGCGCTGGGGCGGCGGCAGGTGCGCGGGTACGGCGGGCGTGGCCGCCCGCCCGGCACGGTCCCGGCGGGCCCCTCTCCCCGTCCCGCTCCTGTTCCCCGCCCCGGTCCCGGTCGTGTGCCTGGACGCGGACCATTGGTCCAGCTCGGCGAGGCACGGACCGCGGGGCGTGCATGTTCCCCGTCGCCCCCGGCGTGGTCACCGACCCGACTCACAGCACCGCCACACCCTTGTGACGGAAGAGCCAGCACATCCCCGTCGTCCACGGGTTGCCCCGTCCGCGCGATCGGCGGCCACGCTTCCCGCCACGGGCGTTCGGCGGCCGGCGCGAACACCCTCCTCACGCCTCCGTCCGTCCGCGTGCGTCCGGGCCCGACCCGCTACGGGCCGTCGTACGTCCTCGACCGGAGCACGGTGGCGGGCGCGCGGGCCGTCTCCACCTTGCAGCGTCCGAGCTCGATCAGCCCGAGCGGGGCCGAACCCGCGCACGAGACAGGGTCCAGCCAGCCCGAGGGACGGCAGGCGCACCCCGGCCGCCTCCAGCGCCTCGCCCAGCTCGCCGCCCGCCCGCTCGGCCTCCCGCGCCCTGTCGCCCGTTCACCGCTGCCGGGCCGTCCTCGCCTTGCCTGCCACTCCGCACACGGATGGTCGCTCGTCAGCGTGCTCCGCGTGACTCTCCGCTCACACGATGACGGTCGGGTCATGCGCTCACCAGGTCTTGAGCCATGCCAACGGAGGTGGGGCACGAGGGAGTTGATCGGGTGAGCGAAGCCGCCGACCAGGACCGGGGACCCACGGACGGCGCCGCGTACGTCGTCGAGGAGACCGAGGCGCTACGGGAGGCCCTCGGCTCTACCTCCGGCCGAGCCCGGACGGCCTCCGCCACGCGGGCGCCCCCAGCGCCGCCGCCGGACCCGGCGGGGGCACGGTCAGTCGGCGGGGCGGAACAGCCGGTCTCCCCGCGCCGCGAGGGCCAGGACGCCGAGGTGGGCGGCGGCGAGCGCCAGGAGCGCCGCCACGCCGGGTGTGCCCGTCCCCGGTGACGGCTCCCGCGTCCACAGGTAAAGGGCGTACTGCGCCTCGTCCGGAAGCCGCAGCCACGCGGCCACCCAGGTCTGCGGGTGCAGCGGGGCGATGTCCTCGATGCCCACGATCGGGGCGAGCACGATCACGGGTCCCAGGGCGGCCGCCATCGTCCCGACGGTCCTGCGGGTGAGGGAGGCCGCCGCGAACGCGACCGTGACGAAGAGGGTCTGGACCACCAGGGACCTGGCCGCGGCCTGCGCGGCCGCCCCCCAGCCGGGGCCTTCGGTCGTGGCGAAGCCCGTCACCCCGGCGGCCGTCCGGCCCACGGCGAACAGCACGGCGGCCAGGGCGACCGTGAACGCGGTCGTCAGCAGCAGGGCGACGGTCCCCTTCAGGGCGAGCAGCCGTGCCCGTCCCGGCCGGGCAACCAGCAGCGACGGCCACATGCCGGACTCGCACTCGACCGCGTACAGCGCGCCCGCCAACGCACCGGCGACCAGCAGGCCGGCGAAGGTCCCGGAGTGCTGGGCCGCCGCCCACAGGGCGCCCGCCGGCTCGTCGACGTACGTGGCGGGGGCGCCGTCCTCGAAGTGCCGGTAGGCGTGTCGGAAGCCGTACAGGCCCATCACCACCGCGAGCAGCGCCGCACCGGCGGCCGAGAGGAAGACGACCGGGGACAGGACGGCCTTGCGCAGCTCGGCGTACCAGCAGGCGAACCACCCGGTCATGTGACCTCGTTCCTGCGCCCGGCGGCGCGCATGATCCACCAGATCCCCAGGGCGGTGGCCAGGACGGTGGGCAGGGCCCGGACGGGCAGGGGGAGGGCGCTCCCCGATTCCGGTCCCCACCAGACGTTCCACAGCACGTCACCGGGGTGGAAGGCCATCACGTCGGCGACTATGCCCCCGGGCAGCCATCCCCACAGCCCAGTGGCCCCCGAGCCGAGCATGAGGAGGACGAGCAGGGCCCCGGACCGCGCGATCCCGCCCGCCTGGCCGCGCGCCAGTGCGGCAAGCGCGACGGCGACGAGGCTCCACACGGCCGTGACGGCCAGCGCGCCGCCCCAGAGGCGCAGTCCGTGGAGCAGGTCCTCGCCCGGTGGGAGGTGGAACGCGTGGAGCGGGTAGTCCGCGCGCCCCTTCACCAGGCCGAACACGGCGACGGCAGCCCCGGCGCAGCACAGGGCCGCAGCCGTGGTGAGCCACAGAGCGGTGGCCTTGGCCAGGATGTGCGTACGGATGCGCGGGTCGGCCAGCAGGAGGTTCCCGGCGGTCCGGTTGTCGTACTCGGTGCCCATCGACTGCGCGGCGAGGAGCACCAGGACCACCAGCCCGGGGAAGGAGGCGAACGCCTGCGCGGCCCAGCCCAAGGCGCCGGGCACGGTCTGCGCGCGGGCGGCCTCGACGGCCTTCTCCCGCGAGTCGGCCACCCATTCTTCGGTGCCCTGCCGCTCCGACTCCCCGGTCCTGGCGCAGTATTCGGGCCCCAGTTTCGGATTGAGCTCCAGACAGCTCCGGTACGACTCACCGTTCTCGATGTCCCGCAGACCGTTCTGAGCCGCGTTCACGGTGTTCGACCAGTAGTCCTGGGCGTAGAACGCCGTCGTCACACAGCCGACGGTCAGGACCGCGAACAGCAGGAGCGTCAGCGGACGTGAAGCGATCTTGCGCCATTCCGCGCGCACGTGCCAGATCGTCACCAGGACCCCTTGTGCCCGCTGATCCGGAAGAACCAGTCCTCCAGGGACTCGGCCTCGCCCAGGCCGATCTCGTCGAGTGCCCCGCTGGCGACGACGGTGCCGCGGTTCATGACGACCACGCGGTCGCAGATCCGCTGGATCTCGTCGAGCTGGTGGCTGGACACCAGGACGCCGGTACCGCTGTCCGCTTCCCGCCGGATCAGCTCGCGGACCATGACGACGGCGTGCGGGTCCAGTGCGTTGGTCGGCTCGTCCAGGACCAGCAGGCGCGGTCCGCGCATCAGGGCGGCGGCCAGGGCGAGACGCTGGCGCATGCCCTGTGAGTACGCGCGGATGCGCTTGCGGGCCTCGTCCTCCAAGCCGACGAGCCTGATCGCGGCGAGGGCCTGTCCCCGGTCCGGTACGCCGGAGGAGTGCAGCAGGCTGCGGAGCTGGGCGGGCCCGGTCATCCACCGGTAGAAGGCCGGCGTGTCCAAGGCGGCGCCGACCTGCCGGGCGACGGCGGGCGAGTACGGCGGGTGCTCGCCGAGGACTTGTACGGACCCCGCCGTGGGCCTGACCAGCCCGCACGTCATGCGCATCAGGGTCGTCTTACCGGCTCCGTTGGCGCCGAGCAACCCGACGACCTCGCCGGGTGCCACCTCCAGCGTCACGTCCGACACGACGGCTTGCGAACCGTACGTCTTGCTGACGGAGCGGCAGGCCAGCACGGCCTGCCGCTCCTGCTCATGGAACATCACAGAGTGACTACCTCAGCTGGTCGTGTAGGCGGTGCGGCCCGTCAAGTCCATCGGGCAGTTCCCGCCCGGCGTGAGACAATCCGTCGGCACCGTCCAGAGCTTCCAGTAATACGTCCCGGACGAAGTCCGGTCCCAGGATTTCGTCTGGTCTGTGAGGGAGCAGTCGAATTCCCGGCCATACCCGATTTTCCTGTCGGGCGCCAAGGAGACATGCCGCCACAGCTCGTACGACACGACGCCACCCCGGCCGCCGCCGGTTCGGGTGCAGGAAGTCTGAGTCTGTGTGTTCCCCCCCAGTGAGTCCCAGCGACGGGACTCACTGCCCTTGCTGAACGCCCCGGCCGTCCAGGGGAACGACTGGCTCGCCGCTATTGCTGTGGGCGCGCCAACGGCCAAGGTGGTGAGGGCAGCTCCAAGCGATGCCAGCTTCTTCCATTTCATATCTGAACCCCCCGGTGCTTTCTCTTTGGCTGCAATCATGGCGCTGCTAAAGGCTCGGACCAACCGGATGATCGCTGATTGGCCGGATTGCTCGCCATGAATCGAGCAGGTGGCGCGTTACCGTGCCCGCCTGTGGCACCTCGCTCGATTGCCGAGGCGGAGGCGCGGAAAAACCGTTCGCGTGCGCCGGCCCTGCTCAGTACACTCTCCCGCTTGCCCGCCTCCCCGCAGGGAGCGCCGCCCTCCGGTCGGAAACCGGACGGCCCGACCTCACCTCGTGATCGTTCCGCCCGGAGGCACCGCCATGTCCACGACCGACCCGGACCCCCTCGCGCGCGAGCGCGCCCACCTCGCGGCCTCCCGTGCCGCCCTGCGTGCCATGCGGGAGGACGTGGAGGCGCTCGACATCCGGGACGTCACCGCGAACTGGGTCAACGCCGCCGTCCTCTCCCGCCAGATCGAGGAGCGGATCAAGGCGCTCGCCGACCTCAGCCACACCCCGCTCTTCTTCGGGCGGCTCGACTACCTGCACACCACGCAGGAGGGGCAGCGCTTCTACATCGGGCGGCGGCACGTCCACGACGCCCAGGGCGACCCGATGGTGATCGACTGGCGCGCGCCGGTGTCGCAGCCGTTCTACCGCGCGTCGCGCAAGGATCCGCAGGACGTCGGCCTGCGCCGCCGGTTCGGGTACACGGGCGGCGAGCTGACCGCGTACGAGGACGAACACCTGACCGACCCGGAGGAGGCCGACACCACGAGCAGGCTGCTCCAGGCGGAGATCGAGCGGCCCCGCGTGGGGCCGATGCGGGACATCGTCGCGACCATCCAGCCCGAGCAGGACGAGATCGTGCGCAGCGGCCTGTCCGGGACGGTGTGCGTGCAGGGCGGACCCGGCACCGGCAAGACCGCCGTGGGCCTGCACCGGGTGGCGTACCTGCTGTACGCGCACCGGGAGCGGCTGGCGCGGACGGGCACGCTCGTCATCGGGCCGAACCGGTCGTTCCTCCGGTACATCGAGCAGGTGCTGCCCGCCCTGGGGGAGCTGGAAGTGCGGCAGTCGACCGTCGACGACCTGGTCGGCACGCACGTCGAGGTGCGGGGCGCGGACGAGGCGGCGGCGGCCGTGGTGAAGGGCGACGCCCGGATGGCGGAGGTGCTGCGGCGGGCGGTCCGCTCGCACGTGACGCCGCCCGTCGAGCCGGTCGTCGTGGTGCGCGGGTCGCGCCGGTGGCGGGTGCCGGCGTACGAGGTGGAGGAGATCGTCCGGGAGCTGCTCGCCCGCGACATGCGGTACGGCGCCGCCCGTGAGGCGCTGCCGCGGCGCATCGCGCACGCGGTACTGGTGCGGATGGAGGAGGCCGGGGAGGCGCCGGACGACCGGGTGCAGGACGCGGTGGCGCGCAACGCGGCGGTGAAGGCGGCGGTCAAGGCGGTCTGGCCGCCGGTCGACCCGGCGAAGCTGGTGCTGCGGTTGCTGTCCGACGCGGAGTTCCTCGCGGAGCACGCGCGGGGCGTCCTCACCGACGAGGAGCAGAAGGCGGTCCTGTGGACGCGGCCGCCGCGCGGCGTGCGGTCGGCGAAGTGGTCGCCCGCGGACGCCGTCCTCGTCGACGAGGCGGCCGACCTGGTGGAACGCACCCACTCGCTGGGGCACGTGGTGCTGGACGAGGCACAGGACCTGTCGCCCATGCAGTACCGGGCGGTGGGGCGGCGCTGTTCGACGGGGTCGGCGACGGTCCTCGGCGACCTGGCGCAGGGCACGACCCCGTGGGCGACGCGGAGCTGGGCGGAGGCGCTGGGGCACCTGGGCAAGCCGGACGCGGTGGTGGAGGAGCTGACGGCCGGTTTCCGCGTGCCGCGCGAGGTGATCGCGTACGCCTCGCGGCTGCTGCCGCACATCGCACCCGGGCTGGCCGAGGTGCGGTCCGTGCGGGAGAACCCGGGGTCGCTGGAGGTGCGGGCCGTCGGCGAGGCGGAACGGGGCCCGGCGGTCGTCGCGGCGTGCCGGGAGTTCCTGGGGCGGGAGGGGTCCGTCGGGCTCATCGCGGCCGACGCGCGGGTCCCGGAGCTGGCGGCGGCGCTGGACGCGGCGGGGCTCGGCTTCCTCGCGCCGGGCGAGGAGACCTCGGCGCGGGCGCGGCTGACGCTGGTGCCCGCGACGCTGGCGAAGGGCCTGGAGTACGACTACGTCGTGCTGGACGAGCCGGCGGCGGTGGTGGGCGGGGAGCCCGACGAGCGGACGGGGCTGCGGCGGCTGTACGTGGCGCTCACCCGCGCGGTCTCCGGCCTCACCCTCGTCCACGCCGCCCCGCTGCCGCCCCACCTGGCCGCCTGACCCCGACCGCCTGACGGGCGGAGGCGGGCGAGGGCCGTGGCCCTCGGGGGCCGCACCGCCCGCGTCGCGGGTTGTGGCCCGCGCGGGCCACGACCGTGTCGGCCGCGGCGGCGTGCCGCGGAAGGCTCCGGCCGGGGCGACCACGACCGCCCCGCCCGGCCGCCCGTCGGGCCCGTCCCGCCGGGCCTGTCCGCCGGGCGCGCCACGCGAGGCCCGCCTCGCCACGACCGCCCCGCCACGACCGCCCCGCCGGGCGCGCCACGCCGGGCCCGCCTCGCCACGACCGCCACGCCGGGCCCGCTCCGTCAGGCGCCTGGTCCGGGTCGCCGCGTCAGGCCGCGCCCGTCAGGTCGCCGCGTCCGGGTCGCCGCGTCAGGCCGCCTGGTCCAGGGCGCGGCGCCAGGCGCTGACCGCGCCGGGAACGACCGGGGAGGTCCAGCCGGCCGGGCGGGCCGCGCCGCCGATGTGGAAGGCGTCGACGCCCGCCTCGCGCAGCACGGGCACGTGGTCGAGGCGCAGGCCGCCGCCGACGAGGAGGACCGCCTCGTACCCGGGGAGGTCGCGCTGCGCGGCCTCGGCGGTCAGGACGGAGAGGCCGGCGTCGACCCCGGCGGCGGAGCCGGCCGTCAGGTACGTGTCGAGGCCCGGCAGGTCGGCCAGGTGCTTGCGGAGGGCGCCGCGGTCGGCGCAGTGGTCGATGGCGCGGTGGAAGGTCCAGCGGCAGCCGTCCAGTTCGGTGACGAGCCGTTCCAGGGCGTCCAGGTCGGGGTGGCCCTCGGCGTCGAGGAAGCCGAGGACGAACTCGTCGGCTCCCTCCGAGCGCAGTTCGCACGCGGCGCGCACGAGGGCGTCGACGTCCCCGGCGGCGAAGCCGGTGCCGAGGCGGAGCATGACGCGCAGCGGGATGTCCACGGCGGCGCGGATGCGGGCGTACGTCTCGCGGGACGGGGTGAGCCCGTCGGCGGCCATGTCGGTGACCAGCTCCAGGCGGTCCGCTCCTCCGGCCTGGGCGGCGATGGCGTCCTCGGCGTCGAGGGCGATCACCTCCAGCACTGCACGGTTGCTCATCGGACCCCATTCCTCGCAGGCGGATGTCGGTCCCGTACGGGGCTCGTACAGGTCTAGTCCAATGCTAATGCGTGGGGGCGCCGCGGTAGCCGTCCTGTGGGGGATCGGCGCGTGGCCGACCGGTGGCGAGGGCGCGCCGGATGTCCGTCGCGGGGGTGACGCGGTTACCGGAGGGGGGTATACACTGAAAGAAAGTGATACCCCCCCAGGGTATGGTTCCTGGATGTCCGCCCCGGGGGTCCGAAACCGCAGGAGTGGAGATGAGCGCGAGATGAGCGGCCCCGCCACCACGCCCGGCACCGCCGAGGTCGAACTCGCCATCGGCGGCATGACCTGCGCCTCGTGCGCGGCGCGCATCGAGAAGAAGCTCAACCGCATGGACGGCGTCGAGGCCACGGTCAACTACGCCACCGAGAAGGCGAAGGTCACCTATCGGGGCGACGACGTGTCCGTGGGCGACCTCGTCGCCACCGTCGAGGCCACCGGCTACACCGCCCGGCCGCCCGCACCCCCCGCCGGGGCGGCAGCGCGCGACGGCGGGGCGGCGGGCGAGGGGCCCGGCGCCGACGGGGCGGACGCCGACGACCTGCGCGACCTGCGGCAGCGGCTGTTCACGGCCGTCGTCCTCTCCGTCCCCGTCGTGGCGATGGCGATGGTCCCGCCGCTGCAGTTCGCGAACTGGCAGTGGCTCTCCCTCGCGCTCGCCGCGCCCGTCGTCGTCTACGCGGGCTGGCCGTTCCACCGCGCCGCCTGGACCAACCTCCGGCACGGCGCCGCGACGATGGACACGCTCATCTCGGTCGGCACGACCGCCGCGTTCCTCTGGTCGCTGTGGGCGCTGTTCTTCGGCACGGCCGGCATGACGGGCATGACGCACCCCTTCGAGCTGACGATCTCCCGCTCCGACGGCGCCGGCAACATCTACCTGGAGGCGGCGGCCGGGGTGACGGCCTTCATCCTCGCCGGGCGGTACTTCGAGGCGCGCTCCAAGCGGAAGGCGGGCGCGGCGCTGCGGGCGCTGATGGAGCTGGGCGCCAAGGAGGTCACCGTGGTGCGCGGGGGCCGCGAGGTGCGCGTCCCGGCGGAGGAGCTGCGGGTCGGCGACCGGTTCGTCGTCCGGCCCGGGGAGAAGATCGCCACGGACGGCACCGTGGTGGAGGGACGGTCCGCCGTGGACGCCTCCATGCTGACCGGCGAGTCCGTGCCCGTGGAGGTGGCGGTCGGCGACGCGGTCACCGGCGCGACGCTCAACGCGGGCGGCCGGATCGTCGTCGAGGCCACCCGCGTCGGCGCCGACACGCAGCTGGCCCGGATGGCGAAGCTGGTGGAGGACGCGCAGAACGGCAAGGCCGCCGCCCAGCGGCTCGCGGACCGGATCTCCGCCGTCTTCGTCCCCGTCGTCATCGTCCTGGCCCTCGCCACCCTCGCCGGGTGGCTGCTCAGCGGCGCCGGGGTGACCGCGGCGTTCACCGCCGCCGTCGCCGTCCTGATCATCGCCTGCCCGTGCGCCCTCGGGCTCGCCACGCCCACCGCGCTCATGGTCGGCACCGGCCGGGGCGCGCAGCTCGGCATCCTCATCAAGGGGCCGGAAGTGCTGGAGAACACCCGCCGGGCCGACACCGTCGTCCTCGACAAGACCGGCACCGTCACCACCGGCCGCATGACGCTCCTCGCCGTCCACACCGCCGGCGAGGCGGGCACGACCGGCGAGGCCGCCGACGCTGCCGAGGCCGAGGTGCTGCGGCTGGCCGGGGCCCTGGAGGACGCCTCCGAGCACCCGGTGGCCCGCGCCGTGGCGGCCGGGGCGGTGGCGCGGACGGGCGCCCTGCCCGCCGTCGAGGACTTCGTCAACGTGCCCGGCCTCGGCGTCCAGGGCGTCGTCGACGGGCACGCGGTGCTGGTGGGGCGGGAGAAGCTGCTCGACGCGTGGTCGATCTGCCTGCCGGACGAGCTGGCCCGCGCCCGGGACGCCGCCGAGGCGGCGGGCCGGACCGCCGTCGCCGTCGCCTGGGACGGCGAGGCGCGGGCCGTCCTGGAGGTCGCCGACGCCGTCAAGGACACCAGCGCCGAGGCGATCCGCAGGCTGCGCGCGCTGGGCCTCACGCCGATCCTGCTCACCGGCGACAACCGGACCGTCGCCGAGGCGGTCGCCGCCGAGGTCGGCATCGACCGGGAGCACGTCATCGCCGAGGTGCTGCCCCAGGACAAGGTCGACGTCGTACGGCGCCTCCAGGCCGAGGGCCGCAGCGTCGCCATGGTCGGCGACGGTGTGAACGACGCCGCGGCGCTCGCCCAGGCCGACCTGGGCCTGGCGATGGGCACCGGTACGGACGCGGCGATCGAGGCGGGCGACCTGACCCTCGTCCGGGGCGACCTGCGGGCCGCCGCCGACGCGATCCGGCTCTCCCGGCGCACCCTCGGGACGATCAAGGGGAACCTCTTCTGGGCGTTCGCGTACAACGTGGCGGCGCTGCCGCTGGCGGCCGCGGGCTTCCTCAGCCCGATGATCGCCGGGGCCGCGATGGCGTTCTCGTCCGTCTTCGTCGTCGGCAACAGCCTGCGCCTGCGGGGCTTCCGGGCCGTGACGTAGGCGGGAAGGGGCCGCCCGGCACAATGGGCCCCATGGCCGCACCCGCCCCGCACCCCGCCCACGACGAACTCCGCGCCCGCTGGCTGGCGACCGTCCGGCGGGCGCGGGGCACGGGCGACCCCGAGCGGCAGCGGTCGGCGGCCCCCCAGCCGCCCGACCCGCAGGCCGCCCAGCAACCCGACCCGCAGGCCCCCGACCCGCAGGCCCCCCAGCCGCCCGGCCCGGCGGGGCTCCCGGACCCGGAGCCGTACCTGCGGAACCTGCTGGGCCGGTGGGCGGAGCCGCAGCGGCGCTACCACACCACCGACCACCTCCTCGCCGTGCTCCGCCGCGTCGACGAGCTGGCCGGGCACGCCGACGACCCGGCCGCCGTGGAGCTCGCCGCCTGGTTCCACGACGCGGTGTACCTCCCCGACCGCTCCACCAACGAGGAGCGCAGCGCCCGCCTCGCCGAGCGGGCCCTGCCCGAGCTGGGCGTCGACGCGCACCGCACGGCGGAGGTGTCCCGGCTGGTGCTGCTCACCGTCACGCACGACCCCGCGCCCGGGGACCGCGACGGCGAGGTGCTGTGCGACGCCGACCTGGCGGTCCTCGCCGGCGGGCCGGAGGCGTACGCCGCCTACGCCGCCGCCGTGCGCGAGGAGTACGGCTTCGTGCCCGACGACGCGTTCCGCGCGGGCCGCGCCGCCGTGCTGCGCCAACTCCTCGACCTGCCACGGCTGTTCCGCACCCCGTACGGGGCCGACCGGTGGGAGGCGGCGGCCCGCCGGAACCTCGCCGCCGAGCTGGAGCTCCTGGGAATGTAAGCGGCTCGGATGGTGTTCGCACCTGTCATGCCGCCCCACGACGATCTTCCCCGCGAGCACCCTCCCGCCCCGACGCCGTCCACCCCCGCCGCGACGCAGTCGACCGCCCCGGCCACGGACCGGGCCCCGGCCGCCGGCCGGGCCCCCGCCCCCGCGCGCATGCCGACGGCCGTCTACATCCTCGGCCTGTCCGTCTTCGCGCTCGGCACGAGCGAGTTCATGCTCTCCGGGCTGCTGCCGCCCATCGCCCGGGACATGGGCGTGTCCATCCCGCAGGCGGGGCTGCTCATATCGGCCTTCGCGATCGGCATGGTCGTCGGCGCGCCGCTCCTCGCCGTGGCGACGCTGCGGCTGCCCCGCCGGACCACGCTGATCGCGCTGATCACGACGTTCGGCCTCGGGCAGGTGGCGGGGGCCCTGGCGCCCTCGTACGGGGTGCTGTTCGCTTCCCGCGTCGTGAGCGCGCTCGCCTGCGCGGGGTTCTGGGCCGTCGGCGCGGCGGTCGCCATCGCGATGGTGGCGCCCGGTGCGCGGGCCCGCGCGATGGCGGTGATGATCGGCGGCCTGTCGATCGCGAACGTCCTGGGCGTGCCCGCGGGCGCCTTCCTCGGCGAGCACCTGGGGTGGCGGTCGGCCTTCTGGGCGGTCGGCGCCGCCTCGGCGCTCGCGCTCGTCGGCGTCGTCACCCGCATCCCGCGCATCCCGCTGCCCGCCGAGCGGCCGGCCCTCCGCCGTGAGCTGGCGATCTACCGGGACCGGCAGGTGTGGCTGGCCGTGGTCGTCACCGCGCTCGCCGCGGGCGGGGTGTTCTGCGCCTTCTCGTACCTGGCTCCGCTCCTCACCGACGTGGCGGGCCTGGACTCCGGCTGGGTGCCGATGGTGCTGGGGCTCTTCGGCGTGGGCGCGCTCGTCGGTACGGCCGTCGGCGGCCGGGTCGCCGACGCGCACCTGTTCGGGGTGCTGCTGAGCGGCATCGCCGCGTCGACGGTGCTGCTCGCGGCACTCGCCCTGTTCGGCGGCAGTCCGGTCGCGGCGGTCGCCGCGTCGTTCCTCCTCGGCGTCTCGGCGTTCTACACCGCCCCGGCGCTCAACGCCCGGATGTTCAACGTGGCCGGCGCCGCCCCGACGCTCGCGGGCGCCACCACGACGGCGGCGTTCAACCTCGGCAACACCGGCGGCCCCTGGCTGGGCGGCACCGTCATCGACGCCGGCCTCGGCTACCCGGCGACCGCCTGGGCGGGCGGCGCCATGACGCTCGTCGCGCTGCTCGCCGTGGGCGTCGCACTGCGACTGCACCGCCGGGAGGCCGGTACGCCGAGCCGCGTCGTCATGGGCGCGACCACCGCGACCCACGCCCCCGCGGACGTCACCGCGCCCACGGGGGGCACGGCTCCCGCCGGGGTCACGGCGGAGGCGTCCGGAGGTGCTTCGGGCGGCGCAGCCCGGCGGCCCTGAGGAGCCGCACGATCTCCTTGGGGCCGACCTCCACCGCCCCGGCCGCCACGGCTTCGGCGTAGCGGTCCGCGGGGATGTCGTAGTGGTCGCCGTCGAAGGCGCGCGGTGGCGCGCCGATCGCGGCGGCCGCCGTGTGCAGCTCGTCGAAGGACGTGTCGCTGATCAGGTGCGACCACAGGCGGCCGTGGCCGGGCCAGGTGGGCGGGTCGATGTACAGCGTCACGTCAGGCCCCCCACGGGGGCGACGACCACGCCGGCCCGGCCGCACACCCAGTGCGGGTCGGGGCCCAGCTCCGGTTCCACATCGAGGGCGTGCGGGTCACCCGAGTCGCAGACGGGGCACAGCGGCCAGCGTCCGTACCGCTCCAGCAGCGCGTCCTGCACGTCCTGGGCGACCAGCCCGGAGAGGTACCCCACGCCCTCCGGCCACTGCCCGACCCACCAGCGGCGGTGCGTGACGGCGTCCTCGACCATGGACACGACCTCGGCCTGGGCGACGTCCCGGGCGGCGAGGTCGGCGAGGACGAGCGCGCGGGCGGCGTGCAGGGCCTGTTCCAGCCGGTCCGGTTCGTTCATGCAGCCATTCTGACGCGCGGGGTTGACGGCCACCATTGCTGAAAATACGTTTCAAAGGTGATCGACGACGTGAAGGAAACTTTCACCGCCCGGGTGGGCCCGCCCGACCGGGGCGGCCCGCGCGCGGACGCGGGCGGAGGCCCGGTCGTGGGCGCCGCCGCGGACCCGCTCGCCGCGAAGGTGCGCACCCTGGCCCCGTCGATGACCCGGTCGATGCTGCGCGTCGCGGAGGCGGTCGCCGCCGACCCGGCCGGCTGCGCGGCCCTCACGGTCACCGGTCTGGCGGAGCTGACCGGCACGAGCGAGGCGACCGTCGTGCGCACCGCCCGCCTCCTCGGCTACCCCGGCTACCGCGACCTGCGGCTGGCGCTGGCCGGGCTGGCCGCGCAGCGCACCTCGGGCCGCTCCCCGGCGGTCACCTCCGACATCGCGGTCGACGACCCGATCGAGGCGGTCGTCGCCAAGCTCGCCCGCGACGAGCAGCAGACCCTCGCCGACACGGCGGCCGCCCTGGACACCGTCCAGCTGGCCGCGGCGGTCCAGGCCCTCGCGGACGCCCGCCGCACGGACGTGTACGGCATCGGCGCCTCCGGGCTGGTCGCGCAGGACCTGGCGCAGAAGCTGCTGCGCATCGGCCTGGTCGCCCACGCCCACCACGACCCGCACGTGGCGGTGACCGGCGCCGTGCAGCTCGGCTCGGGCGACGTGGCCGTCGCGGTCACGCACTCCGGCGCCACCGCGGACGTCATCGAGCCGCTGCGCGTCGCCTTCGAGCGGGGCGCGACGACCGTGGCGATCACGGGCCGCCCGGACGGGCCGGTCGCCCAGTACGCCGACCACGTCCTCACGACGTCCACCGCCCGCGAGACGGAGCTGCGCCCGGCGGCCATGTCGTCCCGCACGAGCCAGCTGCTGGTGGTGGACTGCCTGTTCACCGGGGTCACGCAGCGCACGTACTCGACGGCCGCACCCGCGCTGTCCGCGTCGTACGAGGCGCTGGCCCACCGCAGGGCGCCGCGCCCGCGCCCGTCCACCCGCTGACGCACCGGAGAGCCGCGCATGAACGACCCCGCCCCGCACGCCCGGCGCCTCACCCACCACCAGCCCCCGCACCGCACCCCGGCCGAAGCCCCGCGCCACGGTCCTGCCGACGCGCGCCGCCCCCAGGCCGACGCCCCGCACCGCACCCCGGCCGAAGCCCCGCGCCACGGTCCTGCCGACGCCCCGCACCGCGCCGCGGCCGACGCCCCGGGCGGTGCCTCGCTCCGTACGCAGCTGGGCGCCCTCACCACCGAGGAGTTCCGCCCCGACCTGGCGGACGTCGACACGCGCTCCACCCTGGACATCGCCCGCGCCATGAACGACGGTGACCGCGCGGTCCCGGAGGCGGTGACCGGGCAGCTGCCGCGGATCGCCGCCGCCGTCGACGCCATCGCCGCCCGCATGGCACGCGGGGGCCGCCTCGTCTACGCGGGCGCCGGCACGGCGGGCCGGCTGGGCGTGCTGGACGCCAGCGAGTGCCCGCCCACCTTCAACGCCGACCCGTCGCAGGTCGTGGGGCTGATCGCGGGCGGCCCCGAGGCGCTGGTCCGCTCGGTGGAGGGCGCGGAGGACGCGGCGTCCCTCGCCCACGACGACCTGAAGGCCCTCGACCTGTCCCCGGACGACACGGTCGTCGGCGTCTCGGCGTCGGGCCGCACCCCGTACGCGGTGGGCGCCGTGGAGTACGCGCGGGACGCGGGCGCCCTGACGGTCGGCGTGGCCTGCAACACGGGCAGTGCCCTGGCCGCGGCGGCGGACCACGCGATCGAGGTGGTGGTGGGGCCGGAGTTCATCACCGGTTCGACGCGGCTGAAGTCCGGCACCGCGCAGAAGCTCGTCCTCAACATGCTCTCGACGATCACGATGATCCGGCTCGGCAAGACGTACGGGAACCTGATGGTCGACGTGCGCGCGACCAACGACAAGCTGCGCGCCCGCTCGCACCGCATCGTCGCGCAGGCCACCGGCGCGTCCGACGGGGAGATAGCGGCGGCCCTGGAGGCGACGGGCGGCGAGGTGAAGCACGCGATCCTCGTCCTGCTGGGCGGGGTGGACGCCCCGACCGCCGCCCGCCTCCTCGCGGAGCACCACGGTCACCTGCGCGCCGCGCTCTCGGCGGTCCCCTGACCCCGACCGAGCACCCGGCGGCCCCCGGACACCCCCCGCACGGCGAGGCCCCCATGACGATGACCGAAGAACCCCGCCCCCCGGACCACCGGTCCACGGCGGCGGCCCTGCTCCCCCTGGTCGGCGGCGCGCCGAACGTCGCGTCCGTCGCCCACTGCATGACCCGTCTGCGCCTCACCCTGCGCGACCGCTCCCTCGTACGGGAGGCGGAGCTGCGGGCCCTGCCCGCCGTGCTCGGCGTCGTGGAGGACGACGGTACGTACCAGATCGTCCTCGGCCCGGGCGCGGTCGCGCGGGTCACCCCGGAGTTCGCGGCGCTCGTCGCCCCGGCGGACGGCCCGCACGCCCCGCCCACCGGAAGCCCCGCGACCGCCCCGGCCGGCGGGGGCCCGGGAGGCCCCGGCGCCCCGAACCCGGCAAACCCAACAGGCCCGTCAGGCCCGTCAGGTCCCGGTGGGCGGCGCCCGGTGCGCCGGCTCCTGCGCCGCGTCGCGAACGTCTTCGTCCCCCTCATCCCCGCCCTCATCGGCTGCGGGATCATCGCCGGACTGAACGGCCTCCTCGTCAACCTCGGCGCGCTGCCCGCCCTCACCCCCGCCCTCACGGTGATCGCCTCCGGCTTCATGGCGCTGATCGCGGTGTTCGTCGGCTACAACACGGCGCAGGAGTTCGGCGGGACGCCCGTCCTCGGCGGGGCGGTCGCCGCGATCGTCGTGTACGCGGGGGTGTCCCGCGTCGAGGTGTTCGGGCAGCAGCTGTCGCCCGGCCAGGGCGGCGTCCTCGGCGCGCTGGCGGCGGCGTTCCTCGCGACGCGCGTCGAGAAGTGGTGCCGCCGCAGGGTCCCGGAGGCCCTCGACGTGCTGGTCACGCCGACGCTGACGGTCCTCGTCGCGGGCCTCGCGACGGTGTACGGGCTGATGTACGCGGCCGGCGAGGTGGCGACGGCCATCGGCACGGCCGCCGACCGGCTGCTGGCGCACGGCGGCGCGGCGGCCGGTTTCCTGCTGGGCGGACTGTTCCTGCCGCTGGTGATGCTGGGCCTGCACCAGGCGCTGATCCCGCTGCACGCCACGCTCATCGAGCAGCAGGGTCACACGGTGCTCCTGCCGATCCTGGCGATGGCGGGCGCCGGGCAGGTCGGCGCGTCCCTCGCCGTGTACGTACGCCTGCGCCGTGACACGGCCCTGCGCCGCACGATCCGCTCCGCGCTCCCCGCGGGCCTGCTCGGCGTGGGCGAGCCGCTCATCTACGGCGTGACGCTGCCGCTGGGCCGCCCGTTCGTGACGGCGTGCGTGGGCGGGGCGTTCGGCGGGGGAGTGGTCGGCCTGTTCGGGATGTGGGGCGACACGGTCGGCTCGACGGCGATCGGCCCGTCCGGGTGGGCGCTGTTCCCGCTGCTGGACGGGGCGGGCGGCCTCCTGACGACGGTCGCCGTCTACGGGGCGGGCCTCCTCGCCGGGTACGCGGCCGGTTTCCTCGCGACGTACTTCTTCGGCCTGCGCGGGATCACCGCGACCGAGCCGCCGATCACCGGGCCGCCCTCCGCCCCTTGACCTCAAGTCCACTTGAGGAAGCAGGCTCGGGTCATGACGACACACGACGACACGACCCTGCTCTTCCGCAACACCATGCGCGTCACCGACGGCCACCTGGAGGGCTTCCGCGACGCGATCGCCCGGGCGGTGGCCTTCGCGCGGGAGCACGGGCCGCAGCTGATGGTGCAGACCTTCGTGGACGAGGAGCGGATGCTGGCGCACAGCTTCCAGCTGTACCGGGACTCCGACGCGGTCCGCGCGCACTGGCGGCTCGCGGACCCGTACATCCGGGACGTGATGGAGCACTGCCGGGTGGAGCGCTTCGAGGTGTTCGGCACGCCGGACGCCGACGTGGCGGAGGGCGTCCGGTCGGGCGTGGGCGAGGACTGCGAACTCACCTTCACCCCCCGCGCCGCCGGCTTCCTCCGCCTCCCGCCCACCGACGCCTGACCGCCGCGAGGGGCGCGCGGGCCGGGCGGCCCGTGGAGCGGACACGGCCCCGACGAGTGACGCGGGGCCGTGTCCGCCCGCTCCCCCTGTCCGCGTGACGCCTCAGGGGCGGGGCCGCCCGAGGAAGTCGACGAACCGGTCGTTGTTCCAGTCCGGGTGGGTGGCCAGCGCCTTCATCTCCGGCAGGTTGAGCGCCGGGGTGGCGCGGGTGGCGTCGGCGTCCGCGGCGGGCGCGTTGTAGGCGGTGACGGTGACGTACCAGCCGCGCGGCCGGGCGCCGGTGACGATCCACCGGGTGACGCCCTTGCCGCCCTCGTCCACCTTCTCCTCGCGCACGTCGAGCACCTCCTCGTCGGTGGTGTTGCGCCGTTCGCGGTCGATGCGCATCTCGACGAGGCCGGGGCCGAGACCGTCCGTGTCCACCACCTGGCTGCCCTTCTCCACCAGGTGGGGCCAGTCGGCGCCGGGCCTGCCCGACTCCCAGACGCGGCCGGGGCCGTCCCGCTCCTCGTCGGGGGCCGGGGCCAGGGCGTCGAGCGCCGGGCGCCAGCGGGGTGACGTGGCGATGGCCCTCAGCTGCTCCGCGGTGAGCGCGGGCACGGTCCGGGGCGCCGTGCCCGTCCCCGGGACGCTGCGGGTGCCGACCTCGACCATGTCACCGGTGGCGGACACGTAGGTGACCGTCCGGTCCAGCACGTGCCGGGGGCGGTGCGTCCTTGTGTCCTGGCTGCGGACCAGGGACCCGTCGGGCAGCTTCTCGCGCCGGCACGAGGAGCTCCGGCACATGGTGAACTGCCGGGTCGAGTAGCCCTCCGGGTCGACGCGGTGCAGCGAGACCGTCACGCTGGTCCCGCCCTTGCCGTCGTCGTACACGAGGGACGCGGTCGGGCCGCGGTGGTCGGCGGTGCCCTGCCCCTTCGCCCCCGTGAAGGTGCCTCCCTTCGGCAGGAGCGCGCGCAGCGTGTCGGTCATGCCCCGCGCCGACACGGTGTCCAGCGGCTTCACGAAGCGGGGGTCCAGGGGCTTCTCGCCGAGCAGCGGGTCGGGCTTGGGCAGGCGGCTCATCTCCCTGCGCCACTCGCCGGCGTGGAGCAGCCGGCGCAGGTCGTTGTGGAGCACCGGCGCGTTCCGGGTGCCGGTGGGGCGCTTGGGGTCGGGGGTGTTCCACACGGTGACGTCGACGAAGTGGCCCTCGGGGGTGACGTGCCGCATCCGCCGGTTCTTCGTCACGGGGGTCTCCCACGGCGCCTCGTGGCTCGCCTCGTGGACGTTGCCCCACTCCCCGCCCCTGCGCGGGTCGGCGACGCCCAGGCGCAGGTGCACCAGTCCGGCGCCCTTCCCGTCGTCGTAGACGAACGACACGTGGACGTACTCGCCGGGCTCGCGCGGCAGGACCCGCTGCCGGGTGAACTCGCCCCCGGGGTTGAGCCTGCGCAGGATGTCGAAGACGCGGTCGCCGCTCAGCTCGGCCGTCTCCTCGGCGACGGAGGCGTCCCGGTCCTCGTGGAGCATCCCGGTCGCGTAGGCGCCGCCGCCGAGCGCGCCGAGCGCGACGACGCTCGCGGCGACGGCGAGCGCGGCCCTCCTGCGGCGCAGGCTGCGCCGTCCTTCCGTCGCCGCGGCGGTCATGAGCTGCTCCTGTCGGTCGGTGCTGAAGGTGTCGCCGGTACGGCGCAGTGCCTCGCCGAGCTGGTCCTCGAAAGACATGGGGAATCACCGGTTCGCGTGAGGTCGGGGTGGTTGCTCGGCCGTCGGTCAGGCCGTGACGAAGTCGTCCGCGTGGGCGCCCAGCAGGGTGCGCAGCCTGGACAGGGCCCGGGTGGACCGGGTGCGCACGGCGGCGGGGCTGGTGCCCATGGCCCGGGCGGTCTCCTCGACGCTGCGGTCCTCCCAGTAGCGGAGCACCACGACGGCCCGGTCCTTCGGGGCCAGCTGCCCGAGGGCGTGCAGCAGCGCCACCCGGGTGTCGGAGTCCGGCCCGCCGGCCGTGGTGGTGTCGGGCACCTCGGCGAGGACGACCTCCGTCGAGGCGCGGCGGCTGCGGTGGGTGAGGAAGACCCGCACCAGGACGGTCTGGGCGTACGCGGCGGGGTTGTCGATCCGCCGCCCGAGGCGGCGCCCCCACGCCACGTACAGCCGCCGCAGCGTCTCCTGGGTCAGGTCCTCGGCGAGGTGGACGTCCCCGCTGGTGAGGAGGCACGCGGAGCGGAACAGGTGGCCCGTGCGGCCTGCCGCGAACTCCATGAACTCGTCCGCGCGGGACTGTTTCACGCCTTCCCCGTTCCTGCCTGGTCGTCGTGGAGGGGCGGGCCCGCCCCTCCACCCGGATCGACCCGGTGGACCCCCGGAAACGTTTCACTCCGGTCGGGAGAAGTCTCGGCGCCACGGCCGCTGTCCCGTAGTCACCCCTCCCGACCTGCGGAAACCGTGATCCCCCCGCCCGCCCTGCGGGCCGTACGCGGCCCGGGGAAGAGGTCCGGGAGGGAAGAGGTCCGGGCGGGGCGCGGGCTCGGGGCGGGACGCGGTCCTGGGCTGCGGGGGCCGGTTCCGGCGCGTGGGCGCCGGGGCGGGATGGGGGCCTGCGCCCGGAGGCGGCGAAGAGCGCGGCGTCGTGCGGGGGAGGGAGGCGGGGGGACCGCGAGGTGGCGGGGGAGGAGACAGACCACACTCCCCGGCACTCTCAACGTATAGCGCACCGGGGGGCTTGCGGCAAGGCCCCCTCCGTGACGCAGAATCGCTGGCCTAGGCCGGATGCTGGGGAAATGGGAGATTCACTAAGTGCGTTTGCTTTTGTCGTTTCACGGGGTGTGCGGGGACGCAGGACCGGCGCGGGGGTCCGCACCGCGGGTCTCCGCGGCCACGACGCGGGAACGGAGCCGCTGACGTGTCCCCTTCCACCACGAGCGCCTTCGCTCTGCCGGAACGTCTCTCCGCGAAGGCGGACCCGGCGCTCATCGCCGCCGACGAGGAGCACTTCGCGGCCATCGCGGCCGCCCTGGAACAGTCGATCGCCGAGGTGTCCGACCGCCTCGAAGCCACGCTGAGGGCACCCGGCGGCATCGGGCGGGAGGCGATGGAGCGGGACGTGGAGGTGCACCGGCTGTCCGGGCGCCTGCGCGCCCTGCGCCGCTTCGGCCTCGACCTGTGCCTGGGCCACGTCGTGGTCGAGGGCGAGGCGGAGCCCCTGTACGTCGGGCGGCTCGGCCTCACCGACCCGGCGGGCCGCCGGCTGCTGGTCGACTGGCGTTCCCCGGCGGCGGAGCCGTTCTTCGCGGCGACCCACGCCCATCCGATGGGTCTGGTCAGCCGCCGCCGCTACCGCTGGACCCGGGGCCGGATCAGCGACTACTGGGACGAGGTGTTCACCGCCGACGGGCTGGAGCGGGGCGCCGCGCTCGACGACCAGTCGGCGTTCATCGCCAGCCTGGGCGGCAACCGGTCGGAGCGGATGCGGGACGTCCTCGCCACCATCCAGTCCGACCAGGACGCCATCATCCGGGCGGGCTCCCGCGGCGCCCTCGTCGTGGACGGCGGCCCCGGTACGGGCAAGACCGTCGTCGCCCTGCACCGCTCCGCGTACCTCCTGTACTCCGACCCGCGCCTCGGCCACCGCCGCGGCGGGGTGCTGTTCGTCGGCCCGCACGAGCCGTACCTGGCGTACGTCGCGGACGTCCTGCCCAGCCTCGGCGAGGAGGGCGTGCAGACCTGCACCCTGCGCGACCTGGTCCCCGAGGGCGCCACGGCGGCGGTCGAGACCGACCCGGCCGTGGCCCGGCTGAAGGCGTCCGCGCCCCTGGTCCGGGCGATCGAGAAGGCCGTCCGGTTCTACGAGGCTCCGCCCACGGACGCCATGACGGTCACCACCCCGTGGGGCGAGGCCCGGCTCACCGCCGACGACTGGGCGGAGGCGTTCGACGCGCCCGAGCCCGGCACCCCGCACAACGAGGCGCGCGACCGGATCTTCGACGAGCTGGTCACGATCCTCCGCGACCAGTTCGACGCCGAGGTACCGGACGACCTGTTCCGCAGGGCGCTGCGGCACGACCGGCAGCTCGTCGGCGCGCTCAACCGCGCGTGGCCGCTGCTGGAGGCGACCGACCTCGTCGGCGACCTGTGGACCGTACCCGCCTACCTGCGCATGTGCGCGCCCTGGCTGGACCGGGACGAGGTGCGGGCGCTCCAGCGCGCGGACGCCCACGCGTGGACCGTCTCCGACCTGCCGCTGCTGGACGCGGCCCGGCAGCGGCTGGGCGACCCGAAGGCGTCGCTGCGCAAGCGCCGGCACGACGCGGACGTCGCCGCGCAGCGGGCCCGCATGGCCGACGTCATCGACAACGTCATCGCCGCCGACCACGACGGCGAGGGCGCGGTGACGATGCTGCACGGCCAGGACCTGCGCGACAGCCTCGTCGACGAGTCGGCGCTGCCCACCACCGACCCGGACGTCCTCGCGGGGCCGTTCGCGCACGTCGTGGTGGACGAGGCGCAGGAGCTGACCGACGCGGAGTGGCAGATGCTGCTCCTGCGCTGCCCGTCGCGCAGCTTCACCATCGTCGGTGACCGCGCGCAGGCCCGGCACGGGTTCACGGAGACCTGGCAGGAGCGGCTGGCGCGGGTCGGCCTCGACCGGGCCGAGGTGGCCTCCCTCACGGTCAACTACCGCACCCCGGAGGAGGTCATGGCGGAGGCCGAGCCGGTCATCCGGGCCGCGCTCCCCGACGCCAACGTGCCGACCTCCGTCCGCAGCAGCGGCGTCCCCGTCGTCCACGGTTCCGTCGCGGACCGGGACGGCATCCTCGACGCGTGGCTCGCCGCCCATGACGAGGGGGTCGCCTGCGTCATCGGCGACCCCACGTTCCGGGGCCGCCCCCGCGTCCGGTCGCTCACGCCGGAGCTGTCGAAGGGGCTGGAGTTCGACCTGGTCGTCCTCGTGAACCCGGAGAAGTTCGGCGAGGGCGTCGAGGGAGCGGTCGACCGCTACGTCGCGATGACGCGCGCGACGCGGGAACTCGTCGTCCTCACGGGGCCAGGGTCCTGACGAACACGTCCCACGCGCCCGCCCCGACAGCCAGCCCGGGGCGGGCGACGTCCTTGGAGTCCCGCACGTGCACGGTGTGCGGGCAGACGGCGACCTCGACGCAGTCGCCGCCCTGGGCGCCGCTGTAGGACGACTTGGCCCAGTTGAAAGCCACTTCGACGCATGCGCCACCCTGGTCGCCACTGAAGCTGCTCTTGAACCAGCTCAGGTCGGTGCTCATAGCTCTCGTGCCACCTGTTCGATGAGTCGCGCGGAGTCCTCGGGGCTCAGTGCCTGCGCCCGCAGAGTGCCATATCGAGCGAAGACTTCTCCCACCTCTGGTTGCTCGCTGAGAAAGTAGCGGCCGCCCTGGCCCTCCACATAGACAAGTTGCCGCTCCCTCTTGGCCGTCTCCAGCAGAACGAACGGACCATCGACCCCAGCGTGCGTCTCGCGGTCCTCGAGCATGACCTGGATCTCGACGTTGGGTAACTGTCCGACCATGAGAAGGTGCTCCAAGTTCGTCTTGAGTACCGTTCGCCCGCCGAGTGGGCGGGCGAGGAGAACCCGTTCCAGCACGAAGGTCACGTGAGGCCGCGGGCGACGGTGGAAGACCTGTTGCCTCGCAAGCCGCGCTGTGACGGCAGCCTCGATCTCGTCCTCTTCAAGCGACGGCACGGCACAACGCAGAACGGCCTGTACATAGTCCGGGGTCTGAAGCAGCCCTGGAATCAGGTGGTTCTCGTACTTGTGGATCCCGGCCGCCCTCGCCTCTTC
>NZ_JBIBSF010000005.1:189050-228229 GCF_043077165.1 Streptomyces kanasensis
CACAACGCAGAACGGCCTGTACATAGTCCGGGGTCTGAAGCAGCCCTGGAATCAGGTGGTTCTCGTACTTGTGGATCCCGGCCGCCCTCGCCTCTTCGACCAGGTAGTCCTCGAACCACGCCGCCACACCGCTCGCCGTGACCTCCTCCGCGACCTCAAGTAGTGCACCCTGTGCACCCAGGACCTCGTCCGCGACCTCCACGAAGCGGGCGCTCGGCTTGCGCTCGCCGCGTTCGATCATGGCCACCTGGGACTTGGAGTACGAGGTGTGCTCGCCCAGCAGCTCCAGGGAGACCTTCGCGCGCTGCCGGTGGAAGCGCAGCAGCCGTCCGAACGCCTTCGCGGCACCGGGGGTGCCGTTGGTCCCGATGTTCACAGGGTTCACAGTCGCCGCTCCCATTTGCACAGCTCAGCACAGACGCCTTGTGGCGCTGGTCACAGTAGAGCGGAGTCCGGAAGCTGGTCTCATGAATCTTCCCAAGCCGCTTGACACGGCCCCTTCCTGGGTTCCCGCCTCCGGACACGCCCTGCGTCACACGGGTGTCCACTTCGACGCCGTACGGATCGCCGGGATGCTCGCGGAGGAGGTGGCGTACCGGCTCATGACGTACACGGACTTCCAGGCGGGGCCGATCGTGCGGCAGTTGGCGGGCCAGCGGAACATGTACTTCCTGGTGCCGCCGCAGACGGCCGCCGCCTACGGCTGGCCGGGGGGCCGGGCGCGGGCGCTGTCGCGCGGGGCGGGGTGCGCGGCGTACGTCGGGGTCCCGGCGCTGGACGGTCTGACGTGGCCGCTGGACTGGCGCTCGCGCCCCACCCGGGACATGCCCTTCGTCGATCCGGAGCTGCTGCACCACCTGCTGCTGGAGGTCCTGTGAGGACGCGGGCCGTACCCGTGGGCATGCGAAAAGGCCCGGCGGCGCCCACAGGGGCGTCGCCGGGCCACGTGGTGGTCGCCGTCAGCGGGACAGGGACTTGGCGAAGAGGGCGTAGAGGTGCTTGTGGGCCTCGTCCTGCGTCGGGTAGAGCACCAGGACGCGGATGGTCAGTTTGCCGCCCTTCGGGACGACGTGAACGCCCTCGGGAGGCGAGCCGAGGAGGACGTCCCCGTGGGAGCCGTCCTCGATGATCATCCCCCAGAACGTGCTGGTGAACTCCTTGTGGAGCACCGACCCGACCGGGAGCTGTCCGAACCCGACGTTCCAGTGGGTCACGTCGGATTCACCGGCGTACAGGGTGATGTCGTAGGAGTGGATGTACTTCTGCGTCTCCCAGTCCTGCCAGCTGGAGTTGAAGGTGAAGTCGACGGTGAGGTTCTTCTTCGCGGCGGTGAACGTGACGGTGTCCGGCTCCGACTCCTGGGTGCCGCGCACGGCCGTCGCCGTCACGGCGTGACTGCCCGTGGCCCATCCGCCGTCCGGGGTGAAGGACCAGTTCTGACCGTTCACCGGGGCGCTGCCGAGTTTGGTGCCCCGCTCGATGATGTGGACGGAATCGGCGTTGAAGGCGACACCGTCGATCGAGGTTCCGGTGTCGACCTCCGCGCCGTCCAGGGGCGACCTGATGTCCACGACGGGGCTCGGCAGCGTGACGTAGAAGCGCTGGTACGCCTTGCCGGAGGTCACGTCGTCGCGCACGGCCACGGCGGCGAGGTCGTGCTGCCCGAGCGGCCAGTCGGCGTCCGGGGTGTACTCCCACGCGCTGTCCTTGACCGGGAGGTCGGCCAGATGCTTGGCCCCGTCGTAGAGCAGCACCTGCTGCACGTCGGGGGCGGCGGTGCCCCGGACGGGCTGACGGCGGTTCTCCGTCTGCGCCCCGGCCGCGGGGGCGGTGAAGACCGGGAGCGGCACCGGCCGGGCGAAGGCGAGGGCGGACTGGGCCTGGTCGTTCCACGTGCGGGTCGGGCTGCCCGACAGGGGGATCTTCGTCATGTCGTCGATCGACGTGCCGGCCTTGACGGGCAGCTGGCTGCCGCCCTGGTTGGTGCGCGTGAAGAGGATGTTGTCGTCGGCGGTGTTGTTGACGACGGAGCTCACGCCGTCGTCGCTCTGGTCGAACTCGTACTCGCTGAAGTTGTTCGCCGTGCCCTTGGTCGGAATGACGAGGATCTTGTCCCGTGGTCCGCCCACGTTGTAGTTGACGTCCGCGAACAGCGCGAAGGTGTTCGCGGGGGCCTTGTCCTTGCCTCGGCCACGGATCACGTAGGGCTTGTCGGGGGTCTTTCCGCTCTCGTCTGCCACGCTTCGTCCCGCTCCTTTGCTGGTGATTTCTCCCTGGCCAGGCTTCCGGGGCAACTGACGGACCGTCAATTGCGGGATGTGCGTTCGAGCGCGATCCGGCCAGCTGTCACGCTGGCCGGATCGCGTGGGGGGACCGGCCCCCACCGCGCCTCCACGCGGCGCCGGTCGACGATGCCCGCCGGACGGTCACGACGCCGGGACGAGTCCGCCGCCCCCGCGCCCGGCCGGGCCCCGGCCGGGCGGGGTGTGGCGGTCGGCGGGCCGCCGCCGTGTCGTGCGGTACCGGTCGGGGGTCGTCGCCGAGGGGTGCGAATCCGGCCCGCGCTCGATCCTCGTCCCGTGTGGGGGCGGCGGGTCGTTCGCGTGATCCGATCGGCCACCAGTTCCCTCCGGCGCCTGCCCGTCGAACGACATGCCGCTGCGGCTACCGCCACGAGTGGCGGTGGCGGACCGCGCGGGGGCGGTGGACCACGACCCGGCTCCTCGCCGACGCGACGGGCCGTCGGGCGTGCGCGGCGTCAGCCGGTCGACGCGGAACCGAGGAACCGAGGCGCCGTCCTGGTCCCACAGGACCTTCACGGCCCGGTCGAAGGCCGAATCCGCCGCGGCCGCACCGGACGGCCGGCCACGCCCCCGCCGCGTACCGGCCGACCGGTGGCGTTCGGCGTGCCGGACAGGCACCGACCGGTGGGGCAGGTGGTGCCGTAGTGGTCGGTGAGGGGTGAGGTACCAGCCAAAACCACATTGGTTGGGTATGCCACGTACCGCGTACGGGCAGCTCGTGATCGCCGGGTCGATGCCGCGCCCGACCGCCTGACCGAGGAGCACACCGCCATGAGGTTCGGACTGCTGTACCAGCACCAGTTGCCCCGCCCGTGGGAGGCGGGCAGCGAGGAACGCCTGCTGCACGAGGCCCTCAACCAGATAGAACTGGCCGACCGGCTCGGCTACGACTACGTGTGGGAGACGGAGCACCACTTCCTGGAGGAGTACTCCCACTCCTCCGCCCCCGAGGTGTTCCTCGCCGCCGCCGCCGCCCGCACCGATCGGATCCGGCTCGCTCACGGCATCGTCACGCTCGCCCCCGGCGTGAACCACCCCGCCCGCGTCGCCGAGCGGATCGCCACCCTGGACCTGATATCGCGCGGACGCGTCGACTTCGGCACCGGGCAGGGCAGTTCGCAGATGGAGCTGGACGGGTTCGGCGTCTCCCGGGAGACCAAGCGGGAGCAGTGGCAGGAGGCGCTCGGCGTCGTCACGCGGATGCTCGCCGACGAGCCGTTCACCGGGCACAAGGGCCGCTGGATCGACGTCCCGCCGCGCAACGTCCTGCCCAAGCCCAAGCAGCGGCCCCACCCGCCGCTGTGGGTGGCGTGCATGGCGCGGCAGACCATCGAGTCCGCCGCGCGGGCGGGCCTCGGCGCGCTCTCGCTCTCCTTCGTCACGCCGGAGGAGGCGAAGGAGTGGGTCGACCTGTACTACCGGGTGATCGCCTCCGACGACTGCGTCCCCGCGGGGCGGGCCGTCAACCCGAACTTCGCGGTCGTCCTGCCCTTCATGTGCCACCCGGACGAGGAGACGGCCCTCGACCGGGGCCTGGACGGCGCGCACTTCTGGTCGTTCGGCCTCAAGTACTACTACGGGCTCGGCCGCCACCGGCCCGGCAGCAGCGACCTGTGGCAGCAGTTCCAGGAGACGCGGGCGGAGCACGGCCTGACGCGCGACCCGGTCGCGGCGCTCGGGGAACCCCGCACCCCGGAGGACGAGGCGCGGCTCGCGCAGATCGCCTCCCTGCGCCAGGGCATCGGCACGCCCGAGCAGCTGACCGACCTGGTGCGCCGGTACGAGGCGGCCGGAGTCGACCAGGTGATCTTCGCGGCGCAGCTGGGCCGGACCCGGCACGAGCACGTGTGCGAGTCGCTGCGCACCTTCGCCGGGGAGGTCATGCCGGAGTTCGCCGCCCGCCGCGCCGAGCGCGACGCGGACAAGGCGGCGCGGCTCGACGGGCCGATCGCGAAGGCGCTGGCGCGGATCGAGCCGGACACGACCGACATCGGCGACTACGCGGTCGCGCCGGAGCCGCGCGGGAGGTGAGCGGGGGCGGGCGGGTGGGATGCCACCCCGGCCCGAACGGACGGGAGGTCGCCCGGGCCGGCCCGAACGGACGGGAGGTCGCTCGGGCCGGGCGGACGGGAAGGCCGTCCGGGCCGGGCGGGAGGCCGCCCGAACGGACGGGAGGCCGCCCGCCCCCCCGGCGCCCGACGCGGGGCGCCGGCTCGCCGGGTGGTCAGGCCGCCGCCGTGCCGAACCACGCCTCCGCGAGGCCGTCCAAGGTCCGCGCCCCGCGCGTGCCCACCTCGCGCAGGTACCAGGGGAGGTCGCTGTACACGTGCAGCAGCGTGTACGCGAGCACCACCCGCGGGTCGACGGCGCTGCCGTACGCCGCCAGCAGCCGGGCCATCAGGTGCGGGTCGCCGCCGGTGACGAAGACGCCCACGCCGACGAAGTCGTACGCCGGGTCGCCGATCATCGCCGGCTCGAAGTCGAACAGGCCGGTCAGCCGCCACCCGTCGGGGTCGGTCAGGAGGTGCTGGCGCATGACCTCGGTGTGCAGCAGCGCCGGGCGGTGCGGGGCGCTGGGCAGCGGGACGGACGCGAGGAAGCCGGGGATCTGCTCCAGCCACGCCTCCGGCAGGTCCCGCGCGCGCTGCCGGGCGACGGCGCGGGCGCGTTGCCGCTCGGTGAACGCGCCCCAGTCGCCGGGCCCGAGGACGTCCGCGAGCGGGGCCGGGTCCAGGGCGTGCAGCGCGGCGAGCGCCTCGCCGACCCGGGCGGCGAGGCGTACGCGGCCGGCGCGCGGGACGCGGCCCCAAGCGTGCGCCAGGTTCTCCCCGCGCAGCCGCGACATCAGGACGTACCGCCAGCCGTTCTCGTACGCGCCGGCCGCCTCGACCCGCGGGGTCGGCACCGGCAGCCGCCCCTGGAGGTACGCCAGCACCCGGCCCTCGGCGATCCCGTCGTGCGCGGCGGCGCCGGGGAACAGCTTCAGGACCAGCTCGTCGCCGACCGCGTACACCGGCTGCGACCCCTCCGGGAAGCGGGCCAGGGGCGCGCCCGCCAACCCGAGGCGCGCGCACAGGTCCTCGACCCCGGGCCGCATCACCACCTCGTCCGGTACGACGGCGTCCCACTCCTCGTCGGTCTCCACGGCAGGCAGCACGGCGGCGACGGTAGGGGCCCGTGCTTCCGGCCGCCACCGGATTATCCGGTGGTCAACCGGAGCCACCGGTACGACAATTCGGGACCATGGGATCCACGGAAGCCTTTGTGACGACGGACCGCCTGGTCCTGCGCCCCTTCGCGCCCGGCGAGGAGGGGCTGCTGGTCGAGCTGGACGGTGACCCCGAGGTCATGCGGTACCTGAGCGGGGGACGGCCGACGCCCCTGGAGGTGGCGCGCGACGAACACCTGCCGGGGATGCTGCGCCGGTACCCGTGCACGGGGACGCGCGGCTACTGGGCGGCCGAGGAGGCGGCGACGGGGGAGTGGCTCGGGTGGTTCGAGTTCCGGCCGCTGAAGGAGGACAGCGCGGCCGAGGTCGAGCTCGGGTACCGGCTGCGCCGGGCGGCGTGGGGGCGCGGTCTCGCCACGGAGGGCGCGCGGGCGCTGGTCGACAAGGGCTTCGCCGAGATGGGCGTCGAGCGGGTCGTGGCGTACACGATGGCCGTCAACAGCGGCTCGCGGCGCGTGATGGAGAAGGCCGGGCTGACGTACGTGACCACGCACTTCGACGAGGAGTGGCCGGACCCGATCGAGGGCGCCGAGGAGGGCGAGGTCGAGTACGCCCTGACCCGCGCCCAGTGGCTGTCCCGCCGGTCGGCACCGGAAGCGGCACCGGCGGCCGGCGCGGCGGACGCGTCGGCGTAGGAACGGCGGACGTGTCGGCCTGGGCCCCGGTCCGGCGCGTCGGGGCGGTCCGGCAGGCGGGACGGGTGGCGTGGCGCCGGGCGGCCGTCAGGGGGCCGGGCGGTACGGGGCGCCCAGGCCCCACGCCTGGTGCAGGGCGGTCGCGTACGCCGCGGCCAGTTTGTGCTCGCCCGACGGGCCCGGGTGGGTGCCGTCGTACGTGTCGGCGCGCAGGTCGTAACCGGCCGGCGGGGACGCCAGCAGCAGCGGGGACGTGCCGTGGTCCAGGTCGGCGACCGTCTTCGCGAGCAGTTCGTTGAAGCGGGCGCACTCCGCCGCGAACGGCGGCTCCTCCTCGGCGCGGACGTTCGGGATGACCGGCAGCAGCACCGCCCGCACCCGCGGGTTCGCCGCGCGCGCCGCCGCGACGAACGCCCGCACGTTCTCCACCGTCTGGTCGCTGTTGGTGTAGAAGCCCAGGTCGATCAGGCCGAGCGAGACCAGCAGCACGTCCGCGCCGCCCTCCGCCACGGCGTCGCCGATGAGCGGCGCCATGTGCAGCCAGCCCTCGCCCCATCCGGCCAGGTGCGCGCGGGCCGCCTCGGGGAAGGCGGGGTCGGCGTACGCGGTGGAGACCGGAGCGCCGGCCTCCGGGTCGTACAGGGTCGTGCGGGGGCCGACGATGCCGTACCGGCCGGGGCCGAGCGCCGCGTCCAGGTGCTGCCACATGCGGTAGCGCCAGGTGTGCTCGCCCGCGCTGCCGATGGTCATCGAGTCGCCGACGAACAGGAACCTGGGACGCATGGCCGCCATCATGGCCGGTCGCGCGGGTGGAACGCCACGTGACCGTGGACACTGGGGCCATGGCTCTTCTCCGCGCGCTGTGCACGACCCTGGGCGGCGCCGCCCTCGCCCTCACCGCGCCGCTGCTCGCCGCCGGGCCCGCCCTCGCGGACGACGGCGGCGACGGGTTCACCCTCACCGACCCGCGGATCACCGAGTCCAGCGGGCTCGCCGCCAGCCGCGCCCACCCCGGCGTCTACTGGACCCACAACGACCAGGACGAGCCGCGGCTCTTCGCCGTCGACGGGCGCACCGGACGGACCGTCGCGACGATCACGCTGCGCGGCGTGGGCAAGCCCCGCGACATGGAGGCCGTCTCCGTCGGCCCCGACGGGTACGTGTACGTCGGGGACATCGGCGACAACCTGGGCGGCTCGTGGAGCCACGTGTGGATCTACCGCTTCCGCGAGC
This sequence comes from Streptomyces kanasensis, assembly GCF_043077165.1. Taxonomy (NCBI): domain Bacteria; kingdom Bacillati; phylum Actinomycetota; class Actinomycetes; order Kitasatosporales; family Streptomycetaceae; genus Streptomyces; species Streptomyces kanasensis. Next base: position 196,451 of record NZ_JBIBSF010000005.1, read on the forward strand.
CGGAGCGGCTCGGCGACGCGACGGTCACGGCGACGCAGTACACGGTGACGTACGAGGACGGGCCGCGCGACGCGGAGGCCCTGATGGTCCACCCGAAGACGGGCCGCGTGTACATCGCGTCGAAGCACGAGGACGGCGGCGGCCTGTACGAGGGGCCGCGGGAGCTGTCGGCGAAGGGCAACAACGTCTTCCGGCGGATCGGCGAGGTGCCGTGGGTGACCGACGGGGCGTTCTCCCCGGACGGGACCCGGCTGGTGCTGCGCAGCTACTTCAGCGCCCGCGGCTACGCGTGGCGCGACGGGCGGCTCGGCCCGGACGAGCGGGTGCGGGCGCCGATCCAGGGCCAGTCGGAGTCGGTGACGTACACGCCGGACGGGTCGGCGCTGATGTTCGGCACGGAGGGCGGGGGCAGCCGCGTCGCGCGGGTGCCGGTGGAGGGGACGGGCGCGGCGCCCGCCCAGGGCCCGAGCCCGACGCCGCGGCCCTCCGGGTCCGCCTCCTCGCCGTCGGGCGACGGCGAGGGCGGCGGGTCGGGGCTCGCGCTGGGCGCCGTCGTGCTCGGCGCGGCGCTGCTGCTGAGCCTGCGGCGGCTGCGGGGCCGGGGCCCTGGGGGTCAGTCGCCCAGCGCGTAGTCGAACCAGACGCGGTGCGTGCCGTCCTCGTCGACGGCCAGGCCGCCGCCGCCGGTGATCCCGGCGAGCTCGCCGGTGCCGCTGCCGGGGACGACGGTGAAGTACTCGCCGAGCCGGCCCGAACCGGCCGTCGTGGAGGCGGCGTGCACGAAGTTGAAGGTGCCGGCGCGACCGGCGAGCGTGCCCTCGAAGGACTCCATCGCCACGTAGGTGCCGGTGTCCGCGCCCGTGTCGTAGGCGGAGGTGAAGAGGGTCGCGGACCGGCCGCTGACCTCGCCCTCGTAGCGCTTCTCCATGGTGGCGACGGTGACGGGGAGGGCCGTCTCGACGGCGGGGTCCGGTTCGAGGGAGGTGGGCTCGAACGCGGCGACCGTGAACGTTCCTGAGGCTCGCGTCGGGCCGGTCGGGTCGGTCGGGCTCGTCGGGTCGGTCGGGTCGCTCGGGCTCGTCGGATTCATCGGGCGAGTGTACGGCCGGGGTGTGACAGCGGGGCCGGTCGCCGGGGAGACGGCGGCCGGCCCCGCGGTGGGCCCGGTGCGGGGGTCAACGGCCCGTCAACGGCAGCTGAGCATCGGGCCGTTGAGCATGGCACCCGAGACCTGCTGGCCCTTCGGCGTCCAGTAGCCGAGCTTGGAGACCACCGACGAGCAGGAGCCGGACGGCAGCGTGACGCGGACGGTGACGGCGGCCGGGCGGCCCGCCGCGAGGTCGGTGAGCGTGCAGTCCACGGCGTGCGGGCTGCGCCGGGTGGGGCTGCCGCTGGTGAGCGGGTTGACGCAGCGGGCGTCCGGCGAGGTGACGGAGACGCCGCTGCCGGGCTCGCCGATGACGCCGAGGCGGGCGCTGCCGTCGCCCTCGGCGGCGACCTGCGTGATCTTGTACGTGAGGGTGGTGGTCGTCCCGGGGCGCAGCGTGGCCGGCGCCACCTCGACGCGGTGCGTCGGGGCGGGCAGGACCGCCGCGAGGGCGAACGTGCCGCCGACGGTGCCGGTGAGCGGGGTGGTGGAGGCGGCTTCGCGGGGGCCGCCGCCGATGCTGACGGTCGCCGTGACCGCGTACGTGCCGGGGCCGGCGTACTCGGCGCGGGCACCGAGCGTGCCGGAGGCGGTGGCGTCCTGGGCGTCACCGCGCCGGGCCGTCCAGGTGCCGGAGGTGGTGCAGGCGCAGTCGGCCGAGGCGGAGACGGTCATGGACGCGCCGGAGACCGTGACGCACAGGCCCACGGCCGGGCCGGCCGGGCGCTGCGAGCCCTGGAGCCGCAGTGGCGCGGCGGGGACGCAGTGGGTGGCGGCGGGCGCGGGGTCGGCGACGCGCACGGCGGACGCCGTGGGTGCCGCCGCCGGTGTCGTGGCGGTCGTGGCGGAGGCGGGGGCTGCGGCGCCCGCGAGGAGGGTGAGGGCGACCGCCGTGAGGGCGGTCGACGAGGGGGGTCCGAGACGCACTGCGTTGCCTCCTGCTTTCTGCGGCTGCTTCCCCACCGATGCTGCGCGACCGGCGCGCGCACCGCGCGCCGACTGGGCCATCGGGGCCCACCGGGAGCGGCCGGGAGCGGCCGGGAGCGGTCGGGAGCGGTCGGGGGACGCGTCGGGGGGCGCGTCGGGGAGCCGTCGGCAGCCGACCGGGAAGGGCCCTTGGGGTACCGGCCGGAGCTGCTCGGGGGTGTGCGGGGCGTCCGGCGGTACGGGAACGGGTCGGGACGCGTCAGGACGGGTCGGCCGCCCTGCGGGCGACGACCGCCTCGAAGCCCTCGACGAGGCACCGCAACCCGAACGCGAAGTGGTCGAACTCCGCCGAGAAGGTGTCCTCCGACAACTGCGCCATCAGCGGGAACCGCCCGCCCTCCATGGCGCGCGCCAGGATGGGTTCCTGGCTCTTCCAGAAGTCCTCGTCGCTGACGCCGGTCTCCCTCGCCGCCTCCACGGCCTCGATCTCCATCCGCGCGATGCCGCCGACGAAGCTCTGCACCGCGATGATCACCGACAGCGTCTCCGGGTCGCTCAGCCCCATCCCGCGCAGCCCGCCCAGCGCCGACTCCAGCCCGCGCAGGGTGCCCGGGCCGAGGACGGTACGGCTCTGGTTGACCTTCAGCAGCCAGGGGTGGCGCCGGTACAGGGCGAGGTGGCCGCGGGCCAGGGTCTCGACGGCGGCGCGCCAGTCGGCCTGCTCGGTGACGACCGTGTCCGGCGGGAGGCCCTGCACCCGGTCGAGCATCAGGTCGAGCAGCTCGGCCTTGCCCGGCACGTACCGGTAGAGGGACATGGTGCCGACGCCCAGCTCGGTGGAGAGCCGGCGCATGGACACCGCGCCGAGCCCCTCGGCGTCGGCGAGCTCGACGGCGGCGGTGACGATCCGCTCCAGGGACAGCCCGCGCCGGGGGCCCCGGCTCGGGGGCGTCTCCGTGCCCCAGAGCAGTTCCAGGCTGCGGACGATGTCGCCGCTGCCGCTCGTCGTGGTGTCGCCGCCGCTGCTGGTCATGGCGCCAGCGTACGGCCGGGAAAACACCCCGCACCAAAACTGAGTACGGTGTACGCTCCGCTGGGTACGGTGTACTCAGTTTCTGTGAGCGGAGGCGACCGCATGGAGACCACCCACGCGATCCGGGCCGAGGACCTGCGGAAGAGGTACGGCGACAAGGACGCCCTGGACGGGTTCGACCTGCTGGTGCGGCCCGGTACGGTGCACGGGCTCCTGGGCCCCAACGGCGCCGGCAAGACCACCGCCGTCCGGGTCCTCGCGACCCTGCGGCGGTTCGACGCCGGGCGCGCCGAGGTCGCCGGCGTGGACGTGGCCCGCCACCCCGGTCGGGTCCGCGGCCTCATCGGGCTCACCGGCCAGTACGCGGCCGTCGACGAGGTGCTGACCGGGCGACAGAACCTGGAGATGTTCGGGCGGCTGTTCCACCTTGGCGGCCGCCGCGCCCGGCTGCGCGCCGACGAACTGCTGGAGCGCTTCGACCTGGTGGAGGCCGCGGACAAGGGCGTCGAGACGTACAGCGGCGGCATGCGGCGCCGGCTCGACCTGGCGGCCTCGATGGTCCTCGCCCCGCGGGTGCTCTTCCTCGACGAGCCGACGACGGGCCTGGACCCGCGCGGCCGCGGCGAGGTGTGGGACGCCGTACGGGACCTCGTGGCGGGCGGGACGACGGTGCTGCTCACCACCCAGTACCTGGACGAGGCGGACCGGCTCGCCTCGCGCGTCACGGTCATCGACCGCGGCCGCGCCATCGCCGACGACACGCCGCAGGCCCTGAAGGACCGGGTGGGCGGCGACGTGATCGAGGTCGTCGCCGCCGACCCGGCCGACCTGCCGCGCGTCACCGCGGTGGTGGCCCGGGTCGGCGAGGGCGAGGTGCGGGTGGACCAGGCCGAACGGCGCGTGCACGCCCGGGTCCGCGACCGGGTGGAGGCGCTCACGGAGGCGGCGAGGTCCCTGCGGGACGACGGAGTGCGGGTCGAGGACATCGGGCTGCGCAGGCCGACGCTGGACGACGTGTTCCTCCGCCTCACCGGACGCGCCGCCCGCGAGGCGGCGGCGGAGCGCGGGGCGGCGGGTGGCGGACCGTCACCGGACGGGCCGCCGCAGGGCGGGCCGGAAGGCCGGGGGAGCGGGCCGGGCGGCACCCCGGCGGCCGGGGCGGCGCGTCCGACGCGGCGGGAAGGGGCGGCGGCGTGAGCGGCACGACCCTGACTCCCGCCACCGGGCGGGGGCGCGCGTACTGGGCCGTGGCGGACTCCTGGAACATCGTCCGCCGCAGCCTCACCCACTACCGGCGCAAACCGGTCTACATCGCCTGGCAGCTCGGCTTCCCGATCGTCTCCGTCCTCCTGTACGGCTACGTCTTCGGCGGCGCGATGAAGGCGCCCGGCGGGGGCGGCGGCACGGCCGACGACTACCGGAACTACCTGATGCCGGGCATGTTCGTGACGACCATGGCGTTCGGCTTCATGAACACCGCGACGACCGTCGTCACCGACGCGTCCAAGGGGGTCACCGACCGCTTCCGGTCCATGCCCATGGCCTCGTCGGCGGTGGTGACCGGCCGCGGCGTGACCGATCTGCTGATCGCCTGCGCCGAGCTGGCCATCCTGGCCGCCACGGCGCTGGCGATGGGCTGGCGCGCCGGGGGCGGGGCGGCGGCGACGGCGGGCGGCTTCGGCCTCCTCCTGCTGCTGCGGTTCGCCCTGATCTGGGTCGGCGTCTGGCTCGGGCTGCTGCTGCCCGACCCCGAGGCGGCCGGATCGCTCTTCGCGGTGGCGTTCCCGCTGACGATGATCTCCAGCATCTTCGTCCCGACGTCGACCATGCCCGGCTGGCTGGGGACCGTCGCCGCCTGGAACCCGCTGTCGTCGACGGCGTCCGCGGCGCGCGACCTGTTCGGCAACGAGGTGGCGTCCGACGGCAGTTGGATCCAGGAGCACGCGCTGCTGATGGCCGTCGTGTGGCCGCTCGCCATCACGGCCGTCTGCCTGCCGCTGGCGGTGCGCCGGTTCCGCGCCCTCTGCCGCTGAGGCCCCGGGCCGCCGAGCCGCTGGGGTGCTGAGGCGCTGAAGTGCCGAGACGGCGGGGGTGCGGGCCGCCGGGGCGGCGGGTCGGGGCGGGGAGGGGTGGGTCCGCGGAGGGGGCGCGGACCCACCGGTCACGGGGTGGCGGCCGCCGGTGGTCGGGGTGGCGGCCGCCGCCGTGCGCCGTGGTGCCGCCGTGCCGGCGTCAGCCCCGGCGGTCCGGGCACTCGCGCCAGGCCAGCCGGTAGACGGTCCTGATGTCGCCGTCGGTGGAGTCCATGGCGATGAAGCTGTTGGTCTTCGCGGTGTCCGAGGTGCCGGCGTTGACGCGCAGCTCGGTGTTGATGTTGAAGTTCCGCTTCACCCCGCACGGCGCCCACACCAGCTGGCCCCAGTCGGTCTGGTCGGTGGCCTGCCAGTTGTTGTCGAACGGCCCGTTGAACGGGTGCTGGCGCGCCGCGGTGTCGGGCGAGCCCTGGAAGTAGTACGACGCCTTCTGGATCGCGGAGGCGCCGCGCTCCAGGTGCGCGTAGCCGCGGTAGTCGGCGCTGGCCACGGCGTACGTGAAGCCGTGCGGTACGTGGACGACCAGGTTGAGCTGGCAGTTCTTGCGGAAGTCGGTGGGCTTGGAGCCGACGCCGACCTGGGCGAGGTAGTTGCTGTAGGTGACGGTGAAGGCCGTGTTGTCGGGGGAGACGGCGACGGCGGCCGTCCCCGCGGGGCAACCCGAGCCGTTGACCGTCGCGATCTCGATGACGATCTTGTCGGGCGGGGCGACGATGCCGCCGCCGGCGGCCGTCGACGTGCCGGGGGCCAGCAGCGTGGACCCGGCGAGCGCGACGGTGGCGCCGCAGGTCACCAGCGCTCTGGAGGTTCTCCTGGAGGGCTTCACGGACATGGTTCTCCGATCGGTCGCCGGTCGACGTGGGGGGTTCGACCGAAAGAGCGGTCATGGACATGTCAAACTTTCAAACGGTTCGGGCCGCTGTGCCCCGCTCCGTCCGGACGTGCGCTACGGATGGTAGGGACCACCGGCGCCGCTGCACAGGTCGCTAATCGGCCGCACGCACCGACCGCACGCGCCGGCCGTGCGTCGGCGCCGCACGGCCCGCGCACCGACCGCACGCGCCGAGGGGCCCGGTACCGCGCGGGTGGCGCGCGGTACCGGGCCCCTCGGGCGGGTGCGTCAGAGCTTGTCGATGACGTGGTCGACGCAGGCCGTCAGGGCCTCGACGTCGGCCGGGTCGACGGCCGGGAACATCGCGATGCGCAGCTGGTTGCGGCCCAGCTTGCGGTACGGCTCGGTGTCCACGATGCCGTTGGCCCGCAGGACCTTCGCGACGGCGGCGGCGTCGATCTCGTCGGAGAAGTCGATGGTGCCGATGACCTGCGACCGCTTGGCCGGGTCCGTGACGAACGGCGTGGCGTACTTGGACTCCTCGGCCCAGCCGTACAGGGCGCGGGCGGAGGCGGCGGTGCGGCGCACGGCCCAGTCGAGGCCGCCCTGGCCGTTGATCCACTTCAGCTGCTCGTTCAGCAGGAAGAGGGTGGCGAGGGCCGGGGTGTTGTACGTCTGGTTCTTCAGCGAGTTGTCGATGGCGGTCGGCAGCGAGAAGAACTCCGGCACGTGCCGGCCCGAGGCGTGCACGCGGGCGGCGCGCTCCAGCGCGGCCGGGGAGAACACCGCGATCCACAGGCCGCCGTCGGCGGCGAAGGACTTCTGCGGCGCGAAGTAGTAGACGTCCGACTGCGCGATGTCGACCGGCAGGCCGCCCGCGCCGGACGTGGCGTCCACCAGGACCAGCGCGCCCTCGTCGGCGCCGGCGACGCGCTCGATCGGCGCGGCGACGCCGGTGGAGGTCTCGTTGTGCGTGAGGGCGTACACGTCGACGCCCGCCTCCGCGCGCGGCTCGGGGTGCGTGCCGGGCTCCGAGGAGACGACCGTCGGCTCGGCCAGCCACGGGGCGAGCTTCGCCGCCTTCGCGAACTTGGAGGAGAACTCGCCGAACGACAGGTGCTGCGACTTCGACTCGATCAGCCCGTGGGTGGCGACGTCCCAGAACGCGGTCGAGCCGCCGTTGCCGAGCACCACCTCGTACCCCTCGGGCAGCGAGAACAGGTCGCGCACGCCCGCGCGGACCTCGCCCACGAGGTTCTTGACCGGGGCCTGCCGGTGGGAAGTGCCCATGAGGGACGTGCCGGTCGCGGCGAGCGCGTCGAGCGCCTCGGTCCGCACCTTGGAGGGGCCCGCGCCGAAACGGCCGTCGGCGGGCTTGATGTCAGCGGGAATCCGGATCTCAGCCACGCACCGGAGCCTAGTCGCTCCCCCGACGCCCCGACGCCCCTGTCCGTCGGATGAGACACCCGGACGTCACACGTGGACGAACACCCGGACGGGGTGGGCGGGGCCACCCGAAGGGGGCGGGTGGACGGGGTGACGTGCGGCGGGGACGCGGGGGTGGCGCGCGGCCGGGACGCGTGACGTGACGCGGGGGCGAACACGGGGCGGAAGCGTCGGCGGACGGTCGACGGAAGGTGTGTGCGGACGGCCGACCGGACCCGTCGGCGGACGGTCGGCGGGGCGCGCGGCCGGACGGCGGGGCAGGCGCGCGGCATGCTGGGGGCATGGGCGATCACGCACACCTGGAGCGGGCGCTGCGCGCCGCCGTCCGCGGGGACGTGGACTTCGGACCGGGCGCCCGCGCCCTGGTCACCATGGACGCCTCCAACTACCGGCGCGTCCCGCTCGGCGTCGTCGCGCCGTACGACGCGGACGACGTGGCCGCCGCCCTGGAGGTGTGCCGGGCGCACGGCACGCCCGTGGTGCCGCGCGGCGCCGGGACCTCCGTCGCCGGGCAGGCCACCGGGACCGGCGTCGTCCTCGACTTCACCCGGCACATGGGCGCCGTCCTCTCCGTCGACCCGGAGGCCCGCACGGCGACCGTCCAGCCCGGGGCCGTCCTCGACCGGCTGCGCGGGGCGGCCCGCCCGTACGGGCTGACCTTCGGGCCCGACCCGTCGACGCACAGCCGCTGCACCCTCGGCGGCATGATCGGCAACAACGCCTGCGGCGCCCACTCCGTCGCCTGGGGCACCACCGCCGACAACGTCGTCGAACTGGCCGTGCGCACCTACGGCGGGGCCGCGCTGCGCCTCGGGGCGGACGGCCGGGGCGCCCCCGACGGCGTCGTCGACCTGGTCCGGGGGCACCTCGCCCTCGTCCGCACCGGCTTCCCGCCCGGCCTGCCGCGCCGCATCTCCGGCTACGCCCTCGACGCGCTCCTGCCCGAGCGCGGCACCCACGTCGCCCGCGCCTTCTGCGGCGGCGAGGGGACCCTCGGCGTCCTCACCGAGGCGGTCGTCCGGCTGGTCGAGGCGCCGCCCGCCCGCGCCCTCGCCGTCCTCGGGTACGTCGACGAGGCGGCCGCCGCCGAGGCCGCGCCCGGCCTCCTGCCGCACGGCCCGCTCACCGTCGAGGGCATGGCGCACGACCTCGTGCGCGACCCGGCCGCCCGCGCCCGCCTTCCCCGGGGCGCCGCCTGGCTGTTCGTGGAGACCGGCGGGGCGAGTCCCGCCGAGGCCGCCGCCCGCGCGGCCGCCCTGCTGCCCGCCGCCGACGCCCTGGACGGCACCGTCGTCGGCGACCCGGCCGGGCAGCGCGCCCTGTGGCGGGTCCGGGAGGCCGCCGCCGGCACCGCGACCCGCACCCCGGACGGCGCCGAGGCGTGGCCCGGCTGGGAGGACTGCGCCGTACCGCCCGCCCGCCTCGGCGCGTACCTGCGGGACTTCCGCGCCCTCCTCGCCGAGCACGGGCTGCGCGGGACGCCGTACGGGCACTTCGGCGACGGCTGCGTCCACGTCCGCATCGACTTCCGGCTCGCCGAGCCAGAGGGCGTGCGGCGCTACCGCCGGTTCTCCGAGGACCTCGCGGACCTGGTCGTCGCCCACGGCGGCTCGCTCTCCGGCGAGCACGGCGACGGGCAGGCCCGCGCCGAGCTGCTGCCGCGGATGTACGGCGACGAACTCGTGGCCCTCTTCGGCCGGTTCAAGGACCTGTGGGACCCGGACGGCGGGATGAACCCCGGCACCCTCGTCCGCCCCGCCCGCCTCGACGACAACCTCCGCTTCGACGTCCTGCCGCGGACGCCCGTCGACGTCGCCTTCGGCTACCCCGACGACGGCGGGGACTTCGGGACGGCCGTGCGCCGCTGCGTGGGCGTCGCCGCCTGCCGCGTCGAGGGACCCGCCGTGGGGGCGTCCGTGATGTGCCCGTCGTTCCGGGCCACCGGCGAGGAGCGGCACTCCACGCGCGGCCGGGCCCGGCTGCTGCACGAGATGCTGGCGGGCGAGGTCGTCACCGGCGGCTGGCGCTCGACCGAGGTGCGCGACGCCCTCGACCTGTGCCTGTCCTGCAAGGGCTGCCGCAGCGACTGCCCCGTCGGCGTCGACATGGCGACGTACAAGGCGGAGTTCCTGCACCACCACTACGCGGGCCGGCCGCGTCCCGCCGCCCACTACACGATGGGCTCCCTGCCCGCCCTGCTGCGCCCGGCCGCGCCCCTCGCGCCGCTCCTCAACGCCGCCGCCCGGGTACGCCCCCTCGCGGCGGTCGCGAAACGGCTCGGCGGGATCGCGCCGCAGCGGTCCCTGCCGGAGCTCGCCCGCCGGACGTTCCGCGCCTGGGCGGCCCGCCACACGCCCCCGCCCGGCCTCCCGCCCGGGCCGCCGCGCGCGTACGTGTGGCCCGACACCTTCACGGACCACTTCACGCCCTCCGCCGGCCGCGCCGCCGTCACGGTCCTGGAGGCGGCCGGCGTCCGCGTGGCGCTGCCGCCGGGCCGCGTCTGCTGCGGCCTCACGTACGTGTCGACGGGCCGCCTCGACCGGGCCCGCGCGGTGATGCGCCGCACCCTGGACACCGTGGAGCCGCTCCTCGGCGCGGCGCCCCTGGTGGTGCTGGAGCCCAGCTGCGCGGCGGCGCTGCGCACGGACCTGCCCGAGCTGCTGCCGGACGACCCGCGGGCGCGGACCCTCGCCTCGTCGGTGCGCACCTTCGCCCAGGCCCTGGAGGAGACCGCCCCCGACTGGCGGCCGCCCCGCGTCGACCGGCCCGTCGCCGGACAGACCCACTGCCACCAGCACGCCGTCCTCGGCGACGCCGCCGAGCGCCGCCTGCGCGAGCGCGCCGGACTCACCGGCGAACTGAGCGGCGGCTGCTGCGGCCTCGCCGGGAACTTCGGCTTCGAGCGCGGCCACCACGAGGTGTCCGTCGCCTGCGCCGAGGACCGGCTGCTGCCCGCGGTGCGCGCGGCGGGCCCGGACACCGAACTCCTCGCGGACGGCTTCTCCTGCCGCACCCAGCTGCACCAGCTGGCGGGCCGGCGCGCCCGGCACCTCGCGGAGGTGCTGGCGGAGGCGCTCGACCCCCGCCCCGACGGGTCGGGGGGTGACCGTCCCGGCAGGTGAGAAAAGGGCACCCTGCCATGGCCGTCCACCTGTTTCACTGCTTACCGTGGACGGGACGGCCAAGCAGTGGAACGGGTCCTTCCGAAGCCCCGAGCACCACGAACGAGGAAGAAGAGGAAGACGAGATCCCGGTGAACGACGCCCGTGCCGCGCACACCCCGGCGCCCCTCCCCGCACACACCCCGGCGCCCCTTCCCGCGGACCCCGCGACGGCGGCCGGTGCCGCGGGCGCCCCGGCAGCCCACCCCGCGGACGCCACAGGAGCCCGTGCCGCGGGCGCCCCGAAGACCGCCGGTTCGGCGCGGGAGCCGGCCCGGGAGCCGGGTCGGGGCGCGCTGGGGCCGGTCGCCCTGGTGGTGGCCGGGGCCCTGTCGGTCCAGTTCGGCGCGGCCCTCGCCGTGCTGCTGATGCCCCGCGCGGGGGCGCTCGGCGTGGTCACGCTGCGGCTGGCCCTCGCCGCGCTGGTGCTGCTGGTGGTGTGCCGGCCCCGGCTGCGCGGCCACAGCCGCGCGGACTGGGGGACCGTCATCGCGTTCGGCGTCGCGATGGGCGGCATGAACCTCACCTTCTACCAGGCCATCGACCGCATCCCGCTCGGCGCGGCCGTCACCCTGGAGGTGCTGGGTCCGCTCGCCCTGTCCGTCGTGGCGTCCCGCCGCGCGGTCAGCTTCCTGTGGGCGGGCCTCGCCCTGGCGGGCGTCGTGCTGCTCAGCGGCGGCGGCTTCGACCGGCTGGACCCGGTCGGCGCCGGCTTCGCCCTCGCGGCGGGTGCCCTGTGGGCCGCGTACATCGTCTTCAGCGCCCGTACCGGCCGGCGCTTCCCGCAGGCCGACGGGCTCGCGCTCGCCATGGTCGTCGGCGCGCTGGTGAGCCTGCCGCTCGGCCTCGCGGAGGCGGGCACCGCCCTGGTCGTGCCGTCGACGCTCGCGCTGGGCCTGGCGGTGGCGCTGATGTCGTCGGTCCTGCCCTACACCCTGGAGCTCGTCGCGCTGCGCCGGTTGCCGGCCCCGACCTTCGCGGTGCTGATGAGCCTGGAACCGGCCGTCGCGGCCCTGGCCGGCTTCCTCGTGCTGCACCAGGCCCTGTCCGCCACCGACGCCCTCGCGATCACCCTGGTCGTCGCGGCGAGCATCGGCGCCGTACGCGCCCGCACCGGGTCCCGCGCACGGTAGGGGCGCCCGGGGCGGTCGGTCGGGAGGCGCGGGCCCGGCCGGTCGGCGCCGCGCGGCCGGGCCCGGGTGGTCGGGCCCGGGTGGTCGGCCCGGGGGCGGTCAGCCCGGGGGCGGTCAGCGCGGGGTCGGTCGGCAGGGGCGGTCGAGGGCAGCCGGTCAGCCCAGGGCGTCGTCCAGCAGGTGGGCCCACTGGGCCACCACCCGCGCCCGACGGGCCGAATCGTCGGTGAGGAGCGTCGCGAGGCCCAGCCCCCGCGCCATGTCCAGCAGCCCCTGGACGGTCTCCCGGACCCCCGGCCGCGACTCGTCGGCGCCCAGCAGCTCCACCGCCATGCGGTGCGTCTCCCGGCCGACCCGGGCCTCCAGCTCGGTGACCCGGGGCCGCAGCTGGTCCTCGTCCGACGCCGCCACCCACAGGTGCAGGGCCGCCCGGAACAGCGGCCCCGTGTACAGGGCGACCAGCGCCTCGACCACCTCGGCGCGGCTCCTGCCGGTGAGCCCGCGCAGCGCCTGCGAGCGCTCCTCCGCGACGTACTCGACCGCCGCCGTGAACAGGTCCTCCCGGGTGGGGAAGTGGTGCTGCGCGGCGCCCCGCGACACCCCCGCCCGCTCCGCGACCACGGAGACCGTGGAGCCCGCCCAGCCGCGTTCGGCCAGGCACGCCACGGCGGCTTCGAGCAGCCGCTGCCGGGTGACGCGGCTGCGGTCCTGCTTCGGCGTCACATCGCCCATGCGGGGTCCCGTCGTTCCAGGAAGGCCGTCATTCCCTCACGCGCCTCCGCCGAGGCGAAGAGCTGCGCCGAGCGCTGCACGAGCTCCTCCGCGTCGCGCTCGAAGGTCTCCAGCACCCTAGCCGTCACCAGCCGCTTCGACTCCGCCAGACCCTGCGGCGAGCCCTTGCGCAGCGCGTCGAGAAGCGGGTCGAGGGCCGCGTCGACGTCCGGCGCCACCGCCGTCACCAGGCCCATGCGCGCCGCCTCGGCCGCGTCGAACCGCTCCCCCGTCAGGTAGTAGCGGGCCGCCGCCCGCTGGTCGAGGCGGGGGAGCAGGGTGAGGGAGACGAGGGCCGGGGCGACGCCGATCCTGACCTCCGTCAGGGCGAAGTCGGACCCCTCCGACGCCACCACCAGGTCGGCCGCCCCCACCAGCCCCAGGCCGCCCGCCCGCACCCGCCCCGCCACCCGCGCCACGACCGGCTTCGGCAGTTCCACGATCCGCCGCAGCAGCGCCACGAAGGCGTACGGGCTCGGTGGCGCCTTCAGGTCGGCGCCCGCGCTGAAGGTGCTGCCGGTGTGCGTGAGCACCACCGCCCGGACGGCCGGGTCCTGCGCGCAGTCGGCCAGCGCGTCCGCCAGTTCGGCGACGAGCCGGGCGGAGAGGGCGTTGCGGGTGTCCGGCGCGTCCAGCGTGAGCGTGGCGACGGCGCGGTCGTGGGCGGTGGTGACCAGGGGCATGGCTCTCGCCTCCGATGGCGTGGTCAGTACGAGCGTGGTCAGTACGACTTCGGGAGTCCCAGGGACTGGTGCGAGACGTAGTTCAGGATCATTTCCCGGCTCACCGGGGCTATGCGGGCCACGCGGGAGGCGGTGACGAGCCGGCCCAGGCCGTACTCGCGGGTGAGGCCGTTGCCCCCGAGGGTGTGCACGGCCCGGTCGACGGCCCGCACGCACGCCTCGGCCGCCGCGTACTTCGCCATGTTCGCCGCCTCGCCGGCGCCGACGTCGTCGCCCGCGTCGCACAGCGCGGCCGCCCGCTGCGTCATCAGCCGGGCCAGCTCCAGCTCGATGTGGGACGCGGCCAGCGGGTGCGCGATCGCCTGGTGGGCGCCGATGGGCGCCTTCCACACCTGCCGCTCCTTCGCGTACGCGACGGCCCGCGCGAGCGCGAAGCGGCCCATGCCGAGTGCGAACGCCGCCGTCATCACCCGCTCCGGGTTGAGCCCGGCGAACAGCTGGAGGAGGCCCGCGTCCTCGTCGCCGACCAGGGCGTCGGCGGGCAGCCGCACGTCGTCGAGGGTCAGCTCGAACTGCTTCTCCCGGGCCCGCAGCTCCATGTCGATGGCGGTGCGGCGGAAGCCGGGCGCGTCGCGCGGCACGACGAACAGGCACGGCTTGAGCGCGCCCGTCCGGGCGTCCGCCGTCCGCCCGACGATCATCGTCTCCTCCGCCAGGTCGACCCCGGAGACGAAGACCTTGCGGCCCGACAGCACCCACCCGTCGGGGGTGCGGCGGGCCGTGGTGGTGATGCGGTGGGAGTTGGATCCCGCGTCGGGCTCGGTGATGCCGAACGCCATGATCCGGCTGCCGTCGGCGAGCCCCGGCAGCCACCGCCGCCGCTGCTCGTCGGTGCCGAACCGGGCGATGACCGTGCCGCAGATCGCGGGCGAGACGATCATCAGCAGGAGCGGGCAGCCGGCCGCGCCCAACTCCTCCAGCACGATCGCGAGTTCGGCGACGCCGCCGCCTCCGCCGCCGTACTCCTCGGGCAGGTTCACGCCCAGGTAGCCGAGCCGGCCGGCCTCCGCCCACAGCACCTCCGGGTGTTCCTCGTGGGTGTGGGCGTGGCGGCGGCCGAGGGCGCCGACGGCGGTGCGCAGCGCCTGCTGCTCGGCGGTCTCGAAGGGGGTGCCGGTGACTGCGGTCATGCCTGTTCCTCCTGTGCGGACTGGACGGGCGGGACGTGCTCGGCGCCGGTCACTCCCCGGGCGGGTCGGTCGCCTCGGGCCGTCGCGCGGGCTCCCCGGGCGGGTCGGTCGGCTCGGGCCGGGCGGGCTCGGCGGGTCCTCCGGGCGGGTCGGTCGCCTCCGGCCGTCGCGCGGGCTTCCCGGGCGGGTCGGGGGTGACGACGGCGAGCAGGGCCCCGACCCCGACCTGGCGGCCCGGCTCGGCGTGCAGGGCGGTGACGACGCCGGCGGCCGGGGCGGTCACCTGGTGCTCCATCTTCATCGCCTCCAGCCACAGCAGCGGCCGCCCCGCCCCGACGCGCGCGCCCACCGCGACCCCGTCGGCGACGCGCACGACGGTGCCGGGCATGGGCGCGAGCAGCGAGCCGGGCGCGGTGCGCTCGGCCGGGTCGGGGAAGCGCGGCCGGGGCGTGAACCGGTGGGAGCCGGTGGGCGCGTCGACGTGGACGATCCCCGCGCCGCCCGGGCCCGGGTACGCGGTGACGGCGTACGGGCGGACGACACCGTCCACGTCGAGGCGGACCAGGTCGGGCGCGGCCGACACGACCCGCACTTCGGGGTGGTCCGGCAGGGCGTAGCCGTCGCGGGTCCGGTGGTACCGCACCACGTGCGCCGCCGGACCGTCGCTCCCACCCGCGCCCTCCGGTCCCGTGTAGGCGCGGGTGCGGGGCGCCGAGGGGAGGTTGCGCCAGGCGCCGGGGCCCGGCCGGGACGCCGCCTCGGCGAGCGCGGCGGCCACCGCGGCGTGGCCGGCGCCCGGCGCGGGGGCGGTCAGGTCGGCCAGGTACCGGTCGTAGAAGCCGGTGCCGACCCGGCCCGGCTCGGCGAACTCCGGGTGGCGCAGGGTCCGTGCCAGCAGCTCCCGGTTGGTGACCGGGCCGTGCACACGGGCCCGCTCCAGCGCGTGGGCCAGGGCGCGGACGGCCTCCCGCCGGGTGGGGGCGTGGGCGACGGCCTTGGCGAGCAGCGCGTCGTAGTGGACGCCGATCCCGTCGCCCGCCGCGTACCCGGTGTCGAGGCGCACGCCCGGCACGTCGAGCGCGTGCAGGGTGCCCGTCTGCGGGGCGAAGCCGCGCGCGGGGTCCTCGGCGTACAGCCGCGCCTCGACGGCGTGGCCGCGCGGGGCGGGCGGCTCGGGCGGCAGGGCGGCGCCCTCGGCGACGCGGAGCTGGAGGGCGACCAGGTCGACGCCGTACACGGCCTCCGTGACCGGGTGCTCGACCTGGAGGCGGGTGTTCATCTCCAGGAAGTGCGCGGTGCCGTCCGCCGCGACCAGGAACTCCACGGTGCCCGCGCCGGTGTAGCCGATGGCGCGGGCGGCGCGCACGGCGGTCGCGCACAGCTCGTCGGCGAGCGCGGGCGGCAGGCCGGGGGCCGGCGCCTCCTCGATCACCTTCTGGTGGCGGCGCTGGAGGGAGCAGTCCCGGGTGCCGAGCGCCCAGACGGTGCCGTGCGCGTCGGCGAGGACCTGCACCTCGACGTGGCGGCCGCCGGCGACGTACGGCTCGGCGAACACCTCGTCGTCGCCGAAGGCCGACAGGGCCTCGGCGCGGGCGGCGGCCACCTCGCCCGCCAGCGCGGACAGGTCCCGGACGACGCGCATGCCGCGCCCGCCGCCGCCCGCCGCCGCCTTGACCAGGACGGGCAGGTCGGCCTCGGTGAGCGCCGCCGGGTCGAGCGGGGGCACGCCCATGAGGCGCTTCGCGCGGGTCTTGGACGCCATCGCCTCGATCGCCGTGGGCGGGGGTCCCACCCACGTCAGCCCGGCCGCCTCCACGGCCCGCGCGAAGGCGGCGTTCTCGGAGAGGAAGCCGTACCCCGGGTGCACCGCGTCGGCGCCCGCGGCGAGGGCGGCGGCCACGATCAGGTCGCCGCGCAGGTACGTGTCGGCGGGCGCGGCCCCCGGCAGCCGCACCGCGGCGTCCGCCCGCCGCACGTGCAGCGCCCCGGCGTCCGGGTCGGAGTGCACGGCGACGGTGGCCACGCCCAGGTCGCGGCAGGTCCGCAGGACGCGGCAGGCGATCTCGCCGCGGTTGGCCACGAGCAGGGTCTCGATCACGGGGCCTCACATCCTGAAGACGCCGAAGCCGCCGCGGGCGCCCTCGACCGGTGCGGTGTGGATCGCCGACAGGCACAGCCCGAGGACGGTACGGGTGTCGCGCGGGTCGATGACCCCGTCGTCGTACAGCCGCCCGGACAGGAACATCGGCAGGGACTCGGACTCGATCTGCTGCTCCACCACGGCCCGCAGCGCGGCGTCGCCCTCCTCGTCGTAGGGGCGGCCCTTGGCCTGCGCGGAGGCGCGGGCGACGATCGACAGGACCCCGGCGAGCTGCTGCGGGCCCATGACGGCGGACTTGGCGCTGGGCCAGGCGAAGAGGAAGCGCGGGTCGTAGGCACGGCCGCACATGCCGTAGTGCCCGGCGCCGTAGGAAGCGCCCAGCAGCACCGACAGGTGCGGGACGCGGCTGTTGGAGACCGCGTTGATCATCATGGCGCCGTGCTTGATGATGCCGCCCTGCTCGTACTCCCGGCCCACCATGTAGCCGGTGGTGTTGTGGAGGAAGAGCAGCGGCACGTCCCGCTGGTTGGCGAGCTGGATGAACTGGGCGGCCTTCTGCGCCTCCTCGCTGAACAGCACCCCCCGGGCGTTGGCCAGGACGCCGACCGGGTAACCGTGGAGCGCCGCCCAGCCGGTGGTGAGGCTCGTCCCGTACAGCGGCTTGAACTCGTCGAAGTCCGAGCCGTCGACGATCCGCGCGAGCACCTCCCGCGGGTCGAACGGCGTGCGCAGGTCGCCGGGGACGATCCCGAGCAGCTCCTCCGGGTCGTACGCCGGCGGCGCGGCCGGGCCCGGACCGGGGTGCGCCTTGCGGTGGTTGAGGCGGGCGACGATCCGGCGGGCCTGGCGCAGCGCGTCGTGCTCGTCGAGGGCGTAGTGGTCGGCGAGGCCGGAGGTCCGGGCGTGCATCTCGGCGCCGCCGAGCGACTCGTCGTCGCTCTCCTCGCCGGTCGCCATCCGCACCAGGGGCGGTCCGCCGAGGAAGACCTTCGACCGCTCCCGGATCATGACGGTGTGGTCGGACATGCCGGGGACGTAGGCGCCGCCGGCGGTGGAGTTGCCGAAGACGACGGCGACCGTGGGGATCCCCGCGGCGGAGAGCCGGGTCAGGTCGCGGAAGAGGGCGCCGCCCGGGATGAAGATCTCCTTCTGGGAGGGGAGGTCCGCGCCGCCCGACTCGACCAGGGAGATCACGGGCAGGCGGTTGGCGAGGGCGATCTCGTTGGCCCGCAGCGCCTTGCGGAGGGTCCACGGGTTGGACGCCCCGCCGCGCACGGTCGGGTCGTTGGCGGTGATCAGGCACTCGACGCCCGCGACGGTGCCGATGCCGGTGACGAGCGAGGCGCCGACGGCGTGGTCGGAGCCCCACGCGGCGAGCGGGGACAGTTCGAGGAACGGCGTGTCGTCGTCGAGCAGCAGCTCGACGCGCTCGCGGGCGAGGAGCTTGCCGCGGGCGCGGTGCCGGGCGGTGTACTTCTCCCCGCCGCCGGCCAGCGCCTTGGCGTGCTCGGCGTCCAGCTCGGCGAGGCGCGCGAGCATGGCGGCGCGGTTCGCGGCGTGGTCGGCGCCGGAGGGGTCGAGGGCGGAGGCGAGGACGGTCACAGGAGGACCTCCGGGACGTCGAGGTGGCGGGCGCGCAGCCATTCGCCGAGCGCCTTGGCCTGCGGGTCGAACCGGGCCCGCGCGGCGGCGCCCTCCCCGAGGAGGCCGGAGACGGTGAAGTTGAGGGCGCGCAGGTTCGGCAGGACGTGCCGGGTGACGGGCAGGTCCCGGGTCTCCGGCAGCAGCTCCCGGAGGCGGTCGGCGGTCAGGGTGTGGGCCAGCCAGCGCCAGGCGTCGTCGCTCTCCACCCACACGCCGACGTTGGCGTCGCCGCCCTTGTCGCCGCTGCGGGCCCCGGCGACCAGCCCGAGCGGCGCCCGCCGCGTGGGACCGGCCGGCAGGGGCGGCGGGAGGGGCGGCCGCGGGACGGGCGCGAGGGCGCGGGTGGCCGCCGGGTGCGGGACGGGGACGCGCCGCCCGTCGGGCAGCACCGCCGTGTGCGCGACGGTGGCGGGGTCGACGTACACCGCCTCGAACACCCCGTACGGCGCGCCCTTGCCGGGCGGGCCGGTGAGGTGGAAGCCGGGGTAGCTGCCGAGGGCCGGCTCGACGGCGGCGCCCGTCAGGACGCGGCCCACCTTCGCGGGGTCGGGGTCGCGGACGACGAGCCGGAGCAGGGCGCTGGCGGTCTCCTCGGTGTCGGCGTCGGGGCGGTCGGTGCGGACCAGCTCCCAGCGCACGTCGGCGGGGCGCCGACCGGGGGCGCGGTCCAGGGCGTCGTCGACCTGGTCGCGCACGAGCCGTGCCTTGGCCGGCACGTCGAGGCCGGTGAGGACGAACACGATCTCGTTGCGCCAGCCGCCGAGCCGGGTGATCCCGGCCTTGAGGAGCGGCGGCGGCGCCTCGCCGCGCACCCCGGACACCCGCACCCGGTCGGGCCCCTCCTGGGCCAGGCGCACGGTGTCGAGGCGCGCGGTCGCGTCGGGTCCGGCGTAGCGGGCGCCGGCCGTCTCGTACAGCAGCTGCGCGGTGACGGTGCCGACGGTGACGGTGCCGCCGGTCCCCGGGTGCTTGGTGATCACGGCGGAGCCGTCGGCGCGCAGCTCGGCGAGGGGGAAGCCGGGCCGGCGGGCGTCGTACCGGTCGCGGTGGAAGAAGGCGTGGTTGCCGCCGGTGGCCTGGGTGCCGCACTCCAGGACGTGCCCGGCGACGACCGCGCCCGCCAGGGCGTCGTGGGCGTCCGGGCCCCAGCCGAAGTGCCAGGCGGCCGGGCCGGTGACGAGGGCGGCGTCGGTGACGCGGCCGGTGACGACGACGTCGGCGCCCGCGGCGAGGCAGGCGGCGACGCCCGCGCCGCCGAGGTAGGCGTTGGCGGTCAGGGCGCCGTCGGGGAGCGGCAGCCCGTCGCCCTCGACGTGGCCGACCCGGACGGGCAGGCCCAGCCGGTCGGCGAGGGCGCGCAGGGCGTCGGCGAGGGCGGCCGGGTTGAGGCCGCCGGCGTTGGTGACGACGCGGACGCCCCGCTCGTGGGCGGTGCCCAGGCACTCCTCCATCTGCCGCAGGAACGTCCGCGCGTACCCGAGGGACGGGTCCTTGAGGAGGTCGCGGCCGAGGATGAGCATGGTGAGCTCGGCGAGGTAGTCGCCGGTGAGGACGTCGAGGGGGCCGCCGGTCAGCATCTCGCGGACCGCGTCGAAGCGGTCGCCGTAGAACCCGGAGGCGTTCCCGATCCGCAGCACCGGCGCGGCGGGCGCGGCGGGTGCGGGGGAGCCGGCGGACACGGCGGGCCCGGGGGCCGGGTCGGGCGCACCGGGCGCGCCGGGGGAGCCGAGCGGGGCGGACGGGGCGGACGGGGCGGGCACGGGGGTCGCGCCGGGTGCGCCGGGTGCGCCGGGCGGGCCGGGCAGGGTGGGGGAGTCGGGCGGGACGGTGGTCACCGGGCCTCCCCGGCGGGTTCCCGGCCGGGCCCGGGCGGGCCCGCGAACGCCTGGGCGACGTCCAGCCACCGGTCCGCGTCGGGGCCCTCGGCGCGTACGGCGAGGTCGGCGCGGTGGGCCCGCTGCGTGACCAGGAGGCAGAAGTCCAGGGCCGGCCCGGTCACGCGCTGCGCCGCGTCCTCGGGCCCGTACGCCCAGACCGCCCCCGCGGCGTCCGGCGCGGTCAGCTCCACCCGGAACGGCGCGGCGGGCGGAGTCAGGCCGTGCACGGCGAAGGCGTGGTCGCGGGCGCGCACGCCGATGCGGGCGACGTGGCGCAGCCGGGCGGTGGGCGGGCGTACGGCGCCCAGCGCGTCGGCGACGTCGCGGCCGTGCGCCCAGGTCTCCATGAGGCGGGCGGTGGCCATCGAGGCGACGCTCATGGGCGGCCCGTACCAGGGGACGCGGGTGCCGGGCGGCGCGGCCCGCAGGGCGTCGTGCAGCCGCTGCCGCGCGGTGCGCCAGCGGGCGAGCAGCGCGGCGGGCGGACCGGTGGCCCCCGCCTCGGCGGCCTCGTCGACGAAGGTTCCGGGCGCGGCGGCCGCCCTTGCGACGTGCCCGGCGAAGGCGCCCGGGTCGGTGGTGGCGAGGAACGCGACCTCGTCGGTCCACGCCAGGTGCGCGACCTGGTGGGCGACGCTCCAGCGGGGCGCCGGCGTCGGCGCGGCCCACCCGGCGGCGTCGAGCCCGGCGACGAGCCGGTCGAGGTCCTCGCCCTCGGCGCGCAGGTCGGTGAGGACGGCGGTGGTGGTGTCGTGCGCGGCGCTCCCGTGTGCGGCGGGTGCGGCGGGCGCGGGCGGCGTGGGCGGCGGGCCCTGCTCGGGATCCGGGTGGGGCACGGTGCGCTCCCTCGGGTCGGGACACGGCGGTGTGTCCCGGGAGCATGACAGCGCCCAGAGAAACAAGCAAGCATGCTTGCTTTTTAAGTCCGGAGGGGGCGACACCGCGAACCACCCCCTCCCCGGGGCACCGCAGGGCCCCGGGAAGCGCCACAAGCCCGTCCCGGGAACGCCGAGGCCCCGCCGCCCACGGGGGGCGGCGGGGCCGGCGGGTCGCACCGCGGCGCCGGGTCCGGGCGCCGGGCGCGGACTACTCCGCGATGTCCTCGTAACCGGCGATCTCCCGCGGGTCGCGCGAGCCGGGCCCGACGTACCGGGCCGACGGGCGGACCAGGCGGCCCGTGCGCTTCTGCTCCAGGATGTGCGCCGACCACCCGGCGGTGCGGGCGCAGGTGAACATCGACGTGAACATGTGCGCCGGCACCTCCGCGAAGTCCAGCACGATCGCCGCCCAGAACTCGACGTTCGTCGCCAGCACGCGGTCCGGACGGCGGTTGTGCAGCTCCTCCAGCGCCGCCTTCTCCAGCGCCTCGGCCACCTCGAAGCGGGGCGCCGCCAGCTCGCGGGCCGTGCGCCGCAGCACCCGGGCGCGCGGGTCCTCGGCGCGGTACACGCGGTGGCCGAAGCCCATCAGCCGCTCGCCCTTGTCGAGGGCCCGCTTCACGTACGCGACCGCGTCGCCCGTCCGCTCGATCTCCTCGATCATGCCGAGGACGCGCGAGGGCGCGCCGCCGTGCAGCGGGCCGGACATGGCGCCCACCGCGCCCGACAGCGCCGCGGCGACGTCCGCGCCGGTCGACGCGATGACGCGGGCGGTGAACGTGGAGGCGTTCATGCCGTGCTCGGCGGCCGACGTCCAGTACGCGTCGACGGCCTTGACGTGCTTCGGGTCCGGCTCGCCGCGCCAGCGGATCATGAACCGCTCGACCACCGACCGCGCCTTGTCGATCTCGCTCTGCGGCACCATCGGCAGGCCCTGCCCGCGCGCGCTCTGGGCGACGTACGACAGGGCCATGACCGCCGCCCGCGCCAGGTCGTCGCGGGCCTGCTCCTCGTCGATGTCGAGCAGCGGCTTCAGGCCCCACACCGGCGCGAGCATCGCCAGGGCGGACTGCACGTCCACGCGGATGTCGCCCGAGTGCACCGGGATCGGGAACGGCTCGGCCGGCGGCAGGCCGGGGTTGAACGCGCCGTCGACCAGCAGGCCCCACACGTTCCCGAAGGAGACGTGACCCACCAGGTCCTCGATGTCGACGCCGCGGTACCGGAGGGCGCCGCCCTCCTTGTCCGGTTCGGCGATCTCCGTCTCGAACGCGACGACTCCCTCGAGCCCGGGTACGAAGTCGGACATCTGGCGGCTCCTCGTGGTGACGTGTGTGTGGAAGGAACAGTGACCCAGCCGACGAGTCTGTCGGGTTCCCCCGATGCGGGGAAGCGTGACATCAGGCACACTCCGCCGAACCGGGCACCGGGATTGGGCGGCCGGCGGGCGGGGGAGACTGCGCCGGCAGCCGCGCCCCGGGGCCGACCGGAGGCCCCGCCCGGCCCCCGGGGGCCGGGCGGGCGCTACTCCCGGGACGGGCCCTGCGGCAGGATGGGCGCCGTGACCGACGCCCTCGATCCCGCCCTGGACCCGGCCCTCGACCCGGCCCCGATGCGCGAGCAGTACCACACCTCCGTGCTCGCGGAGCGGGACCTCGCCGCCCACCCCATGGAACAGTTCGCGCGCTGGTTCAAGGACGCGGCCGACAGCGACGGGATCCGCGAGCCGAACGCCATGGTCGTGGCGACCGCCACCCCCGACGGCCGCCCGTCCGCCCGCACGGTGCTGCTCAAGCACTACGACGAGCGCGGCTTCGTCTTCTACACCAACTACGACTCCCGCAAGGGCGGCGAGCTGGCCGCCAACCCGCACGTCTCCCTGCTGTTCCCCTGGCACCCCGTCGCCCGCCAGGTCATCGTCACGGGCACCGCGACCCGCGTGGACCGGGAGGAGACCGCCGCCTACTTCCGCAGCCGCCCGCACGGCTCCCGGCTCGGCGCCTGGGCCAGCGCGCAGTCGTCCGTCATCGCCTCCCGCGACGAACTCCTCGCGCGTTACGAGGAACTGGCGACCCGCTACCCGGAGGGCGAGGAGGTGCCGGTACCGCCGCACTGGGGCGGCTACCTGGTCGCGCCCGAGGCGGTCGAGTTCTGGCAGGGCCACGAGAACCGCCTCCACGACCGCCTCCGCTACACCCGCACCCCCACCGGCCCCTGGCACGTGGAACGCCTCGCGCCGTAGTGCGCTGCCCCGGTGCCGGCCCTGGCTCCGGCGCCGGCCCCCTGCCGGGACCGGGAGTCGGGGGCTCGCCGGGTCGGGGACGCGCACCAGCCCGGGGCCCGGCAGACCCGGTCGGGCAGAGGCCCCGGTCGGGCAGAGTGCCCGGACAGGCAGAGGCCCCCGGGCACGCAGAAGCCCGCGGGCTCTGCTCTCTCCTGCTGGTGAGGAGAGGTCGGCCGGATGTGCCGACGAGCCCGCGGGCCGGTGACTGCTGGGTGTACGGCAGGAGGCCTGCCGTCATGTGACGACAGGCCTCAGCCCGCAGTCACCTCACGCATCCGAAAAGAAATCACTTCCGGATCACCTCCTCTCTCGTGTGCTCCACACCCTAGGAACGCTCCGCGCCCCGCTCAACCGAATTTCGCGAACCGCGTGTGTCGTGGGTCACGTTCGAGGTTGAATGGCCGGGCACGTGCGGCTGCACGTGCGGCAACGTCCACGTCCTGCAGGGGGTGCCGGGATGAGCGCGTCCAGGAGCGGTACGGCGCGGGCGGACGGTGATCTGCTCAGCGCGCTGCTGGACGGGATGGACACCGCGCTGTGCGCGTTCGACGCGGACGGGGTGGTCACCCACTGGAACCGCGAGGCCGAGCGGCTCCTCGGCTGGCCCGCGGAGGAGGCGGTCGGGCGCCGCGGCCTGGGCGGCTGGGCCGCGCGGTCCGCCGACGCCGCCGGCATCGAGACCCGGCTGGCGGGCGCCATGGCCGGCCCCGGTCGCCGGCTCCACGAGTTCCCGCTGCTCCGCAAGGACGGCGGCCGGGTCCTCGTACGGACCCAGGCGGCGGGCGTGCGCGGCGCCGACGGCAGTCCGGCCGGGGTGTACTGCGCCTTCGGCGAGGTCCACGCGCAGCTCGACTTCGAACGCTCCGTCGCGCTCAGCGACGCCCTGTTCGGCGACGCGCCGTGCGCCCTCGTCGTGGTCGACGCGGACCTGCGCCCCGCCGTCGTCAACGGCCCGGCGGCGCACGCCCTCGGCGCGTCCCGCACGGCGCTGCTCGGCCGCCCGCTCGGGGACGCCGTCCTGCAGGGCGCCGACCAACTGGAGGCGGCGCTGGAACACGTCCTGGCGCAGGGCGGCCCCGAGGCGCCCACCGAGCTGTGGGCGACGGTCCGCACCCCGGACGGGGAGCGGCGCCGCTGCTGGCGCAGTGCGTTCCTGCGGCTCGCCTCGCCCCTGGCGCGCGACCCGGCGCCGCTCGGCGTGGCGTGGCTGTTCGAGGACGTGACGGAGGCGCGCCAGGCCGAGCAGGACGCCGACCGGATGCGGTTCCGGGCGAGCCAGCTGCACCGGGCGGGCGCCGCGGCGGCGGAGTGCGAGGACCCCATGGAGGCCGCCACCGTCTACCTGGACTTCGCGCTCGCCGGGTTCGCCGACGACGCGCTCCTGGACGTCGCCCGGGACGGCGGCACGCGCCTGGTCCGGACGGCGGCCACGCCCGCCGAGGCCCCCGGTCCCGTGGCGCGCGTCCCGGGCGCGGGCCTGCCCGTGCCGTACGCCGCCGGGCACCCGGCGCTGCGGGCGCTCGACCGGGCGGCCACGGTACGGGCCAGCACGTGGCCGGCGGCACCCCCCGCGCCGGGGCCGGACGGACCGCCGGGGGCGCCGGGGCAGGGCGCGACGGGGCGCCGCGGGGGCCCGTCGCGGTCGTGGGCGGCGGAGCGGCACTGGCCGCCCGGTACCGCCCACGCGCTCTGCGCCGTGCTGCGCAGCCGCGGCCGCACGCTGGGCGTGGTGACGTTCCTGCGCTCCGGCAGCAGACCGCCCTTCGAGCGTCCGGACGTCAGTTACGCGGAGAGCGTCGCCGTCCGCGTGGCGGCCTCCCTCGACCTGGCCCACCCCGACTGACGGCGCGTACCGGCGGCGCCCGCCGTCCCGCCCTACCGGCGGTAGAAGATCCGGTCCGCGTACTCGTCCATGACGCGGACGTTCCACTCGTGCCCGCCGTCGACGTTGCCCGAGCGCAGCAGCGGCGGCTCGACGCCCCGGCGGACCAGCTCCTCGGCGGCCGCGGCCATCACGGCCTGCATCAGGGCGCTGGTCACGACGGTGGAGGCGGGCCCGAAGGGCGCGGCGACGCCGTCCAGGGCCAGTTCGGCGTCTCCGACCGCGATCTTCGAGTCGAGGACGACGTCGCAGTGGTCCTTGAGGAAGGTGCCCGAGCGGTGCCGGGACGTCGTCTCCTTCGCGTACGCCACGGAGGTGACGCCGACGACCGTCAGGCCGAGGGCGCGTGCGTGCGAGGCCATCTCGACGGGCAGGGCGTTGCGCCCGGACAGGGAGACGACGAACAGCACGTCGCCCGCCCGCGCCGGGGACGCGTCGAGGACCGCGGCGGCCAGGCCGTCCACGCGCTCCAGCGCCGAGCCGAGGGTGGCGGGCGTGACGTCGACGCCGACCGCGCCCGGCACGGCGAGCAGGTTCATCACCGCGAGGCCCCCCGCGCGGTAGACGACGTCCTGCGCGGCGAGCGAGGAGTGCCCGGCCCCGAAGGCGAAGAGGCGGCCCCCCGCGGCGACCGCCCCGGCGACGGCGGCGCCCGCGGCGGCGATGTGAGCGGACTCCTCGTCCCTGACCCGCCGCAGCAGCCCGATCGCGGCGTCGAAGAACTGACCGGCCAGTGTGCTGTCGCCCATCGACATGGCCTTCCTCTCGTCGTGTCGCGGATCACGGTGCGGTCTGGACCATTCCCCTGTCAATACGGCCCCGGGTCGCCGCTCCGTCCGGGGCGGCACGGTTGCCGACGGGATGGGCAACAATGGAGACGGGGCCGCGCAGGTTGAATGTCACGCACCGAGGGGCACGTATGTCCGGACTGATCGACACCACGGAGATGTATCTCCGCACCATCCTCGAGCTGGAGGAGGAAGGTGTGGTGCCCATGCGCGCCCGTATCGCCGAGCGGCTCGACCAGAGCGGCCCGACGGTCAGCCAGACGGTGGCCAGGATGGAGCGCGACGGCCTGGTGACGGTGGCCGGCGACCGCCACCTGGAGCTGACGGAGGAGGGCCGCCGGCTGGCGACGCGCGTGATGCGCAAGCACCGGCTCGCCGAGTGCCTCCTCGTCGACGTGATCGGCCTGGAGTGGGAGCAGGTCCACGCCGAGGCGTGCCGCTGGGAGCACGTGATGAGCGAGGCCGTCGAGCGCCGCGTCCTCGAACTGCTGCGCCACCCCACGGAGTCGCCGTACGGCAACCCCATCCCTGGGCTGGAGGAGCTGGGCGAGAAGGGCGAGAGCGACCCGTACCTCAACGAGGACATGGTCTCCCTCTCCGAGCTGGACGCCGGCACCGAGGGCAAGACCGTGGTGGTGCGCCGGATCGGCGAGCCGATCCAGACGGACGCCCAGCTCATGTACACGCTGCGGCGCGCGGGCGTGCAGCCCGGCTCCGTGGTGAGCGTGACCGAGTCGCCCGGCGGGGTGCTCGTCGGCAGCAGCGGCGAGGCCGCCGAGCTGGACGCCGACGTGGCGTCGCACGTCTTCGTAGCCAAGCGCTGAAGCCGCGGTACCCCGGCGCGCGTGCGGGCCTCGCCGAGGCGCCGCGGTACCCCCTCGCCGTCGGCGGCTCCGGCGGCTCCGGCGGCCCGGGCAGCCCAAACGACTCCGACGACCCGGGCTGTTCCGGCGGTCCCGGCGGCTGCTCCGGCGTAGGGGCCCCCGGGCGGTCGCGGTGCGGGGGCCGGCGGTCCCGGCCCGGGCGGAACGGGCCGATCCGGGGAACGGCCGACGCGCGGGCGCCGCGCGTGCCAGTCTGGCTGCGGCAGGTGATCGGCCCGGGGAGGGAGCAGCGCGGTGCGCCAGCCGTCCGCAGCGGAGCGCGCGTCCGCACACGAGGAAGGTCCCGGTGCCTCGCGGCACCGGGACCCGACCTCCCCTGTGTTGACCCGGAGCCCCGAGCTCCCAGGGTCAATCCCGTCGGACCTCTTTCCCCGAGTGGTCCGCCTCCCGCTGAAGATCTCCCCTCGGCAGCGCCCTCCAATCCTTGAGCGGGGTCACTCGAACGAGCGGTGTTGGCGCCGATACCCCGGTTTTCGAATATGAGTTCGATAGTCTGACGGGGGTAGCCGACGTGACAGAAGGGGGTGCCAGGGCAGATGGTGCGACGGATCGACCTGACCGGAGCCGACGGCGTACGCCTCGCCGCCTGGGAGTTCGCCGACCCGCCCAAGGGTCCGGGTGACGACGGCGCCGAGCCCGTCCAGGGCGTGTTACTCCTCCACGGGCTGATGGGCCGCGCCGCGCACTGGGCGGACACGGCGCGCTGGCTGGCGGAGAGGTACCGGTCGGTCGCCCTGGACCAGCGCGGCCACGGCCACAGCGACAAGCCGGCCGCCGGCCCGTACACGCGGGAGGCGTACGTCGCCGACGCTGCCGCCGCCATCGAGCAGCTCGGCCTCGGCCCGGTGGCCCTCGTCGGCCACTCCATGGGCGCCCTGACGGCCTGGCAGCTCGCCGCGGAGCGGCCGGACCTGGTCCGGGCGCTCGTCATCGGCGACATGCGGGCCTCCGCGCTCGGCGCCGCGTCACAGCGGGAGTGGGAGAGCTGGTTCGGCACCTGGCCCGTGCCGTTCGCGACCCTCGCCGACGTGCGCCGGTGGTTCGGCGAGGACGACCCCCGCGTCGAGCGGCCGAACCCGGCGCGCGGTGCCTTCTTCGCCGAGGTCATGTGCGAGTCGCCGGACGGCTGGCGGCCGGTCTTCTCCCCGCGGCAGATGCTCGCCGCGCGCGAGACCTGGGTCCACGACGCCCACTGGGACACCCTCGCCCAGGTCCGTTGCCCCACGCTGGTCGTGCGCGGCCCCGACGGCGAACTGGGCCGCGCCGAGGCGCAGGAGATGGTCCGCGTCCTGCCCCACGGCCGGTACGCCGAGGTCGCCGACGCGGGCCACTACCTCCACTACGACCAGCCCGACGGCTGGCGCGCCGCCGTCGAACCGTTCCTCGCCGAGGCCGCCCCGACGCCCTGACGCCCCGCCGGACCGGGACCCGCCCCGCGGATCCGGACCCGCCCCGCCGTACCCGGCACGCCCCGCCGGACGCGGGCCCGCCCCGCCCGGATCCGTGCGCGGCGGCGCGGGTCGGGCCGGGCGGTGGTCACGCCTTGCTGACCGCCGCCAGGATCTCCGGCAGGCGCCGCGCCGTGCGCGACGCGCCCCAGCGCAGGCCCGCCCAGGTGAGCAGCGCGCCCCAGCAGGCGCCCAGCGGGAGGAGCAGCCACCCCGACGGCCCGGTCGACGACACGTGCGACCAGACGGCGGCCACGATCAGCGGCGCGCACAGCACCGCCGAACCGAACATCCCGCCCATCATCGAGATCCACGCCAGCGAGCCCTGCCCCGGCGCGGCGTTCTTGTAGGCGCTGTCCTGCGGGATCGAGTACGGGAAGAACGCCGAGGCCCACGCGCCCATCCCGAGCATCGCCCCGAGCAGCCCGTACGACAGCCCCAGGCCCTCGGGCAGCGCCCGCCAGTCACCGACCACCGCCGCCGTCGCCACCGTCACCAGCGTCGCGTACGGCAGCGTCACCAGCAGCAGCGCCCAGGCCCGCGCCCGCAGCTCCACGTACGCGTCCCGGGGCGACGACACGGTCATCGCGACCATCCAGAACGCCGAGGTGTCCTGGCCGAACTGGTTGTACATCAGCGTCCCGAGCATGCCCGCGGCGAAGCACGACCAGTAGATCGACCCGTTGCCCTGCCAGGCGTTGAAGAGCGGGATGATCACGCCCAGCGCGAGCGCCGTCACCCACCCGGACTTCGCCTTCGGGTCGCGCCAGGCGTACGTCAGCGCCCGCCGCATGACCGCACCGGTACGCCCCTCCGGCCACAACCGGCCCCCGCCCGCCGCGGAGCGCCGCCGGTCCGTGCCGGTGCCGGCCGCGGCGAGCGTCGACCCGTCGGGCGCCGTCATCAGCGTCGTCAGGCTCCGCTGCCACCAGTACAGCAGCCCCGCCAGCGCCGCCGCCGACAGCAGCAGCTGCACCACGGCGGCCCCGTACGCACCCCGGCCCGCCGAGTCCACCGCGCCGACCGCCGACGCGGGCGGCAACCACCGCACGACCTCCGCGGCCGGCTCCAGCCGGGACAACCCGCCCGCCTCGCCGAGCCGTTGCGCGCCGAAGTTCACGAACTGGATGCCGACCGCCACCACGAGGCCGCTCAGCAGCGCCAGGTCCCGGCCCCTGCGCGAGGTCAGCAGCCGGATGTTCGCCGCGGCGACGGCCCGTGCCAGCGCCAGGCAGACCAGCAGCACCAGCGGCACGGCCACCACCGCCACGGCCACCGCGAACGCCCCGTGCGCCACGGAGATGCCGGCACCCACCGCCAGGCACAGCGTGAACAGCGGGCCGATGCCCACCAGCGACGCCACCAGCAGCGCCCGCACCAGCGGACCCGCCCGCAGCGGCAGCATCACCAGTCGTGTCGGGTCGAGCGTCTCGTCACCGCTCGGGAAGAACAGGGGCATCACCGCCCAGCCGAGGGCGAGCACCGCCGTCAGCAGCACCGCGAGCGTGCCGGCCTGCGCGTGGCCGCGCAGCAGCACCATGCCGAGCAGCTGCCCGGCGGCGAACAGGAGCGTGCAGACGATCGACACGACGTAGACGGCCGTCCGGCCCGCCGACTGCCGCAGGCCGTTGCGCAGCAGCGCCCACTTGATCCGGACGAAGACGGGGACCAGCCCGGCACCCACCACCCCCGGCCCCCCGCCCGGCCCCCCGCCCGGCACACCGGACGCACCCGGCACGCCGGGGACGCCGGTGCCGCCCGGCAGGGCCGTACCGGCCGCCGGGGTCACCGCGCACCCCCGAGCCAGTCGAGCGACTCGCCCGCGTCCCGGCCCTGCGCGCCCACCAGCTCCAGGAACGCCCGCTGGAGCGTGGGCGCGTCCCCCCGCACCTCGGCCAGGGTGCCCTGCGCGCGGATCCGGCCCGCGGCCATGACCGCCACCCAGTCGCACAGCGACTCCACCAGCTCCATCACGTGGCTGGAGAACACCACCGTCGCGCCCGACGCCGTGTACCGCTCCAGGACGCCCCGGATGGTCTGCGCCGACACCGGGTCCACGCCCTCGAACGGCTCGTCCAGGAAGAGCACCTCCGGGTTGTGCAGCAGCGCCGCCGCGAGCCCGATCTTCTTCCGCATGCCGGTCGAGTAGTCGATCACCAGCTTGTGCTGCGAGCCGGCCAGGTCGAGCACGTCCAGCAGCTGCGTCGCCCGTTTGTCGACCTCGGCGCCCGGCAGCCCCCGCAGCCGCCCGGTGTAGCCGAGGAGTTCACGCCCCGACAGCCGCTCGAAGAGCCGCAGTCCCTCCGGCAGGACACCGATGCGGGCCTTCACCGCGGCCGGGTCCCGCCACACGTCGTGCCCGGCGACCTCGATCCGGCCGGCGTCGGGGCGCAGCAGCCCGGTCACCATGGACAGCGTCGTCGTCTTGCCCGCGCCGTTCGGGCCGACCAGGCCGACGAACTTCCCGGCGGGCAGCGCCAGGTCCACCCCCGCGACCGCCACCTGTTCGCCGAAGCGCTTCCACAGCCCTTCCACACGAACGGCGGGCGGCGCCGCCGAGGGCGCTCCACCCGCCATGTCAACTTCCGGCTCCGGCATGGTCACTGCCGCCTCTCACTGTCCCCGCCGCACCGTGCGACCGTGGGGACAGCCTACGAACCCCCTCACCGGCGGGCCCGCGCTCCTACGGGCGCCCCCGCGCGGCCGCCGCCTCCCGGCCGCACGCGTAGGCGAGGGGGCTGATCAGCTCCTCAACGTCCGGCAGCCAGCGGTTCGCCGCGGTGGGGCGGTTCGCCCACTGCACCGCGCCCTGGCCGCCGATCCGGGTGGGCGGCGCCGCCACGTACTGGCCCTCGCCCTTGGCGACCAGGTCGATCCCGGCCGGGGACCAGCCCAGCTTGCGGATCAGGTCCGCGACCTTGGGGGCCGCGCCCGGCAGGACGAAGAACAGCATCCGGCGGTCCGGCGTGCACGTCACCGGGCCGAGCGTGAGGTCCATCCGCTCCATCCGCGCGAGCGCGAGGAAGCCCGCCGACTCCGGCACGTCCAGCGCGTCGAAGGTGCGCCCCGTCGGCAGCAGGATCGACGCCCGGGGGTGCTTGCCCCACAGCCGGCGCGCCCCGACCGCGCTCCCCGTCGCCTGCGACGCCCAGTCGGGCCGCGCCGGGTGCGCGCCGGGCGCGGGGCAGGCCGGATCCGCGCAGGAGCACAGCTCCCGGCCCTCGACCGCCTCCAACCACGTACCGGGGAACACGTCCCAGTGCCGCTCTTCCGCGTACCGCACGGCGCTGTCCAACAGCTGCTCACCGCGCTGCTGGGGGATCCTTGCGGCTTCCGTGACTCCGATGGTCTCTTCCACGGAGAGCACAACTCCCCGTCACACGGGGGGTTACGGGGCGCAAAGCCGAAGGCCGAGGTGCATCGATCCGGCACGCGGGGCGCATGGGTGCATGTCCGGGGGCGCGCACGGGCTGCGGGAGCCAGCGAGGGGTACTCACTGTCGGGGGAGGGGCGTCAATGCGGGAGGCTCCCGGCATGCACCGCGATACGTCGCCATAGTCGTTGTTTTGGTATTATA